>NZ_CP031357.1:102500-1451250 GCF_003355455.1 Erythrobacter aureus
CCTGAAGGTTGGCGGGCATCAGGCCAGTTGCGCCTCGATGACGGCAATCATGGCGGCGCTTTACTTCCACGCGCTCGGCCCGAACGATCGCGTCGCGGTGAAGCCCCATGCCGGCCCGGTGCTGCATGCGATCAATTACCTGCTCGGGCGGCAAAGCCTCGACAAGCTGAAGACTTTTCGCGGCTTCGGAGGGGCGCAGAGTTATCCCAGCCGGACCAAGGACAGCATCCCGGTCGATTTCTCGACCGGGTCGGTGGGGCTGGGCGTCGCGATCACCGCTTTTGCCAGCCTGGTCCAGGATTACGTCATCGCGCATGGCTGGAACGCACCCGAAAGCGCGGGGCGAATGGTCGCGCTGATGGGCGATGCGGAACTGGACGAAGGCAATATCTACGAGTGCCTGATCGAAGGTTACAAGCACGATTTGCGCAATTGCTGGTGGATCATCGACTACAATCGCCAGTCGCTGGATGCGACCACGGCGGACCGGATGTTCCGCCGGTTCGACGACATTTTCGAAACCTGCGGTTGGCGGGTAATCACACTGAAGCATGGCAAGATGCAGCAGGCGGCCTTCGCCCGTCCCGGCGGCAAGGCGCTGCGCGACTGGATCGAAAACTGTCCCAATGCCGATTTCGCCGCGCTCACCTATCAGGGCGGCAGCGCGTGGCGCGAACGGCTCGAGCGGGACCTGGCCGACAGCAAGGCCACTCTCAAACTGTTGGCGGATTACGACGATGCCGCACTGCACATGCTGATGACCAATCTGGGCGGCCATTGCATGGAAAGCCTGGTGGAAGCCTTCGACGACGCAGCCGACGAAAAGCCGACGGTGTTCATCGCTTATACGGTCAAGGGCTTCGGCCTGCCGCTGGCGGGACATAAAGACAATCATGCCGGGCTGATGACGCCGACCCAGATCGGGACCTTGCGTGAGGACATGGGTATTGCCGAAGGTGAAGAGTGGGAGCCCTATGGCGGGCTCGGCGGCAATGCGGCGCAGGTTCTGAAGGATTTCGTGCGGAAATCGCCGCTGGCCGCGCGCGAACCGGAAAGCCCGGCGGAGACCTATTCCGTGCACGCCATCACCGTTCCGTCGGGAGCGATGCAATCGACCCAGGGCGCTTTCGGCAAGATCCTGCACGAGCTCGCCAAGTCGGACAGCGAGCTGGCCGCTCATCTCGTGACCACTTCACCCGATGTCACGGTGTCGACCAATCTGGGCGCCTGGGTCAATCAACGCGGCCTGTTCCGGCGCCAGGAATTGCAAGACGTATTCCACCACGCGCGCATCCCCTCGACCCAGAAATGGTCCGGCCATGCAGCAGGACAGCATCTGGAACTCGGGATCGCCGAACACAATTTGTTTCTGGCGCTGGCCGCCTTCGGCCTTGCCGGGCCGCTGTTCGGCAAGCGCGTGCTCCCGATCGGCACGGTGTACGATCCCTTCATCGCACGCGGGCTCGATGTGCTCAATTACGCCTGTTATCAGGATGCACGCTTCCTGCTGGTGGCAACGCCATCGGGCCTGACACTGGGGCCGGAAGGCGGCGCGCATCAATCGATCAACACCCCGCTGATCGGGATGGGCCAACCCGGCCTGACCTATTTCGAACCCGCTTTCGCCGACGAGCTGGCGCTGCTGATGGAATGGAGCTTCGACCATATGCAGCGCGATGATGGCGGATCGGTCTATTTACGCCTGTCGACTCGCGAGATCGAACAGGTCCCGCGCGAGGACAGTGGCTGGCGCACGGATGCCGTCAAGGGCGGCTACTGGCTCAAGCGTCCCGGTTCCGAAACTCAGGCGGCGCTGGCCTTTACCGGGGCCATCGCGCCGGAAGTGCTGCGGGCCTGGGCGATGCTGGCAGAGGATGTCGAAGGGCTGGGGCTGCTGAACGTCATCTCCCCCGACCTTCTCCACCGCGACTGGTCGGCACGGCAGGCTTCACGCTGGCAAGGCGAAGCCGCGCCGCCGTCGCATGTCGAAACCCTGCTCGGCGCGCTGCCTGCCGAAGCGGGACTGGTCACCGTGATCGACGGCAGTCCCGGCGCGCTGTCCTGGCTGGGCGGAGTGAGGGGCCAACGGGTCAGCGCGCTTGGCACCGACAGATTCGGGCAGACCGGCGATCTCATCGACCTGTATCGCGAATACCGCCTCGATCCCGATGCAATCGTCGAAGCGGCCGCCGAATTGTTCCTGAGGTAGATGGTATGCCGATCGAAGTTACCCTTCCCGCCCTGTCTCCGACGATGGAATCGGGAACGCTCGCCAAATGGCTCGTCTCCCCCGGCGATACCATCGCTGCGGGCGACTTGCTTGCCGAAATCGAAACCGACAAGGCGACGATGGAACTCGAGGCCGCCGAAGACGGCGTGGTCGCCGAACTGAAAGTGTCCGCCGGCACCGAGGATATCCCCGTCGGCACCGTCATCGCGGTGATGGCGCAGGAAGGAGAAGCCGTGCCTTCTCCCGGCGGCGATCGGGAGCGGGACGAAATCCAACCATCCGCACAGCAACCGGAGGATGCGGACGACGCGGCGCAACACCTGCCGCCTTCCACCCCCCTTGCCGGGGGATCGGTTGCCGCTGCGGCCGTGCCGGTCGATAGTAGCGCCGACGCCACGGCGCTGGCCTCTCGCCTGGCTGCCGCGAGGGGAGTGGACTTGGCTTCGTTTACCGGCAGCGGACCGGACGGACGCATCCTCTGGCGCGATATCGTGACGGAAATCCCTGCCGCCACACCGCCCGAACGGGCGTCTTCTGGTGCAAAGGCGGCTCCGATCCCGGCGACGAATGGGCCGGTGGAAGGCGTTCCGCACGATGCACACCCGCTCAGCACCATGCGCAAAGCCATCGCGCGCCGTCTGAGTGCATCCAAACAGACGGTCCCACATTTCTATCTATCCGTGACCTGCCAGATCGATGCGTTGATCGATCTTCGCCAGCGGCTCAACGAGGAACTGGTCCCGGACGGGATCAAGCTTTCCGTCAATGACATGCTCATCCGCGCCATGACCCTGGCATTGCGGCGCGTGCCCGACGCCAATGTAGGGTTCGGCGGCGATAGGCTTTATCGCTATCGCCGCGTCGATATTGCGATAGCAGTCGCTGTCGAAGGCGGGTTGGTGACACCGGTCATTCGCGACGCCGGAGCGAAGAGCCTCGCCGCGATCGCCACAGAGGCGCGTGATTTGGTCGAAAAGGCGCGCGAGGGTCGGCTCATGCCCGAGGATTACCAGGGCGGTACCGCCTCCATCTCCAATCTCGGCATGTATGGTATCGACGCGATGGGGCCGGTCATCAATCCGCCGCAGGGCCTGATTCTGGGTGTGGGCTCGGGTCGCGAGGGGCCGTGGTCGCAGGATGGTGCGATCGTTTCGGCCCGCCTGCTCACCGCGACCGCCAGTTTCGACCACCGCGCGATCGACGGAGCGACCGGCGCCGATTTCCTTGCCGAATTCCGCAGGCTAGTCGAACAGCCAATGCTGATGCTTACCTAAACGGTGCGGACAAATTGGCTGAATCCTTGATGCCGGGGTTCATTCATCGCTGGTAGAATTCCAAGACCTCAGAGCAGCTTTCGCACAGGGCAAGTGCAGTGATAGGAATGGCATATGTCCTTTTGAATATTTATGCATCAGACCGAACCACAGACGTCCCAAAACCACCGGTTTTCAGTCGCGCATCGAATTGATTTCATTATCCTGGCCGGTCATTTCCCATCGGATGAGCGAGATCGGGATCGCCCCTGCCGCCCGGAAACGATCGTGGAACGACTTGATGTCGAACATATCACCTTCCTGCATTGCGACTTCAGCCATGAGCTTTTCCAGTTCGATCTTCCCCATATAGTATCCGATGCCGTAGCCGGGTTGACGCAAATAGAGCTCGATATCGAACTGAGCCACGGCATCACCAGGCTTCATCCATTTGGGTGTGCGAGCGATTAGCGAGGCATTGGCTTCTGCCCAAGTCCAGGAATTCTTCTGCATCATCAGTTCGGGCAGAATGCGGGCCGCGCGTTTGGCACCCAGGATATAGTCGATCTCCCGCGTTTTCGGTCTGTCGTCGAGCAACCCCGCCTGCAGGATCATCTCTTCGAGATAGAACGCCCATCCCTCGTTGCGCACACCGTCAACAAAGAACATACGCGGCTCCCCACGGATCGGGCGCGTATCGCGCGCCGCCTGCAATCCATCAAAGGCATGGCCAGGAAGGTTATGCGCGCGCAGCGGGCGCCCATCCCGGAATTCGGCCTGGAAGAAGAAGTGAA
Organism: Erythrobacter aureus; assembly: GCF_003355455.1. Classification (NCBI taxonomy): domain Bacteria; kingdom Pseudomonadati; phylum Pseudomonadota; class Alphaproteobacteria; order Sphingomonadales; family Erythrobacteraceae; genus Erythrobacter; species Erythrobacter aureus. The sequence goes on from NZ_CP031357.1 coordinate 106,778, forward strand.
GGTCAAGAGGGGGAGCGAACAGCCCCGGCTTAGAAGGATCCTTCTCGAACGGAAACTGATAGGGGCCCTCTTGCGGATCGTGGGTGAGATAATCGGGGATCGTGACCCAATCGCCCTCGCGCAAGAAGCGTAGGAGATCTTCATCTTCCGCCTTCCGCTTGGCATCGAATTCGGCACGGGTTCGGATCGGAGCCGGCATCGGAATGTCGCGATTGCGATGTTCCTCGATCTTCAGGAATGCGATCTGGCGCTGATATTCGCGCTCGCCAAGCGTTTCGATCTCATTCACTGTATGCGGGAGCAGCAGGACGTTTTTCAAATACCAGGCATAATTCTCCCGCCCTACTCCACCATGCGCGGGAAGCTGCGCCTCGATGCTTTCCAACCACACCTTGAACTCGCGGGCAGCGGTTTGCGCACGACGTGCCGGCGCGACCAGTTCCGGCTGCAATTGTGCGGCTTCTTCGGCAAGCTGGCCATAGACGTTCACTTCAACCTGCTTCTGGGCGATCGCGAGGCGCGCAAGATCGCCGCGCGCGTCGGTGAGGTTGTCCCGCGCCTGCCGCAATGCCTCCGGCACAGCCTCGAGTCTGGCCGCCATTTCGGCCGCCTCAAACTGATCAAGCGGCAGATCGGGAATGGCGATCGCACCGTGCATTTTCGGCCCGAAGCCAAGGTTCGTCGTACTGTAGAACGCTGGATCGCGCTTCCATGGCTGAAGAACGCGGTGCTGAAATTCGAACCCACGCATCTCGGCCAGCACGACCATGTAATCCACACGCTGCGAGATCGGCCAGTTGCTATCGTCGATGGCGCGCAACCGGGATTTAAGGGCCTTCAGCTCCGCATATTGGCGCGTCATCACCTCTGGCGAATAGTCGGGAACGCCCTTTACCATCGGCGGCGGCACGATAGACCGGAATTGCGAATAGAGCAGCTGAAGCGCACGATAGCCGCTGGGCTCGGTTCAGCTGCGGTCCTTCAGCGTCTATGCCCTACATCTCGAGCGATCGTTTCGGGCTGTTGCCAAACACCATTGGAGCAAGCTCAAATCCCTGCTTTTCAAAGTGGCGATCAAAATCCCGCCGAAACAGTTTTTCGAGCGGCCCGTCTATTACAAGGGCACAGTGACCAATATCGCTGGCCCGCACGACGATATCATTCGCCCTCCCTATGGGGAGAAGCTGGACTACGAACTCGAACTGGCGGTGATAATCGGCAAGAAGGGAAAATCGATAGCTCCTACCGACGCGGAAGAGCATGTTTTCGGTTATCTGGTATACAACGACGTCAGTGCCCGCGAACAGTTGTTCGAAGAGGTCGGCCCCATGTCCGCCGGTCCCGCCAAGGGGAAGGACTTCGACAACAGCAATATCATCGGCCCGTGGCTGGTAACCCGTGACGAGGTTCCGGACCCGATGAATCTGAAAGCCCGCGTTCGGGTCAATGGCGAAGTGCGCGGCGAATCCTCTACCAGTATGATGTCGCATTCAATAGCCGAGATCATCGCCTATACGTCAACTGGCGAGACTCTCTATCCCGGCGAGATGATTGCGACCGGTGCAATGCCCTATTGCTGCGGCATCGAGGACTGGAAGTTCCTGAACGATGGCGACGAAGTCCGACTGGAGATCGATGGGATCGGGCAGATGACCAACCGCGTTGTGCCCGGCTGACGGCCTGCTCCGCCAGCCGATATCGGCGATCAGCTTGTTGGGGCGGTATGTCAGTCGTGGCAGCGGTAGCGCTCCAGCGAAAGCTGGAGCGCCGCCGAAGACTGGCGAACTGCAAGCCGAAGAGATCTTTCGCGTAGTCCATTGCCAGTTGCACGCCGACGTAATCGTGTTCGCAGCCGCCCTAATATCTGTGACCGGGATAACTCTCGGTATATCTATACGTCAGCGCTGAACCTTGGGCGTTAAGGATGGCCTTGTTTGGGATATTCTCAGAGGCGATGAGCTCGATCTGGTTCCGCTATCTCGTATGTTCGTGATGGATGGCAGCTGCAAGACGAATGCCGAGCGCCGTCAAGTTCCGAGGGAATTGTATCATGGAACCTCGATGCCTCTAGCTGGATTGCATGAGTGGTGGCTCACGCCTCGCCATTACCACACACATGGACGCCGTGCGTGATAGCGGCGCCCGCACGCAATGCACCGGCAACGAAAACGGCCTCCGCGATTTCCCGTTCGTTCGCCCCGGCTTCGATTGCTCGCCCGCGATGAAGTTCCAGGCAATAGGGGCATTGTGTAGTCAAGGCGACCGAGACTGCGATAAGTTCCTTGTATTTGGCCGGTATCGCACCGTCTTTCAGCGCTTCCCGGTCAAATCTCTGAAATGCCTCCCAAGCCTCTGGCGCGAGTTTGCCCATAGTCTGCAGATTTCCAAGACGCTTCATATCATACATTGTGTTGTCCCTTATACCGAACGACGGTGCGGAATGTGTTTCGAGTCGGAAAAAGTGCCGCCGCTTCATAAAAGCGGCGGCGCAGTGGAGAGGCTCGACCACTCGGCCAGATCAGAACCTCATCCGAGCTCCGATCAGAAAAGTGCGGCCATTGCTGTCGAAGCGACCGCCGCCGCCACCCCAAACGAAGGGGTGATCGGGCGGAGAGACATCAAAGACGTTATTGATGCCTGCCGATATCTGGAACACCTCAGTGACGTCCAGCGACACGTACAGATCATTGTAGATCCGAGACGGTATGCTGTCGAAGCCTTCGGGATAGGATTCCGGTCCGGCCTGCTGGTTATCCGTCCTGCTCGCCGACCTGAAGTTGGTGAACCAGTTCACATGCAACTTGTCGAGATTGTAGCTGAAGCTGGCATTGAAGCGCCAATGCGGGAGGGCACTCTCTCCGGCGAAAATAAAGACCGTATCGGGATCGTCCGGATCGGGCTGACTGTTGTTTTTGTGGAGGTAGGTACCATTCACATTGATTACGAAATCGCCCGGCAGACCGCCGATGATATTTTCGAGATCGTTGAAGTAACGCACATTGAAATCGACGCCCGAGGCTTCGCGCTTGCCGAAATTGACGAAGGTGTTTTCGACCAGCGAGATCTGGAACTCGTTCGGATGACCAGCCGGAAAGCGTTCGGTCAGGCGGCAGAATGGGTTATCAATCGTCTCCGCATCGACACAAGCATTGACCAGATCCTGCAGAGGCAGGGTCGAGATCGCCCCTTCCAGATCGATTTGCCAATAGTCCACGGCGATCGACAGATTAGGAATGAAACGCGGCTCCAGCACCGCCCCGATCGTCAGAGAATTCGCGGTTTCCGGTGCGAGGTTCGGATTACCACCGGTGCGCTGGCGCTTGGTGATGATCTGCGGATCCTCATATCCCACCGGAATTCCCAATGCGGCGCAGTTGGCGGCGCGCTGAGGCGTATCCCCGATGCGCGATGCATTACACGGATCGACTGGACTGACCGCACCGATATCTCCGGGCGAAAAAAGGTCGGTCAGTGTCGGCGCGCGGACGCTTCTTGAGCGTGACACACGGAACCGGATATCGGGGATCGGCGACCAGACGCCGCCCGCCTTCCAGGTCCAGGTGCTGCCGAGGGGAAGGTTATAGTCGGAATAGCGTACCGCGCCTTCGATCTGCAGCTTTTCGAAAAACGGCTTACCTTCGAGGATCGGCACGACCGTCTCGGCAAAGACCTCAGCGACCGCGAAATCCCCATCTTCAGGCGGAGAGAAGGTTTGCAGCAGCAGCGATTGGCGCCTGATATCGTCGCGGAACTGGACCTTCTCCTTGCGATATTCGACACCAGCGGCCAGTCCCACCGGGCCGGCAGGAAGGTCGAACAGCGAACCGGTAACCGTCGCGCCGGCCAGCTGCTGTTCGATTTTCGAAGTTTCGACGGGCTCGGCAAACAGCCACTGCCGGAATGTGGGATCGGTTATCTGGTTTTCCGGACCCAATGCGCGCAACGGCTGGCAACCGGCGGCACGTGCATTCAAGTCGCGGCAGACCGGTGCGCCGGTAACCGGGTCGGATATCACATCGAAAGCCTGCAGCAGACGTTCCGCGTAGACGGTATTGGTGACCCGCGCGCTCACCTTGGTTTGTCCGTATTGATAAAAGGCGTCGAAGTCCCAGCCATCGAACAAGGTTCCTTCGAACCCGCCAATCGCCGACACCACCTGCCTTGTGGCATAGCTTGTCCGACGCCCCAAATCTTCTAGCGTGCGATTGACCCCGATCGACGTGATCGGAGCGAGACGAGGGTTGTTCGCCGGATCGTCAATCTGCGCCTGAGTTAGGGGAATGACGCTGTTCGGGTCGTCCATGAACGCAGTGACGCTGGGATGCAGAAGCGGATTATCGCGAGTTAGCCTGATGGCGAAGTCACGGAACGGCAAGAAGGGTGCCTGAGCACCGCCATGGGCCTTGATCTTCGAAGCATCGAACTGGCCATAGAACTGAACCGCCGGAGTAATGTCGTAAGTTGCGCGCCCGAAACTCGTGAAGCGTTCGAAATCGCTGATCAGGGTGGTGAAATTTTCAAAACGGAACCCGTCACCGCCCTGTGCGCGAACATCCGCAAAACAACCCACGGCATAACATTGCGCGCTGTCGTTCTGGATCGGCCTCAAGCCGTTCTCATCGGCAGTGAACCTGTTGAAGCGGAGTGGATCCCCGGAGTTGAAAAGCCGGGACTGGTCGCTATTCACAATGGTCCTGTCGAAAGGAACATTGGGGTTGAAGAAGTAGAACCCACCGGTCGCCGGATATGTCGCAGTAACCACATCCCGCACGACAATCCGGTCGGGAATGCCATCGTTAAGGCCGGTGTCCAAGCGGTTCGTCCGGAATTGCGACACCCGCAAGCCACGCGAGAAATCGCGGTCCTGACCATCGAGACGATCCGTTTTGGTATAGGTAAGAGCAAACACGGCATTACCACGACCGCCGCCGAAATTGCCGCCACCGACGATGTCGAAGTCGTATCCGCCACCACCGCCGAGCTGTTCGGGAATGCGCATCCGACCGGATAGCTGCAGCCCGTCGAAATCCTCTTTCAGAATGATGTTAGTGACGCCCACAACCGCATCAGCACCATAAATTGCCGAAGTTCCGCCCGTGAGAATTTCCACCCGTTCGACCAGCGCATTGGGAATGGCGTTGACATCGGCCGTGCTCGAAGTGACGTCCCCAGGTACGCGGCGCTTGCCGTTCACCAGCGTCAGCGATCGATCGACACCGAGACCGCGCATACTGATGAACCCGGCGCCGACATCGACGCTATCACCCGTGTTCTGCAGGCCCGTACCCACCGCGATCGCCGGATTGCGCTGCAGGATGTCACTCAGGGCATTCTGGCCCGAGCTTTCGATCACCGTTGAATCTATGACCGAAACCGGCGCGGTTTGGTCAAACTCGTCGCGGGCGATGCGCGAGCCGGTGACGACGATCGTGGCACCCGCATTCTCATCCTGCTCAGTAGTCGGCAGGACATCGATCTCTTCCTCCTCAGGCTCCGTGTCTGGCTTCTGCGTCTGCGCAGCCGCACTCTGCCCGATCACGGCCAGCGTCGCGGCACCGGCCAGCAAGCCGGCGCGAACCGGGCGCTTCACATTTCTGGTATTCGATGACATTATTCCCCTCCCCTACATAATTGTTCTTCCCGCTCTTCATCGCGAGCGGTGTTTACGTGTCGCTGTCGCGAACCTCCTCCGCATTTATCTCGCCCAACAGCTCGACCGGATTGGCCAGGGTCATGGCGTTGGGGCTGTGGCTCTCCGCCTGCTGCCGGAGCGCTTCGAATGTCTCGGGCGAGGCGTCGCCGCGCACATCAATGCGATAGCGAATGGCCGAGAAGCCGACCGGAGCGTTGCTCTCCATTCCGAGAAAGCCGTGAAGGTCGAGATCGCCCTCGACATTGATCGATAGATGCTCGAGCTGAATGCCCTTCGCGGTCGCTCCAGACACGAAAGCCATCATCATGCAGGCGCCGAAGCCCGACAGCAGATATTCCTGCGGATTGGGCGCATGGTTCGAGCCGAGAAGCTGACGGGGCTCGTCGATCGACCACGAGAAATTGCGGCTTACGGTATGCGGCCCGATTTTCATCGGAGAGGCTTCCGCGGAACTTCGCGCTCCGCTTTGCCATGCAAGTCTTACGCCGTAGGAGGCCTCCGCTTCCTCAGGCGACGCCTTCACTTCGTTTACGAACTCGCTCAACGCGCAGACGGAGATGTTATTGTTCAAGCGCTCGCCTCTCTGGTTGGACGGATTTGATCGAATGCCTGGTCGAGATCGGCGATGAGGTCGTCCGGATCTTCAATTCCGACGGACAGGCGAACACATCCCGGCATGATGCCCATCTCCGCGCGTTGCCTTGCGGTGAAGCTGGAGTGGGATGAATTGAACGGGAGACTGACCAGGCTTTCGACACCACCGAGACTGGTGGCACTGCGCGCCAAGGTCATGTTGTCGACAAGATCGAGCGCGGCCACATCGCCGCCTTTCACCTCGAAAGTGACGTTGCCCGTCCCACAACGCATCAGTTCTTTCGCCAGGGCGTGATCGGGATGTGTTTCGAGCATTGGATGGAAGACACGCCGGACCTGAGGATGCGCCTCGAGACGGGTTGCAACCGCAAGCGCGGTTTCCGCATGTGCCTTCATCCGCACCGCAAGCGTCTTCAGGCCGCGTTCGAGAAGAAAGCAGGCATGCGGATCGAGGCAGCCACCGAAATTGAGCATGCGAGCCCAAACCTGGTCGATAAGCTTGCGATCGCCCGCCGCGACGCCGGCGACCAGATCGCTGTGTCCGTTGAGATATTTGGTCGCCGAATGCACGACGATATCGACGCCGTACTCAAGCGGCTTGGTAACGATGGGAGTGGAGAAAGTCGCATCGACCACGAGACGAACACCGCGCCTCTCGGCGATATCTCCGAGGCGCTTCAGATCGACGATCTTGAGGAGCGGATTAGTGATCGTTTCGAAATAGAGAACCTGCGTATTGGGACGTATTGCCGCCTCGATCGCGTCATAATCACGCGGATCGACTAGCGTCGCGGTCATGCCGAGATTCGGCAGCTCCATGTTCAGAAAATTGTAGGTCCCGCCGTAGAGCTCGTTCGACGCGACGACGTGTCCGCCGGGATCGAGCAGCGTAAGCAATGTAGTCGAGATCGCCGCCATCCCGGAGGAAAAGACGACCGAAGATTCCGCGCCTTCCAGTGCGGCCAATTTCTCTTGAACCGACCACTGGCTAGGATTGCCATAGCGGGTGTAGATGAACCTATCCCGGGCATAGCCTTGACCAACCGATTGATACTGATCCTCATTCAAGAGAAAGGTGGTGGATTGGTAGATCGGCGTGCCGACACAGCCAGTGACCGCTTCGTTGCCGCTGCCCGCATGTACCGCGAGCGTCTGGTCAGCCATGCCGACGAGTTGATGATCGCTCAGATACGGCCCCGATTTCCGGGATCTGGTCAGCGAGTTCAGCCACGTTTGGTGCTCGGGCCGTATGCCCTCAGCATTCTTATCGCCGCGGATGGGCACTACTTGACGCGTATCGGAGGTGGCACGACCCATCGATCAGAGCCTTCCCGCAGCGCTTCGAGCAGAGAGTAATGAGCGAAGCTGTCGAGCCATGAGGCCGGAAGATTTGAAGGCTGAGATCATTCTCCGAGATGTATTCGGCGTTACACGCAATGGGTTTGCGTTTTCGGAGATGCAGCGTCGGATTCTGGTAGATTTCTTATCGTATCCGGTTTGTTGCGCAATTTTCTGGCGCACCTGAAACGTTCGCCGAAAGATAGCGGAAGCCTGGCGTTGAATATCTCGATGCTCGTCAGCCGGATGGGGTGCGTATCGGGGCCGCCGCAGTCCCGAAAGATAGCGCGCTGGTCTCTACGAACGCAAAAACTGGATGCGACCAGTCCCAGCAGGCTCGTCGCCATCTCGGGCGGGATGCGGTCGTTGGACGTCCGGACAGCCGGATATCTCGACGGAGGAGCAAAGGAATTACATCTTGATCATGGTCGGGTAGAGAATTCTCGCATGGTTAAAGCAGGCAAGAAAAATACCGGTTCGTCTAAAGGGCCTTCCGCATCGTTCGCGGTTGCAAGTCGCCGCTTACGTAAACGCCGGTTGGCTGTTTGACGCAGCCATAGGCAAATCCGCTGTCGATGCCCGAGACACCGGCCAGATTGTGCAGCTCGGTGCGGACGAACTCCTCGTAGGATTCGAGATTGTCCATGATTATGTGCAGCAGATAATCATACTCCCCACTGATGAGATAGCATGCGAGCACATTCTCCGAGTTCTGCACTCCGCGCTCGAACTCCGCCACGCCTGTGCGGTTGTGGCGTTCAAGCTTGACGCGAACGAACAGTGTCACCGATTTGCCAAGCTTACTTTGGTCGATGATGGTCGTGTAACCTGCAATCACCCCTGACTCTTCCATCGCCCTGACGCGCCGAAGGCACGGTGACGGGGAGAGGTTGATCCGCTCCGACAGCTCTTGGTTCGTTATACGACCGTTGCGGCGCAGCTCTTGCAGGATTTTTCTATCGTAACCGTCCATTGTCCCTCACCGCAGATTCTGTCTTATAGCGACCATATCGCGGCAATTCTTGCCGGCATCAACCCAGAAGCGAGCGTGTATCTTGTGCAATGATGGGTATTCGGGACCAAACTGGCCGTTCCGCGCTTGCTGCAATGGCTAATAGAGGCGGGGCTGCGCGCAGCGATCTTGAAACGCGCGCGATCCACGCCGGATACGATTCCGAGGGTGAAGACGGTGCAATGCACCACCGATCCATTTTTCCTCGGCCTTTGCGCTCCCCCCATCGCAGCGGGAATGGGAGTGTGTGCACGAACACAGAAGGGTTATGCCTATTCGCGGATATGCCCCCTCGCGAACATCTCGGCCATCATCACGATGGCGGCGGTGAACAGCCTGCTATCGTCGGCCCTGATCTCGCTTAGGAAAGCCATGCGGCCCAAGAATTGATGTAGAGGCCAGCTCCAGGAGTTCGCAGTTCGCCTCAAAGTCAGCCACGAAGCCGCGCTGACGGATGAGTTCTTCCCTGATATCCCATAGCTCGGCAATCGTGCGCTCCGCCGCCCAGTCCACTTCGGGCAGGACGAACAGGCCTTCATATGAAAACAGTTCGGCCACCAAATCTTGGATCAGGAGGGCCTGATCATGGGAGGGCGGAGCGCCGAGGCGGTCGGCCACCGCATTCCCAATCGCTCCGATCAGTCGAGATCGTCCCGCCTGATCGGCGACACCCGCTTGCTGGAACAGGCTCTCGACCTCGTTCCGCTCTCGGCGCACCAATTCCGCCTCACTTGGCTTGAATAGTCTATGTATTGAAGAATGAACCCGCGCTCCGACGCGCCAGACCATATCAGAACGCCCGGAGGATCATTTCTCGCGCGAGCCCCTTCGGCAGTGGCTCGATCGTGTTGCGTTCAACGCCATCCCAATGCTTGGCGCTTTCCCTGACCTGGCGAAACATCTCGCAGGCTCCCTCAATCCAGGCTTCCTTCTTGGCAAGCTCGACGACGCTTTCGCATGTGAAGTGGCGACCATGGAGAAGATCTTTCACGAAGATCGTCTCGCGCTTCTCGTTCATCTGCCAATAACCAGCGCCTGCGTCGGCGGCGAGGCCGCCAACCAACCCCGTGATGCCGCTTGAAGAGAGATAGGTCAGGAGAAGTGCGGCGATTACGAACACAATTGCGCCGAGCCTGACCGCACCGCGTAGCAGGTGACGATCATCCGCGCCGATGAGGATGGATTCATCGAACCGATATCGTCTGATGAGCGCCTGTTCGTCTTGAGTGACTTCAAGCTTGCCCCACAGCTTAAAGTTAACCCGCCCTACGCTTCCAGTCGTCTGTTCTCTCTTGAAAAGCAGTTCTATCACATTCCCGAACACCGGTGTTCAAGCCCCGCAGAAAATTGCGTAGATCATTTCCAACGGTCAAGTGATCTTTGAATATTCGCTCATGCTTCTAGAAATATCCTCGCCCGAGAATTCAGTAATGAATGAGAGGGTATTCTGAAGTCGCGGAGGTTCTCCATCGCGGAGCAATTTGCAGTGGTTAGCTATGAGAAACTATGGGTAGGGATCAAAAGCTGGAGCTAATGGGGATACAGAAAGTCCGTTTCGCGCCCCCGTTGCCGCCGTTCACGTTGGAGCGTGAGCAGCCCAAGTGCTGCCTTCCGCACATTTACCTCGGCCCGGTACCATGTTGCACCACGCGTGGCATGGTTTCAGTCCGGCGGATGCAGCAGCAGGTCAAGGGCAAGGCCGGAGATGACCGAAAGCGATGTCCGGCCCAGATCGATGCCGATATCGGGTTCGAACCGGGCCAGCAATTGGCGCAGCCCCGCGATCTCCAATTTCTGTGCGCGGTCCGCCCAGTCGCGTAAGGGCGGTGTGCGGGCGGCGAGCAGGACGAGATTGAGATGCGCCACCGTCGCATCGGGATGGGCTGGGTAATAGGGAAGCAAGGCCCGCAGGGCCGCAATGAATTCGCGCGTGTCGCTAACGCTGGCGAAGGCCGCTTGCGCGCGGCCTTCCCGCGTATCAGCCTGGATACGTTCATAGATACCGATCACGATGTCGGTGCGTGACTTGAAGTAGTAGGTGGTCGCCGAGAGCGAGACCCCGGCCTCTGCCGCGATGGCGCGGTGCGAGGGATCTTCCCCACGCGCGAGCAGGTTGCGCGCCGCGAGCACAATGCGCTCGCGGCGGTCTTCGGGCGATGGATCTTGCCTGTCCTCTGCAGCCAGTGCTCGCTTTTCCACGCGCGCGTTGGCGAGCGAGCGGAAGCCTTCGACCAGCTCCGGATGCTGGGCGCCCGGCGCGGTGAACAGGCGCATCCTTTCGCGAAGGCCCTGCGGCCCCAGCGGTGAGCGGGGGATCGGCGCGTGCTGCAGCAGTTCCCCCAGCACCGCGATCTGGATCAGTCGCGTATCGGCTTCGGTCAGCGCGGCAATGCGGGCGATTGCAGCGAAGATCGGTGCCAGCATGTCGCGAAAATCCGCATCGCTCAGCGCCAGCGCGCAAAGCTCCAGCAGACAGGTGGCCTGCTCGCCATCCTCGTAGAGTAATCGTTCGATGAGGATGGCGGGTCCATCCTGCCGCGCGGCGCGGTCGCTCGCCTGCAAGGCTTGCGCAATCGCCTCCAGCTTTTCTGCCAGGGCTCCGGCCACCAGGTGACCGGCTGCCAGCAGCAAGTGCCGATGGCTGGGAAAGTGATGCGAAACGAGCGACTTGCCGCTCGCTGCCTCCTTCGCGACCGCGCCGAAAGTGACCGCGCGTAGCCCACCTGCCCGCCACAGCTGCGCGGCATGGTGCGCCAGGCGCTTGTCGGTTGCCATCGCGGCCAATTCAGCATCCGCAGCCATTGTTGCCCTTCCCCATCACGTCTTGTACGACCGTACCTGAGCCTTGCCGATAGGCAATTCGACAAGCTTTGCCAAGGTCATCAAACTGTAACTGGACGACCGTACCAGGCCGCTCATCAGCGCGCTTCCGAGTGGGAATCGCCTGTTTAGGGGAAAAGAACGTGATGAAGACCGGGTCGAATCAACAGGCTTCGCGCCAAAGGCATCCGATCAGGGCGGCGCTCCTCGCTTCGCCGATGCTGATCGCCGCTCCTGCAGCCGCGCAGCAGGCACGGGGCGGCGACGAGGCGGCGCAATCGGTTATCGTGGTGACGGCCAGCAAGCGCGATCAGGGCGCGCTCGACCTGCCGGCCAGCGTGGTGCTTTATGGCGGAGAGGATCTCGCCACCCGGCGCGTGGAGCAGGTAGAGCAGATCGCGCAGATCACGCCCAATCTGGACGTGGCCGAGTTCTCCGATGGCCAGTACCGCCTGATCTATCGCGGCGTCGGCGCCACCGGCACATCCGACAACCAGAACTTCAGCACCGCGATCGACTCGGTGGTCGTGCCCTATGGTCGCGCTTATCGGCAGCTCGATCTTGCCCAGGTGGAAGTGCTGCGTGGCCCGCAGGGTACGCTCTATGGGCGCAATACCAATGCCGGTGTGATCAACCTCGTCACCAACGATGGCCGCAACGGCGCCCCGGATGAGGTCGCCGCCTCTTATGGCAGCGGCGAAACCTTCGGTGCGCGCGCCGCGCTCGGCGGAGAACTTGGCGAATCCGGTTTCTTTGTCCGCGCGGCGGGCCGCTACGAAAAGACCGACGGCTTCGTCACCAATGTCACGCTCGACCGGGAGGATGCCCACCGCAACGAAAACGGTACAGGACGGCTTACCATCGGCTACGAGTCCGGCGACTGGCTGGCCCGGCTTGCCTTTACCTATGACGAATATGACGGCCTGTCGGACGATCTCGTGCCCACCTCCAGCCCGCGCGAGAGCATCGCGCCCGATATCGGCACCAGCGACGGACGGATGATCCTGCCCGTGCTGACGCTCAAGCGCAGCGGGCCGGTGGACCTCACCTCGGTCACCGCCTTTGCCTCCACGCGGCGCAATCTGGTAGCTTCAGCTGTGGTCAGCCCGGTCCTGATCGGCCAGTTCGACAGCTATGACAGCTTCTCGCAGGAGCTGCGCGCGAGCGGGGCGGGCGCTGACATCGAGTGGATCGCGGGCCTTTACTACCTGCACGAGACCAATTCATTCCGCAGCACGATGACCTTCGCGCCGCTCGACCTGGTGCTGCTCTACCAGAACCAGGACCGCACCACCGATGCGGCTGCTGTATTTGGCGAGCTGTCCTACGATGTCTCCTCCAATTGGCGTGTGACCATGGGCGGGCGCTTTGCGGTGGAGCGGCAGGATGTCGACTATGTCGCGGCGGCAGGCGCGTCTCAGCAGAACGCCCGGAATACCTATCGCACCTTCCAGCCTAAGCTGGCGTTGTCTTACCTGCTTGGCGGCGAGGGGCAGGTCTACGCCTCGGTCAACCGCGGTTTCCGCGCCGGGTCGGTGTTCATCGGCAATAGCGGCACGCGCGATGTGGCTTACGAACCGGAGAACAGCTGGCAGTACGAAGTCGGCTACAAGCAACGCTTCGCCAACGGCGCGGCGGGATTTGAAGCGGCGGTCTTCTATATCGACTGGTCGGACCTGCAGGTGCAGCGCAGCGTCATCACCGGCACCGAACCGTTCACCATCGCCACCATCGTCGACAATGCTACCAGCGCACGAAGCTGGGGCGCGGAAGCGGCGCTCGACTGGCAGGCCGCACCGGGCCTCGACCTGTCGCTGCGTGGCGGCTTCACCGATGCGCGCTATCGCGAATACGAACCGGGGCCGGACCTTTCCTATGCCGATAACCGGATCGAACTCGTCCCCGAATATTCGCTGACCGCCAGCGCCTCCTACGCTGTGGCAGACAGCTTCGAACTGGGGGCCGATCTCACCCACAACGGACCGATGCATTTCGATGCCGCCAACAGCTCGCGGCAGGATGGTTATGTGGTGTTCGATGCGCGGATTGCGTGGCGGGCAGGGCCGGTGCGGCTCGCGGTGGTCGGGCGCAACCTGTTCGACGAGGACTATGCCGTGCGGGGCCTCGTCAATGCCGGATCGACCTATGCCCACTTCGCCCCGCCGCGCAGCGTGACGGTCGAAGCCGCGCTGACCTTCTAAGCCGATCCACGGAGACAGACGATGAAGACCAACCGGCGCAGCCTGCTTCAGCTCATGACCATGGGCACCATTTCGGTGATGGCCGGATCGGCCTTTGCGCCGCTCGCCCGCGCACAAGACCGGGCGGACGGCATGGTCTTCCCCGAAGGCGTGGCCTCGGCGGACCCGGAGCCGGAATCGGTGATTGTCTGGACCCGCGTGTTTGCGCCAGCAAAGGCGGGCAAGGTGCCGTTGGTGGTCCAGCTGTCCGAAACGCCTTCGTTCGAGCGGGTGCTGGTGGAGCAGCAGGTGGACGCCCTGCCCGATCTCGATCATACGGTGCGCGTCGCGGTCGGCGGATTGCAGCCCGCGCGACATTACTACTATCGCTTCCTGACGGCGGACGGCGCCCGCTCCGAGACCGGGCGCACCCGCACCGCGCCCGATCCGGCTTCCGCCGCGCCGTTCCGTTTCGCCAGCGTCTCGTGCCAGAACTTCCAGACCGGCCGCTATCATGCCTATCGCAATCTGGTGGAGCGCGACCGCAGCGGTGAAGCACCGCTCGACTTCGTGCTGTTCCTCGGCGACTTCATCTACGAACTGGTGTTCCGCGAGGGCATCCGCCCACTGACCCTGCCAGGGCGTAGTTGGGAAACAAATGACGGGATCTCGGGCCGTCCGCTCAGCTATCAGTATGCGGAGAGTGTCGAGGACTATCGCTATCTCTATCGCACCTACCTGTCGGACCCGTGGCTGCGCGCGGCGCGGGCGCAGTTCCCGTTCCTGTGCATCTGGGACGATCACGAGTTCTCGAACGATTGCTGGCAGAGCATGGCCACCTACACCGACGCGGGCGAGCCTTCGCAACAGCGCCGTGTGGCGGCGAGCCAAGCGTGGTTTGAATATGTCCCGGCGCGGCTGACCGGTCCGCTGGGCCATGACTATGCGCCGGTCAGTGTGGAGAATGTCCGCTTCGGCCGCGGATCGGATCTGAGTGCCGAGGAAGAGCCGAATAATCGCGCGGCGGTGGATTGCATCGGCCTTCCGCGCAAGCTCCGCTGGGGCGCGTTGGCCGATATCGTGCTGACGGACAGCCGGTCCTACCGCTCTGAACCGCCCGTTGCGCCGGATCAGGCGAAGAAGCTCTCGCTCCATGCGCGCGCCCTGCTGCCCACCAAAATGATCGGGACCTGCGATCGAGGGCGCAATGATGATGGCAGCGCCGCATCCGAAAGCTTCGAACACGATGGCCGGACGATCGTGAACGATCGCCACAACAAGGCCCCCGGCACCATGCTGGGCGAAAGGCAGGCGCAATGGCTGGAAGAAACGCTCACTACGTCCTGTGCAAAATGGAAGCTGTGCGCCAGTTCGGTTCCTCTAATGCCGCTTACTCTCGACTTCCGCTACGACCTGGCAAGCCGCGAGACCGTGGCGGACGAGGTCGCGCTGACGATCGACAGCTGGGAAGGCTATCCCGCTGCCCGCAGCGCACTTCTGGATTATATCGCTTCAAGGAGTATCGGCGGCACGGTTTTCCTGTCGGGTGATCATCATATGCATTTCGCTGGCGGGCTGATGTCCGGCGGTCGCCGCGTTGCGAGTGAGTTCTGCGTGGCCGGGATCAGTTCAACAGCGTTGGGCGACGTTCTTGGCAGTTTCGTCGCTGGTGAGATGGCTGGCAGCGAGGCAGCGGACCTGATCGGTGGGCCGCAAACCGGCCCGACGGCTCGCTGGATCAACCTGTCCTTCCTCTATGGGCGGGATACCTCCCGCCCGCTGCTCGCCGACCTGCGCGCCGGGACCGCATTGTCACTCGCGGGAGCACAGCGGCGGCTGCGGCACATCGACTATCTCGACGTGCGGTCGCATGGAGCGCTGACCGTAGAAGTCATGGAGGATGGGCTCACCGGCACGTATGACAGCTACGACGCCGCGCAGTTGGCGGGCGAATATGATACCGTCATTGGCCCGGCCTATCGCGTTGTGATGTTTGACGATGGACGTTCCAGCCCAATGGCGCCGACATTTGATGGATCCACACCCTTCCCGTTCGACCTGCACGCTTGAACGACTGGCCAGATCACTATCATTGCCGCTACGAACTGCCTTTCAGGATCGTTCCCGGCTACGCCGTTTCGGCCTACCGGGCGCAAGCTTGATGAAAGGCTGCTTTCGAGGCCTCGGTTTTGCCCACCGAACAACTGCTATGTCGGCGGCCGCTGTCTGAGTGGTTGGTTCGTCCGAATGTCTGCTTTCCCAAGTTCGGTTCCCTGGACCGGACAGTCTCCTACCGCCCTTATTGTGTTGAAAAACTCCGTTTGCAGAAGAGCTGACCTACTGATTCAGTGATCTTCGCAATTGGGAGGTGTGCTGATGATGGGTCAGCGGACGGTGATGCAGGAGGCGCTGTTCTACAGCTTCCGCATTGAAGATCATGTTCCCGAAGATCACCTTCTGCGTTCGATTGATCGGTTCGTCGATCTCGAAGGCATCCGCGAGCACCTGAAGCCGTTCTACAGTTCGATGGGTCGGCCTTCGATCGATCCCGAGCTGATTCCGCATGCTGCTGATCGGATACTGCATGGGCATCCGGTCGGAGCGGCGGTTATGCGAGGAGGTCCATCTCAACCTTGCCTATCGCTGGTTCTGTCGGCTTGATCTCGATGGTGCGGTGCCCGATCACTCGACCTTCTCGAAGAACCGGCGCGGACGGTTCCGCGACAGCGACCTTTTGCGCAAGCTGTTCGAGATGACCGTAAAGCGGTGCATGGCCGAAGGGCTTGTGGGCGCGGAGGGCTTCGCGGTCGATGCCAGCCTGATCCGCGCTGATGTTCATCGACAGCGATCGGTGCCTGGCGAAGAGGAGCTGCCGCCCAAAGCGGTGGGACGCGCCGTTACCGAGTATCTCGAAGTGCTCGACGATGCCGCGTTCGGCGGATCGACGCCGGTCACACCCAAGCGCGTCAACCTTACCGATCCGGCAGCGCGCTGGACCGCAGCGACACGCGGCTCTGCCTTTTATGCTTACTCGACCAACTACCTGATCGATCTCGACCATGCCGTGATCGTCGATGTCGAGGCGACCACATCGGTGCGCCAGGCCGAGGTGACCGCCCAGCGCCGGATGATCGAGCGAACGCAGGAGCGCTTCGGCCTTTGGCCCGAGAAGCTCGTCGCCGATACAGCCTACGGCTCTGCGCCGAACCTGGCCTGGCTGGTGGAAGACCGAGGGATCGAACCACATATCCCTGTGTTCGACAAGTCCGCTCGCCGGGACGACACGTTCGAGCGATTAGCCTTCACCTACAACCATGAAGACGACAGCTATATCTGCCCCGGTGGCAATCGCCTGCGCCCAACAAACAGGAACTTCAGGACCCCGCGCCCGCTCGCCGATGCCGATGGCTTCATCCGCTACCGTGCCAGCAAGTTCGACTGCGACGCTTGCGCTCTCAAGCCGCGCTGCACTCCCAACATGGAAGCCCGCAAGATCATGCGCTCGGTCCACGAAGGTGCACGCGACATGGCGCGCGATATCGCCAACACCGATGCCTATCTCGTCTCGCGCCGCCAGCGGAAGAAGGTCGAGATGCTGTTCGCGCACCTGAAACGTATCCTAAAGCTGGATTGCCTGCGTCTGCGCGGTCCGAATGGGGCAAAAGACGAGTTCCACCTAGCCGCAGCAGCCCAGAATCTCCGCAAACTGGCCAAGATGCAACCGATGCCGGGGCTCGCACCCGCCTGAGCGGGACAGGACCTCCGCTCGGCCCCTGTCCGCACCACAACTCAGCCAACGCAAGCTACGACTTCTTCAACAGATTAGGCTCAGAACCAGCCATTGGGTGACCGAGCTTGCAAACCCGATGACCCACTCCTTCAAGAGGAGTGTCGACTAGGCGCTCCTCGGCGGTCCAGTCGTTGTTGGAGCCAGTCGAGCACTTCGTCCTCAACCCACCCACTCTGCAAGGACCTAGGTTTACACGCTTGGGGAATTGCCCGGCCTTTTCCAGTCGTGCGATATGCTGCGGCGAGTACAGAACAAGCTTCTTGAGCTGACGCTTCGATAGTATCCTCATCGCGATGCTCCGGTTTACGACAATACCCGAGAAGTAGAGAGGCTAGCAAATCAGATTGCTGTGGGGGAGTCCTTCAAGCCGAGTCGTCTGTCCGCTACTCTCACCAAGTGACCGACACGCTTTCAACCGCTGAACGCAGCAAGCGCATGGGCCTCGTCCGTTCAAGGGATACGAAGCCCGAAATGATAATCCGCAGGTTGGTGCACTCGATGGGCTACCGTTATCGCCTGCACGCGCCTGAATTGCCAGGTAGGCCTGACTTGGTTTTCAGGCCCCGCAAGCGAGTCGTGTTCGTTCATGATTGCTCAGCCTACCACCGTCTTCGATCCGAGTAATCCCAAGGTTGTGGGTCGTTTCGTCGCGTTGGCGCTGGTTGCCCAAGAACATCATCCTTTGGCAGAGATCCCGAAATTCTACGGCTCTGGCGTATATGCCATATACTATAAAGGCGACTTTGCAGCCTACGGACCAATCAGCGGAACATAGACACCCATCTATGTGGGCCAGGCCGCGCCCGCGCTGTCAAACGCGCGCACGCCAGCCGAGCAAGGCGACAAGCTTTCGAAGCGCCTCAACGAGCATCGCAAGAACATCGCGAAAGCCGCAACGACAATTGATTTGGTGGACTTCGAGTTCCGTTCGCTCGTTGTCCAAAGTGGATGGGAGACTGCGGCCGAGGATTATCTGATCCACCTCTTTCGTCCGATCTGGAACAGCGAAACCAACATCCTCTACGGCCTTGGTAAGCATGGCGATTCCGCCACGACACGCGCGAACAAACGTTCGCCCTGGGATACACTCCATCCTGGTCGCGCTTGGGCAGCCGATTCCGCCGAGGACGCAAAGTCACGTTCGCGGATCAACGCGGAGTTAGCGGCACACTTCGCCGATTATCCGGCATATATCGAATTGGAAGCCGTCCTGAGCAGCTTCATAGACGAGTTGCGGCAAGGTTGAATCGCATAGAGTAGGCCCACGAGCTGAACATTGCAGCTCATGCCGAGCCACCGCTTCGCGAATTTCAGGGTGGGCGCCAAGGTGGACTAGTTTTTCAGAGTTAGCTTAAACACCTGAAAACTAGCGCATTTTCAAGAGAAATGGTGCCAGAAGAGGACTCGCATAGAGATCTCAAATATCTGATAACTTGGTGAATATTCTTTAGCGATCTAATTGCGGCCCCCAAACTGGCCCCCAATCAAGGTTGGCTCCCCTTCGCTGCATCCCTCACTGTTGGTTCTTGTCTCTGAGTGAAATACTGACTGGAAAAGATCGCGGTGAAAGTTCAGATTGGAAGTTTCGATGGGAAAGCACAACGCAATTGCTGAAATCCTGAACCAGCCGTTTCGATGGCCAATGCAGGGTGATGAACCATTTGTAGAGGCGGATGATCCCGTCGACGATGCAATGATCGCGGAGAATGACTTTACCCGTCTGGCGTTGATGATTGATGGCTACAAGGTGGCGGCTGATCTCGTCGTGGCGAAGACGACCGAGAACAGAGCGCTTCGCGATTCCCTCGTCTACCCTGCAATATTCAACTACCGGCAGTTTATCGAACTCTCTCTCAAGTATTTAATCGCCACTTACGGTCCACATGTCGGGATCAAGGCGATTTGGAACTCTCATGATCTTGAAAAGCTGTGGATCACATTTGAAGAAATTCTAGACCGCTTCGGCACAGATGACCCAGACGAAGCTGATCCAATCGTCGCATCAGTTATCGGGCAGTTTGCCAAGATTGACCCGAAATCTGACGCCTATCGATACCCAGTGGATCAAAAGGGCGCTCCTTTGCCCATTGCCTTTGCCAGGACACATCTTGAGAATCTATCCGACGTGATGAAGGCTTTGGAAGGTTATTTCTCCGGTTGCGATGGGTATCTCGGCCACCTTATTGACGCAGCCCCTTAGCTCGAAGAAAAGCAAAGTTCTAAGTCAGATCAGCCGTAAACTGCGCTTAGAGCATCGAGATAAGCCTGCTTCGCACTCGTCATTTGGCGCACCATTTCCCGCACATCAGAACTTTTGAGATTAAGCACTCGATAGGTCCCATCCAGTCTGGCAACGGCTTCAATCCGTCGATAATGCGCGCCGTGCTTTTCGGTATAGTCAGCCAGGCCGCGCAGCTTTGGTAGGCTCTCGGCAAAGTGTTCCCCGTGCGGATCGACTATGTCGGCCAGAATCTCCCCATCGCCGTTCTTGCTGAAGAACAGAAAGTCCGGTCGCATGATCTCGGTGTTGCCCGCATAGTCATAAATGATACCAAGGCTTTCCGGGGCGGTGCGCGGCGGATTGCGATACCAGCCGATGCGGCCATCCTGTGCCATCTCGATCGATTGCACCTTTATTTCCCATTCGTTCATAACATCTGGGAATTGGCCACATTCATCGCAAAGCAAGTGCTCGCCGTATGTTGGCAAGTCGGTTTCCATCCCGTTCTCTAGCACCTTTGTCGGTTGGAGCCGGGATCGTGGCATTTCTAGCTTCACGTCGAAGGGTTTTGCGCTCAGTTCGCTAATCTCGCGATAAGCATCGCGCCGCTTGTCGCTCAGCTTTGCGATTGCCGCCTGATGCTCGCTCAGCCAATCATTCGCCAAGGCTTCTGCTGCTTGCTCCAGCCGCACCTTCACCGCATCAATCAGCCCTAAAGCCGCAATGTCGGTGTGTGCATCAATCAGCGCCTCTTCTTCGTCGTCAGGAGCCTCATTCTGCTTTGCCAGATGCTCGCTGTAGCTCGTGGCCAAATCAGGGCTTATGATCCGCCCAGCCCGCAGATAGGCATCTTCAATCACCGCATAGTCCGCCGCCTCCACGAAGTCGTCAAAACTCGTGCCGCCGGTCACAATGTCCGCTGTCAGGGTCTTGCCTTCGACCGTGAGCACGTTCTTGCGAGCCTTGACAATCTCAGCCGCCAGATCGGCTTGCAGACCGTCCATCACCTTGTGCATCGCCGCGTGTGCTTTCTTTCCAGCATCAGGCAACAGGCCATCATGCGCCAGCTCGTGTGCCAAGGCCGTGAGCCGCTTTACAGGGCGAGCCGACTTCTTCGGCAAGGATTGCGATGGGAGGGAAACGAACTTGTCCCACAATGCTTGCGGCATGGCGGGGTTCGGCAACAGAACGACCGGCTGGATCAGCACTCGCTTCAGCGGTGTATCTCCTTCGGCATCGCTTCCTGTCATGATCGCATTGGCAACTGCTTCGACCGCCACCTTGTCGAACTTTGGCAAGAGGCAATCGACCGCATTGAGTTGATCATTGCCGGGTACGCGCCGTGCCAATGGAGAGCGGACCATCCGGCCCAATAACTGCGTAATATGCGTGCGGTCGCTCGCCGCCCTGAAAGACACCATCACTTCGGCACGTGGACAATCCCAGCCGGTGCTGATCGCATCCTTGGCAATCAGGATTCGAATATCATCGCGTTCTTGTACTCTCTCCGGCTCGACATAGGGCACGGAGTAGCTTCCGAATTGCTCCTTCCGGTGTTCGCCCAGCACGTTGGCCACACAATCATGCGGCAAGTCAGGCCACGTCTCGAAGATCGTGTCGAGCCAGCGCCCAATCTCATTCGGATCGGGATTGTTCGGCACCTGAATCACCATGAGTGGCTGAACAGTTTCGCCCTGCGCCTGATCGGCGCTGTAGTCTGCCCACGCCTTCGTCATATCGCGTAGGCGTTCCGTCCCGCGCCGCAACAGCACGGTTGCGAAGTCGCCTACTTCATCGGGCACATCAAGCTTGATCGTGTCCTTGATCAAGCCGCTGTCTTGCACCTTTTGGGAGTCGACCACGACGTCAGGAAGTTTGATGCGGTCCTGCATGCCCTGCATCGCATCGTTGAACCGCTTCACGGTCGCAGAGATACCCCAGACAATCGGAATGCCAGGAACAGTGCCGGTGCCATTGATTAGCTGCTTCACAATAGTGGGCCTGCCCCGCTCACCCGTGTTGCCGCCATCACGCATCCCCCGGTGAGCTTCATCGAGCACCAGATAGAGCGTCAAATCCGGGTCTTCGATGGTGTTCTGGATCGTGTCCCAGATCGTGTGCGAGCGCAGATCGGGCATCAGCCGCTCGCCCGTCGCGGTCCTCTCCAACCCCTCATCATCGGGATCGTGCCCGCGCACCAGTAGGCTCTTCTTGCCCAGTTTTTGCGTGTTGAGAAAATAGACCTTCCCCGGCTCGAACTTCTCCCGGCTGAAGGTATTTTCGACCGTCACCAGATCGGAAACTGTGAGCTTGTCGGAAGCCTGATGCAGTCGCCATTTTGATTGCTCGTTCAATGACGGATCGTCACTGAACCAGATCAAGACCGCGCCGGGATCAGCTTCAAACTCGTGGTCGTCGTTGCCGTAGAACAGAGCCTCAAAGACAGCCGCCGCCATAACGGTCTTGCCTGCCCCGGTCGTGGCGGTGAGCGAAAAGGCGCTGATGCGTTTCCTCTTGCCGTGCCAATCTTCTCGCGCCTCATCCAGCCGGTCGAGAACGTCGCCAACGGCTTCTTCCTGATAGTCCTTCAGCGTGAACTTCATGGCTCAGCGTCCCATCGAAAAGCGAAAGTTGGTGAGATAGGATTCATACAGTCGCACCGGCTCGACCGTTTCGGGCAGTTGCCGCACGACCGACTGGAAGCGCCTTTCGTCATCAGTGACGATATAGGCGATTCGGATGCTGCCCTTGCCGTGGATCGCTTCGGAAAAGGGCGCTGCCTGATCCAGATCGGTCAGCAAGCCATAGCAATCAGCGACTGCCCAACCGCCTTGCGGCAAGGAATCGATCCGACTTCCCACGCTCCCGGCGCGCATCCACAGAAGCGGGGCGATGCGCTCGAAGGCGCGATTATGGCTAACTGCGACCGGGGTTTCATAGGTGAGCGTGAAGAACTCGGCGTTTTCCTGGAAGCCATCGGCCATCGGGAACTCATCGGTGAACTTGTAATCACCATTGATCGGCTGCCCTTCCGGGGTTTGTCCGGTGATCGCGGCGCGGATTCGGGGTTTCGTAATATGGTCGCAAATTCCCCATTGCTCCCATTCTTCATCCCCGGGACGAAAACCTTCCTTGCGCAGCTTGCCTTGCTCATCAGCGCCAACCTCATTGTTTGTGACGGAGATGCACTGGCGTTTGCCACCATCCTGCTTGTTTAGCCGCATGACCGCATGGGCCGTAGTTCCAGAGCCAGAGAAGAAATCGAGAATGGTTGCATTGGGTAGATCGGAAACGAAAAAGCGAAGTGCATCTTCGACTGCGTAGAGGCTCTTTGGGAACGGAAAACTTCGCGCAGGCAAAAAGCTGCGAAGCAGTTTAGTTCCACCTTGCTCAGCACTGTGAGAAGGTATCCGCCATTGAGTGCCGGGAACAAAAAGCGAATTATATCCGGAGTCGTCTACGATAACTGAATTATCGCTCGCCCGACCGACAATCGGGAATATCCCTTCCTCGATCTTCGCGCGTCCACCACGCTTAATGTATGAAACCGTAGTTTCCGCTGCCCGCCATTTCCCAAGCCTCAGATAACCCTTCTCCCAGAGGCGGCGTGCACTTGGCGCGCCGACTTGCCAATTTCCTTCGGTGCCGTTTCTGCGGATAGGCCATATTGCAACGGCCCCCTCCGGAGCCGCTACTGAACCCCTATCTTCCCCTTCGTAGGTCTCGCCGATAGAGTGGATTACCGCCACCCCATCGACCTCTTTTGCAAATATTGGATAAAACTGATTGGGACGATCTTCACGTTGAGTATTACTTCCCGATCTCAGCAGCCCATCCCACCTTAATCCTTCTGCTCTCTTATCGCGCGTAATGCGCCATTCTACCGGCAATGGTAACTCTTTCGGCCCGGTTCCAAAGAAGACGAAGAAAATGTATTCATCTGTCCGGCGAAAGGCAGATGTTCTGGCAGCGCCCGATGGGTTGATTACTGAGCTGATCATCTGGATCGATGCTTCCGGGAAAATCTGTTCCAAGAGAAGGCCCAGCCGCAGGAACTCCTTCTCGTCGATGGAGACGATCAAGATTGCTTTAGAGGGATTTAGCAATTCACGCGCCACCAAGAGCCGTCGCTCCATCATGGCCAGCCACTTCGAGTGACGATACTGGTCTTCGCCTTCCACGTAGTCGTTGTTGTATTTCCAGTCCCGCGCGCCGGTGTTGTAGGGCGGGTCGATATAGATCGCATCCACCTTGCCGCGGTGGGTAAACGTCAACGCCTCCAGCGCATGGAAATTCTCGCCATTGATCACGGTGTGATACGGCTTGTCACCGCCGATCTCGACCTTCCCGGTGCTGACAAGGCCGGGATAGATGTAGTCCCGAAATTCAGCCACCACGACCAGATCGGCAACCGGCGCTTCGGCCTGCTCCGGCTCATCGGTGTAAAGCAGGGAAAGGCTGGCCACGCGCTCGGCACCCTTGCCCGCAAGGCTCCTCACCTTCCAAAGCCGCTGATCGCCCTTCTTGGTCGATCCGCGTTCGGGTAGGATGCGTACCTTGTCACCCTTGCGGATCGGGCGACCAGGCAACTCGACGTTTTCCGGCCGGTGGCGCTCGAAATTCAGGCCAAACGCTCGCCGCGATGAGAGCGCCTTGAACTCCCGCTCAAGCTCCCGCCCCAGATCGGCATCCTTGGCTTTTGTCCTCGCAATCAGATCAGTCAGACGCGACATTCAATTCCCTTGTCGATTCGGCTTGGCAAGCGGATCATTCTTCGTCGCCCTCAAGCTCCCAATTCTCAATCAGCACGTCCAGCAACTGCTCCTGGCGCGCTTGCAGGATCGCAGGCGTCCATTTCTTTTTGGAGAGAACCTGACTGGTGAGGGCGTAGGATGATACGTCGCTCTTGCCCTTGAAGTAGGTATCGCACTTCTTGTCGAAATCGTAGTTCTGCGCCGCGCTGTTCTTCTTCTTGTTGAGCGGAACGAGGTTGGCAAGGCGATGCACCCAGGCTTTGCGCTGATCGCCATCCGGCCACCATTTGGCCCACTCGGAATCGTCATCCACCGTTTGCGGCAAGACGTGTTCGATGGTGAGAATTTTGGGATCATAGGTGGCCGCGCCATCCGCAATGAATGAATCGAGGCGAAGCAGCAGATAGTTCCTTCGGCGTGGTGTGAACTCGTACACATTGCCATCAAGCGTATCTCGAAACAGTTCCATCTCGTCCTCGTCGAGGTGGAGCCAGTCCATATCGTCCAGCTCCTTGCCCTCTTCAATTTCTGCGATGAGATTACCGAAGATTTCGATGCGCTCATTCACGTAGATACGGCAGACGTGCATATACGCGGCCAGCCTCTCAAGCCGTTGGAAGAAGTCCGCCAGAAGCGCGGGGCTGTTCTTGTGCTTCTTGAGAAACAGCATGGCTGGCGGAATCCAGTCCGAATTGTCGATCCGGTTGAGCCAGGTGATGTAGAAATTGACCGTCTCGGCGTGGCTGACTGCGGTGTACGAGGCCTTGCGAATGTCCTCCAGCGCGTCGGCATAAGGCTCAAGCACGTCATCGATGAATTCTCGCGGGTCCGGATTGTCGGGCAGAACATGGAGACGGAATTCCTCCAGCAAAGTCCGTTTCGCCTTCTCCTTGGCGTAGATCATCCTGAGATAGGTGAAGAGGTCGCGGAAGCCATCGCGGGTTAGCTCGACCTCCATTTCCTCCCATTTGTCGTTGTACTCCTGACGATCCTCTTCCCCCATTATCTTGCCAATTATGTCGGCCTTGATGATGTCTGTCGGCTGCAAATCTAAACCTCGGCTGTTCATGACCGAAAAGACCCGGAACGCCGAAGCTTCGTTGGGGGTTGATACGGCTACGAGGAAACAGCGGGTCAGCAGGAAGCTCGCAAACTCAAGCAACTCCTCAGGCGTGTTGAAGGCAGCCTCTACCGATTTCCGCAAGTGAACCGCGTTACGGAGGATATTGGCGCGAGCCTCATTCTCGAGAGCCGACTCATCAAGCTCGGCAAGTTCGTCCAGCCTGAATTCCTGCACATACTTCCGGAAGAATGCCTTGTCGCGCTCCCGCAGGGTGAGGCGGGGTTTGGGATCGATCTTTTCCGCCTTCTTTCCAGGCTCGACAACATAGCCCTTCAACTCGTCCTTGTTTGCTCCATCGTGGACCGACGAGAGAACCGAAAAGAGGATGGTGAGTGTGGTGAGACGCTGCTGCCCGTCGATGACCTCAGCAAAAGGCCTGTCCTCGTTCTTGATTAGAACGATGCTACCAAGGAAGTAGCCTTCTTCATCTTCGGTTTCATAGAACGACTTCAGATCGTCAAACAGTTCTGAGGCTTGATCGACAGTCCAAGCGTATGGCCTTTGGTACGAGGGGATGACATATTCGAACTCTGAACTGAATATCTTGGAAAGTGGATATTCCGCACCGCTGATTTTCTTCGACATTCGTGCAACCCTGAATAGCAAGCCCCGTCGGGCCAATCACCATATCGTCCACGATCAAGCAATAGCTGAGTGCCGGGTACTATTCGGAATTTGCGCTTCGTTGACCGAGCCCCAGGATCAGATCAGCCTGCCGTGTGGCTGGCACCTTGCCATAGCTTGTCAAGATGGTGAGTACACGCTCATGCCCGGTACTCTGAGACCGCGCTTTGATGTACTCCGCATTCGTCAAAACCTTCTCGCCGAGCCGCTCAAGCCCCTTGGGAAACTAGGACTCGTTATCACTCGAGAACAGTTTAGTGCAAAGGAGCTCGTACCAATCTGCTCCGAACGTGATTAGGCCGCAACTAATCTTGCTCAAACGAAGCTTGGCAGAAGGCTAACAAGCTATGCTTTAGCCCGTCCGCCCCCCATTTCTGCGTACTCGCAGGCAAGCTATGGCTCAGCTGGCTACCGCAGGGGTAAGAACCCGAAAGAGCCAGATCACCACACGAGCAACCCAGGACACGGAATTTCCTTTGGGGTAGGTTTGTTTAGGCGGCTGGCTTTTTGTCACCGTCTGCTTCTGGCATACCCCCGGCGGTCCTCGCGAAGCTGCGATCTGGCGGGGTTGCCTGCACTCCAAGTGCCCGAGGAACCAGAGGAAGATAGGAGAAGAGTTGAACTTACGGCATGCCGAAGTTTTTTCTAATTAGGTACTACGCTATTGTGTGTACAGTGACGGCCCCCAACACAACAACACCCCCCGGGGGGTAAGCTCCTGCTGATTGGACGCCCCCCCTCATCGCATCAACACTCCACCGCTATCGGCGCCTGCTGGTTCGGTCGCATATTCCTTAGAGACGCGCCGCCAACAACACATCTCCAGAAGGGGCAATCTGGGCGATCATGCTCAGTCGAGATTGAGTAGAGCGCAGTGGCGTCAACACATCCTCAGCACCGTCCCGCTAGAATCAACGAGCCTTTTTCTGGGTCTGAACCCTATGGAAAAGGAAATATGTCCATGTACCTAGCAATAAGAACCAAGATGAGCGGCTTGCCGCATCCCCACCTCGGACTCGATGATAAGTCACAGCCGAGGCTTCTACACTTCACGGGTATCACCTTCGACAAATCCGGAAACGAACTTGACCATCTAACCACACCAGTAGACCTTCAACTGGCAGACAAAGGCCAAACGGATTCCAGCGAGGGACTGATTGACACACTGGAGCCATCACGGAACCAGGGAATGGACGCGATAGATGTCATTCGGTGGTTTCGTACGAGAGCCAGGAAGGTGGATTGCCTAATCGGCCACAACATCCATCTCCACGTGATCAACATGGCGATAGCCGGAGCCCAAGCAACATCGAGAGGTTACATTCCCCCTTGCCGCCTCTATTGCACGGCCCTTCACTCACTGCCGTTCGTCCATTCGGCCCCGACGGACGAGATGATGCTAGCCGGCAAATATCATCCGAAAATGCCCACCTTGGGAGAATGCGTCGAGCAACTCTTGGGCGTAGACTCCCCTGAACCGCCAGACGCGTTAGCGGAGGTGAATGCCTGCATCAGGATCTTCCGTCACCTAGTTCAGGAGAGAAACCGAACTGTTTAAAGGACCTTCACCCAGCTTCAATATGCTCACGCCTTGGCGAAGCCTCTAACCAAGGTCACTCAGACAAGCCAGAAGCTCCGAGAACTGCATAGTGGTTTCTCGTCAGCGTTGCTGCTGAGCGGCCTAATGCATCGACTATGGGCGGGACGATTTTTCTGGGTTTTCCCGCTCGTCCCGGTGGGTTTGGTCACCCATCGGGACACCTTTGCGATCAAGCTCCTGGTAGTGCCTCGGTTCGAGTTTTGACGCCCTCGTCAGCCATTCCCATGTTATGCTTAGTGACCGACAGGAGGAGAAAGCCGAATGATCGCTCATGAAATTGTCGAAATGATACCTGGCAAGGACGCTCAAGGGGTGTGCGATGATTGTATTACGGCGGCCCTTGGCTTGAGTCGCAGACAGCAGGCCCAACGGGTTACTTCCGCACTGGCGGTGACTCCCTCATACCATCGCTGGCAGGATGAGTGTTACATGTGCGGCAAGACGAAACTGGTGATTGCTCATGCCTAATGTGCCGACGACCACGCCAACCAACTCGTCCTAATTCGCTTAGGCACCGTCGAGTAACCTTTTCCCGCATTAACTTTCTCCTTCCGCGATAAAATCCATCGGACCAGTTTGCTTCAGCCGGTCGCCCAACAGAGCCGCCGCAGGCGGCTATGGCCGGGATGGCTGAGGATGAGGCAAGCTGGTTCGAGAAAAGAGATAATGAGTAGCAGGCTTATCCTTCCGCCAGCCAACTTCTCACTAGCGCCTTCGCTCCCAATCCTGCGCTCCGCTGCGGATTGGGGCGAGGCTTCGTTGCGAAGTTGGCTGGCTCAATACCGCGAAGGGTGGATCTAGAGCGCCTTGATGCGAAGGTACTCATCTAGGAGCCTATCATGCTCTTTCGGCGTTAGATGCCGACCCTCTCTGAGCTTTCGTGAAAGCCTGAGATCTCGGTTAGCTTGGCTCAATTTTTTGAGTTGCGCTTCAGCTTCGGTAGACCGGTTGCCATGCTGCCATGCGTTCCGATTGCATTTTGGAGCGCCCTTGTTGGTTCCTCCGTGCATTCGACAACGGCGCCGGCCTTTCACTCTTGGAGATAGGCATGGCTTACCCGACCTCGTCTTGGCCCCACAGCGTGGCGCGTTGGCTAAAATTTCCGGTTGCATGGGATTGTCCGTTCGATTTTGGAATGAGTCATTCGCACGGCTACTCCTGCAGTCACAAAATTGAGCAAATATTCAACTTTTAGCTGTGGCTATCGCACTCATGGGCTAGCCACGAGCGCACCTTGTGGCCTCAATTGTGATTACAATTAAGAGTAGTAAAGTAGGGGGGCCAACTCAGGCACACATTGAGCGTAACACGCAGAAATCTGGGACTGCCCGTGTGCCTGAATGTGTACCTGAGTGTGTACCTGAGTGTGTACCTGGGCGTGCGTCTAGTGAGCGGTGTCTTTCCGCCAGCGATCCAAGCTTTGCCCGTGGACCCGTTTCCGCTTTTGCACATAGCCCAATTGGCGCAAGCTATCGGCCATCTCGCGTTTCTCGCGTAAAGTGGCTTTTGAGTCGAATCCGATCGCCTCGAGAGCATCCGCCGTTGAGAATGGAGTTTGCTGGCGGTCGAGCCACTGACTCAACCCAGCATCGTCTACCCACCGCGCTTGCTTAAGGTAGTTTTTGTGCTCAGCTTTCGCCCGCTGCTCGGCTTCCTTGTAGTCCACGAGCGACTTACCCAACTGCTGACGCTGCAACACCATGTGCAAGCCTTCCGCCCAAAGCTGGAAAATGTCAGCCTCGACCAGTCGGAGGTCAATCTCGCCAATGCTCAGCGGAAGAAAACGCCGGTGTCCGCCAGGGTCCCTCAGGAAGCTGCTGGAAGTTGATGTCCCAAACACCACGTGCCGGCAGGGATACCGATCATTACCAATACGCTTGGCAGCACTTCGGACCTCTAGGTACTCCCTACTCAGGAAAGTCTTGGCACGATCGAAGTCGCTCTTCCCTTTAACGCCCTGCTGCTCTTCCCAAATCAACAAAGACCGGCCGAATACCGTCTGAACGAGATCGTTTGGGCGATCCGCCAGACGTACGTCTACATAATGACTCTGGTCTAGCGCCATGCGTTTTAGCACTTCCGATTTGCCAGTGCCCTGCGCCCCAACAAGGACTGGCATCATGTCAGCCTTGCATCCTGGCTCAACCAATCGGGCCACCATGCTGGACCAAATGTACCGTGCTACTGCTCTCGAGTAGGGGGTGTCATCAACCCCCATGTGCGTGTGCAGGAATCTTTCGATACGCTTGATGCCGTCCCAAGTTGGAAGGCGAGCCAATCGTTCTTGGGCGCTGTCAAAGCGATTTTGCTTAGCAACATAAGTTAAAATTCTGCCAAAGTCTGAAGAGGCGACACGCTCCAAACCCAAAACTTCGCATTCAAGAACGAGGCCGAAGATTTCGTTCTCGTCCAGAATTGTGCGGGTGCCTGATCTATCGAGCACTGCTGCACTGATAAATTCATCCCACCTGACTGTCCCAAGAATGCCTGCCTGTAGCAGTTGAACCAGCTTGACTGCTTTCGACCTCGGTTGTTTTGCAGTGGAAAAGCTAGCTGGTGAGAATGGCGAAGAATGGGAGTTCTTCTGGATTTGCGATCGACTAATCGTCGGAAGTTGAGGGGTAAAGTTGCTATCATTCATGTGAAGTTCCCGCATCATATGTCTTATGTTGCCCATACGCAGATTTGCGCCGCAAGCAGCGTTGCAGCGATTAAGACTGGTCATCGGACAATCAGTTGGTTATGAGTGGGATGTCAGGCAGTGAGCTTTGGCATCCCAAAGGCCGGAAGCGTTGCAGCGCTTGCCGGCCTTTTCGCTTGGCGAAGTAGTCATGAGACGGCCTCTGTCTCTTCGATCAGATCTTTCATACTCGACACTTTCACCAGCGTACGGCGGCCCAGCTTTACTGTTTCCAAGCGGCCTTCGTTGATCAATGAATAAAGAGTCGTGCGCCCAAGACCGAGTGCCTCACGAGCACTTTCGACCGAAGTAAGCATCGGTTCAATTTTTGACATATCTACCTCACACCTATCCAATAATCGCCCCCGATCATTCAGGAACAAATATGATTATAGGCAATCACCGGCGAATCTAAAAGCACTGTTTTGTATAGAAGTTTTTTTATTTTTTAGACCTAACTTTGGCCGCACTTTCTAGATGTCAATATCATACACTTTATATTTAATAGGGAAGGACCCACCGTCTCTCGCCTTGCGCCCAGGTAGTCAAAAATCTTTTTCTCTCCCAAACTCAGTTGCTTAGCGCTGAAACCTGCCTACGCTAAACAGCGTAGTACTTTGACTTAACATCACTAGATCGGAAGTATTTGGGTCCGGAGTTCTCTTTGGCGACGATCTACTCAGAGATAGCACAGGCCAATATAACTTCACCTATGGGAAACCGCGAGGAGGCACTGGAGACAAGCATCTGCCAGAAAGATGTTGCGAGCTTGGCTCAAGAGAAGCAGCCGCCATCCTCCGTAGCTACTATCTACTCAATCACCACCGGCTTAAATGCAGGTTACTTTCTTCTCAGTATGGAGAAGGTATCTTCTCCCAAACTCCGTCCCCGAAGACAGCAGCCACCCAACTTTCGGTCATTTGGGCGTTGGGTGGTAAAGGGGGAGCTGTTTCAGAGGTTGGCATAGGGAGGATGTAGCCAACTGCTTGGTCCCAAAAGATGCCTCCTGGTTCAAGCTCGAGCATTTCGCAATCGTCCGCCTCACAGCATTCGTCGACAAGACGCCAGAGCTGCTCAGCATCGGAAGCAAAGAAGAATCCTACGATCTCAAACGAAAGTTCCTGCTCTGAGTTCAAGCGCACCAAATAGGCCTTCATGGCATCACCCTTCATGTTCAGTATCGCGCTCCCAACCTTGCCTATTCAGCGCACTCTTTACCCTTCACGCAGTTCATCGAGATAGTCACTCCACCACTGGGCCATCTCCACCCTCTCGTCCCAATGGGCCCCTCGGTGATAGATCCCGCGGATAGCGTTGACGTCTTGGTGAGCCAGCGACCGTTCGATGGCATCCGCGCTCCAAAGACCGGACTCGTTGAGCAAAGTGGAGGCTGTCGAGCGGAAACCATGAGCCGTCATTTCACTACCGCCATAACCAAGCCTGCGGAGCGCCTGATTGACTGTGTTTTCGCTCATTGGGCGGCCTCGAGCATGCAGGGATCGGAACACAAATCCGTTATTACCAAGCAGGCTACGCAGCTCCTCGAACATTGCTGAGACCTGACGCGAGAGCGGCACCGTGTGCGGGCGGCGAGCCTTCATACGCCCAGCCGGAATCCTCCACTCGGATTTTTCAAGGTCGATCTCATCCCATTTCGCTAGCCTTAGTTCGCCCGGGCGAACGAAAACGTGTGGTGTGATCCTAAGGGCAAATTTCGTGATCGGGTAGCCATCGAAACCTTCGATAGCCCTCAGCAAAATACCTAGTTCCTCTGGCTCTAGAATAGCTGCGTAGTGCTTCGGAACAGGAGCTACCAACGCTCCTTGAAGAGGTTGCGCGGGATCGGCACTGCACCTTCCAGTTGCTACTCCATACCTGAATACTCGGCTCGCAAAGGAGCGAGCTCGTTTGGCGCTCTCTCGCTTTCCCTGGCGCTCGACCTTCTTCAAGACGAGTAACAGATCCTGGGGCGTAATTTCAGCGATAGGCCTCTTGCCAATCCCCACACGGAGCAGGTCGAGAAACCACTTTGCCTTTTTTACGGTGGAGGGTGCGAGACCCTCTGCTTCGCGTTTAGCTATGAATTCCTCTGCAACGTCTTCAAAGCGGTTCCCCGCACTGAGCATTGCAGTCTGCTTCTCATTGCGCCGACGCTGAACTGGATCACCGCCACGAGCTAATTCTAACTTCGCCTCATCGCGTCTTGATCGAGCTTCCTTCAGGGAGATCTGAGGATAGGTACCGAATGAGAGTTTCTGCTCGAGGCCTTTGATTCGCAGTTTCAACTTCCAAAGCTTGGATCCGCTTGGCCGTACAAGTAGGTACAACCCACCGCCATCGGCGAGCTTGTACTCCTTATCCCTCGGTTTTGCTTGACGAATTTGGACATCGGTCAGCGCCATTGGGGGCCTCATTCTCAAAAATGTCGCCAGCGAGCCATATTCTTGGGGGCCTGGCCCCCAGATAGGCCCCGCGAGGCCCCAAATCCCGACGAACGTGGAGGAACGCTGGCGATCGATCGGTACAAATAAATGGCCGATTTCCAATGGTTTTTCAACCATTGGCAAGCATCTGAGATCAGGAAAATGGTGCCCAGAAGAGGACTCGAACCTCCACGCCCTTGCGAGCGCCGCCACCTGAAGACGGTGCGTCTACCAATTCCGCCATCTGGGCACACTTGTCGCTGGCCGGTCATCGAAGCACGGCTGCGGGTAGGGGCGCGCCACTAGCGAAGGGGGGCGAGTCCTGTCAACGTCTTTCGCGACCGCCGGAACGCTTGCGGGCGGCCAAGGGTTGAGGCAAGGGGCGCAGCGACAAATTCAGCGACTAGGATACAGGCGATTACGATGGCTAAGAGCGGCGCTTTGGACGGCAAGCTGGTGGTGCTGATGGGTGGCAGCGGCTTCATCGGCAATTACGTGGCGCAAGCGCTGCTGTCGCGCGGCGCGCGGGTACGCATCGCCAGCCGAAACCCCGAAAAAGCATTCAAATTGAAGCCGCTCGCCAATCTCGGCCAGATGCAGTTTGCGCGCTGCGATGCGAGCGATCGCCAGTCGGTCGAGCGTTGCATTGTCGGCGCAGATGCGGTGGTCAATCTGGTCGGCGCCTTCGACGGCGATCTCTACCGTCTGATGGGCGAAGCACCCGGCTGGATGGCCGAGGCAGCCGCCAGGCAAGGCGCCAGCGCGTTCGTGCATGTCAGCGCGATCGCCGCCGAGCCCGAGGAGGGTACCGAAATCGAATATGCCGGGGCCAAAAAGCTCGGCGAAGAGCGCGTGCTGGCCGCCTTTCCCAAGGCGACCATCCTGCGCCCGAGCATCCTGTTCGGCAAGGACGACAATTTCATCAACATGTTCGCCGGGCTCATCTCCGCGCTGCCCGTCCTGCCGGTCTTCGCCCCCGATTCGAAGCTACAGGTGGTTTATGTCGACGATGTCGCCGAAGCAGCGGTACGCGCGCTCGAGGACCCGGGCACGCATGGCGGCAAGACTTACGAGCTGGGCGGACCCGAACAGCTCTCCATGATGGAAATCAATCAGGCCATTGCCACAGCGCAGAACCGTAATCGCAGCTTCCTGCCCATGCCTGATGCCCTGTCGGCAACCTTCGCAGCGCTGCCCGGCACACCGATGGGCAGCGACCAATGGCAACTGCTCAAGCAGGGCAACGTAGTCTCGGGCGATTTCCCTGGCTTTGCCAAGTTAGGGATCGAGCCCAAGCCGCTTGGCCTGTTCCTCGACAAGTGGATGGTCCGCTATCGCAAGCACGGCCGCTTCAACGAACGGCTGCGCGCCTGAGCTAATCTTCGGTGGCGCTGTCGTCCGCGAGCAGCGCCACGGGCTCGACCAGCAGTTCCGCGCCCCTGCTGCCGGTAATGCGGACGCGCGTGCCAGCCTCCGCGTCGGCGCCGCGCGCGATCCACTCGCTATCGCCCACCTTTACTCGCCCTTCCCCATCGGCGATCGCCTGCGTCACCAGCGCGGTCTCGCCCACCAGCCGCCCGGCGCGGTTGTTGAGCAGCGGATCGGAGGAGACGATCGGGCGATCGCGCAGCCAGCGCTTGGCCGAAAAGGCAAAGATCAGCGACAGCGAGACCCAGGCGACGATCTGCAAGGCCAGCGGCGGCGCGGAGATAAAGGCCAGCACCGCGATCCCCAGCGCCGCCATCGCCAGCCAGATGAGGTAAACCCCGGGCACCACCATTTCCAACATGGCCAGCGTCAGGCCGACGATCAGCCAGACCCAATAGGTTTCGACGCCATCCATCGCCCGAACGCCTAGCTATCGCGCGAGCGCGGCACGCTGGGCCGCCGCACGGGCGCCGGATCGCGGCTCGGAGGGATCGGGCTGCCGGTATCGACCGTGCCCTCGACATCGTCGAACGTGCCCTTGATCAGCTCGCCGATCCCGCCGAGCGAGCCGATGAGTTGCGTCGCTTCGACCGGGAACAGAATTGTCTTGGCATTGGGACTGTCCGCGAATTTCCCTACCGCCTTGGTGTATTCCTGCGCGACGAAATAATTGATCGCCTGATTGCCCGACGAAGCGATGGCATTGGAGACCATCTCGGTCGCCCTGGCTTCCGCTTCGGCCGCGCGCTCACGCGCCTCGGCGTCGCGGAACTGGGCCTCGCGCTTGCCCTCCGCCTCGAGAATGGCGGACTGCTTGCGTCCTTCGGCGCGCAGGATCGAGCTGGTCTTGTCACCTTCGGCCTCAAGGATTTCGGCGCGCTTCAGGCGTTCGGCCTTCATCTGACGCGCCATGGCCTCGGAGATATCGACCGGCGGGCGGATGTCCTTGATCTCGACGCGGGTGATCTTGATGCCCCAGGGCGAGGTGGCATGATCGACCACGCTCAGCAGCCGGGCATTGATCTCGTCGCGCTTCGACAGCGTCTCGTCGAGATCCATCGAGCCCATGACGGTGCGCAGGTTCGTGGTCGTCAGCGCGAGGATCGCATTGTGCAGGCCCGACACCTCATAGGCCGCCTTGCCCGCATCGAGCACCTGAAAGAACACCACCGCGTCGACGCCGACCATGGCATTGTCCTTCGTGATGATTTCCTGACCCGGAATATCGAGCACCTGTTCCATCATGTTGATCTTGTGCCCGACGCGATCGATGAACGGGATAATCAGGTGCAGCCCCGGTTCGGCCGCCATGGTGAACTTGCCCAGCCGCTCGATCGTATAAACGAAGCCCTGCTTCACCACGCGCACGCCCATTATCAGGAACAGCACGACCAGCAGCACCAGCAATATCAGAACTAGCGAACCACCCAGCATCTCGACCCTCCTATGATCTCGTGCATGGTAGCGTGCACAGGGCTGACGGCAAGCGAAAGCGGATCAAGGCGCTGCGCCTCAAGTTGCCGCCATATGGACAAGCCCGCGCGGGCGCGTCAGGATAGGTTGCGAAGAGCGACGCAAATGTCGCCGGGGAGAGGATGATGCGAGGGATCGGTTGGGCGGCACTGGCCGCGCTTGGGTTTTCCGGGGCGCTGGCCGGATGCAACATGGCGACGAACGAAAATACCGAAGGCGGGATCGATAATGTCCGTCTGGTCAATGCGGGCGACGATCCAGCCAACTGGATCACGCACGGCAAGACCTATTCCGAACAGCGCTATTCCCCACTCGACCAGATCAACCGCGAGACTGTCGGCGAACTGGGGCTCGCCTGGTCCGCCGATATGGACACCGCGCGCGGACAGGAAGCGACGCCGCTGGTGATGGACGGCAAGCTCTACGTCACCAGCGCATGGAGCAAGGTTTTTGCCTTCGACGCCGCCACCGGCGCGCCGCTGTGGAGCTACGATCCACAAGTTCCCGGCGAGACCGGCGTGAAGGTCTGCTGCGATGTCGTAAACCGCGGACTGGCGGCGTGGGGCGAGCATCTTTTCCTCGGCACGCTCGACGGGCGACTGGTCGCGCTCGACCGCGAGACGGGCGACGTCGCTTGGGAAAAGGTCACCGTCGACCAATCGCAAAGCTATTCGATCACCGGCGCACCGCGCGTGATCGACGGCAAGGTGCTGATCGGCAATGGCGGCGCCGAATTCGGCGTGCGCGGCTATATCGCTGCCTATGACGCCGAGGATGGCGACGAGCTGTGGCGGTTCTACACTGTGCCGGGCGACGAGGGCGAGAACGCGCCCGAATATCTGAAAGCCGCCGCCAAGACCTGGAGCGGCGATGTGCTGGGCAGCGAGAGCGGCATCGGCGGGGGCGGCACGGTGTGGGATTCGATGGCCTACGATCCCGAACTCGACCTGCTCTATTTCGGCGTCGGCAACGGTAGCCCGTGGAACCGCGCCTATCGCAGCCCCGGCGCAGACGGCGCGGGCGACGGCGACAATCTCTACCTTTCCAGCATTGTGGCGATCCGTCCCGACACCGGCGAATATGTCTGGCACTACCAGACCACACCGGGCGAGACCTGGGACTACACCGCGACGCAGCACATCGTGCTCGCCGACATGGAGATCGACGGGCGGACACGGCAGGTGTTGATGCAGGCGCCCAAGAACGGGTTCTTCTACGTGCTCGACCGCGCGACCGGTGAGTTTATCAGCGCCGAGCCCTATATTCCGCTCAACTGGGCGACAGGCATGGACGAAAACGGTCGCCCGATCGAAAACCCCGAAACGCGCGTGGACGTGACCGGCCAGCCCGCGCTGGTCATGCCCGGCCCGCTGGGCGGGCACAATTGGCACCCGATGGCCTACCATCCGGGCGAAAACCTCGTCTACATCCCGGCCTTCGAAGCGGCGATGCTCTATGCTCCGCAATCGGACTGGAAGCCCGATCGCAAACGCGGCTTCAATATCGGCTTCGACATGGGTGCCGGCGATCTGCCGCCCGATATGGGCTTCCGCCGCGAAGTGCAGGGCACCATCAAGGGCAAGCTGCTGGCCTGGGACCCGGTCAACCAGGAGGCCAAGTGGACGGTCGAGCATCCCGGCCCGTGGAACGGCGGCGTGCTGGCGACCGGCGGGGGCCTTGTCTTCCAGGGCAATTCGGGCAGCGAATTTTCCGCCTATGACAGCTCCACCGGCAACAAATTGTGGAGCTTCGCCGCGCAGACCGGCGTGGTCGCTCCGCCGATCACCTACACCGTGAACGGCGAGCAATATGTCGCCGTGCTGGCAGGCTGGGGCGGTGCTTTCGCTCTCACCGCCGACGGCACACTGATCGACCAGATGCATCCGGTGCGAAACATCAGCCGCCTGCTCGTGTTCAAGATCGGCGGCACGGCCGAACTTCCGGCCGAACCCGCGCTTGCGGCAGCCCCGCTCGATCCTCCGCCGAGCCGTGCGAGCGCCGCCACGATCGAGTTGGGGCGCGAGAAATACGCGCGCTATTGCTCGGTCTGTCATGCGCCGGGCGCGGTGGGTTCGACCGTGCTACCCGACCTACGTCGCTCGGGTGCGCTCGACAACCGGCAGGCCTGGCAGCAGATCGTCCACGAAGGGGCGCTGCAGGGCAACGGCATGGCCAGTTTCGAGGGCTCGCTGACGCCTGAAGAAATCGAGGCGATCCGCGCCTATGTGATAAGGCGCGCCAATGAGGACAAGGAAATGGAGAACGCCCGCGCGGCCAATCGCGTCGCGCGGCGCTGATCAGCCGCTGAAGACCACCGTGCGCTGACCGTTGAGGAGCACACGCTCCTCCAGGTGAAGCCGCACAGCCTCGGCCAGCACGCGGCTCTCGATATCGCGGCCCTTGCGAACAAGTTCGTCGGGCGTGTCGGCATGGCCGATGCTTTCCGCGTCCTGGTGAATGATCGGCCCCTCGTCGAGGTCGGCTGTGACGTAATGCGCGCTCGCCCCAATCATCTTGACCCCGCGCTCATAGGCCTGGTGATAGGGCTTGGCGCCTTTGAACCCCGGCAGGAAACTGTGGTGGATGTTGATGCAGCGCCCGGCGAAATGGGCCGCCTGTTCATCCGAGAGGATCTGCATGTAGCGCGCCAGGACGATCAGTTCCGCGTCGGTGTCCTCGGCGATGGTTCTCACCTGCGCTTCCTGTTGGGCCTTGGTCTCGCGCGTGATCGGCAGGTGGAGGAAAGGGATGTCGCCGAGATGCGTGTGTTCGATCGCCTCGCGCGGATGATTGGAAACAATCGCCACCGGCTCCATCGGCAGTTCGCCGATACGCCAGCGGTAGAGCAGGTCGGCGAGGCAGTGGTCGAACTTGCTGACCATGATCAGCACACGGCGCGGGCGGTCGCGCAGCGCGAGCTTCCAGTCCATCGAATACTCGTCGGCAAGCGGCGCGAACTCGGCGCGGATCGTCTCGCGCGAGGTGTCGCCAGGATCGAATTCGACGCGCATGAAGAAGGCATCGCTGGCGCGGTCATTGAACTGTTGCGCCTCGAGGATATTGCCGCCTCGCTCGAACAGGAAGGTTGTGACGCGCGCGGTGATTCCCGGGCGGTCGGTGCAGGACAGTGTGAGGACCAGCGGTTGTGTCATGGTGGCCCTCCTCACTCGACTGCCGCTGCCAAGGCAAGCGCAATCCGGCTTGGCCCGGAGCAATAGGGACTTGGACAGCTATCCGGGACCAGCCGAGTGGCCCCTCAGCGCCGGGTAAGCGCTTCCTCGCTTTGCGCCATCAGCTTGCCGATGATGACCGCGACCGGCTCTTCTTCCTTGAGCATGCCGACAGACTGACCTGCCATCAGGCTGCCATTTTCGACATCGCCATCGATAACCGCGCGGCGGAGCGCGCCAGCCCAGTAATGCTCGATCTGCAATTGGGCCTCGGCCATCGCGATGTCCTCGCGGTCGAGGATCGCGGCGACTTCGCGCTGCTTGGCGGTAAACTCTTCGGTGCCCTTGTTCTTGAGCGCGCGCACCGGGATTACCGGCAGGCGCGGGTCGACCTGGACGCTGGCAATCGCATCGCGGGCACTGGCGCGAAAGAAGGCTTTCTTGAAGTCCGGATGGGCGATGCTCTCGCACGCGCAGGCGAAGCGCGTGCCGAGCTGGACGCCCGCCGCGCCCATTTCGAGGTAGCCCGCAATGGCTTGTCCGCGACCGATACCGCCAGCGACGAAGATCAGGTGATCCTCGGCCAGTTCGGGGAGCATTTCCTGCGCCAGCACGCTGGTCGAAACCGGGCCGATATGGCCGCCTGCTTCCATGCCCTCGATTACCAGCGCGTCGGCGCCCGAGCGCAGCAGCTTCTTCGCCAGCGCCAGGGTTGGTGCGAAACAGATGACCTTGGCCGGATGGTCGCCGCCCTTGATCGCCTCGACACTACCCTTGGGCGGGATGCCCCCGGCCAGCACGACATGGCTCACACCAGCCTTATCGCAGACCTCGATAAGGTCGAAAAGCTGAGGATGCATGGTGATGAGGTTCACGCCGAAAGGTTTGTCGGTCAGCTTTTGCGTCTCGGCAATTTCTGTCTCGAGCAGCTCGGGCGTCATCGCTCCGCAGGCAATCACGCCGAAGCCGCCCGCATTGGAAATGGCCGAAACCAGATTGCGTTCGGACACCCAGCTCATCGCGCCGCACAGGATAGCGGTTTCGCTGCCGAGAAAATCTGCGCCGCGCTGCATCAGGCGGGCGGTCTTGGGATAGTCGTTCATCCGCAGGGCGCTTAAGCCCAGCTCGCCGTTACGGCAAGCCGGGATGCATCAATCGCCATAGACGATCCGCACCCGGTGCGCCGCATCGCGCGCCTTGCGACGGGCCTCGTCGGTATCGCCTGCGCTCGCCAGTGCCACACCCATGCGGCGGTAGGGGCGGCTGGTCGGCTTGGCGAAGATGCGCAAATCGGCGCCATCGGCCATGGCTTCGGCGAGGCATTCATAGGACAGGCTGGCGCTGTCGCGCTCGGCAAGGATGACGGCGCTGGCGGCGGGGCGCGCGCGCAACTCTGCAGGGATCGGCAGGCCCATCACCGCGCGGGCGTGGAGATCGAATTCGGTCAGATTCTGGCTGACCAGCGTCACCATGCCGGTATCGTGCGGACGCGGCGAAAGCTCGGAGAAGATCACCTCCTCGCCCTTCACGAAGAACTCGACCCCGAACAGGCCATAGCCGCCCAGATCGTCGACCACCGTTTTCGCCATTTCCTGCGCCCTGGCGATCGCGGCATCGGACATGGGCGTCGGCTGCCAGCTTTCCTGATAATCGCCGCGCTCCTGCCGGTGGCCGATGGGCGGGCAGAAGGTGACGCCGCCTCGGTGCCGCACGGTCAACAGAGTGATTTCGTAGTCGAAATCGACAAATTGCTCGACGATTACCCGCTGCCGGTCGCCGCGCATATTGGCGTGAGCATAGTCCCAGGCCGCCTCCAAATCCTCTTCGCGGCGCACGGTCGACTGGCCCTTGCCGCTCGACGACATGACCGGCTTGATCACACAGGGAAACCCGGTGTGCTTCGCAGCGGCCCTCACCTCTTCCAGGTTCTTGGCATAGCGGTATTTCGAGGTGACGAGGCCCAGCTCGTTCGCCGCGAGGTCGCGGATGGCATCGCGGTTCATCGTCAGCTGCGCCGCCCGCGCCGAGGGGACGACGGTAAAGCCCTCCTCCTCCAGTTCGGCCAGCACCGAGGTTCGGATCGCCTCGATTTCGGGCACGATATAGTCGGGCCGGTGCTTCTCGGCCGCCTCGCGCAGCTTCTCGCCATCGAGCATGGAGAACACTTCGCGCGCATCGGCAAGCTGCATCGCAGGCGCGTGGTCATAGGAATCGCAGGCGATCACATAGGCCCCGAGCCGCTTGGCCGAGATCACGAATTCGCGCCCCAGCTCGCCCGAACCGAGCAGAAGGATTCTCGCAGTGTGGCTCACGCCGCCTCGTCCGCGGCATCCAAGCCATATGCTGTGTGCAGCACGCGAACCGCCAGTTCGGTTTCGTCCTCGTCGATCAGCACGCTGACCTTGATCTCGCTGGTGGTGATCGCCTGGATGTTGATCCCGCGATCGGCCAGGGCAGAGAACATCGTGCTGGCGACGCCCGCATGGCTTTTCATCCCCACGCCGACGACGCTGATCTTGGCGATCTTGCTGTCGGTAATCAGGCGGTTGTAACCGATATCCTCGCGCTTATCCTCAAGCAGCGCCTGCGCACGCGCGAGGTCGGCCTGCGGAACGGTAAAGGTCACGTCGGTCTCACCCTTGTCGCGGCCGACGTTCTGGATGATCATATCGACATTGATGCTGGCCGCTGCCAGGGGCTCGAAGATATGGGCCACCGCGCCGGGCTTGTCGGGCACGCGGGTGAGGATCACCTTGGCCTCGTTCTTGTCATGCGCGATGCCGGTCACGTGCTGGCGTTCCATATCGCCCTTCTCCACCAGTTCGTTCATTTCTTCCTCCGACACGATCATCGTGCCGGGGTATTCGTCGGCAGGGATGGCATCCTCGCCGACGAAGCTTGAGAGAACCTGCACGCGCACGCCCTCTTTCATCGCAAGCCCGACCGAGCGCGTCTGGAGCACTTTGGCCCCCACGCTCGCGAGCTCGAGCATTTCTTCATAGGTCACCGCCTTCTGCTTCTTCGCCTTGGCGACGATGCGCGGGTCGGTGGTGTAGACGCCGTCGACGTCGGTGTAGATGTCGCAGCGATCGGCCTTGATCGCCGCCGCAACGGCCACCGCCGATGTGTCCGACCCACCACGCCCCATGGTGGTGATACGGTTCAGTTCGGAGACACCCTGGAACCCGGGAATGACGGCGATCTCGCCTGCTTCAAGCGCTTCGATCAGTGCCGGGGAATCGATCGTCTCGACACGCGCTTTGGAATGGCTTTCGACCGTGCGCACGGGCAGTTGCCAGCCGAGCCAACTGCGCGCCTTGCAGCCCAGCGATTGCAGTGTGAGCGCCAGCAGACCGCTGGTCACCTGCTCACCGCTGGCGACGACCACGTCGTATTCCGCCGGATCGTAGAGCGCATTGGCCTCGCGGCAGAAATTGACCAGCCGATCGGTCTCGCCCGCCATTGCGGAAACCACCACCGCGACCTCGTGCCCGCGCGCCGCCTGTTTGCGCACGATATTCGCCACGCGCCGAATGCGCTCGGTCCCCGCCATGGAGGTGCCGCCGAATTTCATCACGATACGGGCCAAGCGCTGGGGTCTCCGTGCTGGAATTACCGGGATACGGCTGCTAGCCAGAGCGCATGAGCGATGCAACCACGCAGCCGAGTAGCAATACTTCGGCCAGCACAAATTCCGGCCCAACGATCCGGCCCGACGAGGCCGCGCATTTCGGCAGGCTGGCCAAGGACTGGTGGGACCCGAAGGGCTCGTCCGCCATGCTCCACCGGCTCAACCCGGTGCGTCTCAAGTTCCTGCGCGAAGCGATCGACCTGCATTGGGCGGTCGATATCGAGGCGCGCAACCCGCTTACCGGAAAGAGCGCGCTCGATGTCGGCTGCGGTGCGGGCCTGCTATGCGAACCACTCACACGGCTGGG
Organism: Erythrobacter aureus; assembly: GCF_003355455.1. NCBI lineage: Bacteria > Pseudomonadati > Pseudomonadota > Alphaproteobacteria > Sphingomonadales > Erythrobacteraceae > Erythrobacter > Erythrobacter aureus. The sequence goes on from NZ_CP031357.1 coordinate 149,599, forward strand.
GGCTGAGGTGACGGGGGTCGATGCCGCACCGGAGAATGTCGCGGCCGCCGCGCTTCATGCGGAAGGCACGGGGCTCGATATCCGCTATATCGCGGGCGAGATCGGCGGCCTCGACATCGACACCTTCGATCTCGTCACCGCGATGGAGGTGATCGAGCATGTCGCCGACAAACGGGCCTTCGTCGCTGCGCTCGCGGAGAAGCTGGCGCCCGGCGGGCTTATGGTCCTTTCCACTCCCAACCGCACGCCGCAGTCGCGTCTGCTGATGATCGGCGCCGCGGAAGGCATCGGGCTGATTCCCAAGGGCACGCATCACTGGGACGATTTCATCGCGCCCGAAGAACTGGGCGAACTGCTCGACGAAGCCGGGCTCGAAATGGGTGATCCGAAAGGCATCGGCTTTTCGCCCACCAAGGGCCTGCACCTGTCCGGCGATCTATCGCTGAACTATATCGTCACCGCCCGAGCGCGCTGAGCACCAGCGCGGGATCGTCGGTAAATACGCCATCGGCGCCCGAGGCGCGCACCATGCGCGCGAGCGTGCCAAGATCGCCCGCCGCGCCCTGCCCAGCCCCACGGCGTAGCGCGGGCGGGAGGAAGGCGTTCTCCTTACGCAGCGTCCAGGGATGAACCTTTAGACCCACCGCATGCGCGTCACCGACAAGGCCTGTCGAAGTGCCATCGGCTGACAGAACATGGCCGAGATGCGGACCAATTCCATCGGCATAGCCCGCCACTTCGGTAAGACCCGAAGGAGTCAGTATATCAGCCCAGCTCGTCGCGGGTTCGTCATAGGGGCCGCCTTGGGATGAAATCAGCAGCACAAGAGGGGTTTCGACCAGCGCATTCAACCGCTTGAGCGGCCCGACCTCGAAGACTTGCACGAAGACCAGATCGTCCGCATCGTCGAGATCGGCCTTGCGCAGGGCGGTGGCGAGCAGATCGACCGTATCGATTCCTGCCTCTTGGAACAGCCAGGTCGGGTGCTTCAATTCCGGATAGATGCCGATCCGCCTGCCGGTCTCGGCCTCTTTTGCCCGTACCAGTGCGGCGATCTCCTCAAAAGTAGGGATCTGATAGAGGCCGTCGAAACGCGCATTGCCGGGGCGCAGGCCCGGCAGCCGCTCGCGCACGCGCAGGCTGCGCAATTCGGCGAGCGTGAAGTCCTCGGCGAACCATCCAGTGACCAGCCGCCTCTCTATCGTCTTCGAGCGCTTGCGATCGGCAAACTCCTCGCGGCTCGCGACATCGGTCGTTTCGCCAATCTCGGTTTCGTGCCGGGCGACGAGCTGCATGTCCTTCGTGGCCACCAGATCGGGCTCGATGTAATCCGCCCCCTGATCGATCGCGCGCTCATAGGCCGCCAGCGTATGCTCGGGCCGTTCGCCGCTGGCCCCGCGATGCGCGATCACTATGAAGTCCTGCGCCGTCGCCGCTGCCGCCGATGGGACGGCCAGCGCCGCAAGGATCAGGAGAAGTGCGCGGACCATTCGTCTTCCTTGAAACCGACCAGCAGGGTGCCGTCATGTTCGACGACGGGTCGTTTGATCATGGAAGGGTTATCTTGCAGCAATTTGACGGCCTTGGCCGCATCGACATCGGCCTTCTCCTCCTCCGGCAGCCCGCGCCAGGTTGTGCCGCGGCGGTTGAGCACGGTATCGACACCCTCGGCCTCGATCCATTCGGCGAGCCTCGCGGAATCGGCACCTTCCTTCTTGTAGTCGTGAAAGACATAGTCGAGCTCCCGCGCGTCGAGCCATTTGCGCGCCTTCTTGACGGTGTCGCAATTGGGGATGCCGAAGATATGGATGGTCAAGTTGCTTGTCCTGAAGTTTGAAACACCGGGCAGGCGACCCGGGCGGGAAAAGCGCCGGGGTCGAAAGGGCCGAAGGTCCAAGGCTCTGGAGCAAGGAATCGCAGCCGCATGCGCGTGTCATTAACTTGTTGGATCGCGGCGGGACAGGGCGGAATGACACGAACGGTACGGACAAATGACGCCCCGACAAACATCGATCCCACCAGTTGGGATTTTCTCCCAACCTTGGGGATTTCGCCTCTATGGCAAGCTGCCCCATTGGCAATGAATTCCCCGTTTTCTGCGGTTTCCCGGATTTGGCACGGCTCCTGCAATCCTTCTGGCATCCGGCAAGACAAACTCGCCGACACGTAAAACGGAAGGAAATGCACCATGTTCGCCTCGACCAACCAGAACGTCTTCGCCGCCGCTTTCGCCATCACGGTTTCGGCAGTGCTGTTCGCAACCGCCATCGTTCCCGCCAGCCCGGCAGTCTTCGCTTAATTCGATCGCGAAAGGCCGGAATCCACCTCGGCATCTCCCGGCACGAAAGGACCTCAGCCATGTTCACCTTCGCCAGTCGCAGCCTTTACGCCGCAGCCTTCTCGATCGCGATCTCCACCGCGCTGTTCGCGACGGCGATCATCCCGGCGAGCCCGGCCGCTTTTGCCTGATCGAGGCCAGAAGCCGCGCACGGACATGGCGCAACCGTTCGAGCCCTGCGTTTTGCGCTAGCGCTTCGGAGCCAGATGCGCATCGGCAATCGCCACCGCCAGCGCATCGGCGGCATCGGCCCCGGCAATCATTGCGCCGGGCAGCAGAATCTTGAGCATGGCCTGGATCTGCGTTTTGTCCGCCCCGCCCGTGCCGACCACCGATTTCTTGACCAGCCGCGCGGCGTGTTCATTCACCACCAGCCCCGCTCCACCGCATGCTGCCAGTACGGCGCCCCGCGCCTGCGCGAGCTTGAGCGTCGATTGCGGGTTCTTGTTGACGAAGATCTCTTCGGCAGCCGCCCGATCGGGCCGATGCGTGGCGATGACCTCCGCCAAGGCCTCATGCAGCATGGCCAGCCGTTCGGCCATCGGCGCCTTCGGATCGGTCGGAACCTGTCCGTTGGCGACATGCGCGATGCGCGAGCCCTCGGCCCGGATCACACCCCAGCCGGTGCAACTCAGCGAGGGATCAAGGCCAAGAATGATCATGGGCGTTCCCCTACCACTCGGGCAGGCCGATCATGAAGCCGAGCCGCCAGGCAAGTGCCAGCAGGAAAGCTCCGCCCAAAACCGAGGCTAGGAGCCAATCCCGCAAGCGCATAGCGAAAGGTCCTATCCGCCGACCTTGTCCATCACCTCGTCGGAGATGTCGTAATTGCCCCAGACGGTCTGAACATCGTCGTCATCCTCGAGCGCGTCGATCAGCTTGAGCAGGGTTCCGGCACCCTTCTCGTCCATTTCGACGGTGAGGTTGGGTTTCCATGCGAGCTTGACCGTCTCGGCTTCGCCAAGCGTCTTCTCAAGATCGCCGGCGACCTGGTGCAGATCTTCCGCCGCAGTCCAGATCTCATGACCGTCTTCGGAGGACGAGATATCGTCCGCGCCCGCTTCCATCGCGGCTTCGAGGACCTTTTCCTCGTCGCCCGCATCGGCCGGGTAGAAAATGAAACCGAGGCGTTCGAATCCGTGCGCGACCGAACCTTCGGTGCCGAGATTGCCGCCATTCTTCGAAAAGGCAGTGCGTACGGCAGTGGCGGTGCGGTTGCGGTTGTCGGTCAGCGCCTCGACGATAATGGCGCTTCCGCCCGGGCCGTAGCCTTCGTAGCGGACCTCTTCGTAATTCTCGTCATCGCCGCTGGTCGCCTTGTCGATCGCGCGCTGGATGTTGTCCTTCGGCATCGACTGCGCCTTGGCGTTGTTGACGGCCAGGCGCAGGCGCGGGTTCATATCCGGGTCGGGCATGCCCATCTTCGCGGCCACGGTGATTTCGCGGCTGAGCTTGGAAAACAGGTTCGAGCGCTTCTTGTCCTGCGCGCCCTTGCGATGCATGATGTTCTTGAACTTGGAATGGCCGGCCATGGTTTCGCTTTGCGTAGCTGAGATGGTTGGACGTATTCTCGCGAGAGAATCTTGGGGGTCGCCTTAGCCGCATGGATGCAATCACGACAAGTGGCGAGAGCGCGGTGACGCCTGCCATGACCATGCGGGGCGAATGGAGCCGGTTCCTCGGCTTCCTCCGGCGTCCGGTCCTGCCGACACGTGCGCCCCTGCCACAGGTGGCAGGCCTGATCGCGGTGCTGCGCCTGTTCGCTCTCGACCTGCTCGTGATGAGCGGATTGCTGGCAATCGCCGGGATCGTCATCGCGACGGGTGTCGACATGCCCGAAACGGCGCTGGCCGGAATGGACATCGGACCAGGTATCGTTTTCGCGGTGGTGGTTGTGGCGCCCCTGGCAGAAGAAATCGCATTTCGTGGCTGGCTATCGGGGCGACCGGGGCATCTGCTCGCCTTGGTCGCGCTCGTGGGCGGCGGCCTATCCGCTACGCTACTGCTGAGCGCGGCTGGCTTTTCTTACGGCGCGGATGCGCTGGAAACCGGGCTCGCCGCCATGGCACTAGGCACATTGGGTGGCGCGCTGCTGGCACTGGTGGCGCTTTATCTGCTACGCCGACGCGAGGCCATGAGATGGTTCCAGCGGTGTTTTCCGCTGTTTTTCTGGGCCAGCACGCTGGCTTTCTCGCTTGTCCATCTGTTCAACTTTCCAGCCGATCAGATGGCCACGGCGCTGCCACTCGTACTGCCGCAGCTCGTGACCGGCACCATGCTCGGCTATCTGCGCGTGCATTATGGCTTGTGGGCAAGCATTATGCTGCATGCCCTCCACAATGGCGCTTTCATCTCGCTGGTTTTGCTCGCGAGCAGCGGAGCCTAGATCAGATCTTGACCGCCGTCCCGCTGGCGGAAACCATCAGCATCGAGCCCGTATCGCCGATCACCTCGTAATCGAGGTCGATACCGACTACGGCATTCCCGCCGCGCGCGCCGCATTCGGCCTGCAGTTCCTGGATCGCCTGCTCGCGCGCATCGGCGAGAATGCGTTCGTAACTGCCCGAACGCCCGCCGACGATGTCGCGGATATTGGCGAACAGATCACGGAACAGGTTCGCCCCGACGATCACCTCGCCGGTGACGATGCCGAGATAATCCTGAATCGGCCGCCCCTCGATCGTCGGTGTGGTCGTAACAATGATCCCGCGGGCGTCTTTCCAGGGGCCGGGCATGGTCTCTACTCTCCTCACTGCCGAGTGTGTTACATAGATAGATCACACCCAGCCAGATTCAACCCCGCAGGCGAGAGCACCGGCCGGGCTCAGCCCATGCCGAGCGCGGCCTTATAGGTGTCGAGGATGGTTTCCTGCTCGCTGCGCTCGTCGGGCTTCATCTTCCGCAACTTGATGATCTGGCGCATGATCTTGGTATCGTAGCCGACCGCCTTGGCTTCGGCATAAACGTCGCGGATGTCGTCGGCGATGCCCTTCTTCTCTTCCTCGAGGCGTTCGATGCGCTCGATCAGCAGGCGCAGGCGGTCGTCGGTGGCTTCGGCCATGAAATGCAAACTCCGGTGATGTGAGAATCGCCCGTAGGCGAGAGGCAAGTGCGATAGCGCCGCCCGACTGCAGGCGAAACCGCCCTTTTCGATAATTTCCCCTAGCGCAAGTCAGCCTTGTTCCGCGTGAGACTGGCTTCCATTGCCGCGATCTGCTCTTCCGTAGCGGGGCTCTGGCGGGTTGCCTTCCATTCATCCATCGGCATTCCATGGATGAGCTCGCGCGCCGCATCTTTGTCGCCCGCATAGCCTGCCTCGCGGATCCAGTCGGCAAGGCAATTGCGACAGAAACCCGCCAGCCCCATCAGCTCGATATTCTGCGCATCGTGGCGGTGGCGCAGATGGCGCACCAGGCGCCGGAACGCCGCCGCCGCTACGGCATCCTCGAGTTCGTCAAGCGGGTCGTTTGCATTCGTAGTCATCGTTTCATCGTCCTTGCTTTGTCGCACACCGCTGCCATAGCCGATTTCCATGGCAGAACCCGCACCAAAGCTCGACCCGCGCGGCCGCAAGGTCAAGATCCTCGCCACTGTCGGCCCCGCCAGCCGCTCGCCTGAAATGCTCGCCCGCCTGTTCAAGGCAGGGGTGGATGCCTTCCGTGTGAACATGAGCCACGGCGAACATGCCGATCACGGTCAGACCATCGCCGCTATCCGTGCGCTCGAGAAAAAATTCATGCGCCCGATCGCGATCCTCGCCGATTTGCAGGGTCCCAAGCTGCGCGTAGGCAAGTTCAAGGACGGACAAGCGGTGATCCGCCATTCGGGCCACTTCACGCTGGACCGCAATCCAGAACCAGGCGACGACACGCGCGTCGAACTGCCCCATCCCGAGCTGTTCGGATTGCTCGAGAAAGGGCAGCGGCTGCTAATCAACGATGGCAAGATCCGCCTTAGGGTGATCAGCGCCAACACTGACAAGATCCTGTGCTCGGCAGAGGTCGGCGGGGTCATTTCCGATCGCAAGGGCGTCAACGTGCCCGATGCCGAAGTGCCGATCCCTGCCTTGACCGACAAGGACCGCAAGGACCTCGCCTTCGCCATTCAGCAAGGCGTAGACTGGATTGGCCTGTCTTTCGTCCAGCGCCCTGAAGACCTTGCCGAAGCGCGCAAGCTGATGGGCGGCTACGGCGCGCTGTGCGCCAAGATAGAAAAGCCGATGGCAGTGCACCGGCTCGACGAGATCATCGATATGAGCGACGGTATCATGGTTGCGCGCGGCGATCTCGGCGTCGAGCTGGAACCGCAGGAAGTCCCCCCGCTGCAGAAAAAGATCGTCAACAAAGCGCGCCTCAAGGGCAAGCCGGTGATCGTTGCGACGCAGATGCTGGAAAGCATGATCGAAAGCCCTGCGCCGACCCGGGCCGAAGTGTCGGACGTCGCCAATGCGGTCTATGACGGCGCCGATTGCGTAATGTTGAGCGCCGAGACGGCGGCGGGCGACTGGCCCGAAGAGGCCGTAACCATCATGCATCGCATAACGCATCAGGTGGAACGCGACGAAGCCTATCTCGAACGCGTGCGCCTGCTCGATACTCCGCCCGATTCCACCACGGCGGATGCGCTGGCCCATGCCTGCATGACCGTGGCCGACACGGTTCCCGTGAGCGCGATTACCGTCTTTACGGGATCGGGTTCGACCGCCCGCCGCGTCGCGCGCGAGCGGCCCAGCGTGCCGATGCTGGTCCTCACCCCCAGCATGAAGACCGCCCGCCGCCTTGGCCTGTTATGGGGCGCGCATGCAGTAGCGACCAAGGACATCGGCAGCTTCGAAGAGATGATCGCCAAGGGTAAGCGCATGGCCCTGCGCCATGGCTTCAGCGAAGCGGGCAGCAAGCTTATCGCGCTGGCCGGCGTCCCCTTCGGCACGCCCGGCTCGACCAACCTGCTTCACGTCGTCACCGTGAGCGGCGACGAACTGGACAAGCACGGGGGCTAAGGCGCGACACGCTCCTTCATGATGCGCTTGTTGCGCGCATCGACGAGGCGGAAGGCCTTCATCACCGGAAATCCCCGGTCAACGCGGCTCTCATGGCCGAGCATCCAGAGCTGCTGATAGAACCAGTAGATTCCGGCAAAGCCATTGATTGCCTTCACCATTTGGAAGCGTTTCAGAAAGCGGAGCCAAGGCGGCAGCAGGTCGAGATCGTCTTCGTAGCGGACAAGTTCCTCCGCACCGCCAAACAGCGCGTTTGGTGCATCGGTATCGACGCATAGCGGGCGGCCGAGACCGATCACATCCGCCGCGCCGCTGGCCAGCGCCTGCTCCATCGCGGCGCGGGTGCGGAAGCCACCGGTGACCATCAGCGGGACTGCAACCTCGGCCTGCATGGCCTTGGCGAAATCGACGAAATAGGCCTCGCGCGCAGCGGTCGACGGGGCGACATTCTGCACTTCTTCCTCTTCCATGCCCTCGACGCCCATCAGCTTGGGCTGTTCGTAAGTGCCCCCCGATATCTCGATCAGATCGACCGAGGCCGTCTCGAGCCATTGAACAACTTGCAGGCTGTCCCCGAAATCGAAGCCGCCCTGCTGGAAATCGGCGCTGTTGAGCTTGACCGAAATCGGGAAGTCCGGCCCCACGGCGGTGCGCACTGCCGCAACGATCTCAAGCAGAAAGCGCGCACGATTTTCCAGGCTGCCGCCGTACTTATCAGTGCGCAGGTTCACGCGCGGCGAGAGGAATTGCGAAATCAGGTAGCCGTGCGCGCCGTGGATCTGGACGCCGGTAAAACCCGCCTCCTGACAGGCCTTCGCGGCAATCGCCCAGCGCCGGACGAGATCGGCGATCTCGTCTTTCGTCAGCGGCGTTGGCTTGGCGAACTGTCCGCCGGGAAGCGCGAGCTGGACGTCGGAGGACGATTTGGGGTGCGGATTGACCAGCTTCTGGGTCTGCCTTCCGCCATGGCTGATCTGCGCCCAGAAATGATTGCCGTTGCGCGTGGCCGCCTCCGCCCAGCTGGCCAGCCGGGCCTTCATGTCGGCATCGGGTTCCGCCTCGATAACGACATTTCCGGGACGCTCGAGATGGTCCTTGTCGACGATAATATTGCCCGACAAGAGCATGCCCGCGCCGCCATCGGACCAAATCCCGTACAACCGCTCGAGTTCGGGCGTGGGCTTGCCGTCGGGCGTCGCCAGGCCTTCGGTCATCGCCGCCTTGGCTATCCGGTTGGGGAGCGCCGCCCCGCACGGCAATTGCAGTTCCGAAGCGAGCGTGACGGCCATTTGTAGTCCTTCCTATCCCCGTGCGGCTGCCTCCAGCCGCTTGCGTGCCTGCTCTTCGCCGATCAGCGGCAGCAACTCTCCCATGTCGGGGCCGTGGGCCATACCCGTCAAGGCCTGTCGCAGGGGCAGGAACAGGCTCTTGCCCTTTCGTCCCGTGGCCTCTTTCAGCGCCCCTGTGAGAGCGCGCCAGGGTTCGTCGCCCCATTCGAGCAGTCTGGCCGCTTCTTCGAGATAGGCACGGTCGTCTTCCGAAAGCTCGGGCTGTTCGATCGGGCCGATCACCAGCCGCCACCATTCGGCGGCCTCGGATACATGCGAGAGATTCGGCCGGATCGCATGCCAGCCGGCTTCGTCGATGCCGTCCGTCAGCCGGTCTGCCACATCGGCGAAAGCGAGCTGATGCACCAGCGCGGCATTGATACGCTCCAGCTCTGTCTCGTCGAACTTTGCGGGAGCACGCCCGAAGGTCGACAGGTCGAACGTGTCGAGCAGCACTGCCCGATCGGCGATCGGTTCGACGGGCAATGAAGTCCCGAGTCGCGCCAGCAATGCAATGATAGCCGTCGGCTCTATGTCCCGCTCGCGAAAGGCATCGCAGCCGAGCGAGCCGAGGCGCTTGGACAGTTTGCCCTCCTTGCCGACCAGCAGCGCCTCATGCGCGAAAGCAGGCATCTGGCGCGCCGGATATTGCGCAGCAATAAGCGCGGTAAACATCTGAATTTGAACTGCGGTGTTGGAAACATGATCCTCGCCGCGCAGCACATCGGTCACGCCCATGTCGAGATCGTCGACTGCGCTCGGCAGCATATAGAGCCAACTGCCATCGGCCCGGCGGATGACCGGATCGGACAATTGCGCCGGATCGAATTTCTGTGCACCGCGAACGCCGTCGTTCCAAGCGATCGGTTCGTCATGTTCGAGCTTGAAGCGCCAGTGGGGTACGCTTCCTGCGGCCTCTTTCGCTGCCCGTTCCTCTTCGCTCAGATCCAGCGCGCCACGATCGTAGATCGGCGGCAAGCCACGCCCCAGCCGGATCTTGCGCTTGAGCTCGAGCTCCTGCGGCGATTCATAGCAAGGGTAGACCTGGCCCGCCTGTTTCAGCGCGTCGAACGCCGCTTGATATTTCGCGAGCCGCAATGACTGACGTTCCTCGGCGTCGGGCACGATGCCCAGCCATGCCAGATCGGCGCGGATCGCCTCGATATAATCCTCGCGGCTACGCTCGGCATCGGTATCATCGATCCGCAGCAGGAAAGTGCCGCCGTTTTTCTTGGCCAGCATCCAATTGTGCAACGCGGTGCGGATATTGCCGACATGGAGCCGCCCTGTGGGCGAAGGTGCGAAACGGGTGACGATGGTCATATCCGCGCCGATAGCGGAGGGTACGCCGCTTGGCGAGAGGTCAGCTGGCGCGTTTGGCGCGACGTTTCAGCACGGCCTCGCGCGATTTACGATAATCGAGCAGGCAACTGTCCTCGCCGCGCATGGCGGCGGTGACCGCATCGGGCGTCTCGAAGTGTTCACCGGGGACGGGTTCGCAGATAAGATAACCCTGCGCCTCCTCGCATCCCAGTTTGCGCAAGAGATCGAGCTGCGCGCGCGTTTCGATACCTTCGGCCGTGGTTGCCATGCCCAGCGCCTCGGCCAGCCGGGTAATGCTGGCGACGATTGCCTGATTATCCGCCGAGGAATCGATCCCGTCCACGAAGGCGCGATCGATCTTTATCCGGTCGAACGGGAAACGCCGCAGGTAGCTGAGCGAAGAATAGCCGATGCCGAAATCGTCGAGAGCGATCTTGGTGCCCAGTTCGCGGAGCTTTTCGAGATTGCCGGTACAAACCCCATTTTCCTGCAACAGAACATGCTCGGTGATTTCGAATTCCACCCGCTCCGGATCGGTGCCATGGGCGTGGATCGCCTGCGCCACGACCTCGGCGAGGTGGGGGCTGCGCATCTGGGTGGGGGAAAGGTTGATCGCAATGCGGAAACTCCCGTCCCACTCGGCGGTTTCGGCGAGCGCCTGCCGGATGACCCATTCCCCGATCGGAACGATCATGCCCGTTTCTTCCGCCACGTAGAGAAATTCCGACGGGGTCATGATGCCGCGTTGCGGGTGGTACCAGCGCAAAAGCGCTTCGTAGCCGGCAATCTTGCCCGTATCGAGATTGATGACCGGCTGATAGTGCAGCCCGAGTTGGCCGCGCGCGATCACTTCGCGCAAATCGGCTTCGATGTCCCGTCGCTCGCGCGCGGCGCGGTCGAGCGCTTGGTCGTACAGTGCGAGTGTATCGCGCCCCTTTTCCTTCGCAGCAAACAATGCCAGGTCCGCGCAACGCATGAGTTCCTGCGCCTCGCAATTGCCATCCGTGCATTTGGCAATCCCGATACTTCCCGAAATTCGGTAGAAATGACCATCGATTTCAAAGGGCTCGCGAATGACCGCGAGAAAGCGATGGGCACGTTCTATCAGCATACCGGCGCCACCGCGCGCTTCGAGCAGAACGGCAAATTCGTCCCCTCCCAGACGCGCGACAAGATCCTGGCCCCGAACCTCCTGTTCGAGCCGCGTTCCGACTTCTCGCAGCAAGCGGTCGCCGACGAGATGGCCGCGCGTGTCGTTGATCGCCTTGAAATCGTCCAGATCGAGATAGAACAGCACCACATTGCGGGCGCGATCGCCCGTCGACAGAGCATTGCGCAACCGGTCATTGAAGAGATACCGGTTGGCCAGGCCGGTGAGATTATCGTAATGCGCCATGAAGGCGACGCGCTCTTCGACCAGCTGATCGCTGGTCACATCGCGCGCGACCCCGCTCATCCAGCCATCGTATCGCGGCCGCGCCGAGAGTTTCCAACAACGGGTTTCTCCATCAACTCTCAGTTTGACAACCAGATCGCGAAAACGGCTGCGGTCCGCCACGTGCCGCGCAAGACTGTCGCGTTCCTCCGAAGGCATGAAGAGATCGATGAATACGCTACTCTCCAGAACGTCGACTTCGCTCCCGGTAGCCGCGGCGAACCGCGCACTCACGTCGCGCAGTTTCCCCTCCGCATCGACCGTCCACAGCCAGTCTGACGATTGCTCCTCATAGTCATTGAGCAAGAGACGGACGGTCGATTCCGCTTCCTCCCTCTTCATCTCGCCAGCGATGGATCGCGCGAAGGCCCGTTCCTCTTCGAAGGTCAGTAGCAGGAGAGAACTGGCGAAAATGACAGTGAGCAGGGCGGTCGGCCACCCTTCGAACCCGGCGATCAGATACGTCGCCGACAATAGCGATACCGACATTCCGACAATGTGGAACACCGCCAAGCGCGGCGCCGCTCGCGTGACCAGCGCGACTGCGAAGAAGATCGCCGTGGCGACCGCGGTGAGTACGGCGAGTTCCGTATTCCGCACCACAAGTGCCAAATACGGAAACATGGCCATCCAGGCCAAGCTGCTGACCAGTTGGAGCAGGCTGATCCGCCACCAGTCACGCCGCGCCCGTGCGAGATCGAATTCTTCGGTCCCCACGCCCCGAACAAGCCAGATGAAAGCCGCGAGCAGCGCGCACTGGAAGAAGGCCCAGCCAAACAACACGGAAGGCGACGCGTCGTCGAGAAATACGTAAAGGAGAATGGAAATAGCCGCAAAAGTCGGCGGCAACGTAATTGTCACGCCGCTTTTGAAGGTACGCATTCGCCAGAAAAGCTTAAGCTTTTCCAACTCGTTGGCATCGATCGGAGATTTCAATCCGTTCGGTTCGCCCATAATTCCCCCGGACCATTGCGATTTGTCGCATTCCCGTCATATTTCGTCAATGCTTTGTCTAGTTACAGGAAAGTCATCGTCAGTACACGTCGTTCGGTCGAATGGCCCCCTATCCCTGGTTGGATGAGCACCCACGTTTGACGTGTCATGCGAAACGCCCCGGTGGATCGCTCCACCGGGGCCTTCCAATTTTCAGCCTCATGCCGGCAAGGTCGGCTTATTCGCCGTCCTTGGCGTCCTCGTTGAGGTAATCGCCAGCATCGGCATCGGTGCCGTGCGTTTCGCCTTCGACGCTCGCCAGCGGATCATCGCCGATTGCCGCTTCGGGGCCCTGGGCGAGTTCCGCCTCATGCTCTTCCTCTGCAGTGTTGGCGGCGATGATCGCCTCCTGTGTTTTCTTCCACTGGGCGCGCAGGGCGGCATCGCGGCTCGAGGCGGTGATACGCATGCGGTTCATGCCCGCGCCGGTGCCCGCCGGGATGAGACGGCCCACGATCACGTTTTCCTTCAGGCCGACCAGCGTGTCCTTCTTCCCTTCGACCGCGGCCTGCGTAAGCACGCGCGTGGTTTCCTGGAACGAAGCGGCGGAGATGAACGAACGCGTTTGCAGGCTGGCCTTGGTGATGCCCAGCAGGATCGGCGTGCCCACTGCGGGCTGCTTGTTCCGGCCCAGCTTCGAGTTGGTTTCGTTCAGCTCTTCCAGATCGACCTGTTCGCCCGGCAGCAGCACGGTGTCGCCACCGTCGGTGATCTCGACCTTCTGCAGCATCTGGCGAACAATCACCTCAATGTGCTTGTCGTTGATCTTCACACCCTGCAGTCGGTAGACTTCCTGGATTTCGTTGACGAGATATTCGGCCAGCGCCTCGACGCCCAGAACCTCGAGGATGTCGTGCGGATTGGGCGAACCGGAAATCAGGGTGTCACCCTTCTTCACGAAGTCGCCTTCCTGCACGTCGATCACCTTGGTCTTGGGGATCAGGTACTCGACTGCATCACCTTCCTCCGGCACGATCGCAATCTTGCGCTTCGCCTTGTATTCGCGAACGAATTCGATCTTGCCCGAAATCTTGGCGATGACCGAATTGTCCTTCGGAAGACGTGCCTCGAACAGTTCGGCAACCCGCGGCAGACCGCCGGTGATGTCGCGGGTTTTGGCAGCTTCGCGGCTGGCGCGAGCCAGAATGTCGCCCGCCTGGACCTCGGCCCCGTCCTCGACCGAAAGCGCGGTGCCCGGCGCCAGCATGTAACGCGCGGCCTCGCTCTCGTCGCCCGCATCGTTGAACAGGGTCAGGCGCGGACGCAGATCTTCGTTCTTCTTGCGGCCGGTGGTCTTGGTTTCGGTAACCACACGCTGGGCGATACCCGTGGCATCGTCGACGCGCTCTTCCATGGTCGTGCCATCGATGAGGTCCTGAAACTTCACCACGCCCGAGGTTTCGGTGATGATCGGCAGGCTGAACGGATCCCATTCCGCCAGACGATCGCCTTCCTTCACCTTGCCGCCATCTTTGTGCATCAGCACAGTACCGTAAGGCACCTTATGGATTTCGCGTTCGCGGCCCTCGGCATCGATCACCGCCAGTTCGCCATTGCGCGCGAGCGACAGGATGCGGCCCTTCTTGTCGGTGATGGTCGGCATGTCGCGATAGACGACCTTGCCGTCAGACACCGCTTCGAGATGCGAGGTCTCGTTGAGCTGCGCGGCGCCGCCGATGTGGAAGGTACGCATGGTAAGCTGCGTACCGGGTTCACCGATCGACTGCGCGGCGATGACGCCCACGGCTTCACCGATATTGACCGGCGTACCGCGCGCCAGGTCACGGCCGTAGCAGGTGGCGCAGACGCCGTGCCGGGCTTCGCAGACCAGCGGGCTGCGGATCTTGGCAACCTGGACTTCGGCTTCCTCGATGAGCTTGATCATCGGTTCGTCCAGCAGCGTACCGGCCTTGGCGATGACTTCGCCGGTGGCCGCATTGACGATGTCCTCGGCCACGGTGCGGCCCAGGATACGTTCGCCGAGCGATGCGATGACCGAACCGCCCTGCACGATGGCGCGCATGTCGAGCGAGTTTTCGGTCTTACAGTCGTCGACCACGATGGTGCAGTCCTGCGACACGTCGACCAGGCGGCGTGTCAGATAGCCCGAGTTCGCCGTCTTCAACGCGGTATCCGCCAGGCCCTTGCGGGCGCCGTGGGTCGAGTTGAAGTATTCAAGAACGTTGAGACCTTCCTTGAAGTTCGAGATGATCGGGTTTTCGATGATCTCGCCCGACGGCTTGGCCATCAGGCCGCGCATACCGGCAAGCTGCTTCATCTGAGCAGGGCTACCGCGCGCGCCCGAGTGGGCCATCATGTAGATCGAGTTGATCTCGGCCTGGACGCCGTCCTTGCCGATCGGGCGGGCCTTGATCTTCTCCATCATGGCATCGGCCACCTGGTCGCCGCAGCGGCTCCAGGCGTCGATGACCTTGTTGTACTTTTCCTGCTGGGTGATCAGGCCGTCCTGGTACTGCTGCTCGTAATCGGCAACCAGCGCCTTGGTTTCATCGACCAGGCCATCCTTTTCCTCGGGGATGATCATGTCATCCTTGCCGAAGGAGATACCGGCCTTGAACGCGTGGCGGAAGCCAAGCGCCATGATGGCGTCGGCGAACAGCACCGTGTCCTTCTGGCCGGTGTGACGATAGACCTCGTCGATCACGTCGGCGATGTCCTTCTTCGTCAGCAGGCGGTTGACGATGTCGAAAGGAACCTTGTGGTTCTTCGGCAGGCATTCGCCGATCAGCATGCGGCCGGCAGTCGTTTCGAACCGCTTCATGACGATGTTGCCGTCCTCGTCCGCCTGCGGAACGCGGGCGAGGATCTTGGTGTGGAGCGAGACCTGCTTGGTCTCGAGCGCCTGGTGCACTTCGGCCATGTCGCTGAACATCTGCAGCTTCTCGACCTTATTACCGTCGGCATCCTCGACATACTCGGGCTTGCCTTCCTGCCGCTCCATCGAGAGGTAATAGAGACCCAACACCATGTCCTGCGAAGGTACGATGATCGGCTTGCCGTTGGCGGGCGAGAGGATGTTGTTGGTCGACATCATCAGCACGCGCGCTTCGAGCTGGGCTTCCAGCGAAAGCGGCACGTGAACGGCCATCTGGTCACCGTCGAAGTCGGCGTTGAAGGCTGCGCAGACCAACGGGTGAAGCTGGATCGCCTTGCCTTCGATCAACACGGGCTCGAATGCCTGGATGCCGAGGCGGTGAAGCGTCGGCGCACGGTTGAGGAGGACGGGGTGCTCGCGAATGACCTCGTCGAGAATGTCCCAGACCTCCTTGCGCTCCTTCTCGACCCACTTCTTCGCCTGCTTGAGGGTCATCGAAAGACCCTTGGCGTCGAGGCGGGCGTAGATGAACGGCTTGAACAGTTCGAGCGCCATCTTCTTCGGCAGGCCGCACTGGTGCAGCTTAAGTTCGGGGCCGGTCACGATGACCGAACGACCAGAATAGTCGACGCGCTTGCCGAGCAGGTTCTGACGGAAGCGGCCCTGCTTACCCTTGAGCATGTCGGACAGCGACTTCAGCGGACGCTTGTTGGCGCCGGTGATGACGCGGCCACGGCGGCCGTTGTCGAACAATGCGTCGACCGCTTCCTGCAGCATGCGCTTTTCGTTGCGGACGATGATGTCCGGCGCGCGCAGTTCCATCAGGCGTTTCAAACGGTTGTTGCGGTTGATCACACGACGGTAAAGGTCGTTGAGGTCCGAAGTCGCGAAACGACCACCGTCCAGCGGCACCAGCGGGCGCAGCTCGGGCGGAATGACCGGCACGACTTCGAGGATCATCCATTCGGGGCGATTGCCCGATTCGATGAAGCTTTCGACGACCTTCAGGCGCTTGATGATCTTGGCCGGCTTGAGCTTGGACTTGGTGGTCGCGAGCTCTTCCAGCAGGTCCTCTTTCTCCTGCTCGAGATCGAGATCCATCAGCATGATCTTGACCGCTTCGGCGCCGATCCCGGCGCTGAAGGCGTCTTCGCCATACTCGTCCTGCGCTTCGAGCAGTTCGTCTTCGGTGAGGAGCTGGAACTTCTCCAGCGGCGTCAGGCCGGGCTCGGTGACGATGTAGCTTTCGAAATACAGCACGCGCTCGAGCTGCTTCAACTGCATGTCGAGCAGCAGGCCGATGCGCGAAGGCAGCGACTTCAGGAACCAGATATGCGCGACCGGCGCGGCCAGTTCGATATGGCCCATGCGC
Organism: Erythrobacter aureus; assembly: GCF_003355455.1. Lineage (NCBI taxonomy): Bacteria > Pseudomonadati > Pseudomonadota > Alphaproteobacteria > Sphingomonadales > Erythrobacteraceae > Erythrobacter > Erythrobacter aureus. Next base: position 166,223 of record NZ_CP031357.1, read on the forward strand.
TCGCGGCGGACCTTGGTGACGGTCACTTCGACGCCGCACTTCTCGCAGACGACGCCCTTATACTTCATGCGCTTGTACTTGCCGCACAGGCATTCGTAATCCTTCACCGGACCGAAGATGCGCGCGCAGAACAGGCCGTCACGTTCGGGCTTGAACGTGCGGTAGTTGATCGTTTCCGGCTTCTTGATTTCGCCGAAGGACCACGAGCGGATGCGCTCGGGGCTGGCGATGCCGATCTGGATCTCGTCGAAGGTTTCGGGCTTCGCGAGCTGGTTGGTGAATTTGGTCAGTTCGTTCATGACTTATTCCCTTAACGGGTGAATTCCTGGGGCGGAGATGGGGACCGAAGCCCCTTATTCCGCCGCGATCGCGAAGCCGTCGTCATCCTCATCGTCGGCCAGCGACTTGAGTTCGACGTTGAGGCCCAAGCTGCGCATCTCCTTGACGAGCACGTTGAAGCTCTCGGGAATGCCCGCCTCGAAGGTGTCGTCGCCTTTGACGATCGCTTCGTAGACCTTGGTCCGGCCGATCACGTCGTCCGACTTCACGGTGAGGATTTCCTGCAGCGTGTAGGCGGCGCCGTAAGCCTGGAGCGCCCAGACCTCCATTTCCCCGAAGCGCTGGCCGCCGAACTGGGCCTTACCGCCCAGCGGCTGCTGGGTGACGAGGCTGTAGGGGCCGATCGAGCGGGCGTGGATCTTGTCGTCGACGAGGTGGTGCAGCTTGAGCATGTAGATGATGCCCACGGTGACCTTGCGGTCGAAAGCTTCACCCGTGCGTCCGTCGAACAGCACCGACTGGCCCGAACTGTGGAGCCCTGCCTTTTCGAGCTCAATGGTCACGTCGCCTTCGCGTGCACCGTCGAACACCGGTGTGCCCATCGGGACGCCTGCGGTTAGGTTGCCGGCCAGTTCGACCACTTCGGCGGTCGAGCGGCTGTCGATCGCATCGTGATATTCCTCGCCATAGACAGTCTTGAGGCGCTCGATGACCGCTTCGGGCGGCTTGGCCTTGGCATAGTCTTCCGAAGCATTGGGGTTCGCGCGCTTCCACTCTTCGAGCTGCTCGCCGATCTGGTGGCCCAGATTGCGAGCCGCCATGCCGAGATGCGTTTCGAAGATCTGCCCGACATTCATGCGTGAAGGCACGCCCAGCGGATTGAGCACGATATCGACCGGGGTTCCGTCTTCGAGGAACGGCATGTCCTCGACCGGGAGGATGCGCGAAATCACACCCTTGTTCCCGTGGCGGCCGGCCATCTTGTCGCCCGGCTGCAGCTTGCGCTTCACCGCGACGAAGACCTTGACCATCTTGAGCACGCCCGGGGCGAGTTCGTCGCCGCGTTCGAGCTTTTCCTTACGGTCCTCGAACTTCTCTTCGATGAACTTGACCGCCTCGTCGTACTGCGACTTGACCGCTTCGAGCTGCGCTTGGCGACCATCGTCGGCCACGGCAAACTTGAACCACTCGTGCTTGTCGACACCCTCGAGCACCTCTTCGGTGATCTCGCTGCCCTTCTTCACACCCTTGGGCGCTGCCGAAGCGGTTTGACCGACGAGCATGTCGCGCAGGCGGTTGTAGGTCGCACGGTTGAGGATGGCGCGTTCGTCGTTCGAGTCCTTACGGAGGCGTTCGATTTCCTCGTTTTGGATCGCACGCGTACGGTCGTCGATCTCGATACCGTGGCGGTTGAAGACGCGGACTTCGACGACCGTGCCGGCAACGCCCGGGGGCAGGCGGAGCGAAGTGTCGCGCACGTCGCTGGCCTTTTCGCCAAAGATGGCGCGCAGGAGCTTTTCTTCCGGCGTCATCGGGCTTTCGCCCTTGGGTGTGATCTTGCCGCACAGGATATCGCCCGGATGCACTTCGGCGCCGATATAGACGATGCCCGCTTCGTCGAGGTTGCGCAGCGCTTCCTCGCCGACATTGGGGATATCGCGGGTGATGTCTTCGGGGCCGAGCTTCGTATCGCGGGCCATGACTTCGAATTCCTCGATATGGATCGAGGTGAAGACGTCGTCCTTAACGATACGTTCGGAGATGAGGATACTATCCTCGTAATTGTAGCCGTTCCAGGGCATGAAGGCGACCAGGCTGTTGCGGCCCAATGCCAGTTCGCCGAGATCGGTCGAAGGGCCATCGGCGATGATATCGCCAGGAGCGACCGTCTCCCCCACCTTCACCAGCGGGCGCTGGTTGATGCAGGTGTTCTGGTTCGAACGCTGGAACTTCTGCAGCGTGTAGATATCGACGCCCGACTGGCCGGGCTCGACATCGCCGATCGCGCGGATGACGATACGTGTCGCGTCGACCTGGTCGACAATGCCGCCACGGGTCGCCGCGATGGCCGCGCCGGAATCGCGCGCAACGGTTTCTTCCATGCCGGTGCCGACCCAGGGCGCTTCCGCCTTGACCAACGGAACCGCCTGGCGCTGCATGTTCGAGCCCATGAGTGCGCGGTTGGCGTCATCGTTTTCCAGGAACGGGATGAGCGATGCGGCGACCGAAACGAGCTGCTTGGGGCTGACGTCCATCAGCGTGATGCTCTCGCGCGGCGCCATAAGGTTGTCACCGTCGTGGCGGGCCGAGACCAGCTCTTCCACGAAGCTGCCATCTTCCGTCAGCTCGGCCGAGGCCTGCGCCACGGTGTGCTTCTGCTCTTCCATGGCGGAAAGGTAGATCACCTCCTCGGTGACCTTGCCGTCAACCACCTTGCGATACGGCGTTTCGATGAAGCCGTACTTGTTGACGCGGGCGAAGGTCGACAGCGAGTTGATCAGGCCGATGTTCGGGCCTTCCGGCGTTTCGATCGGACAGATGCGGCCATAGTGCGTCGGGTGAACGTCACGGACTTCGAAACCCGCACGCTCGCGGGTGAGCCCGCCCGGGCCAAGCGCCGACACGCGGCGCTTGAGGGTGACTTCCGACAGCGGGTTGGTCTGGTCCATGAACTGGGAGAGCTGCGAAGAACCGAAGAACTCGCGCACGGCAGCAACCGCCGGCTTCGCGTTAATGAGGTCGTTCGGCATCACGGTCGACACGTCGACGCTGCTCATGCGTTCCTTGACCGCGCGCTCCATGCGCAGCAGGCCGACGCGGTACTGGTTTTCGAGCAGTTCGCCGACCGACCGCACGCGGCGGTTGCCGAGATTGTCGATGTCGTCGACGTCGCCCTTGCCGTCCTTGAGGTCGACCAGTTCCTTGACAACGGCGAGGATGTCTTCCTTGCGCAACGTGGTGACGGTGTCTTCGGCATCGAGGTCGAGGCGCATGTTGAGCTTGACCCGGCCAACGGCCGACAGGTCGTAGCGCTCGCTATCGAAGAACAGGCCTTCGAACAGCGCTTCGGCGGTTTCCTTGGTCGGCGGTTCGCCCGGACGCATCACCTTGTAGATCGCTTCGAGGCCCTCATCGCGGTTCTCGGCCTTGTCGACCTTGAGCGTGTTGCGGATCCACGGACCGGTGGTGACGTGGTCGATGTCGAGCAGGACCATTTCGTCGATGCCGGCGGCGTCGAGAACTTCGAGGTTCTCGGCCGAAACCTCGTCCCCTGCCTCGATATAGATGCGACCCGTCTTCTCGTCGATCATGTCGCGCGAAGCATAGCGGCCGAAGATTTCCTCGGTCGGCAGCAGCAGCGTTTCGAGCCCGTCCTTGGCCGCCTTGTTGGCCGCGCGCGGGCTGATCTTCTGCCCGGCGGGGAAAACTTCCTCGCCGGTCTTGGCATCGACCAGCGGGAAGGCCGGCTTCTGGCCACGCCAGTTCTCGGGGACGAAGGGAATGGTCCACCCTTCGCCTTTCTTGCCGGTCGAACGCTTCCAGGTGACGGTGTCGTAGAAGTGATCGAGAATGTCTTCGCTGTCGAGGCCGAGCGCGAAGAGCAGCGCGGTGACCGGCAGCTTGCGCTTGCGGTCGATACGCACGTTGACCACGTCCTTGGCGTCGAATTCGAAGTCGAGCCAGGACCCACGATACGGAATGATGCGGGCGGCGAAAAGGAGCTTGCCCGAGCTGTGGGTCTTGCCGCGGTCGTGATCGAACAGCACACCCGGCGAACGGTGCATCTGCGAAACAATGACGCGTTCGGTGCCGTTGACGATGAAGGTGCCGTTCGAAGTCATGAGCGGCATGTCGCCCATGTAAACGTCCTGCTCCTTGATATCGAGAACCGAACGGGTCTCGGTTTCCTGATCGACCTCGAAGACGATCAGGCGCAGCGTGACCTTCATCGGGGCGGCATAGGTGATACCGCGCTGGCGGCATTCGACGATATCGTATTTCGGCGCTTCGAGTTCGTAATGGACGAAGTCGAGTTCGGCGGTGCCGGCGAAGTCGCGGATCGGGAACACCGAACGCAGCGTCTTTTCGAGGCCGGAGACGTAATCGATCTCCTTGTTCGAGCGCAGGAACTGTTCGTAGCTCTCGCGCTGGACCTCGATCAGGTTCGGCATGTCGACGACTTCGTGGATGTCGCCGAAGATCTTGCGGATACGACGCTTCGCCGTGCCCTGCGCGTTCGTGCCCCGGGTCTTCTTCGGAGCCTTCGCCTTGGTAGCCATAAGGGGTAGTTACCTCTTCTCGTATGCGCCGGAGATCGTCCACGTCTTTGGGCGGACAACCCCTCGGAATTCGTGCCTCATGCGCGTGAGATCATAGCCGGGACGCGAAAAGGCCGCAGCGGATGACGCACCGGTCCCGGCGGTCTGCTGCAGCTTCTCAAGCGTCGCGAATATGGAAACGCCGCTTCCATCCTGTGCCCGATCCCCGCGCATGAATCGGACTCGCTCGAAGCGTGCGGTCGGAGGGCATGTAGGATTTGCGCGCGCACGGGTCAACCGGGGAATCGGGCGCTGCGCGGCGGGGCAGGGAAACGGCGACGCGATAAGCTAGGAAGGGGCGTGACGATGGCAGCGAAGAATGGATGGGTGCCATCACGAACAAGGACGGCCGACCATTGGCCATGATGACGAGCGCAGCGGCGGGAACCGGACAGGCTCTTACTCGACCTGGCGACTGTTCCACATCATCCGCTCGATCTTCCAATAGCCCGCTTCGTCGGGCCGGGCATGAATGATGTAGTGACCTTCCTGAACGGAGCGAGTGCCGTCATAGGTGAAAGCAATCTCGCTACGGCCGCTGATCGCCGCCAGCGCGGGCGATCCTTCGATGGCGTCCGCGTGCCGCTCGAAATATTCGACCTCGGTCGATGGAGGGCCATCGGGGAACCAGAAGCCGTGCAACGCCTCGATTCCTGAAATCGGCGGCGCTCCATCCCCCGGATAAACCACGGCATCTGGCGCGAAAAGCGCCAACAGCGCTTCCGATTGCGCCTTGGCCCCTTTTTCCCGCCATGCCTTGCCATAGCTCTGGTCGAGTGCGCGCAGCGCCTCGCGGTCGCCAGCGGTCATACTCGCCCGAGCGGAGGGCTCGCTTCTCGCGGGCGGATCGGTCGAGGGAGAAGAACAGCCGACCAGACCCAGCACCGCAATAGCGGCCAAGACGCGAAACATGGACACCACTCCCATCTGACCGGCGATAAATGACCTATCGGATCGACGAGGTCGAAGCCTGCTCCACCAATGTCATCCGCGATTCTGCGAATGACATGCGAATGCAGATTATCGAATTTCGATATTATCGATTGACGATATGAAAAATGTCCGTCATATCGAATTTCGATAAGGGAGATTGCCTCATGCTGGAAGCGACCATCTGGGTTCTGCGCGTTGCCAACTGGCTCAACTGGATCGTCGCCACGCTGTTCGCACTTCTCGGTGCGATGCTGGTGATCGACCCGAACCACTTCCGCGAAAAGTTGCTCGACGCCTTTTCGACCACAGGGGGCGAAGCGGTCTTCATATGGCTCGCCGTATCCTGCGCACTCGTACTGCCCGTTGCGGCTGCCGTTCATGCCATCCTGACACGGCTGATTGCAATCGTCCGGGATACGCGGGCGGGCGCCGCTTTCAGTGATCGCAACGCGCATCGGCTCACCATCGTCGCCTGGGCGCTGTTGGCGATAAATCTCGTCGATCTGGCGCATGGGCAGCTTTCGGTCTGGGCGAGCGCGCAAAGCGGAGAGTATTTCGGCTGGACGCTGTCCCTCACCGGCTGGCTGGCCGTTCCCTTGCTCTTCCTGCTTGCGCGCGTGTTCCGCGAAGGCGCCGCCATGCGTGAAGATCTGGAAGGCACGGTCTGATGCCGGGCGAAGACATGCACCATATCGTCGTCCAACTCGACGACTTGTTGCGCGAGCGCGAGATGACGCTGACCGAATTGTCGGAACGGATCGGACTGACACTGGCGAACCTGTCCATCCTAAAAACCGGCAAGGCCAAGGCCATCCGTTTTTCCACGCTCGAGGCGATTTGTCGCGAACTCGAATGCCAGCCGGGCGATCTGCTGAAATACGGGGAGTAAAAAACATGCAATGGATACGTCGTTTTTTCACCGATCTTGCAGGCAGCTATATCGATAGCCTGCGCGCGATCAGAGCCCTTCCGTGGCTTTTCGCTGCAATCATCCTGTGGGAATTCGCCCAGCATGTGGTCGAAGTGCGGATCGGCATGTTCGCCGATGAAGAAACCGCCCGCGCCGTATCGCAGGACGGTGCGCGCATGGCGTTCGGCTGGGTGAAGATGATCTCGATCTATGTCGGCGCCTTCTTCGTCATCCGGCATTTTGCAGGGAAGCGCGACGGGCGGCAACTGGCCCCGCGGGGTACGGCGGCAAAGCGCTTCGCACCGTATCTTGTCTATTCGCTCGTTATGTTCGCCGCCGTTTTCTACACGCGCGATTTTGCCGGCGAGGAGCATGTCGATACCGTTCGCACCATTGTCGGCCTCGGCCAGGTGCTGGTCGAACCGTTATTGATGGCCTGGGTCGTCGCGGCCGCGACAGATGGCCGGATCGCCGGGCCGATCGGTTCGGCCAGGCATACCGGCCTGCTCTATTTCCTCGCGCTGCCGCTGTTCCTGCTGACGCGTGTCCCGGTCAGCCTGCTGCACCAGAACCTCAATGAGTGGGCGATGGGCAAGCAGGGCGCCGAGCTGTGGTCGCTCCTCGCCATCGATTCGCTGGTGGTGGGCCTGATCGTTGCGATCACCCCTGCCGCGATGGTGCGGGTTGCGCGGTGGGTGGAGCTGCGCCACGCAAACAAGGTGGTCGCCCGGCAGCCCGGCACGACCCGGCATAAGGCCCGCACCGGGCAATCGCGGCGGGGCCTGTGACGGCCCTGTCCGCCCTTCGCCCTTGACGCAGGCGCCCGATCCGCTAAAGGCCCGCCCGCAAAGGCGGGTCTTTTTCGATTCCCGTCCGTGCATCCGTCCGAGACAGTTGGTGAAGGCAATCTGGCCTTCTTAATTTCCAGCCTAGACGGGGAACAGAGAATTTCCGGTGATGCGCCTGCATCACCGTTTCGCGCCATCTGGCGCACTCCTTCCCCTTCAACGGACTCGCCCGTGTCGCTCAGGTGGCATGGACAAACGTAGCCGGTCGTCTGCTTCCAAGCGGACGACCATAGTGAAGGAGTATGGCATGGATCGTTCGCAAAAAGCCGACGCGGTTGCCCAGCTCAGCGAAGTCTTCAACCAGGCAGGCGTGGTCGTCGTGACCCGCAACCTGGGCCTTACGGTCGCCCAGTCGACCGAATTACGTACGAAGATGCGTGAAGCCGGTGCATCCTATCAGGTTGCGAAGAACCGTCTTGCCAAGCTCGCCCTGAAGGACACCGACTACGCAGGTCTCGAAGAGTACCTGTCCGGTCCGACCGCCCTTGGTTATTCCGAGGATCCGGTTGCCGCGGCCAAGGCCGTGGTGGAGTTCGCCAAGACCACCGACAAGATCGAAATCGTCGGCGGTTCGATGGGCGCGCAGAAGCTCGACGAAGCAGGGGTCAAGGCGCTCGCCTCGATGCCCAGCCTCGACGAACTTCGTGGCACGATCGTGGGCCTCGTCAAAGCGCCGGCAACCAAGGTTGTCCGCACGATCAAGGAACCCACCTCGATGCTCGCACGCGTATTCGGTGCCTATGGCGCCAAGGAAGCCGCGTAAGAGCCGGTTCGACGTACGAACACATATTCATCGGGGCAAAGTCCGTCGGACACCCCGGCCTTATATTTGGAGTGAAACATCATGGCCGATATCGCCAAGCTTGTTGAAGAACTGTCGAAGCTGACCGTCATGGAAGCCGCTGAGCTTGCCAAGGCGCTCGAAGAAGAGTGGGGCGTTAGCGCCGCCGCTGCTGTTGCCGTAGCCGGCCCCGCCGCTGGCGGTGACGCAGGTGCCGCAGCCGAAGAAAAGGACGAATTCGACGTCGTCCTGACCGGCGACGGTGGCAAGAAGATCCAGGTCATCAAGGAAGTCCGCGCCATCACCGGCCTGGGCCTTTCGGAAGCCAAGGCTCTTGTCGAAGGCGCGCCCAAGCCGCTCAAGGAAGGCGTCAACAAGGCGGAAGCCGAAGAAATCAAGGGCAAGATCGAAGCAGCCGGCGGTACCGTCGAGCTCAAGTAAGCTCCTGCTCCCCGCCCGCGCGGGGATCTGCTTACGCTTCGATCTCGTTTCGCGAGATCAGACGAAGGGCGGCGCCGCGAGGCGCCGCCCTTTTTCCTATCCCGGTCGCACCGGCGGGCGGGCCGGCCAACCTAGTCGAGCTGAGCTTGGTCGACCGTGTAATAGACACCGTCGCGATCTTCTCTGCGGCGAAGGACAATGTGCCTGTCGGCCACGCCGGAACCCAGGGCATCGACGACCGAATCCGACTTGATCCGCGAAAAATCCTCATCGGACAGCGTCTGAAACTTCAGCCCCTGCGCCTCCGCGAAAATCAGCGCGGCCGGGGCTTGCCCGGAAAGGCGCGCCAGGAATGTCGCGGCAGGCTCGCTCGTCATGTAGCCGTACAGTTCGAGGATCTGTGTCAGCGAATGCGGGAAAGCCACGTGATTGTTGCCTTTGCCATTGTGCCATTTGCACAGCGGCATCAGGTAGCAGATGTTGGTCGACGGGACGCTGCCGTCTTTATTCGGGGTCATATGCCCGCCCACCAGGAACGCGGGATGCGTATGGTCGGGCATCTGGGGATCGACATAACAATGGTCGTTGGTGCCCACCCCTATACCGAACTGTTGAAGTAGGTAAGTCCAGCTCGGATAGCCGGGAATCTTGGGATCGCCGCTGCTTCCGATCACATTGTATAACGGATCGGTGTAGGTCACGATTTTTGCTTGTGTCGAAAACAGTCGCTGTTCGCCAAAACGAGTGACGAAGTTCTGCAATGCGGCGACGGGTTCGACCGCTTCCGAGTTCTCCATGGTTTTTCTCCCTATTGTGGCAGACGATCGATGACCGCGATCGGTCGGCAAGCCAATTCTCCTTGCATCCGATTCAGATCGAACCGGTCGCCAGCGTCACTTCCAACCGATTCTCGATCCCTCATGACGACCACAGTCGGCCGTCTGGTACAGAACCATGGCTGCGCTGCTGAGCCGATCGACCAGTCCGTTGAAGGCCCCGCACACCGTTACCTCCCAAGCGGACCAATTTTCGGTCAGTGCCGGTCAGGGCATCGCGCAGTGTGGCTTGCGCGCACCATGCGGGACGCCAATTGCTCTCGATTGCTCCGGGCGGTTTGAGCGGGACCTGTCCTTCGCCTATCCGGTCCGGCTGCATGACGCACGAGACCGCCATGGAGCCCACGCCCACCATTGCGGAACCGGGCGGCGATGGCTGGCGCGACGAACTGGTCGCGACGCTGCGGCTGAGCTGGCCGCTGGCGGCGGCGAATCTGTTGCAAATGCTGACCTATGCGATCGACGTGATCTTCATCGCGCGGCTGGGTCAGGATCAGTTGGCGGCCTCGGCTTTGGCGGTGGCGCTCTTCGGCATGGTCTTGTGGGCCTTATCCGGCCTGACCGGCGCGGTCGCACCGGTCGCGGCAGCCGAGCTGGGCGAGCGCGCGCCCGCATTGCGGCCGGTCCGCCGTTCGGTGCGCATGGCGCTCTGGCTTGCGCTGATCTCGGGAATTGGCGGGATCGGAGTGTGCCTGCTGCTTGGCCCGCTGATGCGGATCACCGGACAGGAACCACAGATTATCGCCATGGCGATCGAATACAACACGTTGCTGGTGCTCAGCCTGGTACCCATGCTGTTCAACAACGTGCTGCGCAGCTTCGTCTCCACGCTGGACCGCCCGATCTTCGCCACCGCGATCACCGCAGCCGGCATCTTCGTCAACGCGCTCGCCAACTATGCCTTCATCTTCGGCAATCTTGGCGCGCCCGAGCTCGGCCTCAAGGGCGCTGCGGTAGCGACGATCCTCACCACGTTGACCACGCTCGCCGCCTATATCCTTGTAATCCGCCTCGATCCGAAACTGCATCGCTATCGCGTCTTCGGGCGGTGGTGGTCGCCCGACTGGCAGCGGTTTGTGCATATCACGCGCATCGGCACGCCGATCGCGCTGACCATCACCGCCGAAGCGGGGATTTTCGGTGCCGCCGCCTTTCTGATGGGCAATATCGGCGCAACCCAGTTGGCTGCCCACACGGTAGCCCTGCAGATTGCCGCTCTTGCTTTTCAGGTGCCCTTCGGGGTCAGTCAGGCCGCGACGATCCGCGTCGGCTATTTCTACGGGGCACGCGATTCCATCGGTATGAAACGCGCGGGCTGGACCGCCATCTTCGTGGGCACCGGTTTCATGGCGCTGACGGCCCTTGCGATGGTGGTGATCCCCAAGCCACTGCTGGCGATCTATATCGACCCGTGGGATCCGAAAAACGCGGTTCTGGTCGGCTTTGCGCTACAATACATCGTGATCGCCGCCGCCTTCCAGTTGTTCGACGGGATGCAGGCGGTCGCCGCGGGCGCACTGCGCGGGTTGCAGGACACGCGCGTGCCCATGTGGATCGCCGCCTTCGCCTATTGGGTGCCCGGCATCGGCCTTTCGCTTTATCTCGGTTTCCGTACCCCGCTGGAGGGGGTGGGCGTGTGGATCGGGCTCGCCACCGGCCTTACGGTTGCCGCCGCGCTGCTCGGGTGGCGCTGGCACCGGCGCGAAAAACTCGGACTGACGGACAGGCCCCCTCGCCTGGCCTGAACACGCGCACACCCCGGCGAAAGCATCGCAACTTTTTTCGCCGTCGCCCCGTTGACTCGAGGAAAAGGCGTCCCCAAATGCGCCTCGCTGGCACTCTCGGAGTGGGAGTGCCAATCCTTGTTTCACACTCTTAGAAGAGAGGTCATCATTATGGCATTTCGTCCGCTGCACGACCGCGTTCTGGTCCGTCGCATCGAAGCCGATCAGAAGACCGCCGGCGGGATCATCATTCCCGACAGCGCCCAGGAGAAGCCGAGCGAAGGCGAAATCGTCGCTGTCGGCGATGGCGCGCGGGACGATGACGGCGACCGTATCGCACTCGACGTCAAGGTCGGTGATCGGGTGTTGTTCGGCAAGTGGTCGGGCACCGAAGTCAAGCTCGACGGCGAAGACCTGCTGATCATGAAGGAAAGCGATATCATGGGGATCATCGGCTGATTGCCGAGCCTTTCTCGCTTCCTACCAGACACATAATTTCCAGGAGAAAAACCAATGGCAGCCAAGGACGTTAAGTTCGGCCGCGACGCGCGCGAAGGCATTCTGCGCGGCGTCGACACCCTCGCCAATGCAGTCAAGGTCACGCTGGGTCCCAAGGGCCGCAATGTCGTGATCGACAAGAGCTTCGGCGCCCCCCGCATCACCAAGGACGGCGTCACCGTCGCCAAGGAAATCGAGCTTAAGGACAAGTTCGAGAACATGGGCGCGCAGATGATCAAGGAAGTCGCATCGAAGGCGAACGACGCCGCCGGTGACGGCACCACCACCGCGACCGTCCTCGCCCAGTCGATCGTGACCGAAGGTATGAAATCGGTCGCGGCCGGCATGAACCCGATGGACCTCAAGCGCGGCATCGACCTTGCGGTCACCAAGGTCGTCGAAGACCTCAAGAGCCGTTCGAAGGACGTCTCCGGATCGAACGAAATCGCGCAGGTTGGCATCATTTCGGCCAATGGCGACCGTGAAGTCGGCGAGAAGATCGCCGAAGCGATGGAAAAGGTTGGCAAGGAAGGCGTGATCACCGTCGACGAGAGCAAGGGTCTCGAATTCGAGCTCGAAACCGTCGAAGGCATGCAGTTCGATCGCGGCTACCTGTCGCCCTACTTCATCACCAACCCGGACAAGATGACGGTCGAACTCGAAAACCCGTACATCCTGATCCACGAAAAGAAGCTGTCGAACCTGCAGTCGATGCTTCCCGTTCTCGAAGCGGCTGTCCAGTCGGGCCGTCCGCTGCTGATCATCGCGGAAGACATCGAAGGCGAAGCGCTGGCGACCCTCGTGGTCAACAAGCTGCGCGGCGGCCTCAAGGTTGCAGCCGTCAAGGCTCCGGGCTTCGGCGACCGCCGCAAGGCGATGCTGCAGGACATCGCGATCCTGACCAAGGGCGAGATGATTTCCGAAGATCTCGGCATCAAGCTCGAAAACGTCACGCTCGGCATGCTCGGCGAAGCCAAGCGCGTCACCATCGACAAGGACAACACCACCATCGTCGACGGCGCCGGTGACGAAGCCGACATCAAGGCTCGCGTTTCGGAAATCCGCACGCAGATCGACAACACCAGCTCGGACTACGACCGCGAAAAGCTGCAGGAACGCCTGGCCAAGCTCGCCGGCGGCGTTGCGGTGATCAAGGTCGGCGGTGCGACCGAAGTCGAAGTGAAGGAACGCAAGGACCGCGTCGACGACGCCCTGCACGCAACCCGCGCAGCCGTTGAAGAAGGTATCGTTCCGGGCGGCGGCACGGCCCTGCTCTACGCCACCAAGGCGCTGGAAGGCCTCGAGGGCGGAAACGATGACCAGACCCGCGGCATCGACATTATCCGTCGGGCGCTGCAGGCTCCTGTACGCCAGATCGCGACCAATGCCGGTCACGATGGTGCCGTTGTCGCAGGCAAGCTGACCGATGCGAACGACACCTCGCTCGGCTTCAATGCTGCGACCGACACATACGAGAACCTCGTCAATGCCGGTGTTATCGACCCGACCAAGGTTGTGCGCACGGCACTGCAGGACGCCGCTTCGGTTGCCGGCCTGCTGATCACGACCGAGGCCGCAGTCGTCGAGAAGCCGGAAGACAAGGGCGCCGCCCCGGCAATGCCCGACATGGGTGGCATGGGCGGTATGGGCGGCATGGGCTTCTAAGCCTTTTCCCGACCAACCGGACAGCATTTGGCCCGGCAGGAGCAGTCCTCCTGCCGGGCCTTTTCATTCGTCCTGTCTCGCCACGCCCCGGCGCTCCGCACAAGCGCTTCGTCCTCTCTCAAACGGCTCGTGTCGATTTGGCGCGATATTCCAAGGATTGCGTCGACGGCTCGGATAAACCCGTGTTTCATGAGGAATGGGCCGACAACCCTGCCCCGCCAGAATGGTAGCGAGGACACGCTTGAGCCTCGGCATGGATCGAACGACGATGCCTCGCGCCCCGAGCCGCGGGAACGCTATACAAGGCCGAAGCAATCGGCTCTGATCCGCATGGGCAAACGCCTGCGCGATCCGGTCAATCGCTGGTTTGCGCGCCAGTCGCTGGTCGGAGACGAGGCGATCCTGCCCGCTTCGTACCTTCCCTGTCTCGATGAGTTGCAGCGCGAATGGCATATCGTCAGACAGGAACTTGCGCCCCTCCTAATGGAGCGTCGCTCGATACCCGCATTCGGCAAGCTTTCGCCCGACCATCGGCGAATTGCCAACAGCTCTGCCTGGAAAAGCTTCTTCCTCGAAGGCTATGGTTTCAAGGCCCAGGGAAACCGCGCCCGGTGCCCGCAGACCGCTGCCATGCTCGACCGGATACCCGGGCTCGTTGTCGCCTTCTTCTCGATCATGGAGCCGGGCACGCACGTCCCGCGCCATCGCGGACTGACCAAAGCCTGGCTCAATTGCCATCTCGGACTTGCGGTCCCGCGGGGTCCCGATCGCTGCGAGATGGAAGTGAACGGGGCGCCGGTACGCTGGGCCGAGGGCGAGTGGATGGTGTTCGACGAGACCAATCCACACGAAGTCTGGAACGAAACGCAAGAACCACGCGTGGTCCTGTTCCTGCAAGTGCGCCGCCCGATGCGCCGGTCGGGCCGCATGGCGGCCAGGCTGCTCTATTCGATCATCCGCCGCACCGCATTCGTTCAGGATGTGAGAAAAGCGATCGCGGCCTAGCTTACCCGCCCGTGCGGCTTTCCTCGACCGCCGCAATCACTTCGGCAGGCCAGGTGACCTGGGTTTGCGTCTGCGGATTGAACAGGCCATCGGCATAGACCGCCGCCTCGGCCGCGGCGATTTCCGCTGCGGTCAGGTGCTCGCTCGGCTCAAGCGCGAAGACGTCCAGCCCCCGGCTGATCTCGGTCGCGTAGATGCGGCCATTGTACCAATATGCCGACCAGTATCCGCCCGTGATAAGCTGCTCCTCATCGACTGGACCGCGATCGAAATAGGCGATCTCGAACGGCTTGCTCGCATCGGTGAAGTCGATCACCGAAATGCCGCCCTGATACCAGGCTTGCACGAAGATATCGCGTCCCGGCACCGGAATGATCGAGCCGTTATGCGCGACGCAGTTTTCCTTGTCGCCCTGCGGTGCAGGCAGCTTGTAGGTGCCGCGATAAACGAGCTTGCCGTCTTCGATCGCGTAGAATGCATTGGCGCCCCAGTTCTTCGGATCTCCTGCCTGGCAACGCGGACGGCCACCGCCGCCCCATTCGTCAGTGAACAGGACCTTGGTGCCGTCATTGTTAAAGGTGGCCGAGTGCCAATAGGCAAAACCTTCATCGGTTACGTCATCAATGCGGACCGGCTTGAGCGGGTCCTTAATATCGAGGATGATACCATTGCCGGAGCAAGCACCCGCCGCGAGGTCGAGCGCGGGAAAAACGGTGATGTCATGGCACATGTCGGTCCGAAAAGTGTCCTGCGTGCCTTCACCATGGTCGCCACCGCGCCACAGGCCGGCTATCTCGCCATCCTTGGCGAACACGCGCGGGCGGTCGACAATGCGCGATGCGGATGGATCGGCGAGCGGGACTTCGATTACGTCGATGCTGAACAGCGCGGTATTGTCGCCGCCGATCTCGTAGCAGCCCGCCAGTTCCTCATCGTCGCGGACGTAACTCGTGCCCGAATTGTAGACGATCAAACGATCTTCGTCGGCCTTCACGATCGAATGCGTGTGGCTGCCGCGACAGGTCTGGACCAGCCCGACCTGGCGTGGGCGGGTTATGTCGGACATGTCGAATATGCGGAGCCCGCGGAAGCGTTCCTCGCTCACCTTGTCGTCGACGCCCTGCAACCCGCAATCGACGCGCGCGCGACGGTCCTGGACGCTCATGATCAGGAGATCGCCCACGATCGATACGTCGCCCTGTCCGCCGGGGCACACGACCGAGCTGACAAGCTGGGGTATGCCGTCATCGCCCAGGCGATAGGCGTTGAAGCCGTGATAGCTGCCCGCCACCATCATGTCGCCGCTAAAGGCCATGTCGGTAAAGGCAAAGCTCAGCAGCGATCCGCGTTCACCGAACTCGGGCTCGTCATCCTCGGTTTCCTCGCCGTCTTCGCGCGGCGATGTGTCGGCCTCCTCTTCGTCCTCTTCCTTCACCGGCTGCAATTGGGCGGGGTTCTCCGGATCGAAGAAACCAGGCGGCTTTTCGAGCGTGGCCACTTTGCGCAGGTTCAGGATCGCCTCGCCCGCATCGCGAAAGCCCGCCGTCAACGTGGCGCGCGGATCGGTCGAGAGCGTGGCCAGCGTAGCGTTCATCCGGTCGATTTCAGCCTTCTGGTCGGTCACCACTTCATTGGTGAACTCGTACATCACCGGATCGTAAGCGCTGCCCGAAGTCCCGTGAAGATCATCGACCATGGTCACCGCGCCGCGATGGTGCTCCACCATCAGGTGCAGGAACAACCGGTCGAAGGCCGTGCCATTGGCGGCGGCGAGTTCACGCATCTGTTCCGGCGTCGCCATGCCTTTCATCGTATGGTGCGCATGGCCCATGCCCTGCATCGCCACTTCGAGATTGCGGTCCTTGAGCCAGGTCCGCATGAAATCCATCTCGTCTTTCTGACCCGCCTCGATACGGTCGGCGGTTTTCAGGATCGCTTCGTTATTGGTGCGATCCCTGACCAGTTGCGCCATATCGACGGCTTGCTGGTGGTGGACGATCATCCCCTGCATGAAAGCGACGTCCGCCGGAGAGAAGCGCGTATCGGACAGTGCTATCGCTTCCTGGGCGTCGATCACGCGCGGTGTATCGCCAGGCGCTCCGGGCAGGACGATCGGCACACTCTGCGCCAACGCGGCAGTGGAAGTCGAAAGCAACAGGCTGGCGGCCAGAAGACGTAGCGATTTTGTCATGATGTCAGTCCCCGAGATATCCTGATCGTAATCAGGCCCGGCAGGAGCCGGGCGGTCAAGCGCAAATTCTACGAACGGCAAGATGGAATGGGTCAGGAGCGGGCGAACCGACCACGTCTTGGCCCCAGATAGCCGAACAGATAGGCCGCCACCTTGCGCATCTGGATTTCCTCCGCGCCTTCGGTGATCCGATAGCGGCGGTGGTGGCGATAGATGTGTTCGAACGGCTTGTGACGCGAATAGCCGATCCCGCCATGCACTTGCATCGCACGGTCAGCCGCTTGGCAGACCAGTCGGTTCGCCCAGTAATTGCACATCGAAACCTTGTCGGAGATCGTCTTCTCGATCTCCGCATGCGGCATATTGTCCATTTCCCACGCGGTCTTGTAGATCAGCAAACGCAGCATCTCGCATTGCGTGGCCAGCTCCACCAGCGGGAACTGGATCGCCTGATTCTTCGCCAGCTCCTCGCCGAAAGGCTTACGTGTCCGGGCGTAGCGCACGCTCTCTTCGACGCAGTAGCTTGCCGCACCGAGCGACGATGCCGCTTGGCGGATACGGTTCTGGTGGACAAAGCTTTGTGCCAGAGCAAGGCCGCGTCCCTCCACACCGAGGATCGCGCTGTCGGGCACCCAGACATCGTTCACCGACAGCCGCGGATGGTCGGTCGGCATGTTGAAAGTCCACATCCATTCCTCGATCTCAAGGCCGGGGGTGGGATTGGGCACGAGGAAGCAGGTAATGCCGCTGGCATCGCCATTCTCTCCACTGGTGCGCGCGAACATCGCGCAATGAGTGGCGACGTGCATGCCGGTGATCCACATCTTCTCACCATCGATACGCCAGCCATCAGCCCCGTCGCGCGTTTCGCGGACCGCCGTGGTTTCCATCCAGGTGGCATCCGATCCATGATCCGGCTCGGTCAGGCCGAAGGCGACGCGGCGCGAGCCTTCGAACCCGCCTTCGATGAATTCCCGCTTCTGTTCCTCGGTCCCAAAGGTTTCGAACATGGCGACGAAGGGAAAGTTGCCGACGATCGAATGTTCGTTCTGCAGGTCGTTGTGCAAGCCAAGCCCGCGCTGGGCGAACCGATCGCGGATCACCGCCATCCACAGATTCGATCCATCCTTCCCGCCATATTTCCTCGGCGCGGAGAAACGCCAATGTCCTGCCTCGTCGGCAATCTGGCGGGCCTGCCGCAGCAGGTCCTCCCAGGCTTCATTCGGTAGACCGCCCTGCTCCCAATCGGTCCGCGCATTCTCGCGGCGGTGATCGAAAAACCGGATATTGTCGTCGCGGGCGACCAGCGGCTCGATCTTCGCCTCGATAAACCTCTCGAGTTCCGCGTAATAGTCCTCGAGCTCCTGCGGAATGGTGAAATCCATCGGCCTATTCCTCTTTCGTCCATGTCTTCCGCGCGATCGCCAGCGCAGGGTATTTCGGCATGTCGACCGCCAGCTTGTCGAGTGTGTTTCGTCTGAGCGCGGCGAGCAATCCCGGCTGAGCCAGTGTAACCTTGCCATCGATCAGATCGCGCGCCAGTTTCGCGTCGCGCACCTCTGTCCGGACAGCATTGTCACGGGCGATTATGCCGAGCGCATTGCGGGCGACCGCATGCTGGAAGCGATCATGGCCGTCCATCCGGTCTTTCACAGTCGCAAGCCATTCCGAGATTGCGACCGCCAGCTCCCCGGCACTCGCCTCTCCCCTCGGTTCGGACGTACCCGAACTATCCGGCAAATCGCGCTCGCGCTCTTCTCGGGGTGCGTCTTCCTCCAGCAAAAGCAGCAGGTCGAGTTCCTGCTCGCTGGTTCGGCGCGAGATGAGCGCGCGTTCGAGTGTGCGATCGGCTCCTTCACGCCAGGTCGCACCCATGCGCCAACAACCGAGCGCCCACCAGCACGTGCGATAAACCAGCCACCAGCGGAAGCGCGCCGGATCGACCTCGCGGCCGTAAAGGCTTGCATATTCTATCGACTGATCGCCGAGCGTCCCGAGGCCATAAGCCGGCCTGTCGGGGCCGCGAGAACCGCCATACGGTCATGCAACCATAAGCGATATCCTCATGGTAGTCGCCGAGATGCGCCAGTTCCCAGTCGAGCACCCCGGTCAGCGTGCTCTCCTCCACCATCAGATTGCCGAGCCGGTAGTCTCCATGGACCAGCACGGGTTCGATCGGCGAGAGAAGATTGCCCTCCAGCCATCTCAGCGCCAGCGCGACGATCGGCCGATCCGCCCCGGCCTCCTCGAACTGCTCGCGCAGACCTGCCACACCGTCGGACGGTTCTAGCCGAGGGAGATCAGGCAGGCTGTCCAGCGGAGTGTTATGGATCTCGGCAAGCTCCATCGCGATGTCGGCGCACAGATCGAATGCCAGCTCGTCCCCTTCATTCGCAGCAAGAATGGCGCGAGGATCCGCCGTCCCGGGGAGCGCCCGCATGACGAAGCCGGTTCCCAGACAGTCGGTTTCCTCCAGCTCGACCACGATTTCCGGGGCGCGCACCCCGCGCTGATGAACGGCGCGGATGACGGCGGCTTCGACATCGTGCCCGATCGCCCGCCCTTCCATCATTGCTGCGGACGGCGCACGGCGGAGGATAAAATCCCTTCCCGCGCTCGAAAACCGCCAGCTTTCCATGGTGGCCCCGCCGGTCAGCCTCTTCAGGCCTTCCGGCGCCCCTATTCCAACCCGTTCAAGCGCCCGGGCCAGTCCTTTCGCGAGCGCGCTTGCGCTTTCAGTCTCTCCCATGCGGTTCATGTGTGAAGCGAAACGCTCTGTCGCTCAAGCCCGGACCTCTTGCGGCGGTGGGTCGTTATTCCGACAAGCCAGTCTATCAGGAGATACTTTTATGCGCCTTCCCGCCAACGCCCATGTCGCCATCGTCGATGGTGAGAACTTCACTGTGATGCGCAACAGCGGCAAGCCTTTCGAACCCAAGCTAAGCGGCGCGGAGAAGCCCGACCTGTCGGCAACCAATTTCAGCGCCGGGGTGAAGCACCAGGATGCCGTCGGCCAGCGACTCGGGCGGACGGATCTGGATGAACTAGCCCATGGTGCAGCGGCAGCGGAATGGCTCAATGCCAAGTCGATAGCGGGTGAGATCACCGACGTCTTGGTCATCGCCGACCCCAAGACACTGGGTGAAATGCGCAGGCACTATCACTCCGAACTCGAGAAGCGCCTGGTTGGTGAGATCGATAAAACAGTCACCGGGGAACCGACCGACCGCATCGAGGAAATCATCGCCAATACCTGAGGTATCGGACGAACGATTGTAACAAGTCGGCAGGCTAACCTGTCGCGCCCGCAACACTTTTCGTCGCGTCGCCCTTGTGTCGACATATTCGGTTGGCATTAAGCTTCGCCTAACCACGGAGGGTGTATAGGGTCGGCATGCCTAAACGATTTTTTGGACGACTGCTGGCGATCGGGGCGATGCTTGCGTCTGCCCCGGCGCTGGCGCAAAGTGGCGGGTTCGAGGCCCAGTTCGACAATGCCCTGGGGACACAGGTCCGGGCACCGCAAACGCTCGAGGCCCTGTACGAAACTCCGCTCGCACGCGAAATCGCGATGCTTGCCGACGGCTCGAATGGCCGCATCGGCGTCTATGCGGTCGACCTGGCTACCGGGCATGAAGTTGGCGTGCTTGCCGATCAGCGCTTTCCGATGGCCAGTACCAGCAAGGTCGCCATAGCGGCCGCCTATCTTGCCGGGGTGGACGAAGGACGTTGGAGCCTGACGAGCGAGTTTCGACTGCCGCGTCCCGGTGGCGCCTATTTGCCCGCCTACAAACATCTCAGCCTGATGATTTCCAAGAGCTGTAACGACTGCACCGATGCACTGTTGGCGGCAGTCGGTGGCCCTCGGGCGGTAAACAAGTGGATGCGGAATGCCGGAATCGAAGGGTTCGAGCTGAGCCGCGATATCCGCACGCTGATCCGCGAAGATGGTCGGATCGACCCGGCCTGGAGCGTCGACGCGAAGGACAGCGCCACGCCGCGCGCAATGGGGCAGTTGCTGGCCGGAATTTATCAGGGCAAGTGGCTCAGCGATCATTCGCGCCGGTTTCTGCTGGACGCCATGGAGGAAACGACCACCGGAAAACGGCGCATGCGCTCGGCGCTCCCCGTCAGCGCCAACCTCGCGCACAAGACCGGTACGCTCAGCCGCACGGCGAGCGATATCGGGATTTTCCACACGCCCGATGGACGCGCAATCGCCGCCGCGATTTACGTCACCGGGCAGAGCCCTTCCATGGCGATCGAAAATGGCAGCCGCAGCCGCAAGCTCGAGGCACGGGCCAATCGCGATGCCCGGATTTCCAGCATCACGCAGGCGCTATACCATGGCTTCGGGCGTAACGTGAACGACGGGCGCAACTGGGCTTCGGCCGAATATGGCGGAAGGTAAGAGTCC
Source organism: Erythrobacter aureus (assembly GCF_003355455.1). Classification (NCBI taxonomy): domain Bacteria; kingdom Pseudomonadati; phylum Pseudomonadota; class Alphaproteobacteria; order Sphingomonadales; family Erythrobacteraceae; genus Erythrobacter; species Erythrobacter aureus. Next base: position 187,070 of record NZ_CP031357.1, read on the forward strand.
GGCAACTCGATAAAGAAAAAGGGCGGCGCCGGAAGGCACCGCCCTTTCTTTTCGTGAACGCTAACCGTTCGCGAAGCGTGCGCGATTAGTCGGCAGCAGCTTCGGCTTCGGTTTCGCCTTCGACTTCAGCTTCGACTTCAGCAGCAGCTTCGTCGGCTTCGGCAGCAACTTCTTCAGCACCGGCTTCCATGGCGTCGCCAGCGGCTTCCATGTTTGCTTCGGCGTCAGCAGCAGCCGAATCGGCGGTTGCTTCGGCAGCGTCTTCGGTAGCTTCCGAGCAAGCTGCGAGGGTCAGGGCAGCAGCCGAAGCAGCAGCGAAAAGAGCGATCTTGCGCATAGTTCTAAATCCTTGAACAGCGAGTTTTGAGGTGGTTCGGAGGCCGAAGGCCCCCTCTCCACGCGAGTCCCGAATTGGGGCCTCACAGTGTCTAAATAATGGCCAAATTGGGGCCTAGCAAGCAGATTCACCAGAATCTGCCACATTTTGGCCCCAATTCCGCTGGGAATGGCAGGAATCCGCCGATTGTCGTGACGAGGAAAAATCGCGCTCCCCAAGGGGCAAGCCATTGCTAAGCCGCCTGACCATGGGTGAAAAACCACATCTCTACCTCGTCGACGGCTCGGCCTATATCTTCCGTGCCTATCACCGGCTCCCCCCCTGACCGACCCGAGGGCACTCCCGTGGGCGCGGTCTATGGGTACACCACGATGTTGTGGAAGCTGGCGGACGATCTGGACAAGGCCGATGGTCCGACCCATCTCGCGGTCGTGCTGGACAAGTCGAGCCAGAGCTTCCGCAACGAGATTTACGATCAATACAAGGCCAACCGGCCCGATCCGCCGGAAGATCTGGTTCCACAATTCCCCCTGATCCGCGATGCAACGCGGGCCTTCAGCCTGCCGTTGGTGGAAGAACCCGATGTCGAGGCGGATGACATGATCGCCACCTATGCCCGCGCGGCGCAGGAGCAGGGCTGGAACGTCACGATCGTTTCCAGCGACAAGGACCTGATGCAGCTCGTGGGCGAAAAGGACGGCGCCCGCATCGATATGCTCGATACGATGAAGAATGCGCGCATCTATGTCGAAGAGGTAGAGGACAAGTTTGGGGTGGAGCCCGAAAAGGTTGGGGATGTGCTCGCGCTGATGGGCGATTCGGTCGACAACATCCCCGGCATCTTCGGCGTGGGTCCCAAGACCGCAAGCAAGCTCATCGCCGAACACGGCGATTTGACCGCGGCGCTGGACGCGGCCGAGGGCATGAAAAAGTCGAAGCTCAAGGAGCGCCTGATCGAGCACCGCGCCGACGCCGAGCTCAGCCGCGTGCTGGTGACACTGAAGGAGGATTGCGACCTTCCCATCGCCCTCGACGATATGAAGCTCGACGGCGTGCCGAGCGAACCGCTCGCCGCATTCCTCTCCAAGCACGGCTTTACCAGCCTTCTGAAACGGCTCGATGCAGGTACTGGCAGCCCCTCTCGCACAACCGATCTTAATCCGGCCAAGCAAGATGCCAAGGGCGCGCCCGCCAGCACCGAGGGCAACCGTCAGCCGCTGCCCGACTATCCCGCGATCGACCGCTCGGCCTATGAATGCGTCCAGACCATGGAGCGGCTGGAAGAGTGGATCGAACGCGCCCATATGGCGCGCGTGGTGGCGGTCGACACCGAGACCAGCAGCCTCGATGCGATCCGCGCCGATCTTGTCGGGATCAGCCTCGCGCTGGGAGCCAACGATGCGTGCTACATCCCGCTCGGCCATGGCGGCAGCGACATGTTCGCCGAAAAGCCCCCGCAGATCGACAAGGCCGCCGCGCTCGAAGCCCTGAAGCCCCTCTTGACCAGCGACGCCGTGCTCAAGGTCTTCCACAACGGCAAGTACGACCTCAACGTCCTCGCCCGCAATGGTATCGCGGTCGCGCCGATCGACGATACGATGATTATCAGTTTCGATCTCGATGCGGGCCGTCAACTCGACGGGATCGGCGGCGGCCACGGGATGGACGAACTGGCCGACCGCCACCTCGGCCACACCTGCCTCAGCTTCAAGGAAGTGTGCGGGACCGGCAAGAAGGCGATACCGTTCGGCGAAGTCCCGCTCGACAAGGCGACCGAATATGCCGCCGAGGATGCCGACGTCACCTGGCGGCTTTATCGCCATCTCAAACCGCGGCTGGCGACCGAGGGGGGAACGAGGATCTACCAACGCGTCGACCGCCCGCTGGTCCCCGTGGTTGCGCAGATGGAGCGTCATGGCATCAAGGTCGACCGCGTCCGGCTGGCCAAGCTGTCGGAGGAGTTCGCCGGCGAGATCGCACGGCTGGAAAAGGAAATATACGAGCTGGCCGGCACCGAGTTCACTGTCGGCAGCCCGAAACAGTTGGGTGAAGTCCTGTTCGACACCCTCGGCTACAAGGGCGGCAAAAAAGGGAAGAGCGGCCAGTATTCGACCGATCAGAGCGTGCTCGAGCGGCTGTCCGGCGAAGGCGCGGAGATTGCCAACAAGGTGCTCGAATGGCGCCAACTCGCCAAGCTCAAGAGCACGTATACCGATGCGTTGCAGGCTGCGATCAACCCGGAAACCGGGCGCGTCCACACCAGTTATAGCCTGGTCGGCGCGCAAACCGGGCGGTTGTCCTCGACCGATCCAAACCTTCAGAACATCCCGATCCGCACTGCGATCGGCCGCCAGATCCGCGAAGCCTTCGTCGCCGAGGAAGGCCATGTCCTGCTCGCCGCCGACTATTCGCAGATCGAATTGCGGCTGGCGGCGCATATGGCCGATGTCCCGACCCTGAAGGAAGCTTTCTCCAATGGCGAGGACATCCATGCGCGCACCGCCACCGAAATGTTCGGCGAAGTCAATCGCGATACCCGCGCTCGCGCGAAGACGATCAATTTCGCGATCCTCTATGGCATCAGCCGCTGGGGGCTGGCCGGTCGGCTCGGTGTCCAGCCCGATGAGGCGCAGGCGATGATCGACACGTATTTCAGTCGCTTTCCGGGCATCCAGAAATACATCGTCCGCACGCTCGAACAGGTGCGCGAGCGCGGTTATTCTGAGACATTGTTCGGGCGCAAGACCTGGTTCCCGCGGATCGGTTCGAAGAATCAGGCCGAGCGCCAAGGCAGCGAGCGCGCAGCGATCAACGCGCCGATCCAGGGCACCAGCGCCGACATCATCAAGCGCGCCATGGTCCGCATGATGCCCGCACTCGAAAAGGCGGGCCTCGGCCATGTGCGCATGTTGCTGCAAGTTCACGACGAACTTGTCTTCGAACTGCCCGAGGGAGATGTCGAAGCCGCATCCCAGGTCATCGAGCACGTCATGGCCGGCGCGGCGCAACCTGCCGTGACGCTTGACATACCGCTGGGCATCGACATCGGTACGGGTTCCAGCTGGGGAGCAGCACACTGAACGAGATCGAGGACTTCGTCGCGCGCACGCGCAATCCACGCTGGATGAATGTGGCCCTGCTGAGCGTGATCGCGGCGGCAATGTTCGCCACGCTCCTGCTCGTCTATCAGACCGTGGAAGCCGAACGCGCCCAGCGCGAACAGGTTGCGAAAACCACCGAGATTCTGGAGGAACTGCGCTTGGTCAATAACGCGGCTCTGAACGGCGAGACAGGGCAGCGCGGCTATCTCATCACACTAGACCGGCGCTATCTCTCGCCATACCAGATCGGACGTGAACAGATCGATCCGGCTCTCGATCGGATCCGGGCGCTCATCGGCGACGAAGCGACTCCGCGCCAGACCGAGCTGATCGACCAGATCGACGCCCTGGCCCGCGCGAAATTCGACGAGATGGCAGCCAGTGTCGAGCTGCTCGAGAACGGGCAGTTGCTCGATGCGCGCCGCGCGGTGCTTACCGACGAGGGTGTGGAGACCATGGAACGGCTCAGTCGCGCGATCGCCGAAATGGAGCAGATTGAGAACGCGATACTGGCCGATCGCAACACTCAGGCGGCGCGAACCGAGGCGCGTTTGTTGCCACTGCTGGGTGCCCTGTTGGTATTGTTGATCTTGGCCATGATCGCAGGTGCCCGGCTGGTCGGCCGCGCGGCCAGGGCCGAGGCCGAAGCGGCGCAGGCGGCGGTCGTCAGCGAAGCACGGGACCGCGCCGACCTGCTTGCCCGCGAGCTCAACCACCGGGTCAAGAATCTCTTCGCGGTCATCCTTGCAATCGTGCAAATGAGCGGCCGGGACAAACCGGAAGCCAAGGAAGTCACCGAGAGCATCGCCCAGAGAATCCGCGCCCTGCTCACCGCGCACGAAGTGAGTCAGGGCGAATTGGAACGGCCCGTTGCTTCGCTCCGCGCGCTGGTGGAAACGTCGCTCGCACCGTATCGCTCGCGCAAGCACACTGCCGAAATCGATGGCCCGGAAATCATGCTGCCGGCCAAACGAGTGACCCCGCTCGGTCTCGTCCTCCATGAGCTGACGACCAATGCGGTGAAGTACGGCGCCTGGCAATCCGAAGGCACGGTGAGTGTGACCTGGACGGAAAAAGACGGAAGGGTGGCTCTCGAATGGCGCGAGAGCGGCGCGAATATCGAAGAGGTTCCCGAACGCAAGGGGTTCGGCAGCCTGCTGATGACCAGTGCCGCACGGCAGTTCGGCGGCACTCTCGAACGGAAATTCACGAAGGATGGCCTGCGGGTCTCGATCGAGCTTCCGGTTGATGACTAGGCTTGCCTTGCCGCTGCCCTGCTCATAGCAGGTGGCCCGATGTTAGAGCGTTACGATCCGCGCAATTGGCCGATTTCCATCGAGGGCGTGATCCATACCCTGATCGTGCTGAGCGGTGCTATTCTGGCCGCATTCATCGTCCATTGGCTGGCCTTCGCGATTCTGCGGCGGCTGGCCAAGGCTTCGGAAAGCACGCTCGACGATGTCGTCGTGGAAGGGGTGCGCAGGCCCCTTCGCTGGGCCGCCATCGCATTTTCGATAACCGTCGCGGCAGAGAACGATGCCTTGGTCGGCCAAGGCTGGGACCTCCTGGCCAAATTCCTGACACCCGCAGTGGTCGGCTGGGTGGCCTACGCCGTCGTGCGCGGCCTCGCCAAAGGATATGAAGCGCAAATCGAGGGAGCGGAAGATCCCGTCGCGCAGCGTGGCCGCCTCACGCGGATCGCGATCCTTTCCCGCACGGTGAAGGTCGCGATCATCATCATCACCGTATCGCTAATCATGCTCAACGTTCCCGGCGTGCGCGATATCGGCACGACTATGCTGGCCTCGGCCGGTCTTGCCGCGCTGGCCGTGGGCGCCGCGGCACAGCCAGCGCTGAAATCCCTGATCGCGGGCCTGCAAATGGCGCTCACCCAGCCGCTACGTATCGGCGATCTGGTCAAAGTCGACGGACAGGCGGGCCGGGTGGAGGAAATCCGGATGAGCTTCGTGACGGTGCGCACTTGGGACGAGCGCGTTCTGGTTGTGCCGACAAGCCGGTTTCTGGACGAGAGTTTCGAAAACTGGTCGCGGGTCGATGAACGCCTGACCGGTCCAGTGATGTTGCATCTCGACCCAATCGCCGAAGTGGAGCCCATTCGCGAGGAGTTCGAGCGTTTCGTGCAAGCACAGGATCTGTGGGACGGGCGCAATCTGCAACTGCTGATGACCGAAGCCCATCCCGAAAGCATCGAACTGCGCCTATCGATGAGCGCCGATACGATTGGCGATTTGTGGACCTTGCGCTGCACCGTGCGCGAACACATGCTGGGCTGGCTCAAGGAAAACCAGCCCGAAGCGCTGATCCGCCACCGGCTCGAGGTCGAGGCGGCGAATCAGCGCGCTGAGGAGGCCTAGGCGCTGGTATCCGGCCCGTGCTTTTCGTCGCGGGTGCTTTCGACCATCCCTTCGTAAAGAAAGCCGATCGGCCGGACTTCGGCGGCACGTTTTTTCAGCTCGCCGCGCATCTTCTTGTATTCGGTTTCCATTTTGACAGTAACGGTCGCCCGGCTGTCCTCGAGTGCCTCTGCAAAATCGGCAGCGGTCACGTTTTGCACATCCCCACCGGCGCGATGGAGCGCGCTGAGACCGGCACGGCGCACCACATCCTCGAGATCCGCGCCGGTGAAGCGAGCGGTTTTGACCGCCACTTCACCCAGGTCGACGTCATCCGCCAGGGGCATGTGCTGCGTGTGTATGCCCAATATCTGCTCGCGCCCCGCTTTGTCCGGTGTGCCGACATAGACCAGCTCGTCGAAGCGGCCCGGACGCAGCAGCGCGGGATCGACAAGGGTCGGGCGGTTGGTCGCGCCGACCACCACGACCGACTGCAATTCCTCCAACCCATCCATTTCGGCAAGGATGGTATTGACCACGCGCCCGGTCACCTGAGGCTCGCCCTGCCCACTGCCGCGCGCCGGCACGAGACTGTCGATCTCGTCGATGAACAATACGCACGGTGCGACGGCGCGGGCACGTTTGAACATACGCGCAATCTGCTGCTCGCTCTCGCCATACCATTTCGACAACAGGTCCGAACTCTTCATCGAGATGAAATTGGCCTTGGCTTCCTTCGCCACCGCCTTGGCGAGCAGCGTCTTGCCGGTACCCGGAGGGCCGTAAAGCAGAAAGCCCTTGGCCGGTCGGATCCCGAGACGGTGAAACGCCTCGGGATTCTTCATCGGCAATTCGATGCCTTCCTTGAGTTTCTCGATCGCGTCGCCGATTCCGCCGATATCGGACCAGCCGACATTGGGCATCTGAACCATAACTTCACGCATGGCGCTGGGCTGGATGCGCTTGAGAGCGGACAGGAAATCTTCGCGGGTCACGCACAGCTCGTCGAGCACTTCGGGCGGAATGGTCCGTTCGTCCAGATCGATCTTATGCATGATCCGGCGGACGGCATCGATCGCCGCCTCCCGTGCCAGCGCGGCGATATCGGCGCCTACGAAGCCATAGGTAGCCTTGGCTAACTCGCCAAGGTCCACCTTGTCTCCGAGCGGCATGCCCCGGGTATGGATACCAAGGATCTCGCGCCGCCCGCTTTCATCGGGCACACCGATCACAATCTCGCGGTCGAAACGTCCGGGACGCCGCAAAGCCTCGTCGATGGCCTCGGGGCGGTTGGTCGCGGCGATGACGACCAGGTTGGAACGCGCCTCGAGCCCGTCCATCAGGGTAAGCAACTGGGCGACCAGCCGTTTTTCCGCCTCGCCCGGCACCCGATCGCGCTTGGGTGCGATCGAATCGATTTCGTCGATGAAAATGATGGCCGGCGCCGACTTGGTCGCCTGTTCGAACACTTCGCGCAGGGCCTTTTCGCTTTCCCCATAGCCCGAGCCCATGATTTCAGGCCCGTTGATGGTGAAGAAATTGGCGTCGCTCTCATTGGCAACCGCCTGCGCAAGCCGCGTCTTGCCGGTGCCCGGCGGGCCGTGCAGCAGCACGCCCTTGGGCGGGTCGACCCCCAGGCGGGTAAACAGTTCGGGATAGCGCAGCGGCAGTTCGACCATTTCGCGCAATTGCTGGATGGTCTCGCCCATGCCGCCGACATCGTCATAATTGACGACGGCCCGGGCGTCGCGCGGCGCTTCGAATTCCGCGCGCAATTCGACCTCTGTGTCCTCGTCGATATGAACGATGCCCTTGGGGGCCGTGGACACCACGCTCAGGCGGATCTGGGTCAGGGCATAGGCCGGTGCATTGAACATGCGGCGAACCTCTGGCGGCATGTTCTGGACGGGCTGCTGGCCGGTCGTCGCCACCAGATCGCCCGCAACCAGCGGTTTTCGGAAGAAATTGCGCTTGAGTGCCTGGGGCGGTCCTTGGAGCCGCATTTCCCGCTGGGCGGGCGCGAAGACCACGCGCGTCGCTGGCCGCGACTGAGCCACGGCGACCTTTACATGCTCGCCCGAGCCAACCTCCGCATTACCGCGCTGGAGCCCGTCAAGGCGCACCACATCTAGGCTTTGGTCTTCGTCATAGGCCGACATGGCCACCGCTGCGGTCGCCCGTTTCCCCGTTATTTCGACTACGTCTCCCTCGGTGATGCCGAGTGCCTGGAAGGCCGATCGCGGCATGCGGGCTATGCCCTGCCCGCTTTCTTCCTGCCGTGCCGCCGCCACCGCCAGCCTTATGGTCTTTTCCTCTGTCGCTGCTGCAGCATCCGCATCGGCCATGTGGACTCGGCTCCCGTTACCTGAACTTGTCTCCGCCCCACTTGGGAACGGGTCCCTGCCGATGCAATGAGCGAGGTCGATGCGTGGGTCCGCGAAACACAAGAAAAAAGCCCGGCTGGCGAACCAACCGGGCTTGGAAGTCTTGGGAGAGGATGCCTGAAAGGCAAGTGGACATATGCTGGCCGAGACGATTTTGTGCAAGTGCGAAAAGGACAATTTTTGTTGCATGACTTGCAACAAAGTTCGTCGCTTCAATTCTAAGGCGTTGAATTTGATTGTTCGTGACAGGCAGGGTTGCACCGACTGATGTTGCATCGCACAATCGAATGCCTTCATTGGGGTATCGGTTCAGAAGCACTCGGCCAGCGAAGCGCCGACAGGCTTGCGGGTATGAGCCTGCTCCGTGCTAAGCGGGGCTCCGAACCGCCCTCAAGCCGAAATGGAGCCGATTCGATGAAACGAATTCTTGCCTTTGCAGCAAGCGCGGTTGCGCTGAGCGGATGCACGACGGCCCAAGCCCCGCCCGTTATCGCCACCCAGACGGTCATCGCAAGCGATGATCGCGCTGCGCCCGATACCATGCGCTGGCTCTACGGATCGGGAGAGGCCGCCGGCGCATCGATCCAAACCTGGCGGCAGATCGCCGACTACGCCATCGCCGTATCGCGCCAGCGCCGGGTACCGCAATCGGTTCCGCTGGGCCTGCCCGATGCACCGGGCGGAGTGGGAACGCCTTCCTGCATGGCCGACGACGGGACGACGAAGCCCTTTGCCGCGGTGTTCGATGTCGACGAAACCGTGCTGCTCAATACCGGGTACGAATATTGGCAAGCGCTTTCGGGCAAGCCCTTCGATATCGACGAGTGGACCGAGTGGGCCAATGAGGGCGCGGGTATTGCCAAGCCCGTTCCGGGCGCCGTCACCGGTCTCAAGCGCCTGCGCGAAGCGGGCATAGCCGTGATTTTCAACACCAATCGCAATTCGGATACAGCCGCGGGCACCATCGCGGCGATCGAGGCGGCCGGCACCGGCCCCGCTGTTCACCTCGAAAACCTGTTCCTGCGGGGCGACGATACTATGGGTAGCCGCAAGGACGGGCGCCGTGCGCGGATCGCCGCACAGTATTGTGTCATCGCCATGGCTGGCGACAATCTTGGCGACTTTGCCGATGTCTTCAACGCCGATGAGGGAGCCATTGCAGCACGGCGCGCGGCTGTAGCGCGCGGGCAATATGCACAGCTATGGGGCAATGGTTGGTTCCTCATGCCCAACCCCGTCTATGGCGCCTGGCAGGAAGGCACCATTGGCGAGGTCTTCCCGCCGGAAACACGCTGGAAGCCTTCGCCCAGCGATGCGCCCGTGATCATGGACGGCCAATAGACACCGCTTGCACTCCGACACGCCGGCGATAGGGTAGGTTGCAAGGGAGAGACCTACATGCCGATGAACCGCGTTTGCGAATTGACGGGAGCGGACTTTCCGCTCTTCGCTTTCAGCCACTGCCGCGACGTGGTCGCCGCAGTCAGCAAGGCGGGCGGCTTTGGCGTACTGGGGGCAACACGCTTCAGCCCCGACCAGCTAGAGGAAGAGCTGGCCTGGATCGATGCCCACGTAGAGGGCGCCCCCTATGGCGTGGATGTCCTCGTGCCGGAAGTAATCGACCCGCGGGTTCGAGAGCTGTCGGACAATAAGAGCCGCGCCGCCGCGATCGATCCCTCCTATCAAGGCTTCGTCAATCGGGTGCTCGGGGAATTCGGGATAGCACCCGAACCGGAAATGCCGATCCTGCGCGAACGCATGGGTATAACGCCCGAAAACGGCCTCGCGCTGATGGAGGTCGCCTTCAGCCATCCGATCAGGCTCATCGCGAACGCGCTGGGCATCGCCCCGCCCGCGATGATCAAGGAAGGTAAGCGACGCGGTGTACCCGTGGCGGCGCTGGTGGGAGCGAAAGAACATGCAATCCGGCAGGCCGAAGCGGGGGTCGACATCATCGTCGCGCAAGGCACCGAGGCGGGCGGGCATTGCGGCGAGGTGTCCACGCTGGTGCTGATACCCGAAGTGGTGCGCGAACTGGCGCGCGCGGGCCATGACATGCCCGTGCTGGCGGCGGGCGGGATCATGACCGGCGGACAAATGGCGGGCATGATGGCCGCGGGGGCACAGGGCGCCTGGACCGGATCGATCTGGCTCGCCACGCCCGAAGCCGAGACCAGCGAGACCTTCCGTGATAAAATGGTTGCCGCCCGCAGCCGCGACACGGTGCGTTCGCGCAGCCGGACCGGCAAACCGGCGCGGCAATTGAGAACCGCATGGCACGATGCATGGGATTCCTCCGGCGGCCCCGGCACCCTTCCCATGCCGCTGATGGGGATGGTGTCCGAACCGGCCTTCGCACGGATCGAGCGCGAAGCCGCCGCGGGCAATGACGGCGCGCGCGAGCTCGTCAGCTATTTTGTCGGCCAGGGCGTCGGCTTGGTGGAGCAGGTTCGTTCGAGCCGACAGGTCGTGCAGGACTTCCGCGAGGAATTTGTCGAAGCCGTGGGTCGCCTCACCGATTCTGTCGGCATGGGGTGACTTGACCGGCGTCTGCCGCGAGCCCAAGGCGCTCGCCATGTGGCTCGATTCTCCGCGCAATCCGAAGGCCCCGCTCGCCGGGCTCAAAGTCCTTGAACTCGCCCGCGTGCTCGCAGGGCCTTGGGCCGGGCAAATCCTGGCCGATCTTGGTGCCGATGTCATCAAGATCGAAAGCCCCGAGGGCGACGGTACCCGTCAGTGGGGGCCGCCATGGATAGAGCGCGAGAATGGCGAGCGCGAAGCCGCCTATTACCACGCGGCCAATCGCGGGAAGCGTTCGATCGTCGCGGATTTCAGAAACGAAGAAGATCTCGCGCGTGTGCGCGAATTGGCGGCATCGGCGGATGTCGCGCTCGAAAATTTCAAAACCGGGAAGCTCGCGAAATTCGGGCTCGATTATGACAGCCTTGCCAAAGCCAATCCCGCCCTCGTCTATTGTTCGATCACCGGTTTTGGCCAGACCGGCCCGCGTGCGCGTGAAGCTGGCTACGATTTCGTCATTCAGGCGATGAGCGGTTTCATGGCGCTGACCGGCGAGCCGCAGGGGCAGCCGATGAAGATGGGCATCTCCATCTCGGACCTCGTATGCGGCCTCTATGCGGTCATCGGCATTCAGGCGGCCCTCGCCATGCGCGAGCGCACCGGGCGCGGTCAGCATGTCGACATGTCGCTGCTCGATTGCTCGGTCGGCCTGCTCGCCAGTCAGGCCATGCATCTTCTCACGACAGGCGAGAACCCGCCGCGCATGGGTAACGAGCATGCGCAGGTCAGCGCTTATGGGGTCTTTCCCGTCGCCGATGGCGAGGTCGTGCTGGCCCCGGCCAATGACGGGCTGTTCCGCAAATTGCTGTCGCTGCTCGGGCGTGAAGACCTGCTGGGCGAAGAGAAGTTCGCCACCAATGAGGGCCGCCTCGCCAATCGCGAGGAACTCGACGCGATCATCGCGGCCGAAACGCGCAAATGGCAATTGGACGAACTGCTCGCCGATTGCGTGGAAGACGGGATTCCGGCCGGAAGGGTCAATCCCATCGACGCCGTCTTCGAAGAGGCTCAGGTACAGTCGCGCGCCATGCGCATCGATCTCGAAGGCATTCCGGGGGTGCGCAGCCCGTTCACCTTTTCCGAGGCCGAACTGGCGCTCGACCACCCCAGCCCGCGCAAGGGTGAACACGGCTAGACCTTACGCCGGCACCAAGGAAAAGGGCGGCCCGCGAGGCCGCCCTTGTCGTATCAGTCGAGAGCCGCCTTGAGATCCTTGACCAGATCGGTGCGCTCCCATGGGAAGGCTTCCCCTTCCGCCTGGCGGCCGAAATGTCCATAGGCCGCGCTCTTGCGGTAGATCGGCCGGTTGAGGCCGAGATGCGTGCGGATGGCCCGCGGAGTCAGACCGCCCAGCTTTTCCATTCCACGGATCGCGTTTTCCAGGGCTTCGTCGGTAACGCCCTCGGCTGCGGTGCCGTGCGTGTCGATATACAGCGATAGCGGCTTCGATACGCCGATCGCGTAGCTCAACTGGATCGTGCAGCGCCTGGCAAGGCCTGCTGCCACGATGTTCTTGGCCAGATAGCGCCCGATATAAGCGGCCGAGCGATCGACCTTGGTCGGATCTTTCCCGCTGAACGCGCCGCCGCCATGCGGCGCTGCGCCGCCATACGTATCGACAATGATCTTGCGACCCGTGAGACCGGCATCGCCATCGGGACCGCCGATCTCGAAGGCCCCGGTCGGGTTGATGTGCCATTGGGTGTCCCCGGAAATCCAGCCTTCGGGCAGGATTTCGGTGACGACCTTCTTCACATAGGCCTTGAGTTCGGCTTCCTTGTCGCCCTCGTGATAGCCCTTGGCGTGCTGGGTCGATACGACGACTGCCGTACATTCCACGGGCCTGCCATTCTCGTACCGCAAGGTTACCTGGCTTTTGGCGTCCGGTTCGAGGAAGGGCGCCGCGCCGCTCTTGCGGTCTGCGGCAAGCCGTTCGAGGATCTTGTGGCTGTAGTCGAGCGTGGCCGGCATGAAATCGGGCGTCTCATCGCAGGCAAAACCGAACATGATCCCCTGATCGCCCGCGCCTTCATCCTTGTTGCCGCTGGCATCGACGCCCTGCGCGATTTCAGACGACTGACCGTGAAGATGGTTCTCGAAGGTCAGCGACTGCCAGTGGAACCCATCCTGCTCGTAACCGATCTCTCGCACGGTTCGGCGAACGGCCTTTTCGATCTCTTCCTTTGCGCCCGGTGCCCAGCCGCCGTTTTCGGCCCAGTCGGGATTCTTGGCATCGTACATCGGCGCACAGCGAATTTCGCCGGAAAGGATCACCCGCTGAGTCGTCGTCATCGTTTCACAAGCGACCCGCGCCTCGGGATCCTTGCGCAGCATCAGATCGACAATGGCGTCGGAAATCTGGTCGGAAACCTTGTCGGGGTGGCCTTCCGAGACACTCTCGGAAGTGAACAGGTAACTGGTGCGCATGAAAGTCGAAATCCCGATATAAAGAAATCTTTATGTGTTGCGGGTGGGGTAGCCACCTGCGAAGCGCATGGCAACCAGCGATAGTGCCAGAAAAACAATGCCCCATATCAGAGTGAGCCAGTGGCCCATTCGTGCGAACCACGTTGGCGCCTTCGGCGTCGGGACCAGCGTATCGATCCGCCCCGCGACCTTGCGGCCGATATGTTCGCGCACCACGCCGCGCGCATCGATCACGGCGCTGATGCCGGTTGTGGTCGATCGCAGAACGGGGAGCCCTTCTTCCGCAGCGCGCATGCGCGCCTGGGCCAGATGCTGCGGCGGCCCCCAGGTGCCGAACCAGCCATCGTTGGACGGATTGAAGATATAGTCCGGGCGATTGCCGCGATCGACCACTTCGCCGGAAAAGACGATTTCGTAGCAGATCTGCATGCCCGCCATGCCGTACTGCCCGAGATCCTGGGTCCGCGGTCCCGGTCCGGGAATGAAATCGATCGTACCCGCCACCAGACGCGAAAGCCCCAGCGGCTCGAGCAGAGCCCGGAAGGGAAGATATTCGCCATAGGGAACGAGATGCGCCTTCGCATAACGCTCGCCCAGCTTACCGTCGGGATCGATCGACGTGACCGCATTGTAGGCGCCGATCGCTTTCCTTCGTCCATCCACTGTGCCGATCTCGAGATCGACCAGACCGGTCAGCAGCAGGCTGGCCGGTCCGATGACATCGCCGATCCGCGCGCGCGCGAAAGCGGGGTCGCCGCCTGCGGTCATCTGGATGTAGTAGCGCTGCGGATAACCATCGCGAAGGTAGTCGGGAACGCCGCTTTCCGGCCATAGTACCAATCGGCGAGCGCCAGGTTTCAGCGGCTTGCTCAGGCCCGCAATGGTCTGGAACTGGTCCTCGAACTTCGACGCATCGTCGATGTCTTCCTGCTTGAGGTTGGGCTGCACCAGCGTGAGAGCCAGATCGCCTGTCCCGCCCCGACCGGCAGGCCAGTAGATCAGAGCCGTTACCGCCAGCACGGATGCGCCGAGCGCGGCCCAGCGGCGCGCGGCGGCGAGCGCGGCTCCGCCAACCGCCGCTGCGACCACCGCGCCGGACAACGCATAGCTGCCGGCGAATGGCAGCAGCCGCGCCAGGCCGGGGCGATCCCAAGGCCCGAGCAGCATCATCGAAAACGGCCCCCAGCTGTAGCCGGTGAAGACCCAGCTTCGCAGCCATTCGGCGGCGATCCAGCACGCTCCGAATGCCAGGGCAAAAGCGAACAGCCCTTTCCCCCGCGCGATCAGCCAGGCTGCGGCAGTCGCAAGTCCGGGCCAGATCGCGAGATAGAGCGAAAGCAGGGGCACCGCAGCCCATCCGAGCGCTGCGGGCATTTCCGCCTGATAAGTGAAAGCGGTCGCGATCCAGTTATTGGTCGCCGTGAAATGAGCGACGCCGAACAACCAGCCAACCAGCAGGGCCCGCTTCCAGCCTGCCTGTTGCCATGCGAGCCAGCCGAAAGCCGCCATCGCGGCAAGCCCCAGCGGCCAGAGGTGAAATGGCTGAAAGCCGAACGCCGAGATAGCGCCCAGCAACAGCGCGGAAATCTTCGGGTGGGAACGGGCCAGGCCGGGGATTGTCTCCATCGGCCTGCCCCTTAACCGGTGAGGTCCGGCGCGCAAGCGCGATCAGCCGACCGCGCTTACCTCGCCGTCATCGTCCTGCTTGCGCTTGCGGCGGCGAGGGGCGGGTTTTTCTTCGCCATCGCCTTCGTTCGCGCTGAGCGAAGGCGGCAATACCGCCGCATCGATTGCGCCCCCATTGCCTGGAGCGCTTTCCTCGCTCTTCTTCGTCTTGCGCGGAGCACGACGCTTCTTCGGCGCCTCATCCTCGTCGTCGCGGCGGGTGAACGGGTTTTCCGAGGGTTCGAATTCGCGGCCTTCACCATCGTCATCGCCCTTGGGCTTACGGCCCCGCGGCTTGCGTCCGGTGTCGTCCTGATCGTCGCGCCGGCTGCGCTGACGACGGTTGTTGCGGCGATCGTCACCGTCGCCGTCATCGTCGTCTTCATCGTCCGACTGGTTCTGGCCCGGTCCATCCTGACGTTTGGCCTTGGCCTCTTCCTGGCGGGCCTTGTTGTCGGCGATCACCCGAAAATAATGGTCCGCGAATTGCAGGTAATATTCGGCCTGCACGCGGTCGCCATTATGCTGGGCGTCCTGAGCGAGCTTCTTATACTTGTCGAGCAACTGCGGGGCATTGCCACGCGCGCGGCTATCGATCCGATTGGCCGAATTAGCACCGCCCTGATTGCGGTTACCGCGTCCGCGACGACGGTTATTGCGATTGTTGTTCAAGGGTAGCTGGTCCTCATTCAATTCGCGGCACGGACCTTTTTACCGGTCCGCATATGGCCGCGTGACCCCTTGCGCGGTTGCGCCTGTCGCAACTCGCGTGCCCCGACTTGTGCATGGTATGCGTAGCCACTGGCTGCGCACCGGAACTGCAATGTCGGAGCTGGAACCGGTGGGGAAGCGTTAGCCGCGCACCACTGGCCTAGGGCCAGAGGTAAAGGGTCGAATCGGCTTTGCCAACCCCTAAGTGAGAATCAGTGCACGAGGGCGGCCTGCAAGGTCGCGTTTCAGCTTCACCGAAAAGCCCGATTCGCGCGCGATGGCGGAAACCGCTTCCTCCTGACGCGCGCCGATTTCGAGGACAGCGGCGCTGTCCGGCAGAAGAAGCTTGCCAAGCTGCGGGACGATCGCGCGATAGGCGTCAAGCCCTTCAGGCCCGGCGAAAAGGGCGCTGGCCGGCTCATAAGCGCGCACGTCCGGTTCAAGCTCCGCGTCCGCCTCGACATAGGGCGGATTGCACAGGACCAGATCGAACCGGCCCAGATCGTTCGACCATCCATCCTCGAGCCAGCTCGCCTCGAGAAAACGTGCGCGCCCGGCAAGACCCAAACGCTCGCAATTGTTTGCCGCCACATCCAGCGCGGCTGCACACGCATCGATACCGATCCCGCTCGATCCCGGCCTCCGGTCGAGAAATGCGAGCAGCAACGCGCCGGAGCCGGTCCCCATGTCGAGCACCCGTGCATCGGGCCTCGCCGTATCGAGCGCCGCTTGCACGATCGTCTCGCTGTCACCGCGCGGGATCAGCGTATCGGGCGTGACCGTGAAATCGAGCCCGAAGAACTCCTGGTGCCCGACGATATACGCGACCGGCTCACGCGCTGCGCGGCGCGCGACCAAACCTTCGAAGCCTGCGGGCTCGAGTTCGCGCATATGCCGGAGCAGCATATCCGAGCGCGACACGCCCAGCGTGTGCGCCATCAGCAATTCCGCATCGAGACGGGCGGTGTCGCTGGTGGCGGCGAGACGCTCCGCCGCGGCGCGCACCGCATCGGCAACGCTCATTCGGTCATCGCGGCAAGGCGCTTGGCCTCGTCCTCGGCGATCAGCGCGTCGACCAGCTCGCCCAGCCCCGGCCCGGCGATGATCTGCGGTAGCTTCTGCAAGGTCAGCCCGATGCGATGGTCGGTCACGCGGCCCTGCGGGTAGTTGTAGGTGCGGATGCGCTCGGACCGGTCGCCGCTGCCGACCATGGCCTTGCGCGCCTCGGCCTCGGCGCCCTGCGCTTCCTCGCGCGATTTTTCGTAAAGGCGTGCGCGCAGTACCTGCATCGCCTTCTCGCGGTTCTTGTGCTGGCTGCGCCCGTCCTGGCAGGTCACCACGAGGCCCGTGGGCAAGTGCGTGATGCGGATCGCGCTGTCGGTGGTGTTGACGTGCTGGCCGCCCGCCCCGCTCGCGCGGTAGGTATCGATCTTGAGGTCGGTCGCATCGATCTGGACGTCGACCTCATCGGGTTCGGGCAGCACCGCGACCGTCGCCGCCGAGGTATGGATGCGGCCGCCGCTTTCGGTTTCCGGCACGCGCTGCACCCGGTGGACGCCGCTTTCGAACTTCAGCTTGGCGAAGACGCCGTTCCCCGTCACGTTTGCGACGATCTCCTTGAAGCCGCCGACTTCCGATGCGCTCATGCTCACCGGCTCGACCTTCCAGCCCTGTTCGGCGGCGAAGCGCTCGTACATGCGGTAGAGATCGCCCGCGAACAGCGCCGCCTCGTCGCCGCCGGTGCCCGCGCGTATTTCGAGCATGGCGGGTTTCGCATCGGCGCTGTCGCGCGGCAGCATGGCGATGGCCAGCTCGCGCTCCGCCTCGGGCAGGCGCTGGCGCAATTCGGCCAGCTCTTCCTCTGCCATGGCTTTCATTTCCGGGTCGGCGAGCATCTCCTCCAGCTCCGCGATCTCCTCGCGCGCGGCCTTCACCTCGGCGGCCACCTTCGCCACCGGCTCCAGTTCGGCATAGTCGCGGCTCGCCTGGACGAATTCCTCGCCCTCGAGCGTACCCGACGCCATCCGCGCCTCGAGCTCGGCGAAGCGATGGGCGATCTGGTCGAGGCGTTCGGCTGGAATGGTCATGGGTGGTTCGGGTGGCGGATGGGTGACGAAGGCGACAGGGTGTCACCTTCCGCAGTCTCGCCTGACTCTTTCTTTTACAACAACAATTTTACTCGCAAGCCGGGTGACACATGCGGAAGCTCCCCCCCCCGCCCCATGGCCATTTCAACTCGCCTTGCCGCATCCTTAGCGAAGGAGATAGCGGGTAGGAAAGATGTTCGATCCCAGGTTCGTCCACCCAGGCCTATTTCGTCATCCCGGGCTCGACCCGGGATCAGGCTTCTTGCTGCGATCGGGACCTCGAACGGAAAGCACCACCCCGGATCGGGTCCAGGGTGACGGATGGAAACGGACCATCTCCCCATCCCCGTCATGCTGAACTTGTTTCAGCATCCATCCCGCCCCCTCACCGACGGCGCTATCGGTGAGATGGACCCTGAAACAAGTTCAGGGTGACGTTTATTGGGGAGCGAATGGTTTCATCTGCTCCCATTCACTCGCCACCTTACCGCCTAAAGGTTCTTCGCCAGCAGTTCGCAACCCGGAAGAAAAGCCCGCCTCTTCCATTTTCAAGCTTAAGATGACCTTCGCGCCTGATTTTACGGCCTTATCGAATCGCTTTTTTGGTGACCCCGAAACAAGCATGTCCGCAATAAAGCCACGCTCTCGAAAACCCGCAGTCGCAAAAACAGCAGTCGGCAAGACATCATCGTCTTCCGCGACGACCATCACTTCGGCCTCTTCACGCTCGATTTCCCCCACCAACATCGCCAGCCGCTCGATCCCCGCGGCCCAGCCGACTGCGGGCGTCGGCGCGCCGCCGAGGCTTTCCATGAGGCCATCATAACGACCGCCGCCGAGGATGGTGCTCTGGCTGCCGAGCTTGCCGGCTGCCTCGCTGCCCTCGTCGGGGATGAATTCGAAGGCGGTGTGGCGGTAATAGTCGAGCCCGCGCACGAGGCTTTCCGCGCGCGTCCATTTCACGCCCGCCGCATCGAGGCCGCTGGTGACGGCATCGAAGAAGGCGCGCGCGTCGTCCGAGAGGAACTGGTCGATCTTCGGCGCGTCGGCGACGAAGCGCTGATCGCGGCGGTCCTTGCTATCGAGGATGCGCAGCGGGTTCTTCTCCAGCCGCTCCTGCGAATCCTCGCTCAGTTCATCTTTCACGGCGCGGAAATGCTCGACCAGCGCGGCGCGCCAGGCTTCGCGGCTGTCGCCATCGCCGAGCGTGTTGAGGTGCAGCGTGACGCCCTCGATCCCCAGTTCCTTCAATAGCTGGTCGGCCATCGCCAGCAGTTCGACGTCTGCTTGTGGTTCCCCCGCGCCGATGATCTCGGCGTCGATCTGGTGGAACTGGCGATAGCGGCCCTTCTGCGGACGCTCGTAGCGGAACAGCGGCCCATGCGTCGCGACCTTGAGCGGCGCATGCTGCTGCCAGCCGTTCGAGAGATAAGCGCGCGCGATCCCGGCAGTGAATTCGGGCCGCAGCGTCAGGCTTTCCCCGCCGCGATCGTCGAAGGAATACATTTCCTTGCTGACGACATCGGTCGTCTCGCCGATCGCACGGCTGAACACTTCTGTTTTCTCGAACACGGGCATTTCGACGCGGCGGAAGCGATAGAGCTTGCGCACGCGTTCGAAGGTTTCGACGACGAAGGCGAAGGCTTCCGCATCGGCGCCGAAAATGTCCTGGGTTCCGCGAATGGCTTGGGGTGTTTTGGGCATGGTGCGCGCGATTAGAGCGAACTGCGCGGGTCCGCAATCTATAGCGATGGTCCGGTGCGGGCAGGAAGTGGGGCAGGGCAAGTGGAGGCTATCGACGAAAGTCCCTGTTTACGCCTGCGCCCCGCCCCGCTATCCGCCCGGCGAAGTCTTTCTGGGGAGAGGGGCGAAACCGAAATTTGCGAGAAGAGTAGCGGATGCGCATCGACAAGATTCCGACCGGCGACAATGTGCCGGAAAGCCTCAACGTCATCATCGAAGTGCCGACTGGCGGCGAACCGGTGAAGTATGAATTCGACAAGGAATCGGGCGCGCTGTTCGTCGACCGTATCCTGCATA
The DNA here is from genome assembly GCF_003355455.1 of Erythrobacter aureus. Taxonomy (NCBI): domain Bacteria; kingdom Pseudomonadati; phylum Pseudomonadota; class Alphaproteobacteria; order Sphingomonadales; family Erythrobacteraceae; genus Erythrobacter; species Erythrobacter aureus. The sequence continues at coordinate 206,756 of NZ_CP031357.1, forward strand.
CGCCGATGCGCTATCCGGCCAATTACGGCTTCATTCCGCACACGCTCTCGCCCGATGGCGATCCGCTCGACGCGCTGGTGATCGCGCGTTCGCCCTTCATCGCCGGCTGCGTCGTCCGCTCGCGTCCGATCGGCGTGCTCAACCTGGAGGACGAGCATGGCGGGGACGAGAAACTGATCTGCGTGCCGATCGACACCACCTTCCCGTATTATTCGGATGTCGCCGAAACGAAGGACCTGCCCTCGATCATTTTCCAGCAGATCGAGCACTTCTTCACCCACTATAAAGACCTGGAAAAGGAAAAGTGGGTGCGCATCGGCAATTGGGGCGACGCCGCAGAGGCCAAGCGCATCGTCATCGAAGCGGTCGATCGCTACAAGGCGGAAAAATAAGAGGAAGCCGAGCCAGGGGGCGCCGCCACGCGCCCCTTAATTGCCGACGGCAGTTATTCGACCGGCCGCGACGTATCGAGCAGGTCCTTATCCTGCTCCCCTCCCGTGCGCCGTTCCTCATCGACCATGGCGGCAATCTCGTCGGCCGGGCGAACGTCTTCTTCGGTCTCGGTCACGGTTATCTCGCGCACCGGCTTCGCCTTCTCGTCACGCTGCGCGGCGGGTCCGGCGGTGGCTTCGGTGGCGAAGGGTACCGTGGCCGAACGCGGGTCGAAACGCAGGCGATAGATCGGCTCGGGCAGGCCGAACCCGGCCTCTTCCAGAGCCCGCTTCACGGCGGGGATGGCCTGGCTCTGCGCCTTCCACCAATCGGTCTCGCGCTGGTCGACCCAGCCGAGAAAGCGGATCACCACATTCGAATCGCCGACCTCGATAATCCGCGCCTCGGGCGGGGGATCGTCGAGGACGAAATCCAGCCCGGCCAGCGTATCGCGCCCCAATTGGCGCGCGGCGCGGGCATCGTCATCGGCATCGACTCCCAGCTCGAACTGGAAACGCCGCTGCGGATTGCGCGTGAAATTGAGAATCACGGCGCGGAACACCTGGCCGTTGGGAATACGCAGGTGATTGCCGTCCAGCGTCATCAGCACGGTCGCGCGGCTGGTCAGACGGATGACCCGCCCCTCATACGTGTCGATCTGAACCCAGTCATTTGCGCGGAAGGGCTGACGCAGGCTGAGCATGAGCGAGGCGACGTAATTCTCGATCGTATCGCGCATGGCGAAGCCGAGCGCGATGCCGATCACGCCCGCCCCGCCCAGCACCGCGCCGAGCAGAGCGGTGGCCCCGATCATGTCCAGAGCCACCACCAGACCGCCGATGAAGAACACGAAGCGAATCGCGCTGGCGATCAGTTCGGCCAGGAAACTGTTGGGAGCGATACGGTGCCACAATGCGCCCAATCCGGCGATGACATAGCCCGCCGCCGCGATGAGAAACCATACACCGAGCGCGGCGGCAATCAGCGGTAGCGCGCTGACGAAAGCGTTCCAGCGCTCGCCCAGAACCGAAATACCGGCGCTGTCGGCGGATACCGACAAATCCCGCTCCAGCCCGTTCTCGATCGTCACGACGCCGGATATCCGGTTCACGATCGCCTCGGCGCGATCGATATCCTCGGCCTTGGGCACAGTGCCGGAAAGAGCGACGACGCCCTCGCTCACCTCGACCTCGACGCCGGTAAAGGCCGGCAATTCGGCGAAGATTCCGGCGATGCGTTCGGCGATCTGTTCGTCGGCGCCCGCTTCCTGTGTCGCGGCGATGGTCTGGACGGGCGTCGGCGTCTCGACCGGTTCGGCCGGCGCGTCGAGCTGGGCTGCCAGCGGCATCGCCCAGATCAGTGCAAGGATGGCGAGAAGCCGCGTCACTGGCCCGCCACCGACATGCCATCGATGCGGAAGGTCGGCACATCCACCCCGCGCACCAATTCCAGGTCGTCCGCGGGCACCAGTGCGCGGAACATGTCCGGCAGCGTGCTGGCGATCGTGATTTCGGCGACCGGCCCGGCCAGTTCGCCATTGCGGATGCGCAGCCCGCTGGCCCCGCGGCTGTAATCGCCGGTGACGAGATTGACGCCCTGGCCGAAGAGGTCGGTCACGAACAGACCGTCTTCGATATCGGCGATGAGGTCCGCGACCGATTGCGATCCTGCTTCCATGACGACATTGCTCACGGCTATGCCCGGCGATCCGCCGCCGCCGCGGCTGGCATGGCCTGTCAGGCCGAGACCGAGCTGCGCGGCGCTGGCGACATTGGTGAGCCAGCCGGTGATGCGTCCGTCTTCCACCAATGCGCGTTCGACAGTCGCCACGCCCTCGCCGTCGTAATGGCGCGACCGCAGGCCGCGCAGGCGATGCGGATTCTCGGCGATGCGGATGGTTTCGTCGAAGTGCTGTTCCGTCTCGCGCCCGACCAGAAAGCTCGCCTTGCGCGCGATGGAAGGCCCGGCGATCGCACCAAGCAGGTGGCCGAGCACGCCGCTCCCCACGCGCGGATCGAATACGACCGGCATTTTGCGCGACGGGATCGACCCGGGACCCACCTTGCGCACCGCGCGCTCCCCCGCCTCGCGGCCGATTTCGGCCGGGTCCGGGAGGTCGCTGCGGTGGCGCTGGGTGCGATAGGCATAATCGGTCTGTTTATCGCCTCCCTCGCCCGCTACCACGCTCGCCGAAAGGGTATGCGATCCACCCGAGTGGCCGCGCGCGAATCCGTTGGACGTGGCCAGCGCGAAGACCGAACGCGAATAGGACGCGCTGCCGCCGTTGGAATTGGTCACCCCATCGACAGCGCGCGCGGCATCTTCGGTGGCGAGAGCGGCCTCGCGCAGATCCGCAGGCGAGGGTTCGGACCGATCCGAAAGGTCGAGATCGAGCGGTTCGCCGCTGAAAAGCGCGTCGCGTGGCGCGAGCCCGCCATAGGGATCCTCCGGTGCCAGGCGCGCCATTTCCACGGCACGCTGGGCAAGCAGCTTCAACCCGTCGGGTGCGAAATCGCTGGTGTTGATCGATGCGGAACGGCGACCGACGAACACCCGCAGGCCGATCTCCTCGCTCTCCGAACGTTCGACCTCCTCGAGCGCGCCGAGCCTCACGCTGACGCTTTCGGAAGAAGAGGCGCGCGCGGCGGCATCGGCTGCGTCGGCGCCCATCGAACGGGCAAGGTCGACGAGTTCCCGGCACCGGTCGAGTGCGGCGTTGCTGTCCATCATGGGCGATTGCCGAAAAGGGTCATCATCCGCGCGAGGTAGGCGCGGGCCGCGGTGCTGGCAACTGCCGCGAAAATCAGGCGAAGATGATGTTGAAGAAAGTCGTGAGGGCGAAGGGCAAACCGATCGCCAATGCCCACAACAGCAATTGGTCGCGGCGGAAGGCCGGTTTCAGACCGATTTCGGCGGCCTCTTCGTCGCTCAGGCCGATCCAGCGCCGTTCGAACCAGCGGCAGGCGGGAATGATGCCGGCGACCAGAACCACGAGGGCGAGATAGGGCATGATCGAGGACGATCCCTGCTTCATCGCATGAACCGTCACGAAAATCTGCAGCGCGGTGTAAACCAGCAGGGCGAGCGCCACATTGTCGCTCATCGCCTTGCGCCAATCACGCTTGCGAGCGGATGAGCGACCACCTGCGAAATCGTTTTCGTCGAGCGCCTTGTTCACTGCGCCTCTCCCTGTCTCTCCTGCCCGAATCGCATTGTTTCAAAAATGCCGCCCGCTGGCAAGCAATCCTGCGCGAACGGGCAATGGGATGTGGGAAAGCGCCGGGCGACGGCGCCTATGCACGAATCCTGCCAGTTCGTCGAAAAAGGCAAGGTCGTGGGGTTTTCACGCCCGGTTCGCGTGCTATGTCGCCGTGCATGGCCGATATCGGATTAAGCTCGGACAATGCCGCAGTGCATGATGCCGCCCCGCCCATTCCGCAGGGCGGGCTCGAAGTTATTTCCATTGCCAAGAGCTACGACAAGCGCGCCGTACTGACGGATATTTCCCTCAGCGTCGGCAAGGGGGAGGTTCTCGGCCTGCTCGGGCCGAACGGCGCGGGCAAGACCACATGCTTCTATTCGATCATGGGGCTGGTGCGGCCGGATGCCGGGCGTATCCTTATGGATGGCGAAGACGTGACCAATCTGCCGATGTATCGCCGCGCGATCCTGGGGCTCGGCTATTTGCCGCAGGAAACAAGCATTTTTCGCGGGATGACGGTCGAGCAGAATATCAATTGCGTGCTCGAAATGGTCGAGCCCGATCCGGACACGCGCGCGCAGGAGCTCGAGCGCCTGCTCGACGAATTCGGTCTCGCGCGGTTGCGGGCGAGTCCGGCCATGGCGCTGTCCGGCGGCGAGCGGCGCCGCTGCGAGATCGCGCGGGCACTGGCGGCGAAGCCCTCTATCATGCTCCTCGACGAGCCTTTTGCCGGGATCGATCCCCTGTCGATCAGCGATATCCGGGATTTGGTGAAAGACCTCAGAACGCGCGGTATCGGTGTGCTGATCACCGACCACAATGTGCGCGAGACGCTGGAGATCGTCGATCGGGCCTGCATCATCTATGGTGGCCAGGTGTTGTTTGCCGGTACGCCCGAAGCGCTGGTGGCGGATGAAAATGTGCGCCGCCTCTATCTAGGCGAGGGATTCACTCTGTGACGCGCAGGCACGCCCGGAATTGAACCATGGCGCTTAGCCCAAGGCTGGACCTCCGGCAGACTCAAACGCTGGTGATGACGCCGCAGCTCCAGCAGGCGATCAAGCTGCTGGCGCTGTCCAATCTGGAAATCGAAACCTTCGTCGGCGAAGTGCTCGATGCCAATCCGCTGCTAGAGATGGGAGAGGTCGGCCGGGAGGCGGGCGAAGAGACGCCACCGGATGTCACCGAACCCGATAGCGCGACGGAATTCGACGGCGAGAATGCACTCGACGTCGCCGGTCACGCCATCGATCCCGAAGCCGCGCCGGGCGATATGGCGCAAGGGGAAGCCGGAGACTGGAGCCGTGCCGATATCGGCATGGCCGGCGGTGAATTGCCCGATCTCGAAAACCGCTCCGCCGAGGGGCCGACGCTGGCCGATCATTTGACCGAGCAGGTCGGTGCGGTGGCGCGCGATTCACGCGAGGCGCTGATCGCCATGCGGATCATCGGCGAACTGGACGAGGCGGGTTATCTGCCCACCGACCTGCTTCAAATCGCCGAGGAGCTGGGTGTGCCGCTTGCCGAAGCCGAACGCGCACTTGAGACCGTGCAATCGCTCGATCCGACCGGCGTTGGCGCGCGAACGCTGGCCGAATGCCTGGCACTGCAGGCCAAGGAGGCGGACCGGTACGATCCCTGCATGGCGAGGCTGATCGACAATCTCGACCTGGTGGTGAAGGGCGATATCGCCCGGCTGAAGCGCATGTGCGAAGTCGATGACGAGGACTTCACCGACATGCTCGCCGAACTGCGCGGTTACGATCCCAAGCCGGGGCTGGCCTTCGGCGGCGGCACCGAATCGGCGATCGTGCCCGACGTGCTGATTACGCCGAGTGCGCAAGGCTGGGACATCCGCATCAACGAGGCGAGCCTCCCGCGTCTGGTGGTCAATCGCGAATACTATCTCGAACTCAAAAGCGGCGCGCGCGACAAGGCCTCGCAAAGCTGGCTCAACGAACAGCTCGGCGAAGCCGACTGGCTGATCCGCGCGCTGGACCAGCGCCAGAAGACGATCCTGAAAACCGCGGCCGAAATCGTAAAGAGGCAGGAAGGCTTCTTTCGCGAAGGGGTTACCGCCATGCGCCCCCTGACCCTGCGCGACGTGGCCGAGAAGATCGAGATGCACGAAAGCACGGTCAGCCGCGTGACCAGCAACAAATATCTGTCGTGCCCTCGCGGAACCTTCGAGCTGAAATATTTCTTCACCAGCGGGGTCGCCGCCGCCGATGGCGAAGGCGCGAGCAGCGAAGCGATCAAGGCGCGCATCAAGGCTTTGTGCGACGCGGAAGATCCCAAAAAAGTGCTGTCGGATCAGAAGCTCGCCGATCTGCTCAATGGCGAGGGGTACGATCTGGCGCGCCGCACGGTGGCCAAATATCGCGAGGCAATCGGCATCGGATCCAGTGCCCAACGCCGCCGCGAAAAGAAGCTGCGCGCTTTATGAGGCCCGGATGGCCGCTTCGAAAAGTTAACGACTTTTACCCCGCGTTAACCTTTTTCGTTCAGATGTGATGTGGTTAATACAGGGCAACACCTCTTTCCGGGGCGTTACCGAACGACACTAGGGACCATTCAGGGGAGTTCCGATGCGTGTACTGCTGATCGAAGACGAGCCGACAACCGCCAAGGCAATCGAGCTGATGCTCACCACCGAAGGCTTCAACGTCTACTCGACCGACCTCGGCGAGGAAGGTTTGGACCTCGGCAAGCTGTATGATTACGATATCATCCTGCTCGATCTGAACCTGCCCGACATGCATGGGTATGACGTGCTCAAGAAGCTCCGCGTCGCCAAGGTGCAGACCCCGGTACTGATCCTTTCGGGCATCGCCGAAATGGACTCCAAAATCCGTTCGTTCGGCTTCGGTGCCGACGATTACGTGACCAAGCCTTTCCATCGCGAAGAACTGGTCGCGCGCATCCATGCCGTGGTCCGCCGTTCGAAGGGCCACAGTCAGTCGGTCATCCGGACCGGCAAGCTGGCGGTGAACCTCGATGCGAAAACCGTCGAGGTCGACGGTGCCCGCGTCCACCTGACCGGCAAGGAATATGCGATGCTGGAGCTGCTTTCGCTCCGCAAGGGCACCACGCTGACCAAGGAAATGTTCCTCAACCACCTGTATGGCGGCATGGACGAGCCCGAGCTCAAGATCATCGACGTCTTCATCTGCAAGCTGCGCAAGAAGCTCAGCCATGCATGCGGCGGCGAGAATTACATCGAAACCGTTTGGGGGCGCGGCTACGTGCTGCGCGATCCGAACGAAGAGGCCGAGGCGGCCTGACCCCCTCACCCCTGGACGGGACAGCGAGAGACGCCCGGAGCTTCGGCTGCCGGGCGTTTTCTATTTGTGTTCCGCCATACGCGCGAAATCCAGGCCGCTGGGTTCCTGGAAAATGCGCAGTTCGAATTCGGGAGGATCGCAATCAGATGGTCGAAGATATCCGCCTGGATCGATTCATATTCGCCCCAGTCGACCGTATCGGTGAAACAGTAGATCTCTAGCGGCAGGCCCTGCGGCCCCGGAGGGAGCTGACGCACCATCAGCGTGAACCCCCGCCCGCGATACGCGGATGGCTTTTGAGGTAGGCAATCACATAGGCGCGCAGGGTGCCGATATTGGTGATGCGACGGGCATTGATTTCGTCGTAATCGCTGGACAATTCGTGGCGGTTCCACTCCGCTATCTCGGCCTCTTTTCTGGCGAGGTACTCGTCGAGCAGCCGGAAGCGCCTGAGCCCGGCAACCTCGTCTCCGCTCAGGAAACGGACCGCGTTCTGGTCGATCACCAGCGCCCGCTTGATTCGCCTGCCACCGCTTTCGCTCATCCCGCGCCAGTTGCGATAGGCATCGGAAATGAGCCGGTGCGTCGGAATGGTGGTGATGGTCTTGTCGAAATTCTGCACCTTGACCGTGTGCAGCGCGATGTCGATCACATCGCCATCGGCATTCATGCTCGGCATTTCGATCCAGTCGCCGACACGTAGCATGTCGTTGCTGGTGAGCTGAACGCTGGCGACCAGGCTGAGGATCGTATCCTTGAAAACCAGCATCAGTACCGCTGCCATGGCGCCGAGACCGGACAGAAGCAGCAGCGGCGACTGTTCGATCAGCACCGCGATCATCAGGATCGCCGCACCGCAGAACACGACGATTTTCACCACCTGGACATAGCCCTTGATCGGGCGGCTGCGCGCTTCGGGTCGGCGCGCATAGAGCTCGTTCGCATAATTGAGCGCCCAGCTGATCGCCATCGCCACGGACAGCACGATCAGCGCCTTCACGACATTGACCGTGACTGTCACCACCTCCGCCGGCAGATTGGGTACCACGGCAATCCCGCGCGATACAATCAGCAGCGGGATCACGGTGGCGAGCCACGCGACCGAGCGATCCACAGTGTCGCTGCGCTTGTCGAGATAGGGCGCGGCAGCGCGCAGCAGAACGCGCTTGATCAGCCAGTTCACCGCCAGCGCAACGACCGCGAGGCCCGCGAGAGCGATCAGCGACTGCAGCCACAGCGCGAGTTCGGAATAATCGTCGAGAAGTCCTTGCATGCGCTGCCGCCTAGCCGTTCCCGCAACACCGCTTCAACCCCCAGCCCGGCAGAGATTTTCTATCTCGCCCGGCTCGGCGAAGCGCAGTAAGTGCCGTCAGCGACAATTGCGAAAGGCGAGCCCCCGATCATGGAGGTGTTCGGTATCGATCTGGGGTGATTGCCCCTTCATCCTGATCGGTTTTGCGGCCCAGATGGTCGACGGCGCGCTGGGCATGGCCTTTGGCGTCATCACGAATACGCTTATGGTCGGCCTGCTGGGGGTGCCCCCCGCGCTGGCCTCGCAGCGCGTTCATCTCGTCGAATGCTTTACCACTGCGACCTCGGGCATCAGCCATTTGCTCAGCGGCAATATCGACAAAGCCCTGTTCTTCCGGCTGTTGATACCCGGCATTATCGGCGGGCTGATCGGGAGCTACGTTCTGGCATCGATCGATGGCGATACGATCAAGCCCTTCGTGCTGCTCTATCTCACTGGTATCGGCCTGTGGTTGCTCGTGCGCGGCCTGCTCTACCCGCCCAAGCTGCGTCAGGCCAGATATGTAGCGCCGCTGGGCCTTGTAGGCGGGTTCCTCGATTCCGCCGGTGGTGGCGGCTGGGGCCCGGTGGTGACGTCCAACCTGCTGGTCCAGGGAGCCGAACCACGCAAGGTCGTCGGCACGGTCAATTCGGTCGAATTCTTCCTGACACTCTCCATCTCGGTCAGCTTCGCCTATCATCTGGGCATATCGCATATCGCCGGGCCCACGCTGGGCCTGATCATCGGCGGGATCGCCGCGGCACCCTTCGGGGCACTGGCGGCGAAGCATTTCAGCCCCAAGCTGATGCTGATCCTGGTCGGGATCGCGCTGAGCGTCACCAGCGCGTACGGCATCTGGACGACATGGGGATGATGGCGCTACGGCGCGCCGCATGTCAGCATTCAAGGAAGGCGATCCGACCACGCTCAACCGGCTTTACGGCCGCAGCCAGGGCAAACCCCTGCGCGCGGCACAGCAGGAGCTGGTCGACAAGCTGCTGCCGCAGATCTCGGTGCCGAGCGAAGGGCCGGTGACGTCCGAAGCGCTGTTCGGCTTCGAGCGCCCGCTGCATTTCGAGATCGGCTTCGGCGGGGGCGAGCATCTGGCCGAGCGTGCCGACATGCTGCCCGATCACGGCTTCATCGGCGCCGAACCCTTCGTCAACGGAGTGGCGCAGGCGCTGACCCATGTGCGCGACCGGACCCTGGCCAATGTCCGCATCCACCATGGCGATGCGCTGGAAGTGCTGCGCCGCGTGCCCGACGGCGCGTTGACGATGCTCTACCTGCTCCATCCCGATCCCTGGCCCAAGAACAAGCACGCCAAGCGGCGGATGATGAATGACGGGCCGGTTCGCATGATCGCCGACAAGCTCAAGCCGGGCGGCGAGTTCCGCTTCGGCACCGACCACCCTGTCTATCTGCGCCACGCCCTGATGGTGATGCGCCGCTTCACCGATCAATTCGAATGGATCGTCGATGGCCCCGGAAGCTGGCAGAACCGCCCCTCCGGCTGGCCCGAAACACGCTACGAACACAAGGCGCGCACAGTCTACGGCCACGAAGTGTGGTACTTCCGCTGGAGGCGTACCGAAGGGTAGCTCTGGCGTAGAAAAGGCATTTTATTTCAACAGTATATCTACGCTATGTCTTGCGACCCTTGGCGGTGATTTCCGCCTCGGTGATTGCCGGGTGATTGCTGGAAACAGAGTTCGGAGAGCAAAATGGCGCGTGGAAAGATCACCAAGCGAAGCGTTGATTCGTTAATCGCAAAAGCCAGTGAAGGCTTTCTGTGGGACAGTAGCCTCAAGGGCTTCGGGGCCAAGCGTTCGAAGTCGGGGGCGTTGGCCTATATCCTGCAGTTTCGCATGGGTGGTCGCGAGGCAAAAACGAGGCGCTACACGATCGGCCATCATGGATCACCTTGGACACCGACAACTGCTCGAATTGAAGCCGAGCGCTTATCGTTGCTGATCGCGCAAGGCATTGATCCGGTCGAAGTCGAGCAGCAGCGTCGGCGCGAAGCAGTAGATCTCGCTTTCAGCAACTACGCTGACCGTTTCACCGACTCATGTACCGGGAAGGGATGGCGTGTGCTGGTCGAACGCTCGTTTCGCCTTCATGCAAAGCCGGTGCTGGGCTCCAGACCTTTACCCAAGATCACTCGCGCAGACGTGGTTGCGGTGTTTGATCGCATGCCCCGCGAACAAGCTGCAAACAAGAGAAACGTGTTCGCGGTTCTGCGGAGGATGTTCCGGTGGGCCGTTAGTCGCGGAGATCTTGAGCAGAGCCCTATGGAGGGTATGGAAACGCCTCCACCAGTCAAAGCGCGCGACTGCTGGCTTTCCGACGAGGAGCTTGGACGAATCTGGCACCATACATACGAAACCCATCGGTGCTTCGGTCCGATCGTTCGTTTGCTTATTCTCACCGGCCAGCGGCGCGAAGAGGTTGCGTCGCTCAAATGGGAAGAACTCGATAGGGGTGAGCAGCTTTGGTCACTTCCGGGGGATCGAGCGAAGAACGGTGAATCAAATCGCATTCCACTCGCAGAACTCGCGATCAAAGTCTTGGACGAGGTTGCCGGAGGAAGCGATTGGCCCGAAAAGGGCAGAGTCTTTACTACGTCATCGGGTGGCCGGTTTAGCGGTTATGATAAGGGCAAAAAGAAAATCGACCATTTGCTGGTCGCCGATGGAGGGGCTCTGATCGCACCCTGGCGGCTTCATGATCTCCGCCGGACACTGGCAACGGGTTTCCAGAGACTCGGAGTTAGGTTTGAGGTTACCGAGGCGATCCTCAACCACATAAGCGGAGCGCGTTCAGGCGTAGCAGGAATCTACCAACGACATGACTGGAAGTCTGAAAAGAGAGAGGCGATGGAACTCTGGAATGAGCACATTGAAACTTTGCTCCAAAGCTAATCCGGTCGCACCAAACGTCCCGACAGTTCCTTGGAGACCTCAGATTTGCCCGCTCGTCTTTGAGATATACGACTCGTTCTCCATTTCTTGAGCTCTCCGACAGCAGACTTTTCCGGGCACGGCTGACGGCTTCCGGTCAATCAATCACGCGGCAGCCCCCCCAAGGCCAAAGTAGAAGTCCGGCATTGGGAACAATGGCAAGATAGCACACGCAGCTAGAAGAACGTGAAGCCCGAGATATGGAGGTGGGAATCCAGCGCGATTCAACCTGGTAGCACGGCACTTCCGGCTAGCTCTTGATCCTTACGCATCAAAAAACGGGGCGAGCAGAACGCTCGCCCCGCAGTGTTTCCGGCAATTTGCGCGGACGGAGAGTTTAAGAAATCAGAACTTGACGCTGACACCGCCCCAGAACGCTCGACCGTACTCGACCGTTTCGAACCAGTTCGGGGCACCCGCGACTGCGTTTTGGTTGGTGAACGTCTGCTTGTTCTCGAGCAGGTTCCAGACATCGAATGTCAGTTCGACATTGTCGGCCACCTGATAGCCGAGGTGCAAATCGACCTGAGAATAACTGTCGAGCACCAGGTCGGCCGAACCGTCGATGCTAAGACCCTGATTCTGAGGAGCGACATAGCGGTAGGCCACTCGTCCCGAAAGCCGCTCACCTTCATAGAACAAGGTGGCATTGGCCAGGAAATCGGCGAAACCCTCAGGATCCGTTACCCGCGCCACGGCTCCAGTGTCGTCGATCAGACGAATGTAGCCGTCATTAAAGGTGACGTTGCCGAAGAAGCCGAAATTCCGCAGCGCTCCGGGCAAGAAGTCGAAATTGTCCTTTGTGAATGACAGTTCGACCCCCTGCACGCGCGCCTTGCCGGCATTGGTGGGCTGCAGGAAGAAGGAATTGATCGGCCCGAGATCGCTCTGGAAGACATATGGCGTCTGGAGGTCGTATATCTCGTTCTTGATATCCTTGCGATAGACACCGACCGCGAACGCGCTTTTGCCGCCATCGAAATAATATTCGAACGAGGCATCCAGATTGGTCGATTTACGCGGGAGCAGGTCGGGATTGCCGCGCGCGAAAACGCCATTGTCGTTGGGCGGCGTCTCCCCGCGAGCGAGATCGAAGATGTCCGCGCGACCGAGAGTCTGGCTCGCACCGAGCCGCAGAACGATATTGTCATTGGGTTTGAAATTGACGGTCAGCGACGGCAGCAGATTGTCATAGCTCTGGCTGGTCGTAACGAACGGTGCATCGTCCTGCCGATTGAAACGGTTCCGCGCCTGAATGTCGGTATCTTCGTAGCGCAGGCCGGCAATCACATCGAAGTTTTCTCCCGTGTAGCGTAGCTGGCTATAACCGGCGAGCACCCGTTCATTGACGAAAAAGTCGTTCCCGTTGACGATCACGCTGGAAATGCGCCCAAAGCCCGCCTCTCCGGCCGCCTCGGCACGGGCTGCGATGGCAAGGACATCGCTGACCAGAAGTTGAGGATTGTTGGTGAACGGGAAGCGGTAATCGAACACGCCGAAGAAATCCGTCGGATCAAATGTATCGACAGGATTACGCCAACGGAAATTGCTGGCGGTGTAATCGACATCGGTTTCCTTGAACTTGCCGCCGACCTTGAAAGAGAACCCCAGTTCGTCGGGCGAACGGTTTTCCCAATCTGCACGGAAGCCGCTTACATCCTTGGTGAAGCTTTCCTGGAAACGGCGGTAGCCGCCGAACCCATAGGAAGCCGGGTTGATGAAATCGGCAAAAGATTCGTCGGTCAGCGTGTAAGTGTAATACTGGCCGTTATATTCGTAGCTACCCTCGCCGATACGCCCGCTCGCCCAGTCGACGCGCGGATCGTCCTGATACGAACGGCTTGAAGACAGCGAGCCGCGGAGGCTGAGGTGGTTATGATCGTTCAACTGGACATCGAGGCCCAACTGACCGGTCAGGGAATCGTCGACGCCGTAATTCACCTTGTCATTACGGATTGTGCCGCGGGCCCGGTCGAAGGTTCCGCTGTCGGTGAAGGAGCGCGCGCCGAACAGGGCATGCTTGCTCTTGTCGAGTTCGACATTGGAATCGAAATAGAGCAGCGAGCCAAAGACATAGACATCCGGATTGGGCTGGAACTCCAGCTTGCCGCTCGCCCCCCAGCTTTCTTCGTCGCGTTGGTAGAAGAAACCGCCAACCTCATCGGGAAGCTCGTTGGGATCGTCCTGGCTGCCGAAAAAGGCCTTAGGCTTTAGGTTGTCCCTGCTCCTGTCGGTGTAATGAGCAGAGAGCGCGATGCCGAACTGATCGTCCGAACCGAAGGTCTGCCCGAAAGACACATTCGCTTTCCAGGACAGGTCGGTATCGTCGGTCGGAACATCGGTGGTGTACTGGCCCAGATTGCCCTTCACGACAAACCAGTTCTTGCCCGATTTGACCGCGCTTGCAGTGACCAGGTTCACCGTGCCTGCAATCGCATCGGCATCATATTCCGCCGTAGCGGATTTCGCCACTTCGACGCGGCTGAGGAAACTTCCCGGTACGGCTTCGAGATTGGCACCGCGCAGGTTCTGGTCGAACGTGCGCGCAGCCGAAGAAATTTCAAGGCCCTCGAGCGTCAGGTTGACGAATTCCTGATTGAGGCCCCGCAGGCCGATATAGAGGCCAGCCCCCTCGTCCTGAAACGCCGTGGCTCCCGGCACGCGGCTGATAGCCTCCGCCACGTTCAGGTCCGGCAGTGCGTTAAGTTCGTCAGACGCGATCACGTCCATAACGATATCCGCGTCCCGCTTGGTCTGCAGCGAGGTCCGACTCGTAAAGCGCGTGCCCGAAACCACAATCACGCCATCACTGGCCGCCTCGTCTTCGGCGGCCTGCGGCTCGGCAGCGTCCTGTGCCTGTGCGTAGGCGGGACTGACCGCCATCGCGGCAACGGATGTCAATAGACCAGCGACGGCCAATCTGGTGGATCTTGTACGCATTGCGAACTCCTGCTCCCTGAAATCTCGGGATTGTGTATAAAGACCATTCTTGTATATATGCAAGTATATTCTACATATGAAATTTATGTGACAGCGGAGGGATTTTGATCATGCAGCAGCCAGCCTTCGGTTTTATACCGGTTATCAAAGCCATGGCGGCGCTAGGCATAGCCGCAACGGTCCCTGCGCATCTTGCGGCGGAGTCCGATACTGCCAGCAGCCATGCAGGTCGCAGTTTGCCCGCAACCACAATGGAAGAGGTAAGTCCCGAAGTCGGGAAGATGCGGTTCAACCAGTTGCAATATATAGGAACGCACAACAGCTATCATATCGCCCCTGATGGCGCGCTGGTCGCACTCGCTCGGATCACCGACTATCGCGAAAGCCGGGACTGGCCTGCCGACCGACTGTTCCAGGCGCTGGATTACACTCATCCGCCCCTGACCACGCAGCTGGAACTGGGAATGCGCCAGTTCGAACTGGACGTGCACTACGATCCGGACGGCGGAAAATTCGCCCAGCCGGGCGCATTGCGCGCGCTCCAGGCCAGCAAGATTCCATCAAATATCTTCTATGATCGCGATGGACGCATGGAGGCGCCGGGCTTCAAGGTCTTTCACGGCGGTGTGGACGTGATGAGCACCTGCCTGACCCTGCGCGACTGCCTCGGGGAACTGAAGGCATGGTCGGTCACCAATCCGCGCCATTTCCCCATCGTCGTCCAGATCGAAGCGAAAAGCGGATCGAAACCTGCGCTGGCGGACGCCTATACCCCTCCCGACCAACCGCCTTTCGACCTTTCCACATGGACCGCGCTCGAAGAGGAGATCGTCGAGGTTGTCGGGCTGGATAGCATCGTCACGCCTGTGGAGGTCCGCGCGGGGCACGACACTCTCACCCGCGCTATCCGCGAAAATGGCTGGCCGACGCTTGACACCATGGCCGGACGGTTCGTGTTCCTCCTCCTGAACAAGAAGGATGAAACCAACAGCTATCGCAGCGCCACACCGGATCTGACCCACAGGCTGTTCTTCCCCAGCCTTGCGTTGGAAGACCGCGACGCGGCCTGGTTCCGCATTCCCGATCCCGGCTATCCAGCGCTTGCCGATGTGGTGCGCAAAGGACAGCTTGCGACGGTCCAGTCCGACACGCACACCGTGGAAAGCCGCCTCAACCGGACGGATCGGCGCGACAAGGCATTCGCCAGCGGCGCGCATTTCATTCTGACCGACAACCCGATCCCCGACCGGCGCTTTTCGGACTATCAGGTACGCTTCGGCTCGCGCCGCTACGTCCGCTGCAACCCGGTGACGTTTGAGGGACCATGCCCCTTCTAGGAAGGAATGCGGGGTGGTCGAAGTGAAAGGCACACCGCTCATTCTGCCGTGGCTTGCGCTGGCTGCAGGCTGCACAATGCCCTCCGCCGGCTCGTCGCCCGCAATCGATCAGACAGCGCAGCCCGCTATCGCTCTGGCGGCGTGGCAACCGGGATATCTGGACATCCACCATATCCAGACCGGCAGAGGAAATGCCGCATTCTTCGTTTTTCCGGACGGCACGACGATGCTGGTGGATGCGGGCGCCTTGCAGGACGACTGGGACAAACTCGATCGCTACCGTCCCCTGAAGCTCGCCCCGGCAATGCCGGATCGAACCCGGCGACCGGGTGAATGGATTGCCGACTACATAGCACAATTCGCCCCTGCAGACGCGCGCGGCATCGATTACGCGCTCATAACGCATTTTCACTCCGATCATTTCGGTTTCGTCGACCCTCAAGCGCCGCGATCCGGGCAAGGGGACTGGCAACTTTCCGGTATCACCGATGTGGCCGAACGATGGCCGATCACCACGATGATCGACCGCGGGTTCCCCGACTACGACTTCCCGCTGCCCTATGGCGAGAATGCCGATGCCAGCCTCGCCAATTATCTTGAATTCGTCCGCAGCACGGTTGCCGAAGGACAGATGACCGCCGAAGGCTTCCGCGTCGGCCGGGACGATCAGATCCGTTGCATGAAGGACAAGGCCGCATGCGCTGCGTTTTCTGTCCGCAACGTGGCGGCAAACGGCATGGTCTGGTCGGGTGCCGGTAGCGCTGCGGAGCGCTTTCTCGAGGCAGAACAGATAACCGATGGTCGCGGAGGCTTTAACGAGAACCCGCTGTCGACCGTCATCAAGGTCGATTACGGAGATTTCGATTATGTCACCGGCGGGGATCTGACAGGCGTCAACGAGCCCGACCAACCGGCCTGGTTTGCGGCAGAACGGCGTATCGCGCCGGTGATTGGCGAAGTCGACGCGATGACGCTGAACCATCACGGCAATCGGGACGCGACGAGCGCGGCATGGCTTGGCACGCTGAGGCCCAGAGTGATCGTCCAGCAGACTTGGGTTTCGGACCATCCCGGTGGCGAGGTCGTGGCGCGCATGAACTCCAGAAAGATCTGGCCTGGCGACCGCGATATCTTCGCCACCTACGTACACCCTGAAACGCAGATCGCGATCGGGCCATGGCTGACCCGAGGATACCAAAGTCTGCGAGGCCATGTTGTCATCAGAGTGCAGCCCGGCGGGGCAATTTACAAGGTATTTGTCCTGAACGAACGTGACCCTAAACGTAGAATCCGAAGCAGTTGGGGGCCGTATCACTCCAACGGCGATACCAGTCCAATGGAGTGACTCATTACTCCGTTATTTCACTTATAAAAAATATTTTTATAGGCATTGACTTCGATATTTGATGCGACCTAACGTTGCAATTGTCCGGCTACGACAAGGCTTCGGGAGGTCGAATTCGATGTGGCAGTCAAAGATAATCACGGGTGCGCTCAGTTTCGCATTGGTCACTTCACCCAGCATCGCAGCTGCGACAGGGCAGCGGGATTGCCCTGATCCAAGCACGTTTCCTGTCAGTGAAAGGATGGCGCGCTTCCTGGATGCACGCCGGTTCCCAGATTTTTATCTAACCTGCGGCCATCGCGGCATGTGGTACAAATTTCCCGAAAACACCGCTCCTGCGATTGAAGAGGCGATCAGGATCGGCATCGATTGTGTCGAAAACGACATCCGCGCTACCAAGGACGGCGTTCTGGTCATGTTTCATGACAAGGAATTGCGGGCCCGGCTCTATGATCCGGCTACGGGTCAGCCGGCCAGCGGCAATCTCTCCGACCTGACCTGGGCCGAACTGTCGAAACTGCGCTATCTAGACCGGGATTCCAACAAGACCGATTACCCCGTGTTGACCTTTGAGGAATTTTTGAGCCTCACGAACGACCGACTGGTCGTCAATCACGAAGACAAAACCAAAGATCCGGCCATCGTTCGTGCCGCAATCCAGATGGTAAAAGACAAGGGCAGGCTCTCGCAGTCCATCTTCAAGGGACGGTTCACCCTTCAACAATTCCGTCAAATAATTGACGGTGTCGTCAGCGAAGATCAAATCATTTTCACACCTGTGATTTTTCAGGACACACCAAATTACCAACAGGTGTTCGATGAGTACTGGAACGCAGGTTATCGCAACTACGAACTCGTCGTCCAAAAACCAAACTCTCCGCTTCTCGCGCTGGTAAAGCGCGTCAGGGACAATGGCGGGCGCTTGGGGCAATTCGATGTTCTGCCGGAGACCGGCCGGGGCTCTTTCTGGGTCGGTCAGTGGCGGGATCCGGCTGACGGTTTCGTCGGGTACGATTTTCGATCGGATTGGGATTTCCTGATCGATGTTTCGCAGGCCAATTATCTCATCAGCGATCGCCCATGCCTGATGATTCAATATCTTGCGAAGCGCAATCGCCGGACACTGGATCCGGTCCACTGACCGCAAGGCCTTGGCCCTACAATATCTTGGAAAGGGGAACTCGATGACCATTCGTAATCTGATCTTGTTCATTCTGATGGGTTCCCTCGCCCTACCCGCCGCGGCACAAGAGCAAGAAAGCCCCCTTCCCGACGCCTATCCATGGCAGCTTCCTGATCTCGATGGCACGATCAACCGGACCGATATGAGCAATCAGGACTGGAACCAGTTCGAACGGCTCGAATCGGGAAAGACCGGCAGCTATTTCACATGGGACAACTGGCCTGCCTACGTAACGATGGTGGGCGATGATTCCGCGCAGCAGCTTTACAGCCA
The DNA here is from genome assembly GCF_003355455.1 of Erythrobacter aureus. NCBI lineage: Bacteria > Pseudomonadati > Pseudomonadota > Alphaproteobacteria > Sphingomonadales > Erythrobacteraceae > Erythrobacter > Erythrobacter aureus. The sequence goes on from NZ_CP031357.1 coordinate 225,006, forward strand.
GACATTCTATCGGGGGCCGTCCGGCCATACGTTCAACTTCGGAACCTACGATCTGGAAAAGATCCCGGCCAAGGATGTCAGTGACCTGCCGGGCATTCTCTATACTTTGGGCGGGTCCGGATCTTACAAGAAGATCTACAGCCGGGAGACCGGAAAGCCGATCAGATCATTTTACGGGTTCTACTTCTGCGCAAGCTTCGATCCGTTCTGGCTTTTTGCAGGGGATACCTCCTACTCGACATACGATCTCGATTTCACGATAGAGGATGTCGGCGGCGGACAGCGTGTCCTGAAGGACCAGTCGGGGCACTATCCGTACTGGACGGACGGATCTTCAACCAGAGGCAACCCGATCTGCGGAAAAGGCACCTCGATCAACGATCCGAATAAATTCCGTATAAAGCGCCTCAGCCAGGTGGTCCCCTCGTTCAAGGCATTCTTCCCCCTGAATAGCAGTCACGGCGCTTGCGACACCGATAACGCCAATTGCGGACAACTGAACCATACCTCTTACACGACCGATCGTTTCGGACGTGCGGACCAGGCATTGGCGTTCGGCACCGGTCTGGCGACCAGCAACTTCCTGCTGTCCCGTCAGATGTGGGAGGGCCTGCCGGACAAGCAGACTTTCAGTGTCGGGTTCTGGGCTCGGCTGAGCGGCAACCATGTCGCCCCCGATGTCGTTCGGCAGGACGGTTCGTTCGATTCAATTTTCTTCGGTACTACGACCGACATTGATGGAAAGCCGCACGCAACAGTCGGCCTCAGCTTCGCGGACAGCGAGCAACAGCTTGCTCTCAATCGTACGACTTATCCCACTTCGACCGGGACATCGCGCCCGATTACGGGGCCGGAAACAGGTCTGCCCCCGCCCGATACGGTCGGTGCCGAGAAGCCGTTCGACTGGAAATTCTGGCTTCCACCGGAATTCAATGCCAGCAATCCGTCCGGACATAGCGGATCGCGATGGGTCTATTTCCTTCTGTCATACGATGCCAACAGGACCACGGTCTACATGCACGACCCCCTGAAGACGGGGGGTGATTTCCTCCCTCGCTACACACACAAATATTTCATCTTGATGAGTTCGAAGAAGCTGTTGGACCTGGATGGTTGGGGCTTTGAAAACCCGGGCCGCGGCCTGGGCATGGGCGCTGTGGAAGCGATCGACGACGTCACTGTTTTCGACGGTGCTCTGGCCAGAGACGAGAGCCTTGTCCGGTCGGTTCTGAACGAGGCGGTGCTTGGGAATGCACCCAGAAAACAGTGATGCAGAATCTCTGCGGCACTCCGGTCCCGAAACTCTAGACCTTCAATAAAGCCCGAAAATCGTTGACGTTGGTCTGGGTCGGGCCGGTTTCGACCGGGCCGCCAAGCTCCGCGAAGAAAGCTGCGCTGTCGTTCCGAGCGAGGAAGCTCCTGATATCGAGCCCCTGGTTTCGAGCGCGGCATATGCTGTCCGGGCCGAAGATGGCACCGGCGACCTGGCTGTTGCCGTCGCAGCCATCCGTGTCGCAGGCGATCGCCCAGAGCGCGTCGTCCGGGGCGGCCGCGCGCATCAGTTCCAGCGCGAATTCGTGATTGGGTCCGCCACGTCCTTGCCCGCGCACTTCGCAGGTCAGTTCGCCGCCCGACAGCAGGACACTGCCCAAAGCCGCCTCGCGCCACATGGCGAGATGCCGCCGGGCCGCCTCGGCCGGACTGCCTTCGATGTCGTCGCCCAGCAGGATCGGTGTGAGGCCCAATCTCCTCGCCTCGCCAGCCGCTGACTCCAGGGCTGTGCGCGGGCTGGCAACGATATGCACCTCATCGTCCTGCCGCGACGGTATCGTCGACGGCCCGGACGGCTGACTGGCAAGAAGTTCGTGCAAAAGGGGGCTCACCGCAACGCGGTATGGCGCCATTTCGTCGAGCAGGGAGCCGGTATCGGCTGGCGGCACGATGGTCGGCCCTGAGGCGATCAGCGCCGGATCGTCGCCCACGACATCGGAAATCGCGAGCGTGACGCAACGCGCGGCCCCGATCGCCTGCCTGAGACCGCCTCCCTTGATCTGCGACAATCTGCGCCGCATGCGGTTGAGCAGGTCGATCGGTGCGCCGGCCCGCATGAGTTGCCCGACCAGCGCCTGTTTCTCCGCCAGGCCGACACCCTCGACCGGCAGCGACATCAGGGCCGAGCCCCCGCCGGATATCAGCGCCAGGACCAGATCGTCACGCGTCAGACCTTTCACCGCCGCCAGCATGGACTTGGCAGCGACTATGCTCGCTTCATCTGCAATGGGGTGCGCGGCCTCTAGCACTTGGATCGCGTCGCATGGGACCGCCGCGCCATAGCGTGTGACGACGACACCCTCGACTGGTGCAGGAAAGAAATTCTCCACCGCCCGGGCCATGGCCGCAGCGGCCTTGCCCGCCCCCACCACCACCGTCCGCCCCTTGGGTAGGTCGGGAAGGAAGGATGAAACACACCTGTCCGGCTGGGCGCTCGCGACGGCGCTGTCGAGCAGGTGGCGGAGGATCGAGCGGGGGGCGATGCCTGTCACAAGACGACGTCGCGCGGCGTTTCGCCATGCAGCCATGCCGACACATTCTCGACCACGCGCAGCCCCATGGCAGTGCGGGTTTCAAGCGTGGCGCTGCCGAGATGGGGAAGCAGCACCACGTCTTCGCGTTGCGACAGCGCCGGCGGAATGTCCGGCTCGTTTTCAAAAACGTCGAGCCCCGCCCCCGCCAGCCTGCCGCCATCGAGTGCCGCGACCAGCGCCGCCGTATCCACGACCTCTCCCCGCGCGGTATTGATCAGGATCGCCCCGGCTTTCATGTCTGCAAGGCGGTCCGCGTTCAGGAAATGCCGGGTCGTTTCTCCACCCGGAATGTGGAGCGATACGAAATCGCTTTGGGCCAGAACGGCCTCCAGCGGCAGTTGCCTGGCTGCGACGCTCTCCAGCTTCGCGTCATCAACGGGCGAACGATTGCCGACAAGCACCTCCATCCCGAAACCGTGATGCGCCATCCGGGCCACGGCCTGGGCGATACGACCGAAACCCACGAGCCCCAATGTCTTGCCCGACACACCGCGCCCTAGCATGTGCATCGGCCGCCATCCCTGCCACTCGCCGGACCGCAGTTCGCGCTCGCCCTCACCGGCACGTCGGGCCGTCGCCAGCATCAGCATGATCGCTACCTCGGCCGTGGCATCGGTCAGGATATCGGGCGTGTTGGCAAGCACGGCGCCTGCCGCGCGAAGCGCCTCGCGATCGATATGGCTGACCCCGGCACCGTAATTGGCAACCAGCTTACCCGACAGGTCGAGCCCGCTTATCACCGTCGCGTCGATGGTATCGGACACGGTCGGACAGAAAATGTCGCACTCCGCCAGACCGGCACGCAGGCGACCTTGATCGAGAGGGGTGTCGTTTTCCTCGCGGATCACCGTGCCAAGGCGATCCAGCGCCTGCTCGGCGGCGTGTGGCCATCTGCGGGTCTGGAATATCAGCGGCGGTTGCGTCTTTGGGCCTGTCATCACGTCATAGTGCCAGACACACGGCCATCACGTCCAGACAGTTTTATATGTAAAATGTGTTTTCTTATTTAGAATCCACCCGACCCAGAAGCGAGGATATCTCTGCGGCAGCCCTGACCAGATTATCCTTCACCATACCGATATGGCCTTCGTTGTCCTTGTCGATGCGATGGAGAAAGGGAATGACCAGCGAGGCAGCGATCGAGCCGTCGTGGTCGGTAATGGGCGTTCCGATGTCGACGATGCCCTCGACCTGCTCGCTCGGCATTTCGAGGTAGGACTGCGCGCGCAACGCCGCAGCGACATCGTCCACCTGTGCGGCGGCGGACGTATCTTCACCGAGATCCTTGATACTTTCGATCAACGCCTCGCGCGTAAAGTCATCGGCTAGCGCGAAGAATATCCGCCCGGAACATGAGGCGAGAAGCGGGGATTCCGCGCCGATCCGCATGGCAAAGCTTCGATCCTTGAAACTGTCCTGGCGGGCCACGACGACGACCCGCGCACCGGACAATATGGTAAGGTGGCATGACTGGCCGGTTTGCAATGCCAACCGCCGCATCGGTCCCGTCGCCGCACCGGTCAGCCGGTTGATGGGGAGGTGCCAATGAGCGAGCTGGAACAGCCGCATGGTCAGCCGGTACCGTTCGCTATCCTCGGCAGTGGCGACATAGCCACGCTGCTCGAGCACGGCGAGCATGCGGAAGATCTCGCCAACCGAACGCCCCAACCGCTCGGCAATCTCCTTCAGATTGATCGGCTCCGGCTCCCGCGCCAGCAGTTCCAGCATGTCCAAGCCCTTTTCCAGGGCCGGAGCGGAATACTGTTTGCGTCGCGTCGCCTTCTTCGGATCTTTGATCTCGGAGGAGTTATCTTGCGGCATGCAATCCCTTTTCACTCGTGAAAGGGCGACATTTCGGCAATCGATGCACAATGTCCAGTGCAATATCGGAGACACTCGCTATTGCATATATACAAAATACTTTTATATGTGATTACGTAAGGAGACGAGATGCCCGAATCCCTGGTTTCTGGATTGCCCCAACTGGGCCTGGGCTGCGCGTCGCTGGGCAACCTCTATCGCGCCATCGACCGCGATCAGGCCTTCGCCACAGTCGACGCCGCGTGGGATGGCGGGATGCGCTATTACGACACCGCACCCTATTATGGGCTGGGCCTGTCCGAGCGGCGCCTGGGCGATGCGCTGCGCCACAGGCCTCGCGAAGACTTTGTCGTCTCGACCAAGGTCGGGCGCCTGCTCGATCCCGATACCGCAACCGACCTGCCCGAAGAACGGCACGGCTTTGTGACGCCGATGCCATTCAAGGTGCGGTACGATTACAGCTATGACGGCGTGATGCGTTCCTATGAGGCGAGTTTGCAGCGCCTTGGCCTGGCCCGCATCGACATCCTGTTGGTGCATGACATCGGGCGACTGACCCATGGCGATGACCACCAGCGCCATTTCGCCGACCTTGCCAAAGGCGGATACCGCGCCCTTGACGAATTGCGCGCATCGGGGGCGATATCCGCCATCGGGCTCGGCGTGAACGAATGGGAAGTCTGTGCCGAGGCGATGGAGATCGGGCAGTGGGACTGCTTCCTGCTCGCCGGGCGCTACACTTTGCTGGAACAGGAGCCGCTTCACGGTTTTCTGCCGCGGTGCGAGCGTCATGGCGCGAAGATCATTCTCGGCGGCGCTTACAACAGCGGCATCCTCGCAACCGGCACGCGAAAAGGCGGCGAGGTCCATTACAACTACGCGCCGGCGCCCGCGGACATCGTAGAGCGGGTGGCCAGGATCGAAGCGGTCTGCGATTCGCACGGAGTGACGCTGGCGGCGGCCGCACTGCAATTTCCGCTCGCCCATCCGGTCGTGCAATGCGTCATTCCAGGCATGGGCGAGGCACGCCGCGTCCATCAGACGCAGCAGTTGTTCGCGCAGGCGATACCCGCCGGATTCTGGTCGGATCTGGTCGCTCAAGGCTTGCTCGATCCGGTCGCTCCGGTTCCGCAGGCGGGGCACTGATCGATGCCGCTCGATACCCACCAGCATTTCTGGGCGCTTGCCAATCCCTTCACCGACTGGCCGACACAGGATCTGACCGCGATCCACCGGGATTTCGGCCCGGACGATCTGCGACCGCTGCTCGATCGCAGCGGCATAGATGAAACGATACTGGTGCAGGCCGCGCCGAGCATCGCGGAAACCGAATACTGCCTCGCCATCGCGACCGATTGCGACTTCGTCAAAGGCGTCGTCGGCTGGGTTGACTTCGAAGCGGAAGACGCGGTGGCGCAGATCGACCGGCTGGCCCGATCGCCCCTGCTCAAGGGATTGCGCCCGATGGTTCAGGCCATCGAGGAACCGGGCTGGCTGCTACGCGATGAATTCGAAGCGGTCTTCGTGGCGATGATCCGACACGGCCTCCGTTTCGACGCACTCGTTCTGGCGCATCAGATACCCGCGCTTGCCGTGCTTGCCTCGCGCTACCCCGACCTGAGCATCGTGCTCGATCATGGCGGCAAACCGCCTATCGCAGGCGGAGAATCCAAAGAGTGGGAAGCCACTATTTCCGCCCTCGCCAGAAACGCGAACGTGCATTGCAAGCTGTCCGGACTGTGGACCGAGGCAGGCACGGATATCTCGATCGATGCCATCCGCCCCTGGGTCCGGCACTTGCTCGACCGCTTCGGGCCGACGCGCCTCATGTGGGGCAGCGACTGGCCGGTGCTCGAACTTGCCGGAAGCTATGGCGGCTGGCTCGCGCAATGCGAGACGTTGTTGGAACATCTCGACGACTTGGAACGCGCCGCGATCTTCGGCGGCAATGGAAGGCAATTTTATGGCATTGATTGAACCCGCAGCCCGACCGGGCGAGGTCGGGCAATTCGTGCTGCTGCACGCGGATGACAATATTCTAGTCTGCGCCCGCTCGGCAGTCGCAGGCACGGCAGTTGAGATCGACGGCGAAACATACACACTTTCGATGGATATCGAGCTCGGGCACAAGATTGCCCGACGCGCTCTGACAGCCGGTGACAAGGTGCTGCGCTACGGCATCGCCATCGGCTCCATGACCGCACCGGCCGCACCTGGCGAACATGTGCATAGCCACAATCTGAAGAGCGATTACATTCCCGCCCATGGCCGCGACGCCGTGCGCATTCGGGAGATTCGCTCGTGAACGCATCGCCCCAATTCCAGGGCTATCTGCGCGCCGATGGCCGGTTGGGCATTCGCAACAATGTCCTGGTCATCTATCTGGTCGAATGCGCGCATCACGTTGCGCGCGCCATCGTCACCGGGGCTGGCGACGGTTCCGTCCAGCTGGCCGGGTTCCCCGGCTGCTACCCCAACGGCTATGCCTTTCGGATGATGAAACAGCTTGCCACCCATCCCAATGTGGGCGGTGCGCTGATCGTCTCTCTGGGTTGCGAGGGCTTCGACCGCAGCGGACTTGCCGAAGCCATCGCCGCCAGCGGACGCCCCGTCGATACCCTGGTCATCCAGGAGACCGGCGGGACACGCTCGACGATCGCCGCCGGATTGGAGGCGGTCGCTCGGATCCGGGCAGAGGCCGATACGACCCTGTGCGCACCGATGACCATCGCCGATCTGGTCGTCGGCACGATCTGCGGCGGCTCCGATGGGACCAGCGGGATCACCGCGAACCCTGCGGTCGGACGCTGTTTCGACCGGCTGATTTCCGAACGGGCAACCTGCATCTTCGAAGAAACGGGAGAACTGATCGGCTGCGAGCAGGTAATGGCCGAACGGGCAATTACGCCCGAACTGGGTACCGAGATCGAAGCGGCGGTCGCCAAGGCGGAGCGCTATTATTCCACGCTCGGTTACGGCAGCTTCGCCCCCGGCAACGCCGATGGCGGCCTGACCACGCAGGAAGAGAAATCGCTTGGGGCCTATTCCAAATCCGGCGCGTCATCCATTTCGGGGCTGATCAAACCCGGCGATATCCCGCCCGCACCGGGCCTCTATCTGATGGACGTGGTGCCCGATGGCGAAGTGCGCTTCGGTTTCCCGAATATTTCCGACAATGCCGAGATCGTCGAACTGATCGCATCGGGCTGCCACCTGATCCTGTTCACCACAGGGCGCGGCTCGGTTGTCGGATCGGCCATCTCACCGGTCATCAAGATCTGCGCCAATCCCGACACCTATGCGCGGCTCAGCGAGGATATGGACGTCAATGCGGGCGCGATCCTGACCGGTCAGGCGACACTCGACGAAGTCGGCGAGGAAATCTTCCAGCGGGTTCTGGCCGTCGCGGCCGGCGAGCAGAGCCTGTCCGAAGAGCTTGGCCATCAGGAATTCATTCTCACTTACAAAAGTTTCGAGGCGAGCGGGCCTGCATGCCTGCCACAATTCGCACGAGCAGGAGCATCGTCATGACCAGGGTTTTCGATCTCACCGGCAAACGCGCGCTTGTGACCGCCGCAGGTCAGGGCATCGGCCGCGCCAGCGCTGAGGCTTTCCGCGATGCCGGTGCCGAAGTGGTGGCAACCGATATCGATGCCGGTCTGCTGACGGGCCTTGCGGGTTGCACCACCCGGCGGCTCGACGTCACCGATAGCGATGCGGTGGCGGCACTGGCACAGGACGACGCGTTCGACATCGTCTTCAATTGCGCGGGCTATGTCCACAGCGGCACCATTCTCGATTGCGATGAGAAGGACTGGGATTTCTCCTTCGATCTCAATGTAACCGCGATGTACCGCATCGTCCGCACGCTCTTGCCAGGTATGATCGCCAAGGGGGGCGGATCGATCATCAACATGTCGTCGGTCGCCAGCTCGATCCTCGGCGTTCCCGGTCGCTTTGTTTACGGCGCCAGCAAGGCGGCCGTGATCGGCCTGACGAAATCGGTGGCCGCCGACTTCGTGGGACAGGGCATTCGCTGCAATGCGATCTGCCCCGGCACGGTGCATTCGCCATCGCTCGAACAGCGGCTGAAGGACACGGGCGATTTCGACAAGGCGATGGCCGAATTTACCGCGCGCCAACCCATGGGCCGGATCGGCGACCCCCAGGAAATAGCTGCACTGGCGCTCTACCTCGCCAGCGACGCGTCGGGTTTCACCACCGGCCAGACTCATATCGTCGATGGCGGATGGTCGAATAGCTGAACGGATCGGCGAACAATAAGGGAGGGATTATATATGGCACTGGCACCGCAGAATGTCGGTCATACCACGAGCAAGGCGGGCGAGGCAGGGCTGGTCGCCCGGCCCTATCTGCTGGCCTTCGCATTAGTCACCAGCCTGTTTTTCATGTGGGCCATCGCCAACAATTTCAACGACATCCTCATCAAGCAGTTTCAAAAGGCGCTGGACCTTACCCGCATGCAATCGGGGTTGGTCCAGACGGCATTCTATTTCGGCTATTTCACGATCGCCCTGCCCGCGGGCTGGGTGATGACCAAAGTGGGGTACAAGAACGGCATCCTCATCGGCCTGGCGCTCTATGCTACAGGCGCCGCGCTGTTCTATCCGGCGGCGGAAGTGCGCCAGTTCGGCTTCTTCCTGCTGGCGCTCTATGTCATCGCGGCGGGCCTCGCATTTCTCGAAACCGCAGCCAACCCGTTCATCACTGCGATGGGGCCGAAGGAGACTGCGGCGCAACGCCTCAACCTCGCGCAGAGCTTCAATGGCCTCGGCGGTTTCGTCGCTCCGTTCCTGGGGGGAGCGCTGATCTTTTCGGGCGTCGAACACAGCCAGCAGGAACTCACGGCGATGAGCCCGGCGGCGCTCGATGCCTATCTCGCCAGCGAAGCGCAGGCCGTGCAATTGCCGTATCTTGGGCTGGCGGCAGTCGTTCTCGCTCTGGCAGCGCTGATCTTCTTTGCGCGTTTTCCCACTATTCCCGAAGACGGCCAGGCAGCACAGCAAACCGATGGCCCCGACCGTTCGATCTGGTCCTTCCGCCACCTGCGCTGGGCCGTCGTGGCCCAGTTCTTCTACGTCGGCGCACAGGTGGGCATCTGGAGCTACTTCATCAACTTCGCGCAGGATGCCGTCGGCGTCGGCGAAAAGACGGCGGCCAACTATCTCGGTTTCAGCCTGATGGGCTTCATGATCGGACGCTTCGCCGGCACGGCTCTGATGCGTTTCGTGTCGCCGGAGCGGCTGCTAGTGATCTATGGGTTGATTGCAGCCGCGCTATGCGCCGTGGCCATAGCGACCACCGGATGGACCTCGGTCATCGCTCTGGGGCTGACCAGCTTCTTCATGTCGATCATGTTCCCCACCATCTTTGCGCTGGGGATCGAGGATCTGGGCGATAAGACCAAGCTTGGCTCCTCTCTCATCATCATGGCGATCATCGGCGGCGCGCTGTTTCCGCCGCTCATCGGATGGACCGCCGATCAGGCGGGAAGCATCCATACGGGCATGGCTGTCACACTGGTAAGCTTCCTCATCATTGTGGCTTTCGGAATGGCGATGGGACGCCGACGGGCCGACGGGGTGGCACGCGGATGAGGCAGGTCTATCTGCTTGACCTCCGCGATAAGGACATGGCTGCGGAATATGAGGACTGGCACCGTCCCGGCCGGGTGCCGGACGGCGTGCTGGACGACATCCGCGACGCGGGCATTGAGGCCATGCAGATTTTTCGCTGCGGCGAACGCCTCGTCATGGTCAGCGAAACATGTGACGACCGCACCGCCTCCAACCGCATCGGATCGCAAGCGTCACGCGACTGGGAGGCACGGATGGACCGCTTCCAGAAGCCTCTGCCGCTGGCGACCGGTGGCGAAAAGTGGGCCGAAGCCGCGAAAATCTTCGACCTCCAAGATCATCGAACCTCAGGATAGGATCCCATGAAACTTGTACGATATGGAACCCATGGCAGCGAACGGCCCGCGCTGATCGACGCCGATGGCAATCTACGCGATCTGTCTGCGCATGTCGCGGATATCGACGGGGCGGCTCTGTCGCCGGAATCGCTCGCCGCCCTCGCCGCGATCGACACCGCAAGCCTGCCGCTGGTGGAAGGCGAACAGCGATACGGGGCCTGTGTCGGCCAGGTCGGCAAATTCGTCTGCATCGGCCTCAACTACAGCGATCACGCTGCGGAAACGGGTACCACCGTTCCGCCCGAACCGGTCGTCTTCATGAAAGCGACCAGCGCGATCAGCGGCCCGAACGACGCGATCATCAAACCGCGTGGCAGCACGAAGCTCGACTGGGAAGTCGAACTGGCCGTGGTGATCGGCAGCCATGTCGCCTATGCCGACGAGGCCGAAGCGGCCAGCGCCATTGCCGGATATTGCGTGTGCAACGACGTATCCGAGCGCGCTTTCCAGATAGAACGCCACGGACAATGGACCAAGGGCAAGGGCTGCGACAGCTTCGGGCCGATCGGTCCATGGCTGGTGACAGCGGACGAGGTCGCCCGCCCGAACGATCTTGCCATGTGGCTGGAGGTGAATGGCAAGCGCTATCAGGACGGCAATACCAGGACGATGGTGTACAAACCCGCCTTCATCGTCAGCTATCTTTCGCAATTCATGAGCCTGCAACCGGGCGACGTGATCTCGACCGGCACGCCACCGGGCGTCGGCATGGGGCAACGCCCCGAAGTCTATCTCGACGTCGGCGACCGTGTGGAACTGGGCATCCAGGGCCTTGGCACGCAAAGCCAGGTCGTGGTGGCTGCGGACTGAGACAATGGGCCCGAAGCATTGCCACAATATCGCCGATCTGAGGCGGGCGGCGCAGCGCCGCCTGCCTGCGCCGATGTTCCATTATATCGATGGCGGGTCGGACGATGAGTGGACGATTGCGCGCAACACCAGCGCCTTCGACGATTACCAGCTGCTGCCCGAAGTGCTGCGCGATGTCAGCACGATCGATCTGTCGACCGACATTTTCGGGCAGCGATGCGATTTGCCGTTCTTTCTCGCGCCCACCGGCATGTCGCGCCTGTTCCATCACGGCAAGGAACTGGCCGTGGCGCGGGCCGCAGAGAGGTTTGGCACCTTCTATTCGCTCTCTACGCTCGGCACCACATCGCTCGAAGAGATCGCGCAGACCATCTCGACGCCAAAAATGTTCCAAGTCTACATTCTCAAGGATCGTGGCCTGACACTTGAATTCGTCGAACGCTGCAAGGCGGCGGGATATGAAGCCCTGTGCCTCACGGTCGACATGGCGATGGCCGGCAATCGCGAACGCGACCTGCGCACCGGCATGGTGATGCCGCCCAAGTTCGGCCTCAAGAGCCTGTGGAGCTTCGCCACCCATCCCTATTGGGCCATGAACATGGCGCTGCATCCCGATTTCAAGCTCGCCAACGTGGTGCACCGTGTGGATGCGCTGGGTGGCGGCGCGATGGGCCTTATCGACTACGTCAACAGCCAGTTCGACCGGACAGTAACCTGGAAAGATGTCGAATGGCTGCGCGCCCAGTGGGACGGGCCATTGGTTATCAAGGGCGTCATGTCGCCCGGCGATGCACAGAAGGCTGCCAGCATTGGGGCCGATGCGCTGATGATCTCCAATCACGGTGGCCGACAACTCGACGGTTGCCCTGCACCGGTCGACATGGTGCGTCCTTTCCGCAATGCCGTCGGAGATAGCGTTCAACTCGTCGTCGATGGGGGGATCCGGCGCGGCAAGGATGTGGTGAAGGCGCTCGCGCTCGGCGCCGACGCATGTTCATTCGGCAAAGCCTATCTCTACGGGCTTGCGTCGGGTGGACAGCAGGGCGTGGAACGCGCGCTCGACCTTCTGAAAACCGAGGTCAGTCGCACCATGACCTTGCTGGGATGTGCGTCGATAACAGACATTTCCGAACATCACATCATCGATCTGCAGACAAAAGGTTTTGAGTAGGGATCATTATCATGTTGAACTCCACCACCGACCGCCGCCAATTCCTTTCCTCTACCGGTGCCGCCTTTGCTGCGCTTGTTGCGAGCGGTTGTGTTGCGCGTGGGGGAGGCGGTGTGGTCGTCGAGACATCTCCCTTCGGTTACGGTCCGCTGGTTCCGGACCCTTCCGGTATGCTCGACCTGCCCCAAGGCTTTTCATATCGACTGCTTTCAAGCCTTGGCGATCCGATGAGCGATGGCGGTATGGTCCCCAACAAAGCTGACGGAATGGGCTGCATTGATCTGGGCAATGGCGAGATCGTGCTGATCCGCAATCATGAACTCGTTCCCACAGATGATGCCGGCGGTCCGATCGCGCATGGGTTCGGCACCCGCAACGGCGAGATCGTTCCGGGCGGAACGACCAATATCGTGCTGGATGCGAAGACACTGGAATTGAGACGCCAGTTCCGTTCGCTTGGCGGGACAATTCGCAATTGTGCCGGCGGGGTGACCCCATGGGGCAGTTGGTTGACCTGCGAAGAAGCGCCTGTTGGCCCCAAACAAACCCAATATGGAGAGGGGTTAGCGGTCAACCATGGTTGGACATTTGAAGTGCCCGGAAATGCGGCCCGCCTTGTCGATGCTGTGCCGTTGCGGGCGATGGGTCGCTTCAATCACGAGGCGGCCTGCGTCGATCCCGTGACCGGGTATGTCTATCAAACCGAAGATCGCGACGACAGCGTGCTCTATCGCTTCATTCCCAACGTCCCAGCCAAGCTGTCGGAGGGTGGCCGGCTGCAAGCGATGATAATCGAGGGGCTGACCGATACGCGGAATTGGGATGGTGCGGCAATGTCTCTCCGTCAGTCGTATCCGGTAAGCTGGATCGATCTGGATGATGTCGAAGCGCCCGAAGATGATTTGCGTTTCCGCGCCGTCGCAAGAGGTGCGGCGCTGGTCGCGCGGGGCGAGGGAATCCATATGGGCGCGGACGATCTATTTGTCTGCTCGACCAGCGGCGGCGCGAAGAAACTGGGTCAGATATTCCGCCTAGTTCCGGGCCGCGGCAAGCGGCCGGACCGCGTTGAGTTGTTCTTCGAAAGCGAAAGTGCGGAACAGTTTAACTTTGGCGACAATCTTTGCGTTGCACCCAACGGGCACCTGATCGTCTGCGAAGACCAATACACCGAGGTGGTCGACAATCACCTGCGCGGGATCACGCCTACAGGCCAGCCCTATGACTTTGCACGGCTCACCATGCAAACCGAACTCGCCGGTGCGTGCTTCTCTCCTGATGGAAAATGGCTTTTCGTCAACGCCTATGCACCCACGCGAACTGTTGCAATTACGGGGCCTTGGGCGACTTGACTCGTGCTAATCGGTCGAGTGCTTTGAACGGATTATTTCTTTGAGATCATTTCAGAAAATCCTTGTCGCCAATCGTTCGGAGATTGCAATCCGAGTCTTTCGAGCTGCCACCGAATTGGGAATCCGGACGGTGGCGATCTATGCAGAGCAGGACAAGCTGTCGCTGCATCGTTTTAAGGCGGATGAGGCCTATCGGCTCGATCCAGACAAGGGCCCGATTGAAGCCTATTTGGCTATCGAGGATATCGTTCGTACTGCTCGGGATGCGGGCGTCGATGCCGTCCATCCCGGCTATGGCCTACTGTCCGAAAACCCCGAATTTGCCGAGGCCTGCGCCCAAAACGGCATCACCTTCATCGGCCCCGGGCCTGAAACCATGCGCGCTCTGGGCGACAAGGTATCGGCCCGCCAGATCGCAATTGCCGCAGGCGTGCCGGTTATTCCCGCGAGCGAGTCTTTGCCTCGTGACCTTACTGAGTGTGAAGAGATCGCCAGGGAGATCGGTTATCCGCTGATGCTCAAGGCCAGTTGGGGCGGCGGCGGACGCGGGATGCGCCCAATCCATGAGCCCGAGCAATTGCGCGCAGCGATCGAAGAAGGGCGACGAGAGGCGAAGTCCGCGTTTGGACGCGACGAAGTCTACTTGGAAAAGCTGATTGGCGATGCGCGCCATGTCGAGGTTCAGATCCTCGGCGATGCCGATGGCAATCTGGTGCATCTATTCGAGCGCGATTGCACCATCCAGCGCCGCAACCAGAAGGTCATCGAGCGCGCCCCGGCGCCCTATCTCGGTGACAGGCAGCGCGCCGCAATCTGCGAAGGGGCGCTCAAGATCGGGCGGCACACGAGCTACCGCAATGCAGGCACGGTCGAGTTCCTGCTCGACCGGCAAAGCGGTGAGTACTATTTCATTGAGGTCAATCCGCGCATCCAGGTGGAACACACCATCACCGAGGAGGTGACCGGTCTTGATATCGTCAAGGCACAAATCCGCATCGCGGAGGGAGGACGGATCGGATCCCTCCACGAGACCGGCATTCCCGAACAGGCGAACATCACCCTGTCGGGACATGCTATCCAGTGCCGAGTTACCAGCGAAGATCCCCAGAACAGTTTCATCCCGGACTATGGCCGGATCACTGCCTATCGCGGGGCCTTCGGTAACGGCATCCGGATCGACGGCGGCACCGCCTATTCGGGCGCGGTCGTCACACGCTTTTATGACCCGCTGCTGGAAAAGATTATCGCGTGGGCTCCGTCGCCAAACGAAGCGCAGGCACGGATGCTGCGTGCGCTGCGCGAATATCGCATTCGCGGCGTTGCCACCAATCTGCCCTTCCTTGAAAACCTCTTGAGCCATGCAGCCTTTGGCGAAGCGGATTACAACACCCGCTTTATCGACAGTCATCCCGAGTTGCTGTCAGCCAAGAAGCGGCGCGACCGCGCCACGCGGCTGTTGACCTACATTGCCGATGTCACCGTGAATGGACATCCGGATGTCGAGGGGCGCCCCAAGCCACCGGCAACCGCGCTTGAACCTGTCCCCCCAAGACTGGCGGGCGAGGCACCCGCTGGCACGCGGCAAGTGCTCGCCGAACGCGGGGCGCAAGGCTTCGCCGACTGGCTTCGTGAGCAGAAACAGGTTCTCTTCGCATAGTCAGCAAGCTGTCGTGAAAGGTCAGGCTGCAACCGGAAGGTGTGTCTGACCCGATTGGCTTTACTCACAGCTCGATCCCATCATTCGGATCGAGAGAGGCGCGCCGGGCATTGGCACGCATCCGATCAGCCAATCGCTGATTGTTGCCGGCTAGGCTGTCATCTGGCCGATCATCGAACTCAAACTCGTTGCGTGCAGGCGCAGGTGCCACCGCAATATCCTCGTGCTCAGGCAATTCTGGCTCACGCCGAATACCACCTTCGGCTTCAGTGTCGGCACTCTGGCAATCGGACCCGGCTGCGGATTCTCCACCGCGCGGAGGCGGCTTAGCAATCCTGCCATCCCAGTCGTCAGCACCAGCCTTTTCTCCTGATGTCAGCGGAACCGGAGGCGCTGCGATCCTCTTCTGCAGCCGTGGATCAGTGTAGTAGCGAGCCTTCTTTGCCCGGATCGGGTGGGCACCGGCGAGCATCACGATTTCATCGGTATCGGGCAATTGCATGATCTCGCCCTGTGTCAGCAAGGCCCGGGCGGTTTCGGAGCGCGAGACCATCAGGTGTCCAAGCCAGGGCGACAGTCGATGTCCGGCATAGTTCTTCATCGCTCGCATCTCGGTGGCGGTACCTAGCGATTCCGAAACGCGTTTGGCGGTCCGCTCGTCATTGGTCGCAAAGCAAACGCGCACATGGCAGTTGTCGAGGATCGCGTTGTTCTGGCCGTAGGCCTTCTCGATCTGGTTGAGCGATTGCGCGATCAGAAAAGACTTAATCCCGTAACCGGCCATGAAGGCGAGCGCGCTTTCGAAGAAGTCGAGGCGGCCGAGCGCGGGAAATTCGTCGAGCATAAGGAGCAGGCGCTGCCGCTCGGCACCTTCAGCAAGATCCTCGGTCAGGCGCCGCCCCAGCTGGTTAAGGATCAGGCGAATGAGCGGCTTGGTCCGGCTGATGTCGGATGGCGGTACGACAAGGTAGAGCGTGACCGGGCGAGCTGGATCGACCAGATCGGCGATCCGCCAGTCGCATTGCCTTGTCACCTTCGCGATTACCGGATCGCGATAAAGCCCAAGAAACGACATCGCCGTCGACAGCACGCCTGACCGTTCATTCTCAGATTTATTGAGTAGTTCGCGAGCTGCGCTGGCGACGACCGGATGAACTCCGTCGTCGTCTAGATGCGGTGTCATCATCATGGCTGCAAACGTCGCTTCGATCGAGCGCCTGGGGTCGGACAGGAATGCAGCCACCCCGGCCAACGTCTTGTCCTGTTCTGCATAGAGGACATGCAGGATCGCACCGACCAGCAGCGCGTGGCTGGTCTTCTCCCAGTGGTTGCGCCGCTCAAGCGAGCCCTCGGGATCGACCAGCACGTCGGCGATGTTTTGGACGTCCCGGACCTCATTGATGCCGCGTCTTACTTCCATGAGTGGGTTGTATGCTGCCGATGCTTCGTTGGTCGGATCGAACAGCAGGACGCGGCTAAAGGTCGAGCGGAAGCCAGCGGTCAGATCCCAGTTCTCACCCTTGATGTCATGCACGATCGCCGAATGTGGCCAAGTCAGCAGGGTCGGGATGACCAGGCCCACACCCTTCCCGCTACGGGTCGGTGCGAAGCATAGCACATGTTCTGGACCATCATGACGCAGATAGACATTGGCGTGTTGGCCGATCAACACGCCTTTGCCTGCAAGCAATCCCGCTTTCGCAATTTCAGACCGGGTAGCCCAGCGCGCCGACCCATAGGTCGCGCTGTTCTGAATTTCCCGCGCCCGCCAGACAGACATGGCTATCGCCACCACGACCGAGGCAAGGCCGCCTGAGGCTGCAATTATCCCTCCGATCTCGAAGATGCGCGGGGCATAGGCTTCGTAGCTGAACCACCACCAGAAGATGGCGTAGGGTGGATAGACGGGATGGTCGAAGGCAGTGAACCACGCCGTGCCCAATCGAGGTTGGAAGCCCAGAGCTGCCGCGGTCCATTGGGTTCCAGCCCAGATACCTGCCAGCGTCAGAGCGAAGACTGCAAGGATCTGGCCCCACAGGATTTTGGTTGCCGACATAGTGCCTCCTTCCGGGAGGCAGCAGGACTGGCTTGAAGCGCCATATCAAGCTTTGCGGGCGGCCAGCGCATTCTGGCGTAGCCAAAGAAAGGTGCGGTTAGATCGCTTCCCAGGAAAACTCGGGCTCGCCCGACCAGGTCAACCGATACATCGCGCCCTGCACAACCGACTGCACGACATTGGGCCAGAGCGCAGCAATGCAAGTTCCACCAGGATGACGAACCGAAGGATAGATGATCCCGTTATGTCCTACGCCTCGTGCCTGGGCCGCCAGAGCGTTGCCTGCCGGATAACCCTTGTCGGTGTCAGGATTGAGGCTGGGATGATCGGGTCGGTCGCGCAGATCGATGAAGACACCCGACATGCTGGCGATCATCTCGCCATATTCGACGACGGCGTTGAAATCGCCCGCATCGGCCAGCGCCTTGGTCAGGTGATGGCCCACCTCTGCGATACAGGTTTCGACAGCCAGCGCTGCATACCAGGCACCGCGGTTCGCCGGGTTGAAGCGGTTGGGCTCATGCGGCTTGGCATAGGCGAAGCTGGCGTTGATGAAGTGCGCATGCGGAACACCGTGTACCAATTCGTCGGCTGTCAGCCCGCCAAGCCCTCGCTCTTCCGCGATCAGCCGACCGCTGGTGGCTCCTTCGATTTCGGCAAGGAGAGCCAGTTCGTCTTCATCGTCTGCGAGCGGCGTCATCACGGCGTCACGCAGGCGCGCGCTTGAGACGAGCCTGATGGTCCGGTCAAACGCTTCACGAACCAGCGGCCGGTCTGGCTGAGCGTCAGAGCCCGCCACGAAGCGCGTCGATATATTGCCGGGTTTCGAGCATGCGCGGAATGCCGCCAGCAATCATGGCCTGCACCGGAGACAGCCGGTCAAAGACGGGGGCCCTGTTCGCAAGCTTTGGCCAGCGATCAGCCATGTCGTCGGCAAACAGCAGGTGCAGTCCCTTGAACAGGCCAATGAGCGCCGAAGCGCGGGTCAGCTGGTCCTGGCTGAGCGTACCTTCCCACGTCCCGGCCTTCATCCGGTCCCAGGTGCTTTCCGAGACGCCGAGCAGCGCAGCGCCTTCGGCATTGCTGCCACCCCAGGCATCGACGAGTCGCAATACGGCTTTCACCGCCGCGCCCGTCAGGCGGCGGCGATCATCATCACCTGCAAAGGTCTGCAGTCCCCGCGGGGCTTCAACATGCTCGAAAGCTGCACTTGCCATATCGCATCTCCTGATGCGTTTATAAGCATCATGTGGTGCTTTTGTCAAGATGTGAGTCATTGACCTCTCTCCTCATATTGCTGGACCGCGCGGCCGGGCAAAACTCCAGTCTACGCCTCCGCGCTGGTTGATCCTGCCGGTGACAGCCTGTCCCAGATGACGCTCAAGGTCCTGTCGCCAGGGCACGAGCTGGAACCCCATGCCATTGTCGATCATGGTGAACCGGCCCGAGGTGAGCGTAACCCGCTCGCGATAGACACCGGCAACGTGATCACCTGGACTTGCTGGCTGCACCACACCGCCATAACGCGATGCCAGAGCCTCGCCGGCGTCGGCCAGTTCGCGGTCCCGCAATGCGTCGAGCAAGTTGCGGGCGAACACGATGCGTAGACCCTGCCGCCTGGCGAGGCCCTCTTCGATCAGAACCTCCGTGCGCCGCTCCAGCGCATCTGCAACTTCTGAACCGAACCTCCCAGATAAAACCTCTGGTCGCGGCGACACCAGTTGGCGATCAAGCCAGGTTGCGCCCCGCGCATGAATCTGGGCTTCGATGGAAAGATCGGATCGAACCAGCAGGCTCACCTGGTGACGTCCGCCGCGATCGATCCAACTGCCAGTCTCAATGATCGCGCCCGATGCGGCGTCGCCGGTCCGCTCGATATCGGGAAATCGCAAATGATGCGTGCGGCCATCCGTGCCATCGATGATTGCGTAGGCCTCACCGGTCAGTTCATCGTGCAACCCGCGTTCGACCAGCCTGCCAATGACCCGTTCATCACCGGCGCGGCCATGCAAGGCAAAGCGTTCAGGATCGATAGTCTTGCCATGTCCGGTCATTGCCCGGTGCATAGTCTTGATGATGTCACCGCGATCACCCAGAGCGCGAAGCGTAGGTTCAAGGTCGGACGTAAGCGTCCAATTCGCAGACCCGACGCGCTCTGCCAGCCCCATGCGTTCGAGGACTTGTGCCCGGCCGATCAGGAGGCAGCGATCCCTACGCTGCCCAGATGCCTCTGGCCGCAAATCAACAACACCGAAATCTTGGTGCTGGCGCTGCAGTCGGCGGTCAAGCGAGGTCCAGCGTTCGGCATCTACCTCGCGGCGCAAGGCATTCTGGATGTCGCGCTCGCTACGCGGACCCAGTTCGACCGTCACGCGCCGCTCGGCACGGGCACGCAGGCCTTCGCTGATATAGGACCGGTCGATAACGAGGTCCTTGCCATCGCTGGCCACGCCTCGGACCAGCACATGGATATGCGGATTGTCGGTGTTCCAGTGATCGACCGCGACCCAATCGAGCCTTGTGTCGAGGTCGCTCGCCATGTCCTCCATCATCTCGCGGGTAAAGGCGCGCAGGTCCGCCATCTCATTCGCATCTTCGGGTGAGACAATGAAACGGAAATGGTGCCGGTCGTCCTCGCACCGTCCGGCGAAGGCTTCGCCATCGGCCTGGTCGGAACCTGCATCGAACATTTGTCCGTCCGATCCATCACGGGTGACACCGTCGCGTTCGAGATAGGAGATGTGGCGGGCCAGAGGGGCCGATTGGAACCGCGCGCCTCTATGGCGAACGACGCGCGCCTTGATGATGACGCGCCGCTGGAATGGGCTTCGACGCTGCTGAAGCGCAGCTCGCTTGCCGCGTCCGAGATGACCGGTGCCGCGCCCGAATGTGCGGCGACCAAGCGGCGTGTATCCTGCCCGTCGCGAGACCTGGAGCACTCTGCCGACCAGCGTGTTTGCCTTGCGATAGGAGTGTGCGCCGCTGTCACGCGAGCGGCCCGGCCTGACGTCGAAATCATCCTCAGCCATGGGAGTTGGCACCGCGCGACGGCGCATTTGCCGTTGAAAACACTCGCCAATTCAGATGAAGCGACGGCAGGGTATGTGGCAAGACGGCGCATTTTTCTGAGCAAAACCAACCACCTGCAGCAAGGCCGACGGCGCTGCTTTTATCTCGCCATCCCTCCTTCCCCTCTCTGACCATTCCGCCAATCCTTCGCCCCGCTTCGACAACAGACGAAGCAGGGCGCGAGAGCAGGATCGCAGGCCTCATGGTTGATCGCCTGTGGAAACGGGCGCGAAGAGATCGTGTCCCGGCTGCTCGGGACGTGCAAATGGGTTGGCAGGAGGGTCATCCTCCACGCGTTCAGTCGTCCGAGCCGCAGGTCCGGGCTTCTGTCGACGAGTTGGTTGCAGGGTGTTCGACGGTCGCACCGCCGCTGCGACGAAGATGCGTTCGCGCTGCAAGAGCGGTGCAATTTTGGCGACGTAGCGACGGGTTTCGAGCGGGAGCGAGCGACGCCCGGCAAGCCAATCTTCATAGCGACGGGGACCAGCATTGTAGGCGGCAAGGAAACCTTGCGCGCCGTAACGATCACACATCTCGCGCAGGTAGGACGTGCCCGCCATGATGTTATCGCGCGGGTCGAAAGGATCGGTTCCTAGAGAGAACCGGGCGCGCTGGCGCGCCCAGGTTCCGGGCATGAGCTGCATCAGCCCCATGGCTCCCGCCGATGACACCGCGCGGGTCTGGCCCGCGCTTTCGACGCGGATCACCGCATAGATCCAGAGTTCGGGCAGGCCGAAGCGTAGCGATGCTTCGCGGACATGCGCGGCAATATCGATGCGCGAAGTCTGGCGAACTGGCGCACTGGCCTGTGCATGAACGAGCGTTGGAGACGAGAGAGCCAGCGAAACGAGACCTGTCAGAAGCAGTCTTTGGACCAGCACGGCTCAGTCCTTCGCGTGGCGGCGCGAAGGCCGTGACCACATCAGAACATGTGTGCGCGGGTCAGACTGGAAGAGGTTGGCGCGCAACGGCTGCACCAGCGCAGGGTCGTCGATCAGCACGGCGACATAGGCGCCGGCCTTGTCGCCGACGCGTTTCCAGCCTGCACCGACTTCGAAGGCGGTATCGCCATCACCTGCCAGTATCCGAAAGTCGGGTGCGTTCTCTACTTCGCCGGGCTCGACAGGGATGATGGTCAGTTCCCTGTCGATGGTCAGGGTTTGCAAACGCCCTTCATAGCCACCGGGCGTGGCGGTGAATGTACCGATGCAGGTCATGGTATGGACTCCTGATTGTTGGCGGGGATGGGATTCATGTGCGGGCGGGCGAACCAGACATGCACGCCGTCGCCCGCTTCATCGGTCCAGACCGGACTTGCACGCCCGATCACATGGCTGCGGGAAACGGGTCCGAAATACCGGCCATCGAAGCTGTCCGGCGCGCGTCGGTTCATCACGAAGATATGTTCCGCACCGATAGTATGGCAGCCTTGCCAGTCGGGCAGCGGACGTGCCCGGCTGTCGAATGCGCGCGCCAATCCGGCGGGTTCACCATTGATCGTAACGACCAGACCGTTGCGACAAACGGTGTCACCGCGCAGGGCAGCGACTTCCTTGAGCAACGGCACCCCCGAGGGAAGATAGCCGCGCTCGGCGAAATAGGTGCGCACCTCCGGCGGCGGATCGATCCTCTTGACCTTGCAAGCCGCAATCAGAGTGCGCGCGGGGCCCGAAACAGAATCGCCGCGCCCTCAGGAGCAGGCTACCCAGCCTGCGGGACAGAGCGCGTCATCAGCCCCGCTCCGAATCACGGGGCGTTGCGGGGATGTCCCCGCAGAAGGGGTAGCCGGAGACAGCAAAGCGGCTCCGGCTCAGGGGAAGGCCTTCCCCTCCTGAGATCGCAAATCGGTGGTCACCCGGTGGTCACCCGCATCAAAAACGCAAGTGAGTTCCGGCTTAGAACTCGTGCAATAGATTGTTTTTCTTTGAAAAACTGGAGCGGGCGAGGCGATTCGAACGCCCGACCCCAACCTTGGCAAGGTTGTGCTCTACCCCTGAGCTACGCCCGCTCACTGGCGCTACCGAAACCGCTTGGCCCCGGTGGGGAGGCGGCCAACTAGCAGCGGCTCTCGAGTCTCGCAAGTCGAAAATTGCAGATTTTTCGATGCCCTTGCAGCGGCGCCCGCCCTCCTTCACATTCGCGCGACAATGCCCACATGATGCGGGCACGATTTTTCGGACGAAAGGTGGATTTACGTGGCGAGCATGGGCCTGAGCATGGATGAACAGAAAGCGGTCGAGCGCTTCAAGACCGACGTCGTCGAGCCGTCGATGACGAAGCTCGTCATCCTCGATTTCTACGCCGACTGGTGCGGGCCGTGCAAAGCCATCGCGCCGATGCTGGAGAAGGTCGCTGCCGAATATGCCGATAAGGGTGTGGTGCTGAAGAAGATCGATGTCGACGAGGAAAAGTTCATCGCGGCGCAGTTTCAGGTTCAATCGATCCCGACCATTTACGCGCTTTTCCAGGGGCAGCCGGTTGCCGATCTGACCAATGCGCGCAGCGAATCCCAGATGAAGCAGACGCTCGATCAAATTCTCGGGCAATTGCCGATCAAACCCGGCGCCGATCAGTCCGCGGAAAACGCTCAGGGGCAGCAGGATGTCGGCCAGTTCGTCGATATGGCCGAAAAGGTTCTGGCCGATGGCGATGCCGAACGCGCAGCGGGTGTGTTCATGCAGGTCGTTCAGATGGCGCCCGACAACGCCGCGGCCCATGCCGGTCTGGTTCGGGCACTCGTCCAGGCAGAGCGGATCGACGAGGCGAAATCGGCGCTCGCGGCGGCGGAAGGCATTCCTTCTGTCGCGGACGATCCACAGCTAGACCAGGCACGCAATGCGCTGGAACTGGCCGGCAACAAGGTGGATGACGGCGAACTCGCGGCCCTGCGCGAAAAGGCCGAGGCCGACCCGGAGAACCTTCAGGCTCGCTACGATTATGGGGAGGCCGCCTTCGCCGCCGGCGATCGCGATGCCGCCGCCGACGAGCTTCTCGCCCTGGTCGAGAAAGACCGCGAGTGGAACGAGGGCGCCGCACGCACCCGCCTGATCGATATCTTCGGCGCGGTCGGGCTCGAAGATCCGTGGGTGGTCGCCACCCGGCGGCGCTTGTCCAAAATCCTGTTCGGTTAGGGAGCGTCTTGAGTACCCGGATCCCCATCTTCCCTCTGCCCGGCGCAATCCTGTTTCCTGGCCTGCAACTGCCGTTGCACATTTTCGAGCCGCGCTATCGCGACCTGGTCGGCAGCGCGCTGGCGAAAGACCGGCTGATCGGGATTATCCAGCCGCAGACCTCGAAGGACCGTGCCCCGCTCTACGCAATGGGCTGCCTGGGGCGGATCGGCGATGTCGAGGCGCTGGAAGATGGGCGGTACAATATCGTCCTGAACGGCGAAGCCCGTTTCCGTGTGCTGCGCGAACTCGATGTCACCACGACCTTCCGACAGGTCGAGGCGGAACTGATCGAGGATCGCGAAGGACAAACGCTGTCGAGCGTCGAACGCGCGGGTTTCGAATTCGAGGCGCGGCGCTTTGCCGATATGCAAGGCTATTCGGTCGACTGGGATTCGGTCTCGCGGCTCGATGACGAAACGCTTATCAACGGCGTTTCGCAGATAGCGCCCTTCGATGCAGCTTCGAAGCAGGCGCTCCTCGAAGCGAGCAATTTGCGCGAGCGATGCGAGTTGATGATCCAGCTCATGCAGTTCTTCGCCCTGCGTGACGACGGGGACGAAATCGTCACTCTGCAATAGGCGCGGGCTCGTCGAGGTTCGTCAGCATGGCCGCAAGAGCGGTGAAGGCGTGGCGATCGGCATCCTTATGGTTGTAGTTTCGCGCCTGAACCACGAGCACGGCATCATAGGCCGGGACCAGGGCGACGATGTTCCCGCCATTGCCCTTCATCATCCAGGCGCTTTCATATCCGCGCGGCGACCGGATCGGCACGGCCCACCAGAGGTTGCCGTAATACACATGCTCGCCCAGCCTGTGGCGCGGGACAAGCATGCTCTCGATCCAGCTTTCGGGCAGGATTTCCTCGCCTTGCCAGCGCCCGCCGTCGAGTACCATGCGGCCGATTTTCAGCAGCGCCTTCGCATCGATCGCCAATTGCCCACCCGACTGGATCTCGCCGCTGCGCGAGCGCCGCCAGACGACCCCGTCGATACCCAGCGGATCGAATAGCCGGCGCTGCACATAGGCGTCGAAGCGCTCGCCGGTCGCCTTCTCCACCACTTGGCCCAAAAGAAAGACCCCTGCGGTACAGTAGGAAAAAGGCCCTTCGCCACGCCCGTCCCGGACATATTCGCGGGCAGGAAGAGCCAGGGCGAATTCGTGCCATTCGCGTTTGCGGTACATCCGTTCTTCCTGCCCCGGCGAATTGCGTTCCCAATCATTGCAATCGATAGCGGAGGACATGCCCAGCAGATCGCCGACGGTGATGGAATCCCACGGTTCTCCGCGCGGGGAACCGAGATAAGACCACACCGGGACGTTCGTGTCCGCAAGCGCGCCGTCGGCAATGGCCGCACCCACCGCCAGCGCGGTGATGGATTTGCCGGCGGACCGGATATCGACAGGACTGTCGGCCGTCTCGCCATCGAAGCGTTCCAGATAAACACGCTCGCCCCGCTGTTCTGCGGCCAGAACGGCGATCCGGCCGAGTTGCCCTTCGCCAATCGCCGCCGCCAGTTCGGGGATCGTGTATTGCGGCAACGGTTGCGCGAAAGCCGGGTTGCCCAGACCCATGAGAGCCGAGACGCAGCAGAGCAGGGCCATACGCATCCTGGAAACGTATAGCGGTCTGGTGAACGCCCCCCGAACGCCCACGGATGCCGCAGCCTCAGATGCTGAAACTGTTGCGCAGACCATCGATGACATATTGTGCGGCCAGGGCGGCCAGAAGCACGCCGAGAACACGGGTTATCGCCGCCTCCACCTTGTCGCCGAACAGGCGCATGATCGGGCCTGCCGCCATCAGGGCGAGCATCGTGATGACAAGCACGGCCACCAAGGCGCCCAGCACGACAAGGGTCTGATCCAGACCCTGTGCCTCGTTCATCAGCAGCATGATGGCCGCAATGGCGCCGGGGCCGGCAAGCATCGGGATGGCCATGGGGAAGACCGACACATCTTCCACCTCGGGCGTGGCCGCGACCTTTTCGGCGCGTTCCTCGCGGCGCTGGGTACGCTTCTCGAAAACCATTTCGAAGGCGATCCAGAACAACATCAGGCCGCCCGCGATGCGGAAGCTGTCGAGCTCGATATGCAGCGCCCCGAGCAAGTCCTCGCCGAACAGCGCAAATACCAGCAGAATGACCAACGCTATACCGCTCGCCCGGATTGCCATGTTGCGGCGCTGCGCCGAGGTCGCTCCCTTGGTCAGCCCGGCATAGATCGGGGCGCAGCCCGGCGGATCGATCACCACGAACAGTGTGATGAAGGCCGAGAAAAAGAGCGCGGTCATGTCACTCGCCCCCCGGAGCAGCGACGCTGCCCGACATCGCATCGATCATTTTGCCGTCCCGGTTGAGCATCAGCTTCCAGTGACGGGACAGATCGGGTGAAACGACGAACGTCAGGAACAGGCTGCTATCGCCACTGACCTGATCGAAATACGTGCCGCCCGCGGCGGGGCGCGATCGTTCGGCCTGGGCGCGCAATTCGGCGGCGACATCGCGCTGCGGGCAATCGGCGACATCGGTGCGCACGAATTCCGGTTCCTCGAGCGGGCTTTCGAGCACATCGCCCTGGTCGAGGATCCAGCGATATTCGCCATCGCGCTGGCGCTGCCAGACAGTGGTGAAATAGCCCACCGAACCATCGGCCCGCTGCCACGCCCCGCGTGTGACCGCCAGCGTACCATCGCAGCTCGACCAGACATGGTGCGGCTGCCATGCCACCGCCTGCGCCGGGTTTGCGCGATTTTTCAGCCAGTCACGGGCGTCGACGGGCTCGGGCACGAACATGACGGACCCTGCGGCGGCATATTCGCGAAAGGCGGTCCACTGCCCGTCTTCCTGCGCCAACCGCGCGAAGGCGAGTTCGGTGGCGACAACGCGCGACGGACTGGCGGTGGGGGTGAGAACACGCGCATAGCGATCGCGCGCGCTTGGTCCCGCCGCGCAGGCCGCGACGGCCAGCGCGAGCAATGCGACCGCGAATCTCACAGCGCGCCTTCCGCTAGCTCGAGCCCTTCGTTGCGATAGGCGGCGACGATCGCATTGCGTAGCAGCACGGCAATGGTCGTCGCACCGACACCGCCCGGAACGGGCGTGATCGCACGGACGTGGCCGAGTGCCTCGTCATAGGCGACATCGCCGACGATCCTTCCCTTCTCCTCGCCCGGTTCGGGGGCGAGGCGATTGATCCCGCCATCGAGCACGATCGCTCCGGGCTTGAGCCAGTCGCCCTTGATGAGAAGCGGCACGCCGACCGCCGCGACGACGATGTCCGCGCGGCGCAGCACATCGGGCAGATCGCGCGTGCGGCTATGCGCCATCGTCACGGTGCAATTCTCGGCCAGCAGCAACTGCGCCATCGGCTTTCCGAACAGGATCGAACGCCCGACCACGACCGCGTCGAGACCGCTGAGATCGCCGAGCATGTCCTTGAGAATCATCGTGCAGCCGAGCGGCGTACAGGAAACCAGAGCATCCATTCCCAGCACGAGCCGTCCGGCATTGGCCGGCGTTATGCCGTCGACATCCTTGTCCGGATCGATCTCGGCGATCACCGCCTTCTCGTCGAGATGTCCGGGTAGCGGCAACTGGACCAGGATGCCATCGACAGCGCGATCGGCATTGAGCTTGCGCACCAGCGCGACGAGTTCGTCCTGCGGCGTGTCGGCGGGAAGACGGTATTCGAAGCTTTCCATACCCGCAGCCACGGTCGCCTTGCCCTTGCTGCGCACATAGACCTGGCTGGCAGGGTCTTCGCCCACCAGCACCACGGCAAGCCCGGCCTTGCGCCCCGCCTTTTCGGCGAATGTCGCGGCGAATTCGCCCACGCGTTCGCGCAGCTTGGCGGCGAATGCCTTCCCGTCGATTACCTGCGCCGTCATCAGCCGTAGATCACATTGCCGAGAACGATGAGGATGATGTTGAGCAGGATGATCAGCACCAGAGGCGAAAAGTCGATCGAACCGGTATTGGGCATCACCCGCCGGATCGGGCCAAGCACCGGTTCGAGCAGGCGGTTGATCGACATGTAGAAGGCGCCCAGGAACTCGTTGCGCGAATTCACCACGTTGAAGGCAAACAGCAGCCCGATGATGAACTGAATGATAATCAGCATCACCAGCACGTTGGTGAGCATGGCGATGATCTGGTAAATGGTACTGAGCGCCTGCATTTCGTCGAGCGTTCCCTTGGGTTTGGCCGTCATACGCGTCCTACAAGAGCGACACGGGCCGCGCCACCCCTGTCGGGCCGGTTACCGACCCTTTGCGACCAGCGTACCGGCACCGCGCGCGGTGAAGAATTCGAGCAGCATGGCGTGCGCCACGCGCCCATCGAGCACGACCGCCGCCTCGCAGCCCGATTCCACGGCCTGCACGCAGGTTTCCAGCTTGGGGATCATCCCGCCCGAAATCGTCCCGTCCGCGCGCAAGCGCCGGATGTCGGCGGGGGTCAGGTCGGTGAGGAGATTGCCCTGCTTGTCGAGCACGCCCGATACGTCGGTCAGCAAGAGTAGTCTGGCAGCGCCCAGCGCCGCGGCCAGTGCCCCGGCCATGGTGTCGGCATTGATGTTGTAAGTGTGGCCGTCCTCGCCCACGCCGATCGGCGCGACCACCGGGATCATCCCCGCCCCGGTCACGGTTTCGATGATCGTGGTATCGACCTTCGATGGCTCGCCGACGAAGCCGAGATCGAGCGCTTTTTCGATATTGCTGCCCGGGTCCTTCTGCGTGCGCTGCAGCTTGGTCGCCGTGACCAGTCCGCCATCCTTGCCCGAAATGCCGATCGCCTTGCCACCCGCATGCGCGATCGAGCCGACGATTGCCTTGTTGATCGCGCCGGAGAGGACCATCTCGGCGATTTCGGCAGTCTGTTTGTCGGTCACTCGAAGACCGTCGATGAATTGGGTCTCGACGCCGAGCTTTTCGAGCATTGCCCCGATCTGCGGGCCGCCCCCATGTACCACGACCGGATTGATGCCGACCGCCTTCAGCAACACCACATCCTCGGCGAATTCGCGCGCGGCGCGATCGTCGCCCATGGCGTTGCCGCCATATTTGACGACGAAGCTTCTGCCCGCATAGCGCTGGAAATAGGGCAGCGCCTCGATCAGGGTTTCGGCCTTCGCGTGGATGTCGGGTCTCTGGGTCATGGCGGGCGAGTTAGCGCCGCCATGCGCGCGAGGCAAAGGTTTCCGCCATGCCTGCCTGCCGCAGGCGGATAAGGGGCCAGCGCCCGGCTATCGGTCGGGCTAGGGACGCGCAGCGGTCTGCGGCGGGTAGGGCACGGCCGGACCATGATCGATGCTGAGGCTTTCGAGCAGACGGAAGCGGCCTTCTTCCGGCATCCACTGCCAGGAATGGATGTAGCGCCCGCCACCGGTCATCTCCCAGCCGCCCCGCCCGCCCTCGTGCGAGGCGCGCCATTCGTGGAAGGTGTGGTGCCCTTCCTCCGGCACCCCCCAATCGCCGAGCTTCTGGATGCGGCGCGATCCCGGCACCGGCAGGCGGCGGTTGCGATACCCTTCGTTCTTGCCGCCCGGGGCGCGATCGGCGCAATTCCTGCGGGATTGCTCGATCATCTGCGCCCCGCTCGAAAGCGGCATGCCGACAAGATCGTGCAGCATGCGAAAGTCCGGATGGATCAGATCGGAAACCGCATCGGGATCGCAGCCCTCGAAAAACCCCCAGAAGAGCCGCGCGTCATTGGCGACGATCCGTTTCTCCAGTGCATCGCCGGTCGGCATGGGTTGCGGCGCGGGTACGGCGGCGGCGGGAGCTTGAGCGAGGAGCAGCGCGGCGACGAGGCTGGGCAGCATGGAAATTCCCTATCCCTTTGTGTGTTGCCGCTATAATACAGTAAATGCATTTCAGGGCAACCGGCTTTCAATCTTGCGCCAAGGGGTTAGGGATAGGGGATGGTTTCCGCTCGCATTCTACCCACCCTGGCCTCGGCGCTGGCTCTTGCGGCCTGCGCCCACACATCCAAGCCGCGGACGGACATTGCGGCCCATCCGCAAGAGGCCTTCTGGCAGGCCCTGTCGAGCCATTGCGGCCGGGCTTATGACGGGCGCCTCGCAAGCAGCGATGCGCGCGATGCGAATTTCCCGCAGCGGCGGCTGGTGGCGCATTGGGCGCAATGCGACGAGGAGCGGATTGCGATTGCGTTTCACGCGATGCACTTCGGCGCGGCGGACGAGCCCGTCTGGGACCGTAGCCGGACCTGGATCGTGACTCGCCAGGGCGCGGGGGCGGATGCTCGCTTCACGTTGAAGCACGATCACCGCCACGCCGATGGCGAAGCCGATGCCGTGACCTTCTATGGAGGAGCCTCCGCCGAGTCAGGGGGCGTGCGGGGCCAGGACTTTCCTGTCGACGATGAAAGCATCGCGCTGTTTTCACGCGAGGGGCTCGATGCCTCGCTGACCAATGTCTGGCGCATCGAGGTCGACCCGGCAGGCATGCCGGACGCCACCTTCGCTTATCAACTCACCCGCCGCAACGATCCGACGAGGCTGTTCCGCGTGGAATTCGACGCGAGCGCGCCGGTGGAGCCGCCCCCACCCGCCTGGGGTTGGTGACGGCGGCAAAACCCCGGCGCGGGACCTCCCCTTTTCCCAGGCGATACCCGAGATATGGGCCGCACCGATCGCGGGCTTGGATAAACGACCGTATCCGCCGCGCGCCCCCTTAGCGACGCATCGCAAGGAGGGGGGGATAATCGGAACGGCACACGAACGCCATCATGCCTCGCGGCGACCGCAGGAGGAAACCGCCGTTTACCCCCGCGAGCCTGTTCGGGCACACCCGTTTCGCTTGCGCGGATTACTCGGTGTCGGCCTGACCGTTATCCGCAGGCGCGCCCTCTTCGGGCACATTGGTCATCGGCGTATCGGGCGTGTCGACGGGCACCGCATCGGGATCCGGCTGGGTCACGATCAGTTCGCCGCCACCTTCATCGGTCGCGTCGACCTCGTAAGCGGTCTCCTCGGGCTCGGCGCCGCAGGCGGCAAGCGCGAAGGCGGCTGCCAGCGGCAGGGCTGTGGCGGCAAGACGGCTGTTCATGGCAATTCTCCTGTGGTGAGACCTATGCCGGGAGGCCCGCACGAGAGCGGCTATCCTCCGGCAAGCGATCAGGCCGCCTCGCGCGCCTTGGCGACGATGGCGGTAATTTCGTCGAGCAGGGTAAGGCGCTTCCTCTTGAGCTCTTCGGTGCGCTCGTCGCTCGCCGCCTCGGTCTCCGCCTCGATCCGGTGTACTTCGCGGTTCACCTCGTGATATTCGTCGGCGAGCCGCGCGTAATGCGCATCGTCCTGCTTGAGCCGCGTAATCAGTTCGCGATCTCGGGCGAAGATT
Source organism: Erythrobacter aureus (assembly GCF_003355455.1). Lineage (NCBI taxonomy): Bacteria > Pseudomonadati > Pseudomonadota > Alphaproteobacteria > Sphingomonadales > Erythrobacteraceae > Erythrobacter > Erythrobacter aureus. Next base: position 256,049 of record NZ_CP031357.1, read on the forward strand.
TGAGTCAGTTCATTGGGCGTGTGCTGCGACATGCGGGTCCTTTCCGTAATGTTGGCGACAACCCTAGCAGGGGCGGCCGAACAATCATTGAGCTGGATCAAATTTGCGGTGGGGAAGGTAGGTGGTATTGACCTGTCGGTTATTAGGCCAATCTGCAGCAGCTCTAAAAATGTCCTTTCTATGATCCGTCGGTGCTAAATGACACTGGCTTCATCCAGGTTCGTTTTCGAATCACAGTCATGACAGTACGCATAATCAAATACGGCTCGTAATTTCCAAGCTTGTGCCCCAACGTCCCAAGCACCCCAAGCATCCCGGGAAACGTTTTCCGAACCACATTGAGCGCACATCACTATTATACCTTGATCTTTCACATGCTCAGCCATGAAGGCATGGTGACAGGAATTCTTCAGAAAGGAAGCCATGTCAGGAGGGAATTGGTCCGAAGTGGTCGAGATTGCCGTGAGGCGATTGGTGGCCCGTCGAGGACAGGCAGAATTCACTCGCCAGCAACTCATTGATGAAGAACTTGACCGCATAGTTCGAGAGACTGGGTCGCGCGGTGCAACGCCAGAGATGACCTTGAGTAGAGAATTGCAGCAACTACGAGACGCCGGGCAAATTTCTTTTGAGGGACGAGGTGACTACCGGCTCCTTTCGGGACCTGTAGAACTCCCCCAAATATCGCCGTCACGCTGCGTGTTTCTGAGTGGCGAGCACTCTCCGTATGGCGACCAGCCGGAACGGTTCTATCGCTTTCCAAGGCGCCTGTTGAATGCCGCTTCACGTTCTATAGACCAATGGATCATCTATCAGCGTCCTAAGCGCGCGGGAGGACCCGATTATTTTGCGGTTGCGCGTGTAGAACAGATAGTGCGTGATCCAAGCGATGACAGCATGTTCCTCGCGCTGATCGAACCAATGACCTATCTCGAATTTGGGCGCCGGGTACCATTCAACGTTGCTGGGAGAGCTGTTGATAGGGGCCTTTTGCTCGAAGACGGGCGGATCAACGGTGGACGCGCAGTGCAATCGATCCGCCCGATCTCACTCGAAGATTTTAACCGCATTGTCGAATTTGGCATGATCGACGAGGACGATTTGCTACTTCGCGAAGACGAGTTTGGCACGACAGCCTCCATGGTGCTTCAGGACAAACAAGAGGAATGGATTGGGCCAGTCGATCGCGCCACCTTGCTAACCGAACGAAAGGTTCGCAATCGTCAATTTCGCGCGCGGGTCCTTGCAGCATATGAGTGCACGTGCGCATTGACCGGTATAAAACTGATAAATGGGGGAGGGCGAGCGGAAGCTCAGGCAGCACATATTTGGAGCGTCGAGCAAGGCGGGCCGGACACCATCGCAAATGGAATTGCGCTTTCGGGCACCGTACATTGGATGTTTGACCGAGGACTGATTTCGTTATCAGACGAGGGCGATATCCTATTGTCGCGCAAGATAAATGACATGGCGAGCGTTGAAAAATTAATCCACCCCGACCGAAAAGCGCGCTTTCCCGCTAATGATTCTTCGCGCCCCGATACCAAATACCTTGCTTGGCACCGGGAATGGCACGGGGTGGCTGCGTAAATCCATCACTCCGCCGCCTGCGCTCCTTCGCCGTCCTCGCCGAACAGGCCCGGGCCGTCATCCTCGGCTTCTTCCTCGTTCGCGGCCTTGGCCTTGTTGCGCTTGTCGAAGCTCGACCAGACGGTGTTCCAATCGCCGCGGGTCGCGCCCTTCGAATATTCGGTCGCGCGGGTTTCGAAGAAGTTGGCGTGCTCCACGCCGTTGAGCAGCGGGGCGAGCCAGGGCAGCGGGTGGTCGTCGACCATGTAGATCGGCTGCAGGCCAAGCTGGCTGAGGCGCCAGTCGGCGATGTAGCGGATATACTTCTTGATTTCCTTCGCGGTCATGCCCGGCACCGGGCCATCCTCGAAGGCGAGGTCGATGAAGGCATCTTCCAGCCGCACCGTCTTCTGGCACATATCCATGATGTCTTCCTTGACCGCCTTGGTCAGGCAGTCGCGCTCGCGAGCGAATTCATGGAACAGGCGGGTAATGCCTTCGCAATGCAGGCTTTCGTCGCGGACCGACCAGCTAACGATCTGGCCCATGCCCTTCATCTTGTTGAAGCGCGGGAAATTCATCAGCATGGCGAAGCTGGCGAACAGTTGCAGACCTTCGGTGAAGCCGCCGAACATGGCCAGTGTGCGGGCGATATCCTCGTCCGTGTCGACCCCGAATTCCTGCAAATAGTCGTGCTTGTCCTTCATTTCCTCATATTCGAGGAACATGCCATATTCGCTTTCGGGCATGCCGATCGTGTCGAGCAGATGGCTGTAGGCGGCGATGTGCACCGTCTCCATATTGCTGAACGCGGTCAGCATCATCTTGATCTCGGTCGGCTTGAACACGCGGCCATATTTGTCGTGGTAGCAATCCTGCACCTCGACATCGGCCTGAGTGAAGAAGCGGAAGATCTGGGTGAGCAGATTGCGCTCGTGATCGGTGAGCTTCTGCGCCCAGTCGCGGCAGTCCTCGCCCAGCGGCACTTCTTCCGGCAGCCAGTGCACCTGCTGCTGCCGCTTCCAGAAATCGTAGGCCCAGGGGTACTCGAAGGGCTTGTAGGTCTTGCGGGCTTCGAGCAACGACATGTTGTGGATCTCCGGTTTTTCGCGTGAACGACTCATATAGTGAATCAGAGCTTGGATTCGAAGGCAAGCGGCAATGATTCGGCGGGATAAGATGGAAAAAGGCCCGCCCTGCGCCTCGCCGCTTCACCTGTGCGACGAACTGCGGAACACGCTCGAGGCAAAATCCGTTGGTAGGATATTCGATATGCAACACGGGAACAGCGGCATCGTCCGGTTTCCCCTTTTGCGGGCGATGTCCGTAAACCCCGGCGCCCCGCTCCTCGACATCGAGGGCGGGGCGCCATCGGTTCCGCAGCCCGGGCCTTCCACGAAGCATGGACCGACTTTCCCGATCCTCCGCCGACAAGGCGTAAGCCACGCAAAATAAAGGCGCTCCACACGGTCGAGAAGGTTCGCAGCGAGGCGCATCCGCAAGCTGCGACCGGAGAAGATCCGCCTATTGGGAAAGTCGGCACCGGCCCGGCTGTCTGGAAGACGGTGCGCGCATTCGCACGAGCCTCGGCACCAAAGCTGTGACAGAAAACGCATATGCGCATCCATCGCTTGCGGTCCCGCCGCGGATCGCACACAGCCCGCCCCGGGGAAGCCCGAAGCCGGCTTGGTATATAAGGCGTGGGATAATGTGCAAGTCGTTGCAAGATTGCGGTATTCCGGTACAGTCGCGAGTGCAAATGGACCGGGCGCAAGACTTCGACCTCGCCGCTGCGGCGCATGCCGCCCTGGCCGGCAAAAAGCCCCCGCGCGGGTGGGACCACAGACTACATGCCGCAATCGCGGAATCGCTCGGCGATCTGCACTATCGCGAAGGGCGGTTCCTCATGGCGCTGGGCACGGCGGTGGCCGTTCTATCGCTGGGGGTGGACGCGCTGATCGCGTCCGATCATTTCACGAAAATCGCCGCGGTCAGGTTGGGGGCGGTACTGCCCTTCACCCTGTCCGCGCTGCTGCTTCCCCGACGGCTGCTTGCCCTGCAAAAGCTGTTGATGGGCCTGTCGCTCATCGGCTTCGGGGTGAGTATGGCCTATGCAAGCGCCTTCGTTCCCTCGCCTGACAATGCCCTCCTGGCTCTCGGGGTCGTGACATTGTTCGGGCTTGCCCTGCCGGTGCTGCCGTTTCGCCGGTGGCAGATGATCGGTTTCGCCTTGCTGTATGGGCTGGCGGTGGGAGGGTTCCTGCTCCTCCATGGGGCCATTGTCGATTACGCCAAGACATTCATCCCGATCATGATGCTCACCATGGGCGCGGCCACCGTTCTGGCCCACCGCATCCACTGGATCGAACGGCGGAACCTGTTGCTGACACTCCAGGCAGACGAACGCGCCAAGGCTCTGGAGGAAAGCAACGCGCGACTGACCGAGCTGTCGATGAACGACCCGCTCACCGGGCTCGCGAACCGTCGCCGGGCGGAAGACACTTTCGCCGAGCATTATGCAACTCCGGTGACGGTGGGGCAGGCCGGTACCGCGCTGTTCATGGTCGATCTGGACCATTTCAAGGCGTTCAACGATCACTGGGGCCATCAGGCGGGTGACGCCTGCCTGCGCGCGGTGGCCGAAGTGATGCGGCATTCGGCCAGCCGTCATGGCGGGCTTGCCGCGCGCTTCGGCGGCGAAGAGTTCGTGGTCTTCCTGCGCGCCGACGATGCCACCCAGGCCCATGCGATCGCCGAGGAATTGCGCGTTGCGATAGAGCGGATAGAGATCGATCACCCTGCCAGCGCCACCACCGTAAGCTGCACTACCAGTATCGGTATCGCGCTGCACAAAGGCCCCAATGTGCCGGAACTCGCCGATATGCTGGCAAGAGCCGATGCCGCGCTCTATCGCGCCAAGGCCGAAGGGCGGAACCGCAGCTTGATGGCCGCCTGACACCTCTTCTGCGCGCGGCGCGGTTTGCGACGGAGCCCGGACCCGTGGCCATCGGTCGATGGCCGAATGTCCTTCAATCGGTGCCATTCCGGTAAGCCAGAGGACGATCGAGCGCGCGATCAACATAAGCTCGAGGCCGCCGATCCTGGCGGTCGGCGGCCCCGGGGCGTTTTATGCGGGCTTTCGTTCGCTTACTGGCAGGCGAGGCATTCCTCGTAATCGGTCTGCTCACCGCCGGCGGCCAGTTCGTATTTGGCCGCATCCGCGGTATTGTCGGCTTCCACACCGCCTGCAAAACCGGCGCGCTGCACGCTCTTCGAGCGCAAGTAGTAGAGCGATTTGATGCCCTTCTCCCACGCCTGGAAGTGCAGCATCATCAGGTCCCATTTGTCGACATCGGCCGGAATGAACAGGTTCAGCGATTGCGCCTGATCGATAAAGGGCGCGCGGTCGGCCGCGAATTCGAGCAGCCAGCGCTGGTCGATCTCGAAGCTGGTCTTGAAGGCGGCCTTTTCTTCCGCCGTCAGGAAATCGAGATGCTGGACGCTGCCGCCCTGCTCGAGGATCGAGTTCCAGACATTGGTCGAATTCTTGCTCTTCTTGTCGAGGATCTTCTCGAGATAGGGATTCTTGACGATGAACGAGCCCGACAGCGTCTTGTGCGTGTAGATATTGGCCGGGATCGGTTCGATGCAGGCACTGGTGCCGCCGCAGATGATGCTGATCGACGCGGTCGGCGCGATCGCCATCTTGCAACTGAAGCGCTCCATCGCGCCGGTTTCGGCGGCATCGGGGCATGGGCCGCGTTCCTGAGCGAGCACCAGCGAAGCCTCTTCGGCCTTGGCGCTGACATGTTTGAACATCTTGAGGTTCCACACCTTGGCCATCGGGCTTTCGAAGCCGATGCCCTTGGACTGGAGGAAGGAGTGGAAGCCCATCACGCCCATGCCGACGCTGCGTTCGCGCATGGCCGAATATTTCGCCCGGGCCATTTCGTCGGGTGCGCGATCGATATAGTCCTGCAGCACATTGTCGAGGAAGCGCATGACATCCTCGATGAAGGTCTTGTCCTCGTTCCATTCGTCCCATTTCTCGAGATTGAGCGAGGACAGGCAGCAGACCGCCGTGCGATCGTTGCCGAGATGGTCGATCCCGGTCGGCAGCGTGATTTCGGCGCACAGGTTCGAGGTCGAAACCTTAAGGCCCAGCTCGCGGTGATGCTTGGGCATCATCCGGTTCACCGTGTCCGAGAACACGATATAGGGCTCGCCGGTCGCAAGGCGGGTTTCGACCAGCTTCTGAAACAGCGAACGCGCGTCGACCGTCTTGCGGACCGAACCGTCCTTGGGGCTTAGAAGATCGAATTCCTCGCCGTTGCGAACCGCCTCCATGAAGGCGTCGGTCACCAGCACGCCGTGATGCAAGTTCAGCGCCTTGCGGTTGAAGTCGCCGCTCGGCTTGCGGATTTCGAGGAACTCCTCGATCTCGGGGTGCGAGACGTCGATGTAGCAGGCAGCCGAACCGCGGCGCAGCGAACCCTGGCTAATTGCCAGCGTAAGGCTGTCCATCACGCGGACGAAAGGAATGATGCCGCTGGTCTTGCCGTTGAGGCCCACGGGTTCGCCGATGCCGCGGACATTGCCCCAATAGGTGCCAATGCCGCCACCCTTCGAAGCCAGCCAGACATTCTCGTTCCAGGTATTGACGATCCCGTCGAGGCTGTCGGCCACGCTGTTGAGATAGCACGAAATCGGCAGGCCGCGCGTGGTGCCGCCATTCGACAGAACCGGCGTCGCCGGCATGAACCACAGCCTGGAAATATAATCGTAGAGGCGCTGCGCATGGTCCGCATCGTCGGCAAAATAATCCGCGACACGCGCGAACAGGTCCTGATATTTCTCACCCGGCAGCAGGTAGCGATCGGTTAGCGTTTCCTTGCCGAATTCGGTCAGCAGGGCGTCTCGGCTCTCGTCGATCTGCACGTCGAAACGCCGGTCGAGCACTTTCTTGCTGTCTTCCTTGGCGGCAGCTGCAGCCGCACTCGCCACAGCACCGGCCAGCGCCTCGCCCGCCGCTTCCTGGACGAGTTCTTCGCTGCCTTTGTCAATCTTGTCCATCGCAACCGCTTTCTTGCCGGTAGTGGGCTCCTCGACGGTGTCCTGCCTATCCAGATCCAGTGCCATCGCCGTATCGTCCCCGCTCTTGAAATCCATCGTCTGCCCCGCTGTCCGTATCATTCGCGTGCCTGATTCCAGGCCCCGCATGTTCCGCTTGTGTTCGAGTCGCCGGGGCATCGCCCTCGCCTACCAATTCCTTGCGGCTCCGGGGCAAAAACTTGTCCCTTTTTTCCCACAGGCCCGCTTGGTCGCGCCAATCTTCCAATATGGGAAGTCCGCCGCAAATCGCTAGGTCTTGTGGGTACCCCCAGCCGCTCTACCACTAGATACTGAATCAGCCGGGACTCCAGCGCAAGGGGGTTGGCGGCGATTTACCGCGGACACGCAGGGTCGGAGCATGGTGACTTATCTTGTTGCAACGCCGCGACGCGTGGACGAAGCTGGACTCGCGGCGAGCGCAAGGGCGAAAATGAATCCGGGAAAAAAATTTTGCGGGCAAAAATGATCGTGCCGGGTTGAGATTCGTTCGAATCCGGACGCGCAATTTTGGAATCCGGAAGCGGGTGTAGGCTGCCGCGCTCGGTCGCGGCTCGAAGACGAACCCACCTAGCCCGCATTCGCCTTTGCATGGTCGGCGATTGCATCGGCAAGCTCGTCGACCAGTTCGAGCGGGAGATCATGCCCCCATCCCGGGATCGTCTTCAGCTTCGCTCCGCGAATCGAGGCAGCGGTATCGCGGCCGCCTTCGCAAGGGACCTGTGGATCGTCCTCGCCATGCAGAACCAAAGTCGGCACGGAAATGGTTTCGAGCATGTCGCGCCGGTCGCCATCGGCGACGATGGCCGACAAATGCCGAGTCGGCCCTTCGGGATAGAAACTGCGCCGCACGCTCGCCCTGGTCCGTTCGCGCAGGCGTTCATCTGCGGTTGGATAGCCGGGCGAACCGATGGTGCGAGCGAGCATGATGCCATGTTCGACCAGCGCCTCTTCCTCGGTGGTTTTGGGCCGTGTGACCAGGGCCTTCAGCGCTTCGGGTTTCGCGGGCGGCAGCTTGGGATTGCCGGTGGACGAGAAAATCGAGGTGAGCGAGAGGCATTTGTCCGCGTGGCGCGAGGCGAAATGCTGCGCGATCATTCCCCCCATGCTCGCCCCGACGATATGGGCCTTGGCGATTCCCAGTGCGTCGAGCAGGCCCGCCCCGTCATCGGCCATATCGGCTAGCGTATAAGGCACTTTGGGCGTGAGGCCGATCTTGGACAGCAGAGTCATCTTGACGAGGCCGGGCGCCTTCACACCGTCGAACTTGTGACTGAGTCCGATATCGCGATTGTCGTAGCGAATGACACGAAAGCCGTGGTTGGCAAGCGCCTCCACCAGCTCGTCGGGCCATAATGTCAGTTGCGCGCCGAAGCCCATGATCAGCAATATCGGCGGATTGGCCTCGTCGCCATGGGCCTCGTAATGAATCTCGATTTCGTTCGCTGTCACCTTGGGCAAACCGCGTCTCCCTCTACCCGTTTCCCGCAAACTCACCGGAATTGCCGAGGATTGTCCATCGCGAAATCGGGAGAAGGGTAAAACTATGGTAACCGCCGGGTAAAAGCGCGCGCGAATATGTCGTTCGGATACAAGCGCGCCTGGCGTTCGCGGTCCATCTTGATTGCGGTCGCAAACCGACAGCAACAGGACACGCCATGGTCGATCGTAGACGCGAAGGGCGCACGCTCACACAGGAATTCGTGCGCATCACCATCGCCGGTATCGGCCTGCGCTGCGCCATGCGCAATCTATCGCCGTCCGGCTGCATGGTCGAATGCCCCGATCTCACACCCAGGATCGGCGCGCCGGTCGAGCTGGCGCTTCTGCCGGAATACATCGCTCAGGGCCAAGTCGCTTGGCAATTGGGCGAAAGCATCGGCATCTTTTTTCTCGAACCGATCGACGCCCATGTCGTCCGCCATTACGCATCCGATCAATGGTCGCCGCGCGGCGACTGGTCTTTCGGCGGATGGGCCTTGCCGAGAAGTTAGGTTCCATGCAGGAAATCCGTCTTTCCCGGCCGGATTTGACGCATTTTTACAATACGAAGGCTTGTGACCGGAGGACCCTGATAACCGGGCATAATGCTCGGGTCGCTGGGGTCATCAACAAATGGAACGGCGTAGGCACAAACGCTTCAATACGAATAAGGAAATTCTGGTCTCGGTGAACGATGCCGTGATGCGGGGCCGGATGCTGAACCTTTCGGATGACGGCTGCATGATCGCTTGCGACAGCAAGAGCGCATCGAGGGGCCGGAAAGTGACGGTCACGCTGATCGACAGGGTTTGTGTCGAAGGCGAGATCATATGGGCCAATAATCGCAGGATCGGCGTTACATTCTATCGCAAGCTCGATGCGGTGACCGTTCGCTATTTTCAAATCGACAATATCGCACTCGGCGACAGCCAGCCCCTTGCAGACCAATTCGGGCGCGATATGCCGCCGATGCGGCCCAACCGGGACTTGGATTGAGCCGGGCGACCGTGGCGGAGTCCACCGATGCCGCCGCCCACCCTCACGGGACGAGCACGGTGTCGCGCGCGACAGGGTCGGTCTGCGGATAATCCATGATGAAATGCAGCCCCCGGCTTTCGTGCCGCTTCAGCGCGCTCCTCACGATCAGGGCAGCGCATTCGAGCAGATTGCGTAGCTCGATCAGATCGGTGGTGACCCGGAAGCTGCCGTAATAGTCTTCCACTTCCTGCCGAAGCATCTCGATCCGATTGCCTGCGCGTTCGAGCCGCTTGGTCGTGCGCACGATGCCGACATAATTCCACATGAACCGCCGGATCTCGGTCCAGTTCTGCTTGATGACCACCTCTTCGTCGGAATCGGTGACCCTGCTTTCATCCCATGGCAGGATTGCGGGTGGATCGTCGAGCTGGTCCCAGCATTCGAGAATGTCCTTGGCCGCCGCTTCGCCGAAAACGAAGCATTCGAGCAGGCTGTTCGACGCCAGCCTGTTGGCCCCGTGCAGGCCGCTTTCGGTGCATTCGCCTGCCGCCCACAGACCGGGTAAATCGGTCTTCGCGTCGAGCCCGATCTTCACCCCGCCGCATGTGTAGTGCTGTGCGGGGACGACTGGGATGGGATCTTTGGTCATGTCGATCCCGAGCCCGAGAAGTTTCTCGTGAATTGTCGGGAAATGCTCGACCACGAATTCGGGCGATCGATGGCTGATGTCGAGATGGACATAGTCCAGCCCGTATCGCTTGATCTGATCGTCATTCGCACGCGCGACGATATCGCGCGGCGCCAGCTCCATGCGCTCGGGATCGTATTGCTCCATGTAGCGCTCGCCGGTGACGGGATTGAACAGCCGCCCGCCTTCGCCGCGCACCGCCTCGGTAATGAGGAAGTTCTTGACCTCGAGATTGTAAAGGCAAGTCGGGTGGAACTGCATCATCTCCATGTTCGACACCCGCGCCCCGGCACGCCAGGCCATGGCGATCCCGTCGCCCGTCGCGCCGCGGGGAGAGGTGCTGAACAGATAGACGCGCCCCGCGCCGCCCGCCGCGAGCACTGTGGCGCGCGCCAGGTGGGTCACAACCTTGCCGCTTTCCTCGTCCAGCGCATAGGCGCCCCACACCCGGCCCGAACCCGAATAGTCGGCCTGGTTGCGGCCCGTCACGAGATCGATGCAGCTCTGGCCCGGCAACAGGGTAATGTTCGGATTCTCCTCCGCCGCCTTGAGCAGCGCGGCCTGCACCGCCCAGCCGGTCGCGTCGTTCACATGGACGATCCGGCGGTGCGAATGACCGCCCTCGCGCGTGAGGTGGAGGTCGCCCCCTTCATCCATGGCCTCGCGATTGAAAGGCACGCCAAGTTCACACAACCGGTCGATCGAGGCCGGCGCGCGTTCGATCACGAACTCGACCGTCTCGATATCGTTGAGACCGGCACCGGCGACCATTGTGTCGCGAATGTGATTCTCGAACGTATCGCCCGCATCGAGCACGGCGGCGATCCCGCCCTGCGCCCAGGCAGTCGAGCCGCTGTCGAGCCGACCCTTCGCCAGCACCAACACTTTTTTGGTTTCTGCCAGCGCCAGCGCCGCGGTTAGTCCGGCAGCGCCCGATCCGATGACGAGGACGTCGTGAGATGTGTCTGTCATGCGCGCGTCATGCCGAGCCAATCGTTACGCGGCAAGCAGGGAACGCTCCGGCGCAGCACGGTTAAGGTTTTTGCTTCGCCACATTACCGCCCGAATCGGCAGGGGATAACGAAAACCGGGAATTAAGGGTCGTCAATGGGACTGGGACGAATTGCCTGCGCTGTCGGCAGGCACCGTATAGATGAGAAAAACGTGAAGCGCGTTAGCGGCCAACAGGTTGGGCGCTGCCGCAATTGCAAGGCACCGATGGAAGAAATCGAACCGCATCATTGGCAATTGCTTCAGGTGCACGATGCAGGTCTTGGGCCGCGCGGTTTCCTCTAACCCGGATTCCGCGAGGCAATCCCTTGCCTATTCATGTCCGCTTTGCTTGAACGCGGCGATGGTCGAAAACCCCGCCAGCAAGGGCGATCTCGCCAAGCGCTTGTCGAGCTATTGGAAAATGGAAGGCGCGAACGTCGTCATCCTGCCCGCGATAATGGTTGCGCTCGCAGGCGGGCAAGTGGGGCCGCTTGCGCTTTTCGCCCTCGTTCCGATGTGCGGCCTGCTTCTGGTCGGCACGCTCTACTGGCGCGCCAAGCTGGCCCAGTTGCAAGGGCAGGACACCCTGCGCCCTACATTGCGGACCGTGAAAAAATGGCGCCGTCCGCTGTTCATCGCCACGATTCTTGCCGTTCTGGGAGTGATCGGCGCACTGATCGAGCCCGGCATCGCCCGGTCGCGCGGCGATTTCTGGGTCGCCTTCGCAGCCGCTCTGTTGGCGGCCCTGGAATATGTGAATTACTATCACCGCCAATTGCAGCATTTCGACCACTGGGCCGATTTCACGCGGCTGTTTTCGGGTCGTGGTTTCCGCAAGAGCCAGATGCGCCGCGATCTGGAACGCGCAGGTCTCGCCTGACGAATTACCCCGCGCCCGTGAGTTGGACGAAGACGTCTTCCAGATCGGCCTCCCGCGTGGTGACATCCTCTATCGCGTAGCCATGCGATTGGACGATCGCGAGCACCTGACCCGCGCTCGCCTTGTCGCGATCATAGGTGATTTCGAGCCGCCGCGGTTCGATCACCTCGGCCTTGGTGAAGGCCTCTTCCATGATCGGACCTCCCAGATCTTTGTCGACGGTGACCGCGACGATCTTCTCCCGCGCCATGCCGACCAGTTCGCGGGTCGGCTTGTCGGCGATCAGCTCGCCATGGTTGATAATCGCGATCCGGTCGCAGAGCTGCTCGGCCTCCTCGAGATAATGCGTGGTCAGCACAACGGTCACGCCTTCGCGATTCAGTTCGGTGACGAGTTCCCAGAGCTGGCGGCGCAGTTCCACATCGACGCCGGCAGTCGGCTCGTCGAGCACGAGGATGGGCGGAGAGTGGACCATGGCCTTGGCGATCAGCAGGCGGCGTTTCATGCCGCCTGAGAGCGTGCGCGCATAGGCATCGCGCTTGTCCCAAAGATGCACTGCCCGCAACAGCTCCTCGCTGCGGCGTTCGCTTTTCGGAATGCCGTAAAAGCCGCCCTGGTTCTCCAGCACCTCGAAAGGCGTGAAGAAGGGATCGAAGACGATCTCCTGCGGGACGATCCCGATGCTGCGCTTCGCATTGCGCGGGTTCTCCCCGATGTCGAAACCCCAGATTTCCGCGCTTCCCTCGGTCTTGGTGACCAGCCCGGCAAGGATATTGATCAGCGTAGACTTGCCCGCCCCGTTCGGCCCCAGTAATCCGAAGATCCCGCCCTGCGGCACATCGAAGCTCACGCCCTTCAAGGCCAGCTTCGGCGGCTCGCCCGGCCCCGGCGAGGCATACTCCTTGACGAGATTGTCGATGCGGATGGCCGGGGGACTATACATAGCGGCGGCCTACTGGCACCCGATTGGCACGTAAAGACACCATTCGTTATGCGATGAGAAGGAGGATCCGGTGTTGGAAATTCTGACAAGTCTGGTGATGGCGATCTCGCCGATCGAAGCGGCGGCGGAGGCCATGCTTCCTTCCGTCATCATCGAAGGTGAAGAGCCGCAGGAGGGCCAGCTTGCAGACTGGATGGCGGACTACGATGTTCCGGCGGTCTCCGTGGCGGTCGTCGAGAACGGCAAGGTCGTAGACGTCAAGGCCTTCGGGCCGATCGACGGCCAGACGCGCTTCAATATCGCAAGCCTGTCGAAACCGGTGACCGCGTTCCTTTCGCTGGCGTATCTGGAAGGTCGCGGCAACACGCTCGATATCCCCATTTCCGAGCTGCTTGCCGATTGGGAATTGCGCACCGCCGAGGATGTGGAGGAGGTCGATCCGTCAGACATAACGCTCGCGCAGCTGCTGAGCCATCGCGCGGGAACATCGACGGCCGGCTTCCGCGGATATGCGGCCACAGACGCCATACCCAGCCTCACTCAAATCCTCGACGGCTCGGATCCCGCAAACAGCGATCCCGTGATCGTAGAGCGCCGGCCGGACCAAGGCTTCCGCTATTCCGGCGGCGGCTACCAGATTATCGAACGCGCCCTGCAGGACGATAGCGGCGAAAGCTTCGCTGCACTGGCAAAGCGCACCGTCTTCGATCCACTGGGAATGAAGAACAGTGGATTTGGCCAACCCGGCGAAAACCATGCACGAGCACACGATGCCGAGGGCACGCAGCTCGAGGGAGGATACCGCCGTTATCCGGAGCTTGCAGCGGCAGGCCTGTGGTCGACCGCAGAGGACATGGCGCGCTTCGTCATTGCCATGAACAGCGCACTTGCCGGAGAGAGCGATCTCGTTTCAAAAGAAGGGGCCACGCGTCTGCTCACCCCGCCCGACGACAGCGTAAATTACGCCTTGGGCTTCGGAACCGGCCTTAACGCGAATGATCGCTTCTTCGCGCATTCCGGTTCGAATGCGGGTTTCAAGGCGATCATGTTCGGTTTCCCCGACCGTGACGGCGGCATCGTCATCCTGACCAACGGGGAACGTGGCCCAATCGTATATCGTGCCTTGGCCGATGCTATCGCGGATCGCATGGGATGGCCTCATCCCTACCGGGAAGTGGTCCGGGAAATGGCGCTGGATGCCGATGAAACGGCAAAAATCATCGGCCTCTATCGGCTGGACGATTTCTCCTATCTCATCGAGGCATCGGAGACCGGGCTGACCATGAGTGCGAACGAGGGTGACAGGATCGAACTGAAACCGATCGAGGGAGACCGGCTGCTGCGCGAGGTTGACGGGCAGTTTTTCGGCCTCGACCGTTCCCCCAACGGCGAGGTCGACGCGATCCTGTTGCGCGGCACGAGGATCCCTCGCGCAAGCTAGTTGCGGGCATCGCTGCCCGACGCTAACAGCCTGACCCATGAGCCTGCCTCCTCCCGAAGTGTCCAAGGTCACCACGCGCCGCGTGTGGTGCGACGGTGCAACCGACATTCGCAGCGGCGAGCGGTACAAGCCTATCGCGCTCGGCCATCCGAAGGTGTGGCTGGAGATCGACGAGCACGGCTATGTCGATTGCGGCTATTGCGACCGACGCTTCGTGCTCGAAGGCGGGCCGGCGGACGGGGTGGACCAATCCACCCTGACCGACATCTCCGAGGGCGGGGATCCGGGCCACCGGTAGGTCAGGCGCCAAGCCCCTCGCGCAAGCGAGTGCGAATGCCTACATGGGGTGAATGACCGACCCCAACGACCCGCACGCCCTGCTCTACAGCCAGCTCGATCCCGAGGAAGCCAAGGCGCTGACCGCGCGCCTGCTGGCGCCGTGCGACGATGGCGAGCTTTACCTGCAATTCATGGCGACCGAGAGTTTCGCCTTCGACGACGGACGGCTGAAGACCGCCGATTACAGCCGCGATTCGGGCTTCGGCCTGCGCGGGGTATCGGGCGAAACCACGGGCTTCGCCCACGCCAATGAGATCAGCGCGAGGGCAATCGCGCGCGCAGGCGAAACACTGCAATTGCTCGATGCGACCACATCGCCGCACGCCGCCCCGCCCGAGCGCACCAACCGCCATCTCTATACCGACGCCAGCCCGCTCGACCTCGTGCCCTTCGCCGAAAAGGTCGGCCTGCTCGAGAAGATCGATGCCATCGCGCGTGCCAGGGACCCGCGCGTGGCGCAGGTCAGTGCCAGCCTTGCGGGAAGCTGGAGCGCGATCGACATCATTCGCGCCGACGGGTTTACCGCGCGCGACATCCGCCCGCTGGTGCGCCTCAACGTAAGCATCGTCGCCGAGAGCAACGGCCGCCGCGAAACCGGCAGCTTCGGCTTCGGTGGACGCTATCTCTACGACGATCTGTTCGACGAGGGCCGCTGGATGAATGCGGTCGACGAGGCGGTCCGCCAGGCGCTGGTGAATCTCGAAAGCGTCGAGGCGCCTGCCGGCGAAAAAACCGTGCTGCTCGGCCCCGGCTGGCCCGGGGTCTTGCTGCACGAAGCGGTCGGCCACGGGCTGGAAGGCGATTTCAACCGCAAGGGCACCAGCGCCTTTGCCGGACGGATCGGCGAACGCGTGGCCGCGCCCGGAGTCACCGTGATCGACGATGGGAGCATCGCCAACCGTCGCGGCTCGCTGAGCATTGACGACGAGGGCACGCCCACGCGCGAGACGGTGCTGATCGAGGACGGTATCCTGAAGGGATACATGCAGGACCGCCTCAACGCCCGGCTGATGGGAGTCGAGGCGACCGGCAATGGTCGCCGGGAATCCTATGAACACGCGCCCATGCCGCGGATGACCAACACTTTCATGCAGGGCGGCCATGACGATCCGGAGGAGCTGCTCAGCCGCGTCGACGACGGCATCTATGCCACCAGTTTCGGCGGCGGGCAGGTCGATATCGTGTCGGGCAAATTCGTTTTCGCCTGCACAGAGGCCTACAAGGTCGAAAAGGGCAAAGTGGTGGCCCCGATCAAGGGCGCGACACTGATCGGCGACGGCCCGACCGTGCTTACCAAGGTTCGCGGTATCGGTAACGACATGGCGCTCGACGAAGGCATCGGCATGTGCGGCAAAGGCGGGCAGAGCGTGCCAGCGGGCGTCGGCCAGCCCACCCTGCTGATCGACGGCATCACGGTAGGCGGCACTGCATAACTCATCGCAGGTTCAGCCATCATGGTTTAGTATTCCTGCGCTCAACAGGAGATTCGCCATGCTCAAGCCTCTAGCTCTCGCAACTGCCGCGCTCGGTCTGTTGGCCGCTCCCGCTCTGGCGGAAGAATCCGAAGAGATGACACGCGGCGAGAAGAAGCTTGCCGACATGCTCGAAGGGCGTGTGGCGGGCGAGCCGCAAAGCTGCATCAACACGTTCGGCAGCCGCAACCTGACGCAGATCGACAATACCGCGCTGGTCTATCGCGACGGCAAGACGATCTGGGTCAATTATACCCGCAATCCGGACAGCATCGACGATAGCGATGTGATGGTGCTGAAGCGGTTTAGCGGCAGCTCGCTTTGCCGCACAGACACCATAGAACTGGTCGACCGCGTGGGCGGGTTCTTCAGCGGTGTGCTCCTGCTCGACGACTTCATACCCTACACCAAGGTCGATGCCGAAGGCTAAGCGTCGCGACGTCGCGGTGCGGGGCCTCCTCGGCACCGGCAAGCCAACCTTCCGGGCTCAGCCCTTCTGCCCTGCGCGGTAGGAGAGGCACATATCCGAGACGGGGCATGTCTCGCATTTCGGCGCGCGCGCAGTGCAGATGCGCTTACCGAACTGGATCAGCCAGAAATGTCCGTCGCGAAGTGTCCAGCGCGGGGAGCGCTGTTCGAGCTGCGCAGCCGTTTTATCGGCAGTTTTGGCGTCGGTCAGGCCGATACGGTTGCACACGCGGTGCACATGGGTGTCGACCGCGATCACGTCCTTGCCGAAGGTGAAGCTCAGCACGATATCCGCGCATTTGCGCCCGATGCCGGGCAGCGCCATCAGCCCCTGGCGCGTGTCGGGCACCACCCCGCCACGGTCCGCCAGCAACGCTGTGCAGAACGCGCGGATATTGCGCGCTTTCCTATTGTAGAGCCCGCATGGCTTGATTGCCTCCGCTATCTCGCTCTCGTCGAGCGCGAGCATGTCCTGCGGCGTTTTCGCGAGTGCGAAAAGCGCATTGGCGGCAGCGGCGGTGTTCCTGTCGAGCGATTGCGCCGACAGCATGCAGGATATGCACGACCGGAACGCATCGGGTTGACCCTTCGGCCCTTTCGCCCCGCGTGTGCGCCCGGGCATCGCCTGCGACAGGCGGCGGTAGACTTCTTCGACCTGATCCTCCGGCAGCGGGCCAGTCATCACCGGGCGCGGCGTGTCACGGCGCGGCCCATGAACACGCCGAGAACGGCGAAGGCGGGCAGCATCAGGCCCGGGTCGGGCAGTTCGAACCCGAAGATCGAACCCGCCACCCGGGCAACCGCAGTGAGGCCGAGCATGGTCGCTACTCCCAATACGAGCAGACCGAAGCCGTTGGCGGCAAGGCCGTTGGCGTTTTCGCCCAGCAGCGCGTCGTCGTTCATAGCCGCGAGCAGGAACAGCGCGACGAGTGGGAGAAGCGCGCCATTGAAAGCCTGCGCGGCGAGGATCGCCGGTGCGGGCCGGATATCGGCAAGGCCGAACACCAGGCCGATCCCCAGAACAGCCAACCAGACGGACCGGAAACGCCAGCCGCTTGCCCCCCATTCCGGCGCGTCGGCTGCGCCGAACAGTCCGCGTGCGGTCAGCGCAGCCGCGAGCGGGGCGGTGACTGCGGAGGATATCCCGGCTGCGAGCAAACCGATGCCGAAGCCGGTTCGCGCCCATGCGCCAAGCTCGCTCGCCAGCGTGTCGCCCAGCGCCTCGAACGAGAAGGCGTCCGCAAGCGCGGTGCCGACTATCAGGATCGCCGAGGTAATCAGCACGCCGATTCCTATCGAAACGGCCAGGCCGAATCGCATTTCGCGCAGGTTCTGCCCTCGCGCCAGTGCCGCCCCCAGGAAGAGGTTGTAAGGGACGACGGTGGTGCCCACCAACGCCAGTACGCCCAGCAGCGCGGCAGGATCGTCCGCAAAGCCCGGGTTTGGCACGAGCCCTGCCAGCACAGGGCCGAGAGGAGGCGAGAGCGAGACTGCCACCGCCAGAAAGCCGGCTCCCATCAAGGCGACGAATATCGCCATCAGCCTGGCGACGACTTGCGGCGATCCGGCGAGCAGAAGGCTGCCCGCCGCTAGTGCCAGTATCACCGTAACCACGTCTCTGGGCAGGTCGAGCGCCAGCATCGTGCCCGCCGCGCCGCCGAGGATATTGCCAGCCTCATAGGCTGCGCATCCCAGCAGAACCGCCCCGCCGACCAGCAGCACCGTGGCCGCGCGCGCGAAACCGGTGGGATAGCGGCGGCGCAGAACGGTGGCGAGATCCTGATCCGTGGCCACCGCCAGCCGCCCGGCGAATTCCTGCAAGGCGAAAGTGGCTATGCCGGAGAACAGAATGGCCCAGAGCAGCGCGGTTCCCGTTCCCGCGCCCGCGCTGGCAGCGGCCGCGACCGTGCCGGGTCCGATAAATGCCGCTGCGATTGCGGACCACAACAGGATCGAGCCGATACGCCTCATTGCGCCAATGCCCTTGTGCCCGGCTCAGTCATGTGTCGCCAGCACCAGCCGCGTACCGCAGGATCGCACCCCTTCAAGCGCACCGATTCGATCCCGCAAGCGGCCAAGGTCCTGTGCGGTATCGCAGCGGCAATCCACCAGAAGATCGATCTCGCCCGCAAGGCAGAACGCCCGCTGCACGCCGCTAAATTGTGAAACCTGGACCGCCACGGCCTTTTGATCACTATCATCATCGAGCGTGACAGTAATGAAGGCCCGGATGTCGTCGATCAATTCCTCGTCCACGCGAACGGTATAGCCGCGCAGAATTTTCAGTTCCTCCAGGCGGCTAATACGGTCATGCGTGGCGCTTCGCGACAGATCGATTTCCCGCGCCAGGGCAACCAGGCTTGCACGCGCATTCCGGCGCAGGGCAGCTATGAGAGCGCGATCCCTGCGATCGAGAACATGGCGATTGGCGGCTTTCGGATCCACCGGAAAAAATCCTGTTTCACCGGCGTCTTGCCGGTGGAGTTGCGAATACGGTCCAGCATATTTTGCTCCGCAAGAAAAGGAGCCGATAATGGACCTCACCACATTCCTGCTGTTTGTCGCCACTACCTTCGTGGTCATCCTAACGCCTGGCCCCGCAGCCATCGCTGTCACATCTTTGGCCGCAGGAAATGGTCTTTCCCGAGGCCTGTTCGTCATCGCAGGCGTGGCATGCGCCAATACGGTGTTCTTTGCGCTGTCCGCCCTGGGCATATCTGCCATGATTATCGCATCCGATACCCTGTTCATGCTCATCAAGTGGATCGGAGTGGGATACCTGATCTATCTCGGAATCGGCGCGATCACGGGCAAGAGCACCACCCTCACCGTCAGGCCGGGTGGCGAACGACCTGCAACGCACCTTTTTTCGCGCGGCTTCGTGGTCGAGTTCGCCAACCCCAAAGCGCTGCTTTATTTTGCCGCCATCCTCCCGCAGTTTCTCGATACGGCCGCGCCCATTGCACCGCAGATCGCAATTATGGGAGCGACAACGCTGGTCCTCGATTGCCTGGTCTATACGATATATGCTGCGCTGGGCCACGGTATCTCGCGGAGTGGTATTCCAGGTCGGGTTGTGAGGGTGCTTGATCGGTGCGCCGGCGGTGCGCTGCTGTTTGCCGCCTATAAAATGGCACGCGTTACCGCCTGATCTCTTCGGCCTGTTTGCGCCCCGTCTCGCACAGCGCTTGGGCCGGGCAATCGGAACAAGCCGGTGAGGATGGGCGGCACCATGTCTGACCGAGCTTCTTCATCAGCAGATGATGCTCGTCATAGTCTGCGGCAGACCATTCCTCGGGCATTGCGGGCATGATGGCATCGAAGGCGCGCGCCGTGCTGGCTTTTGGCGGCACCAGGCCCATGCGCTGGAGGATGCGCCGATGATGCGAATCGAGCACTATCGCGCGGCGATCCAGTGTCGAGGCATTCATCACCCCGGCAGCGATCTTGCGCCCGACGCCAGGGAGCTGTTCAAGCCAGTCCATCGCATCGCCCGTATCCATCCGCTCCAGATGCGACAGGTCCACCGCGCCGCGTCGCTCGATCAGATCGGTGAGGCATGCCTTGAGCCGCTCCGCCGCGATATTGGGGTAGGTCTGCGAAGCCAGTTCCTGCTGAAGCGCATCGAGCGGTGCCCCCGCCACACCTTCCCAACTGCCATAGCGTGTCAGCAACCGATCGGTCGCCGCGTTCGAAACCTCCGACTTGGTTCGCGCCCCGATCACGCCCTGCACGATCGCCCATTCGGGTCTCCGCCTTTCCGCCGTGGCCCGCCCTATATGTCCGAAGCGCTGCACCAGCAGGAGCTGGAGGCGCCGGAGCGTTTCGGCACGTGGATCGGGACCGAGAGAGAGCTGCATCGCGCCGGAATAATCCAGCGACTGCCGGGCCAGCAAGCCAGCGCTTCGCCGACCGTCAGTTGCCCCAGCCCGTCACCGCCACTATCCGCCTGCCAACGAACCAGGAAATCGGAAACGAAACGATCAATCCCGCAGCCGCAGCGATGGCGATCGGTTGCCATTCGGCATTCATATCCATCGACAGCACCGCGATGACGGCCATTCCCATCAAAGACGTCGCCACAATCGGCAACAGGATGAGCATCATTCGGAACATTGCGTGGCTCCCGCTTGTACGGTTGTGGTCACATCATGCAGGCGATTCGCGTGAAAGGCGTTGATTCAGATCAAGTTTCGATGAACCGCCTCGAGATAGGATTACTGCACGGTCTCGCAGACGCCGGGTGCGACCCCGCCTCGCTTCACTCCCACTCGATCGTACCGGGGGGCTTGCTGGTATAGTCGTAGACCACGCGGTTGATGCCCTGCACTTCGTTGATGATGCGCGTCGCGACGCGGCTGAGAAAAGCGCTGTCGAAGGGGTAAACATCGGCGGTCATGCCGTCGGTACTGGTCACCGCGCGAAGGCCGCATACGCTGTCATAGGTACGCCCGTCGCCCATCACGCCGACGGTCTTGACCGGCAGCAGAACGGCGAAGGCCTGCCAGATCGCATCATAGAGACCGGCATTGCGAATTTCCTCGAGATAGATCGCATCGGCCTTGCGCAGGATATCGCAGCGCTCTTTCGTGACTTCTCCCGGGATGCGGATCGCGAGGCCAGGCCCGGGGAAGGGATGGCGGCCGACGAAGATGTCCGGCAGGCCCAGCTCGCGGCCCAGTTCGCGCACCTCGTCCTTGAACAATTCGCGCAAGGGTTCGACCAGCTTCATGTTCATGCGCTCGGGCAGGCCGCCGACATTGTGGTGGCTCTTGATCGTGACGCTCGGCCCGCCGGTGAAGGAAACGCTCTCGATCACATCGGGATAGAGCGTACCCTGCGCGAGGAAATCCGCGCCGCCGATCTTCTTCGCCTCGGCCTCGAACAGGTCGATGAATGCGCCGCCGATGAACTTGCGCTTCTTCTCGGGGTCGGTCTGGCCTTCGAGACCGCCAAGGAACATTTCCTCCGCGTTCACATGGACGAGCGGGATATTGTAGTGGTCGCGAAACAGAGTCACGACCTGCTCTGCTTCGTTCATGCGCATAAGGCCGTGATCGACGAATACGCAGGTCAGCTGATCGCCGATCGCTTCGTGAATGAGCACTGCGGCAACGGCGGAATCGACACCGCCCGACAGCCCGCAAATGACCTTGCCGTCACCCACCTGTTCGCGGATTTCCTCGATTTTGGTCCGGCGGAATTCGGCCATGGTCCAGTCGCCAGCGAGCCCGCAGACATGGCGCACGAAATTGGCGAGCAGCTTGCCGCCGTCGGGCGTGTGGACCACTTCGGGGTGGAACTGGGTGCCGTAGTACTTGCGCTCTTCGTCGGCGATCACCGCGAAGGGTGCACCGTCGCTGGTCGCGACGATCTTGAAGCCGGGGGCGAACTGGGTGACCTTGTCGCCATGGCTCATCCAGACCTGGTGGCGCTCTCCGGTCTTCCACAGACCGTCGAATAGCGCGCAATCCTCGGTCACGGTGAGATAGGCGCGGCCGAACTCCCCGCCTTCGCCAGTCTCATGCCCGGGACGGACCTCGCCGCCCAATTGCTGGCTCATCACCTGCTGACCATAACAGATGCCGAGGATCGGCAATCCGCTGTCGAACAGCACCTGTGGGGCACGCGGGCTGCCCTCGTCGCACACGCTGGCGGGCGAACCGGACAGGATGATGCCCTTGGGCCGCAAGCGATGGAACGCCTCCTCCGCCTCTGTGAAAGGCGCGATCTCGGAGTATACGCCCCCTTCGCGCACACGACGTGCGATGAGCTGGGTGACCTGGCTGCCGAAGTCGACGATGAGAATGGAATCGGGAAGATGTTCTGCCTGCATGGCCATCCCGTTAAGAGCAGCACGCCGTGCCTGTCCAGCGCCGCTCGGACGATTGCCGCGCAGTGCCGGAGAATTATCCGCAAAGGCGCAACGATGGCGCGATCCGGCACCGTGTTTTTGCTCTTTTGCTTACCGACGCTTGCCGCATGCTCTTCCGCCGCGGCTGGTTACCGACATGCAATTCGACAGCCAAATCGCCTACTTAGACCCAGGTAATCGGGGGAGATCGGGTTTCGTCGCCAGGAAAGCGCTCCTTCGCCCTTGCGTAAAACGCAACATCTTTCGATCTTTTCTCACTTTTGTACGCGGGCATGAAAGATTATTTCCTACTCACAGCCGGACGGTGAACCCTGACACTCCCGTCCCGGACGAGTTACAGAAGCGCTGGCCCCCCAAGCAGCCACGTTTCTGGCCTTCCTCGCCACCAGCGGCAGGCTATCGGCCCCGCACCGGCGAGGCGATATGGCAGCGAGTAGAGACGCGGCCGCCGACATTCCTCTCCCTCCCCCAAGAAGTCGGTGCCGCGTCTCGAAACGCAGCCTTCAGCTTTTCAGTTGAGCGATCATGCGATTCAGCTCGGCATGCTGGGAAGCGGGGAGCCCGGGCCGCAGTCGTTCCATCAGGGCGATCGCTTCCTTCCGCTTGTCGGCGGCCGCCAATACCTGCGCGAGATGCCAGCTAATCTCCAGATTGTCGGGCAGGGCGCGATACGCCGCCGTGAGGTGCTGTGAAGCGGTTTCGATATCCTTGTTGTTCATGAACAAGGTCCAGCCCAACGTATCCCGGACATAGGGATCATCGGGCATCAATTGATAGGCCCGCCTCGCCATTTTGAGCGCTCCGGCTTTGTCGCCCAGTTGCAATTTCACCATCGCCGCATTGTTGAACACCACGGGATTGGTGCTGCCCTCCCCGGTCGCGAGACTGGAATAGATCCTGTCCGCCTCCTGCCAACGCTCCTTGCCGATCGCTTGATTGGCACGGTCGAGTTCGCGGCGCATATCGCTTTTCGCGTCCTGCACTGCCGTCTCGAGCTGACCACTGCCGCTTTCCAGTCGCGCAAGCTTCGCCCGTGCCTCTTTCTCTGCTCCGGCATTTTTCAAAGCCTGGTGAGAATCGGCGAGGGCCGCCCAGGCCAGGGCATCGCCAGGTTGACGTTCGAGATATGGCGTAAGCTTGGCAACCGCCGTATTGTGGTTGCCTTCCTCTGCCGCCACGAAACCGGACAGACGTAGGCCACCCGGCATGGCCTCGATAGCCGCCTGATTGTTTTGGATGATTTCCTTGGCGATCTTCTCGTTGCCGGAGAAGAATTCCACTTCGGCCAATGATAGCTGAATGATCGTGCTGCCAGGAGCGACGGACAGGGCGCGCCCATAATATTCCTTTGCCTTGTCCAGATCCTCGGCCGCGCGATAACTGTCTCCCAGCGCGGCTAGCATGATGGGGTTTTCGGGTTGGCTTTCCACCGCTTTCTTGAAGGCGTCGAAGGCTCCGTCCCTATCGCCCTGTGCCAAGGCGACCTGACCTTTGAACAACATGACTTGCGCGACTTTCGGTCGCTTTTTCGACAAATCATCGGCCAATTTACGCGCTTCTTCGACTTTGCCGTCGGCCAGCAGCATGTGGCCTTGCAGCAGGCGCAATTCCGGATCGTCCGGTTGTGCCTCCAAAGCCTCGCGCAAAACGGTCCGCGCCTCGTCGTTACGATCGAGAGAAATCAACGCGAAAGCCCGCGCCCAGGCCATATGGTGCGCAAAAGGTCCCGAAATTGTTTCGGTCAGCTCGAGCGCCTTGTCCAGCCGCCCCTCCAAGAAGGCGGCCTTGGGCAATAACGCCTTCGCTTCCGCACCATATTTTGCGCTCTTGGAAAGCTTTTTCAGCTCGCTTTCCGCCCGCGTGCCGTTGCCGAGTTCCAAAAGGATCCGCGCATAGAGCATTCGTGCCGCTTCGTTGTCGGGTTCGGCCTTTAGCTCGGAAATGACGAATTCTTGTGCGGTACCGTACTGGCCCGCCGCATAAGCTTCCTGTGCCTTTTCGAAGGCGTTGTCCTGCAAACCGCTACAGCCGCTTGCGAGAAGCATAGGCGCGATGACCACAAGTGCGGTGTATTTGAAACTGCGGCGCATAAATCTGTTCCCAATATGGTATATGCAGCGTTTGAAATTGCCGGGAGCCGTTCTACCCAGCAAAAGTGAATTGTTGTTAAATGCTCTGGTTAATCGGCTCGCGCGCGAGCGATTATCGCGGGAAACCCGCTGCCCGACGCAAAACAGGCCATACCATCCACCATGATGGTTCGGGCTGCGTGCGGATCGGGCGAATGGGCTCTGTTAATCTTGGTTCGCCCAACCTTCCCTAAATGGCACAACCCCACCACGCTGCTCGACTATCAAACGTTAACGGCTATCGCACCATTCAATGATATCGGACACCTTTCAGTGGCGCCTGAGCTTGGCGATCAGGAGATAGTTATGAAGAAATTCGCACTTGCGACAATCGGTCTGGCTTCGCTCTTGGCAGCGCAACCAGCATCGGCTGCAATATACAATTATCAAACCTCGTTTGACGGCAAGATCGGCACGACCAATATTCGCATCGACACCGTTGCCGGGACTGCCAACTTCATAGGACGGAACATCAACCTGACTATGACCGGATCCGCGATCAAGAATTTTGACCCAAACCTCAGTTCCTATGGGAACACCTATAAGGTCGATTCGATCAGCGGGTGGCTCCGGCGCGAACGCTCGTTCCTGTTCGGCACCAAATGGACGGAAACGGTCAACGCGTTCTGGTCGAGCTGGCCCAAGCATACCCAGTTCCGCTTGGGTACCGACAGCTCATTCCTCTGGCTGTATGGCAGGAATGGCAACAATATGCCGCGCGATATCGATGCAAAGGGGGACTGGACGACCTATACCAGCTCGACCTCCGGCGGCTCAACCAGCTCGGGCAGCTCCACTAGCTCGGGTGGCTCGCGTTGTGGTTATTACGGCAGCCGCTATATCTGCTGGCCGACAGGAAGCTCGAGCGGCAGCACGACCAGCGGTGGTTCCACCACCAGCGGCGGCTCGACCACCAGCGGTGGCAGCACGACGAGCGGCGGTTCCACCACCAGCGGTGGCAGCACGACCAGCGGTGGCAGCACGACCAGCGGCGGTTCCACCACCAGCGGCGGCACCCCCGTCCCGGAACCCGGCATGCTCGGACTGTTCGGCATGGCTATCTTGGCTCTTGGCTTCGGACGCCGCCGCCGGTTCAAGCGAGCTGTCGCCTGAACCAGGTCAAATCACGCATCATAGCAATAGGTGGGGCGGCCGAATTGGCCGCCCCTCTTTTTTGAATTGTCAAACCGCCCAACAGCTGTGGAGATTTCGCCGGATTGCGGCGAGCAAGATCAGCATTCGATGACATTGACGGCCAGTCCGCCTTGGCTGGTCTCCTTATACTTGGTCGACATGTCGAGCCCGGTCTGGCGCATCGTTTCGATCACCTGGTCCAGACTCACGCAGCTTTCGGCGCCCGTTCTATGAAGCGCCAGCCGCGCGGCATTGACTGCCTTCACCGCGCCGATGGCGTTGCGCTCGATACACGGCACCTGGACCAGACCACCTACGGGATCGCAGGTGAGGCCGAGATTGTGCTCCATGCCGATCTCCGCTGCGCTGGCGACCTGTTGCGGTGAGCCGCCCCACAGTGCGGCGAGCCCGCCGGCCGCCATCGAACAGGCAACGCCGACCTCGCCCTGGCAGCCCATCTCCGCACCCGAAATGCTGGCGCGCTGCTTGTAAAGCAGGCCGATCGCTCCGGCTGTAAGCAGGAAAGTGCGGCGTTTTTCGCTACAACGCGCGCCTTCCTCCTCGCAATAGAAGCGAATCACCGCCGGGATGATCCCGGCCGCACCATTGGTCGGCGCGGTCACCACGCGCCCCCCGGCAGCGTTTTCCTCGTTGACCGCCATGGCGTAGCAGTTGAGCCAGTCGAACAATTGCTCGCGCTCGTTCGACTGAGGATTGGCGGACAGCTTGTCCCACAGATCCGGCGCGCGACGGGCAACCTTAAGCCCACCTGGCAAAATGCCGCGCTGCGACAGCCCGCGATCGATACACTGGTCCATCGCCGCCGCGACACGGTCGATGCCCGCGAGTGTCTTTTCGCGCGGGCGGAATGCGTCTTCGTTGGCAAGTACCAGATGTGCGATAGGCAGGCCCGTGCTAGCGCAGGCAGCCAGCAATTCCTCGGCCGAGCCGAAATCGTGTGGCACCGGCGTGCCGGTATTGATCCGGTCGTCCTTCGGCTTGCGCTTCAATTGCGCTTCGGAAGCAACGAAGCCCCCACCGGTCGAGTAATAGGTTCGCTGCGAAAGTTGCGCGCCGTCGTCATCGTAGGCCGTCAACGTCATGCCGTTGGGGTGCAAATCCGGAATGATATGCCCGGCAAGCTCGATATCGGTTGCCGGATCGAAAGCGATATTCCTCTTCCCGCCAAGCGCGAGCGATTTGTCGTTCCGCACCCGATCAAGCGCGTCCGCCGCCTCGTCCGGGCAGGTCGTATCGGGCGCGAAGCCCATGAGGCCGAGGATCGAGGCATCGACCGTGCCGTGCCCCACGCCGGTCAGCGCGAGCGAGCCCTGCAGTTCGACCGCGACACGCGCGGTACGCTCCAGCCGTCCCGACTTCGCCAGCCCCCGTACGAATGTCCGCGCAATCCGCATCGGTCCGACTGTGTGAGAGGACGAAGGACCGATCCCGATCCGGAATATGTCGAGTACCGAAAGCATGGGCTCTGGATGCGCCTTTCGCGTACCGAAATCAACCGGTTGCAGCTGCAACCGCCGTCACGCCAATCTGTGGGTAAAATCGGCCCCGAAACTTTGGAATTCCGCCGCCGAAAGCCTATATGATCGACATGAACGATACCCCTGAGAATGCGGGCGCCGAAGCGCCGAAAAAGAACGGTTACGGCGCGGATTCGATCAAGGTCCTCAAAGGCCTCGACGCAGTGCGCAAACGCCCCGGCATGTATATCGGCGATACCGACGACGGATCGGGCCTGCACCACATGGTGTTCGAGGTGTCGGACAACGCCATCGACGAAGCGCTGGCGGGGCACTGCGACCTCGTTTTGATCGAGCTCAACCCCGATGGCTCGGTGAGCGTGGAAGACAATGGCCGCGGCATTCCGGTCGATATGCACAAGGAAGAAGGCGTTTCGGCGGCCGAGGTCATCATGACCCAGCTGCATGCGGGCGGTAAGTTCGAGAATACGAGCGACGACAATGCCTACAAGGTTTCAGGCGGCCTGCACGGCGTGGGCGTTTCGGTCGTCAACGCGCTGTCCGAATGGCTCGAACTGACCATCTGGCGCGACGGCAAGGAACACTGGATGCGCTTCGAACACGGCGATGCGGTGGAATCCCTGCGCGTGGTGGGCGATGCGCCGAAGGTCGAGCAGAACCCGGACGAAAACGGGTTCAAGAAGGGCACGCGCGTCACCTTCAAGGCGTCGGAAGAGACCTTCAAGAACGTCATCGAATACGATTTCGAAAAGCTCGAGCATCGCTATCGCGAACTCGCCTTCCTCAATTCGGGCGTGCGCATCCTGTTGCGCGACAAGCGTCACGAGGAACCGCTGGAGCACGACTTGTTCTACGAGGGCGGGATTGCGGCCTTCGTGAAATATCTCGACCGCAACAAGCAGGCGCTGGTCGCCGAACCAATTTCGGTGAGCGCGGAAAAGGACGGCATCGGCATCGACGTCGCCTTGGAATGGAACGACAGCTATTACGAAAACGTCTTGTGCTTCACCAACAACATCCCGCAGCGTGACGGCGGCACCCACCTTGCTGCGTTCCGCACTGCGTTGACTCGCACGCTCAACAATTACGCCAGCGCCAGCGGCCTGATGAAGAAGGAAAAGGTCAGCCTGTCGGGCGAGGACATGCGCGAAGGCCTGACCGCGATCGTCTCGGTCAAGCTGCCCGACCCCAAGTTCGGCTCGCAGACCAAGGACAAGCTGGTTTCCTCCGAAGTCCGCCAGCCGCTGGAATCGCTCATGGGCGAAAAGATGACCGAGTGGCTCGAGGAAAATCCGAACGATGCCAAGCAGATCATCCAGAAAGTCATCGACGCCGCCGCTGCGCGCGAAGCGGCGCGCCGTGCGCGCGAAATGAGCCGCAAGGGCGCGATGAGCATCGCTTCGCTGCCCGGCAAGCTCGCCGACTGCCAGGATCGCAACCCCGAAAACTGCGAACTCTTCCTGGTCGAGGGCGATTCGGCAGGCGGCAGCGCCAAGCAGGGCCGCGACCGCAAGACGCAGGCGATCCTTCCGCTGAAGGGCAAGATCCTCAATGTCGAGCGCGCGCGCTTCGATCGGATCATCGGTTCGAAGGAAGTCGGCACGCTGATCCAGGCGATGGGCACGGGCCTGCGCGACGAATTCAACCTCGAGAAACTGCGCTATCACAAGATCGTGATCATGACCGACGCCGATGTCGACGGCGCGCATATTCGCACCTTGCTGCTCACCTTCTTCCACCGCCAGATGCCCGAAATCGTCAAAGCCGGGCACCTCTTCATCGCGCAGCCGCCGCTCTACAAGGTGGCGCGTGGAAAGAGCGAAGTCTATCTCAAGGACCAGGCGGCCTATGATCGCTATTTGATCGCGCAAGGGCTCGAGGGGCGCGTGCTCGAAGCGCAGGGCGGCGCGGCGCGCGGCGGGGGCGAGCTCGAAGCGCTGGTCGATCACGGCTTGCGCATGCGCAACCTGCTCGGCTTCGTGCCGCGCAAATACAAGACCGACCTGATCGAGGCGATGGCGATCGCGGGTGCCCTTGCTCCCGCGAGTGACCGCGTGGCAGCGCTCGACCGCGCGGCGAAGCACCTTCAGATGGGCGATCCCGAAGCGCGCTGGAGCGCGGAGATCGGCGAGGACGGCAAGGTCCGGCTCAATCGGGTGTGGCGCGGCGTAACCGACGTTCACGAAATCGATCCGGCATTCCTCGACAGTGCCGAAGCGCGCAAGCTCGACCGGATCGCGCAGGACTTCGCCGACGTCTATTCCTCGCCCCTGCGATTGGTCCGTGGTGGCACCACGGCAGAGCCTGAAGAGGCCGATGCGAGCGACGCGGAAGAGGATGTCGTCACCCTCGCGGACGATGCGATCACACTGCCGACGCAGCTGCTCGACGCCGTCATGGCCGCGGGGCGCAGGGGCCAGAAGATCCAGCGCTATAAGGGGCTGGGCGAAATGAACGCCGAGCAGTTGTGGGAGACCACGCTCGACCCCGACAATCGCGCCCTGTTGCAGGTCAAGGTCGAAGATGCGGATGTGACCGACGAGATCTTTACCCGTCTGATGGGCGATGTGGTCGAACCGCGTCGCGAGTTCATTCAGGACAACGCGCTCAACGTCGCCAATCTGGACATTTGACCGGATGAGCGCGGAGCGGACAACCGAACCGGTCGAACAGCGGGGTTTTCTGCTCTTTTTGGGTCTTGTCACCTTCGCGTTGCTGATGGTGGTCCTTCCCTTCGCCCGCCCGCTGCTCTGGGCGGCGATGGGCGCGATCGTCTTTCAGCCGCTCTACCGCTGGTTCCTTCTCCGGCGCCCCGGAAAAGAAAGCCAGTCGGCGCTGGCCAGCATGGTGGTGATTCTTTTCGCCGTGGTTTTGCCGTCTTTGTGGATCGGCAGTGCCGTGGTCGACGAGGCCGCCGGGCTCTTCCTGGCGTTCAGCGAAGGCGACATCGATGTCGCGATGTATTTCGAGCAGGTCTTCAGCGCTCTTCCGGCCAATATCCAGGCATCGCTGGCAAGTGCCGGTTTCGGCGAGCTAAGCGCCGTGCAGGAGCGCGTGACGGCATTCGTCCAGGCCAGCCTCGGGCTGATCGCGCAGCAAGCGCTCGCCATCGGCGGCAGCGTGTTCGGTTTCGTTCTCAGCTTCGGCATCGCGCTCTATGTCGGCTTTTTCCTGCTGCGCGACGGGCGCATGGTTGGCGATGCCGTGCTCGCGGCGCTGCCGATGGAACGCGGGGTTGCCGACCGGCTGGCGGAGCGCTTCCTCACCATTGTGCGCGCCACGATCAAGGGTTCGGTCGTGGTCGGCCTGGTACAGGGGGCGCTGGGGGCGCTGACCTTCTGGATCGTGGGGGTGCCCTCGGTCCTGCTGCTCGGCGTAATCATGGCGATCGCCTCGCTGCTGCCCGCGCTCGGCCCGGCGATCGTCTGGGTACCGGCGGCGATCTATTTGCTGGCAACCGGGGCGATCTGGGAAGGGATCGCCGTCATCGTGTCCGGCGTTGCGCTGATCGGCATGGCGGACAACGTCCTGCGTCCGATCCTCGTCGGTCGGGACACGGGCATACCCGACTGGCTCATTCTCGTCACCACGCTGGGCGGGATCGCCATGATGGGTCTGTCGGGCATCGTCGTCGGCCCGCTGGTTTGTGGGCTTTTCCTGGCAGGGTGGGGCATTTTCGCCGAACAGCGCGCTCCGGCCGCGGCGCAAACCGCGGAACCACCGGACTGATCAGGCGGCGCGGATGTCCTGTGTGCCGCGCGCGCCACCATCCTTCGCGTTCAGCCCATCGAAAATCGCCGCGACGATAAGCGCGAGCTTCTCCTCGCTCAGCCGCTCGTTGAGCATGGCGACCATATAGGGTTGGATATAACACAGCACCATCTGATTGATCAGCGACATGGCCGTATCGACATCGAGCCCCTCAAGGAAACCTTCGGCCTGCGCCTCCGCGATGAGTTCGCACAGATAGTGGTCACCCAGATCGATATAGCTGCGCGCATATTCGAAATAGCGTTCCCCCATCTCGACATAGAGGTTGAAGGTCGCCGGATCGTCGCGGAAGTTCTGCCGCAACAGGCGAAAGCGCCGGGCGAAAAATTCGTACATCTTGCGCCGGGGCGGCAGATCGGAAGCCATGACTTCGTCCATCACGGCCAGCTTGGGCGCGAACCATTCGGCGGTGATGGCGTCGAAAAGATCGCCATCTTCGGGGAAGACCGTTTCCACCCGGCTGCGCGCGACGCCCAGCTCGGCTGCGAGCCGGGTCCGGGTGACTTCCTCGCCGGTACGCTCCAGCAGCGCCATCGCCTCACGCGCGAAGCGGCTGCGCAAATCGTCGATGTCCTTCCCGCTCACGCCGGCACACTCCCAAATCGGCTCCTGCCGCAAATTAGGGACGCGTGCGTGCCGGTTAAACCCCCCGCTTGATTCAGCTCAAGGATTTCTTCGGCGGAAGCGGGAAGAAGGCAGAGGTCCGCGCCCGGTATTCCGCGTATCCGGGCCGCGATTTCTTCATCCCGCCTTCGAGCAGGGGCGCGCCCGACCATCGGGTCAGCGTGAATGTAAGGAATAGCGGTCCGATAACGGTCGCGGCGGCGACCCACCAGCCCGCCGAGGCCGCGGCAAGCCATATGCCCCACCACACGCACGCATCGCCGAAATAGTTGGGATGGCGGGTATAGCGCCACAGCCCCTTGTCCATCACTTTGCCGTCATTCGCCGCATTCGCCTTGAAGCGGGCGAGTTGCCAGTCGCCGACCCATTCGAAGACTATACCCACCGCCCAGAGCGTCAACCCGATCAGTGCCAGCCCGCTGATCGGCGTCAGTGCGCTGGCTTCCAGAATTCCGTATTGCGCGGGGCTGGAGACCAGGAAGAGCAGGACCGACTGACCGAGAAAGACCTTGGTAAGCGCGGCCAGCGCGAAGCGCCCATTTTCGCGATCCGTCCTGAGTATGCGCTTGTAGCGTTTATCCTCGCCCTCGCGCCGCCAGCGAAGGAAGAGATACAGGCACAGCCGCGCGCCCCAGATGACTGTCATCGCCATCAGCAAGGTCGCCAGCGGCCCGGGATCGTAGAGCCTGAGCCAGCTTACCAGCGCCATCAGCGCCATCCCCCCGCCCCAATAGGCATCGACAAAGCTCACATCGTCGATCTGCAGGGAAATCACCCACAGGATCAGCGCCAGTCCGAGCAAAATCACGGCATTGGCCAATAGCGCTTCGACGATCATCCTCTGTCCTCCTCCATCAGGCGCATAGCCTGTTGTTCCAGTACCTTGAACCGCCCGTAATCGGGCAGTTTGGAGCGCATGAAGCGGGCGATCTCCAGCAGGGTCTGCGCATAACTTCCCGTGGGTTCGATCGCCGGACCGAAGCCGAGAAGTTTGCGCTCGTTACATACCCATACCGGAACGATCGGCACGTTGGCGGCACGGGCGATATTGTAGAAGCCCGATTTCCATTCGCCCTTCGATCTGCGCGTACCTTCCGCCGCAATCACCAGCGCCAGCCGCTCGCGCCGGTCGAATTCGGCGGCGATCTGATCGACCATATTGGTCCGCTTGGTCCGGTCGATGGGAATTCCGCCCATATCCAGCATGAAGCTTTTCAAGATACCCCGGAACAGCGTGTGCTTGCCCATGAAGTTCGGCTCGACGCCCTCTTCCGCGGTTGCACCGATGAAGAACACGAAGTCCCAATTCGATGAATGCGGCGCACCGGCGATTACGTATTTCGGAATGTCTGGCAGATGTCCGTCGAGCTTCCAGCCCTTCCAGTGGTAAATCGCCACGATGACACGCCGCACGACGCGCGACAGGATCGATCGCTTGCGGCAAGGCCCGTTGGACGACAATTTACTCTCCCTCGAACGCAGGCGTAGCAGTTACGTCGGGGAAAGCGATAGGGATGCCGCGGTTTCCCGACGGTTACATCCTGAACACGCCGAATTGCGGCTTCTCCGGAATCGGTGCTTCGAGGCAGGCGGCAAACGCGAGGCCGAGCACATCGCGGGTCTGCGCCGGGTCGATCACGCCATCGTCCCACAGGCGCGCGGTGGCGTAATAGGGATTGCCCTCATCCTCGTATTTCTGGCGGATCGGGGCTTTGAACTCCTCGGCCTGTTCGTCGGTCCAGCTATCGGCGTCGCGGTGAACGGTGGCGAGGACCGACGCGGCCTGCTCGCCGCCCATCACCGAAATGCGCGCATTGGGCCAGGTGAACAGGAAGCGCGGGCTATAGGCGCGGCCGCACATGCCGTAATTGCCCGCGCCGAAGCTACCGCCGATGACGACGGTCACTTTGGGCACGGTCGCGGTGGCGACGGCGGTGACCAGCTTCGCACCATGCTTGGCGATCCCCTCCGCCTCGTATTTCCCGCCGACCATGAAGCCGGAAATATTCTGCAGGAACAGCAGCGGTATGCGGCGCTGGCAGGCAAGCTCGATAAAATGCGCGCCCTTCTGCGCGCTTTCGGAAAACAGCACGCCGTTATTGGCGAGGATCGCCACCGGCATGCCCCAGATATGCGCAAAGCCGCAGACCAACGTGCTGCCGTAATGCTGCTTGAACTCGTGAAATTCGCTGCCGTCGACGAGGCGGGCGATGACCTCGTGCACATCGTAGGGCGCGCGCACATCGTCGGGAATCAGCGCATAGAGATCGTCGGCATCGAATTTCGGCGGGCGCGGATCGCGCAGCTCGATATTCTTCGCCTCGGCACAATTATCGCCGAGATGCGACACGATATCGCGCACGATGGTGAGCGCGTGTTCGTCATTCTCGGCCAGATGATCGACCACGCCGCTTTTCTTGGCGTGGAGATCGCCGCCGCCCAGATCCTCGGCGCTGATTTCCTCGCCCGTCGCCGCCTTCACCAGCGGCGGCCCGGCAAGGAAGATCGTGCCCTGATTGCGCACGATCACCGTCTCGTCGGACATGGCGGGCACGTAAGCCCCGCCCGCCGTGCAGCTCCCCATCACGCAGGCGATCTGCGGGATGCCCAGCGCGCTCATATTGGCCTGGTTGAAGAAGATGCGCCCGAAATGGTCGCGGTCTGGGAAGACCTCGGCCTGGTGCGGCAGGTTGGCCCCGCCGCTGTCGACGAGGTAGATGCAGGGAAGGCGGTTCTCCTGCGCGATCTCCTGCGCGCGCAGGTGCTTCTTGACCGTCATCGGGTAATAGGTGCCGCCCTTCACGGTGGCATCGTTGCACACGATCATCACCTGCCGCCCCGACACGCGCCCGATCCCGGCGATCATCCCCGCGCCGTTGATTTCGTCCTTGCCGTACATGCCATTGGCGGCGAGCTGGCCGATCTCGAGAAACGGGCTGCCCGGATCGAGCAGCCGCTCGACACGCTCACGCGGAAGCAGCTTGCCCCGTCCGACATGCCGCTCGCGGCTTCCTTCGGAGCCACCCAGTGCGGCGGCAGCAACGGTGGAGCGCAAGTCTGCGACGAGCGATGTGTTGTGCTCGAAGCGCGCCTTGGCGTCGGGCGCCTCCCGGTCGAGCGTGGAAGTGAGAACGGGTGCAGTCATTGGTTTGCCCTAACGCTTCTTGACGAATTCGGCACGTAGGACGAGGCCCTTGATGCCGGGATATTTGCAGTCGATTTCCTGCGCATCGCCGGTCAGCCGGATCGACTTGATGAGCGTGCCTTGCTTCAGTGTTTGGCCCGCTCCCTTCACGTTGAGATCCTTGACCAGCGTGACCTGGTCGCCATCCTGCAGCAGGTTGCCAACCGCGTCGCGGACCTCGACATTTTCGGTCGCAGCCTGCTTTGCTGCCAGCTCCGAAGCGGGCATCCACTCGCCACTTTCCTCGTCGTAGACGTAGTCCTCGTCTGCGCTCACCCCGCCGCCCCGATCAGTTCGCGCCCGATCAGCATCCGCCGGATCTCGTTCGTGCCCGCCCCGATATCGAGCAGCTTGGCATCGCGCATGTACCGTTCCACCGGCCAGTCGAGCGTGTAGCCCGCGCCGCCCAGTGCCTGAACGCTTTCAGCGGCCACGCGGAAGGCGTTTTCCGATGCCAGCAGGATCGCGCCGGCCGCATCGAAGCGGGTGGTCTTTTCCGCATCGCAGCTCTTGGCCACGGCATAGGTATAGGCACGCGCCGATTGCAGCGCGACATACATGTCCGCCACCTTGGCCTGCATAAGCTGGAAGCTGCCGATGGGCTTGCCGAACTGCTTGCGCTCGCGAAGGTAGGGGATGACCGTGTCGAGGCAGGCCTGCATCACGCCGAGCTGCAATCCGGCAAGGACCACGCGCTCGTAATCCAGCCCGCTCATCAGCACGCCGACGCCCCCGTTTTCGGGACCCATCACGTTCTCTTCCGGAACGAAGCAATCGTCGAACACGAGCTCGGCCGTGGGCGAGCCGCGCATGCCGACCTTCTCGATCTTCTGGCCGATCGAAAAGCCAACGAAATCCTTCTCTATCAGGAAGGTGGTGATGCCGCGGCTGGCGGCGTCGGGCGAAGTCTTGGCATAGACCACCAGCGTATCGGCGTAAGGCGCGTTGGTGATCCAGAACTTCGTGCCGTTGAGCACATACCCGCCATCGACCTTCTCGGCCTTCGCCTTCATCGAGACGACGTCCGAACCGGCGCCTGCCTCGCTCATCGCCAGGCTGCCCACATGCTCGCCGCTGATGAGCTTCGGAAGGTAATTGGCCTTCTGTTCCGTGTTACCCCAGCGTGCAATCTGGTTGACGCAGAGGTTGGAATGCGCCCCATAGCTGAGGCCCACGCTCGCGCTCGCACGGCTGACTTCCTCGACCGCGATGACATGCTCCAGATAGCCGAGATCGAGCCCGCCATCCTCTTCGCTCACAGTGATGCCGTGCAGGCCCAGCTCGCCCATCTGCTGCCACAGCTCGGACTTCGGGAAGTAATCCTCGCGATCGACCTTGTCTGCCAGCGGAGCGATCTGTTCGTCGGCGAAGCGAGACACGCTCTCGCGGATCATTTCGGCGCTTTCGCCGAGCTGGAAATCGAAATCGGGGGTCGCGCGCATGGTCTCTCCTCAAACGCCTCGCGAAAATCGTATGCGCGCGCCGATAGCGGAGCAGGCGGCACTGGGCAAACCGAATAGGTCGGTGGCGCGCGCATGGCCGTTATATACTTTACGAAATTGGCGCTTGCTCCTAGGCGCTTGCTCCCGAAATGTTTCGCAAGGACAACATCCTGTGGCCGGACGGGCAATCACCCTCCGATGCCCATTGCGACGAGGACAAGCGCCTCGCGATTCTGGCCGCCCACGGCACGAAGGGGCTGGTGGATGATCCGGAATTGCAGGAGATCGTCGACCTCGTCGCGCGGATTTGCGATGCCCCGATCGCGATGGTCACGATGGTCGAAAAGGAGCAGCAGAGCTTCCTGTCCCGCACCGGCCTCGAAGCCCGCGACACTCCCCGCTCGAACAGCTTTTGCGCGCATGCCATGCTGGGGGGGGACCCCATGGTGATACACGATACGCTTGAGGACCGGCGTTTCGCCGACAATCCGCTAGTCGCCGGGCCACCGCATATCCGGTTCTATGCCGGCCACCCGTTGATATCGACTGAAGGCGCCCCGCTCGGCGCATTGTGTATCATCGACACCGTACCGCGCGACCATGGGTTGTCACCACTGCAACGCGAAGCCCTTTCGGTTCTGGCCAAGAGCGTCATGCGACGGATATCCCAGCAGCGGCTGAGCGAGAGCGCCCAGCGAGCACTCGATGTCCGCGAAAGCTATTTGCAGCGCATGATCGACAGCGTACCGGGCATCGCCTGGTCGGCCGACGAAGATGGCAATTTCGATCATGTGAACGCCCAATGGGAGGAGCTGACGGGTCTTCCCAAACCCCGGGTAGCCGCCGACTGGCGCACTGCGATCCATCCCGAGGACTGGCAGGCGACATCGGGCGAGTTCCTGGCCTCGCTCCACAGCGGCGAGCCGTTCGAATATGAATGGCGCTTGAAACTGGCGGATGGCGGCTACCGATGGATGCTGTCACGGGCAGTCCGGGCCGCGGTCGGTCCCGACCGCAAGCGCTGGTTCGGAACGGTGATCGACGTCGATCGCCAGCACCGTCTTTCCGACACGCGCGACCTGCTGGCAAACGAGCTGTCGCACCGGATCAAGAACATCTTCGCCGTCGTCTCCGGCCTTGTCGCGATCCGTTCGCGCGGGAAACCGGAGGTTGCGGAATTCGCGGCGGAGCTCAATCAGGTGATTCGCGACCTGAATACGGCGCACAATTACGTCCGCCCCGATCACGGACCGACGGCGAACACGCTTTCCGGCCTGCTGGCAGACCTGCTTGCGCCCTATGGAACCCCCGGCGAGGAACGGTTCAGTATAAGCGGTCCGGGAATCGCGATCGGACCACGCGCCGCCACGCCGCTGGCGCTGATATTCCACGAACTGGCGACAAATTCCGCCAAATATGGCGCGCTGTCCTGCCCCGAGGGAACCGTGACGGTCGCGGTGGAGGACGATTGCAGCGACACGGGCAATATCTGCGTCACCTGGCGCGAAAATGCGCGAAGCTGCGGCCTACCCGGCGAATCGGATCGCGAGGGCTTCGGTTCGCGCCTGCTGCGCATGGCGGTGGAAGGCCAGCTTGGCGGCACGTTCGAACGCACCTATTCGGACGATGGACTGGACGTGCGCATCGGCTTCCCCCGATCCGCGGTCGATAGCTGACCGGGCACCGCCCTTGAACCGGTCGCCCGCCTGTGCTTTCGCTGACACCATGCGAAGCAAAGGGGAACACATGCGCCGTTTGCCGGTCCTGGCCGTAGCCATAGCGACGCTTGCCGCGTGCTCGCCCGAAGCTGGTGAAAGCAACGAGGCCGCACACGCCCCGCAAGAGGCTATCACACCTTCGGGCGAACCGGCTCCCGACGCATTTTCCGCCACCGCCTGGCGCGCTCTGGCTGCCGATGGCGCGCGCTACACCACATATCTCGACGCCGATGGCACCTATCGCGATTTGCGCAATGGCGATCCCTGGCAGACTGGCAAATGGAGCCATGCCGACAGCCCACAAGGTCGGCTTCTGTGTTTCACGCCCGATCACGACAATGGCGTCGAGCGCTGCTGGGAGCCGGGCCGGATGAGCGATGGCGCCATGCGCGCGGAAAGCGAGACCGGGCATTCGATCGAACTCGAGCGCGTGGAATACAGCCTGCCCCCCGAGGTCGACGAAGAGCCATCATGACCGAAACGCCCGGGGCGCTGCTTCAGCTATGCGACCTGTGCAAGAGCTATGAGACCACCGATGCGGTGTCCGGAGTTTCGCTCGCCATCGCCCGCGGCGAGTTCGTCGCGCTGGTGGGCGCTTCGGGATCGGGCAAGTCGACGCTGCTGAAAACCGTCAACCGGCTGGTCGAGCCGACATCGGGCACCGTGCGCTTCGATGGCGAACCTATCGCGAACCTGCCCCTCGCCGCGCTCCGACACCGAATTGGCTATGTGTTCCAGTCGATCGGCCTGTTTCCCCATATGACCGTGAGCGAAAACATCGCCATCGGCCCGCGGCTGGTCGGCGAAAAGCTGGCGGCCAGGCGGGTCGAAAAACTTCTCGAACTCGTCGATCTCGATCCCGCCATGGCTACCCGCATGCCCGACGAACTGTCCGGCGGACAGCGCCAGCGGGTCGGCGTGGCCCGCGCGCTGGCGAACGAGCCGCAAGTTCTGCTGATGGACGAACCTTTCGGCGCGCTCGACCCGGTTACCCGCGACGCGCTGGGCAATCGC
Source organism: Erythrobacter aureus (assembly GCF_003355455.1). Classification (NCBI taxonomy): domain Bacteria; kingdom Pseudomonadati; phylum Pseudomonadota; class Alphaproteobacteria; order Sphingomonadales; family Erythrobacteraceae; genus Erythrobacter; species Erythrobacter aureus. The sequence continues at coordinate 294,801 of NZ_CP031357.1, forward strand.
GTCCGCGCGCTCCACGAGAAACTCGGCCTCACGACCGTGATGGTCACACACGACATGGCCGAAGCGCTGCTGCTGGCCGATCGGGTGCTGGTGATGGAGGATGGCAGGATCGTCGCCGACGAAGCCCCGCAAGCTCTGCTCGCCGGGGCGGGGGGCGCAATCGCGCAAGGGCTTGTCGCGGTTCCGCGCGCGCAGGCCGATCGGCTCGCGGAGCTGGCCCGGTGAGCGACATCGGGACCATACTGCTTGGCCTGGGCGACAAGCTGGCAGCGCATGTGCTCCTGTCGGCCGCCGCCATCGCACTGGGCATTGCCGTTGCCCTGCCGCTCGCCATCTGGGCGAGCCGCTCGACCGCCGTGGCGCGCGCGACGCTGGGCTTCGCCAGCCTCGTCCAGACGATTCCCGCCCTCGCGCTTCTGGCATTGTTTTTCCCAATCCTGCTCAGCTTGCGCGCCGTGTTCGGCGAAGGGCTGCCGACGCTCGGCTTTCTGCCCGCGCTGCTCGCCCTGTCGCTCTATGCCCTGCTGCCGATCCTGCGCAATGCGGTGACTGCGCAGACCAATCTCGATCCGGGCGTGATCGAGGCTGCCGACGGCGTGGGCATGACCTTCTGGCAGCGCTTGCGGCTGGTCGAGGCGCCACTGTCCGCGCCCTATATCATGGCCGGAATCCGCACCGCGGCGGTCTGGACAATCGGCGCGGCGACGCTGTCGACCACCATTGGCCAGCCAAGCCTGGGGGATCCGATCTTCGCCGGCTTGCAAACGCAGAACTGGGTGCTGGTGCTGGCCGGATGCCTTGCAAGCGCGGGACTGGCGCTGGTGACCGACGCGCTGCTCGGCACCATCGAAAAAGGCCTGGCCTCGCGGCGCCGCTTCCTGACCTGGGGTGGGTTGGCTACCGTCGCGCTGGGCATCCTCGCGGCGCTGGCCATACAGGCCGGTGAAGGCAGGGACGATCGCATCGTGATCGGCGCGAAGGGATTTTCCGAACAGTACATTCTCGCACGGCTGATCGGGCAGCGGCTGGAGGCAACGGGCTATGCGGTCGACTATCGCGACGGGCTGGGCTCGGCTGTCGCGCACCGTGCGCTTTCCACCGGCGCGATAGATGTGCTCGTCGATTACACCGGCACGATCTGGACCAACGAAATGGGGCGCAGCGACAATCCCGATCGCGACACCATGCTCGCCGAGATCGTCGAATGGGAGGACCGCACCAGTGGAACGCGAGTCCTCGGTCGGCTGGGATTCGAAAATGCCTACGGTCTCGCCATGCCGCGCACCGCCGCCGAAGCGGGCGGATTCGAAACCATCGGCGATCTCGCCCCGCGCGCGCAGAGCATGTCCATTGGCGGCGACCCGGAATTCTTCGAACGGCCCGAATGGATCGCGGTGCGCAAAGCCTACGGGCTCCGCTTTGGCGAGCGACGCAATTTCTCGCCCACCTTCATGTATAACGCGCTCAAATCCGGCGAGGCGGACGTGATCGGGGCCTATACATCCGACGGGCGGATCGCAGCCGACGATCTCGTTTTTCTCGACGATCCCGAACGCGCCTTTCCGAACTATGATGCAATTGTCCTGCTCAGCCCGGAAGCGAGCGAAGACGAGGGCATCGCCGCAGCCCTGTCCCCGCTGGTGGGCGCGATCGACGTCGCGGCGATGCGCGAGGCCAATCTCTCGGTTGATCGCGACGAAGACAAGCTCACCTTCGAGGAGGCCGCGCACAGGCTGGCGAAACGCATCGGCCTGTGACCTAGCGCGCCCTGCGCCATAGCTGCGTCCGCTCGCTGGCGCCGATCTGGACGACACCATCCCGTTCCGCAGTCACCCAGCGTCCTCGATCGGTTCGGCGAAAGCCAGCGGTGTTGCGGCGAGCGAAAGGGCGGGGCGCGCGATCAGGCGCTTCATCATTCGGGTTTCCTCCGCTGACCTTCGGGAAAGCCCGCACCGCGCGGCCAGTCGCGCGCGGTCAGCGCCATGCATTTGAACACATCGCCCATCGCGTCGGGCTGGACCAGCCGGTCGTGCGCCAGCCGAATATCCTCGGCGCGGGCGGGCGATGCTTTCGCGAGAGCCTGCGCGCGCAGGCCGATGCCCATCGCGGTGAGCCATGCGCCCTGCGTCGTGAGCGAGCTGGCCACACCTTCCCGCCGAGCAATCGCATCGAGCGTGGCGAAATCGACATGCGCGCTCAGGTCCATCTCTCCCGGCGCGTCGAACACATCGCATTTCTCATGCGCCTTGACCGCCTGCAAGGTCGACCCGGTTCGCGGTGCCAGATGGCCATAATCGATAAACAGCGCCGCCCCGCCCTGAACGTCGAGCCGCAGGGCCAGCGCCTCGATCAACGCCGCCGCCGCCGGACAGGTTTCGATGACCGTATCGGGCTGTGCGGCTCGCTGATTGTCCGGCACCGCCTCGGTCATCGGATTGGGGCCGGACACAAAGGCGAACTCGCCCCCCTCCAGCCCGACCATGCGCTCGCGCCAACCCTGGGCGGTCATTACCAATTGACGAATCGGGAGCGCGTCGAGGAATTCATTGGCGAGCAGGAAAAGCGGGCGATCCTCCGGCAGCGTATCGATCGAATCGTGGAACCGCGCACCGGCCAGAGTGCCGCCCTGGATCTTGCGCAGTGCTTCCGATCCTTCGACCAGATGCACCTCGGGCCGCAGACCCTGGCTGGCCATGGCGCGCAGCGCATCCCTGGCCAGCGTCCCGCGGCCCGGACCCAATTCGACATAGATCGCGTCGGCCGGACGGCCTGCACGCACCCAGATATCGGCCAGCCACAGCCCGGCCATCTCGCCGAACATCTGGCTGATCTCGGGCGCGGTGGTGAAATCGCCGCCCGCCCCCAAGGGATCGCGCGAAGTGTAATAGCGCGCATTGCTCTCGCCCATATAGCGCGACACGGGCATCGCCCCCGTGGCCTCGATCAACCGGCGGAAGCTGTCCGCAAGCCCGGTCATGCCGCCGTTGACTTTGCTCCGTTCACCGGCTTGCGCGTCAGGCTATAGACCACGAACGCAATGCCGAGCGCGATCATCGGCAGGCTGAGCCATTGGCCGCGCGAGAGACCGGTTTCGATAACCACATTGGCAAGATGAGCATCGGGTTGGCGGAAGAATTCGTTGACGAGGCGGCCCAGCCCCATGCCGGCAGTGAACACGCCGACCAGCAGGCCGACGCGATACCGCGCCTTGGTTTTCCAGAACAGCAGCATCATCACGATGCCCAGCAGCAGCCCTTCGAGGCCCGCCTGGTAGAGCTGGCTCGGATGACGGGCGACGTCGCCGCCATCGGGAAAGACCATCGCCCAGGGCACGTTGCTCTCGACCGCGCGACCCCACAATTCGCCATTGATGAAATTGGCGATGCGACCCGGAAAATAGGCGAAGGGCACCGACACAGCGACGTAATCGCTCACCCTCAGGAAGGCGAGCTGGTTGCGCCACGATACCCAGAGGATCGCGAGCACCACGCCGATCAGCCCGCCGTGGAAGCTCATTCCCCCTTCCCACAGCTTGAGCATGTCGAGCGTTCCGAAAAGGTCGGGCCTATAAAATGCGACATAGCCCATGCGCCCGCCGAGGATCACGCCCAGCGTGCCATAGAAGAACAGGTCGTCAGCATGGCGCTGCGCCAACGGGGCGCCGGGGCCCTTGATCATCTTCGACAGGTGCCAATAGGCGAACAGGATGCCGACGAGATAGGCGAGCGAATAGAAGCGCAGCTGGAAACCGCCGATCTCGAACAGATAGGGCCTGAGGCCGAGATTTTCCCAGTAGATCGGTTCTGCCGCGCCCGATGCAGCCAGTAGTGACAGCAAGTCGTATTCCCCTTAGAGGTGTGTCCAAGGCCGCGACCGGCGACCCATCGGGAGCGGCTTTTGGCATAGCAGGGGTTTTGGGGAAAGCCTGCGTCGAGCCGCAATTCATGCGCGAGCCTCGAACATGAGGCCGTGCGCCGTATTGGAGAGGACACGAAACAACCCATGCCGACACAACTCGATCAGGATATCGACCGGATCACGAAGGCCGTGACCGCGCCCGGCCAGATGTTCGAGCTCACAGAAGTCACCCGCCGCGGCGTGACCATGCCCGCCTTCAAGAACGCCCCGCCCAGCGTCGTCCATTACTTCGCGCATTTCTGCAACGAGAAGAAGGACGAGACCTTCCTTGTCGAAGGCGACCAGCGGATGACCTTCGGCGAGGTCTGGCATGCCGCCACGCATGTAGCCCACAGCCTGGCCACCGAGCATGGCATCGAGAAGGGCGACCGCGTCGGCATCGCCGCGCGCAATTCGTCCAACTGGATCGTCGCCTATATGGGCATTCTGATGGCCGGCGGCTGCGCAACGCTGCTCAACGGCTGGTGGACGGGCGAGGAGCTCGCTTATGGAATCAAGCTTTGCGAATGCAAGCTGGTGCTGGCCGATCCGCAGCGTGCCGCACGTCTCGAAGATGAAGACCACCCGGCGAGGGTCATCGTGTTCGACCATGGCGTTCCCGCCCAAGGCCTTGCCTCGGTATGGGCCGCAGGCGACACGGCGATGAAGATGCTCGGCCAGATCGGGCCTGACGATCTGGCAACCATCCTCTACACGTCGGGATCGACCGGCCACCCCAAGGGGGCCTATTCGGACCATCTCGGGGTCGTCTCGGGCACGATGAACTACGTCTGCCAGACCGCGATGATGCTGCAATTGCTGACCGAACGGGGCGAGGCTCCCACGGTCCAGCCATCCGCTCTGGTCGCGGTACCGCTGTTCCATGTGACCGGCGAGGTCCCGCTGTTCCTTCAGAGTTTCGCCATGGGCCGCAAGCTGGTGCTCATGCCCAAGTGGGATGCGACCGAAGCGCTGCGCCTGCTGGCCGAGGAACAGATCACCTATTTCGTCGGCGTTCCGCTGATGAGCTACGAGATCGCGGTCCATCCCGAGCGCGAGAAATATGACCTGTCGCAATGCAAGACCTTTGCCGGTGGCGGCGCGGCGCGGCCCATCGAACACGTCAAGAAGATCAAAGACGCCTTTCAGGACGGCTATCCGGTTTTGGGTTACGGCCTGACCGAAACCAACGGCGTGGGCGCGGGCAATCTCAACGAGAACTATCTCGCCAAGCCCAGCAGCACGGGCATGCCCTCGCTCCCGCTGGTCGACATGGCGATACTCGACGATGACGGTACACCGCTGGAACAGGGTGTGATCGGCGAGGTTTCGATCCGTTCGGTGTGCAACTTCCTTGGCTATTGGAAGGACGAGGACGCGACCAGGGCCGCCTATTCGGACGAGGCCTATTTCCGTACCGGCGATCTCGGCTATCTCGACGAAGACAATTACCTGTTCATCGTCGACCGCAAGAAGGACATCATCATCCGCGGCGGCGAGAATATTTCCTGCCTCGAGGTGGAAGAGGCGATCTACGCGCATCCTGCGGTTGCGGAATGTTCGGTCTTCGGCCTGCCCGACGAACGCTTCGGCGAAATTCCGGCCGCCGTCTATCACACGCATGAGGGAAGGGACCTCACGCCCGAGGACCTGCAGGAATTCCTGCATGAGCACATCGCCGCTTTCAAGGTTCCGACGATCATGTGGCGCAGCGAGGAACAATTGCCGCGCCTGGGCACCCAGAAGGTCGACAAGCGCACAGTCAAAGCGACCTTTGCCAAGGAGCATCTCGCCGCTTGAGCCTGGCCCGTATCCCCCGACAACGCGCGATCATCGACAGGCGCAAGCTTGCCTCCGCGATCGAAAGCCTTGTCGCGGAGCATGGCGACAAGGCGCGCCCGCAGATCGTCGACCTGCTCAAGACCGCTCTCAACGAAGGGCGGACGGAGCTTGCACGACGTCTGGAGGACAAGCCATCCGCCGGGCATGAGAATGCGGGCGGATTCGCGTTCCTGATCGACCAGCTGATCCGGGTGATCCACGATCACGCGACCGCCCATCTCTATCCCAGCGCGAACCGTTCGCAGGCCGAGCGGCTCGCAGTCATGGCGGTGGGCGGGTATGGGCGCTCCGAAATGTCGCCGCATTCGGATGTCGACATCGCCTTCCTGGTAGGCGGCCGGAAAACCGCCTGGTGCGAACAGGTGGTCGAGGCGATGCTCTACCTCCTATGGGACCTGGGCCTGAAGGTCGGCCATTCCACGCGCACGCTCGATGAGGCGATGCGGCTGGCGAAGGGCGACCTCACCATCCGCACCGCGCTGCTCGAGGGGCGCTATGTCTGGGGCGATCAGGGCCTTTACGATGAAGGATCGCGGCGGTTCACCATGGAGGTGGTACGCGGCAATGAACGGGCCTTCGTTACCGAGAAGCTCGCCGAACGCGACGCCCGCCACAAGCGGATGGGCGACAGCCGCTATGTCGTCGAACCCAATGTGAAGGACGGCAAGGGCGGCCTGCGCGACCTCCACACGCTCTACTGGATCGGCAAGTTCATCCACCGCGTGCGCACTGCGTCCGAACTGGTCGATGTCGGGCTGTTCACCCGCGCGGAATATCGCAGTTTTCGCAAAGCGGAGAACTTCCTCCTCGCGGTGCGCAGCCACATGCATGTGATTACCGGCCGCGCCGAGGACCGGCTGACCTTCGACCTCCAGCGCCGTATCGCGGAACGGATGAACTTCGCCGAGCGCCCGGGCAAGAGCGCGGTCGAGCGCTTCATGCAGTTCTATTTCCTGCAGGCGAAGCGCGTCGGCTCGCTCACCGGCGTGTTTCTGGCGCATATCGACGAGCAGTTCGAAGCCAAGACTGCCCGACGCGGATTTTTCGCCGGGTGGAAAGCCAGGTCGCGGCAGATCAAGGGCTACCGCGTCCATGGCGGCAAGATCGGCGCGCCATCGGACGACTGGTTCAAGCGAAGTCCGGTGCGGCTGATCGAAATCTTCCAGCTGGCAGAAGCGGAAGGGCTGGAAATTCATCCCGAAACCATGCGGCAGGCGAACCGCGATAGCGGCTTGATCGACAACGCGATCCGCGAAGACGAGCGCGCCAATGCGCTGTTCCTCGATCTGCTGTGCGGTCGGAACGATCCCGAAACAGTGCTGCGCTGGATGAACGAAGCGGGCGTGTTCGGGAAATTCGTGCCCGATTTCGGCAAGGTCAACGCACAGATGCAGTTCGATATGTACCACCATTACACGGTGGACGAACACACAATCCGCGCGATCGGCCTGCTGAACCGCATCGAGAAGGGTGAACTGGCCGACGACCATCCGCGCGCCACGCGGCTGATCCACAAGGTCGGCTCGCGCCGCGTCGCCTATGTCGCCGCGCTACTGCACGATATCGCCAAGGGGCGCGGGGGCGACCATTCGGTGCTGGGTGCCGAAGTCGCTCGCGAACTTTGCCCTCGGTTCGGGCTGACCGAGAGCGAAACCGAGATGGTCGCCTGGCTGGTGCTCAATCACCTGCTGATGAGCCACACCGCGCAGAAGCGCGATCTGACCGATCCCAAGACGATCGAGGATTTCGTGGCGCAGGTACAGAGCGCCGAGCGGCTGCGCCACCTCGCCATTCTGACGGCAGTCGATATCCGCGCGGTGGGTCCGGGTACCTGGAATAGCTGGAAGGGCCAGCTTCTGGGCGAACTTTACGATATATCGAGCGAGCGGCTTCGTCTCGGCCATATGCGTCATGGCCGCGAGCAGACGATCGCCCATAAGCAGGCCGAGGTGGTTGAACTGCTGGACGCCGAGGCCGGACTGGTCGAGAATCTGGCCGAGACGATGGGGGATGCTTACTGGATCGCGGAGCCGCCCGACATCATCGCGCTCAATCTCGTCCATTATTCCGCCGCGCGCGAGCAGGAACACGAGCTGTCGATCCACTGCGAATATTACGAGGCACGTGGCGCGACACTGGTGACGGTGATCGCCGCGGACCACCCCGGCCTGTTCTATCGCATAGCCGGGGGTATCCATCTGGCGGGCGGAAACATCATCGATGCACGCATCCACACCACGCGCACCGGCTGGGCACTCGACAATTTCCTTGTTCAGGACCCGCATGGCGATCCCTTTGCCGAAGAGGGGCAGCTCGAACGGCTCAAGACCAGCATCGCCGATGCGCTGGCCAACAAGGTCGATCTCGCCCCGCGCCTGGCGCAGCGCCCGCTGGCACACAGCCGCGCGCGCGCCTTCGACGTCGCACCGCGCGTGCTGTTCGACAACAAGGCCTCGAACCGCTTCACGGTGATCGAAGTGAATGCCCGTGATCGCCCGGCGCTGCTGAACCGGCTGGCCCGGGCGCTGTTCGAAAGCCGGCTGGTGGTCCATTCCGCCCATATCACCAATTATGGCGAGCGCGCGGCCGACACGTTCTACGTGACCGACCTGACCGGAGGAAAGCTGGAGCCGGGCGAGCGGATGAACCGCATCGAAGCGCGCCTGATCGAAGCCGCCAGCGACGCCACGCAGGACCGGCTGGAAAACGCGTAATTTATCGTCCTGCCGCTTCGCTACTTGAGGGCGGGGATTTTCCTCCCCCCTATCGCTTCGCTGCTTGAGGGCGAGGGATCTTCCTCCCCCTACCGCTTCGCTACTTGAGGGTGGGGGATCCTCCTCCCCCTACCGCTTCGCTACTTGAGGGTGGGGCTAGGCGGGTTTGCCGCGCTCTCCGAACAGGGCCGTGCCCACGCGCACATGCGTCGCGCCTAGCCTGATCGCGGTTTCGTAATCCCCGCTCATGCCCATGCTGCGGCCATCCAGCCCATGATCGCGGGCAAGCTTGTCGAGGAAGGCGAAGAAGGGCGCGGGCTCGATATCGAAGGGCGGAATGCACATCAGGCCTGCCACCGGGATATCGGCGCCTTGCGCCTGTTCGAGCAATGCAGGCAGCTCGGCGACCGGGCAGCCGCCCTTCTGGTCTTCCTCGCCGACATCGACCTGCACGAAACACGGCACACGTTTGCCGAGCTTGTCCATCGCCTTGGCGAGCGCCTTCACCAAACTAGGCCGATCGAGTGAGTGGATCACGTCGAACAATGCCACGGCGTCCTCCGCCTTGTTCGATTGCAATTGGCCGATGAGGTGTAGTTGCACCGACGGATGCGCCTCGCGCAGCGCGGGCCATTTGCCTTGCGCTTCCTGCACCCGATTCTCGCCGAAATGGCGCTGGCCTTCGCGCAGCAACGGCTCGATCGCCTCTGCCGGATGCGTCTTGCTGACCGCGATCAGCGTGACCTCCGAGGGTTCGCGGTGAGCGATCTTGCAGGCCTTGACGATATTCGCCTGCACCTTCTGAAGCGGAGTCTCTGCCTTTTCCATCACGCCGCGCTATACCGTGTGCGTGACACGAAACCAGTCCCTCCCCCTATTGTGGTTGCTTAGCGACCAGCGCAACGATGCGGGGCTGGAGGGCGCGCTGCGCGCATTGCCGAGAGGATCCGGCTTCGTATTCCGCCACTATCACCTCGATCCTGCGGCCCGGCGCGCCCGTTTCGACGAACTGGCCGATCTGGCGCGCCAATTGGGGCATATGGTAATTCTGTCCGGCGAGGAGGACTGGGGGGCGGATGGATGTTACGGCGTTCCCGAGCGCCTTGGGCAAGGGCTGCGCCTCGCCACGGCGCATGATGGAAAAGAGCTTCAGGACGCCATCGCCGCGCGGGCGGACGGCATTTTCCTCTCGCCGGTCTTTCACACGGCCTCGCATCCGGGCGGTGCGACCCTCGGCGTGCACGGCTTCCATGTTCTCGCGCAGCAATCGCCGGTCCCGGTCATCGCTCTGGGCGGCATGACCCACGATCGAGCCCGCGAACTCGATTGGCCACGCTGGGGCGCGATCGACGGACTCGGTTCATCTCCGACCGAAGGGAAGCAAGGGCGACCCCCCGCCCGCGGCGACTGCAAGGAGCGAGGATAGCCAAGTGAGCGGATGCGAACGTCGGCGCTTGAGGCGAACCGAAACAGACGCCGCTTGACCTCGGAGTCCCCGAGGATTCATACTGTGCGCTCTCGACGGATCAGGGGAACCCACATGGCTTCGCGCGCAAGCGCAGCACCCGATTGGCGCGCGGCCTTCCGCCGCTCCTTCCGCCGCGCCACGCATATGGCCGGCGCGGGGCTGCTGTTCATGCTGCTCGTCTTTCTGACGCTGTCACTGGCAAGCTACACGCAGACCGACCCCAGTCCCTCGACCGCTGCCAGCGGCGAGGATATCCGCAACTGGATGGGCGCCAGCGGTGCCTGGGCCAGCGAACGCGCGCTCAATTTCCTCGGCCTTCCGGCAGTGCTGCTGTTACCCCTGCTCTACATCTCCGCCCGCAGGCTGTGGTCCGGGGTCGAGCAGGAGGAAGAGGAAGCAACACCGGGCCGCTGGTGGGGGCCTTTCGCCATGCTGCTGGCCGCCATCGTGCTGCTCGGCACGGTGCTCGCGCTGATGGTCGATCCGGCGACCGGCAACCTGCCCGCCGGGGTCGGCGGCCTGTTCGGCCAGCTCGGCGGCTTGTCGATCGAGGCGGTGGCCGAACGCTTCGGCGGCGATTTCGCCGGTTGGATCGTGCTGGCGCTCGCGCTGGTGGCGCTGGGCGGCGGGATCGCGCTGGTCACCCGCGTCTTCGCGATCGACTGGGCGCAGTTCCTCACCCTGCCCGATTTCGTCAAGCGCAAGGCGCGACTGCCCGAACTCGACCTGCCACTGGGGCCAAAGAAACAGAAACCTGCCAAGCAGCCGCTGGGAGATGAGGAAGATCCCGAACCGGTCGCCATGCGCGAGCCGCGCCGGGCGCCCGAGATCGCCGATCCCGCGCCTACTCCGGCGCAGCCCAAGCCGGCCAAGGCGAAGCAGCGCGATATGTTCGCCAACTACCAGTTGCCGAGCCACGACCTGCTCGACGACGCGCCCGACAGCGCCGCGCCGAAGCTCGACAAGATGGCGCTCGAACGCAATGCGCGCCTGCTCGAAAACGTGCTCGACGATTTCAACGTCAAGGGCGAGATCACCGCCGTACGCGCCGGCCCCGTGGTGACCATGTACGAGCTTGAGCCTGCGCCCGGCATCAAGGCCAGCCGCGTCGTCGGTCTGGCCGAGGATATCGCGCGCAATATGTCCGCGATCTCCGCGCGCGTCTCGCCCATTCCGGGCAAGACCGTGATCGGGATCGAACTGCCCAATGCCGACCGCCAGATGGTCAGCTACAAGCAGCTCGCCAATTCCGCCGCCTTCGTCGATAGCCGGGGCAGCCTGCCGATGATTCTCGGCAAGGATATTGCCGGCGAGCCGATCGTGGCCGACCTTGCCGCCATGCCCCATCTGCTGGTCGCGGGTACGACGGGTTCTGGTAAATCGGTCGGCCTCAATGCGATCCTGCTGTCGCTGCTCTATCGCTTCACGCCCGACGAATGCCGGTTGATCCTGATCGATCCCAAAGTGCTCGAATTGAAGAGCTACGACGACATTCCGCATCTCCTCAGTCCGGTGGTTACCGAACCGCACAAATCGGTCCGCGCGCTCAAATGGGCGGTGGAGGAGATGGAAAAACGCTATCGCATGATGAGTAGCGTGAACTCGCGCAACATCGCGGGCTTCAACGAAAAGGTGAAAAAGGCGGCCGAGAAGGGCAAGCCGCTCGGCCGCCGGGTGCAGACCGGCTTCGATCCCGAGACCGGCGAGGAACTCTACGAGGAAGAGCAGCTCGATTACGAGCCGCTGCCGCTGATCGTGCTGATCGTCGACGAGCTGGCCGACCTCATGGTCACGGTCGGCAAGGAAATCGAGGTGCTGATCCAGCGCCTGTCGCAGAAATCGCGCGCCGCCGGCATCCATTTGATCATGGCGACGCAGCGCCCCAGCGTCGATGTCATCACCGGCGTCATCAAGGCCAACCTGCCCACCCGCATCAGCTTCAAGGTGACCAGCCGGATCGACAGCCGCACGATCCTGGGCGAACAGGGCGCCGAGCAGCTGCTGGGCAAGGGCGACATGCTCTACAAACCCAATACCGGCGCGATGATCCGCGTGCACGGGCCGTTCGTATCGGACGAGGAAGTCGAACGAGTGGCCGATCACTGGCGCGCGCAGGGCAAACCGGATTATGTCGACGCGGTGACCGAGGAACCCGAGGACGGCGGCTTCAATTTCGAGGACGAATTCACCGCTTCGGACAATCCCGACGAGCGCAAATACCGCCAGGCCTGCCAGATCGTGATCGAGAACCAGAAAGCCTCCGGCTCCTGGCTGCAACGCCAGATGGGCGTCGGATACAACACTGCGGCGAAATGGATCGAGCGAATGGAAGCCGAGGGTCTGGTCGGCCCCGCCAACCATGTCGGTCGCCGCGAAATCTTCCGCGACCAGGACGGCAATCCGATCTAGCCCCTGGCTGCAGCACCAGCAATCGGCGCGCACCGCAAATTTGGCACGACTTCCGCGCTTTATGCCGCTAAGCCGCGCGGCCATGGCTACCGTGACAGACACTGCTGCCAGCGCCCCGCCCCCGAAAGAAACGGATGGTGACGGCCAGGCCAAGCGCCGTCCTATCAGCCGCTGGACGATCCTGCGCGCGCTGGCCGAGATGCGCATGTGGTGGCGCGACGGGGTGATCGCCGATCTCGACCATGTCGCCACCATCGAACGGGTGCGCGGCGAATCGCTGCTCACCAGCCGCTATATCTTCATGACCGCGATGAGCGCCGGGATCGCCATACTCGGCCTGTTGCTGTCCTCGCCCGCAGTGGTCATCGGCGCCATGCTGCTCTCGCCGCTGATGAGCCCGATCATCGGCACCGGATTTTCGCTGGCGACGGGAGATGCCAACTGGCTGAGGCGCTGCGGGAAGGCACTGGCCGCAGGCTCGCTGTTCGCAATCCTGTTCTGCGCCCTGATCGTATTCCTTTCGCCTTTGCAGACGGTGACCGAGGAAATCGCCTCGCGCACCCGGCCGAACCTGTTCGATCTGCTGGTGGCGCTGTTTTCGGCGCTGGCAGGCTCCTATGCAGTGATCCGCGGGCGCGAGGGCACGATCGTGGGCGTGGCCATTGCCACCGCCTTGATGCCGCCGCTCGCCGTGGTCGGCTTCGGTCTGGCAACGTTCAACTGGACGGTGTTCGCCGGCGCGTTGGGCCTGTTCATCACCAACCTGGTGACCATCGGCCTCACCGCTGCGGTCATGGCACGCCTTTATGGCTTCCAGTCGGGTGTGACGAACCGTCAGGGAAGGTTGGCATCGATCATCATCCTGACGGTGTTCGTCGCCATGGCCATACCGCTCGGCTTTTCGTTACGGACAATCGCCTGGGAGGCGAATGGGCAGCGAATCGTAAACCACGAGGTTTCCGAAGCCTTCACCAATCGCGCGCGGGTGGAACAGCCGGTCGTCAACTGGGATACCGATCCGGTGACGGTATCGGCCAGCGTGTTCACACCCGAATTCAACGCCGATGCCGATACAGAAGTGGCACGTCGACTGGAGCAACGGCTGGGGCGCGCCGTCGTCGTCAATATCGACCAGTTCCAGGTCGGCACCGATCCTGGCGCGGCGGAACAGGCGGCACTGGCCCGCGCCCGCGCCCGCGAAGCCGCGGAGGCCAGCGAACGCCAGATCGCCGCCTTGGCGCGCAGTCTGGCGCTGATCGCGGGGGTCGAGCGCAAGGATGTCCTGCTCGACCGCGAGAACAAGCGCGCCCAAGCCACCGCGCAACCGCTCGAAGGGCTGACCCTGGCGGGCTATCGTGAATTGGAGCGCAGGCTCGAACGCACGGTACCCGGCTGGACGGTCGAATTGCGGCCTCCCCTTACCGCATTGCCCGAAGTGACGGTGGGCGAGGATGGCCTCGATGCCGAGAATGCCACGCGGCTGGCGCTGATCGGCTGGGCAGCGAAGCGCACCGGCTTGCGCATTACCCTTTCCGGCAGCGACGAGGCGCTCCACGAGCTGAATGCGGTGCTTGGAGAGGACGCCCGCTTCGTCGACACGCGCAGCGAGGGCCAAGGCAATGCGGTGAGCGCCGCCTGGTCGACCACGACCGCCCGTTAAACCGACAGGGATAGCGGCGGGCTTGCCCGCGCCTGGTTGCAGTTGTAACGGGCGGGCGCACATTAAGGAGTCCTCCCCATGCTCATCGGCAGCCCCAAGGAAATCAAGAATCACGAATACCGCGTGGGCCTGACGCCCGAGAGCGCGAAAGAACTCGTCATGCAGGGGCATGAGGTGTGGATCGAGACCGAGGCGGGCTGCGGCATCGATGCGACTGACGAGCAATATGTCGCCGCCGGCGCTAAGATCGTCGACGGGCCTGACGCGATCTTCGCCGAATGCGAGATGGTGGTGAAGGTCAAGGAGCCGCAGGCGGTCGAGCGCAAGAAGCTGCGCGAGGGCCAGATCCTCTACACCTATCTCCACCTCGCTCCCGATCCGGAGCAGACCAAGGACCTTGTCGACAGCGGTGTCACCGCCATCGCTTACGAGACCGTCACCGGTCCGCGCGGCCAGCTTCCGCTCTTGAAGCCGATGAGCCAGGTCGCCGGGCGAATGAGCGTGCAGGCGGGCGCGACCGCGCTCGAAAAGGCGCATGGCGGGCGCGGCGTCCTGCTGGGCGGCGTGCCGGGCGTGATGCCGGGCAAGGTCGTGGTGATCGGCGGCGGCGTGGTCGGCTTCAACGCCGCGCAGATGGCGGTCGGCCTCGGTGCGGACGTCACCATCCTCGACCGCGATCCCGAAGTTCTGGAAAAAGTCGGCACCCATTTCGAAGCGCGCGCGAGCACGCGCTTTTCCAACGCCGCCAATCTCCATGACGCCGTGTGCAATGCGGATCTCGTCATCGGCGCGGTGCTGATCCCAGGTGCTGCGGCCCCCAAGCTGGTGACGCGCGACATGCTCAAGGATATGCAGAAAGGCGCGGTGCTGGTCGATGTCGCGATCGACCAGGGCGGCTGTTTCGAAACATCGAAGCCGACCACGCATGCCGATCCAACCTATGTGGTCGACGACATCGTCCATTACTGCGTCGCCAACATGCCGGGCGCGGTAGCGCGTACAAGCACCTATGCGCTCAACAACGTCACCCTGCCGCATGCGCTGCGTATCGCGCGGATGGGCTGGAAGGATGCGCTGGCTGCCGATCCGCACCTTGCCGAAGGCCTCAATGTTCACAAAGGCGAAGTAACTTATGAAGCGGTCGCCAGCGAGCTTGGCTACGACTATCGGCCGGTGGCGGAGCTCACCCGGTAATTCATGGTTACGGTGATATAAGCCGGCGTTAACGCTTTGGCTTTATCGTGGGTGCGTGAAACGCATCCCTCGCGTCGTCTGGCTGCAAGCCCGGCAGCTTTTCTTGGCCGCATTGTTCGCGGTAGCGGTTGGTTTGCCTGGCGTGGTGGTGGCGCAATCCGGTTTTGCGCCGGGATCGATCTGCCACATTTCCGGGCCGAAAACGATATCCTATGCCGATCTGGTCGACGATCCCGGAGGCTGGAACTGCAGCGATGACGATATGGATCTCGATGCCGAACGCCATATCATCCGCCTGGACTTGACCAATCGCCCTTCCGCGCAAGCAAACCCTCGCTACTTCGAATTCGAGCGGAACGCGTTCGAGACTCTTTCGATCTCCGCCATCGGGCGTGATGGCAGCGCGGTATCGCAAAGCCTGGCTCAAAGGGACTTGCAGCTCGGCATATCCAGCTCGCGTTCGATAGCGCAATTGCCTGAGTCTTCCACGCCGCTCGAAGCCGTCGTAGTGACGGTCGACGGCAGCGATTACCCTTACGCCTTTGTCGAGGCGTCGCTGAACGATCGGCCATCGGTCGTATTGGTGGCGGGGTGGGTGCATATATTCGCCGCGATGATCTGCGCGATACTGTTCGCGCCGATCATATTCGATCTCATCTACTATCGCGTCCTGCGCCAGCCTTTCCCGCTCTATCACGCCCTGTTCTGTCTCACCGCTGTGGCGCAGAGTGCGACCGCCTCCGGCTTGACGGCGCTCACCGGCCTCGTCTCGCTACAGACCGAGCTGATGATCGAATATCTCAGCATCGATTTCATGCTGCTGACGATCATCATGTTCGCAAACAGTTTTGTGAAGCCGGAATATATCGATCCAAAACATCGCACAATTCTGCGTATCGCTCTCGCTCTGGCCGCGCTTAATGTCGGATTGAGCACCCTGGATTTGCTTGAAGTGAGCAATCTTGTGTTCGAAATCGTCTATCTTTTGTTCGCCTTGATCGGTTTCGGATCCTATTTCTACGTTTTGGCGGTCGCGTGGCGACGCGGCAGCAACACTGCGAAATATCTCGTCCTAGGCCTCGCTCCCTTTGCCTCCTTCCTGCCCTTGCAGATTTTTTCCCTCCTTGTTTTCGGCTCTATGGTACTCGTTGAAAATGTGGTGCTTCACAGCTCTTTCCTGCTGATCGAGGTCATCGCCACCACAGTGGCAGTGGCCGATCGCTTCATGATCATCAGGCGCCAGCGCGATCAGGCAATGGACGAAGCCAGGGTGCTTGAGGCGCTGAGCGAGCGCGACCAGTTGACTGGCATGGCGAACAGGCGCGCGCTGTCGGCACGGTTCGAAACCATGGTTGCCGATGGGTTCGATACGATGGCCCTTATCGACATCGATTTCTTCAAGTCGATCAACGACATGCATGGTCACCCAGTCGGTGACGAAGTCCTGCGACGCGTTGCGTCGGTGTTGCGCGAAGGCGAGAACGAGAAGGATATTGCCGCGTTTCGCATCGGCGGGGAGGAATTCCTGCTGCTTCTGCGTGGAGATGATGCCGCAAGCAATGCCGAGGAGCGCCGCCGTGCAATCACCACACATCTCCTGTTGGAGATGGAAGAGCTCGACAATCCCGTAACCGCCAGCATGGGGCTGGTCGATTTCTCGGCCCTCGCGAATGAATCGGAAATCGACTTCTCCAGCCTCTATTCGCGCGCCGACAAGCTGCTTTACGATGCGAAATGCGCCGGCCGTGACCGAGTAGTGATGGAGCGCCTCTCATTATTCGTCCCCGAAGGCCCAACCGCCGTCACCGCCTGAGGGCTGGTCTCGGAGGCCGGGATTCTTTGAATCGGTCATCCCGATAGGAACCCGGCAAGCACTTCGGGCCGGACGCGCGCCAGCCGCCCCGTCGCCCGGTCGAGCATCGCCCAGGTGGTCGCCGCGCCGACTATGACCTTGCCCGCATCGTTGCGGAAATCGACGCGGCGCAGCGAGGTCGCGCCCCGCGCAGGCCCCTCGATCCAGGTCTCGCCGGTAACGCTTTCGCCTGCATCGATGTTGCCGCGATAATCGATCTCGTGACGCGTCACGACCCAGAAGAACGCCGCACGATCCTCGGGCCGGGCCACCGCATCCCAATGCGCGGTGGCCATGTCCTGAATCCACTGCACCCACACCGCATTGTTGACGTGGCCGAGCTCGTCGATGTGCTCGGCCCCGGCGGTGAAGGTCCTTTCGAACCTGGCCGTCACTCGGTCATGTCCATCTGCCACAGGATGAAGGCGACTTCCTCTGCGGTTTCGCGGATCGACTGAAACCGGCCTGACTTCCCGCCATGCCCGGCGCCCATATTGGTCTTCAGGAGCAACTCGTTATCGTCGGTCTTCAGCTCGCGCAGCTTGGCGACCCATTTTGCGGGCTCCCAATAGGTCACGCGCGGATCGTTGAGCCCAGCCGTCACCAGCATCGGCGGATAATCCTGCGCCACCACCTGATCGTAGGGGCTGTAGCTGAGGATATAGGCGAAGGCCTGCTTGCTTTCGATCGGATTGCCCCATTCGGGCCATTCGACCGGCGTCAGCGGCAGGTCCGCATCGAGCATGGTGTTGAGCACGTCGACGAAAGGCACATGCGCCACCACCGCGCCCCACAGATCGGGATCGGTATTGGCGACGACGCCCATCAGCTCGCCCCCGGCGGACCCGCCCGAAATGCTGATCCTGCCCTTTTCGGTATACCCCTTGGCCACCAGCCCCTTCGCCACATCGACGAAATCGTTGAAGGTGTTGGTCCGCTCGTTGAGCTTGCCCTGAAGGTACCACTTGCGGCCCAGATCGTCGCCGCCGCGGATATGCGCGATGGCATAGGCGAAACCGCGATCGATCAGGCTGAGGCGCGTGGTCGAAAAGCCCGGCGGCACGGCATAGCCATAAGCACCATAGGCATAGAGATGCAGCGGCCCGGTCTGCGGCCGGTCCTTGCGCATGACCACGCTGACCGGGATCATCGTCCCGTCGCGCGCCGCGATCTCGACCCGTTCGGTAGTATAGAGGTCTGCGTCGTAGCCGCTCGGGATTTCCTGCTGCTTGAGCAGTTCGAGCTCGCCGCTGGCGACATGGTAGTCATAAACCGAATCCGGGGTGACCATGCTCTCGTAGGAAATGCGCAGCTTGTCCTGATCGTATTCGGGATTGTTATCGAGCCCGGCGCTGAAGCTTGCCTCGGCAAAGGCGACCGGCTTGACCAGAGCTGGATCGGCATAGGAGCGTAGCTGGATCTGGTCGAGCCCGCGCAGGCGCCCTTCGGTGACGTAGAAGTCCTTGAACAGGTCGAAATCGGTCAGGTAGAATTCGTCCGATCCGGCGATCAGCGTGGTCCATTCGCCGGGCGTCTCGAGCGAGGCGGTGGCGAGCCGGAAATTGACGTGATCGTCGTTCGTGTGGACCCACAGCGTGCCGTCGCGCACATCGACATCGTATTCGACACCCTTGGTCCGCGGTTTCACCAGGATCGGCTCGGCAGTCGGATCGTCTGCGGGGACAAGGCGGACCTCGCTGGTTTCGTTGTCGCCGGTCGAAACGATCAGCCAGTCTTCCTGCGCGGAAAGGCCGCTGCCCACGCGAAAGCCCTCGTCCTGCGTCTCGCGATAGAGCTCGACATCCTCGCTCACCGGTGTGCCCAGCACATGCATGGTCGCATCGTGGACGCGCCAGTTGTCGTCGGCGGTGCCATAGACCAGCGCGGTGTCGTTCTTGACCCAGACCAGCCCCGAAAGCGTGCCGGGAATCTCGTCGGGCAGCAACTCGCCCGTCTGCAAATCCTTGATCCGCGCGGTGAAGCGTTCGGACCCGTTGGTGTCGGCCGAATAGGCAAGATAGCGCCCGTTCTGCGAGACCGAGAACGCGCCCAGGCGGAAGTATTCGACATCCTTGGCCAGCTCATTCTCGTCGAGGATCAGCACCGGATCGCCGCCTGCCACCGGCTTGCGGTAATATTTGCGATATTCGGCGCCCTCTTCGAATTCGGACCAGTAGAGCCAGTCGCCACGGCGCTGCGGCACGGTGGAATCGTCTTCCTTGATCCGCGCCTTCATCTCTCCGAACAATTCGTCGACCAGCGGCTGGTGCGGCTCCATCCGCGCTTCGAACCAGGCGTTTTCCGCCTTCAGATGCTCAAGTACGTCCTCGTCGTCGACTGTCGGATAGGACTGGTCTTTGAGCCAGTGATAGGGATCGGCAATGGTGATTCCGTGATGCGAATAGCTGTGGTCGCGTTTTTCGGCAGTCGGCGGCGAAGTCGGCTGTGTCACTTGGGTCCCTTCGGAAGTCTGGGCGTGGAGCGGCGCGCCAAGCGCCAGTGCTGCGGCAGATAGGAACGCGGCGTATCGGGTGAAAGGCATGATCGGTCCTCCCGGCGCGGCGCAAAGCTGGAAAGCGGCGCCGCGGATGACTATGACGGGGGAGTGATTATGCGGCCACGCCGTGGCCCGCAAGCGTCCAGTCGCGCAAGCTGCGACTGGCCTCGATGAAAGGATTCCGCCGTGTTGATGCAAACCTATGAAACCCGTCTCGACGGATTGCGCCGCGAACTCGCCAAGCGCGGGCTCGACGGCTTCGTGATCCCGATCTCCGACGAACATATGAGCGAATATGTCGGCGCCTATGCGCAGCGTCTCCACTGGCTGACCGGGTTCGGCGGCAGCGCGGGCAGCGCCGCGGTGCTCAAGGACAAAGCCGCGATGTTTACCGACGGCCGCTACACCGTGCAGGTGCGCGAACAGGTCGACGGCACGCTCTACGATTACGAGGACGTCCCCGCCACTTCACCCGCAAAGTGGATCGCCGAGCACGCACCCGAGGGTGCCAGGATCGGCTACGATGCCTGGCTCCATGGGATCGGCTGGGCCGAGGAAGCGCACAAGCTGTTCGCAAAAAAGGGCATCGAGCTGGTTCCCGTCGAGGGCAATCCGATCGATGCGATCTGGGACGACCGGCCAGAGGCCTCGCTCGTGCCAGCGGTGCCGCATGATGACGAGCACGCGGGCCGTTCGAGCGCGGACAAGCGCGCCGAGGTGGCCGACTGGCTCAAGGCCGAGGGCTACGATTCGACCGTCATCAGCGCGCTCGATTCGGTCGCCTGGCTGCTCAATATGCGTGGGAAGGACGTCGACAACACGCCGGTCGCGCTGTCCTATGTCCTCGCGCATGCGGACGGCACGGCGGAGCTGTTCATCGCGCCGGAGAAGGTCACGCCCGAACTGACCAAACATCTCGGCAATGCAGTGACGGTGCGCGACCGGGCGGACTTCGTGCCCTCGCTCGAAGCGCTCAAGGGCAAGACCGTGGCGGTCGATCCGAACCATGCGGTCGCGGGCATCTTTCACGCCCTCGCGGAAAGCGGCGCCACCGTCGTCCGCGCCGACGACCCCACCGTCCTGCCCAAGGCGATCAAGAACCCGGCCGAACAGCAGGGCCACCGCGACGCACAGGCCCGCGACGGGGCGGCGGTGTCGCGCTTCCTGCGCTGGATTTCGATTCATGCGCCCTCGGGTGAAATCGACGAGCTGACCGCGGCGGCCAAGTTGCGCGAATTCCGCGAGGCGGGCGGCGTGCTCAAGGATGCGAGCTTCGACACCATCAGCGCCGCCGGTCCGCATGCCGCGCTGCCGCATTACAAGGTCGACGAAGAGAGCAATATCCCGATCCCGCCTTCCTCGATCTACCTGTGCGATTCGGGCGGCCAGTATCTCGACGGCACCACCGATATCACCCGCACCGTCTGGGTCGGGCCGGGCGAGCCGAGCGCGGAAATGATCGAGCGCAACACCCGCGTCCTCAAGGGCCACATCCAGCTCGACATGCAGAAATTTCCCGACCGCACCAGCGGCGGCGCGCTCGATGCGCTCGCGCGGATGCATCTGTGGAATGGCGGGGTCGATTACGGCCATGGCACCGGCCACGGGGTCGGCAGCTATCTGTCGGTTCACGAAGGTCCGCAGCGCATCTCCAAGCCCGGCGGCGCCTTCCCCGGCACCGAGACGCCCTTGCGCGAAGGCATGATCCTGTCGAACGAGCCCGGCTATTACAAAGCGGGCGCCTATGGCATCCGGATCGAGAATCTGGTGCTGGTCGTGCCGGCCGGGATCGCAAGCGAAGGGGAGTATCTCGGCTTCGAGACGCTGACCTTCGTGCCACTCGATCGCCGCCTGGTCGACAAGGGCCTGCTTACGCCCGCCGAGATCGACTGGTGGAACGCGTATCACGCCAAGACCTTCGCCATCCTCTCTCCTCAGCTCGAAGGCGAGGATCTTGCATGGCTGAAAACGGAATGCGCACCCTTGTAGAAGGGCATTCGTTCCCGTAATGTTCCCCGCAAGCGGTCGCGAATCGCCACATCAAGGAGCATTGCCATGATCGGATACGTCACCTTCGGGACCAACGACCTAGAGCGCGCCGCCAAGTTCTACGATCCCATAGCCGCCGAAATGGGCGTTGGGCGAATGATGGAGTTCGACAGCTTCATCGCCTGGGGCCAAGCGGGCGGCGGCGCCGGGATCGCAGCGACCAAGCCTTTCGACGGCAAGGAAGCCAGCGTCGGTAATGGCACCATGGTCGCGCTGCAGGCCAAGGACCGCGACCAGGTCAAGCGGCTTTACGACATCGCGCTCGCCAATGGCGGCAGCGATGAAGGCGAACCGGGGCCGCGCGGGGAGCCGGACGAAAACGGCATGGTGTTCTATGCCGCCTATTTCCGCGATCCCGACGGCAACAAGCTCAACGCCTTCTTGATGGACAAGGCGTGATGGACAAGGTCTGAGCCGTCGCACGCCTTTCGCGGCGCTGAACGAACCGGGCTGAATGATGCAAAGCGTTACAATTCAGCCCAGGTTCGGGATAGAACTGCGACATTGCGGCCCTAGATACGGGGACACGAGCTGCGGCGGGCTTCTCAAGTCCCTCCCCCTCAGACCCCTGGTCCGTCGCAGCTCTCCAGACCTTTGGAGAATTGCAATGAACAAGACCGTCCTCACTCTTTCCGCCGCCGCGCTGGCGCTGACCGGTACGGCCGCGCTCGCCAATCATCACGGCAAGTCCAATCCCGATGCCAATGGCGACGGGGTCGTAACGCTCGACGAAATGCGTACCCACGGCAATCAGGCCTTCGCCAGGATGGACGCCAATGGCGACGGCGTGATCGATGCCGAAGACCGTCAGGCGCGCCGTGAGGCGATGTTCGCCCAAGCGGACGCCAATGGCGATGGCGAGCTTTCACAGGCCGAAATGAAGGCCATGCATCAGGCGCGCATGGAACGCCGAGACGAACGCCGTGCCAAGCGCATGGAGCGCCGGGAGGAACGGATGAGCACGCGTTTCGCGCGGATGGACGCCGACAATTCGGGCGGCCTCTCTCGGGACGAGCTGAAAGCGATGCAAGAGGCGCGCTCGGAACGCCGTGGCAAGCGTCAAGACATGCGGGGTGGCCGTGGCGGCCATGGCCCGCGCAAAATGATGCGCATGGCCGACACCGATGGCGATAAGACCATCACTCGCGGCGAATTCGACGCGGCCATCGCAGCGCGCTTTGCCAAGGCCGATGCCGATGGCGACGGCCAGATCACCAAGGCCGAACGCCAGGCCGCGCGCGAAGCCATGCGTGCCGAACGCAGAGCCAAGCGCGGCGATCGTCGCGGCCAGTAAGCGCTTGATCGCGCGCATCGCCCGGCGGTAGGCGCGGACAGGACAGACCATGACCGATCCCACGCCTATTGCCATCCTCCTCGTCGACGACGAACGCAGCCTTCGCGAACCCCTGGCGGAATATCTCGTCCGCCAGGGGTTCCAGGTACGCGAGGCGGAAAGCGCGGCAGCCGCGCGCACCGTGCTGGCGCAGAATGTGCCCGATATCGTCCTGCTCGACATCATGATGCCGGGGGAGGACGGTCTGTCGCTATGTCGCCATCTCGTCGAAACCCGCGGCCTTCCCACCATTCTTCTCACCGCCAAGGGCGAGGCCATGGACCGGATCGTCGGGCTCGAAATCGGCGCGGACGACTATGTCACCAAGCCGTTCGAGCCGCGCGAGCTGGTTGCGCGCATCCGTTCGGTCCTGCGCCGCGCCGAACGCGCCGCGCCAGCGCCCACGGATGAGCCGGTTTTTGTTTTCGAAGGCTGGCAGCTCGATCCGCTCAAGCGCCGCCTGACCGATCCCGACGGCGCGCTCGTGCCTCTTTCCACCGCCGAATTCCGGATGCTGCGCGCCTTTTGCGAGCATCCGCGCCAAGTGCTGGACCGCGACCGCCTGCTCGATCTGGTGCAGGGGCGCGAGGCTCATCTGTTCGACCGCGCGGTCGATAACCAAGTCAGCCGCCTGCGCCGCAAGATCGAGACCGACAGCCGCAATCCGCATTTCATCCAGACGGTACGCGGCGATGGCTACCGCTTCGCCGCCGATGTCGCGCGCCTCGAACGCGGCGCGCACGGCTGATGCGCCTGCTTCCGCGAAGCCTGCTGGGTCAGGTCATGCTGGCCATGGCGGCCGCACTGCTGATCGCCCAGGCGATTTCGGCAACCATGCTTTACCGCGCGGCCACCGAACGGCGCGAAATGGCTTTCATGCATGCCGCCGCCTTCCAACTGCTCAGCGGTCCGCGCCATCGGGATGCCCGCAAGGCCCGCATGATGCGCCCGCCGCATATGATGCCGTCACGCCGGGATGGGACGCCAAGGGTCCGCCTGCCGCGTAGCCTGCGTTACTCCGAAACCACCCGCGCTCCCTTGGCGGCAGATGCTCCCCGCGACCAACAGCGAGAAGCGGAATTGGCACGGCTACTGCGTTCGCAAGGCATTTCCGTCGGGGAAATCGCCATATCCGTGCAGCCCTTTCTGGACGACCCCGTCTTGCGCGAGGCGGCGCGTGACTTTCCCCGGATTCGGGCTCTGGTCGAAACTGTCCCGCACGAGGTGATGGTGGTCGCCTTGAAGCAGGAGGGCAGCGCGGTGTGGCAAGTCGCGCGCCTCCCCGTCCCGCCGCTCGATCGCGGCATCCCCCGCACGCTGGTGATGCAGACGCTGATTCTGTTCCTCGTGCTGGTCGGCCTGCTCTATTTCGTGCTGCGCCGGATCACCCGGCCGCTCGATGCTCTGGCCGAACGGACCCGGCGGTTCGGCAGCGTCGGCACGCCCGAAGAGCCACTGGAAGCGAGCGGACCCGACGATGTGAGACGGCTGATCGAGGCGCATAATGCGATGCAGGCGCGGATCGGCTCCATGCTCGATGAAAAGGATGTCATGCTCGGCGCGATCGGCCACGATCTCAAAACGCCGCTTGCGGCACTGCGCGTTAGGATCGAGAGCGTCGAGGACGAGGCCGCGCGTGACAAGATGGCCGCGACGATCGAGGATATCACCGAAACGCTCGACGAGATCCTTTCGCTGGCGCGTATCGGCCGTACCGACACCGAGCCCGAAATGACCGAACTCGGCGCACTCGCCGCATCGGTGGTCGAGGAATTCGAGGATATG
Organism: Erythrobacter aureus; assembly: GCF_003355455.1. Taxonomy (NCBI): domain Bacteria; kingdom Pseudomonadati; phylum Pseudomonadota; class Alphaproteobacteria; order Sphingomonadales; family Erythrobacteraceae; genus Erythrobacter; species Erythrobacter aureus. The sequence continues at coordinate 319,501 of NZ_CP031357.1, forward strand.
GGCAGGCCGGTGACGCTGGAGGCGCAGGGACGCATCGCGGCGCCCGTGCACCTGACCTGGCTCAAGCGCGGGCTGCGCAATCTGGTCACCAATGCGCTGCGCTATGCCGGATCGGCGCACCTATCCATTCTTCGGGAAGACGGTCAGGCCGTGCTCCGGATAGATGATGACGGTCCCGGCATTCCGGAGGAACGGCTGGCGGAAATGCTCGAACCGTTCACACGCGGGGAAGCGAGCCGCAACCGCGAGACAGGTGGCGCGGGCCTGGGCCTCACGCTGGCGCGCGCGGTTGCCGAACAGCATGGCGGAACGCTCAGCCTCGCAAATCGCGCCGAAGGGGGCCTCCGCGCGGAAATCCGCATCCCGACCTAGCGCATCAGCCCACCGATGATATTGCGCACGAAGGCGGTCGCGCCGGTGCGCAGCGGGTCGGCGCGCGATTTCTTCCCCATCACCGTTGCCACGGCGATCGAGGTCAGCGATCCGGCCGCCGCCTTGGCTGCGGCCTTCCCCGCTTTCGTCCACATCGAGGTGTGCTTACGAGAGCGCTTGCGCACTTCGGCCTCGCCCTTCTCCTCGACCTCCTTCGCGGTCTCGGCGGCATCGACGGCCTTGGCGGCGAGCACTTCCTCCGCGCTCTCGCGATCCACCGCCTCATCGTATTTTCCGTCCAGATCGCTGACCGAGTTGACGATCTTGCGCTCCTTCTCGGTCACCGGGCCGAGGCGCGAATGCGGCGGCTTTATCAGCGTGCGCTGAACCACGGTGGGCGCGCCGTCCTCGTCAAGCGTCGAGACCAGCGCCTCGCCCACTCTCAATTCGGTAATCGCCTGTTCGACATCGAGATCGGGATTGATACGGAACGTTTCCGCTGCCGCCTTGATCGCGCGCTGATCGCGCGGGGTGAAGGCGCGCAGCGCATGTTGCACGCGATTACCGAGTTGCCCGGCGATCTTTTCCGGGATGTCGATCGGTTTCTGCGTGACGAAATAGACGCCCACCCCCTTCGAACGGATCAGCCGGACGACCTGCTCGACCTTGTCCTCCAGCGCCTCGGGCGCCTCGTCGAACAGCAAATGCGCCTCATCGAAGAAGAACACCAGCTTCGGCTTTTCCGGATCGCCGACTTCGGGCAGGCTTTCGAACAGTTCGGCGAGCAGCCACAGGAGGAAGGTGGCGTAGAGCTTGGGACTGCGCATCAGCCTGTCGGCAGCGAGGACGTTGATTACCCCGCGCCCCTGCCCGTCCAGCTTGAGGAAATCGTCGATCTCCAGCGCGGGCTCGCCGAAGAACATATCCGCGCCCTGGCTTTCGAAGCTCAAGAGCTGGCGCTGGATCGCCCCGACGCTGGGCTTGGAGACATTGCCATAGGTGCCAGACAGCTCCTTCGCATTGTCATAGGCATAGGCGAGCATCGCCTGCAGATCGCCCAGGTCGAGCAGCAGCAGGCCGTTCTCGTCCGCATGACGGAAGACGATGTTGAGTACGCCTTCCTGCGTGTCGTTGAGGTCGAGCAGCCGCGCCAGCAGCAAAGGCCCCATCTCAGAGATCGTGGTCCGGACCGGGAAGCCCTTTTCGCCATATAGGTCCCAGAAAACCGCCGCATTGTCGGCATAGGCATAGTCGTCCATGCCCAGCTCCTTGGCGCGCCCCTCCAGCTTGTCGGCATGTTTAAATTGTGGTGAACCGGCCATTGCGATGCCCGCAAGGTCGCCCTTCACATCGGCGACGAAAACCGGGACGCCTTGTGCGGAGAAACTTTCCGCGAGCCCCTGCAGCGTCACCGTCTTGCCCGTGCCGGTTGCCCCGGCGATCAATCCATGGCGATTGGCCTGACCGAGCCGCAGGTGCTGGCGCTCGCCATTGGCCCCCAGTCCGAGGAAAATTTCGCTCATCGGCAATCCGCTCCCGCTGCTCGCAAGTCGCAGGGGTGTGGCGCAGGCTTGTGGGCGCGGTCAAGCAATCCCTCGACAGGCGCTCGCCAAGCGGTAAAGGCTGGCACCGATGGCGGAACGGCATCCCTTTGTCCTGCTCGACGATGCGCGCGATAGCGGCGCGGCCGACGCCCTGCTGTTCGAGAACCCGCGCGATATCTTCGTCGCGCACCGTCCCGACGAAATCGAGACCGTGCTCGCCGCTGCCGAACAGGCTCGCCGTAAGGGCGGAGAACTGGCGGGATACATCGCTTACGAGGCCGGGCTGGCGCTGGAGGACAGATTGCGCCCGCTGACCGATGCCCGCAGCGGCGGTGCGGGGCCGCTCGTCTGGCTGGGCGTATTCGACACGCCGCAGCGGATTGCCGCAGAGGACATGCCCGACTGGCTGACGAAAAACGCGCCGGGCGGCGGCAGTGTCGGCCCGCTCGAGCCGCAGATTTCGCCAGGGGGATACGGGCAGGCTTTCGCGGCGCTGCAAGAGGCGATCCGCGCGGGCGATATCTACCAGGCCAATCTGACCTTTCCCCTCGCGGGCGGCTTCATCGGCGACCCGCTGGGCCTCTATGCGGCACTGCGCCCCACCGCGCAGGCGGGATATGGCGGGGCTGTCTTCGACGGATCGCATTGGCTGCTCAGCCTCAGCCCCGAACTGTTCGTGTCGCTGAAAGGGGGCGAGGCCAAGGCCAAGCCGATGAAGGGCACACGCCCACGCGGCCATGACGAGGCCTCGGATCGCGCGATGGCCGAAGAGCTTGCCGGATCGGTCAAGGACAAGGCCGAAAACCTGATGATCGTCGACCTGCTGCGCAACGATCTCTCCCGCGTCGCCGAACCCGGGAGCGTGCGGGTAGACGATCCTTTCGCGATCGAAAGCTACCCCACGGTCCACCAGATGGTCAGCGCGGTACGCGCGCGGCTGAAACCGGATGAAGGCGCGATCGATCTGGTACGCGCACTGTTCCCCTGCGGATCGATCACCGGCGCGCCCAAGATCCGCGCGATGGAGCTGATCGATGCGGTCGAGCGCGATCCGCGCGGTCCCTATTGCGGCGCGATCGGGCGGATCGGCAAGGATGGCGATGCGGCATTCAATGTCGCGATTCGAACGCTGCGCCTGACCGAAGTCGAAAACGGGCGAGGCAAGGCGGTACTCGGGGTGGGCGGAGCGATCGTCGCCGACAGCGAACCAACGTCCGAATGGCGTGAAGCGCTGCTCAAGGGGGCCTTTGTCCGGACCTCTTCGCCCCATCATCGCGCGGCGCAATTCGACCTGATAGAAACGATGCGCTTTTCGCCGGAAGCGGGCATCACGCATCTCGAAAACCATCTCCTGCGAATAAAGACGAGCACGAGTGAGCTGGGCTTCACCTTCGATCGGCACGAGGCGCGCAACCAGCTTCATGCGCTGTGTTTCGTGCTCGACAAGCCCAGCCGGGTACGCCTGCTCGCCTCCCGTTCCGGCGAAATCGCGCTCGAGGCACGGGATATACCCGAAGCCTGGCCGGAACCTGCCCGCTGCATCGTTCTGCCGCTCCCCGTCGATCCGGGCGACTGGCGGCTGCGCCACAAGACCACCGATCGCGGCTTTTACGAGGACGCACAGCGCATCGCCCGGCAGCATGACGCGCACGAAGCGCTGTTCGTGCGCGAGGACGGCTTGCTCACCGAAGGCTGCGTCACCAATATCTTCGTGCGCGGCGAAGACGGCGTATTGCTGACCCCGCCTGCCAGCCTCGGATTGCTGCCCGGCGTGTTCCGCCGGTCCCTTCTTGACGAAGGCAAGGCGCGCGAAGCCGAATTGCGCATCGAAGACTTGGAAAACGGCTTCTTGCTCGGCAATGCGCTGCGCCTGATGATGGACGCGAAACTCAAGACATGACCCAGATCCCGATCCTGTTCGAAGACGGCGAAGCGCTGGTGATCGACAAGCCAGCGGGCCTGCCGATCGAACGCCCGCGCCGCGGCGGCCCCGCTCTCGAAGACCATTTCGAGGAGCTGAAGCTGGGTTTCCAGCGCGCGCCCGTGCCCGTCCACCGGATCGACACCGATACCAGCGGCTGCCTGCTGCTGGCGCGCAATCCCAAGGCGCTCAAGCGCTTTGCGAAGAGCTTCGAGGACCGTCTGGTCGAAAAGCGCTATCTCGGCGTGCTGGCTGGCGTGCCCGAAGAGGCCGAGGGCAAGATCGAACTGTCGCTGTCGAAGATCAGCAGCGCCGAAAAGGGCTGGCGGATGATCGCGGCGAAGAAGGGCAAGCCTTCGATCACCCATTGGCGCGTGATTGCCGAAATCCGAGGCAAGGCGCTGCTCGAATTCCGCCCCGAGACCGGTCGCACGCATCAGATCCGCGTGCATTGTCAGGCAGGGCTAGGCATGCCGCTGCTTGGCGATCCGGTCTATGGGAGCGGAAAGGGCGCGCCGCGCACCATGCTGCACGCCGCCGCGCTTTCCGTCCCGCGCGAAGGCAAGGCGCCCATCGAAGCCACTGCCCCCATGCCGCAGGATTTCACCGCTCTCGGCTTCGGTGATGGGTAGAATAGCCGACAAGGCTCTCGAAATCGCGGAGGAGAAGTTCATCGCCTCCTCCGGCCCCGGCGGGCAAAACGTCAACAAGGTCGCCACGGCTGTCCAGCTCCGCGTCGACGTCTTCCAGCTCGGCATGCCGCCGGAAGCATTCGAGCGGCTGAAGGAAATTGCGGGCAGCAAGCTGACCAAGGGCGGCGAGATCGTGCTGACCGCGAACGAATACCGCACGCAGGACCAGAATCGCGAGGCAGCACGCGAACGATTGCTTGCCTTGCTGGGCGAAGCGCTGACCCCGCCGAAAAAACGCAAGAAGAGCCGCGTGAACCGCGTCGGCAAGGTCAAGCGGTTGAAAGCCAAGAAGGTGCGCGGCGAGGTCAAGGCGAAGCGCGGTAAGGTGGACTGGTAGAACGTATCTCGACTACGGCATGGGCCTCCGCTCGATATGAACGGGGCAACGGAAAACCAGCCCGTTCGTATCGAGCGAAGTCGAGACACCTGCCTGCTCCGCGGCGCTTGACTTTTCCCCGTGAATCACACAAAGGGCGCGCCGGACGGCGGTGCAGCCGTTCTTTTCGTTTCTGGGAAACGATTTCGGCACCAGCCCACTCCCCCTCCCGGCCACCCACTAGGGTATGCTGATGGGTGGCCGGGAGGGGAGTGGGGCGGAACCGGTCTGACCAAGCGCAAGGAACACGCCGCCCTTATTTTTTCGGCCCGAGGGCCATCCAGAAAGATCTTTAGGAACACGCCATGGCGAAGCCCGCAACCGTCAAGATCAAGCTCGTCTCGACCGCAGACACGGGCTTCTACTACGTGACCAAGAAGAATCCGCGTAACCACACGGAAAAGTTCACCTTCCGCAAGTACGATCCCGTCGTGCGCAAGCATGTCGAGTTCAAGGAAGCCAAGATCAAGTAATGCTCTGCCAGGCTGAACCGCGGGAACGAGCCGGGTTCAGTGATGGTTCAATGCTCCGACCCTAATCGCAGGAGCATGAGCACCTTGTCTTCGAAATCGAACAAACCGATCCGCGCCGCGCTGGCTTTATCGCTGGCTGCGGCGCTTCCCGTTTCCGCCATCCTCGCGCCCGCCCCGGTGGTCGCCGCCGAGGGCGACCTCGACCGGGCAGTCGCCGCGCTGCGCGGCATCTCCACGATGAAGGCGGATTTCGTCCAGACCGACCGCAGCGGGCAGACCGTGCGCGGCGTGATGACGCTGAAACGCCCCGGCAAGATCCGTTTCCAGTACGAGAAGGGCGTGCCGATGCTCGTCGTCTCGAACGGCAAGTCGATGTATATGGTCGACTACGAGGTCAATCAGGTCCAGCGCTGGCCGATCAAGAATTCGCCATTGGGCGCGCTGCTCGATCCCAGCCGCGACGTGAAGCGATACGGCAAGCTGGTTCCCACCAACCACCCCGACGTCGTCAGCGTGGAAGTGCGCGATACCAAGCGCCCCGAATTCGGGGTCATAACCCTGATTTTCGCGCGCGACGCTTCGGCCCCCGGCGGTCTGCGCCTGACCCATTGGGTGGCGCTCGATTCGCAGAATCACCGGACCACGGTAAGGCTGGCGAACCAGCGCTATGGCGTGGCCGTGGCCGACAGCGCCTTTACGTTTCGCGATCCGCGGCGATCGTCCCGTCGCCCGGGATGAACGCCTTGGCGGTGAGCGGTGCGCCCTACGGGATATCCCGCTTCGGACCGTTCATTGAACAGCAATCGCCCCGGGCATAATCTCCAAATCACGAGACGACACGAGGTGGGTTTCCCCCCTGTTGACCCCCTCGACCTGGTTCATCTCGTTCCAAGCGTGACGAACGCTCACAGGAAACCCCCGTGCCAATGCCCCCGGCACGGGGGTTTTTTGTGTCTTTGTTCGGATGCGCCTTCGACCTCCGTCGAAGGCTTGGGGCGGCACCTGCCCACTCCCCACCCGGCCACCCATAGAATACCGTGCCGTGGGTGGCCGGGTGGGGGAGTGGGCAGGTGCCGCAAGGGAAGCGCGGATGCGCTTCCCGCACGCAACAAGGACTCCGCTTACTCTTCCCAGCCGAACGCTTTCCTGATCACATTATAGATCAGGTTCTGTTCCATCACCCCGCGCACATTCTCGGCGCCGGGTCCCTGGGCATAGAGCGCCACATCCTCGCCTGCGTGAGTTTCGGATTTGGTGGGGATCGCAGCTTGCTGGCGGGCCTTCACACCGGTTTCAGGCATCGGTCGCTCGCCTTCGAAAGCGCCCATGCCGTTGGCATAGCCGAGCGTCGTGTAGGGCTTTCCATCCTCGGCCAGCGAGGGACCTTCATCGCGCGGGTTCGACACGAGGCCGAGGATCGGATTGCCGCGCTTGGGATAGCCCGCGATCGTGAACACGTGGCTGTGGTCGGCAGTCACCATGATGAGCGTCTCTTCGGGGTCGGTGTTGTCGATCGCCCATTTGATCGCGCGCGCGAATTCGACCGCTTCCTCCAAAGCATAGCCCGCCTTGCCTTCATGATGGCCGTGGTCGATGCGCCCGCTTTCGACCATCAGGTAGTAGCCTTGCGGATCGCTCGACAGGCGCTGGATAGCCGTGGCGGTCATCGAAGTGAGCGTGGGTTCGGTGCTGTCGACCTCGCGATCGACCATGTAGGTCATATGGCTGAGGGAAAAGAGGCCGAGCAGCGGTTTGTCGTCCGGCGCCGCAGCCATGTCCTGAAGTGTTGTCGCGTAGGTACCGCCGGTGGCAACCTCCCAATCGCTCGGAAGGTCGGCGGCATCGTCCAGCCTGCGCCCGCCCTTGTCCTTGCCGTAAAAGGCAACGCTGCCGCCGCCGAGCGCCACATCGAAAGGCGCCTCGACCAACTGCTGTGCGATATCGACGCAGCCTTGTCCGCGCTGGTCTTCGGGGATCCAGGTGTCGGCCTCCCAGTCGCGGGTCACGCTGCGCGCATAGACCGATGCAGGCGTCGCGTGTGTAAGCCGCGCGGTGCTGACGATGCCGAGCGCAAGCCCCCTCGCCTTGACCTCTTCACCAAGCATGGGCGCCGCGTGTCCCATCCCCGAAGCGCAATCGCCCTCCGTAACGCCGGGTCCGTAGCCGAGCACGCCGATGTCGGTTTTCACACCTGTATGCATCGCGCTGGCCGTGCCCGCGCTGTCGGGAACCTGCGCGTCGATATTGTAAGTCTTGACCAAAGCCACATTATCGAAGGTCTCGAACGGCAGGACATATTCCTCACCGGTCTGGCCGAGCTTCTGACCGGCATAGATGCGCGCGGCGGTGACGGTGGAAATGCCCATGCCGTCGCCGATGAAGAGAATCACGTTCTTGGCCCGCTTTTCCCCCGGGGCCGCAGCGGACGCGGCTTGCGGCGCTTCCTGCGCGACGGTTGCGGTACACCCTCCGAGCACGAGCGCGGCTGCGGTGGCAAGGAAAAGCGGACGAATGGTCATCTCAAAACTCCGTGATCTTGAACGCGCGCCCTATATCACCGCTTGGCATGACGAAAGCGCGACGGTCTCTAGTGGCGTGCGTGAAGCGCATCCGCGCTTCACGTGGCTGTTCCGTCCCGCTCCCCCGCCCGGCCACCCATGGCACGATACTGGTTGGGTGGCCGGGCGGGGGAGTGGGCCGGTGACGCAAGCCTTCGACGGATGCGAAGGCGCACCAAGCTAAAGACTCCCGCGTGACCGATCCCCGACGCTTGCGGCAACGGTGGGCCTCGCCTAACCCGCCATCATGGTTTCTATCGCTACCTGGAATATCAATTCCGTCCGCCTGCGCATGCCGATCGTCGAACGCTTCATCAAGGAGCAGTCGCCCGACGTGCTGTGCCTGCAGGAGATCAAGTGCCAGGAGCACCAGTTTCCCTACGAAGCGTTTCGCTCGCTGGGTTACGAACATTTCGCCGTGCACGGGCAGAAGGGCTATCACGGCGTGGCGACAGTGGCGAAAACACCGCTGCGGGAATTCTCGCGCCATGACTGGCAGGACAATGGCGAGGCACGCCATGTCGGCGTCGAGCTGACCGAGCACCAAGGGATGATCGTCGAGAATGTTTATGTGCCCGCCGGCGGCGACGAACCCGATCGCGAGGTCAATCTCAAATTTGGGCAGAAGCTCGACTTCCTCGAGCGCATGACCCGCTGGGCCGATGCGATCGACCGCCCCACGCTGATCGTCGGCGATTTCAACATCGCTCCGCTCGAAAGCGACGTGTGGAACCACAAGCAGCTCCTCAAGGTCGTCAGCCATACGCCAATCGAGGTCGAGAGCCTCCAACGCTTCATGGATGCGCATGGCTGGGCCGATATCGGACGCGAGCACATCAAGGCACCGGAGCGCTATTATAGCTGGTGGAGCTATCGCGCGAAGGATTGGAAAGCCAACGATCGCGGGCGCCGGCTCGACCATATGTGGGCGAGCGAGGACCTGGCGAAGCAGGCGCTGCGCCATTCGGTCCATGAATATGCACGGGACTGGGAAAAGCCATCGGACCATGTGCCCCTGGTGACGGAGTTCGCGCTCTGAGCGAGTTCGCCTCCCCTCCAAGCCCCTCCCGCCGCGCCGCGCAGGCAGTCGATGCGCTGCGTCATGGGTGGCCGCTCGCCATTGAAGGCGCGCCCCTGTTGCAACCGGTCGAGACGGCGTTCGGAGAGGTGTCGGGAGAGGCGATGCTCATTTCCGCCACGCGAGCGGCAACACTCAAGCTTATCAACCAGATCGAGGCCGCCGCGCCGCGCCAGCCGGTGCTGATGCGTGCCGCCGACCCCTTCGACCTGTCTGCGGCCTTCGCCGTGGCCGACCCCGCGCTCGACATGGCCAACCCGCTCAAGGGGCCGTTCAAGGCATTGCATCTCGACTGGGAGGACCAGGCGCGTGCCGCGCTCGAACTGGCGCGGATGGCCGGGGTGCTGCCCGCATTTCTCGTCGACCCACAAGGAGCGGCGGAAGCCGTCCCCCTCAGCGCGACCGACGTCGCTGCCTTTGCCGATGCCCGGCGCCTGCAGATCGCCTCACGCGCGCGGCTGCCGGTGGCGGCGGCCGAGGATGCGCGGATCGTTGCCTTCCGCAGCCCCGACGACACGCGCGAACATGTCGCGCTGATCATCGGCGAACAGACCGCCGACCGCGCGCCGCTGGTGCGCCTGCATTCCGAATGCCTTACCGGCGACATCCTCGGCAGCCTCAAATGCGATTGCGGGCCGCAGCTCGACGCCGCGCTGCACGCGATGTCGCACGAAGCGGAGAAGGGCGGCTGGGGCGTGCTGCTCTACATGCGGCAGGAAGGGCGCGGGATCGGCCTCGTCAACAAATTGCGCGCCTATCGCCTGCAGGATCAGGGTTTCGACACGGTGGATGCCAACACACGCCTGGGCCTGCCCGATGAGGCACGCGACTTCCCCACCGCGGCGCGGATGCTGGAGCTGCTCGGGTAAAGGCTATCCGGCTGATGACCAACAATCCGCGAAGGTAGAGGCGCTGGAAGCCGAGGGGGTGACAATCCGCGAGCGCGTGCCCCATGCGCTGCCGGACAATCCGCACAACACCCGCTACCTGGCCACCAAGCGTGACCGATCGGGGCACCTGCTGTGACGGCCATCGCGATCCGTCCCGAGGAACCGCGCGACCATGCGGCGATAGGCGTGGTCACGCAGGCGGCTTTCGCAGATGCGCCGCATAGCGACGGCAGCGAAGTGCGTATCATCGAACGGCTGAGAGCGGATGGCGATCTCGCGCTTTCGCTCGTCGCCGAGGACTGCGATCGTATCGTCGGGCATGTAGCCATTTCGCCGGTGGAGATATCCGATGGCTCCGTCGGCTGGTATGGGCTCGGCCCGATTGCCGTTCTGCCATCACTGCAACGCCAGAAAATCGGTTCGCGGTTGATGCAACGCGCGATCGCCGACATGCGGATGCAGGGCGCGCGGGGCCTCGTACTGCTAGGCGATCCCGTCTATTACGCGCGCTTCGGTTTCGAACACGATCCCGCCCTGCGATATCCCGGGCCTCCCCCCGAATACTTCCAGCGGCTTGTGGTGGCCGGCGATGCACCGAGCGGGGATGTGCGCTACGCGCGCGCCTTCGGCTGAACTTCCCCTCAGCGCCTGCGCCCGATTGCCTTCCCCATGCGTACGGCCGCGCCCGCCTTCAGCCGCGCGTCCCATTCGACCTTGCCCGGTTCGAACAGCAACACCACGGTCGATCCGAGAATGAAGCGCCCCATCTCGTCGCCCGCCGCGAAGGTATGTTCATCGCCGAACTCCTCGCGCACCCGTTTTGCGGCGTGCGTTTCGACAAGGCCAGACCATACGGTCTCGATCCCCGCCACGATCATCGCCCCCACCATGACGCTGGCGAAAAGCCCGTCCGGCCCTGCGAACAGGCAGGCGAGTCGCTCGTTGCGGGCGAAGAGACCATCTACATTCTCGGCCGTCACCTGATTCACCGAAAACAGCTCGCCCGGGACGTATGTCGCGGATTTCAGCGTTCCGGCTGCGGGCATGTGCACGCGGTGGTAATCGCGTGGGCTCAGATAGATGGTGGCGAATTGGCCGCCGTCGAACCGTGCCGCCGCCTGCTTGTCGCCGCCAAGAAGCTGCGCAGCAGTGAAGTGACGGCCCTTGGCCTGGAAGATGCGCCCTTCCTCGATCCGCCCGATCTGGCTGACCGCGCCGTCGGCTGGGCTCAGGACATATTGGCTTGCGTCGGCCAGCGGACGAGCGCCCGGCTTGAGTTCGCGCGTGAAGAAATCGTTGAAACTTGTGAACTCACCCACACCGCGCGCGGCCTCGCTCATGTCGACATCATAGGCGGCGATGAAGCGGCGGATCAGTCGGTCGCGCAGCCATGGAACTTCGCTCGAGGCGAGTTTGCCCGCCATGCGCGAAACCGCATGGTGAGGCAGGAGATGCTGGAGCCAGATGAAAGGGGATGTCATACCCGATGCGTGGACGCCATCGCGCGTCAGCGCAACTGGCTGTCCTTGCTTCCGCGACGATTGATGGCGGAATGGCGCACCGCGCCGTCGCGTGCGGACTGGCATTCGACACAGGTCCGCACGCCGGGTAGCGCCACACGGCGTTTTTCCGGGATGGGCTCTCCGCATTCGTCGCAATATTCGGCGCTTTCGCCACGTGGAAGGCGCGAACGCGCCGCGCTGACCGCGTCATTCACCGAATCGTCGATCTGATCCTGAACTGCCCCGTCGCGGGCCCAACCGCCTGCCATTGCCTGCTCCTTCGCCCGATAAACGGGTGAGGGACGGCATGTTTCCTCAGCGTAGCTCCAGCCGCCGGATGCCGGGGCCGAGCATATTATTCTGCATTACTAGCGCATCGCCGGTCCAGTCGGCCACGAAGGCCGGGCTGCGTGAAAGGCCGGGAACCAGACGTGCCTCATTATCCGCGATCACCAAACCGTCGGAACTGTAGTTGGCACCCTCGGCACCGATGGCGATCATCGTCGACCAGTTTTCCTTATCGCGACCCTGAACGAACCAGTTCCCGCGAATACTGCCCGTGCCGCCATTTGGCAGATCGATCAGATAATTGGTGCCACGGCCATTGGCATCGTCGAAGCTCGAATCCTCCACCACATTGTGCGCGGCGCGCGACTTGAGATAATGCCCGCCCGTGCCCTGCTCGAACCGGCTACGGGTCACCACAACGCGGCCGTAATCGCCGGCGTAGATCGAATGCGCGCAACCGCCCGAATATTCGCAAGTGCCCAGACGCGTGAATGTGGACTTGTCGACCACCAGCTCGCTGTTCTCGCCATTGGTCGTCAGAATACCCTGCTGGCTGTCGCGGAACCAGCTTTGCGATACGCGCAAGGGACCTTTCTCGAGACGGATGCCCGCGCCGTTGCCGTCCTCGACGGCGAGATCGGCGAAGACGATTCCGTCGACGCTGGCACCTCGTCCGCGCAGGACCAGCGCAGCCTTGTCTTCGCAGGCCATGCCGCCCAACAGCGCGCTACCCGGCTGTGCAGCGCGAAAATGCACAACGCCTTCGCGCTGCACCGCGCATTCGCGCCAGTTGCCCGAGGCGATGACCACAGTTCCCTCGCCGCTGCCGATGGCATCGACCGCGGCTTGCAGCGACGCATAGCCGCGGCCCGTTTCGGCAACGGTGAAGCTGGCCGTCGATGGGCCTTGTGCCAGCACGGCGGCGAGCGGGATCGCGCTTATCGCCACAGCCGCGACGGCGGCCAAGAGCCAGCGGGGCATGCGCGAGGCGGAAGAGGCGTAGGGTGAAACCATAATCATTGCCTAGACCCGTATGGTTAACAATCGGATAAGCTTGGTCCTGTGGCCAACCCCGTCAATCGTCGTCACCCCAGCGCCAACGCCAGCCGCCGCGTGTCTTGAGGGCGGAGATATAGAGCAGCACTGCAGTCACGGGAACGATGAGGATCAGGAAGACGGTAAGCCACACATCCTCTTCCCGCGACGCCAAGAGGACGCCGAGAACGATCAGAAGCACGTAGCCGATAATCAGAACCCAGCCTTGCCACGACACCGGCATGCCCGCTCCGTAACCGTACCGTTTGGGTTCGAACCAGACATCGTCTTTCCTCTCGCTCATCGGATCGCTTTCCTGAAATCGGTAATAAATGCAGCGATACCATCGACAAGCGCTGGCGACACCGCAAGCGATGGATCGGCATAGCTGGCTCGATTGGCAGCAACGTCACCGCCGGCTATATCTTTCAACACGTGATTCATGGCGGGAATTGCCAGATACTCGGCGCCGGGGGCTGCGGCGACCAAGGCCTTGGCATCCTCTGCCCCGACTTGAAGATCGGTGCCGCCCTGGACGATGAGCATCGGAAGCTCGACCATATTGGCCATAGCTGCCGGGTCCTGTGCCATAAGATCAATAAGGAACCCCTGCACCGCCGGAGCGAACAGCCCCTGCACTGCGGGATGGAATTTCCCGACGTCGACCCGCTCGCCCGCTTCGAGCGCGGTGATGGCGGTTTCCGCCTCATCGAGGATCGGCGCGTTGGCAGGATTGGCGCTCAATTGCTCGCGCAAGATGGTGCCTAACGGCCGCCCAGGCGTTGCCACCAGTATAAGGCCGCACAGATGTTCAATCCGCTTGGCTGCGGCAAGCGCCACCAGGCCGCCCTCGCTGTGGCCCAAAAGCCATATGCAGTCTGTTGTCCCGCTGGCGGCGCGGGCCGCGTCCACCCAGCTTCCGGTATCGGCGACATAGTCGGACACCGTGACCGCATTGGCATCGGTAACTGCCGCCTTGCTGGCAAACATGCCGCGCTTGTCGATACGGACCGTGCCGATGCCGCGCCCGGCCAACGCTTCTGCGAGCAGGCGGTAGGGGGCGGCGGTGACGCCCATCGGGTTGTTGCCATCGCGATCGGTGGGGCCTGATCCGGGAAGGATGAGGACCACAGGCCGCCCCTCGGCAGGTGCAATCAGCGTGCCCGCGAGATCGCCTCGCGGTCCCTCGGCGGTCAGGGGAACCGGTTCAGGGACAGCCATGAGCGGTGCGGCTGTCACAAGGCCGGCTGCGGCGAGTAGTATGGAAAAGCGCATGTCACGGTTCCTTCCTGGGTCGGCCGCGTGCGGGCAGTTTCGATATGGGTACGGTAATCCCGCGTTGGTTCAGCGCCTCGCGCAGCAACATCTCGATCTGCGCATTGGCGCTGCGCAATTCGGCCGCGGCCAAGCGCTCGATCGCGGCATGGACTGCCGGATCCAAACGCAGGGCAAAGGCCTTTTTCCGTGACATCTAGCGTCAATATCCCGTCGCGGCCAGCGCCTAGTAGAGCGATCCGGCATTGATCACCGGATGCGCATCTTTCTCGCCGCACAGCACGACCATCAGGTTGGAAACCATTGCTGCGCGGCGCTCGTCGTCCAGTTCCACGATATTGTCCTGCGCGAGCTTGGTCAGCGCATCTTCCACCATGCCAACCGCGCCAAGAACGATTTTCGCGCGCGCCGCTATGATCGCATCGGCCTGCTGGCGTTTGAGCATGGCGCTGGCGATCTCGCTGGCATAGGCCAGATGCGTGAGGCCCGCTTCGTCGACCACGATACCCGCAACCTTGAGCCGGTCGTTGAGTTCTTCCAGCAATTCGCGATTGATGACATCCGCGCCCCCGCGCAGCGTGACCTCCTCGCCCTCGAAATCGTCGTAGGGATGGCGCGACCCGACGGTCCGCAGACCCGCTTCTATCTGGATGTTCACGAACTCCTTGTAATCGTCGACATCGAAGCTCGCCTGGGCGGTATCGGCCACGCGCCAAACCACATTGCAGGCAATCTCGATCGGATTGCCGCGCAGATCGTTGATCTTCACCCGTTCCGAATGAATATTGTGCGCGCGCACCGACAGCTTGGTGCGCATCATCCAGGGCCACACCCAGCGCAGCCCCTCGCGCCGTTCAGTCCCGCGATACTCGCCGAACAGCGTGATTACCGCAGCTTGGTTGGGCTGGATCATGAAAAAGCCAACGGAAAGAAAGCCGAGAACGAGAATCGGCGCCACCAGCAGACCAACGAACGCCAGTTTTTCACCCTTGGCCGCACCATCCGGCGGCAGATTGCCGGACAAATTCCACGCCACCAGCAGCAGCAGGGCAAGGATCAGCGCGAGCATGGGATACCCGCTGAAACTCGATCCGGTACGTTCCGTACTGGTCTTCATTCCCTTCACTTCGACCGACATGGACAATGCTCCTTCCGATATAATTATAATATCATATTTATATCGAGTGGCGGAACGAGTCAATGCTCCCAGATGGCCCGCAGAAACTGCTCTCCATATGCTTCGAGTTTCTTGGCCCCAATGCCGGGCAGCCGGCCCAGTTGCGCCAGCGTTTCGGGGCGCGCGGAGGTCATCTCGCGCAGAGTGGAATCGTGGAAGACGACGTAGGGCGGGACCTGGGCTTTCTCGGCCACTTCCTTGCGCAAGGCCCGAAGCGCTTCGAACAGCGGATCACCGATCGGATTGGGTGTCGCATCGGCCCTTCGTCCGCGCGACCGCTTGGGGGGAACCACGATCTCCACCGTCCTCTCCCCCCTGAGAATCGCACGGGCCGAACCGCCCAATGCCAGCCCGCCATGTTCGGTCGCGACAAGATCGCCGCGCGCCTGCAAGGCCCGCGACAGCGGCTGGAGCAGGCGTGCCTCGTCGCCCTCGACGATGCCGAACACGCTCAGCCGGTCGTGCCCGCGTTGGCGCACGCGCTCGTCCTCGTTGCCGGTGAGCACCTTCTGCAAGTGCCCCATCCCAAAGCTCTGTCCGGTACGGTAGACGGCGGATAGCAGTTTGCGCGCGAGCTGCGTGACGTCGGTGACGCTCGCGGGCTCGAGGCAATTGTCGCAATTACCGCAGCGCGAAGGCGGGTCTTCGCCGAAATGCCTCAATAGCACCGCACGGCGGCATTCGGCAGTCTCGACCAGTCCGGCAAGTGCATCGAGCCGCGCGCGCTCGGCATTGCGCCGAGCCTCGTCGACCTCGGCGAGCCGCTGACGCGCGGTGGCGAAATCGCCCGCGCCCCAGAACATGATCGCTTGGGCCGGGTCCCCATCGCGCCCGGCGCGGCCCGTTTCCTGGTAATATCCCTCGATCGATTTGGGCACGCCGACATGCGCCACGAAGCGCACGTCCGGTTTGTCGATACCCATGCCGAAAGCGACCGTGGCAACGATCACAATATCTTCGGACGCGACGAAAGCGGCTTGGTTGGCCGCGCGAACCTCCGGATCCAGCCCGGCGTGATAAGGCAATACCGGCCTGCCGGTCGCGGTTGCAAGCTTTTCGGCAAGATCCTCCACCTTGCGCCGTGTTTGCGCATAAACGATCCCCGGACCCGGCTCGTTCGCCATCAGCTCGTTCAGTTGGCGCACCGGATTGTCGCGGTGACGGATCGCGTAGCGGATATTGGGCCGGTCGAATCCGGCCAGCACCAGCCCGTTATCTGCAATGCCCAGCTGCGCCATCACATCGGCGCGCGTCTGATTGTCCGCGGTCGCGGTCAGCGCTAGGCGCGGGACCGTGGGGAAGGCGTCCATCAGCCCCCGCAGCATGCGGTAGTCGGGGCGAAAATCGTGCCCCCATTCGGACACGCAATGCGCCTCGTCGATGGCGAACAGGCACAGAGACGAGTTCGACAGGAACTCGCGAAAAGCTGGCTGGCTCGCGCGTTCGGGCGCGACATAGAGCAGGTCGAGCTCGCCAGCGCGGAAGGCATCCTGCGTTTCGCGCCAATCGGCATCGGCGCTGGTCAGCGTTGCCGCGCGAATGCCATTGGCCCGTGCGCTTCTGAGCTGGTCGTGCATCAGGGCGATCAGCGGGCTTATCACCACGCAGGTCCCCTCCAGCAGGACTGCAGGCAATTGGTAGGTGAGCGATTTGCCAGCCCCCGTCGGCATCACCGCCAGCGTCGATTCACCTGCCAGCGCCCGAGCGACAACCTCTTCCTGACGCCCGCGAAAGGCATCGAAACCGAAGGTGTCCTTGAGGGCCTGAAGTACGCCTGCATTTCCGCTCATCCACGCCTGATGCCAGACAGCCGCGCCCGCGCAACCGCAGTCGGGCGATTTTCCCCTTGCCGAGTAGCCCGCGCTTGCGCTTTACCCCGCAGCGTAAATCCAGCTTGGAGAAAAGCCCATGAAGTTCCGATTTGCCCTGACCGCTGCCGCCACCGTCGCGCTCGCCGCCTGCGGCAGCACCGAAGACGCGTCCACCGAAGCAGAAGCCGACACCGTTGAAATCGCCGCGGACGAAGCCCTGGCCGACATCGATGCACAGCCGGTCGAGGATCCCGCAGCCAATGTCGATGAGACTGCGCCGGGGCGCGAAGACATGTCGCCCAGCGAAGAGGCACAGATACAGGAAGCCGGCGACAACGCCGCCGACACGGCTGCCGCCGCGATGGACGCCATGTCCGAAGATACCGGCAACTGATCGATGGGCGGGCGGGTTTCGGCCCGCTCGCACCCTCGCGCCGCCGTAGCGTCCTTTGCGCGCGGCACGAGAGCGCGTAGCTTTCACCGCATGATCCGACTCACGCCCTGTATCGTCGCGCTTTTCGCGCTGTCCGCCTGCTCCGGTTACCAGGAGGAAGAACCTGTCGAAGCCATTTCGCAAAGCGAAGCCAAAGCGCTCGACGATGCGGCCGAGATGATCGAGCAGCGGCGCCTGCCGGAAGACCTCCTGTCCGACGAAGAGGAGGAGGACGTCACCGTGCAAGGCAATATGCCGTCGGATGCCGCGCCACGCGAATCGGGTGGGCCGGAGCCGATGGAGCTTCCCCGATGAGCGAACTCGCCAACCCGGGGATGGATACCGAGACCTTCGACCAGTTTCTCGAACAGCTCGAACGCTATGTCCGCGAACGGCTGATCCCGGCGGAAAAGCAAGTCATCGCCGACGACAAGATCCCAGACGAGATCGTCGCCGAGATGAAGGAGATGGGACTGTTCGGCCTGACGGTGCCGGAGGATTTCGGCGGCGCGGGGCTGAACACAACGCAATATGCCAAGGTCGTGAAGGCAATGTCCTATGCCGCGCCCGCATACCGCTCGATCTTCTCGATTAATGTCGGGATGTTCAATTCGGCAATCAAGAATGGCGGGACCGACGCGCAGAAGGCCAAATGGTGGCCCAGGATAGCCGAGGGGGCGATCGCCTGTTTCGGCCTGACCGAGCCGGGCTCCGGCAGCGACAGCGCCGCCATGGCGACCACCGCGCGGCCCGATCCCGATGGCAATGGCTGGATCCTCAACGGGACCAAGCGCTACATCACCAATGCCCCCCATGCCGAAGTCGCCCTGATCATGGCGCGCACCGAAAAGGACGCCCTGCCCAAGAACGCGCATGTTTCCGCCTTCATCGTGCCGATGGATACACCGGGCGTGTCAACCGGCAGCCCCGATGAGAAGATGGGCCAGTCGGGCAGCCATATCTCCGACATCATGCTCGACGATGTGCATGTGCCGGGCGAAGCGCTGCTGGGCGGGGAAACCGGCAAGGGCTTTCGCTTCGCAATGATGAGCCTCGACAATGGCCGCATTTCGGTCGGCGCGGCCAGCACGGGCTATGCCCGCCGCGCGCTCGATTCCGCGATCAAATATGCGAACGAGCGCCAGGCCTTCGGCGAACCGATCGCCAATTTCCAGCTGATCCAGCAGATGCTCAGCGAAAGCTGGACCGAAATCTACGCCGCCGAGGCAATGATGGCCGATGTCACCGCGCGGGTCGACCGAGGCGAAAACACGGTCAAGCACGCCGCCGCTTTCAAGGTCTTCGCATCCGAAATGTGCGGCCGCGTGGTCGACCGCGTGGTGCAGATTTACGGCGGCGCGGGCTACCTTGCCGAATACGACGCCGAACGTTTCTTCCGCGATGCGCGGATTTATCGGATCTACGAAGGCACGACGCAGATCCTCCAGCTCCAGATCGCCAAGCACATGCTGCGTGAATATGCTGCGGGTGTGTGACGAGACGTAGGATGAGCCCCGTGACGAGTCTTTTTTGCGTGCGTGCCGGAGATCCGTCCGGCCCTTGCTGTTCCAGCCCGCGCCCCCTCCCGGCCACCCACGGCACGGTATCTTATGGGTGGCCGGGAGGGGGCGCAGGATGGAACAGCCGCAAGCTGACGACGGAAGTCGGCAGCGCACCCAAGAAAAATGTATAACCTCCTCTCCGGCCTCTCGATCATCGAAGCCTCGAGCTTCGTCGCTTCGCCCACTGCCGGACTGTATTGCGCGCAAATGGGCGCGGAGGTGATCCGCGTCGACCACAAGGCGGGCGGGCTCGATTACGACCGCTACATGCTCACGCGGGAAGGCCGCTCATTAAGCTGGGAGAATCTCAACCGCGCGAAGAAATCGGTCGCGCTCGACCTGCGCAGTGGCGAGGGCCGCGAGCTGCTGGTCGAACTTGCGGCACAAACCGGCAACCTCATCACCAACCTGCCCGAGAAGAGTTTCCTGTCGCATGACGCCATTGCGGAGAGGCAGCCGGATGGTGTGCCCGATCTCGTCAGCGTACGGATCATGGGCTGGCACGACGGCAGGCAGGCGATGGACTTCACCGTCAACGCCGCCAGCGGATACCCGCTGATGTGCGGGCCGGAGGAGTGGGATCTCGAGACTGCACCACCGGTCAACCAAGTGCTTCCGGCATGGGATTTCATCACCGGAGCCTATTGCGCCTTTGCCATGCTGGCCGGGCTTCGCCACCGCGATGCCACCGGCGAAGGCAGCGAAATCCGTGTGCCGCTCGGCAACGTCGCCATAGGGACCATGGCGAATAGCGGCGCGATGGCGGAAATGCTCTATCGCGGGGCCGATCGTGAGCGGTTGGGCAATGCCATCTGGGGCGCGTTCGGGCGGGACTTCAGAACCCGGGACGGCGTGCGCTTCATGGTCGCCGCTCTGACACCGAAACAATGGGGCGGGCTGGTCGCCGCCTTCGGTCTCGCGGGAGAGATCGCGGCGCTCGAGACCGAACTGGGCGTGCGCTTCGCCGATGGCGACCGCCCCCGCTTCGAAAATCGCCACCGCCTGTTCGACCTATTTCAGAAACGTGCCGATAGGATGGACTGGGGCGACCTCTCCGCACGCCTTGCCGAAAACGGCGCGACTTTCGAGCGCTACCGCACGATGCAGGAAGCGGCCAATGACGCACAGCTCGTCGCGAACAATCCGCTGTTCGGCCCCTCGCCCGCAAACCCGAGCGAATTCGAGTACCCGGCGACGCGCAGCTTCGCCAATATCCCCAGCCGTGAAGCGGGCGATCCCGCGCCCGCCCCCTATCTCGGCCAGCATACCGAGGAGGTCCTGGCGGACCGACTCGGCCTCGCTTCGGGCACGATCCACGCGCTCGTCGATCGGGGGATCGCCCGCCTTTCGGACAAGGACTGACCCATGACGTCGACACGCCGCGTAGCCATTTGCAAGCCCCTGAGAACGCCCGTCGGCCGCTATCTCGGCAGCCTTGCCTCGCTGGAGGCGGGACAGCTTGGCGCCATTATCATCAAGGCGCTGGTGGAGCGTAGCGGCATCGACCCGGCGCGCGTCGACGATGTCGTCTTCAGCCAGGGCTACGGCAGCGGCGAAGCGCCCGCGATCGGTCGCTGGAGCTGGCTTGCCGCGGGCTATCCTGAGGAGGTGCCCGGCTTCCAGCTCGACCGCCGCTGCGGTTCGGGCCTGCAGGCAGTCGCGACGGCGGCGATGATGGTGCAGACCGGTGTGGCCGATTGCGTGCTCGCCGGTGGGGTCGAAAGCATGTCCAATGTCGAGCATTATACGACCAAGGCCCGCCACGGTGCGCGGCTTGGCGACATGGTGCTGTGGGACCGGTTGACGCGCGGGCGCCTGATGAGCCAGCCGATCGAGCGCTATGGCGTCATCACCGGCATGATCGAGACCGCCGAAAACCTCGCCAAGGATTACGGCATCAGCCGCGAGGAGGCCGATGCCTTCGCCGTGCGCAGCCATCAGAACGCGGCATGTGCTTGGGAGGAGGGCAAATTCGACGAGCAGCTCGTCCCGGTCGAAATCCCCCAGCGGCGCGGCGACCCTGTCATGTTCGCCAAGGACGAGGGCTTTCGCGCCGATGCCAGTATGGAAACGCTCGGCAAATTGCGCGCCATCGACCTGAAGCGCGACGCCGACGCCATCGTGACGGCAGGCAATGCCAGCCAGCAGAACGATGCCGCGGCGGCCTGTCTCGTCGTGGCCGAGGACAAGGTCGAGGAACTCGGTCTCGAACCGATTCTGTGGTTCCATTCGTGGAGCGCGGCGGGTTGCGATCCCAGCCGGATGGGCATCGGCCCGGTCCCGGCGGTCGAGCGCCTGTTCGCGCGGAGCGGCATGGGCTGGGACGATATCGGTCTGATCGAACTGAACGAAGCCTTCGCTCCGCAGGCGCTCGCGGTGCTCAAGGGCTGGGGCTTTGCCGAGGACGACAGCCGCCGCGAGATCGTCAATGTCAACGGTTCGGGCATTTCGCTCGGCCACCCGATCGGCGCGACCGGCATCCGTATCCTTGCCGACATGGCGCATGAAATGCACCGCCGCGAGGTGCGTTATGGGCTCGAGACCATGTGCATCGGCGGCGGGCAGGGCATGGCCGCCGTGTTCGAGCGCGCCGCCTGATGAGCGACTGGTCGGATTGGATCGGGCGCAAAATGCGCGCTACCGATCGGCTCGACCCCGCGCTGGCCGCGCGCTGGTGCTCCACGTTCGACCGCGATGCGCCGCCTGATGAGGCCATGCCGCAAGGCATCCATCTGTGCCTGTGCACGCCCGAAGCGCGCACGGGACAATTGGGCGAGGACGGTCATCCCCTGCGGGACGACAGCCCGGCAAGCTTTCTGCCGCCCATCCCCCTGCCCCGCCGCATGTGGGCATCGAGCGCAATGCAATTTCATGGGCCGATCGCGATCGGTGCATCGATCGAACGGGTCAGCCGGATCGCATCGGTCACGCCCAAGTCGGGCAGCCGGGGCGACATGGTCTTCGTCGAGGTCGATCACGAAACCAGCGCCGATGGCCGACTGGCGGTGAACGAGCGGCAAAGCATCGTCTATCTCGAAGCGCTGGCGGGCGACGCGCCGCTTTCCCCACCTGCGAATTCCGGCGATATATTTGACCCGTCGGGCTGGGATGTACAACGCATCGTTCACCCCGACGAGCGGCTGTTGTTTCGCTATTCGGCGCTGACCTTCAACACGCACCGCATCCATTACGACAGGCCTTATGCCCGCGAGGTGGAACGCTATCGCGGCCTCGTTGTGCACGGCCCGCTTACCGCCAGCTTGCTGCTCCAGCTCGCCGCAGAGCACCATGGCGAAAACCGCTTGACCCGGTTTGCCTTTCGCGGCGTAAGCCCGGCGATCGCGGGGGAGCCGCTTCATCTGGTAATGCGCGGCGAAGGGGGGACGATCGAGCTGGGCGCCTTTGCGAGCGATGGCCGACAGGTAACGAAGGCCTCCGCCAGCCTGGCCTAGCTAGCCAAGCGGATAATCGGCAATCGGCGCGATCACGGTATAGCGTTCTTCCTTGGGTTCGCGCCCCAGTTCGGGAAAATCGATTTCGGGCGGCGCCACAGCCGTGTCGGGCAGGCGATCGAGCAGGTCGCGCACCAGTGTCAGGCGCCCCCGTTTCTGATCGTTGAAATCGACCAGCGTCCACGGCGCCCATGCGGTATGCGTCGCTGCCAGCATCGCTTCCCGTGCCTCGGTATAGGCATCGTATTTGTCACGCGCGGCAAGATCGATCGGCGAAAGTTTCCAGCGCTTGAGCGGATCTTCAAGCCGTTCGCGCAGGCGCTCTTCCTGCTTTTCCTGATCGGTGGCGAGCCAGTATTTGAACAGCAGGATGCCATCGTCGACCAGCATCTTTTCGAAGGTCGGTGCCTGCCGCAGGAATTGTGCGACCTCGCGATCGTCAGCATAGCCCATGACCTTTTCCACACCCGCACGGTTGTACCAGCTGCGGTCGAACAGCGCGATCTCACCCGCGCAGGGCAAGTGGTGGACGTAGCGCTGGAAATACCACTGGCTCCGTTCCGCGTCGGTCGGCTTGGCCAGGGCGACGATGCGGCACTGGCGCGGATTGAGCCTGTCGTGCACGGCCTTGATCGCGCCGCCCTTACCGGCAGTATCGCGCCCTTCGAACAACACAACGATCCGCTGTCCGGTGGTGCGCGCCCAGCGGGCCATGCCAACCAGCTCCTTTTGCATGGGCTTAAGCGCACTCTGGTAATCGTCTTTTTTCATCATTCCCCCGCCCGAGATTTGTGTGGTGGCCGCATTGGTAGTATCATCGGCAACGATATGGCTACACTTGCAGAACCCGAACAGGATTTTACGCGTCTGCCGAACCTTCCGGAAGACGTCTTTACCGCTCCGCTGAAGAAGCCCGAGCATGTCGGCGACGACTGGCTGGAGCCCAAGCAGACCGAATACGATAGCGAGGATGACGCGATCTGGGACGATCTGTTCGCGCGCCAGATGAGCGTATTGCCCGGCCGCGCGGCCACCGCTTTCATGGAAGGCACCGAGAAGCTCGACCTTGGTCGCGGCGGCGTTCCCGAATTCGGCAAGCTGTCGGAAGAGCTGGACAAGCTGACGGGCTGGAGCGTGGTGCCCGTGCCGATGCTGATTCCCGACCATGTATTCTTCTGGCATCTCGCCAACCGGCGGTTTCCGGCAGGCAATTTCATTCGCACGCGCGAAACCTTCGATTACATTCAGGAACCCGACGTCTTCCACGACGTCTTCGGTCATGTGCCGATGCTGACCGATCCGGTCTATGCCGACTACATGCAGGAATATGGCCGCGCCGGGTGGAAGGCGATGCGGTACAATCGCCTGAAGGCGCTGGGTGCGCTGTATTGGTACACGGTCGAATTCGGACTGATCCAGGAAGCGCCTGGCGATATCCGTGCCTATGGTGCGGGCATTCTCTCCGGCCCGACCGAGGTGGTGTATTCGGTGGAAGCGAAAAGCCCCAACCGCATCATGCTCAATGTCGATCGCGTGATGCGGACCGATTATGTCATCAGCGATTTGCAGCCGACCTATTTCGTGATCGAGAGCTTCGAGGACCTGTATCGGCAGACGGTAGAGCGCGATTTCGACAAGCTCTATCGCGATCTCGGCCCCGGCTTCACCTATGCCAATACGGCGGTGATCGACGTCGACTACGTGGTCAACCGCGGGACGCTGGAATATACGCTACGTGGCGGCCGCGGAAGCGGTGCAAAGCCCGTATAACGGAAAACGGCCCGGGATCGCTCCCGGGCCGCATCCTTGTTCTTAGTGGAAAGCGTCTTAGTTGACGGCTTCTTCCACGCCTTCGGTCAGCGCATCGGTGTCGCCTTCGGCAGCATCTTCGATGTCGTCAGCCTGAGCTTCCATGGCATCGGCCTGCTCGTCGGTGATTTCACCGGCGTCTTCCATGGCATCGGCAGTGTCTTCCATGGCTTCGGCCTGTTCTTCGGCGGCTTCTTCGGCCGGGCTGTCGCAGGCGGCAACGCCGAGGCTCAGTGCAGCAGCCGAAGCGATAATGGTAAGCTTGTTGAAGTTCATAGTCGTTCCCCTTGGTATTCGAGACGCGAATCCATCCCGCGCCCGTTTGTAAAGAAATGCGGATGATTGTGAAGCGCGCTTAACGATAGGCGCGTTGCCGTACAACGTTAAACAGGCCGATCGACACGACCGAGCCAAGCACCGCCCATAGCAGGGCGATACCGCTGACCGTCCCGAAGATGGCGCCATTGCCCGCAATCAGGCCGGTCACCAGCGAGCCGAGTACACCCACCAGAGCATTGGCCAGGATATTCCGGCCGTCCTCAATACGTAGGATAATCGTGGCCAGCCACCCGAGAAGGGCGCCCACTACGATCAAGATCAGCAAACCCATTGGTCTCCACCTTCGCGTTTCACTCAAGGGGATAAAGCAGTGCCCAAGCAATGGTTCCGCGAAGCTGAAAGAATTATGGCCGGACTGTGTCGAAATTCAGACCGGAGTCAGGCGAAGGTCAGCCAGGCCAGTGCCGCCGAGCCCGCCACAATGCGGTACCACGCGAAAGGCGTGAAGCCGCTGCGGCTGACAAAGGCGACGAATGCACGGATTACCACCAGAGCGACGATGAAGCTGACGATAAAGCCCACCGCGATCTCGTCCCAGCCGACCCGTGTCGCACCGCTCATCATCTCGTCATATTTGGTGAAAATCTCCAGCGTGCTCGCGCCGATCATCGTGGGCACGGCAAGGAAGAACGAGAATTCGGCCGCGGTCTTGCGATTGACGCCCATGGCCAGCGCTCCCATGATCGTCGCGCCGGAGCGGCTGACACCGGGCACCATGGCCAGGCATTGGGCGAAACCCACGGCCAGCACTTTCTTGAGCGGCAGCTCGGCCACGCCCTGCCCTTCGTCGCGCGGCTTGGCAACACGCTCGATCACGATGATCGCGATCCCGCCCGCAATCAGCGCCCAAGGCACAATTCCTGGATTGCCAAGCATGGCTTCGAAGCTCTCGTAAAGCGCAAAGCCGATCACCGCACTGGGCAGGAAGCCAAGCAGGATGTTGCGCGCGAACATCAAGCCTTCACGCTCACCCTTCAGCACGCCCATCCCCGCCGACCAGAAGGTGCCCCAATACTGGTACACCACCGCCAGGATCGCGCCGAGCTGGATGACGACGTTGAACATCGCCCATTCGTCCGGGTCCGCGCCCGACAGTTCGGTGGCGAGGATCAAGTGCCCGGTCGAAGAGACGGGGATGAATTCGGTCAGACCCTCGACGATGCCGAGAAAGATCGCGGTGAGAAAATCGTTCATTGCCGATTGGCCCAAGACAGTTGCGCGAAGGGTGTCAAGCGATCAGGCGCTTTCGAGGCCGAACTGCAGCGATGCGAGACGCGCATAGAGCCCGCCATTGACCGAAAGCTGTTCGTGCGTTCCCTGTTCGACGATGCGCCCGTCTTCCATCACCACGATGCGGTCGGCCGCGCGCACGGTCGACAGACGGTGCGCGATGACCAGCGTCGTGCGATCCTCCATCAGATGCTCGAGCGCTTCCTGAACCAGCCGTTCGCTTTCGGCGTCGAGCGCGCTGGTCGCCTCGTCCAGCAACAGAATCGGCGCGTCGAGCAGCAAAGCGCGGGCAATGGCAATCCGCTGGCGCTGACCGCCCGACAATTGCGTGCCGCTCTCGCCAAGATAGCTATCGAGGCCCTGTGGCAGCTTCTCGAGGAATTCGGCGGCATTGGCAGCGCGTGCGGCGGCCCAGATCTCATCGTCACCCGCTTCCCAATTCCCATAGCGCAGATTGTCGCGCGCATTGGCGCTGAACAGAACGCCCTCTTGCGGGACATAGGCCATGCGGCGGCGCACTTCGGCGGGGTCGGCGCTCGTCAGCGGGACGCCATCCAGGCGGATGGAACCGGCCTGGGGATCGTAAAACCGCTCGGCAAGCTGAAAAATGGTCGATTTGCCCGCTCCCGAAGGACCGACAATGGCCACGGTCTCGCCCGGCTCGACCTCGAGACTGAAGTCGGTGATCGCGGGGGCTTCCAATCGTGTGGGATAGCGGAAGGTCACGTTGCGGAACGACAGGCTGCCGCGCGGCGGAACAGGCAGGACCTGC
This sequence comes from Erythrobacter aureus, assembly GCF_003355455.1. Classification (NCBI taxonomy): domain Bacteria; kingdom Pseudomonadati; phylum Pseudomonadota; class Alphaproteobacteria; order Sphingomonadales; family Erythrobacteraceae; genus Erythrobacter; species Erythrobacter aureus. Next base: position 346,090 of record NZ_CP031357.1, read on the forward strand.
GGCCGATCGGGAGCCTTGATTGTCGGCTTCTCATCCAGCAATTCGGACAACCGGCTGGCCGCGCCGGCCCCGCGCAGCAGATCGCCATAGACTTCGGTCAGCGCGCCGATCGCCCCGGCCACCAGGCCAGCGGTGAGGACAAAAGCGGCGATAGTCCCGCCCGAAATCACGCCCTCGCTGACTGCCTGCGCGCCGCGCCAGACCAGCATGGTTATCCCGCCGAAAACCAGCAGGATAACCACCGCAGTCATCGCCGCGCGAAGCATCACGCGCCGTTTCGCCACGGCGAAGGTCCGCTCCACCGCTTCGCGAAAGCGTCCGTGCTCGCGCGTTTCCTGGTTGAAGCCCTGGACGATCTTCATCGCGGAAAGCACTTCGGTCACCATTGCGCCGATATCGGCAACCCGGTCCTGGCTGGTGCGCGAAACCTTGCGCAACCGCCGTCCGAACAGCGTGATCGGTATGACGATCGCGGGAATGATCAGGAACAGGCCGAGTGTCAGGCTCGGCACCAGCCAGAAAAGATAGGCGGTTCCGCCGATCGTCATCAGCAGATTGCGCAGGGCCACGGAAACGGTCGTGCCCACGACCTGTTCGATCAGCGCGGTGTCGCTGGTCATGCGGCTGGAAATTTCCTTGGGGCTGTTTTCCTCGTAGAAACCGGGCGCCAGCCGCAGCAGGTTTTCCTGTACCCGCAGGCGGATATCGGCAACCACCCGCTCGCCCAGCCAGCTGACGAAGTAGAAGCGCATGGCGGTGCCCGCCGCGAGCACCGCGACAATCAGCAAGAGGTAACGGAACCAGCGCCCCATATCGGCCGGGTCGGCCCCTGCGGCGAAACCGCGATCGATGACCAGCTTGAAACCGGCCGGAATGGCCAGAGTGGCGGCGGCGGTGATGCACAGGGCGAGCAATGCCAGCGCCACATGGCCCGGATAGTTCTTTCCCGCCTGCCATACCATCCTGAGCGGGCGCAGCGAACGCTGCCTCGGCGCATCCTTCGTGGCGCGCTTGCGCGCAAACCGTCCGCGCCCTTCGATTTCGGTGTTGTCCTTGGCTGACATGACGATCCCACTAGGTCCACGCGCCTGGAAAATCCACAGCGCTGCGCGCGCGAAGGTACAAATAGCGCATTTGTGCATTGCACAATGCACGATCCAGCGGCAGGATGCCCCTCTTTCGCCCGGCGGAACAGAAGACAATGGGCCGGGCCAGCAGGGGATACGCATTGCTTTACCACGCCTACGAACTGCAGCGCAGCTGGCTGAATTCGGCCAGCGCCTTCGCCTCTATCGGGGTGGAAATGCTCAACAATCCGGCCAACCCGGTGAATTATGTCGGCCCGATGGGATATATGAACATCGGTCCTATGGCCGCGAGCGCGCTCGAAGTGTTCGCCCACGCCACTGCCACTTACGGCAAGCCGGCCTGGGGGATCGAGGCGGTCGAGGTGGACGGAAAACCCGATCCGGTGGTCGAGGCGACGGTACTGAACAAACCGTTCGGCGATCTTAAAGAGTTCCACCGGGAGAACCTGCCCGACAATGCGCCCCGCCTGCTGGTGGTCGCCCCTATGAGCGGCCATTATGCCACGCTGCTGCGTGGCACGGTGAGAAGGATGCTCCGGAATTACCGCGTCTTCGTGACCGACTGGGCCGACGCCAAGACCGTGCCGCTCCACGAGGGCAGCTTCGATCTCGACGACTATATGGATTACGTGATCGCCTATCTCGAACACATCGGCGAAGGCGCGCATGTGATGGCGGTATGCCAGCCTTCGGTCCCGGTCTTCGCCGCGACCGCGATCATGAACCGCGACGCGCATCCCTGCACGCCGAAAACGCTGACCATGATGGGCGGCCCGATCGACACACGCTGTTCGCCCACCAGCGTCAACGACCTTGCCATGGATCGCCCCATCGAGTGGTTTCGCCACAATGTCATCGCCACGGTGCCGATGCAGTATCGCGGCGGCGGGCGGCGGGTCTATCCCGGCTTCATGCAGCTTGCCGGCTTCATGAGCATGAATCTCGGCAATCACATGATGAGCCATTACGAGATGTTCAAACACCTCACCATCGGCGATCAGGACAGCGCGCAGGCGACCAAGGATTTCTACGACGAATACCGCAGCGTGTGCGACATGACGGCCGAGTTCTACCTGCAGACGGTGGAAGAGGTCTTCCAGACCCACGCCTTGCCCAATGGCACCTTCGTCCATCGCGGCAAGCGCATCGATTTGGGCGACATCACCCAAACCGCGCTGCTGGCCATCGAGGGCGAGCGCGATGACATTTCCGGACTGGGCCAGACCAAGGCCGCGCTCGATCTCACTCCGAAGCTGTCCGACGAGAAAAAGCGCTATTACATGGCCGAGGGCGCAGGCCATTACGGCATCTTCAATGGCAGCAAATGGCGCAACCGTATCGCCCCGGTGGTCGAGGACTTCATCGCCACGCATGGGTGAGGTGGTTCAGGCCGGCGGCGGCTCCTTGGGCCGACCGAAGATCAGACCGATTACGCGGCGCGCCACCATGAGCAGCCAGACCGTGAGCGCAAGCAAGGCGAGGGCAATACCGCCTGCGACGAGCGGGAATTCATAGGCAAGGTATAGCAGGCCGACGGTCGCCACGTCCTCGGCCGTCGATACCACCATATTGCTAACCGGTTCGGGGCTGGTGTTGATCGCTCCGCGCGCACTTGCCTTGCCCACATGCGCCGCAAAGCTCGCCCCGCCACCCAAAAGGAACGCGATCACTTGCGTCGCGGGATCGGACGGATCGACAATGGCCAGCGCCAGCAGGGCGCCGCCGACAGGTCGAACGAATGTGTGCACCCCATCCCAGATCGAATCGAGCCACATCACCTTGTCCGCGAAGAATTCCGCGACCGCGGCCAAGGCCGCGATCGCCATGACCCATGGGTTCGCCAATACGTCGAGGCTGGCGAGGTGCTCGGGCAGCGGCAATGCGTCCAGGCGCATCGCGAGACCGGTGGCAAAGATACACAGATAGAGCCGCCACCCCGCCAGCAGGCTGACGCTTCCGGCAATACCGATGATCTCGACGACACCCATAGGGGTGAGCATAGGCCCCGCGCGGCGCATTCGTCCAACGGCAATTGCGCCCGATAGACACCTTGCCGCGCCGCTAACGATCGATCTGAAGATCGGCGGACCGGGCGACATCCTTTACCGCTCGGCAGACCGAGTGCTTGCAGCAGGAACGATACGGTGGCGGTCGCATCGTACGGCGCGAGTATCGCGCCCGGTCAGGCGGGGCCTGCGCGCTCCGCCTTGACATCATAGGGTCGCCCAAGAGCGCCCGCAGGAATTTCCAGCGCCGCACGGTCCCACCCCGAACGGTCCGCCACTGCCCGGTAGCTTGTCTCGAGAAACTCCAGCAGCGCCGCCTCGGGATCGCTCGCCTCGCGCATGCTGGCATAGGGAAGCACCCATTCGCCCAGTTCGGCGTGCCAAAAAGCTCCCTCCGGCCCGACCTCGGCATCGCAATACCCGTCAGGCGTGGGGTAGCCATAGGCGTAAAAAGCCGCCTCATCGACACCCCCGCCACCCAGCCAGAACCCCGCACTGGCGACTTCATGGCTATAGGCCTCGCGCGTCACGCGGTCGGGAAGGTTAGGAAATCCGCCGGGATGAAGCGGCGCCTCTCGCCCCGAGAACCGCGTAACCGCGAGATCGAAGCTGCCCCAGAACAAATGGCTGGGGCTGGATTTTCCAACAAAGCCGGTACGAAATGTCTCGAACACCCGGTTTGCGTGGGAAAAGGCGCGGTGGATACGCGCCAGGACGGAGATGTCCCATTCCCGCTCGCGCTTATCCCGTGCGAAGGGAACCGCCTCTTCGACTTCGTTCGGAGCACCGGAAATATCGGTCTGAATTCCCGCGCGCCCCAGCAATTCGGCGAGCTGTTCGTGAAAGCGCGCGACGGTCTGACCGGCCACTTCGAATCCGGCGGCGAACCCGGTCGAGGTTTCGACCGCGACGGTTGATCCCAGGCAGTCGAAGAGAACTTCCACCTCTCCGCGCGGAAAGAACACCGGATAGCTGCGGAAACCGCGCGGCACCACGCGCAGCGCCAGATGCCAACTGTGGTTGCACCACGGCAGCGCCCGAGTGGGCAATTTGCCCACGACCTGGAGATAGGCATGCAGGCTTTCGATGACCGGGCGGTCGGCCTCGAAATCGAGTTTCGGCCACCGCTCGGTCATCGTGATTACCTCCTAGGCCTCATGCAGCGAAGCGGTAGGCCCGACAAAAGACTCCTAGAAAATCTCGAACAGGCCGGCTGCGCCCATGCCGCCGCCGACGCACATGGTGACGACGCCGTATTTGGCACCGCGGCGCTTGCCTTCGATCAGCGTATGGCCGACGCAGCGTGCGCCGGTCATGCCATAGGGGTGGCCAATCGAGATCGAGCCGCCATTGACATTGAGCTTGTCGTTGTCGATGCCCAGCTTGTCGCGGCAATAGAGCACCTGGACGGCGAAGGCTTCGTTCAGTTCCCACAGGCCGATATCGTCGACCTTGAGATCGAAGCGTTTCAGAAGCTTGGGAATGGCGAAAACCGGGCCGATGCCCATTTCGTCGGGCTCCGTGCCCGCAACCGCCATGCCGACATAGCGGCCAAGCGGCTGAAGACCCTTTTGTTCGGCGACCTTGGCTTCCATCAGGATCGAGGCCGAAGACCCGTCCGAAAGCTGCGAGGCGTTACCCGCCGTGATCGAGGTGCCGGGACCCATGACCGGCTGGAGGCCCTGAAGGCCTTCGAGCGTGGTCGAAGGGCGGTTGCCTTCGTCCTTGGCGATGGTGATCTCAACATCCGAAATCTCGCCGGTTTCCTTGTTCTGCACTTTGTGCGTGGTGCTGACAGGTACGATTTCGTCGTCGAACTTGCCCGCTTCCTGCGCGGCGGCGGTGCGCTGCTGGCTGGACAGGGCATATTCGTCCTGCGCTTCGCGGCTGATGCCATAGCGCTGGGCGACCGTCTCGGCGGTCTGCAGCATGGGCATGTAGATCGCGCCGTGCATGGCGATCAGCTCCGGATCGGGCATCACCCGCATTTCCTTCGTCTGCACGAGGCTGATCGATTCCTGACCACCCGCGGCAACCACGTCCATGCGGTCGGTGATGATCTGCTTGGCAGCCGTGGCGATGCTCATCAGACCCGAGGAGCACTGGCGGTCGATGGTCATGCCGCTTACCGACACGGGACACCCCGCCCGCAATGCTACCTGGCGGGCAAGGTTGCCGGCCTGTGTTCCCTGCTGGAGTGCGGCACCCCACAACACGTCGTCGACCTCGCCGGCATCGATGCCAGCGCGCTCGATCGCGGGCTTCAGGGAATAGGAGCCGAGCGTCGGTCCCTTGGTGTCGTTGAACCCGCCCTTATAGGCGCGGCCGATGGCGGTGCGGGCGGTGGAGACGATGACTGCGTCACGCATGGGTATGTCCTTGATTTGCTAGAAATGTCTGATCCTCACCGGGGAGGAGGGGGAAATCAGACGAATATCTGGGTGATCCACTCAGTGATCAAAGCGGGCTTCTCCTCGCCTTCGATCTCCATCGTGATCTCGCAGGTCTGCTGCCACTGGCCAGGGCGCTTTTCGTTCATTTCGATCAGCTTCCAGTGGCCGCGAATGCGCTTGCCGCTGCGAACGGGGCTAATGAAACGGGTCTTGTTACCACCGTAATTCACGCCCATTTTCACGCCGTCAAGCTTGGGCACGTCCGAATTGGCGCCGAGATAGGGGATCATCGACAGCGTAAGAAAGCCATGCGCGATGGTGCCGCCGAAGGGCGTCATTTTGGCCTTTTCTTCGTCGATATGGATGAACTGGTGATCGCCTGTGGCCTCGGCGAACTGGTTGATCCGTTCCTGGCTCATCTCGACCCATTCGCTGGTGCCGATGGTTTCGCCGACTTTCTCGGCCAGATCCTGCGGGCTCATGCGCGCCTCTCCTTAATCCAAAAACGTGCGTTTCATGCGACTCTCGCCGCGCGGTTCGGCGCGAGTCATGGCGCATGAAAAGAGGGTGCGCAACCGCATCGCGCGTGCCGCTACGGCATGGCGAGGCGCAACCGCCGGTGAGAAAGCGCCAATGCATATTGAGCCGATTCGCATGACCGCTATGGTCGTAAGGGGGGCCATGAAGCCGCCCCGAAAAGGGAGGATCATGGCGGGGCGAATTATCACTGGTTTGTTCCGTCCGGCAATCGGGGTCCCGCTGGTGGCGACAATTGTCGCGGCTGCCGAGCTTCTTGTTGCAAACCGCAAGTTCGGTGTCTTCACCGGCGGTTTCGGGCAGTCGAGTGCGGTCGACACCCCCGGCGAGATCGCCCTCTTCGCTCTGGGCTTCGTGCTTGCCCAGCTCGCCATCGCGCTGCTGGCATGGAAAATCGCGGCGAGGCTCGCGAGAGCCTCGGGCGCGCAGGCGACAGTGCTGCATTTCGCCTTTCTTTATGGCGGGATCAGCCTGCTCGTCCTCAGCCTGCAGTACCAATTGCATTCCTATTTCAGCGATGCGGTCAGCTTCGCTCTGCTCAAGCAATTGGGAGGGGGAAGTGCCACCGACGCGCTGCTCTTCGCCAAAAACGAAATCATGCTGGGGCTGGCTGCCCTTGCCGCCTTCCTTTTGGCATGGTGGGTCGCGGCCCGGTTGCTGCATCGGCTGACCGGGCCGCAGCCCGCGATCGATGCCATCAGGTCCGGCTGGCATATGATCGCTGCCATATGGCTTTTGCTTGTAGGTGGGCTGTTCGTCATTCCGCGGATCGGCGGGGATGGGGCACGCGGGCTGGAGCGCATCATGGCCTGGCAGGCGCTGGGCGACCTGCTCTCGCTGGCGAGCGATTTCGATGGCGACGGCTATGGGCTGGCCGGACGCGTCATCGATCCATACCCTTTCGACGAAGCACGCCACCCACTTGCGCTGGACGTGCCTGGCAATGGCATCGACGAGGATGGATATGGCGGCGATCTCGCGCTCGTCCCCGTTCCCGGCACTCTTCCCGAAACGCCGTTGAGCGGCAAAAAACCGCATCTCGTCATCGTGGTGCTCGAAAGCACCCGGGCGGACGTGCTCGGAAAACAGATCGACGGGCAAGTGGTCGCCCCGAATCTTGCCCGGGTGGCCGCGCAAGGCGGCGCCATCGCCCCCGCCTACAGCCATGTCGGCTTCACCACTGCCTCGCTCAAATCGCTTTTCGCCGGTAGTCTGGTCGTTCCTCCGGGCTCGCCGAGCCTGTTCCGCGAACTCGACCGGAGTGGCTATGAAATCGGCGTATTCTCGGGCCAGCCGGAAGATTTCGGCGGTATTTCGGAAGCGGTCGGAATGCGCGAGGTGGCCGATCATTTCGTCGATGCGGAACTGCTCAAGGAGCAGCGCGCCTTCAGCTTCGCCGCGCAAGGCTCGCTGCTGATCGACGAGAACATCGTGCTGGACCGGTTCGACGCTCTGCTGGGCGATCCCGCCATCTGGACGACGCCGCAATTCGTTTACTTCAACTTCCAGACCCCGCATTTCCCCTACCACCATGACGGGGTGCCCGAGCGCTTTGCGCGCCCGCCGCTGGAACGCGGCCAGATCGGAGCGGAGAACCGGGACGCGCTCCAGAGAACCTATTGGAACGCGGTGGCATACAGCGATGCCGCGCTCGGGCGTCTGATCGACCGGCTCCAGACGATGGGCGTATGGGACGAGACGGTCCTGGTGGTCACCGGCGATCATGGAGAGGCGCTGTTCGAAGGAGGGTTCCTGGGGCATGGCCACATCATCAACGATCGCCAGAACGCGACCTTTTTCGCCAGCAATCGGCCGCTGGCGGGCGTTTCCGCACCCATTTCGCTGAGCGATTACCGGCGGATCATCCTGCGGATGCTCGGGGCCGAGGTGCCGGAGGCACCGATTTTCGAGCCCTTCCTGCATATCGGCCCGCTCGAATCGCCCACCGCCATCGGCATGGCCGACCGGCAATTAGGCGTCATCTCGCTGAGACTCGACAGCGGCGCGGCCTGCGTGACCGCGCAGGGCCGATGCCGAAACTACGCGTCGCTCGATGGGGCCGAGCGCGAGGCATTCGATAGGCTGGTGGCGCGCTGGGGTCCGAGCGCTGGGCCGCGCGGCGGCGGGAAGTACGGCCCGAAGCGGCCTCGTCGCAGCGCTTGAGATAGGCCCATAGCCCGCATTGCAGGCCAATCAGGATCAGGATCACCGGCTGATAGGCGATCCCTGGAAGAGCGATCCGACCAAGTAAATGATCTGCGCCATCTGCAGGGCACTGGCGAGCGGCGCCTGCCAGCTCGCACCTTCACGCCCCGCCAGCGGCGGCGGATCCTTTCCATCTGCCACAGCCCGCTGGCATGTAGCCACAGCCACAGGAACAGGCCCACCCAGCCCTGCTCACCGAGCACTTCGAAGATCGACGAATGGAAAGCGCGCGCCTCGTCAACCACATCCCGATACTCGACCATGGTCGTGTTCGCGTTCTCCTCGACCTGCGGCAGGCGGTATTCGAACCGGTTTCCGCGATAGGAATCGAACCCCCCGCCCATCGGGTTCTCAAGTGCATAATTGTATGTCCACTGCCACACCGCAAGGCGGGTGGAGGCGGATTGGTCCTCCTCGTGGCCGGCAATAAGCCCCATGCGCTCGTAATAGCTTTGCGGCAGGAACGGCGCGGCCATCAAGACCATCGCCGCGCCGGCAGCGACGAAGCTCAACCGCCGCTTGACGTCGCGCAGCAGCAACAGCGCAAGTACGCCGATACAAACAAGGCCGGTGCGCGCCTCGGTGCCGACCGGGGTCAGCAAGCAGGCGAAGATGAAGGCCCAGCCGAACAGCTTCACCCGCCAGTCTGGCGGAAATACTCTCCCATGGTGCATGAACCACCAGATGATCGGGATGAGCCCGACCGCGACGGTGGACAGCGTCGAACTTTCATAGATGTTCGAATTGTCGTTCACGAAGAAATAGAGATTGCCGTACCCTCCGCCGCCCAGCACGGTCTTGAGGCTGGCGGAAATGATGATCGCCCCCGCAGTCAGCGTCACCACCAGCGTCGCGAGTTCGATCCTGAGCCGGGTAACCAGCGTGAAAGGCAGGAAGATCGCGAAGACCAGCGCACGCCAGACCCATTCCCATTTGGTGGCTGCCTCCACGGGGAAATCGGCCCATTGCAGCGTCAGGAAACACCAGCCGAGAAAAGCGACCATGATACCCTGGCGCAAGGTGAAGCGGATCTGCGATTTCGTGTCGGTCACCGCCCAGCCGACAAAGGCCAGGACGAAGGCGATGAGGGAGATCGGAAACAGCGGCGTCAGCGTCCAGCCGATCTTCTGCGGCGCGAGGATATCGATGTAGAGATAGGCCAGCACCCAGACGAAAGGGCGCCTGAGGCCGAGCGCGAAGAGCGCCATCACAAACAGGAACAGAGCAAGGTCAAGCATCGGAGGCTTGGCCCCGCTCGCGGCGCGCACGGCGAGCCGCGCGTTCTTTGGGCTTGCCCTCTGCAATTTCGGCACCGGGCGGATCCTCGCGATCGAGTTCATCGCGCGCAATCACGCGCAATATCCCGATGAGGATCAGCGCGTGAGTCAGTCCGAGGGCGAGGTAATCAATCACTATGGGGTGCTTTCTCGCATGACTGCCTAATGCAACGGGGTTGACGCGGCGTTAAGTGTACTGTGTCACATCGGCGAGCCCATGACCCGCATTCTGCATGTCCTCGACCATTCTCTGCCGCTACACAGTGGTTATACATTTCGCACGCGCGCAATCCTGAAAAGCCTGCGCGCTGCGGGTATGGAGGTTCGCGGGATTACCGGCGCGCGCCATTCGGAAGACGGTCCGCCGATCGAACAGGTCGAGGGGCTTACCTTCCACCGGGTTAGCCATATCCCGTCCGGCCCACCGGGTCTGCGCGAATGGCGCGAAATCGAATCGCTGCGAAAAGGTATCGAGAGAGTGGCCGCCGATTGGCGCCCCGACATTCTGCACGCCCATTCGCCCGCACTGTGCGGCATGGCGGGACTGCGGGCGGCGCGCCGACTGGGTTTGCCCTTCGTATATGAAATCCGCGCGTTCTGGGAAGATGCCGCTGTCGGCAACGGGACGGGACGCGAAGGATCGCTCAAATACCGCCTCACCCGGTCGCTCGAGAACCGGGTGGTGGCCGGGGCCGATGCAGTCTTCACCATTTGCGCCGGCCTGCGCGACGATCTGGTGGCGCGCGGCCATGATGGCGCCAAGATCGGCCTGTCGCCCAACGGCGTCGATCTCACCCTGTTCGGCGATGCCCCGCCGCGCGATGGCGCGCTGGCCGAATCAATCGGTATTGGCAGCGGACCGGTGATCGGCTTCATCGGCAGCTTCTACGACTATGAGGGGCTCGACGATCTGATCGCGGCCATGCCGCTGCTGCGCGAGCACCACCCGACTGCCCAATTGTTGCTGGTGGGTGGCGGACCGATGGACGAAGCGCTGCGGGCGCAGGCTGCAGCGTCTTCTGCCGGGGAGGCAATCGTCTTCACCGGACGCGTCCCGCACTCCGAAGTCGAGCGGTATTATTCGCTCGTCGACGTGCTCGCCTATCCGCGCAAAAAATCGCGTCTGACCGATCTGGTGACTCCGCTGAAACCGCTGGAAGCGATGGCGCAGCAGCGGATCGTCGCGGCGAGCGATGTCGGCGGACATCGCGAGCTGATCGAAGACGGGGTGACCGGCCTGCTGTTTCCGCCCGACGATCCTCCGGGGATTGCCACATCGCTGGCGCGCTTCATCGACGAGAAATATCGCTGGCCGGGGATGCGGGAGGCCGGACGGCTCCATGTCGCCGCAAACCATGACTGGGCGCGGAACATCGATCGTTATCGGGCCGTTTACCAAGATCTGCTAAGGAAACGAGTCTGTCGCGGCCGCAGGAGCCGCATTGAACGGGTGATTGAGTAAGCGATGACTGCCGCCAAACGCACTGCTCCGATCAGCAGCCACCCCGCTTTCAAATGGGGCGTGGCCGCGTGGTTCGCATTGCTGCTCGGCCTCGGCCTCTTCGTCATGCCCCCGGCCATCCACACCGTGCTGGCCGAACGCATCGGTATCGCCGGTATTCTGAGCGATAGCACCGCGATCCGCGCGGCATTGTCGCTGATCGCCGCGGCGCTCGGCCTGCTCATCGGTCTTGTGCTTGCGATTCGCGTGGCGGCGATCAACGAGGCTTCGCGGGAGGAGGACGACGACGAAAGGGATAGCGCCGGGATCTGGTTGCAGGATCGCGAAGACGAACGGGAAATCGAGACCGAGCCTGCCCCACTCGCGGCCGCTGCCCCGCGCCGCCCCTTCAATCCGCGCGAGGACATCGGCGAGGAAGGGATTGGCATGGCCGGTCGGCAGATCGAGGATGAAAGCCCTGCGGAGCCGGAAGCCCCCGCCGAAAGCGGGGATACGCCTGGAATCGACCAGATCGATGGCAGGGCCGAGGACCGGTTTATCGCCGAGGACTGGGAAGAGCCCTCCCCGAAACGGGTATCGAAACGGACATAGCGCCGGCTTGGGACCATTCGCGCGACCCCCCGGCATAGCGGCGGAAGCGCCTTCGGACGCGCCGCTCCCGAAGCTCGGGACACCGCAGCGATCGCAGACGCGGTCGGTTCCGAAGTGCAACCCCAGGATTTGGATACGCCGACAAACGACACTGTGATGCCCGCCGCAATCGGCGATCTTCCCCTCGATGCGCTGACCGAACGGCTCGGCGCCGCGCTCGCCGCGCTGAAGACGGGACCGTATGCCCAGGCCCCGGACGAGGCCGATCCCGCTATTGCTTCCCTGCGCCGCGAAGCCGAGCGCGAGGCGCCCGGTCCGGTTCCATCCGAAAGCCCAAGCGATCCGCAGGCTGAACTGCGCAGCGCCCTCGACAAACTCAGCCGGGTGGGCAAGCCCGAATAAGGCCCGCGCCGCAGGGGTCGGATTTCCGCTACGGAATCGCACCGAAAAGCGTAAATCTTGACGTCCATGAAATTTTGCTACGCTTCTCGCAGTTGCAAAAAACCTTTCCTGTCGGCATGACGGGCCTTCGCGCAATTTTGCAGGTGCCGTGTTCGGCGCCGATCGACCTTGCTCCCGGCCGCCCCGCATAAAGCGAGGCCGGTTGGCGGGCACGAAGGAGGACGCTTCGCCCATGGGACGCACGCCGCCCCACACTATCACGGGTCTCTACGATCCGCAGAACGAACACGATGCCTGCGGTGTCGGCATGGTCGCGCATATCAAGGGTGCGAAAAACCATGCCATCGTCACCCAGGCGCTCGAAATTCTCGCCAACCTGGACCACCGCGGCGCGGTCGGCGCCGATCCGCTGCTGGGCGACGGGGCCGGAATCCTGTTGCAGATTCCCGATCCGCTCATCCGAAAATGGGCAGACGGTTGCGGCCACGATTTGCCGCAATCGGGCGATTATGCCGTGGCGATGTGTTTCCTCCCGCAGCAAGAGGAAGCCCGCGAATTTGTCGAACGGCAGCTCGAACGGTTCGCCGAAAAGGAAGGCCAGCGCGTCGTCGGCTGGCGCGATGTCCCGACCACGCTGGACGGGCTGGGCAAGGCGGTGGTCGATTCGATGCCGGTCATTCGCCAATGCGTCATTGCCCGCGGGACGAACTGCCTCGACAACGATGCCTTCGAGCGCAAGCTCGTCGTCATCCGCAAGCAGACTCTGAATCCGCTGAAAGCGCTCGAGGCCAAGCATGGCATCGAAGGACTCAGCCAGGCCTATATCCCGAGCTTTTCCAGCCGCACGGTGGTCTATAAGGGCCTGCTGCTCGCCAACCAGGTCGGCAGCTTCTACGACGATCTGCGCGATCCCGATTGCATTTCGGCGCTTGGCCTCGTCCATCAGCGTTTCAGCACCAACACCTTCCCCAGTTGGCGCCTCGCCCACCCCTATCGCTTCATGGCGCATAATGGCGAAATCAACACGGTTCGCGGCAATGTGAACTGGATGGAAGCGCGCCGCCGGACGATGGAAAGCGAGCTGCTCGGCTCGGACCTCGACAAGATGTGGCCGCTGATCCCGCATGGCCAGTCGGACACCGCCTGCCTCGACAATGCACTCGAGCTGCTGCTCACCGGCGGCTACAGCCTCGCGCATGCGATGATGATGCTGATGCCCGAGGCATGGGCGAAAAACCCGCTGATGAGCCCGGAACGCCGCGCCTTTTACGAATATCATGCCGCGCTGATGGAGCCGTGGGACGGCCCGGCGGCGGTATGCTTCACCGATGGCCGCCAGATCGGCGCCTGCCTCGACCGTAACGGATTGCGCCCTGCCCGCTGGTGCACCACAAAGGACGATCTCGTCGTGCTCGCCTCGGAAAGCGGTGTCTTGCCGTTCGACGATGCCGACATCACGCGCAAATGGCGGCTCCAGCCGGGCCGCATGCTGCTGATCGACCTCGAAGAGGGGCGCATCGTCGAGGACGAGGAGCTCAAGGCCGATCTCGCCGCCGCTGACCCTTACGAAGCATGGCTGGCGAAGGCGCAATACAAGCTTGAGGACCTCGATCACATCGAACCCGAGCTGTCGGCCATTCCGGTTGCCGACACCTCGCTGCTCGAACGCCAGCAAGCCTTCGGCTACACGCAAGAAGACATTGCGCGGTTTCTCGAACCGATGGCGCGCGGCGGCGAGGACCCGATCGGATCGATGGGCACCGATACGCCGATCGCGGTGCTGTCGGACCGCAGCCGTCTGCTCTACGATTATTTCAAGCAGAACTTCGCGCAGGTGACCAACCCGCCGATCGACCCGATCCGCGAAGAGCTGGTGATGAGCCTGCTTTCGATGATCGGACCGCGTCCGAATCTGCTCGGCCGCGATGGCGGCACGCACAAGCGCCTCGAAGTTTCGCAGCCCATTCTCACCAACGAGGATCTGGCCAAGATCCGGTCTGTCGAAGCGGCGCTGGACGGCGCCTTCCGCACCGCCACCATCGACATCACCTGGGATGCAAGCACCGGGGCCGACGGTCTCGCCATGGCGCTGAAGGAAATGTGCTGGGCCGCGACCGAAGCCGTGCTCGGCGATGCCAACATCCTGATCCTGTCCGACCGGGGCCAAGGCCCGGACCGCATCCCCATGCCCGCGCTGCTCGCCACCAGCGCAGTGCACCACCAGCTGGTGCGCCAGGGTCTGCGCATGCAGACCGGCCTCGTCATCGAAACCGGTGAAGCGCGCGAGGTGCACCATTTCTGCGCGCTGGCTGGATACGGGGCGGAAGGCATCAACCCCTATGTTGCGTTCGAAACGCTCGAGCATCTGCGCGCCGACCGCTTTCCAGATCTCGCTCCCGGCGATGTCGCACACAATTACGTCAAGGCGGTGGGCAAGGGCATCCTCAAGGTGATGTCCAAGATGGGTATTTCGACCTACCAATCTTATTGCGGCGCGCAGATCTTCGATGCGGTCGGCCTCAATTCCGAATTCATCGACGCCTATTTCGCCGGCACGGCGACCACGATCGAGGGCATCGGCCTCAAGGAAGTGGCGCAGGAAGCGGTGCTGCGTCACGCGCAGGCCTATGGCGACAATCCGCTATACGAGAGCATGCTGGATGCGGGCGGGATCTATCAGTACCGCCTTCGCGGCGAAGCCCATGCCTGGACCCCGCAATCGGTCGCGCAATTGCAACATGCGGTGCGCGGCAACGATGCGAAGAACTACGCCGAATTCGCGGCCAGCGTGAACGAGCAGTCGGAGCGCCTGTTGACGATCCGCGGGTTGATGGAACTGCAACCGGCCGATCAGCCGCTGAGCCTCGACGAGGTCGAACCGGCGGTCGAGATCGTCAAGCGTTTCAGCACCGGCGCCATGAGCTTCGGCTCGATCAGCCATGAAGCGCATTCGACGCTGGCCATCGCGATGAACCGCCTGGGCGGCCGCTCGAACACCGGCGAAGGCGGCGAAGAGCCCGAACGCTTCCGCCCGCTCGATAATGGCGATTCGATGCGTAGCCGGATCAAACAGGTCGCCAGCGGCCGGTTCGGCGTGACCACCGAGTATCTGGTCAATTCGGACGATATCCAGATCAAGATGGCGCAGGGCGCGAAGCCCGGAGAAGGCGGCCAGCTTCCCGGCCACAAGGTCGACAAGCGTATCGGCAAGGTGCGCCATTCGACCCCGGGTGTGGGCCTCATCAGCCCGCCGCCGCACCACGATATCTATTCGATCGAAGATCTCGCCCAGCTCATTCACGACCTCAAGAACGTGCAGCCCAAAAGCCGTATCTCGGTGAAACTGGTGAGCGAAGTCGGCGTCGGCACGGTCGCCGCGGGCGTATCCAAGTGCAAGGCCGATCATGTCACGATTTCCGGCTATGAAGGCGGCACGGGCGCGAGCCCGCTGACCAGCCTCACCCACGCCGGCTCCCCGTGGGAAATCGGCCTGGCCGAAACCCAGCAGACGCTGCTGCTCAACGATCTGCGCAGCCGCATCGCGGTGCAGGTCGATGGCGGCCTGCGCACCGGGCGCGACGTCGCCATCGGGGCGCTGCTGGGCGCGGACGAATTCGGCTTCGCCACCGCTCCGCTGATCGCGGCAGGCTGCATCATGATGCGCAAGTGCCATCTCAACACTTGCCCGGTAGGCGTGGCGACGCAGGACCCGGTGCTGCGCAAGCGCTTCGTCGGCACGCCCGAGCATGTCATCAACTACTTCTTCTTCGTCGCCGAAGAGCTGCGCCAGATCATGGCCGAAATGGGCTTCCGCACGGTCGAGGAAATGGTCGGCCGGGTCGACCGGATCGACATGCGCCGCGTGGAACGTCACTGGAAGGCGCATGGCGTCGATCTGAAGCGCATCCTCCACGCCGTCCCGATCGAGGAAGGCAAGGCGCTGTTCCACACCGATACGCAAGACCACGGACTGGCGGCGGCGCTGGATGTCGAGCTGATCGAAGCCTGCAAGCCCGCGATCGAAAGCGGCCAGGCGGTCCAGCTCACCCGGACCATACGCAACGTAAACCGCACCGTTGGCACTATGTTGTCGGGCAGGATCGCCGAGGCGCATGGGCATGCGGGTCTCGCGCCCGACACCATCCGGATCGATTTCACCGGGGTCGCCGGCCAGAGCTTCGGCGCCTGGCTCGCGCACGGGGTGACGATCAGCCTGACCGGCGATGCCAACGACTATGTCGGCAAGGGCCTGTCGGGCGGCCGGATCATCGTGCGCCAACCGGACGCGGCTCCGCGCGCGCCGGGCGACAATATCATCGTCGGCAACACCGTGCTGTATGGTGCAATCGCGGGCGAGGCTTATTTCCACGGCGTTGCGGGCGAGCGTTTCGGCGTGCGCAATTCGGGCGCAATCGCCGTGGTCGAGGGCACTGGCGATCACGGATGCGAATACATGACCGGCGGCGTGGTCTGCGTGCTCGGCGCCACGGGGCGTAACTTCGCCGCCGGGATGAGCGGCGGTATCGCCTATGTCTACGATCCCAAGCGGCGCTTTGAAAAGCTGTGCAACCATGCGCAGGTCGATGTGATCGATGTTCAACCGGGCGATGGCGAGGGCGCCGAAAAGAGCTGGGGCACACCGCAGCAGCGGCCCGTCTCGGTCGAGAATAACGGCATGGGCGATCCGCTTTACCACGATGCCGAACGGCTCAGAATTCTTGTCGAACGGCACCTGCTCCATACCGGATCGGCCCAGGCCAAGGCGCTGCTTGACGACTGGACGAACGAGCTCAAGAACTTCCGCAAGGTGATGCCGCGCGACTACGCCCGCGCACTGAAGGCACTCGAAGACGAACGCGAACAGGCCGCGATGGAAGCGGCGGAATGAGCGACATCAACCTATTCCGTCCTTCCCGCAACGGCGGGAATCCCGTATTTTTTTTCAACTTTCCCGCAAAGCCTGGCGGGACCCCCGCCTGCGCGGGGGCTTCGGCCAAATCGGAGATTTGACCTCGTGGGCAAGGAAACCGGCTTTCTCGAATATGAGCGCAAGGATCGCACCTATCGCGATCCCGAAGAGCGGCTGACGCATTATAATGAGTTCGTGGTTCCGTTGTCGGAAGACCAACTGCGGACGCAGGCGGCCCGGTGCATGAATTGCGGCATCCCCTATTGTCACACCGGCTGCCCGGTGAACAACATCATTCCGGACTGGAACCACCTGGTTTATGAAGACGATTGGAAGAATGCGCTCGAAGTGCTGCATTCGACCAACAACTTCCCCGAATTTACCGGCCGCGTATGCCCCGCCCCATGCGAGGCGGCCTGCACACTGAACCTCATCGATTCGCCGGTCACCATCAAGTCGATCGAGTGCGCGATCATCGACCGCGGCTTCAAGGAAGGCTGGGTCAAGCCGCAGCTTCCCGAAAAGCGCACCGGCAAATCGGTCGCGGTGATCGGCAGCGGCCCGGCGGGCCTCGCCTGCGCCCAGCAACTTGCGCGGGCCGGCCACGCCGTGACCGTGTTTGAAAAGGCCGACCGGATCGGCGGGCTGCTTCGCTACGGCATTCCCGACTTCAAGATGGAAAAGCACCTGATCAACCGCCGCGCGGTGCAGATGGAAGCCGAAGGCGTCCAGTTCCGCACATCGAGCGAAGTCGGCGTCGAGGTCAGCTTTCAGGCCCTGCAGGAAAATTTCGATGCCGTGGTCCTGGCTGGCGGCGCGGAAGAAGCGCGCATGCTCGACATTCCGGGTTCGGAACTCGATGGTGTGCGGCTGGCGATGGAATTCCTCACCCAGCAGAACAAGCGCAATGCGGGCGACGACGAAGTGCGCGCCGCGCCGCGCGGCAGCCTGACGGCTACGGGCAAGCATGTGATCGTGATTGGCGGCGGCGATACCGGCAGCGACTGTGTCGGCACGTCCAACCGCCAGGGTGCTGCCAGCGTCACCCAGCTCGAAATCATGCCCAAGCCGCCTGAAAAGGAAGACAAGGCGCTGACCTGGCCCGACTGGCCGCTGAAACTGCGCACATCGTCCAGCCACGAGGAGGGCGTCGAGCGCGACTGGGCGGTGCTGACCAAGCGCGTGGTCGAGGAAAACGGCGATGTCGCGGGTCTCGAATGCGTACGGGTCGAATGGAAGGATGGCCGCATGCAGGAGATCGAAGGCAGTGAATTCACGCTCAAAGCCGACCTCATCCTGCTGGCGATGGGCTTCACCGGTCCCAAGCGGCGCGGCCTGCTCGACCGGGCGGGCGTCGACCTCGACACCCGCGGCAATGTCGCGGCGGACACCGACTGGTATCTCACCAGCGAGGCGAACGTGTTTTCCTGCGGCGACATGCGGCGCGGGCAGAGCCTCGTCGTCTGGGCGATCCGCGAGGGGCGCCAATGCGCTCATGCCGTCGACAAGGCACTGATGGGCGAAAGCGCACTGCCACGCTGAGGCTCGCTTGGCGGATTACCTGATCACTGGCTGTTCTGGTGGCGGAAAATCGACTCTGATAGCCGAACTGGCGGATCGCAGATTTCGCATTGTAACCGAGCCCGGCCGTCGGCTGATTGCCGACGGGATCACACCTTGGGACGACCTACGCGGTTTCCTCTTGGCGGCGGTGGACACGGCCCGGGCGGACCTGGAGATCCATCGCTCGACACGCGAACCGGTGTTCTACGATCGCGGGCTGATCGATGCACTGGCGGGTCTCGAGCGGCTGGGTTCGGGAAGCGTTATGGATATGTTGGGCAGTGGGCGGCCGTATGAAGGCCTCGTCTTCATTGCCCCGCCCTGGCCGGAAATCCACGCAACCGACACCGATAGGCAGCATGCATTCGACGAAGCGGTCGAGGAATATCGCCACTTGGCAAAGCTACTGCCCGCATTGGGCTACCGGCCGGTCGAACTTCCCCGAACATCGGTGGCCGAGCGCGCCGCTCTCGTGCTGAACGCCCTCGGCATCTGATATTCGGCAGCCTGCGACATCGAGCCCCTGCCGGACCCTATAACCCGCGCAGGCGACGGCTGGTGTTCGAATGTTGCCGGATTGCGCGGACTTTACCTGCGCGATCGCGCTCGAACAGCACCTCATCGCGTTCTTCGCCCTTGTCGGTCACGACACGAAAGCGATCACCACCCAGCGGCTTGAGCCGCCACATGCGCCTGGCCGGTTCGCCGGAATCGGGATCGAGCCAGGTCAGTCCGCCCGCCCAGGGGATCAGCATGTAATCCGAATCCCACGGCTGCCCGCTATAGACGCCTGCATATTCGCCAAGCTCCACGCCAGCGACCGGATCGAACGGCTTGGCTTCGCCGCGTGCCTTGACCAGCGCCGCAATGCCGCGCGCCAGCAAGCCCGGATCGTCCATCGCATTCATGGCGACCGCAACGCCCATTTCTTCCTTGGGCGCTATCATCAGCGCGCTGCGATAGCCCGGACAACTGCCACCGTGGCCGACCACCGTCGTGCCGTTTTCCTGCCGGACCGAAAAACCCAGCCCCCAACTCGTTTCCCAATCGGGCGAAATGTAATGCACCCGCTGCATTTCGCGCAGGGTCGAGGCGCGCAGCACTTCGCGCTCGCCGGTTTTCGCCAGCCGCATGGTCCACCGGGCGAATTTCGCCAGATCGGCCACACTGGCGCTGAACCCTGCCGCCGGAGTGATCCCGGCGGGATCGAACAGTTTGACCTCCGGGCGCGTGCCGTCCGCCTCGAGCGCCCCCCAGCCCACTGCGAGCTGCTGGCCATGGAGTTCGGCGGGGATGCCGGGTCTTGTGTTCTCTAGACCGAGCGGATCGAGAATATTCGTTGTCACATAATCGGCGAAGGGTTCGCGGCTCACCGCTTCGACCGTTTCACCCACAAGGGTGAGGCCGAGATTCGAATATTGCCAGGTGGTCGCAGCCGGATAGAGCGGCGATTGGCTGGGAACCTTCGCCCGGATCTGATCCTGCGTGGGAAAAGGGAAATCGGGTCCGGTCCAATAGGGAAAGTCCGATTCACGCGGGAGGCCCGCCGAATGGGTCAACAGCCCGCGCAGCGTCACCGGCACGCTCTCGCGCGGATCGTCGGCAAGCTGCGCCCAAGGCAGATAGTCCGCCACAGGGGTGTCGAGCGCGACCCGGCCCGCTTCCCATTGTTGCATCAGCGCAACCGCCGTGAAAAGCTTGGATATCGAGCAGATCGAATAGATCGTATCGGGCGTGGCAGGCATGGTCTGCGCGCGGTCGGTCGTCCCGAAGCCCTGCGCCCAGACAGTTTCGTCCCCGCGTGCCACCGCTGCCGAAATCGCCGGAATCTTACGATATTGCCGCTGACCCTCGATCCAGAGATCGGCCGCCCGCATCGCCTCGGCCAGTGCGGCCTGTTTCGCCTCCTCCCCCTCGGCACGCTGCTCTGAATGTGCGCTTTCGGTACCGGCATGGGCCGGAACCATCATGCCCATCACCGCCAAAGCCGCGCCCGCCCTGAAAATCGTCTTCATCGGAAAACCTTCCCCTCTTCCGCGCGAGACTGGCACATGAGGGCAAGGTTGAAAAGCCGCCTGGCCACCGGTCGCGCACCCGAGGCAGGAAACATTTTGCGGCAACGCTTATGCGCGAAGCATGGATGTCATAGCTGCCAGTCGATCGCGCCGCGTCCGTTTTCGACAAGGAAGGCGTTGGCCCGGCTGAAGGGTCTCGAACCGAAGAAGCCGCGATGCGCCGAAAGCGGGCTGGGGTGCGGGCTTTCGATCACACAGTGCCGCCCGCCGCGAAGGCCCTCGATCCGTTTTGCCTTGGCCTGCGCATGGCCGCCCCACAGGATGAAGACGCTGGGCTCCGGCCTCGCCGCCACCGCCGCCACGCAAGCGTCGGTGATCGCATCCCAACCGCGCCCCGCATGGCTGCCCGCTCGCCCCGCCTCGACCGTCAGCGTGTTATTGAGCAGGAGCACGCCCTGCCTCGCCCATTTGCTCAGGTCGCCATGATCGGGCCGTGGCACCCCGAGATCGGCCTCGAGTTCCTTGTAGATATTGACCAGGCTTGGCGGGACCCTCACACCTTCGGGCACCGCGAAGCACAGCCCCATCGCCTGCCCGGCCCGTGATAGGGGTCCTGCCCGAGGATCACCACCTTCACCGCGTCGAGCGGAGTCAGTTCGAGGGCCTTCAACCTGCGACCGCGCGGCGGGTAGATCGCCTTGCCCGCCCGCTCTTCGGCAACCAGAAAGCCGCCCAGTTGCCGCGCCTGCGGGCTGCCAGGACCGGATCGAGCACGGGCTGCCAGCTATCGGGGATAGTGTCGGTCATGGCACGATTGTAGCCGGGGTGGCGCGGCAGACCAGCACCCCTTCCCTACAATCCCCAATAGGCCTAAGGCGCTGGCCCATGGCAGTGTATTTCCACGAAGAAGACCTCCCCGAAGGCGTCCTCGCCGATGGCCCGGTGGCCGTCGATACCGAAACCATGGGCCTCGTCACCATCCGCGACCGGCTGTGCGTCGTGCAGATCAGCGACGGCAAAGGCGACGAGCATCTCGTGCGCTTCGGCCCCGACAGCAGCTATGACGCGCCCAATCTCAAGGCGGTTCTGGCCGATCCCGAGCGGCTGAAACTGTTCCATTTCGCACGCTTCGACCTTGCCGCGATCGAGCATTACCTCGGCGTGATGGCCACGCCCTGTTATTGTACCAAGATCGCCAGCAAGCTGACCCGCACCTATACCGACCGCCACGGGCTCAAGATGCTGGTGGAAGAACTGCTCGGCGAGAGCATTTCGAAAGCGCAGCAGTCGAGCGACTGGGGTGGGCCGGATCTGAGCGAGGCCCAGCGCGACTATGCCGCGAGCGACGTGCGCTTCCTTCACCGCATGAAGGACGAACTCGACAGACGTCTCGAACGGGAAGGCCGCACCGCGATGGCGCAGGCGTGCTTCGACTTCCTGCCCACCCGCGCGCGACTCGACGTGGCCGGCTGGGCCGACCACGACATCTTCAGCCACATGTAAGGAGCGCACGCGTAGGGCGACACCATGGCATCCCGGCATCGCAGGATCGAAACGGCTCAGGCCAAGGAGCGGCGGCATGAACGCCAGCACTGGGCCGAACCCGGCGGAACGCACGACCGTCTGGTCGGCTTCCTGGCACGCGCGCTGCCGATGGGTGTCGGGGTGATCGCCGCGCTGATGGTGATCACACCGCTATCGCCGCGCGGCGAAGTGAGCTTCCTGCTCGATCGCAATAAGGTGGCGATCATCGATGAGCGGCTGCGGGTCGACAATGCGCTGTATCGCGGCGCGGACGATAAGGGACGGCCGTTTTCGCTGACAGCGGGCGAGGCAGTCCAGCGATCGAGCGCCGAGGGTATCGTGCGGATGAACGATCTCGTCGCACGGCTGTTGCTCGACGACGGACCCGCGCGGGTCAGCGCCCGGGCCGGGCAATACGATATCGACGAGGAAGTGGTGTCGATCATCGGTCCGATGCGCATGCAGGCCGCCGATGGCTATCGGATGGTGGCGCGCGACGTTTCGGTCGATCTCGCCGACAAGCAGCTCGTCGGCGCGGGCGGGGTGGATGGCGCGATTCCTGCCGGGACCTTTCGCGCCGATCGCTTGACCGCCGATCTTTCGGCACGCACCATAACCCTGACGGGCAATGCGCGGCTGCGCATGGAGCCCGGCAAGCTGAGGATGCCCTGATGAAGCACTTGCTCCCCACCATCGCCCGCTGGGGACTCGGCTCCTTCGCCGTGACCGTGGCCGCATTCGCGGGCATCCAGCTTTCCGCCCAGGCAATTGCCGGACACAATTCGAACGCGCCGGTTTCCTATGCCGCCGACCGGATCGAACTGCAGGACCGGCAAAACCGCGTTGTGCTGTCGGGCAATGTCCGGATCACCCAGGCCGGGCTCAATCTCAGCGCGGCGCGCACGATCGTGAACTATTCGGATGCGGGCAGTCTTTCCATCCAGCGGATCATGGCGACCGGCGGGGTGACCGTGTCCCGCGGCAATGAGCGCGCGCGCGGCGATACGGCGGTCTATGACTTCAATCGCCGGATCATCACCATGGCGGGCAATGTCCGCCTGAATCGCGGCGGCGATACACTCAATGGCGGACGGCTGGTGATCGATCTGGCCAGCGGCGTATCGAGCATCGATGGGCGTGCCAGCGGTTCCTCGTCGGTTACAGGCCAGGGCGAATCGGGAGGCCGCGTGACGGGGACATTCTCGGTTCCCGAGAACTGAGCGGCGCCTAGCGAGCCCGGGCGCCCGCGACTCTCGCAATATCGGCAAGACCCTGCGCGAGCAGGAGTTCGGCCGCCTGGCTGTTGGTGAGCAGATCGCGGTGCAGGCCGACGAGGCGCTGCGTCAGCCGGTCGAGCTTGTCGCCGTGCCGCCACAGCGCGAATTGCTGGCCGATCTCGCGTTTCTCCTTGAAGAAGATACCTAGCCGCGCTTCTTCGCCCCGATTGAGATCGCCGAAGGGACGCGGGCCGAGCGCCGCCGCAATCCGCGCAAGCTGCGCCGCGCGCCGTTCGAAGGCAAGCAGCACACCGACCGGGTTGAGGCCGAGTTGCTTCATGCGCGCCAGCTCAATCCCGACCTTGGCCGCCTGGCCGCCCATCACCGCATTGACCAGCGGCGCGAAACCATCGTCCTCGCTCGCGGCGCCGATCGCATCGACGTCCTCAGCAGTGGCAGCCTGCGGGCTCTGCGCGCTGCCATCGAGATAGAGAGCGAGCTTCTCGACCTCGCTCCGCGCCAGCCGGACGTCGAGATTGGCCGCCCGCGCGATGCGTTCGGCCAGGTCTCCGCCGAGCCGCACGCCCGCCCCGTCCGCCAGTGCGCGCACGGCGCGTGTGACGGATTGCAGGTCGGGCGGATAGAACATCGCCACCAGCGCATCCTTGCGTTTGTCGAGCAATTTGGCGCTGCGCGACTTGTCGGTGGCGGAGGTGGCAATGACAATCACCGGGCAAGCCTCGCCGGCACCCGCCTCGCCGGTCTCGATCAGCACTTTGAGCGCTTCGAGGGCTTCCTCGCCGCTGGCGCGGACCCAGATGTGCCGCCGATCGCCGAACAGCGATGAGCTACGCGCCTCGTCGCCCAGTTTCGCGGGATCGCCGCGCAGCTCGGCGCCGGACAGCTCCACTCGCTCGCCAGGATCGGGCAGCCAGGTGACAAGATCGTTCGCAGCCGCACTGGCACCCGCTTCGTCCTGCCCGCAGAAGAAAAAGATCGAGCAGCTCTGCGCCGCCGCGCGCCCCTTGGCCGCGAAATCGCGGTTGGTGAGTTTCACCGGTCGTCGCGCAGCGCCAGCGCGACGCGGGTGACGATCCGCTGGGCGAGGTCTCGCGAAAGGTTTTCGAGCGCGGAGCGTTCCGCGGCAATCGTCGCATATTCGGAAGACACCACGTCGATCCCCGCATCCGATCCGTCGGTGGCATCGAGCACGATATCGCCGGTCGCGAGATCCACCAATTGGTAGCGCGCGCGCAAAATGCGCCGCTCGCGGCTGATCGTATCGTCGCGCAGCACGGCCAGGCCTTCGAGCTGATCGTCGAGCCGCACTTCGAGCCGGTATCGCGGGCTCGCCTGTCCAGCGGCACCGAACCGCTCTTCCAGAGCGCTGCGTACCAGCCAGCCGGCACGCCCTTCGATCGGCGCCACATCGATCGCCGCCAGCGACTGCGCGACCACACCGCTACCACCCCCGCCATACATGGGCGACAGGTTGCATGCGGCAAGCAGAACGGAAGCGAAGCTGGCGAAGAGGATACGCATCAGGTGACGATATTCACCAATCTGTCGGGAACGACAATGATCTTGCGTATATCGGCCCCGTCGATGGAGCGCTGCACCTTCTCACTGGCAAGCGCCATGGCTTCGAGATCCTCGTTCGAAGCGCCTTTAGGCGCGGTCAGCGTGTCGCGCAGCTTGCCCTTGTGCTGGACGGCGATGGTCACCTCGTCTTCGATCAGCAGCGCGGGATCGACTTGGGGCCAGGGCGCCTCGGCGATCAGCCCTTCCTGTCCCATGGCGGCCCAGGCTTCCTCGGCAAGGTGCGGCATCATCGGCGCGACCAGTTGAGCCAGCGTGCGAATAGCGGCCGAACGGCTGGCACTGGAAACGGCCTTTTCAATCGCACCGGTCAGTTCGTAAATCCGCGCGACAGCCTTGTTGAAGCCCAGCGCCTCGATATCGTCCGCCACAGCGGCGACGGTCTGATGGGTTTTGCGGTCGAGCGACTTGTCCCCGCCTGTCGCGCCCGCATCATGGGCAGAGAACAGGCGCCACAAGCGGTGGACGAAGCGCGAGCACCCCTCGATCCCCGCTTCGGACCACGGCAGATCGCGCTCGGGCGGGCTGTCGGACAGCATGAACCAGCGCACCGCATCCGCGCCGTAAGTGTCGACGATCGTGTCGGGATCGACGACGTTCTTCTTCGACTTCGACATCTTGATGACGCGGCCGATTTCGACCTCGCCGCCATCTGCCGTCAGCAGCGCCTGCTCGGCCTCGCGGCTGATCTCGTCGGGGGCATAATAGACCGTCTTGCCGCCTTCCTTGCGGCTGTAGGTCTCGTGCGTGACCATCCCTTGCGTGAACAGCGAAGCGAAGGGCTCCTTCACCTCGATCTGGCCCATATGCGCCAAGGCGCGGGTCCAGAAGCGGGCGTAGAGCAGGTGCAGGATCGCGTGTTCGACCCCGCCGATATATTGTTCGACCGGCAGCCATTTCGCGACTTCTTCCGCGTCGAAGGGCTTGTCGGCAGGCTGGCTGGCAAAGCGCAGGAAATACCAGCTCGAATCCACGAAAGTGTCGAGCGTGTCGGTCTCGCGCTCCGCCTTGCCGCCGCATTTGGGGCAGTCGACTTGGCTCCAGGTCGGGTGGCGCAGCAGCGGGTTGCCCGGCGTCTGAAAATCGACATCCTCGGGCAAGGTGATCGGCAGGCTGTCCTTGGGCGCGGGGACGACGCCGCATTTCTCGCAATGGATGAAGGGGATGGGCGTGCCCCAATAGCGCTGGCGCGAAACGCCCCAGTCGCGCAGGCGCCACACGGTCTTGCCCGTGCCGCGTCCCTGATCCTCGATCCGGCGGATAATCTCGCGCTTGGCGGCCTCGACGTCCATTCCATCGAGGAAATCGGAGTTGACGATCACGCCTTCCCCCGCCTCGGCTTCGCCGTCGAAAGGCTTGTCCGCGTCATCCACGCTGGGCGCAACCACACGCGGGATCGGCAGGCCGTACTTCGTCGCGAATTCGAAGTCGCGCTGGTCGTGGCCGGGCACCGCCATGATCGCGCCGGTGCCGTAATCCATCAGCACGAAATTGGCGATGAAGACAGGCAGGTCGGCGCCGGTGAACGGGTGTTTGGCGGTGATACCGGTATCGAAGCCGAGCTTCTCCGCCGTCTCCAGCTCGGCCGCGGTCGTGCCGCCCTTCTTGCATTCCGCAATGAAGGCCTTGGCTTCTCCGCTGTCGAGCGACTGCGCCACCGGATGGTCGGCGGCAACGGCGACGAAGCTAGCGCCGAAAATCGTGTCGGGGCGCGTGGTATAGACCGGCAGCCTATCGCCACTCGAAAGATCGAAGCTGAATTCCAGCCCCTTGGATTTGCCGATCCAGTTTTCCTGCATCAGCCGGACTTTGTCGGGCCAATTGTCGAGGCTGCCCAATCCTTCGAGCAATTCCTCGGCGAAATCGGTGATCTTGAGGAACCACTGGTTGAGCTTGCGCTTCTCGACTTCCGCGCCCGAACGCCAGCCCTTGCCGTCGATCACCTGCTCGTTGGCAAGCACGGTCATGTCGACCGGATCCCAGTTAACCTCTGATTCCTTGCGATAGACGAGGCCCGCTTCGTAGAGATCGATGAACAGCGCCTGTTCGTGGCCGTAATAATCGGGCTCGCAAGTCGCCAGCTCGCGGCTCCAGTCGAGCGCGAAGCCGAGGCGCTTCAGCTGCGCCTTCATGTGTTCGATATTGTCGCGGGTCCAGCCGCCGGGGTGGACGCCCTTTTCCATCGCCGCGTTTTCCGCCGGCATGCCGAAAGCGTCCCAGCCCATCGGGTGCAGCACTTCGTGGCCAGTCGCCTTCTTGTAGCGCGCCAGCACATCGCCCATCGTGTAATTGCGCACGTGGCCGATGTGGATGCGCCCCGAAGGATAGGGAAACATCTCGAGCACGTAGCTCTTGGGCTTGTCTGAATTGCTGTCGGCGCGGAAGGTCTGCGCCTTGTCCCACGCATTTTGCCAGCGCGCATCGGCGCTGGCCGGATCGAAACGGGTATCGCTGCTCATGCGAGCCGCGTTTACGGATTTTGCAAGCTATGGGAAGGCGCTTTCGCGGCGCCCGCCGGCAATTAGCTGACGGCCTGGCGGCGCAGTTCGCGCGCCTTGGTGAGAATGATGTCTTCCAGCTTCTGGACGGTGGCCGCCTGGATCGGTGCATCGACCCAGCTTCCGCCCTGATTGATCTGGCGGCTGGCGGCAACGCGAAGGGCGTCCGCGCGCAAATCCGAATCGAGGATGGTGATAGTCATCTTGACCCGCTCGCCCGGATTGCTCGGATTGGCATACCAGTCGGTCACGATCACACCGCCATTGCTGTCCGCCTGAAGCAGCGGGGCGAAGCTGACCGCGTCCAGGGCGGCGCGCCAGAGATAGGAATTGACGCCGATCGTGGTGACCTGCGCCGCGGCAAGATCCGCCTGGGGCCGTTCGCGCCCGCCGCAGGCCGCGAGACCGATTGTGGCCGCGACCGCGATCGCGATGGTAGCGGGGCGGCGGAAGGTTGCGAAAGCGCTCATGTCGGTCCTTGGTGTCCTGCGGGTTTCAAGGCTCTATAAAGCCTGCTCGCATGGGAGCAAGGCATAGGGCCGTTTGCAGCGACACTCACCCCCATACGCGTGAATGCGGCCTTAATCCCGTTCCGCTCGGGCGAGCCGACGACAAGTGCTTGTGGAAACTCGGCAACACTTTTTCCCAATTGCCGAGATCGTCTGTGGAAAAGCTGGCCATGGCACAAAGGAATGCTAGTCTCGCTTCGGAGCACAAAAGGAATCGGCATCAACAGTGCCGGAGTCAGGAACCATTCAAGAGATTTCTGGCTTGATAGTCCGGTAGAAAAGGGAAGCGTGTTGAAAATGGCGGATTCGGTGAAAGGTCAGGGCAGAGCGCGACGCGCACCTGCGATGCTGGCTGTTGCCGGTCTGGCGCTCATGATTCCCGCGACCGGCCTCGCCGTGGTGCAAGGCGATGCGAAGGCCGCTCTTCCGGAAACAGTATCTTACCTGCCGTTCACGCCGGCCAGGGTCGACCCGCAGCTTGCCGCGCGCGTCGCCGCGGTGATGGGCGAAGACGGGCTCCGCTTCACTCCCGCGAGCAAGCCGCTGCTGGCACAGGATCGCACGGTGACCGTGGCTGTGCGCGTGGACGATGCAACGGCGCGCGCGATTTCGGTTCGCAGCGCAATCGATTCGGTTGGCGATGGTGAACGCAATCAACGCCTTCTCGCGATCAGCCAGACCAGTTTCAATCTGGGCGTGGCGCGCGGCTATCAGAGTTTCGCCCAGCCCGCCAAGCCGACCACCGTCTCGGTCGGCCTGCGCGACATGGGCATGCCCGATCTTTCGACCTTCGCACCGGACAAGGGCGAGAAGGCCGAAAAGCCCAGCCGCTTCAATTCACGCCTTGCGCTGGAAAAGCAGGACAATGCCGGGCGCTCGCCGCGTACTTTCGAAGGTGCGGGCAATCAGAGCGTCGATATCAGCACCTCCTATCGGGTGGTCGGCAACCTCAATCTGACCGCGGGCGTCCGCCTGTCGAAAGACAACAATCGCCTGGCTCCCCTTACCGATGGGGTCGAGGACGATCAGGCCGTTTATGTCGGCACGCGCGTAAGCTTCTAAGACATTGGTCGAGAATTCGCTCGCATAGGCGCCAATTGGGGCGAATTGACTTGGCTCGCGCCGCATCCCTCGCTTAAATCCGTGGAGACGCTACGGAAAGCTGGGGAGAAGAGATTATGTCACGAGTTGCCATCGTAACCGGGGGCACCCGCGGAATCGGTCGTGCGATCTGCGAAAGGCTGCGCGACGAACGCGGCTTCACGGTCGTCGCCAATTATGCAGGCAATGACGATGCGGCGAGGAAATTCACCGATGAAACCGGCATTCCCACGATCAAGTTCGATGTCGGCGATTACGACGCCGTACAGGACGCCTGCCAGAAGGTCGCCGGGGAACACGGACTGGTCGATGTGGTCGTCAACAATGCCGGTATCACGCGCGATGGCACGCTGCTGAAGATGAGCTACGAGGATTGGGACGCCGTGATGCGCACCAATCTTGGCGGATGTTTCAACATGGCCAAGGCGACCTTCGCGGGAATGAAGGAGCGCGGCTGGGGCCGAATCGTCAATATCGGATCGATCAACGGTCAGGCCGGGCAATACGGACAAGTGAATTACGCCGCCGCCAAATCCGGTATTCACGGCTTTACCAAGGCACTGGCGCAGGAAGGCGCACGTTTCGGAATCACCGTCAATGCGATCGCACCCGGTTACATAGATACCGATATGGTCGCCGCCGTGCCCGAACCCGTGCTGGAGAAAATCGTCGCCAAGATTCCAGTCGGCCGGCTCGGCAAGGCGAGCGAGATCGCCCGGGGCGTCAGCTTTTTGTGCTCCGAACATGCCGAGTTCGTCACCGGCTCCACCATGAGCATCAATGGCGGCCAGCACATGTACTAAGAACCGGGGTGTGGTAGGATTAGGGGGCTTTCCGAGCGACGCGCGCCTGTTTAGGAGCGCGCGAAATGGAAATGCCTCCCTATCATCCGCCGAAAAAATACTCCGTCCGCATAGACGGGCACCGCACCTCGATCAGCTTGGAGCCCGTGTTCTGGGAGAAGCTGTGCGCGGCCGCTGCCGCCAGGGGGCAGTCGATCAACGCTCTGGTCGCGCAGATCGATGCCGAACGCATCCGTTCGGAAACCCCGCCGGGCCTGGCCGGGGCGATCCGCATCTGGCTGGTCACACACGAAAAAAGCGGCTGGATCACTCCAGCCGCCCCGTGTCCGATCTGATCTGATTCTGGCCTAGATCCGCGAAATTCAGTATTTCGCGGTGGCATCGCTCGCCGGATAGGTCTCGTCGAGCGCTTCGTCGGTCGCGCTCATCGGTTCGTGCGACGTGGTCGCTTCGGCGCCCGCATTGCGGAACGGACCTTCCGGCTCGCCATCGGCGAAGGCTACGCCGTTGCGATCGACGCGGTTCTTTTCATAATAGCGATATCCGGCATATCCGAGGCCGCCGAGCGCCAAGAGCTTCAAAAGCATGTCAGTGAACTCCTTCCTTTCCCGACCAACGCACAGGGGTGGGAAAAGTGCCGTCTCGCGGCTTCAATCGTCCCCGACCCGTTCGATATCGGCGCCGACCAGTTGCAGCTTCTCCTCGAGCCGCTCATAGCCGCGATCCAGATGGTAGAGACGGCGCACGGTTGTCTCGCCGCGGGCCGCCAATCCGGCGATCACCAGGCTCATCGAAGCACGCAGATCGGTCGCCATGACCTCGGCCCCGGTCAACTGGACGGGGCCGCGCACGATCGCGGTGCGGCCTTCGGTTTCGATGTCGGCTCCCATTCGCGCCAGCTCGGGCACATGCATGAAACGGTTTTCGAAGATCGTTTCCTTGAGCACGCTGGTGCCTTCGGCGCGGGTCAGCAGGCTCATCAACTGCGCCTGCATATCGGTGGCGAGGCCGGGGAAAGGCGCGGTGGTGAGATTGTGCGCCTTGAGAGGACCCTTGGCCGCAACGGTGATGCCCTTCTTGTCGCTGTCGATTTCCACGCCGATGTTGCGCAGCGCGTGGATGGTGGAGCCCATGTCGCCTGCCTCGGCCCCTTCGAGCCGCACCTCGCCGCCGGTGATGGCAGCCGCACAGGCATAGGACCCGGCCTCGATCCGGTCGGGCATCACACGATAGGTCGCTCCGTGTAGCGTGTCGACGCCGTGGATGGTCAGTTCCGAAGTGCCGATGCCCTCGATCTCCGCGCCCATCGCGGTCAGCAGATTGCACAGATCGACGATCTCCGGCTCGCGCGCGGCGTTGCGCAAGATGCTGGTGCCGTTGCAGAGCGCGGCGGCCATGACGGCGTTCTCCGTCGCGCCGACCGAAACCACGGGAAAGTCGAACTCGCCGCCGGGCAGGCCGCCATCGGGCGCGCTGGCTTTTACATAGCCTTGCGCCAGTTCGATATGCGCCCCGAAGGCTTCGAGTGCCTTGAGATGCAGATCGATCGGGCGGTTGCCGATGGCGCAGCCGCCGGGCAACGAAACGGTCGCCTCGCCCGTCCGCGCCAGCAGCGGGCCGAGCACGAGGATCGAGGCGCGCATCTTGCGCACCAGATCGTAAGGCGCGACCGAGCTGGTGATCCGCATCGCTTCGAGCGTGACGTTCCGGCCGAATTCGTCGGGCCGCTTGCCGGGAATGGTATGGCTCACCCCGAACTGCGTCATCAGATGCTGGAACCCGTCGATATCGGCAAGGCGCGGCAGATTGCGCAGAGTCACCGCCTCCTCGGTCAGCAGAGCGCAGGGGATGAGCGTGAGCGCGGCATTTTTCGCGCCCGATATGGGGATGGTGCCCGACAGGCGATTGCCGCCGCGAATGATGAGTTTGTCCATGAAAGTGTGCTTTACCCCTGGTCGCCCCACTGGCAAGCGTCACGACAATGTCGTACCCGCGCGCTTGGGGTGTTTCGTCCGTTCCATCCCCTGTGCCCCCTCCGGAAAAGCCAGGTGAGCCGAGATGACTGCACATAAACCCATAAGGAAAGCGGTGTTTCCCGTTGCCGGGCTGGGCACGCGTTTTCTTCCCGCGACCAAGGCTATTCCCAAGGAGCTGTTGCCGATCGTGGACCGTCCGCTGATACAGTATGCGGTGGACGAGGCGCGCGAGGCGGGCATCGAGCAGATCATCTTCGTCACCGGACGCGGCAAGACCGCGATCGTCGAACATTTCGACGTCGCTTACGAACTCGAACATACGATGAGCGAGCGGGGCAAGGATCTGAGCGTGCTCGAACCCACGCGGGCAACGCCGGGGGACGTCATCACCGTGCGCCAGCAGGTGCCGCTGGGCCTGGGCCACGCGATCTGGTGCGCGCGGGCGATCGTGGGCGACGAGCCCTTCGCCATCCTGCTGCCCGACGAGCTGATGGTTGCGGAAAAAGGGGGCGGCACCGGCTGCATGAAGCAGATGGTCGAGGCCTATGAGGAAGTGGGCGGCAACCTCATCTCCGTTCTCGAAGTGCCGCAGGAGGCGGTGTCGAGCTATGGCGTGATCGCCCCGGGCGAGGTGAAGAGCGACACGCTGACCGAGGTGACCGGGCTGGTCGAAAAGCCGCCCGTGGCCCAGGCCCCGTCGAACAAGATCATCTCGGGCCGTTATATCCTCCAGCCCGAAGTCATGCGCGTGCTGGAAGATCAGGAAAAGGGCGCGGGCGGCGAAATCCAGCTAACCGACGCCATGGCTCGCATGATCGGCAACCAGGCCTTCCATGCCGTTACCTTCGCCGGCCGCCGCTTCGACTGCGGCAGCAAGACCGGCTTCGTCGAAGCCACGCTGGCCCTGGCGCTGGAGCGCGAGGACATGGGCGCCGAAGTGCGCGCGATGGCGGAGCGGTTGCTGAGGGGTTAGGGCGACACTTGGGCGACAAAGGCGACACCCTGTCACCCGAGGCAAGCGCCCCGTTACCGCAACAATTACAATGTGTTGGCGCGAACTCGCCCCATGTGTGGGTCGGTGTCTCCCCCCCCCCCCGCGGGTGCGTGTGGATAGTCGATGGAGACCCAGATCGCAGCCTAACACCAAACCGAGCCTGTAGGACAGGCTCGGTTCGCGCGAAGCCCAATCGAACAAAGGGCTCGCACTCCAGAAATTAGAGCAGTTTCGCCTGCTTGCTGGTTTCTTCGCGCCTGGCCTTTTTCGCCACGCTGGTATCCACCCACGGAATATCCGGTCGCTTGTTCTGGAACAGTTCGGCCAGCGTGATGATCTGCAGACGCGGATGCTTGCGCCCGGTATATTCGTTCTCCCAGACACCGACCGCCGCCGCATCGCGTTCCATCGCTCGGGTGGGAAGTTGATTTGTAATCAGCACCCCGATCTTCGCCCCTTCGCGCTCCATCACCTGGGCGAGACGGCCCACGTCCTTCACGCCGGTGGCACCGCCCTTGACCTCGACGATCGCTTTCTCGGTCTTCTTGCCATCGGGCTTGAACCAGATGATGCCATCGATCCCGCCATCCGGCCCCTTGCGCCCGCCCTTCCACGGATCGGCATCGACGACGCTGAGCGCCCACAGCTCGAACTGGTGCTTGTCGCGCTTGGCGAGATCCTGCGCGCTGGCAAGCGATTGCGGACGGCCCTTCACTTCGAAATCGAGCGCGGGGAAGGCTTCCTTCATGCGCTTTTCGATCAGGCCCACGGCGAGATGGGTGACATCGATCCCGATCCACTGCCGCCCCAGCTTCTGCGCCGCATGCACCGCCGTGCCGCAGCCGCAGAACGGGTCGAGCACGACATCGCCTTCGTTGGAGGAGGCGGCGATAATGCGTTCGAGCAGCGCGAGCGGTTTCTGCGTGGGGTAGCCGAGGCGTTCTTGGGCTTGGGAGTTAATGGGCGAAATGTCGTCCCAAAGCGTGTCGACCGTTTCACCTTCAAGTTCATCAAGAAAGCGCTTCCGCTGAAGTCGTTTCTCTTTGCTATCAGGAAAGTGCACCCGACCCTCGGCATCCATCTCCTTCATACGCTCGAGCGACACGGCCCAACCTTTCTCAGGCGGTTGATATCCTTTGTACTCGTAGACAAGATTGGGTCGGAATGACGGGCTAGTCAGGTTATCCAAACGATACCGTCGCCCGCTTTCGTCAACGTGGGTAAACTTGGAGTTGATGTAATCCTGACTGTTCGGTCGGTATTGACGGACAAAAGCGGAGGCTGGTGATTTCGCATAGAACAGAACGATGTCATGGCTCACACCGAACCTGATCGCTGCGTTGTTCGTTTCACCCCTCCCGGCCTTTCGCTTCCATACAATCTCGTTCCGATAGTTCGTCGCCCCAAACACCCCATCGAGCAGCAGCTTGAGGTAATGGCTCGCGGTCGGATCACAGTGCAGGTAGAGCGACCCCGTCGGCTTCAACACCCGGTGCAGTTCGATCAACCGCACCGCCATCATGGCGAGATAGGCCATCATGTCGTTTTCGCCGAGGAAATCGCGCATGGCCCGCAACAGCGTGAAGGCGTCGGTATTGCCGCTGCGCATGACCTCGTCGAAGGCGTCCTCCGCGCTGTCGTTCCAGTGCCAGGTATCCTCGAACGCCTCGATCTGGCTTTCGGACTGCGCGCCTTCGGGCGACTTGAACAGAATATTGTAATTGGCGTTCGAGTTGAACGGCGGGTCGAGATAGACGAGATCGACGCTCTCGCTGGCGATATGATCGCGCAGGACGTGCAGATTGTCGCCGAAATAGAGCGTATTGGTCACGAAACGCCTCCCTGACGCCTGTTCTAGCGCAGCGGAGTCGCGGGGCAAGTGGCGGATTTCCCATATGGCGACCGCGCGCCATGGCCGTGCTGCGCGGCTCTCTCCGCCGCTGCCCTCAGGCTTGCTCCGTCTCTTCCTCGGCCTTGCGCAGATATTCGTCGCGCAGTTCGCGTTTGTAGAGCTTGCCATTCGCCTCGCGCGGCAATTGCGCGCGGAAGTCGAACAGCTTGGGCATCTTGATCTTGGCGAGGCTGGGGGCGAGGAAATCGCGCAGCTCCGCTTCCAGCGCATCGCCTGCCTCGGCCATCTCCACCGGCTGGACCACGGCGACGACTTTCTCGCCGAAATCGGGACAGGGCGCGCCGATCACCGCGGCATCCATGACCTTGTCATGCGTCACCAGCAGGTTCTCGATTTCCTGCGGATAGATGTTTACCCCGCCGGAAATGATCATGTGGCTCTTGCGGTCGGTGAGGTAGAGATAGCCGTCCTCGTCCACATGGCCGATATCGCCCAGCGTCATCCAGCCCTTGGGATGCATCGCCTCGCGGGTCTTGTCGGGATCGTTGTGATAGGTCGGAATATTGGCGTTCTCGAAGAATAGCAGCCCGTCCTGCCCCGGCGGCAGCTCCTCGCCATCCGGCCCGCAGACGTGCAGCGTGCCATGGATCGCCTTGCCCACGCTGCCGGGATGGGTGAGCCAGTCCTCGGCCTTGATCAGCGTCATGCCGATGCCTTCGGACCCGGCATAGTATTCGTTGATGATCGGCCCCCACCATTCGATCATCTCGCGCTTGATCGGCACCGGGCACGGCGCGGCCGCGTGCAGCGCGCGCTGGTGGCTCGACAGGTCGTATCGGGTACGAACTGCCGGATCGAGCTTGAGCATGCGGACGAAATGGGTCGGCACCCACTGGCTGTCGGTGACCTTGTAGGTCTGGATCGTCTCCAGCGCGTGTTCGGGATCGAACTTTTCCATTACCACGACCGTTCCGCCGAGCCGCTGCGCGGTGGTGCCCCAGCCGAGCGGGGCCGCGTGATAGAGCGGCGCGGGCGAGAGATAGACCATGCTCCCGTCGGCAGGCATGCCCGCCCCCATGATCGCCAGCGCGACCAGCGGATTGGTGGCGAGGATATCGTCGTCTTCGGGCGGGGCGGGCTTCACCCCCTTGGGCCGGCCCGTCGTGCCCGAGGAATAGAGCATGTACTGACCCGGTGCCTGGTCCGGAATCGGTTCGGCAGGCTGCGCGGCCAGGGCAGCTTCGAAATCCTCCTCGCCCTCGCCGCCCACGATCAGCAGGGGCAGGTCGGCGCATTCGCCCCGAATATCCTCGATCACCTGGGCGAATGTGGTCGTCGTCAGCAGGAATTTCGCGCCCGCATCCTTGAGGATGTAGCATATTTCGGGAGCCGTCAGCCGAGTCGAGATCGGCACCAGCATCGTGCCCGCGCGCTGCGATCCCCAAACCACTTGCAGGTAATGCGCATTGTTTTCCATCAGCACCGCGAAATGGTCTCCGCGCTCCACCCCGCGCGCGCGCAGGAGCTGCGCGAAACGGTTGGCATAATCGTCCATTTCGCCGAAGGTCACGGTCTCGCCGCTGCCGGCCATGATGATCGCGGGGTGGTCGGGGCGCGTCTGCGCATGGGTGACGGGGTGCATCGGTCTGTCTCTCTCCTCTCCGGCGGTCCGTCATTCATGCGGACTCGTCCGGTTTCGCAAAGAAACCTACCTAACCCTCTCGCTCGGGCAAGAAAAAAGGCGGCGGGATTTCTCCCACCGCCCTTTTTGCGAAGCCCGATGGGCCGATTGGCTCAGTTTTCGTCGCCGTCGCCCTGGCCGCCAGTGCCGGTCGCGAGCGCGAAGGCGCGCTGCGCTTCCGATTCGACCATATAGGGAACCGGGTTCACCGCCTTGCCATCGATGCGGACTTCGTAATGCAGGTGCGGGCCGGTCGAACGGCCGGTCGACCCGACATAGCCGATGATATCGCCCTTCTTGACGCGCGTCCCGGCTTCGACCGCGATGCCCGACATATGCGCAAACCGGGTCTGGAGGTTGGCACCGTGTTCGATCGAGACATATTTGCCGTAGCTCGAGAACCACTCCGCCTTGCTGACATAACCGTCGGCGGTGGCGTAGATCGGTGTGCCGGTCGGCGCGGCCAGATCGACACCGTTATGATTGCGGCGACCGCCGAGAACAGGGTGCGTGCGCATGCCGTAGTCGCTCGTCAGGACGGTGTTGTCGAGCGGCATGCGCGAGGGCACCGAAACGCTTGCAGCGACAGGCGTCGAGCGATCGAGCTTGTCCCACTGCGCGAAGAGCTGCTGGAACTGCGCATCGTCGCCGCCCCGTCCGGGCGCCGCAACCTTGCTCATGTCGATAGCGCCGACGGCGGCGGTGTTGGTTTCCTGCGCATGGGCCGGTGCCGCGGCGATGCCGAAAGCTGCTGCGACCGATGCGAGGACAAGCGTAATGCGCTTGTTATTCATGCTAACCCGTCCATCCGGCGCTTTACCGCGCCTTTTTGATCCCTGACATATCCAGCGTCCCGTGCCGGTATGCCATTTTTTTGATGTCACTGCCGGAACCCCCCGGCATCTCGTGAGTATGGGTTATGAGTGAAAAAAGTAATCAGGCAATAGCCGCGTAGAAGTCGCGCGGCAGGCCGCCTGCCAAACGCGCTGAGTCGTTGAACGGCCCTTTCAGCTCTCCGGAAAAGTGGATTTGGACCAATTTCTGCCACGATTCCCGTGGGTTTTCGCCGCGCGTCGCGCAAACAGCGTGAAAATGCTGGGAGCCCGCAGCGACGTGGCGAATTTCATCGTCAAGGATTCGCTGGAGAATTTTCGCCCCGTTTTCATCGCCTTGCGCCCTTACCCTCTCTAGTGTCGCAGGCGTGACGTCGAGACCGCGCGCCTCGAGAACCATGGGAACGATTGCGAGCCGCGCAGCAACGTCGTGCGCAGTGTCCCGCGCAGCGCCCCACAGTCCGTCGTGCGCAGGCAACGCTCCATAGTTGCTGCCGAGCGAATCGAGTTTGCGGGCGATCAGCGCGAAATGCATCGCTTCGTCGGCCGCCACTGCGAGGAAGTCCGACACGAAGGTCTCGCCCATCGATTCGCCGAAGCGGCCCGCCATATCGAGCGCAAGGTCGATGGCGACGAATTCGATATGCGCCAGCGCGTGCCAGAGCGCGATGCGGTTGCGCCGCGACCCCATCTTTCCACGCCTGGGCATGCGGCCCGGAGGCAGGAGCTCGAGCGCGGTCGGCCACGCAGGGCGATCGGGCATGGCGACATCGAACACGAAATCGAGCCGCCCAAGCCGCCAGTCGCGCGCCACCTGCCGCGCCGCGAACACCTTGGCGGTCGCCTCGCCGGTGAGCAGCACATCGCGGATCGCGGTCGCGACTGAGCGACGCGCGGACTTCATGCCGAACGGGCGGCTTCGAGCACTTCTTCGGCGTGGCCCTTAACCTTCACCTTGGGCCAGGTCCGCAGGATCGTACCGTCTTCGCCGAGGAGATAGGTCGTGCGGACCATGCCCATGAAGGTCTTTCCGTACATCTTCTTCTCGGCCCAGACGCCAAGTTCGTCCGACAGCCCGCCTTCCTCCGCATCGGTGGCGAGATCGACCGTGAGATCGTGCTTGGCGATGAAGTTCTGATGCTTCCTGGCCGAGTCCTTGCTGACGCCGAGGAGAGCGACGCCCGCCTTGTCGAATTCGGGCTTGAGCGCGGTGAAATCCTTCGCTTCGGTCGTGCAGCCGGGCGTGTTGTCCTTGGGATAGAAGAAGATCACCGCCTTCTTTCCCGCAAGATCGGCCTTGGTCACCGTGCCGCCATCAGGGGTTTCCATCGAAAAATCGGGGAAGGCATCGCCTTCGCCATAGCTCTTGGTCATTCGTCCAACTCCAGGGTTTCGCCGTAGATATCCTGCCAGGCCGCCGCAACTTCAGCGCGGGCGGCACCCAACCGTTCGATCAGGCACGCATAATCCTCGCACCCGCTTTGCCGCGCCAGCAGCGATGCTGCCGCCGGATCGGGGCGATCGAGATCGGGGGCCAGCAGCCGGGTACCGACCAGCAGCCGCGTCATCAAGTCGTGCGCCCCGGCGATCGTACCGGAAAAGCGGCCTGCCTTGACGAGGGTGTCGATCGCCAGACCGAGATCGGGTGTTACGGCCTGGCGATCGCGCAGTTGAAGGAAATGTACGAGAAACTCGATATCGACCAATCCCCCGCGCAACAATTTGGCGTCGAGCGGACCTTTGGCCGGTTTGTGATCGGCCATTTCGCGACGCATCTTTATCAGGTCGGCACGGAGCCTTTCCGGATCGCGTTCGCGCGACAGGATCGACGCCACGACCTGATCGATATCCTCGCGCGCCGTTTCGCTGGCGGCGAGCACGCGCGCCCGAGTGAGCGCCATATGCTCCCAGGTCCAGGCATCTTCGCGCTGGTAACGGGCGAAACTCTCGACGCTGACCGCCAGCGGTCCCTGATTGCCCTGCGGCCGCAATCGGGTGTCGACCTCGTAAAGCGCTCCCTGAGCAGTCGGCACGCTCAGCGCCGCCGTGACCCGCTGGGCGAGCCGGTTGAAGTAGAGGGTGGCGCCCAAAGGGCGCGGTCCGTCGGATTCCCTCTCATGCGTGCCGGTGAATAGATAGATGATGTCGAGATCGGAGGCGTGGGTGAGCACGCCGCCCCCCAGCCGCCCGAGGCCCAGGATCGCCAGTTCGCTGCCCGCGATCCGCCCGTGCTTGGATGCGAATTCCTCCTCGGCCGCATCGAGCGCGACCCGCAGCGCGGCCTCGGCCGTGCGCGAAAGGCCCGCTGCGATCGCCAGCGGATCGTGAGCCGCCTCGATAAGCTGGACGCCAAGCGCAAACCGCATTTCGCCGGTCACCACCCGCAGCCGGTCGAGCCGCATCTCGTAATCGTCGCCGCGCTCGCGTCGGCCCATGCGCGCCGCCAGCTCGTCGACACTTCCCGGAAGGTCGAGCGCGGTACGATCGATCAGCGCATCGAGCAGATCGGCCCGCCGCGACAGTTCCTCGGCCAGCGGCGGGGCGAGTGTCAGACAATCGGCGATCAGGGCGAACAGGCCAGGCCGCGCCTCGAGCAGGCGAAAAAGGTTGATGGCGCTGGGCAGGCGCGAGATCAGGCTTTCCCAGCGCACAAGGGCAGCATCGGGATCGGGGGAAGTAGCGATCGACGAGAGCAGATCGGGCCTGATCGCCTCGAAAGCCCCGAGCGCTGCACTGCTGCGCAGTGCCTGGTATTTTCCATCGGTCCAGCCCGCCACCCGCTCGGCGATATCCGCGGGCACTTGCGGCGCATGCTCCTCTCCGGCCACGACATGCGGTGCGCTCGCGGGCACCGATATCCTGTCCTCATCAAGCAGCGCATCGAAGCGCTCGGCCACCGGGCGGGCAAGGTCCCGCACATATTCGACCAGAGCCGCGCCATCGGCAAGCCCGTGAAGCCGCGCGGCAGTGTCCAGTGCTTCACCCGAGGGCAGCGAATGGGTCTGCTGGTCGCCGATCATCTGCAACCGGTGTTCAATGGTCCGCAGCCCGTCATAGCTTTCGCCAAGCGCCCGCGCATCGTCTTGCGAAATACGCCCCGTTGCCGCCAGTGCATCGAGAGTCTGACGCGTACCCCGCACCCGCAACGCCGGATCGCGCCCGCCATGAATCAATTGATGTGTCTGGGCGAAGAATTCGATTTCGCGAATACCGCCCCGGCCCAGCTTGAGGTTGTAACCGGGCTGGGGCACGGGCGGGCCACTTTGTTTGTCGCGGATGCGGTGGGTCAATCGCCGGATTTCGTCGATGGCGCCGAAATCCAGGCTGCGCCGCCAGACGAAGGGGCGGATATGATCGAGAAAGGCCTCGCCCGCCGCTATGTCTCCCGCGCAGGCGCGCGCGCGAATGAAAGCCGCGCGTTCCCATGCCAGCGCCGAACTTTCGTAATGTGTGATCGCCGCATCGAGCGGGATCGCCAGCGGAGAGACTTCCGATGCGGGCCGCAGCCGCAGATCGACGCGAAAGACATAGCCTTCGGCCGTCACTTCCGACAACAATCGCACGATCTCCCGCGCATAGCGCTGCGCCGCCTCGCCCGGTTCGTCGCGTTCGCGCCGTGCAAGCGTTTCCGGCTCGTAAAGCAGGATCGGATCGATGTCCGACGAATAGTTCAGTTCGCCCGCGCCATGCTTGCCCAGGGCCAGGCCGATCATGCCGGCAGGCTCCGCATCCGGCACGCGCCGAAGAATAGCCGCCCCGATGGCATCATGCAGCGCACGGTCGGCAAAGAACGATAGTTCGCGCATGACCTTGTACAGATCGAAAGCGCCCGCCAGATCGCCCACCGCCAGCACCAGCGCCAGGCCGAGCCTTTCGCGGCGCAGGGCCGTCGGAATATCGGCGGCCTCTACCTGCTTGGCGGCAAGCAAGGCTTGTTCCCCCTCGCCAGCGGCCAGCAACTCCGCCAGATCCGGCCGTCGATCCAGCGCACGCGCGAGAAAGGGGGCGTTTTCGCGGGCGCGGGCGAGCGCTGAGGTCCAGTCGGCTGACATCGATCACGTCCCTGCCGCTGCACGAGCGCGCGTGCAAGCTTGCCCTTGCCCCTTGCCGCCGACTAGAAGCGCCCGCAGAGGAATAGGACGCCAGAGAGGATCCCCCATGAAACGCCTTGCATTTGCCGCCTGTTCGGCACTGCTGCTCACCGCCTGCCAGGATCTCGGCCAGGTCGACAATGGCACCGACGCGCTCGACCTGCCCGACGTCGCCGACGGAACGATCTCCGAAGAGACGATGAAACGCGTGACCGAACGGCTTTCATCCGATGAGTTCGAGGGCCGTGCGCCCGGCACCGCGGGCGAGGAAAAGACCGTCGCCTATCTGATCGAGGAATTCGAGAAGGCCGGCCTTACACCCGGCAACAACGGCAGCTGGGTCCAGGACGTGCCCCTGGTCGAAATTACCGGCAGGGATTATGCCCCGCTGACCATCTCCGGTGGCAAGGATGGCGACATGCAACTCGCCTACAGCACCGACTGGGTCGGCGTGACCTATCGCGAGGATGCCGAAACCACTCTCGAGAATAGCGAACTGGTCTTCGTCGGATACGGCGTCAACGCGCCCGAGAAGGGCTGGAACGACTATGACGGCGTGGACATGACGGGCAAGACCGCGGTCATCCTGGTCAACGATCCCGATTACGGGACGGAGACGCTCGAAGGTCCCTTCAACGGCAAGGCGATGACCTATTACGGCCGCTGGACCTATAAGTATGAGGAAGCCGCCCGCCAGGGCGCGGCGGGCGCCATCATCATCCACGATACCGAACCGGCCAGTTATGGCTGGAACGTCGTCGAAAGTAGCTGGTCCGGCCCGCAGGCCTATGCCTCGCGCGGCGACAATCCGCCGCCGATGACGCAGGTCAATGGCTGGGTACAGAAGGAAAAGGCGCGCGAAATCCTGGCGGCCGCAGGCCAGGATCTCGACGAGCTGATGGCCGCCGCGCGTAAAAAGGACTTCGCAGCCGTCCCGCTGGGCCTCACCGCGTCGACCAGCTTCTCGAACGATATCCGCACCTTCGCTTCGCAAAATGTGATCGGCATCCTGCCGGGAAGCGAGCGCGCGGACGAATACGTCATGCATACGGCGCATTGGGACCATCTCGGACGCTGCACGCCCGCTCCCGATGGCGACGATATCTGCAACGGCGCGGTCGACAATGCGACCGGGACCGCAGCGCTGGTCGCGCTGGCCGAAGCCCATGCCAAGGCGGGGCCGGCCAAACGCAGCCTCGTCTTTCTCGCCGTAACCGCAGAGGAATCGGGCCTGCTGGGTGCGGATTACTACGCCGCGAACCCGGTTTTCCCGCTCAACCGGACGGTAGGCGGCATCAATATGGACGCCTTCCTGATGGCCGGTACGGCCAAGGATGTGACCGTGGTCGGGCCGGGCAAGTCGCAGCTCGACCTGTTCCTCGACAAGGCGCTGATGAACGACGACCGGGTGACGACGCCCAATCCCAATCCCGAAGCGGGCTATTATTACCGTTCGGATCACTTCGCCTTCGCCAAACGCGGCGTACCGATGCTCTATCTCGATGGCGGCGAGGACCTCGTCGAAGGCGGCGCGGAAGCGGGCGCCGCAGTGGCGGCCGACTATCGCGAAAACCGCTATCACGGACCCAAGGACGAATACGATCCGAACTGGGATTGGTCGGGTGTGATGAGCGATCTTGCGCTGTTCTATCGCATTGGCCGCATGCTGGCGGATTCGACCAGCTGGCCGAACTGGAACGAGGGCGACGAGTTCAAGGGTACGCGCGACGAGGACTGCGCCACCGAGGGCGCTGGCTGCGCACCTGCCTGATCCGCGAGCCGGAGAGCCGATCCATGCCCTTCAAGATGCCGCCCGAATGGGCGCCGCAGGACTGGTTATGGATCGGCTTTCCGCACGATGCCGAGGAATGGCCGGGCGTGCTCCCGCGCGCGCAGGAGCAGATTGCGGCTTTCGCCAACGCCGTGGCCGAAAGTGGGCAGCAGGTCCGCCTGCTGGTGCGCGATGCCGCTAACGAGGCCCGCGCACGCCAGCTTGTGACCGGCAGCGTGAAGCTGGAGCGCCGCGCCTATGGCGATGTCTGGCTGCGCGATACCGGGCCGCTGGTGCGGTGTGACGACCAAGGCAATCGGGCCGCGCACCGTTTCGGCTTCAACGGCTGGGGCGGCAAATATCTGATGGAAGGCGACCAGACGATCGGCGCCGAACTCGCCGGGGATGCGGACCTGCCGCTAACGGTGGCCGACTGGATACTTGAGGGCGGAGCGATAGACGGCGACGGCACCGGTCTCGTCGTCACGACCGAGCAATGCCTGCTCAACCCCAACCGGAACCCGCAGCTTTCGCGCGAGGAGATCGAAGGGCGCCTGATACGCGATCTCGGCTTTACCCGGGTGCTCTGGCTGGGCGATGGATTGATCAACGACCATACAGACGGCCATGTCGACAATCTCGGCCGCTTCGTCGCTGCCAATACGCTGTGCCTGCCGCGCGCGACTGGCAGCGACGATCCCAATGCGGCGATTTATGCCGATGCCAGGCACCGCGCCGAGGGTGCGGGCGTGACGGTGAAGGATATCCCTTCGCCCGGCCTGATCACCAGCGGCGATCACATCGAACCCGCCAGCTACGCCAATTTCGCCATCACCAGCCATCTCGTCGTGGTCCCGACCTTCGGCAGCCCGCATGACGAGGACGGCGTAGCGGCCATCGCCGAACTCTTCCCCGATCGCGCGACCATCGGCCTGCCGGGCGATGCGGTCTTGGCAGGCGGCGGCGGCTTCCACTGCGCCAGCCAGCAAATGCCGTCCGCCCGATGGCGCCCTTAACGATTCATTAGGGCTTGGAGCGGACAATGCGTGCATGGCCAAGGCTACCGCTCTCACTCGCACTCACGTTGCTCCGCACCCGGTGGCAGACATCGCGCGAACGCTAATCGTTTGCGGCTGTGGCCTCGCACTGGCTCTTGCCGGACCGGTGCTGCCGTTCTGAGCGGTTAGCCGAAAGCCTTCCAGAGCGCTGCAACCGCAGCTCCGCCCAACACCGCACCCACGCAGATGCGCCAGGTCCGGTCCTCTATGCGTCCGGAAGCTTTGTTGCCGAGCCAATTGCCGACCAAAATCGCCGGAAACAACAGGATGGCCAGGACAGCAAGCGTCCAGTCGAGCACGCCCATGGCCGCGCCGCTCACCAATCCCGTGGTCGATGCGCAGGTGAAGATCAGCAGCATCGATGCCTTGGCGGTTTCACGCGGAATATCGCGCCCCACATAATAGGGTACGACCGGCGGGCCGGGCATTCCCGCGTAA
The DNA here is from genome assembly GCF_003355455.1 of Erythrobacter aureus. Taxonomy (NCBI): domain Bacteria; kingdom Pseudomonadati; phylum Pseudomonadota; class Alphaproteobacteria; order Sphingomonadales; family Erythrobacteraceae; genus Erythrobacter; species Erythrobacter aureus. The sequence continues at coordinate 390,483 of NZ_CP031357.1, forward strand.
CCGGTCATCAAGCCGCTTAGCACACCGACTCCGCCAGTCGTCGCCGGATGATGATCCAAGGCGCCGCGGCGCGGGAGCAGAACGGCCGCGAAGGCCGACAGCGCGATAAAGGCGATCACCACGCGCGCAAGGGCGGGCGCGGTGATGCTGAGGATATACAACCCGACCGGGGTCGACACCGCGACCAGCGCAATAATGATCCACGCCGATTTTTCCGCACTGCGCAGCAAGCGCCGGATTTCCGACATGCCGATGAACACCGACAGGAAATTCGTCAGCAATACGGCTTCCATCGGTAACAGCGCCAGTGCGAGGATCGGCACCAGCAGGATGGCCATGCCGAAGCCGGTCAGCCCGCGCACGAAGGCCGACACGAAAGCTGCCACCAGCGCGGCGACGATGGCCGCCCCGCCATACCCTGCGAGAAGGTCCACGCGGTGGCCCTAGCTTTCGCGCAGATCGGGCGGGGTCGCGCCATCCTTGAGCATGGCGATCGCCTCGTCGAGGTTCATCACGCGCTGCTCCTTCTCGCCCAGAGTTCGCACCGCAACCGTGCCCTCCTCTGCCTCGCGTTTGCCCACCACCAACAGGTGCGGGACCTTGGCAAGACTGTGTTCGCGCACCTTGTAGTTGATCTTCTCGTTGCGCAGATCGCTTTCGACGCGGATGCCCGTTGCTTCCAGCTTGGCTACCGCTTCCCTGGCATAGTCGTCGGCGTCCGAAACGATCGTCGCGACCACCGCCTGCACCGGGGCGAGCCACACGGGAAGGCGGCCGGCGAAGTGTTCGATCAGGATGCCGATGAAACGCTCGTATGACCCGAAAATCGCACGGTGGAGCATGACCGGGCGATGCTTCTCGCCATCCTCGCCGACATAGCTCGCATCGAGCCGTTCGGGCAGCACGCGATCACCCTGGATCGTACCGACCTGCCAGGTGCGGCCGATGGCATCGGTGAGGTGCCATTCGAGCTTGGGCGCATAGAACGCGCCTTCGCCGGGCAGTTCCTCCCAGCCGTAGGTCTCATTGTCCATGCCCGCTTCGGCCACCGCATCGCGCAATTCCTGTTCGGCGCGGTCCCAATCCGCGTCCGACCCAAGCCGCTTCTCGGGACGCAGCGCCAGCTTGATTTCGTATTTGAAGCCGAAGTCCGAATAGACCTCGTCCGCCAATTTGCAGAAGGCGCGAACTTCCTCGACCACCTGGCTCTCGGTGCAGAAGATATGCGCATCGTCCTGGGTGAACTGGCGCACGCGCATCAGCCCGTGCAGCGCGCCATGCGGCTCGTTGCGATGGCAGCAGCCCATTTCGCCCAGCCTAATCGGCAGGTCGCGGTAAGAGGTGATGCCCTGCTTGAAAACCAGCACATGCGCCGGGCAATTCATCGGCTTGATCGCCATCCAGTCGGCATCGCCGGCGACCTGCGGATTGGCTCCCTTGCCGCCATTATCGTCGCCCAGCCCTTCGACCTCGGGGACGATATCGGGCACGGCAAACATGTTCTCGGCATATTTGCCCCAGTGGCCCGACTGCTCCCACTGGCGCACATCCATCAGTTGCGGCGTCTTGATCTCGCGATAGCCCCCGCCATCCATCTTGCGGCGCATATACGCCTCCAGCTCGCGCCAGATGCGATAGCCCTTGGGGTGCCAGAACACGCTGCCATGCGCCTCTTCCTGCAAATGGAACAGGTCCATCTCGCGGCCCAGCTTGCGATGGTCGCGCTTGGCCGCCTCCTCCAGCCGGTGGAGGTGGGCGTCGAGCTGCTTCTTGTTGAGCCAGCCCGTGCCGTAGATGCGCGTGAGCTGCGCATTCTTCTGGTCGCCCCGCCAATAGGCCCCGGCCACGCGCATCAGCTTGAAGGCCTGCGGGTCGAGCTTGCCGGTCGAGGCGAGGTGCGGGCCGCGGCACATGTCGAGCCAGTCCTCGCCCGACCAGTAGACCGTCAGATCCTCGTCCTCGGGCAGTTCCCTGGCCCATTCGGCCTTGAAGGTCTCGCCTTCGGCTTCCCACTTGTCGATCAGCTGCTGGCGGCTCCACACTTCGCGCCTGAGCGGCTTGTTGGCCTTGATGATCTCGCGCATCTTCTCCTCGATCGCGGGCAGATCGTCCATGCTGAACGGTTCGCGCGTATCGGGCGCCTTTACATCGTAATAAAAGCCATCGTCCGTCGCCGGACCGAACGTGATCTGCGTGCCCGGCCAGAGCGCCTGCACGGCTTCAGCGAGCACATGGGCAAAATCGTGGCGTGCGAGTTCGAGTGCGTCATCCTCGTCGCGGCTGGTGATCAGCGCCAGTTCCGCATCGCCATCGAAGGGGCGATTGATGTCGCGCAGCTCGCCATCGACGCGCGCGGCGATGGCGGCCTTGGCGAGACCGGGACCGATCGCGGCAGCGACATCGGCAGGCGTGCTGCCACGTTCCATTTCGCGCACCGATCCATCGGGCAGGCTGATCTTGAGCAGTTCCGTCATGTCACTCGTCGTCCGTTTGCTTGGCGAGCGCCATGGCACAGGCGCGCTTAGCCTTGAAGCGGCGTTTGCGAAGATTTTGCGATTTCGGGGGAAACGCCAACCGCCCGAAACCGGGCGGCGGTGGATCGCTTATGCCGCGACCGACCGCCCCCGGTGGCCCGGGGTGGTGGTAGTCGTGGCTATGATCCGCATATGCGCCATGGGCTGCGAGATAGCGGGCGCCGGTCGGTTTCTCAACCCACCTCGAGCGTGCGGCTTCCCGCGAGCGTGGTGATACGCTTGGTCGATACGACACCGGCGCCCTTTTCGCGCACGCTCGAAAGGAAGCGGTATTCGCTCGACGCGCTGCCGGGCGTGAGTTCGACTGCCATGTAGCCGCGATGCGATCCGTCCATCCATTTGAGTTGACGGTTGTGGGCGACGATCGCCCGCTCCACATCGCGCGGATCGAGATGGGTGAGATAGGTTTCGAATCCGGGCGAAGTGACCGAGTGGCCGCCGAATTCGACGCCGACCTTTTCGCCCCCATGGTCGAGATCGAACGCCCAGGCATTATGCGTGTCGCCTGCCAGGCTGACCAGGTTCGCATTGGCCCCCAGAGCCGCCTCGAACACGCGCCCGCGCGCAGCGGGGTAGCCATCCCATGCGTCCATATTGAGCGGCAGTTCGGCGCGGCTTGCCATGGCGCCCGCGAGAATACGCTGGCGGACGAAATCGGGGAGGTCTGCGGGAAGGTTGTCGGTCAGGCTGGTCGCGCTGGCGAGCCGCCCCATCAGAACCTGCTGGACGAGCACCTGCCACGGCTTGCCCGCCGACGCGGACCGCTTGAGACCGTCGGCCAGCCAGCCCTGTTGTCGCATGCCGAGGAGTTCACGGTCGGCACCGCGATAGTCTCCGTCGCGGAAGGCGACGAGCGCGGCCATCGCATCTTCGGGGGAGGTTTTTCCCGCAAGGATCTTGCCGATCGAGAATTGTTCGGCACGCGCGGTCAGGCGGGTTTCGAGCCGGAAGAGAGTGGCGAGATCGCCGACCTCGTAGGCCGCCCATGGCTCGTCCGACACCGGCATCCATTCGCGATAGGCCCTGGCGGCGGCAGCCTTGCGAACAGACCATTCGCCTTCGGTATCGGGCTGGTGGTTCTGCGCGCCCCCTTCCCAGGAATCATTGCTGCTCTCGTGGTCGTCCCAGCCCGAAATCATCGGATACAGTTGATGCAATCTCCGCAGATCGGCATCCGCACGATAGGTCGCATAGCGCAGGCGGTAATCGGAGAGAGCGACGGTTTCGCTCGCCGGAAACAGCATGCGGCCCGGTTGGGCCTCCGCGTTCGAAGGATAGGTGCCGGGGCCGTATTCGTAGAAATAATCGCCCAGATGCAGGGCGCAATCGAACCCGCCATCGGCCGCGGCATGAGCATAGGCGTTGAACCAGCCGAAGCCGATGTTGGAGCAGGAGAAGACCGCCATGCGGAATTTCTCCGTCGCGCCGACAGGGAGCGTTTTCGTCCGCCCGACATCGGAATGCGACCCATCGGGCGCGGTAAAGCGATAATAATACCAGCGACCGGGCTCGAGCCCCTCGGCCCAGGCCTTGCAGCACCAGTCATTGTCCGCGCTGGCGGTAACCGAACCGCCCGACGCCGCAGTGGCAAAATCTATCGAATCGCTGACCTGGAAGTCGAGCCGCGTGTCTTGCGTAGCGGCGTAGCGCGTCCACAGCAGGACGCGGCCCGGCCCGGGCTCGCCACTGGCAATGCCGTGCGTGAATCCCGATGCGCCGGAGTTCAACCCAGCCGATAGCGGTGCGCCCACCAGCCCTGCGCCAAGCATGCCCCCCTTCAGCAAGCTGCGGCGATCAAGCGCGGGGATACCGGCGGCGGCAGGCGGTTCGGTAGCGATCATGGGCGTCTCCTCTCTCTCCCGCCTGCCTGCTCCCGATGACGCTACAGAGACAAGGGAAATCGAGCACACGGAAGACGATATCGGCATTTTGGAAAGTATGCTTGACAAATCCTAGAAGAGCATGTAAATGCTCCTTGACACCAAGGAAAGGATCATTGCCATGACCAGGACCGAGCAAGCTCTCATCTGGGCCGCCGGGATCATCGCCTTCGCGGTGTTCGGCGCATTCGGGCTCGTGCCGCAGGATGTCGCCAGATACGGCGTAATCGCCCTGCCTGCCCTCGCCGCCGTCTCGATCTTCACGCAGCGCCCCTGCGCGCCCTGCGGAAAGATACGAGCATGAGCGGAGGTGAACCGATCGCCTCGACCCGTTCGCAAGGGTTCTGGGTCGGCATCTATCTGGCCAGCGTGGGAGTGATCGGCGCCCTCAAGCTGACCGACGCCATCGACGGGCCGACAGGCTTCATCCTGCTGGCCATTGCCACAGGCGCGCTCATGATCCCGATGCGGCGCGCCGGTGCCTGCACCAGCGCGGCCATGGCGACCTACAACCGGCGGGTCTTACTAAGCAGCTTCGGCTACGTGCTCGGCCTCGGCATCGCGGTGACGCTATGGAACGGTTACGAGCTGTCGAGACCGCTCGTCTTCGCGATTTCGCTGCTGCCGACCCTCCCGACCTTCGGGATCATCTGGGCGATGGCCCGCTATATCGCGGAGGAACGCGACGAGTACTTGCGCCATCGCACGATCATGGCGGCACTCGTCGCCCTAGGCTTCGTGCTTGCCATCGGCATCTTCTGGGGGTTCCTCGAGATGTTCGAACTGGTGCCGCACATCTGGGCTTGGTGGGTCCTGCCCGTCTGGGCGCTGGGTCTCGGCATGGCGCAGCTCTGGCAGAAGGTGCGCGGGTCATGAAAAACCGCCTCAAGGTCCTGCGCGCCGAGCGCGACTGGAGCCAGCAGGACCTCGCCACGCGGCTCGACGTCTCGCGCCAGAGCGTCAACGCGATCGAGACCGGGCGCTACGACCCGTCCCTCCCGCTTGCCTTTCGCATCGCCGACGTATTCGGCCTGGCCATCGAAGAAATCTTCCTGCGCGAAGAAAAACCCACCGCCGATTGACACCGCCCCTTCGATCCACGACCAGAGCGACACAGGGATCGAAGGGTTTTTCTATCATGCATGGGGCGCAGGACATGGAGGGCACGAATAGCGCCTTCGTTTTCGAGGGGAAGTGGCGCGATTTCGCGAAGATCGCCTTCCCCAACTTGCTGCTGACGATCGTCACTCTGGGCATCTACCGGTTTTGGGCGACCGCGCGCGAGCGCCGCTATCTGTGGTCGCGCACACGGTTCGTCGACGAGCATCTCGAATGGGCGGGCACGGGAATGGAGCTGTTTCTCGGCTTCCTCATGGTCTTCGTGCTATTCGGTATCCCCTATGTCTTCCTCACCTTCATTGCTCAGGCGCTGGTCGCCCGCGGCTATGAAGCGCTGGGCGTCGGCCTGACTTTCGTGGCGCTGACGGCAATCTTCTACCTCTTGGGCGTCGCGCGGTTTCGGGGCCTGCGTTACCGCCTTTCGCGCACGCGCTGGCGCGGCATTCGCGGCGGGAGCGACGATGGCGGATTTCTTTTCGGCCTGTCCTACATGTGGAAGACGATGGTCGGCTGGATCCCGCTCGGCCTGCTCATCCCCTGGTCGATGACCAGCCTGTGGAACGAGCGCTGGAACAAAATGAGCTTCGGCCCCTTTCGCTTCGAATCGAATGCCGAGGCCGGAGGAGTTTTCGTCCGTTTCCTGCTGTTCTACCTCGCGCCCTTCGTGCTGTTCGTGGGCGGGATGATCATGGCCGGAATGGGCATGCTGGCGGGTTATGGTATCGGCGGCGAAGACGGGATGAGGGTCGGCGGCGTGGTCGGCATTCTCGGCCTGCTCCTCTTCTTTTATCTCGGGCTCGGCCTGATCGCCGTGGCCTTCTACGCCAAGTTCTATCGCGAGGTCGTGGGCGCGACGCGCTGGCGCGATCTCCAATTCAGCTTCGAAGCCTCGACGCTCGACTGGGTCAAGCTGCTGGTGATCGATGCCGTGCTGGTGGTGTTCACGTTCGGGATCGGCCTGATCTTCCTGTCCTACCGCCACTGGAAGTTCTTCATGACGCATCTCGAAGCGGGCGGTGAAATCCTGCTCGACGAACTCACCCAATCGGAGACCAGGACCGCCAGGCATGGCGAGGGCCTGCTCGATGCCTTCGACATGGGCGCGATCTGACCCGATGGGAGAGGCGTTCCTGATTGCCGCCGAATGGTACGATGGGATCAATGCGGTGCGCCATTCGGGCGAGCTGACTTGGGATGGGCGCGGGGCCTTCACGCTCGATGGCCCCACGGATCGTCAGAGCTTCGCGGCGACTGATCTGCGCTTTGGCGAAACGCGCCCCGGCAAGATCGTCTATCGGCGCGACAGCGTACCCGACTTCCGGCTGATCCTGCCCGAAGACATTCCCCCCGGTCTGGCCGCGCGGCTCCCCGCGAAGAGCGAATACGGCGCCTGGGTCGACCGGCTGGGACTAGGCAAGGCCGTAGCGATCTTCGGTGTCGTCAGCGCGGCTGCGGTGGCGCTTTTCATGACGGCACCCGACTGGCTCGGCCCGCGCATCCCGGCAAGCTGGGAACGCAATATCGGGGAGGCCATGGTCGGCGATTTCGGCGGGCGTATCTGTCACACGCCCGAAGGCGACGCCGCGCTCGCCAAGCTGCTCGCGAAAGTGGACCCGGCAGAAGAAAAGGTCCGCGCGGGCATCGCGAATATGGGAATGGTCAATGCCGTTGCGCTGCCCGGCGGCCAGGTGCTACTGTTCGACGGGCTGGTCCAGCAGGCCGAAAGTCCCGAGGAACTGGCGGGCGTACTCGCCCACGAGGTCGGGCATGTGCGCGAACGGCATGTGATGACCGCGCTGCTCAGACAGTTCGGTCTGTCGATCTTGCTGGCCGGGGCGGACTCGAGCGTTACCAACGGCGTATTCGGGCTCGCCTCGATGGGCTATTCGCGCGACGCCGAACGCGAAGCCGACGATTACGCCCGCGCGCGCATGGCGGAGAGCAGCATCTCACCGCTGGGCGCGGCAGGTTTCTTCGAGAGAATGTCGGAGGAGTATGGCGACAGCGCCGACGCACCGGCCCTGGCAGGCTGGCTTGCAAGCCATCCCTCCTCGGGCGAGCGCGCCGAAGCCTATCGCGACGCGGCGGATGGTGATGCGCGCTATACGCCCGTCCTGGCTCCCGAGGAGTTCGCCGCCCTGAAATCCATGTGTGAAGAGGATCCGGACGTGGAGGAGTTCGACCTCTTCTAGGCCTTGCATTCGCGAGGCCGGGGGGCGACATCGGGCGCCATGTTCGACACCAAGCATTTCGAGCTGCCCGATGGGCGGCGCCTCGCTTTCCGCCATATCCGTGGCAATGGCCCCGCGCTGGTGTTTCTGCCCGGTTATATGTCCGACATGGCGGGCGGCAAGGCGACTGCGCTGTTCGACTGGGCGCGCGAGCAGGGGCGCGCCTGCCTGCTGCTCGACTATTCGGGTTGCGGCGAAAGCGAGGGCGATTTTGCGGACGGCACGCTCTCGAAATGGCGCGACGAGGCGCTCGCTCTGATTGAGGCGAAACTCGACGACCAAGTCATCCTAGTCGGGTCCTCGATGGGCGGTTGGCTGATGCTGCTTCTGGGAATGGCATTGGGCGATCGGCTGGCCGGGCTTGTCGGCATCGCCTCGGCGCCAGATTTCACCGAATGGGGCCGTTCCGAAACCGACAAGGCGAAACTGGCCGGGGGCGCGATCGTGTATGACGAGAACCCCTACGGTCCCGACCCCACCCCCATGCACCCCCGGTTCTTTACCGACGCGCAGGCGCAAGTGCTGCTTGGCGGCGAGATCACCATCGATGCCCCCGTCCGTCTGATCCACGGCCAGCGCGATGCCGATGTGCCCTGGGAAATAAGCCTGCGCCTTGCCGGAACGTTGCGTTCGGACGACGTACAGGTCACGCTGGTAAAGGATGGCGACCACCGTCTGTCGCGCGAGCAGGACATCGCTTTGCTGCTGCGCACCGTCGACGCGCTCTCGAAAGGTCCTGAATGATCGCCTCCGCCCTTGCCCTGCTGATGATGCAGGTCGGCCCGAACCCGTCCATCGATGCCTTCCCCGGCCTGCCCGACGAGCTGCGCGATCGACCCGAACGGCCGCAGGCGCGGGACCGGGCGGATACCGCATCACCGGCCCAGGGAAAGCTTGCCGATTGCGTAAATCTGGCGCGCGGCGATGCCGAAGCCGCCAGGGATTACGCACAGAAGTGGCGCGAAGCGGCGGCTACCCAGCTCGAACTGGCCCAATCGGCTCATTGCCTGGGCATCGCCTTCGTTCGCGAGGGCGAATTCGCCGAGGCACAAAGAGCGTTCGATCTGGCGACCGACGAAGTTCCCCTGGGCGCCCCGGCCTACCAGTCGCGCCTCGCGGCCATGTCCGGCAACGCGGCGATGGCCCAGGACCAGCCAGCGATCGCCGACATTGCTTTCGGCCGCGCCGTCACCCTTGCCACCCAAGCGGACGATGCGCCGCTTCTCGCCAGCGTCCTGATCGACCGCGCCCGCGCCCTGGTAGCCCTCGAGCGCAATGACGAAGCCGTTGCAACGCTGGAAAAGGCGCGTGGGAACGACCCTGCCAATGCCCGCGCATGGCTGCTTTCGGCCACATTGTCCCGGCGGCTGGAACGGCTGGGCGAAGCGCGTGAGCAGATCGCGCAAGCAGCGCTGCTGGCGCCGCGGGATCCCGCCGTGGGCCTCGAAGCAGGCGTGATTGCCGCGCTGTCGGGGCGCGAGCAGGAGGCCCGACGCAGCTTCGAATCGGTACTGCTCGTCGCGCCTGACAGCGACGAGGCCAAGCGTGCGCGCGGCTATCTGGAACAGCTCCAATCGTGACCGATTTTTCCGTCCTCGATCTGGTTCCGGTGCGCGAAGGAGGGAACGTCGGCGAAGCGCTCGAGGCGGCGACCGAGCTTGCCCGAAATGCGGAAGACAATGGCTGCAAGCGCTTCTGGGTGGCCGAACATCACGCGATGGCGGGTATTGCCGGTGGGGCGACCTCGGTCGTGCTTGCGCATATCGGCAATGCGACATCCACCATCCGCATCGGGTCGGGCGGAATCATGCTGCCCAATCACACGCCTTTCCAGATCGCCGAACAGTTCGGCACGCTCGACGCGCTGTTTCCGGGCCGCGTGGATCTCGGCCTGGGACGGGCGCCCGGAGCGGGGCCGGAACTTCAGCGCGCCTTGCGCAAGGATCTTCATCGCGCCGCCGAAATGTTCCCGCAGGACGTGGCCGAACTCATGGCGCTGATGGCAGGCGATACGGCCATTCACCCCACTCCGGGGCTTGGCGCGAAGCCCGAGTTCTGGATGCTGGGCTCCAGCCTCTTCGGTGCCCGGCTCGCCGCGCAGCTGGGCATGCCCTATGCCTTCGCCAGCCATTTCGCGCCCGACCACCTGGACGCCGCGCTCGAGCTCTATCGGCGCGATTTTCAGCCGTCCGAGGATTGGGAAAAACCGCATGTGATGGTCGCGATGAACCTGTTCGTCGCCGACACCGAGGAAGAGGCCGAATATCTGGCTTCCTCCCAGCTCCAGGCTTTCGTGGCCCTGCGCACGGGCACGCCGGGCAAGCTGCCCCCGCCAGTGCGCGGATATCGCGACCAATTGCCCGCACCGGCGCAGGCGATGCTGGCGCATATCGGGCAAGCCAGCGCGATCGGCACGCCGCAACAGGCTGCGCAGGCGGTAGAAGCCTTCGTTGGACGCACGGGAGCGGACGAGGTCATCTTCGGCGGCAGCATGTTCGATCCGGAGGCGCGATGCCGCTCGCTCGCGCTGGCCATGAACCGGCTCCGCGCATGAGCATGCCGTAACGGCACCGCGTTTCGCCGCATCATAGGCTTGCAATTGCAAATTCTCGGCGGCACCACCTTGCGAGCCGTCTCCAACAGGCCTAGGCGCGGCGCGCAGGTCGTGGCGCACACGACTCGGATATTTCGCGGCGCGGAAACGATCATGCGCCGCAAGGAGAGAGGCCCCTTATGGGTTCGAAGACTGCCGCGCTTCCCAAGAAGCTCCAAAACGCCATCACCGAAAGAATGCGCCAGTCGCTGCTGAAAGGCGATACGCCCTTCGACAAGGCAAGGCTTGCCGATGCTGCGTCCTTCGTAGGCGCGCTGGCGGCGGATCGCACCTTCGGTCGCTCGTCCATGGCGATCGAGAGCATCAGCGACGAACGCCGCCTTACGCGCATTGCGATCGTCAATGACGACATGCCCTTTATCGTCGATTCGGTGGCCGCGACCATCGCCGCGCTGGGCCTGTCGATCGACCGGCTCGTGCATCCGGTCATTCCCGTCGAACGCGACGACAAGGGGAAGCTGATCGGGATTCCCGATAACGATCCCTATTGGGAATCGATGATATATATCGAGGCGGCCCGCGTCGATGCGAAGACGCGCCGCCAGTTGCAGGAAGGCCTCAAGGAAACCCTCGCCGACGTGCGGGCGGCGGTCAGCGACTGGCCCAAGCTCCAGCAGGCGATGACGCAGGATGCCGATCGCATCCGCAATACGGACGAAGAAGGCGCGGACCTGCTCGACTGGCTCAATTCGGGCATGCTCACCCAGCTCGGCCACGTGACGCGCCATCGCGATGGCACGCAGCGCGACCAGCTCGGCATCTGTCGCAAAAGCGCTCGGGAACTCCTCGCGGAAGCTTCCTACGAGCGTGCGTTCACGTGGTTCGCGAAGAAGGACAACAGGCGCCGCCCCCTGATAATCAAGGCGAACCACCTCAGCAATGTGCACCGCCGCGTGCCGCTCGATCTGCTCATCGTGCCGATCCAGGAGGGCAGCGAGACCATCGCGCTTTCGGTCCATGCGGGTGTGTGGACCAGTGCCGCGCTGGCCGCGCCGCCGCGCAATGTGCCGCGCTTGCGCCGCGAACTCGAGGCTCTGCGCGAGCGCCACGGCTTCGACGATACCGGCCATGCGGGTAAGGCTCTGGTCCATGCCTTGACGACGCTGCCGCACGATCTGCTGATCGGCTTTTCCGAAAGCGACGTCGAACGCGTTGCCACCACGATGATGAGCCTGGTCGACCGCCCTCGCCCCCGGCTTGCCCTGGTCGAGGCTCCGCTTGCCCGACACCTTTTCGCCTTTGTCTGGCTGCCGCGCGACATGGTGGCAACGCAGGTCCGGCTGGAGATCCAGGCCCTGCTGGAAGAGGCCGCAGCGGCGCGCCTGCTCGACTGGAGCCTGGAGGTCGAGGGGGGCAATCTAGCCACGATCCGGTTCGTTTTCGACATTCGCGATGGCGACACGATACCGGACGAGGACCGGCTGGAACAGCAGATGCAGACGCTGCTGCGCGGCTGGAGCGAAGCGGTCGAGGCGGAGCTCGGCACACGGGAAGAACCCTCGCGCGCGGCCGGCCTGGCCATGCGCTTCGCCGAGCATTTCCCGACCGGCTTTCGCGGCCGGTTCGGCCCTCGCGAGGCCGCACTCGATATATCTCGGCTGCACGATCTCGGCGCCAGCCTCGAAAGCGAGGAAGTCGTACGGGGCGCGCGGATGTATTTCTGCGAGCGCGAGATCGATGGCTGCCTGCGGCTGAAACTGTACCAGTCCGAAGGCAGCCTGCCGCTTTCCGAAGGCGTGCCTGCGCTCGAGGATTTCGGTTTCTACGTGCGGTCCGAAATGCCCACCGTGCTCGACGAGGGGCGGCTGGGGACGATCCACGACTTTCTGCTCGATCTGAAGCCGGGGGCCGATCCCAAAGCGCTGATCGATCGATCCGATGCGATCGAGGAAGCAATCGCATCCGTGCTCAACAGCGAAGCGGAAAACGATCCCTTCAACCGCCTGGTGCCCGAAGCGGGACTGTCCGCGCGCGAAGCCAATTGGCTGCGCGCCTTCTACCGCTACCTGCGGCAAGTCGGCATGGGCTTCACGATTTATACGGTGGTCGATGCTCTCGCGGCCGCGCCCGATGTCACCCGGGCGTTGATCGCCCTCTTCACCGCGCGTCACGATCCCGATTTCGGCAGCGGACGCGACAAGGCGGTCGGGGACGCGCGCAACGCGATCAAGCGGGGCCTCGCCAAGGTCAAGGCGATCAACGACGACCGCCTGCTGCGCCTGTACAACTCGCTGATCGACGCGATTCTGCGCACCAATGCTTTCGCGCCCGCCGCAAGCGAAGCGCTTGCGATCAAGATCGATTCCGCCAAGGTTCCGGGCCTGCCCAAGCCGATTCCCTATCGCGAAATCTTCGTCTATTCGCGGCGCGTCGAAGGTATCCATCTGCGCAGCGGCCCGGTTGCGCGCGGTGGCTTGCGCTGGTCCGACCGACGCGACGACTTCCGCACGGAAATCCTGGGCCTTATGAAGGCCCAGCGCGTCAAGAACGCGGTGATCGTGCCGACCGGGGCGAAAGGCGGGTTTTATCCCAAGCAACTCCCCAATCCCGCCATCGATCGCGAGGGCTGGGCGGCCGAAGGACGCGCAAGTTACGAGACGTTCATCCGCACGCTCCTTTCGGTCACCGACAACATCGTCGACGATAAGGTCGTGCATCCGGAAAACGTCGTCATCACCGATGGCGAGGACCCTTATTTCGTGGTCGCCGCCGACAAGGGTACGGCAACCTTTTCCGACATCGCCAATGCAATCGCGAAATCGAGGGACTTCTGGCTCGACGACGCCTTCGCCTCGGGCGGCTCGAAAGGGTACGATCACAAGGCCATGGGCATCACCGCCAAGGGTGCCTGGGTCAGCGTCCAGCGCCAATTCCTCGAAATGGGCGTGGACGTGCAGAGCGACAGCGTCGAAGTCGTCGGCTGCGGTGACATGTCGGGCGACGTTTTCGGCAACGGTATGTTGCTGTCGAAGGCGATCAAACTGGTCGCCGCCTTCGATCACCGTCACATCTTTCTCGACCCCGATCCCGACCCGGCGGCAAGCTGGAAAGAACGCAAGCGTTTGTTCGACTTGCCGCGGTCGAGCTGGGAGGATTACGACAGCAAGCTGATTTCCAAGGGCGGCGGCGTGTTCCCGCGCGATGCGAAGAGCATCAAGCTGACCAAGGCGGTGCAGGCGAAGCTTGGCATCGATCAATCGGAAATCGAACCCGAGGCGCTGATTTCGGCCATTCTGAAGGCGCCGGTCGACCTGATCTGGTTCGGCGGCATCGGCACCTACATCAAGGCGAGCCACGAAAACAACGTGCAGGTCGGCGATCCCGCCAATGACGCGTTGCGCGTGGATGGTAGGGACGTGCGCGCGAAAGTCATCGGCGAAGGGGCCAATCTCGGCATTACGCAGGCCGGACGCATCGAATTCGCCCAAGTCGGCGGTCGATCGAACACCGACTTCATCGACAATTCCGCCGGCGTCGACTGCTCGGACAACGAGGTCAATATCAAGATTGCGCTGGCGGCGGCGCAACGCGCAGGCAAGCTGTCCGAACCCAAACGCGTCGCCCTGCTCGAATCGATGACCGACGAAGTCGGCCGGATTGTCCTCGAAGACAACCGGCTGCAGGCCCTGGCTCTCTCGATCGCCGAGATTGGCGGAGCAAGCGCTATGGCGTCGCAGCGCCATCTCGTCGAAACGCTCGAGGCGGGCGGGAATCTCGACCGGCGAACCGAAGGCCTGGCCGACGACCAGACGCTGCAACGGCGAGCTGCCGATGGGCAGGGCCTGACCCGCCCGGAACTGGCCGTGTTGCTGTCCTCGTCGAAGCTGGTGTTGCAGGATGCCGTCGAACGGGGCGGCCTTGCTGCGGACACACTGCTCGAGGATACGCTGTTCGAAGCTTTCCCCGAACCGATGCGCAAGAAGTTCAAGGCGCAGATTGCAGGGCACCAGCTGCGCCGCGAGATCATCGCGACCAAATTGGCCAACCGCATCGTCAACCGTCTCGGCATGATCCATCCTTTCGAACTTTCCGAAGAGGAAGGCGCGGAACTGTGCGAGGTCGCAGCCGCTTTCGTCGCGGTCGAGGAACTGTTCGGCCTGCCCGACCTGTGGGACACGGTCGATGTCGCGGACATGCCCGAAAAGGCGCGCCTGATGATATTCGACCGGATCGCCGCGGCCACGGGCAATCTGATGTCGGATGTGCTTCGGACGTCGGGAGGCAAGGTCGATCCCAGCGCGCTTGTTGCCGAAATCGGCAAGGGAGTCGCGAAGCTGTCCGATGCGACGGGCGAGCTCTTGTCCGCCGAATCGCGGCAGCAGTCGGACCGCTTGCGTGAACAGCTCGTAGCGGCAGGTGCGCCGGAGCCGCTGGCCGCGCGGGTCGCGCATCTCTACGATCTCGACGGGGCGGTTGGCCTTGCCAAACTGGCCAGCGAAACCGGCATCCCGCCGATCGGGCTGACCGAAGCCTTTACCGAAGTCGGTCACCGGCTCGGGCTCGACTGGGCGCAGTCGACGGCAGCGCTCATGAGCCCCTCCGATGTGTGGGAACGCCTGCTCGTGTCCGGCCTTGCACGCGATTTTCAACAGATGCGGCTGGAGTTGTTGCGCCGTCTCGCGCGGCGCAAGGATGCCAAGAAGGACATGCCGGGAATCGTTGCAAAATGGGCCGAGGAACAGTCTGCCGCCGTGCATGGCTTCCGCGCCATGGTTGCACGGGCACAGGGCCAGTCTCCGGTGGCGCCGGCCATGCTGGCACAGATCGCCAGCATGGCTCGCAATCTGCTCGGTCGATAACCGGTACGCTTGACCGGATGGCGATTTCACGCCAGCCAGCGTGACCATGGAAAAGTTCGACGTTGTTATCGTGGGCTCCGGGCATGGGGGTGCCCAGGCCGCCATTGCACTGAGACAAAATGGTCATGAGGGGTCGATCCTCATGGTCAGCCGGGACCGCAATCCACCCTATGAGCGCCCGCCGCTCTCGAAGGAATATCTCGCCGGCGAAAAGCCCTTCGAGCGCATCCAGATACGCCCCGAACAGTTCTGGGCCGACAAGGGTATCGAGCTGCGCCTCGGCCGCAATGTCAACGAAGTCGATCCCGTCGCGCACGAACTCGCCCTGTCCGACGATACGCGCATTGCCTATCGCAAGCTCATCTGGGCCGGAGGCGGCGATGCCCGGCGCCTGTCGTGCCCGGGAAGCGATTACGCGGGCATCCACTATATCCGCACACGGCGGGACGTGGACCTGCTCAAGGAAGAGCTTGCCGCGGGGGCGAAACGCGCGGTCATTGTCGGGGCGGGCTATATCGGGCTCGAAGCGGCGGCGGTCCTGCGCAAGCTTGGCTGCGAGGTCACGGTGGTCGAAATGCTCGACCGCGTGCTGGCGCGCGTGGCCGGTCCGGAACTGTCCGATTACTATGCCGCCTACCATCGCCAGCAGGGCGTCGATCTACGTCTGTCCACCGGTGTCGAGACGATCGAGGGCGAGAATGGCCGCGTCAGCGGGGTATTGACCGACAGCGGCGAAAAGATCGCCTGCGACGTGATCATCGCCGGTATCGGCATCGTCCCCTCGGTCGGCCCGCTGATCGCCGCCGGAGCGGCAGGCTCGAACGGGGTCGACGTCGACACTTACGGGCGCACCACGCTGGACGATATCTATGCCATCGGCGACTGCGCCAGCCACGCCAATCCCTATGCGGAAAACAAGGTCATCCGCCTCGAATCGGTGCAGAATGCCAACGACATGGCAAGCTGCGCGGTCAAGGCGATCATGGGCGACAAGCAGGATTACGATGCGGTGCCGTGGTTCTGGTCGAACCAGTACGATCTGAAGCTGCAGACGGTGGGTATCGCAACCGGATATGATGCGACTGTGTTGCGCGGCGATCCGGAAGCGAAGAAATTCAGCGTAATCTATTTGAAGGAAGGCCAGGTAATCGCGCTCGACTGTGTGAACAGCGTCAAGGACTACGTTCAGGGTCGCAAGCTCGTGGTGGACCGCGCCGAGATCGATCCCGGTTTGCTGGCCGACAGCGACATCCCGCTCAAGGAGATGCGCTAAGCCGGGCCAGCGCCCAAGCAGCCGCTTCGGCGACCGTGGGATCATCGTCGGAACGCAGGCGGGCTACAAATGGTTTTAGCGCGGCGGAACCGCTGTTCCCGGCCGCATAGAGGCAGTTGCGGACGAAACGGTCACGCCCGATCCGCTTGATCGGCGAACCGGAAAAGAACTGGCGAAAACCCGCATCGTCGAATTGCAGGAATGTGGCGAGGTCGGGTGCGAGCAATTCGTCGCGCGGGGCAAGCTTGGCGTGCCGGTGGGCCGTTTCGGAAAATTTGTTCCACGGACAAACCGCCAGGCAATCGTCGCAGCCATAGATCCGATTCCCCAGGGCAGCGCGGAATTCTTCCGGGATGGGTCCCTTGTGCTCGATCGTGAGGTAGGAAATGCAGCGCCGCGCATCGAGCCGGTAGGGCGACGGAAAAGCATCGGTGGGACAGGCGTCCTGGCAGGCGCGGCACGATCCGCACCGGTCCGTGCCCGGCGCATCGGGCGAAAATTCGAGCGTCGAATAGATGGCTCCCAGGAAAAGCCAGCTCCCATGTTCGCGGCTCACCAGATTGGTATGCTTTCCCTGCCAGCCGATCCCGGCCGCTTCGCCCAGCGGTTTTTCCATCACCGGCGCGGTATCGACGAACACTTTCAGCTCGCTGTTCGGCGCGCGTTCGATCAGCCATCGGGCAAGGGCCTTGAGCGCCTTCTTGACCACATCGTGATAATCCCGCCCATGCGCATAGACCGAAATGCGCGCTTTCTCGCTATCGCGTGCCAACGCCAGCGGATCGACATCGGGCGCATAGCTCATGCCGAGCGCAAGTACGCTCTTCGCATCGGGCCATAGACCCTGCGGCGAGGCCCGCTGCTGCTTCCGGTCCTCCATCCATTGCATCGAGCCGTGGCGGCCATGGCCGAGAAATTCCTCCAGCCGCGCGGCACGGCGCGGATCGGGCGCGGCGGACGCAAAGCCACAGGCGGCGAAACCCAGCCTTCGGGCCTCCCCGCGCAAATCGGCCTGCAACTCGGCATTAACCACGCTTGCGTGTGCTCCCGTTCACTGCCAGCCATTAGTCATGCGCCCATGCTTACCGAAACAGGCACGATGACGCGACTCTCCCCTGCCGGATCTCGCCCGCTCGCTATCGAGGCACAGGGCCTGGTCAAGCGGTTCGACGGCATTCTGGCGGTGGACGGGGTGGATATCGCCGTGCCCGAAGGCGCGATCTACGGCATTCTCGGCCCCAATGGCGCGGGCAAGACCACCACATTGCGCATGTTGCTGGGCATTATCGATCCCGACGAAGGGGTGCGCCGCATCTTCGGCAAGGACCGCCCGCACGAGGTCGCGAAACTGATCGGCTATCTGCCCGAGGAGCGCGGGCTGTATCCGGCGATGAAATGCGACGAGGCAATCGCCTTCATGGGCGCGTTGCGGGGGCTGCCGCTCGACGAAGGCAGGGCGCGCGGGCGCGAACTGCTCGAACGCCACGGGCTGGGCCACGCGATCGACCGGCAGATCCGTCAGCTTTCGAAGGGAATGGCGCAGACCGTGCAATTGCTCGGCACGCTCGTCCATCGCCCCCGCCTGGTGGTGTTCGACGAACCCTTCAGCGGTCTCGACGCGATCAACCAGGGCAAGCTGGAAGTCACGATCCGCGAATTGGCGCGAGATGGCGTGACCGTGATCTTTTCGACCCATGTCATCCATCATGCCGAACGGCTGTGCGATGAAGTGGCGATCATTGCCGCGGGCAAGGTGCCCTATGCCGGATCGGTCGACGCCGCGCGCGATCGCATTCCCGCGCAGGTCAGGCTGGAAACCCGCGCCAGCGAAGGGGCCTGGCGAGCGGCGCTTCCCGATGACGCACGTCACGACCGCAGAGGCGACGAAAGCCATTTCTGGCATTTCCCCGTACCCGAGACCGGGATCGAGGCCATGCTCAAGCAATTGATCGACGGCCATGCAGGTATTCTGTTGCTGTCGATCGAGCGCGCCGGGTTGCACGACGCCTTCGTCGAGATCGCCGGAGAAGCCGCGGCGCGCGCGCTGAAACAGGACGCTGCGGCGGGAGAAAGCCGTTGAACGACACGACCCGCCTGTCACGCTTAGAAGCCGCCCGCGTCGTCGCGCGGCGCGATTTCCGCGCCATCCTGTTTAGCCGTGCCTTCCTGTTCTTCCTGCTCGGCCCGCTGTTCCCTATCGGGATCGGTGTGCTTGCCGGAGGGATTGGCGGACAGGTGCAACGGGATGCGAATACGCGGCTGGTGGCCGTGGCGATGGCGGAGGCGGATGCCACCGCAATGGTCGAGGCGCGCGCCCGGCTGTCTCCAAGGGTCGGCACCGCTCTGCCCGATCTGGAGGCGACGACCAGCACGGCCCGCCCGAGCGAGATTCTGCGCGAGCCCGGCAAGAATTACAGCGCGGTGGTAAGCGGTACGCTAAATGCGCCGGAGATCACCGCCCCGCCACAAGCGATCGCCTATTGGAGCGGGCCGATATCGATGATCGCCGCCCAAGCGGGCGCTCGAGACATCCCCGCCTATCCCGAAGTAACCGCACGTCCGGTCGCGACCAGCACCGCTGCCGTCAGGACCGACCGCATTCGCACCGCCCAGGCGGGACAACTGCTGTTGTTCCTGCTGATGATGCTGCTCGCGGGCATGGTGCTGTCCAATCTGGTCGAGGAAAAGGCCAACAAGGTCATCGAGGTGCTCGCTGCGGCGATTCCCATGGATGCGGTGTTCCTCGGCAAGCTGGTGGCCATGCTCGGCGTGAGTTTCGTAGGCATTGCCGTATGGGCCATGTTCGGCGGAGCGATCGCGTTGCTCGCGGGCGAAGCCTTGCCACGATTGCCCGAACCGGCGCTGGGCTGGCCCCTCTTTGTCACCCTCGGCATCGCCTATTTCGCGATGGGATACCTCCTGCTGGGCTCACTCTTTCTCACGATCGGCGGAATGGCGGCAACCGTGCGCGAGGTGCAGACACTATCGATGCCGGTGACGATGGCGCAATTGCTGGTGTTCTTCCTCGCGGCATCCTCGATCACGCGACCCGGATCGCCAATGGAGCTGTTTTCGGCGGTGTTCCCGCTGTCCTCGCCCTTCGCCATGCTCGCCCGCGCGGCCCAGTCGGACGCGCTCTGGCCGCATGCGCTCGCGCTGGCATGGCAGGCGCTCTGCGTCCTTCTTTTCGTTCGCTTCGGCGCGCTGATCTTCCGCCGCCGGGTGATGAAATCCGGCAAGGGCGGGCGAGCGGTCAAAGGGCATGTCGACGGGACCACGCCCGCCCGACCGGTCGGGCCACAGCGCACAGGATGAGCGATTCGCCCCGTTTTGAGTGGCGATTTGCAACGCACTATTGACTCGCCTGTAAGTTAGGGCAGGATGGATGTCGAGGAGAGAGCGACCGAATGGAGTCGCTCCCACGAGGAGAGAGACATATGGCCACCGCCGCAATCGAACGCCCCCAATGCCGGACTTCGCCGACTGCATACGAGGCGCTGAAGAAGCATTTCGAAGAGCACCCCGAGCATAAGCTCGACCATCCGCACAAATGGGATGTCAGCCGCAGCGATATCTACGCCGATAACACCTGGCAGCCCATTTTCCGGGAAATGCGCGAAGCGGGGCCGCTGCACTATATCCCCGAAAGTCCGTTCGGCCCTTATTGGGCGGTGGTCAGCCACAAGGCGATCCAGCATATCGAGGCGCTGCCCGATGTCTTCTCCTCGAGCTGGGAATATGGCGGCATAACCATCCTCAACCGCCTGACCGACGAAGAGCTGGCCGAAGCAGGCATCGAGGAACGCCGCGAATTGCCCATGTTCATCGCCATGGACCGCCCGCAGCACACCGGCCAGCGGCGCACCGTCGCCCCCAAGTTCACGCCCAGCGGCATGGCCGAAATGGAAGGCGAGATTCGCCAGCGCACCGGCGAATTGCTCGATTCGCTGCCGCGCGGCGAGGTGTTCGACTGGGTCGACAAGGTGTCGATCGAACTCACCACCGGCATGCTCGCGATCCTGTTCGGCTTCCCCTGGGAAGACCGCCGCCTGCTGACCTTCTGGTCCGATTGGTCGGGCGATACCGAGCTTGCCACGGTCCGCGATCTGGATGAAATGCGCTGGGGCTTCCTCAACGAGATGGCGGCCTATTTCCAGTCGCTTTGGATCGAGCGCACGCAGGACAAGGAACCCGGCGACGATCTCATCTCGATGATGATCCACTCCGAAGCGATGAACCAGATGAGCCCGGAAGAATTCATGGGCAATCTGATCCTGCTGATCGTGGGCGGCAACGACACCACGCGCAATTCCATGAGCGGCATTATCTATCAGCTCGACAAGAATCCGGACCAGCGCGATCTGTTCGAGCAAAAGCCCGACCTCATTCCCAATGCGGTGCAGGAAATCCTGCGCATGCAGACCCCGCTGGCGCATATGCGCCGGACCTGCACCGAAGACACCGAGGTGTTCGGGCAGACCATCAAAAAAGGCGACAAGGTCGTTCTCTGGTATATCTCCGCCAACCGCGACGAGGAAGTGTTCGACAATCCCGACAAGCTGGACATCACGCGCGAGAACGCACGGCGCCATATCGCCTTCGGCTACGGCATTCATCGCTGTGTCGGTGCGCGTCTGGCCGAACTCCAGCTCCGGGTTCTGCTCGAGGAAATCCACAAACGCCGCATGCGCGTGAAAGTGGTGGGCGATGTCGAGCGGGTGCGGGCGAATTTCGTTCATGGCTTCCGCAAGCTCGAAGTGAAAATCGAAGAGTTCTGATACCGGCCCCGTAACCAACGGGCTGGTTCAAGCGTAGGTTCAGACGTGGGGCGCCAAGGTCCCACGTCATGAACCGGCGCATTATGACCGATACCTCTATCGACCGCCGCCGCCTGCTCGGCTGGATCGGCGCATCTGCCAGCTTCGTGGCGCTGACCGCCTGCGGCTCGAGCCATGCCGAGGCGAAGGATTTTCCGGTGACACTGTCGGAAGCACAGTGGCGAAAGCGGCTCAGCAAGCAGGAATTCTACATTCTGCGTCAGGCCGGGACCGAGCGACCCTATTCCTCACCGCTCAATGACGAGAAACGCGCCGGCACCTTCGTCTGCGCCGGCTGCGGCAATGCCCTCTACAGTTCGAAAACAAAATATGATTCGCGCACCGGCTGGCCGAGCTTCTGGCGGGCGATCGACAAGAGCGCGGTCGGCACCAGCACCGATTACAAGATCGGCTATCCGCGTACCGAAGTGCACTGCGCGGATTGTGGCGGTCATCTTGGCCATATCTTCAGCGATGGCCCCAAGCCGACCGGCAAGCGTCATTGCATAAACGGCGTGGCGCTCGATTTCAGACCGGCCTGACATGCGGGTCGAGAGCGAGAATCCGGGCAGCCGCTTGCCGGGCTAAACCTGCGGGCAGCCTTCATCCGGCCGTGTCATCCCGGGGGCCGAGCCTAGGACGGATCGTTCTGGAACAGGACGGGGCACTGCACCTGGGCGGCAAATATGGCGAATTCGCGCAAGGAGAAGGTGTCCTCGAAGACGAGGCCATAATTGCTGTCCTTGCGCCAGCGGACCTTGCAGCGAATGTCGGGCAGCTGTTCGCAACTGATCGTCACGCGTTGATCGATGGCGAACACGGCGTCGCATTCGATCCGCGCGCCCTGCTGCGAGATGTTGAGCGTAACGGCCTCCGCGCTGCCGGTGAGCGCGCTTACCTTGAGCGGGAGCGTGATGTTGAGGCGAAGTTGTCGCTTGGGATAGTGCCAGTCTTCATGGATCAACCGCTCGACGACAATGGGCCGGTCGAATTTATAGCTGGCTTCGCACCCTTCGCCGCGGACGAGCTGCAGTTCGTAGCTCTCGCCATTTTGCAGTTCGAGCGCGACGGTCTTGTCCGTCGGTAGCGGATGAAACGTGCGCACGGACACGCCGGTGGCCGAGACATCGCGGATTACGCAGACGAATTCGCCTTGGCCGCAGACCAGCTTCGCCGCCCGGATGAGCGAGGTAAAGCGCGGCGCTCCACGCTGGTCGCCAGGGGGCGCAGAATTCTCTTCGTTCATGGCGAGCCCGCTAGTATACTCCATCGCCCTGCGCATTCCTCACAATAACTGGCTTCGCATTTGCCGCCAAGTGTATCCTGCCCAAGTTCTCTTCGAGCCTGGCTAATAGACCAATAGGGGTTAATGCCTAGAAAACCGGTTGAGACTACATGCTGATAACAGGGAATGCTTGGTGCGGGTGGTGGGACTCGAACCCACACGATCACAAGATCAGGGGATTTTAAGTCCCCGGCGTCTACCATTCCGCCACACCCGCCGGCGCCGAGCCGCCCTAATCGCTGCCCGGCGCGGGAGCAACGTCCTATCGCATTCTCGTTGTCTTGGGGCGCTTAGCCTTCGTTGAGGCGCTTGCGAATGTCCTTGCCCGGCTTGAAATAAGGCACGCGCTTGGCCGGTACATCGACCGTTTCGCCGGTACGCGGATTGCGGCCCTTGCGCGCTTCGCGCTCGCGGGTGGAAAACGCTCCGAACCCGCGCAATTCGACCCGGCCGCCTTCGGTCAGGCGCTGGGCTATTTCCTCGAAGAAAATATCGACGACCTGTTCAACCTCTTCGGCGCGCAGCTCGGGATTGTCCTGTGCGAGGGCGGAAAGAAGTTCGGATCGGATCATCTGGCGTCTCCCGGCCGATACGGCCGCAACAATTCGTTCACACGATGCGCCCCTGAAGGAATTGTGCTTTTGCACTCGATTCCAGCGAGATGCCTTGTGACAGAAGCCACCGGCGCCCGCAAGTTCATGATTGTATATTTTCGCCATCGCCGTCAGGCTTCGGCGAGCAGTTCCCTCGCCGAAACGCCAAGGCGATCCATCCGTGCCCGGATTTCGGGCCATTCCTCCGACAAAAAAGCCTCGCGTTCGGACTGGCGCAGACGATCGGCGGCGCCGCTCACGACATACATGCCTACGCCGCGCTGGACTTCGACGAGGCCATCGTTCTGGAATTGTTGGTAGGCCTTGGCCACCGTCAGCGGGTTGGCGCCCTGTTCCGCCGCCAGTGCGCGTACGGAAGGAAGCATTTCGCCCTCGGCATAGCGGCCATCGATAATCGCAGCCGCGATCATGTCTCGCAGCTTGAGATAGACCGGCTTGGACTGGTTGGACATAACAATTCCCCGACGACAGACTGCTACAGTGACATAATACAGCGCGGCGCACAAGGTTCCCTTCCGAGAGCGTTCCCGCCCGCTGTCGGCCCGTGCAGACAGTCACGAGTGTAACTAATGCTTCACATGAGGCGCGAAAACGTTACGGTACGTGCTTCTTTTGGGGAGGGTCGGCGTGGTCGCGCGACTCCGGATAGAAATAAGGGACACCGGAATCATATGGTCGAGGGCATGTTCTTCACATTCGGCTCTGCATTCGAAATGTGGGCATTCAGGATAGCCGTAATCGCGCTTGCAGCCTTTCTCATCGGCGGCGTCGTGCTCGTTACCCGCCCGCAGGAAGAGGTGATCGGACACCCCAAGGGTCTGTTCCTTCTCTTCATGGCCGAAATGTGGGAACGCTTTTCCTACTACGGCATGCGCGCGCTGCTGATCTTCTACCTGGTGCAGCACTGGCTGTTCAGCGACAGCGAAGCTTCGATCATCTACGGCGCCTACACCGCGCTGGTTTACATTACCCCCGTCGTCGGCGGTTACCTTGCCGACCAGTATCTCGGGCAGCGCAAAGCCGTGCTGTTCGGGGCAGTGCTGCTGACGTTCGGGCACTTCTTCATGGCGTTCGAAGGATCGGGTGGCCAGGCCGACCCGATGATCAATGTCTTCTGGCTTGCCCTGGCGCTCATCATCGTCGGCTCGGGCTTCCTCAAGGCCAATATCTCGGTGATTGTCGGCCAGCTCTATTCGCGCACCGATGTTCGCCGCGACCCGGCCTATACGATCTTCTACATGGGCATTAACGTCGGCGCGGCGACCGCGTCGATCATCTGCGGCTATCTCGGCCAGACCTATGGCTGGCAGTACGGCTTCGGCCTTGCCGGCTTCGGCATGCTTCTGGGCCTCGTATTCTTCGTGATCGGCAAGCCGCTCCTTCTGGGCAAGGGCGAACCCAAGGATCCCGCGAAGATCAAGGGCGCCAGGGAATGGGGCATCTACGGTGCCGGCCTCGCCATGGTCCTGCTGTGCTGGGCGGCGATCCAGTATCAGGAACTCGTCGGATACGTACTGGGTGCCTTCGGCGGGGGTCTGGTACTCTACGTCCTGTTCACCGCGGTGACCAAACTGCCCAGCCAGGAACGAGACCGCATTTTCGCGGCGATGTTCCTGATCCTGACCTCGATCGTGTTCTGGGCACTGTTCGAACAGGCCGGGTCGAGCCTCAACCTGTTCACCGATCGCCATGTCGACACGCAGGGCGTCAACGCCTCGATGTTCCAGTCGATCAACGCGATCTACATCGTCCTGCTCGCCCCGCTTTTCGCGATGCTGTGGCAGGGGCTGGCGCGCAAGGGAGCGGAGCCAAGCACGCCGATGAAGTTCGGCCTCGCCGTCATCCAGGTGGGCCTTGGCTTCCTCGTTCTCGTCTGGGGCGCGGAAAGCGTCGGCGTGAATGTGCCGACGCCGGTGATCTTCATCTTCCTGATCTACCTGCTCCACACCACCGGTGAACTCTGCCTCTCGCCAGTGGGCCTCTCGGCGATGAACCGGCTCAGCCCGGCGCATATGGCTTCGCTCATCATGGGCACCTGGTTCTTCGCTTCGGCCACCGGCAACTTCGCCGCCGGTCTCATCGCGGCAGCGACCGGCGCGGAAGGCGTCGGCGAGGAAGCGGGCAAGCAGGTCGTGCTTGGCGTTTACTCGACCGTCGGCTGGTACGCCGTCGCGATCGGTGTCGGCGTTATGGTCATCAGCCCGCTGATCAAGAAGCTGATGCATCTCGACACGCTCAAGGACGATGCCCTCGAAGGCCACGCCGAAGCCGGGCTCGAGGCGCAGGAAGCGGGCATCCACCCGACCAGCCGCGCCTGATCGCGCCCGAGGGATCGTCGGAGCGCCGATTCCCCTCGACCAAAACCAATTGACCGGGCGGGCCGGGGCAGCAATGCTCCGGCCCGACTGCATTGGGGGTTCCATGAAAAAACACGTCCTGCTCGCCTGCGCGGCTGCCTTTGCGGTGGCCGGATGCTCGACCATCGGCGGGGGCGATGGCGTCGCTTCCGCTTCGACCCAGGATTGGGATGCGCCCGTCGGCGCGGACGGCAACACGCCTTTCCCCTCGACTTACACGCCCTATCCCGGTCGTCCGACGGCACTCGTTGGGGCGACGGTCTACGACGGCACAGGCGGACGGATCGACAATGGCACCGTGCTCTTTCGCGATGGCAAAGTGGTCGCGGTGGGCGACGCTGCGCTGTCAACCGAAGGCTATGATCGGGTGGACGGCAGCGGCAAGTTCGTCACTCCCGGCATTATCGACATCCATTCCCACCTCGGCGACTATCCGACACCGAGCGTGGAAGCCCATTCCGACGGCAATGAGGCCACCAGCCCGATGACCCCCGAGGTGTGGGCCGAACATTCGGTCTGGCCGCAGGACCCCGGTTTCACCCGCGCGCTGGCCAATGGCGGCATCACGGCGCTGCAGATCCTTCCCGGATCGGCCAATCTGACCGGCGGGCGCTCGGTCACGCTCAAGAACGTCGCGGCACGCACGGTTCAGGGGATGAAATTCCCGGGCGCTCCCTACGGCATGAAAATGGCCTGCGGCGAGAACCCCAAGCGGGTTTACGGTGGCAAGGGCCGCATGCCCTCCACCCGGATGGGCAATTTCGCGGTCAACCGGCAAATGTGGCTCGATGCACAGGCCTATGACGGGAAGAAGCGCGATCTGGGCAAGGAAACGCTCAAGGGTGTGCTCGACGGCGAAATCCTGATCCACAACCACTGCTATCGCGCCGACGAAATGGCGCTGGTCATGGATATGGCCAAGGAGATGGGCTACAAGGTCACCGCCTTCCACCACGCGGTCGAAGCCTATAAGATCGGCGACCTTCTGCGCGAAAACGAGGTGTGCAGCGCGATCTGGGCGGATTGGTACGGCTTCAAGATGGAAGCCTATGACGGTATTCTCGAAAACGCCGCCTTCCTGCGCCAGGCCGGGGCCTGCGTGGTCATCCATTCGGACGATGCCAATGGCATCCAGCGGCTCAATCAGGAAGCCGCCAAGGCCCAAGCCGCCGGACGCCGGGTGGGGATCGACATTCCCGATGCCGAAGTGATCGGCTGGATCACGCTCAACGCTGCCAAGGCGATGGGTATCGATGAAATGACCGGCAGCCTCGAGCCGGGGAAGATGGCCGATGTGGTTCTGTGGAACGACAATCCGCTATCGGTCTATGCCCGGCCCGAAAAGGTCTGGATCGACGGGGCGCTGATGTATGATGCGATGGACCGCAAGCGGCGGCCGGTAAGCGATTTCGAGCTCGGCCAGCCGGGCGAAGGAGATGTGAAATGAAGCGCGCCCTGACCATGGCGGCCAGCCTCCTCGCACTCGCCGCCGCACCCGCCGCCGCGCAGGACATCGCCATCACCGATGTTACGGTCGTCACCGGCGACGGCTCCGAACCGATCGAGAATGGTTCGGTCGTCGTCCGCGGCGGCAAGGTGGTCTATGCCGGGCATGCCGAGAACATGCCCGCCGTGCCTGCCGGGATCTCGGTGGACGGCGGTGGGCGCTGGGTCACGCCCGGCCTCTTCGCCACGATGACAAATCTCGGCCTGTGGGACGTTGGCGCAGTCCGGGAATCGAACGATATCCGCGCGGGCGGCTCGCCGTTCAGCGCCGCTCTGGATGTTGCCCCCGTCGTCAATCCTGCCTCGCAGCATATCCTCATTCACCGGGCAGCCGGGATAACCCGTGCGGCGGTGGCGGGGGCGGCCAGCGGGTCGATCTTTGCCGGGCAGGGGGCGATCATCGATCTGGGCTCCGATGCCCAGGCGGTAACCCGCCCTCGCGCATTCCAGGTGGTCGAATTGGGAGAAGGCGGTGCACGCCTTGCGGGCGGCAGCCGCGCGTCGGCCCAGGCGCTTTTCCGCAACGCCCTGCTCGAAGCGGGCGAGTTTGAGCGCAATGGCACGATCACAAGCCCGGGCGGCGGGCGAGGGATCACCCGGCAAGGCGACGATATCGGCATCGACAGCCGCATGGCCCGCACCGCTCGCGATCGCGCTTCGGACGTTCTGCTCACGCGCTTCGACGCAGCGGCGCTGGTGCCCGTGGCGCGGGGCGAGCAGCCGCTCTATGTCATGGTCGAGCGTGCGGCCGACATCCGCAGCGCCCTGGCCCTCAAGCAGGAATTCCCGCGGCTGGACATGGTCCTTGTCGGCGCGAGCGAGGGTTGGCTCGTGGCGAGCGAGATCGCCGCGGCAGGCGTGCCGGTCATCGCCGATGGGCTGGACGATTTACCGCAAGGTTTCGACCAGCTCGCAAGCACCCAGTCGAATATCGGCCGCATGGTGAAGGCGGGCGTGAAGGTGGCGATCAATGCCGCCGCCATGGAGAACCCGCGCAACCTCAATCAGTATGCCGGCAACCTCGTCGCGCTGACCCGGATACCGGGCGCCGACGGGCTGAGCTGGGGCCAGGCCTTCGCGGCGATCAGCTCGGTTCCCGCCGCGATCAGCGGCATGGGCGGCAAGGCCGGGGTGCTCGCGCCGGGCGCGATGGGCGATCTCGTGATCTGGGACGGCGATCCGCTCGAAGTCGGCTCGATGCCGGTGAAAGTGTTCATCGATGGCGTCGAACAGCCGCTCGACAATCATCAGAGCCGCCTCAAGGAGCGCTATCGCGATCTCGACGAAAGCGACCTGCCGAAAGCCTATGATTGGTAAGGACATGAAGGAAATGCGCACCACCCTGCTCGCGCTGGGCGCGGCAGCCGCTGCGGTCGGCTTTCATGCGCTCTCGGCGCAGGATAAACCCGACCGCTCGCAGGACATCGCCTGGATGAGCGCTCAGCAGGCCTATCTTGCGGGCCTCTCGCATGAAGACGGCTGGCGCACCATGCCGGGCGGGCTCAAGTGGCGCTATGTCGACTATGCCGCGAGCGAGGCGAAGCCGCGCGTCGAGGATACCGTGACCGTGCATTATGCGGGCACCTTCATCGATGGCGAAACCTTCGATTCCAGCTTCGAGCGCGGCGAGCCCGCCACCTTTCCGCTGGGCCGGCTGATCAAGGCCTGGCAGATGGCGATCCCCGAAATGGGCGTGGGCGACACGATCGAAATCGCCGCGCCTGCGGACCTCGCTTATGGCGCGAGCGGCAAGGGGCCGATCCCCGGAGGTGCGACGCTGCTGTTCACGGTCAAGCTGATCGGTATCGAAGGGCGCTAGGTCGGGGTGACACCTGGATGACGAAGTTTACACCCCGTCACCCAGGATCGGCGGCGCCAAGCAACAGATATAAAAGGGTTTAATTGCCTGAAACGGAGGCGGACGATGTGCGCCCCCCCCCCCGCCTGCCGCATCGCGGCGGGTTTGCGGACCTCGCCATTCTAGACACACTGCACATCTGTAGGACAGCGCCATTTTCCGCTTGGCCGCCCTGTGATAACCTGGCCCATGGAAGGGGAATGAGGATATGGATCCTTTGCTGTCTCTGGTTGCCGGTTCGGTCGCATTCGTCGGCACACATTTCGCGCTCTCGCACCCGCTGAGGGCACCGCTCGTCGGGACGATCGGCGAGAACGGGTTTCGCGGGCTCTATTCGCTGGTTGCGCTGGCGACCTTCGTCTGGGCAGTGCTCGCGTTTCGCGCGGTCGGGCCGGGCGGCGTACCGTTATGGAATGGGATGGGCGACGGTATCTGGATCGCCGCGACGGCGATCATGCTGTTCGCCTCGGTGCTGTTCGCGGGCAGTTTCGCGCGCAATCCCGCATTGCCCGATCCGAAAGCCGCGACCAATGCCGCTCTGCCGGTCCACGGGGTGTTTCACATTACCCGCCATCCGATGATGTGGAGCTTCGCGCTGTGGGCGGCCATGCATATTCTGACGAGCCCGACACCGCGCCAGATCGTTCTGGCGGGTGCGCTCGGGTTCCTCGCGCTGGTCGGCGCGCATCTGCAGGACCGCAAGAAGGAAGCGCTGATGGGCGAGGCCTGGGCGGACTGGGAAAGCCGCACGCGTTTCTGGCCGCGCCTTTCGGGTTTCGCCAAGGCGGGGCCTATCGCATGGATCGGGGGAATCGTGATCTGGCTGGCGGCAACCTATGGCCATATCCACGCCAATGGGATTCCCGCAGGCATCTGGCGCTGGGTGGGGTAAGCCCTCAAGCAACGCAGCGATAGGGCGAACATGGCCCTCAAGCAGCACAGCGATAGGGCGAACATAGGACCCTCAAGCAGCGCAGCGGCGGGACGACAAGCAAACTACCCCCCGGTGAAGCGCGGCGCGCGTTTTTCCAGCAGCGCGTCGATGCCTTCCATATGATCCTCGGTCAGGTGCATCAGTGCCTGCGTATTGGCCGCCATTTCCAGCGCGCTGTCGTAGGAGATCGAGCGCCCCTGCCGCATCAGGTTCTTGGCCTGCCGCAGCGCATGCGGGGGCATGGCGGCGACCTTGGCCGCCAGCGCACGGGCCTCGTCCATAAGGCGGTCTCCTTCGACGACGCGGCTGACGAGGCCCCACTCCTGCGCGGTGGCTGCGTCGATCACATCGCCGGTGTAGAACAGCTCCGCCGCGCGCGCCTCGCCGATGATGCGCGGCAGGATCCATGTTCCACCATCTCCCGGAATGATGCCGAGCTTGAGGAAGGTGACGCCGAACTTCGCGCGCGCGCTGGCAATGCGCATGTCGGCGAGACAGGCCAGATCGCAGCCCAGACCGATCGCCGGACCGTTCACCGCCGCGATCAGCGGGACTCGCAGACCGTAGAGCGCGCGCAGGACCTTGTGGATGTTGTTCCGATATCCGTCCGAGATTTCCGGCGCGGTGCCGCCGAAAGTGCCGGTCCGCTCCTTCATCGCCTTGATGTCGCCGCCCGCGCTGAAGGCCCGTCCCGCCCCGGTCAGGATCGCGCAGCGCACGTCCATATCGGTATTGATCGCATCGCAGGCCGCGGCAAAGGCGTCGCCATCGCCCTTAGCCCCGAGCGGATTCATCGTATCGGGGCGGTTGAGTGTGAGGGTGGTGACGTGGTCGGCGGTTTCGATCGTGAGCAAGCCCATTCGCGGCGGTCCTTCGAAGCGGAGAAACAAAGAGCCGCCTTGTGTCACATCCCGTCGGGCAGATTAAGCTCCAAGGTGGGCAAATTCGGCTCGCTTTCGCGCGGTCTGCGCCCTTGCGGCATGCCGCCGTGCCAGGGCTGGTGACAAAAGCCTGCTCGCCTGCCGCGATATCGGGTTCGAACGAACACCCGGGGTGGACATCAGAAACCGGGTGCTTGCCATACAGACGCCGCTTCGATCAGCGCAGCTCGCCTATTTCGCGGCGCACGGGTGCCGAAGCGATTCCGGGACGCGACAAGGTCACGGCGGTAACGGCGCCGTCTTCTCCGAATTCGAATTGCAACAGATTGGGATAATCCTCGATCCGGAATAGTCCGTCACCCAGATGATGGATCGGGCTGGCTTCCCGACCAATGAACTGGGTGAAGAACTCCGACAGTATTACGAGCTCGCCGTCCTGCTCGACAATCCGGTAATCCAGGCCAAGATTATACAGCAGCCCCTTGTAGCTGCCGAGGATCGCGGCTTTCAAGGCAGGATCGAGCGGGGCGCTGCGGATCGGATGCCTTGCGGCCCAGCCTTCGGCATCGATGATGCGTCGGCGCAGTTCGGCAAACACCGGATCGGTACTGGGATCATCGCCATTGCCCATCAGCACCAGGCCATAGCCGCCGTCCATCGCAGCAAGCAGATCGGCATTGACCCCGGTGTTGGAGCCATCGTGGCGAAGCCAGTCGGTATTGCCGAGGCCGAACCCGCGAAAGAAGGGCATTCCCATTCCGCCGACATGCTCGAGCGAGAATACATCGGTCATGGCGCGGGCGATCTCTGGCGTGAGTGGCCCCACGGTCTCGCCGCGCAGCGCGCGCTGGATAGCTGTCGCGAATATCGCGAGATCCGACGGGGTGGACCACATTCCCGATGCGGAAATCTGCGGTGTGATCGGCAGCCCGTCCCGGATCTGCATCCCCTTGGCATCATGCACCCGTGCTACATCGGTCGGGAAGCCGGGCTGGCCCGGCTGGACCATCGTCGTGTGCCGCATGCCAAGCGGAGTGAATATCCGGTCCTGCGCCAGCGCATGCAACGGCGTGCCGAGGCGATCCTCGATCGCCATCTGTAAGATGACATAACCGCCGCCGCTGTATTTCCAGCCTTTCCCGGGGGAAAATAGGAAAGCGATCGGCTTGTCGTATCGCGGCAGCCTGCCTTCGACGCTGTCGACCAGAGTGGGCAGGGAATCCCCCTGATAGAAATCGGCAAAACCGTGCTGCGACGTACCGCCTGTATGCGTCAGCAAGTGGCGCCATGTAACTCCGGCGCTGCCGGGCACCGTGCTGTCAGGCAACTTCCAGCGCGTGACGTAATCCGCAATCGGCGCATCGAGATCGATCGCACCTTCCGACGCCAGAACGAGGCACAGCAGCGCCGTGACCGGCTTCGAGAGCGACGCGGTGGAGAATGCCGTGGTGTCTTCCATCGCCGGACCGCCGCGAGCCTTCGATCCGAATGTGCGTGTCGTGACCTTCCCATAGTCGTCGAACACGGCAAGACTTAACCCGACCAGCCGATGTTCCTCCATCAAGGCTTCGACCCCGGAGAATTCGTCGGCTGTATCAACCGTAAGGGTCGGTTCGGGCACGACTGTACGCGCTGGTTCGGTGGAGAGGGAGGCACACGATGCCAGAGCACATGCAGCTGTCAGAATGGGGAGTGTCTTGATCAGATTGTCCTCTCGGCAGGGCGCTACTGTATTATATTAACAATACAGTAGCGCCCTGCCGATGCGGTTGCAACCCTAAGAAGCTTACGCCCGCGCCTCTTCCACACGCTCGGCGCGCCAAGCGGGCTCATCGTGTCGGTGAGGGTGAGGGTGAGGGCCGTGCCGTGATTGACGGTGCCGATCGTGAGCAAGCCCATTCGCGGCGGTCCTTCGAAGCGGAGAAACAAAGAGCCGCCTTGTGTCACATCCCGTCGGGCAGATTAAGCTCCAAGGCGCGCAAATTCGGCTCGCTTTCGCGCGGTCTGCGCCTCGGCGGCGAGGCGCCGCGCCAGGGCAGCCGTTCTCGCGCGGGCTTGATCGATCGATGCGCGATGCCGGTCGTCCTTGAATTCCTGATATTCGATCGCGATGGATTCGATCGCCGTTTCGTCCACACCGAAATAATGGGCGCACGCGGCAATGGCGGGGTCGAGCGCATTCTTGTGCGCGCGAATGCCGCCCGGGGCGAAGCCGAACTCGCCGCGGGACGACAGAACCGCCAGCCGCTTTCCGGACAGCATCGGTTCGATGGGAAAATCCCCGCGCTCCAGATCGAAGGAAAACGTCCTGCCAATGCGGGCAACCTGATCGATCCAGGCTTTCAGCGCGGCCGGCATGCCGTAATTATACATCGGTACGCCCATGACGATGATGTCCGCCGCCACGACTTCGTCGACCAGACGGTCGGATGGGGCCAGCACATCGGCCATCCAGTCCTCGCGCTGGTCCGGCGCAGTGAATGCCGCATGTATGAACCGGCCATCGACGAAGGGCGGCGGGGAATGTCCGACATCGCGCGACACCAGGGTTGTATCCGGCGCTACCTCCAGAAACGTCTGCGTGAAAAGGCTGGTGAGTTGCCTGGTCAGCGAACGATCTTCCGATTGAGCGCTGGCATCGATCCGTAGCAGATTGGTCATCGAGGTTTCCTTCAGAGAGCGGTTGGTCGCCCGCAACTGGGCGATCGAACCGCACTTGGCCATTGGCGCCCGTTCAGGCATGAGATGAATGCAATTCATCCTCGCAGGAAACCCGCCATGCGCCGCCTCCCGCCCTTTCACGCCCTGCGCGCTTTCGAAGCCGCCGCGCGTCACCTGCATTTCGGCCGCGCGGCGGAAGAACTCGATCTCGACCCGACGGCCATCAGCCACCAGGTCCGCAAGCTGGAAGCGTGGCTCGACGCGCCCCTGTTCCATCGCCATCCCCGCCCGCTGCATCTTTCGGAAAAGGGGGCGCTGCTCTATCCGGCGATCCGCGATGCGCTGGACAATATGGAGGCGGCGATCATGCGCGCTTCCGACGCCGGGCAGGGGCCGCTCGCCATCTCGATGACGATGGGCTTTGCAGCCGAGTGGTTCACCCCCCGCCTGCCCCGGCTGCGCGCCGATACCGGCCTCGACATGATCGTGGAGGCGGACAATCGCCCGGCAAGCCTCGATAGTGGCGATGTCGATCTGGCCATTCGCACGCAGGAACAGCCCGGTTCGGACCATGTCTGGCACCGGCTGTTCGGCGATCGGTTGATCGCGGTCGCCGCCCCCGCTCTGGTGAAGCGGTTTGCGCCGACGCCGGAGGATGTCGAGTTGCGCGAATTGCCGCTGATCCGCTATCGCTGGGCCTTGCGCGAACGGCCTGCCCCTGCATGGCATCAATGGTTCGGCGCGACCATCTCCGCAGACGATCTCGCCATTGCGGGCGATTTCAGCGAGGAGAGCCATGCCATCGGCGCTGCGGTGTCGGGCCTCGGGGCCGCCTTGCTGTCCGAACGGCTGATCACGGACCGGTTGGCGCGGGGCGAACTCGTGCGGCTTGGCAAGCGCTACCTCCCCATGCCGCCATTCTGGGCCGTCCACCGCGCCGGGCACCCGCGCAGCGGCGATCTTGAACGCATCGTTACACGGCTATCCGAGATTTCGGCCGGTGGCTCAGGGCGTCCGGATTAGCGACGCCGGTTCAGGCCCGCGCCTCCTCCACACCGGCGCTGTTGTGGCGCAATGCATCAAGCACTGTATCGACAATATGCGGGGCGTTGAGACCCGCCTCGTCATACTGCTTGGCCGGATCGTCATGGTCCTGGAACAGGTCGGGCAGTCGCATGGTACGGACCTTGAGACCGCCATCGGTCAGCCCGCTATCGCTCGCGAAAGTCAGCACATGCGCGCCGAGGCCGCCCACGGCACCTTCTTCCACCGTCACGACGACCTCGTGGCTGCGCATCAGCTTTTCGATCAGCGCCGTGTCGAGCGGCTTGGCGAAGCGCATGTCGGCAACGGTGGTCGACAGGCCCTTGGCCTCGAGCTGGTCGGCAGCCTTCTTCGCCTCCTCCAAACGCGCGCCGAGCGACAGGATCGCGACCTTGGTGCCTTCACGGACCACGCGGCCCTTGCCGATCGCGAGCTTTTCGAGCGTCTCGGGAATCTCGACGCCGGTCCCGGCCCCGCGCGGATAGCGAAAGGCGATGGGGCCATCGTCATATTCGGCCGCCGTGTAGGTCATATGCGCCAGCTCGGCCTCGTCGGCGGCGGCCATGACGACCATGTTGGGCAGCGTGGCGAGGTAGGTGATGTCGAACGAACCCGCATGCGTGCAGCCATCGGCCCCCACCAGACCGGCGCGGTCGATCGCGAAGCGCACCGGCAGGTTCTGGATCGCCACATCGTGCACCACCTGATCGTAAGCACGTTGCAGGAAGGTCGAATAGATGGCCGCGAAGGGCCGCATACCCTCGGCGGCGAGACCGGCGGCAAAGGTCACGCCATGCTGTTCGGCGATGCCCACATCGAACGCCTTGTCGGGATGCGCCTTGGCGAATTTGTCGACGCCCGTCCCGCTCGGCATGGCTGCGGTGATGGCGCAGATTCGCGGATCGTCGTTTGCCAGCTTTGCCAGCGTTTCACCGAAGACGTTCTGATAGGCGGGCGGACCGCCCTTCGACTTCTTCTGTTCGCCGGTGACGACATCGAACTTGGCGACACCGTGATATTTGTCGGCGCTGTTTTCGGCCGGGGCATAGCCCTTACCCTTCTGCGTCACGACATGGATCAGCACCGGCCCCTGTTCGCTGTCGCGCACATTCTCCAGCACCGGGATGAGATGATCGAGATTGTGGCCGTCGATCGGGCCGACATAATAAAAGCCGAGTTCCTCGAACAGCGTGCCGCCAGTGGCCATGCCGCGGGCATATTCCTCGGCCTTTTCCAGCCCGCCCCACACGCGGCGGCCGAGCTTCTTGGCGATCTTGGAAGCCATCGAGCGCAGGCCGAGATATTCGCTGCTCGACACCATCCGCGCGAGATAGGCGGACAGGCCGCCCACTGGGGGGGCGATCGACATATCGTTGTCGTTGAGGATCACGACCAGGCGATTGCCCGCCTGTTCGGCATTGTTCATCGCCTCATAGGCCATGCCGGCGCTCATCGCGCCATCGCCGATAACCGCAATGCCGCGGCCGGGGCGGTTCTGCATCTTGTTGGCCATGGCAAAGCCGAGCGCCGCCGAGATCGAGGTCGAGCTGTGCGCCGCGCCGAAGGGATCGTATTCGCTTTCCGTGCGCTTGGTGAAACCCGACAAGCCCCCGCCCTGGCGCAGCGTGCGAATACGGTCGCGCCGCCCGGTCAGTATCTTGTGCGGATAGCACTGGTGGCCGACGTCCCACACCAGCTTGTCGGTCGGCGTGTCGAACACATAATGGATGGCGGTGGTCAATTCGACCACGCCCAGTCCCGAGCCCAGATGGCCGCCAGTCGTTCCGACCGCGTCGATCATCTCGGCGCGCAATTCGTCGGACAATTGGCGAAGCTGGCTCTTTTTCAGCTTGCGAAGATCGTCGGGAGTATCGACCGTATCGAGCAACGGCGTCTTGGGGCGGCTTGTCATGCCCACTGCTCTACACTCGGAAATCGAAACTGTCGATGAACGGTTCGTCGGCGAAAATGAACGGTTTGCCGTCGTGAATTACTCAGCGCATTCATCGCACAGGCCGCGCAGTTCGACCACCGGGCGCACGTCGGTAAAGCCTGCATCCTTGCCGGCCTCCCTCAGCGCGCCCGTCACGCGATCATCGTCGATATGCGTCGCCTTGCCGCAATCGTCGCAGATCAGGAAGATGCAGTCGTGCCGACAGCCGGGATGCGTATTGACCAGATAGGCATTGGCGCTCTCGATCCGCTTGGCAAGGTTGGTGCGCACGAACAGGTCGAGAATCCGATAGACGCTGTTGGGGGCCACGCGTTTCCCGCGCGAACGCGAAAGATTGTCGGCAATATCGTAGGCGCTGGCGGGCTTGTCGTGCCGGGCGAGCTCTTCATACACCGACTGGCGCATGCCCGTCCATTGCTCGCCGCTGTCGAGAAGCGCGAGGCGAGCGGCCTCGATCAGGTCATCGCCTGCATGTTCGTGGTGAGCGTGCGCGTGAATAGCCATAGAGCGCCCAAATAGGGGTGCCGCCCGTTCGCCGCAAGTTAGTCAGGCTGGAAGCGCGCCGAATAGACACCGGGATACATCGCCTTCAGAGCCTTCACCTTGGGCGCATCCCAGCGCACGATATAGCCGTGTCGGGGGTTCTTGAGCATGAAATCCTGATGGTAGCTCTCGGCTGGGTAGAAGGTTTGGGCGCGCTCCATCTTGGTCACTATCGGCTTCGACCACAGCCTGGCCGCGCGCAATTGCCGGAGATAGGCAGCTGCCACCGCAGCCTGTTCGCGCGATTGGGGCACCAGCGCGCTGCGGTAATGCGCCCCAACGTCGGGACCCTGCCGGTTGATCTGGGTGGGATCGGCAACCACCGAAAAGAAGATGCGAAGCAACTGATCGTAGCGGATCACCTTGGGATCGTAAGTGACCCTCACCGCCTCGGCATGGTCGGTAATGCCCGATGAAACGAGCTTGTACGCCGCTTGTCGCTTGGTGCCGCCGTGATAGCCGGAAACCGCGCTCTTCACGCCCTTAACGTGGCTGAAGACCCCTTCGACACCCCAGAAGCATCCACCTGCGAAGACTGCGGTTTTCAGCCCTTCGCCTTCCTCGGCGACGCGCTTTGCGGCAGGCGCCGCGACCGTTTTCTCAGCCGCACTGACAGGCTCCTGGCAGGCCGACACGGCAAGCCCGAGCGCAGCCGCAACCAGAGCGGCGCGCCAGTGCATCAGAAAATCGCGGCGATCAGTTGCGGCACGGCCGCGAAGATTTCGCCACCGCTGGCAAGCAACACGGCGATGGCACCGGCACCGAAGCCGATGCCGAAATTGCGATAGAGGTCGGGAGTGAAGAGGGTCATGCAATATCTTTCGTCGGGATTGCCGACGTGGTTACACGCGCCGTTATTGCAACGCGCTTAATCGGATCGTTGTGATCGGTTCAGGCGATGAGCCGCCTGCTCCCGGCTCAGTGGCGGAAGTGGCGCATCCCGGTAAAGACCATGGCCAGCCCCTTTTCGTCCGCCGCCGCAATCACTTCCTCGTCGCGGATCGAGCCGCCCGGCTGAATGATCGCGGTCGCGCCCGCTTCCGCCGCAGCCAGCAGGCCGTCGGCGAAGGGGAAGAAGGCATCGGAGGCCACCGCACTTCCCACGGTGCGGGACTTGTCCCAGCCGTATTTCTCCGCCGCTTCGGCGGCCTTCATCGCGGCAATGCGCGAGGAATCGCGGCGGTTCATCTGGCCCGCGCCGATCCCGGCCGTGGCACCGTCTTTGGCATAGACGATAGCGTTGGACTTTACATGGCGCGCCACGGTCCAGGCAAAAAGGCAGTCTTTCAGCTCCTGCTCCGTCGGCTCGCGCTGGGTGACGACCTCGAGGTCGGCTTCGCTGATGGCGCCATTGTCGCGCGTCTGCACCAGCAGGCCGCCGGTTATCGGCTTGATGGACAGGCCGCCACGGCGCGGATCGGGCAGATCGCCGGTAACCAGCAGACGCAGGTTCTTCTTCTTCGCAAAGGCCTCGCGCGCTTCGTCGCTGACCGAAGGGGCGATGACGACTTCGGTGAAGATTTCGCAGATCGCGCGCGCGGTTTCTCCGTCGAGTTCGGTATTGACCGCGACGATCCCGCCGAAAGCCGAGACGCTGTCGCAGGCGAGCGCCTCGTTCCATGCATCGAGCAAGGTCGAGGCCCGCGCCACGCCGCAGGGATTGGCATGTTTGACGATCACCACCGCCGGATCGCCGCCCTTGAATTCGGCGCACAGTTCGAGCGCGGCATCGGCATCGTTGTAATTGTTGTAGCTGAGGTCCTTGCCCTGGAGCTGTTCGGCCTGCGCGATGCCGTGCCCATGCGGCCCGGAGGGGGTGTAAAGCGCGGCCTTCTGATGCGGATTTTCGCCATAGCGCAGCTCGACCGGCGTCTGGCCGTTGACGGCGAGGAAATCGGGGAAGAGCTGCTGCTGGTCGGCAAAGGCGAACCATTGGCTGATCATCGAATCATAGGCCGCGGTGGCGGCGAAAGCCTTGGCGGCGCATTTGCGGCGGAAATCGAGCGAGGTCGCGCCACTCGCCTCCAGTTCGCCGATCAGCGTATCGTAATCGGCCGGATCGGTGACGATGGTGACGAACTGGTGGTTCTTCGCCGCGCTGCGCACCATGGACGGCCCGCCGATATCGATATTCTCGATAATCTCGTCGCGCTCCGCCCCGCGCATCACGGTCGCTTCGAAGGGGTAGAGATTGACCACGACCAGATCGATCGCGCCGATCGCGTGTTCTTCCATCGCCGCCGCATGTTCGGGATTGTCGCGCACCGCCAGAAGGCCGCCATGGACCATCGGATGCAGCGTCTTCACGCGCCCGTCCATCATCTCGGGAAAACCGGTGAGGTCGGAGACGTCCTTTACCTCGAGGCCCGCTTCGCGCAGCGCCTTGGCCGTGCCGCCGGTCGAGACCAGCTCCACGCCCTTAGCCGCGAGCGCCTTGCCCAAATCCACCAAGCCGGTCTTGTCGGACACCGAAAGCAGTGCCCGCTTGATCGTTACATCCGTCACGTGTCGGTTATCCCATGCGTTTGAGCAGCCAGGGGAAGCGCCCCCCGCTGCGCGATGTCAGTCCTTCGACGACAAGCTGTTTGGTCGCTCGCGGGCGTCCCTGCCCGTCGACCCAGAGGCTGTCCTCGATCGCGATTTGCGCCTCGCCGCTATCGCCTCCGAGCCGGAATTGCCAGTAGCTTCCGTCGGGCAGGGCGAGCCCAGCCCCGCGCCTGTCGTCCGCCAGACCGGCCTCGATCCCATAGCCGAGGTGAAAGCGGATCGCGAAAGCAATCTTGCCGCGCTTGCCCTGGCGGCCCGAAGGTTCGAGCATGTCCTCGCCCGACAAGCCGCTGCCATCGGCGCCGAGCAACAGCGTCCGGCGATGGATCAGGCCATAACGCGCGGCATAGCCATTATGCGAAGCTTCGAGCCGCACCGCATCGCGGCCCTTTTGCTTGACCGCTGTGCGCGCGATATCGACTTCCTCGACGCCCTTGCCGATCTGCCCCTTGATCAACACAGCGGTCGAATTGGCATCGTCGAGCACCAGCGTCGAATGGGCTGCCGTGCCCCGCAGGCCCTGTTCGATACGCACGGGCACCTGCCCCCCGGCCAGCTCTCCACCACCGCAATTGACAATGATGCGCTGTTCGCCATGCGACAGTTCGAAGGCAAGTGTGGAAGCGCAGCCATGGCGCGCATGGCGCGCACGCGGCGGCGGGGCCGCGTCGAGCACGAGCACGGACTTGCCTGCATCGACGCGTTGGTAGCCCCAATGCCTGCACTCCTTGCCCGGTCGCGCACGAACACCGCTGGCGACAACCAGCGCATCGAGCCGAGCGGCCGACGTCGCCCCCGCACCCTGCCAGCTACCGACGCCGCGATCCCCCATCCGCAGGGCCAGAAGCGGGGGAACGAGCATGGCGAGCATGGTCTCGAGCGCCGGCGGCGGAGCGCGATCGACCGCTTCATAGCAGGCGCGCAGATCGACCAGCAGCGCGATGGCCTCCATCTGCGCGAGCGGGCTGCGCGAGAGCACACCGCCATCATCGCCGACCAGCTCGCCAAGGGCGCGCAGCAATCCTGCTTCCCCGAACAGGCGGCGCGGGCGGCCATCGGGCATAAGCAGGCCCGCCGCCACGATTGCGCACCAGCCCGCGACCTGTCCGAGCCGGTCATCTGCACTGGCCACCTGGCGGTCGAGAAAACGTGCCGTCGCCTCCATCGCTTCCAGGGCTTGTCCGCGCAATTTGGCATCACCGCCCAGCAGCAGGGGCGCATGAACCAGCCAGGCCAGCAATCGCAGCCCGGCGTGCTCGACGCTCCATGCAGGCCCCTTGGCGGGCACCGGATTGGCCTTGAGCCAGCGGGCCAGCAG
This sequence comes from Erythrobacter aureus, assembly GCF_003355455.1. Classification (NCBI taxonomy): domain Bacteria; kingdom Pseudomonadati; phylum Pseudomonadota; class Alphaproteobacteria; order Sphingomonadales; family Erythrobacteraceae; genus Erythrobacter; species Erythrobacter aureus. Next base: position 431,252 of record NZ_CP031357.1, read on the forward strand.
CTTCTCGCCTATCGCAGCGCATTCCTCGCGCGGGGCGCAGGCATCGAGATCGCGCAGCCAGGTGAAGCCCTGCACCACGCGCTGCACCGGAGGAGTCAGCGATGCATTGCTGGCGAAATCGACCTTGTCGATCGGCACTTTGAGTCCATGGACGAGGAATTGCCCCGCCCGCAACGCCATCCCCGCAGCCCGCTCCCCTTCCAGCGGGCTGGCAACGGTTGCCAGCATACGCAGGGCGGAGGGCTTGCGCAGCGGCGCCGCGAGCACCGAGCCGGGCACACCGATCCGGTAGGCCCAGCGAACCACGCTGTCGACGGGGCCTGCGCGCGGCGGGCGAAAGTCGGACAGGACCAGCGCACGCGCCGGTTCCACGGCTATCGCTTCGAGTTCGGCGGGCGCCGCATTATCCACCAGCGGTTCCGCCATGCCGGTGAGCGGCAGGGCCGGCGCAGCTTCGCTTTCGGCGGCGCTGCCATCCGCGCGCAGGAGAGTGCGCGCGTCGTGGCTCACTGCTGCCCTTTCAGCGCGGCGATATTCGCCGCATAGTGCGACGGCCCACCCTTGAAGGTCGCCGATCCGGCAACCAGCACGTCGGCCCCGGCATCGACGCAAAGCCGCGCGGTTTCGGCATTCACACCGCCATCCACCTCCAGATGGATGGGCTTGCCCAGCGCATCGATACGCTTGCGGATCGCCTCGATCTTGCGAAGCTGCGAATGGATGAAGCTCTGCCCGCCAAATCCGGGATTCACGCTCATCACGAGGACCAGGTCGGCATCTTCCAGAACATAGTCGAGCGATTCGACCGGCGTGCCCGGATTGAGCACGACACCCGCTTTCTTGCCGAGATTGGAAATCGCCTGCAGCGTGCGGTGAATATGCGGCCCCGCTTCGGGATGCACGGTGATGATGTCCGCCCCGGCCTCGGCGAACGCCTCCAGATAGGGATCGATCGGCGCAATCATTAAATGAACGTCGAACGGCTTGTCGGTGTGGGGGCGCAACGCCTTCACCACGGCCGGACCAATGGTGATGTTGGGCACATAATGGCCGTCCATCACATCGACATGGATCCAGTCCGCGCCAGCCGCGTCGATCGCCTGCACCTCCGCGCCCAGCGCGGCGAAATCGGCAGACAGAATGGATGGGGAAATCAACGGGGTGGTCATGCGGGGCACGGGCCTTGGGTCGCGTGTGAGCTTTGGCCAGCCCTACGCGCGCGAAAGGAGGGTTAACAAGCGAGCGGGGAGCCCTTTTCCACATGGGCTGCATCTGCTCTACGGTCGATGGCGTCATTCCGATCCATACGGACCAGATCGTGCGCGGCGAAGTAATTCAGCCGCAATTCAGCGCAATATAGGTAAACAGCAGCCATATCTCGGGGCAGCGCGCCTCGCTTCACCGGCGCCCATATGCCGGTTTTCTACGGATTTGATTCGGACAATGCTGATGAAACGCACGACAATCGCCGCTTCGGGCATCGCAGCGCTCTCGCTCGCGGGACTGGCCGCGCCGGCTCCCGCCGAAGCGCAATATCGCGAAAAAATCACCCATGATCCCAGCAAATGCGTATCTGCCGCAGGCCCCGCCGTGTCGGTGACGATCAATGGTATCAAGGCCAGCACCGGTACAATCCGTGTGCAAAGCTATCGCGGGACCAAGCAGGATTGGCTCGAAAAGGGCCGCTGGATCTACCGCATGGAAGCGCCGGCCAAAGCGGGGTCGATGACTTTTTGCATGCCGCTGCCCGCTCCCGGCAAATATGGCATTGCGGTACGCCACGATGTCAATGGCAATGGCAAGACAGATATCTTCACCGATGGCGGCGCGATGTCGAACAATCCCAGCATCAACATCTTCAATCTCGGCAAGCCGAGCTACAAGAAGACCGCTTTCGATGTCGGCAACGGCGTGAAAACGATGTCGATCCAGATGCGCTACCGCTGAGCGCGGCGCTTGCGCCATAGCTCGACCAGCGCCCCCGGCGCGGCGAGCAGCGGGTATTTCGCGCGGAACGGTGTCACTTCGAGAGCGATGCCGGTGTGCCGCTGCAGCTTCCACGCGGCATAGTCGGCAGCGCCATCGAAGGTGGTGGTTGCCTTGGCCAGCCGCAGCAGGTTGAGCGGCTTGCCAAGGCGGGCGCGGCGGCGCCACCAGCCGAGAATGCGGCGGCGCTGCGAAGCGGGCAGGCTGGGCCGCAGCACCCCGTTCTCACGCGTAAAACCGATCCCGGCAGCCTCCCAGGCGAGCGGCAGCAGGCCATCGAAATGCGCCGCATTCACATCGAGTATCGAATCTTCCCGGCCCGGCTTCTCAACCCGGAATTCCGCCCGATAGGTAGCGCGAAACAGCGCCCGCCAATACTCTTCGGCAGGTCCGCTTTCGGGGCCGACCGCCGCGGCCAGCCGCCCTGCGGTGACGGCCGCCGATGCCAGCGCCGCAAGCACTGCGGTGCGGGCGGCATCGTCCGCTACCCAGACCAGGGCCGATGGCTGGACGAAGCGCGCCCAGATCGTCGTATCGCGCGATTGCCCTTCCGCGGCCCTGGCGAATTGCGCGAGCGACATGGTCGCGATCTTGGCGCGCAGGCACTCTCCCGCATGATCCCATTCGCGATAGCCGACGCGCGGCCAGACGCGCTCGCGTTGGGGGCCGGGCAGCAGGACATAGAAATCGAGCACACCCTCGAGCGAGCCGGTCCTCAGATTCGACCCGTAGAACAACACGGCAAGCGCGCCCGCCTCTTCCCCAAGCTGCCGGGCATAGGCCGCGACCTCGTCGCGCACCGGGCGATCGAGTGCGCTCGCGATCCGCTGCGAAAGAGCGGGCTTCACGCGCTGATGAAAGTGAGTTCCGGCCCTTGTCCGACCCGGTAACGACCCGGAGGAAAGGCCTCGCCATCCAGAATGACCGGTTCATCGACGTCGACCGCCAGCGCCTCGGCATCGAGCTGGTGGAGCCCGGCCTTGGCGAGCCAGCCCGGACGCCACCCCATCAGGATAGCGGGCAGCGCCGCGAGCACGCGGCGACGCGGGTGATCGAGCACGGCGAGTTTGAGACCCGGACGCGGCTGGCCGAAAAGCTCGATGCCCATCGGCATGCGCTCCAGCGTCGAGGCCAGCATGACGCTGCGGCGTGCGGGATTGCCATGGGCCGACCGCGGAACGGGCGTGCCCGAGGGAAGGAAGCGCAGCTCCATCTGCGTGCCCCGCCGCCATTTGTTGCGATCGCTCCCGAACAGGCCCTGGAGCACGCCCCAGGCGCTGGTTGCGCCAACCGCCAGGCTGTTGAAGAAACCCAGCGAATGCGCGTCCTGCCCGGCCTCGATGCCCAGCGTGAACGCCCCGGCACCGAAAATGAAACCGAGCATTGCGGGAGATTGTTCGCCATCGCGGCTCACCGTGAGCGGGCGGCGAACCAGCCGCCGGCCCGAGGCATAGGCGGCGATCGCCCCTTCGAGCGACCAGTCGGCGGGGGCGCCGAGATCGACGTTGAGCGCATTGGTCTTGCCCTTGGGAAGCACCGCTATTGCAGGCCAGCGATCGGCGAATACCGCCTGGCCCATGGTCAGCACGTCGCGAACCGTGCCGTCACCGCCGTTGATGACGAGAAAATCGATCCCGTCGCGGGCGAAACCGGCCAGGGCATGCGCGATCTCGTCACGCGTGCGCGGTTGCGCGACCATGACGCTGTCGGCGCCCGCACAGGCGAGATCCTGCCCCTGATTGCGGTGGCTTCGCGGATTGTAGATGATTCCGATACGGGGCTCGGGCACGCGCCGCGCACGGTAGATCGAACGGCGCTTGGGTGCCGTCGTCGCGCTATGCCGTAGCGGCAGGCTGTCGAAATTGTAGATTACCCGTTCCATGGCCCTTGTGCCTTAATAGCCCCCGCTGGCGCCTACCTAGGATATTTTCGTCAAATTGTAATGGTGCCGCCTCGCATTCTTCGGATCGGGTGTGCCGATAAGGATACGATCGGTGCGGTATCAGCGGATCCCAACGAGGCGCCGCCCCATCCCGCCCGTGCCCGGAATGCCGTATTGTGCTGAGCATAGCTGCGCCTCCATCGTATCTGTTGATCGCCAGCATCGCGCCAGGCTCATCACATCGATCCGGCACACACCCGCAGGCGTTGGTGTGGAGCTTAGCGTTTGAGGGCCTGCACACAGGCGGCCCGGTCGACATCGAGGCCGTCGCTGGCACGCCGCGCGTCGACATAGGTCGCGCTCGGCTCGCCGCGCGGCTCCAGCGGATAAAGATAGATGTCGAGCACGCAGGCCTCGCCCACGAACTGGAGCTTCTTGGCATCGCCTTCCGTCACGTTCAGGCGCGGCGGACCGAACATATTGGCGAGCGCCGTCTCGTTTCTGCCGATCACACCTTCCAGGCCGGGCACGTTCATCACTCTCGGCGCGCGGAACGATGGGGTAGTCGGAGCCACGCGCACTTCCTGCGGCGGCGGCGAAGCGGCTGGCCGCGATGCGGCGGGCGCGGATGGCACGCTTGCGGGAACGGTGGTGCACGCACCGAGCAAGGGAAGCAGGAACAGGGCGGACTTACGCATCGATGCCTTTCTCGCGGGCGCGGTGGACCAGATGGGTCGCACTGGCCGCACCTATTATCGGGGCGAGGAGGTTGACGAAAGGTATCGCGAGCAAGGCGACCACCACGCCGCCGAGCAAAAACCGCTTGGCACTGCCCATCGGCGCGATCTCGGCTGCATCGACGCGGTGGCGCAGCCAGACCATGTCGCGCAGCTCTCGCCCGATCAGATAGGCATTGACGGCCCAGAACACGGCCGCCGCACCGACACCCGTGACCAGCAGCAGGCCCGCGACTGGCAGAGCGGCTGCATTGGCAAGGACCGTGCGCGCGAGCGATCGAAACGCATTGCCGACTTCCTCGCTCAGGGGAATGTCGCGAACCGTATGCGCAGCTTGAGGATAGTGCTTCGCTTCGACCGCCCGCACGACGTCCTCGGCGAAAAACTGGAGCACGAACAGCGCCACGACACGGAACAGGAACCAGCCTGCCAGGATCATACCCGCTGCTGCGACCAGCGCACCCATGCCGAAGGTATCGGCGCTCGTCACGCTGTCGATCGCGCGCTCGACCAGCACATAGAGCCCCGCCCCCCCTGCGGCGAAGATGGCCAGGGTCGCCAGCGCGGTCTTGAACAGAACCTTCAGGATCGCCGGGTCGCCCAACTGGCGGATCGACAGGGCGAGAGCGGCAGGCAGCGACATCATGCGGTGCCGGGATGCGCGCGGCCTGGGCCTAAGTCAACGCTGCCCTTGGCCTATGCGCGACGAAGCGCTAACGGCGCCCGACAATTCGAATCCCCCCGCCGGAGTACCCATGACCGAACCCCGCTACGACGTTATTGCGATCGGCAATGCCATTGTCGACGTGATGGCCCCCTGCACCGACGAGCTGATCGACGAACTCGAACTGAACAAGGGCGGCATGACCCTGGTCGACGAGGAGGGTGCGCGGCGGCTCTACGAGGCAATGGGACCGGCGAGGGAAATTTCGGGCGGCTCCGCTGCCAACACGCTGGCGGGCATGTCGGCACTCGGCGCGCAATGCGCTTTCGTCGGACAGGTTGCAGCCGACCAGCTGGGCGACGTCTTCAGCCACGACATCCGCGCGGTCGGCATCGATTTCGACACGCCTGCCCGCGAAGGCCAGCCCTCGACCGCGCGTTGCCTCATCTTCGTGACGCCCGATGGCGAGCGTACGATGAACACCTTCCTCGGCGCGAGCCAGTTCCTGCCGCCCGCCGCGCTCGACGACGAGCTGATCGCCAGCGCGGGCATCCTCTATCTGGAAGGCTATCTGTGGGACCCCGAAGAGCCGCGCAGCGCCATGCGCCGGGCGATCGAGGTGGCGCGCAAGGCGGGGCGCAAGGTCGCCTTTACCGCTTCGGAAAGCTTCGTGATCGACCGCCACGGCGACGATTTCCGCGCGCTGATCGAAGAGGGACAGATCGACATCCTCTTCGTCAATGAGCACGAACTCGCCACGCTGACCGGGACCGACGATTTCGAAGCGGGCCTCGCCATGGTGAAGGACCAGATCCCCGTCCTCGTCGCCACCCGCAGCGCCAAGGGCGCGGTCGGCATCGCCAATGGCCAGCGCGCCGAAGTCGCTGCCGAGCCGATCGAGAAGGTGGTCGACACCACAGGCGCGGGCGACCTTTTCGCCGCCGGTTTTCTCACGGGCCACGCCCGCGGAGAAAGCCTCGAGACCTGCCTGCGCATGGGCGCCATCTGCGCCGCCGAAATCATCTCGCACTACGGCGCGCGGAGCGAAGCGGATTTGAAGGCGCTGGTGGCTGAGAAGTTGGGGTGATTGCACGGAATGCAAACCAATTGGGTCAGTTAGTCCTTCCTTGACCGGGATGGACGCCGCTTCTGACCCGGCATGTGAAGGTCGGATCGAACAGGAAACGAAGCGTTGTTGTAGGAAAAAGAATACGGGTGGACTTTGCGTACGCCAAACCGGCGACCAAGGCCCGCAGGTGTGGTCACTACCACCGCAATTCCAGTGTGGTTCAATCGATCACGATGCTGCTGGTATAATCGACATAAGCTTCGGTCCATTGTTAGGAAAAACTGACACCCATACGCATGAGCCGTTCGAAGGTGCCATGCGTCTTGACTGTGCTTTTCCGAGCCAAATATTTCGACGATTGCCTGGTGCAAGGTGTCGCCGCGGCCAGCAATGCGTTCGCGTTGCATCTTTGCCAGATGCTTTTGGGCGTCGTCGATCGCAAAACTCACTGTTGCATAGTCAAAGTTCCGGCCATCGACGGAATCGATTGTCACCATGTCCAGTATACTGAAATCATAATAGCCGGTAGTGCGAAATCGGCTGGGCGGCTGTCTTTCCTGTTCTGCGATCAATTCTGAGGACGTCAGAAAACGCATACATCCAGCTTTCACTAAGCCGGTGAGAGCCGACAAATAACAGATATCTTCGTAGTCTTCACTTTCATTTCTAAATGAATGGACAGGAAGGCGGGCCATGTAGCCTGTCTGGATGGGGTGTACACCACCCCAGAGTTTAGTACCGGTATCTATCCATGCTGTTTCATGAGTAACCGCGTGGGCACGAATTGGGCTATCAATTAGAACGCGAATAGCGTCACTACCTGCCAATTTCTGGCGGGCCTCTAACGTGCTTGCCCACACAAGAATTTCAGCCATTCTTGGGCCAAACTTGAAAGCTAACGCCTGGCGCTTTTGCTCAAGCCAATTTCTCACAAATTCTAACACTGGGCTACAATAAACCGGGGGAAAGGGTGATCAATACAGTCCGGAAAGAATCATCCTCTTTCCCTTCTCACCTCTCTTTGCCCAATGTCCCTGCGGCAAAAACCGTCGGCGAAGTCGATGGCGTCGACGGCGGCATAGGCATTGGCCTGCGCCTCGGTGGCGCTCGCTCCGCGCGCGGTGACATTGAGGACACGGCCGCCGCTGCTTGTCAGCGTGTCGCCCTCCAGTTTCGTGCCGGCGTGGAAGACCTTCGCCCCACCCGCTTCCGCCTCGCCCAGGTCGATCGGGCCGCCCTTTTTCGGCGTGCCGGGATAGCCCTCGGCTGCCATCACCACGGTCAGCGCGAAATCGTCCGACAAGACCGGCGCAGCCACCTCGCCCAGCGTGCCGCGCGCGCAGGCCTGCATCAGGTCGACGAGATCGCTTTCGAGCCGCATCATCAGCACCTGGCACTCGGGGTCGCCGAAGCGGGCATTGTATTCGATGAGCTGCGGGCCGTCCTTCGTCAGCATCAGCCCGGCATAAAGAACGCCCGAATAGGGCATGCCTTCCTCGCGCAGCGTCTGCACAGTCGGCTCGACGATCTCGCGCATCACCTGTGCCTGCAGCGCCTCGCTCAGCACCGGGGCGGGGGAATAGGCGCCCATCCCGCCGGTATTGGGGCCGGTATCGCCCTCGCCCACGCGCTTGTGATCCTGCGCGGTGCCGATGGGGAGAATCGCAGTGCCGTCGGTGAGCGCGAAGAAGCTCGCCTCCTCGCCGGTCAGGAACTGTTCGATCACCACCTCGCTGCCCGCGCTGCCGAACTTGCCGTCGAACATCTCGTTCAGCGCATTCTGCGCTTCCTCGCGTGTGTCGGCGATGACCACGCCCTTGCCCGCAGCCAGCCCGTCGGCCTTGAGCACGAAAGGCGGATCGAATTTCTTGAGCGCCCCCCAGGCCGCCTCCAGCGAGGTGCAGCGTTCGTAGCGCGCGGTGGGTATGTTCGCGCGCTTGCACAGCTCCTTGGTGAAACCCTTGCTGCCTTCGAGCTGTGCAGCCTGTTTCGAAGGGCCGAACGCGTCGATGCCTGCCGCGCGCAGCGAATCGGCCAATCCGTCGACCAGCGGCGCCTCTGGCCCGATCACGACGAGGCCGATCTCCTTCTCGCGCGCGAATGCGATCACGGCGTCATGATCGGTCGCGTCGAGCGCGACGCATTCCGCGTCCTGGGCGATGCCGGGATTACCCGGTGCCGCCCACAGCTTGTCGCACAGCGGCGATTGCGCCAGTTTCCACGCCAATGCATGCTCGCGACCGCCCGAGCCAAGCAAAAGGATATTCATGCCCACCGATTTCCCGTCAGATGCAGAAGATGCAAGCTTGGTAGCGAAGGCGCGCGCGGGCGACAACGCCGAGCCGCTTACAGTCAGCGAAATATCGCAAGCGCTGAAGCGCACGGTGGAGGATCGCTTCGGCTTCGTGCGGCTGCGTGGTGAACTGTCGGGCGTGAAGCGCGCGGCGAGCGGGCATATGTATTGCGCGCTCAAGGATGAGAAGGCGGTGCTCGACGGGGTGATGTGGCGGGGCAATACCGGTCGCCTGCCGTTCAATCCCGAAGACGGGCTGGAGGTGGTCGCCAGTGGCAAGCTGACCACCTATCCGGGCCGTTCGAAATACCAGATCGTCATCGAACGGATGGAGCTGGCAGGCGAAGGCGCGTTGCTGGCGCTGCTCGAGAAGACCCGCGCCCGGTTGCAGGCCGAAGGATTGTTCGCGCAGGAGCGCAAACAGCCGCTGCCCTTCCTGCCGCGCACCATCGGCGTGGTCACGTCGCCCACCGGGGCGGTCATTCGCGACATTCTCCACCGGCTGGCGGATCGCTTCCCCAGCCGGGTGATCGTGTGGCCGGTGCTGGTGCAGGGGCAGGGCGCGGCGGAGCAGGTTGCCGGTGCGGTGCGCGGCTTCTCGGCCATTCCCGAAGGCCACCCCGATCGGCCGGATCTCGTCATCGTTGCGCGCGGCGGTGGCTCGATCGAGGATCTGTGGAGCTTCAACGAGGAAGTGGTCGTCCGCGCGATTGCCGACTGCCCGATACCCACGATCAGCGCGGTCGGGCACGAGACCGACACCACTCTCGCCGACTATGCCGCCGACCGCCGTGCGCCGACCCCCACCGCCGCCGCCGAAATCGCCGTTCCCGTGCGCGCCGAACTTGCCGCGACTCTGGCCGATTTCGCAGCGCGCAAGAAACGCGCAATCCTGCGCCCTGTGCAATTGGGCCGCGAGCGGTTGCAGGCGCGCACCGACCGGCTGCCGAAGCGGGAAGCGTTGCTCGAACCGCATGCGCAGCGGCTGGACGACCTTGCCGAACGCCTGCGCCGGGGCCTGCGCGATCGGGCGGCGCAGGGGCGCGAGCAGCTCTCCAACCTGCGCCTTGCTCCGGCCGCGCTCCACCGCAATCTGCGCGAGGCGCAGCGCGCGCTGGCGGGGCAAAAGCTTGCGCCCGCGCTGGTCGAACGGCCCCTTGCCGAGCGGCGCCAACGGTTGGCCGCTCTGGCGCGGCTCGCCGAACAGCTCCACCCCGACCGCCCGCTTCAGCGTGGCTATGTCCGGGTCACCGGACCCGACGGACGCACCATCACCGACAAGGCCGCTGCGGCCAAGGAAACCGCCCTCACCCTCAAGTTCCGCGACGGCGAGCTCGATGTCGCGACCGCAGACGCTGCATCTCCTGCAACCCCCCGCCGCAAACCGCGCCAGACCCGAACCGCACCGAAACAAGACGATTTGTTCGGTTAAGGTCGACCTGCTAGGATTCACACCATGTTGATGAACAAGAATTCCGGCCCGTCCAATGGCGAAGCCAAGCTGCAATATGGCCCTTCCGGCTTCCGCGTCCTGCGCGCGGGCAATCACGTCTTCTGTGCGATGAGCGGTGTGCCGATTCCGCTCGACGAGCTGCGTTACTGGTCGGTCGAACACCAGGAAGCCTATGCCAGCGCGCAGCTCGCCACCGAGCGAATGGCGCCGTGAGTTTCACCCGGGTCGCACCGCTTCTCTTCCTGACTACAGCCTGCATTCCCGCCCCCGAGGCGGAGCAGGCACCCCCGCCGCCGCGCACGGAAGTGGTACAGCCGGTTCGCGCGTCCCCCGCACCTACTCCCACGTCGACTCCGGTGCCGTCCCCGCCGCGCCCCGCAGTGTTCACTTTCGCGGGCGAGCTGGAACAGGGCGGCTGGATACGCGGAACAGTGCCGAACGGGACGGCCAAGGCGATGCTGGGCGAGGAAGAGCTCGCTTTCGATGGCGAGGGGCGGTTCTTCGCCGCCTTCGACCGCGATTCGCCGAAAACGATGCGGCTGATCGCGCGGCTGACCGATGGGCGGACGATAGACAGCCCGCTGACCGTGGCTCCGCGCGCCTGGGATATCGAGCACGTCAACGTCGCGCGCAGGCCGCGGGGGTCGAACGCGGCTTTCATGCGCCGTCGCCAGCCCGAACTCGATGCCATCTGGAATGCGCGGCTGGCGGAAACCGGCGCGCGGGGCTGGCAGCAGGATTTCATCTGGCCGGTATCGGGACGTATCTCGGGCCGCTTCGGTGCGCAGCGCATCTATCGCGGCGAGCCGGGCAGCTACCATTCGGGAATCGACATCAGCACCGGCACCAGCGGAACGCCCTATGTCGCGCCCGCCGACGGTGTGGTCGTGCTGGCGGAAGACGATTTCAGCTTGGAGGGCAAGTTGCTGATTATCGATCACGGGCAGGGGCTCAACAGCGCCTTCCTGCACTCTTCGCGGCTCTATGTGGGCAAGGGCGACAGGGTGACGCAGGGCCAGCACATCGGCGATATCGGCTCATCCGGCCGGGCGACGGGTCCGCATCTGCACTGGAGCCTCAAATGGCGCAATGCCCGGCTCGACCCGCTGCTGTTCACCGGTCCGATGCGCTGAGCGCCTAAAGCGCCCGCCCGCCCAGCGAAGGAACCGTACCGCCCATGCGCCGCACGCGTTTGCTCTCCATCATCCTGCTCACGGCGGCGCTTGCGCCGGGCCTCTGGTGGCGCGCGCCCGAACCCCCGCGCGATTTCCAACGGTCGGTGACGATCCGGCCATTGGCGATAACGCCGGAGCGGCGCGGCCCCTTTACGCTCTCCGCCGCATGGGAATTGACCGGCGACCGGCTGGAATTCGGCGGATTTTCCGCGCTGGTCGCACGGGACGATAGGCGTTTTCTGGCCGGGTCGGATACGGGGCGAAGATTGCAATTCGAGCGGCCCGACCGCAGCGCGCAGCCAGGCGTGCTCGCCCGATTCGCCGATGAGGAAGCGAGCGCCAAAGTGGGGCGCGATCTGGAATCCCTGGCGGTCGACCCGGCCAGCGGCACGGTGTGGGGCGGTTACGAATATCGCAAATCGATTGTCCGCTTCGACGCGCGCTTCAATCCCGACGCCGAGGTTCGACCGGCCGGGATGCGCGATTGGGAAGACAATGCCGGAGCCGAAACGCTGGTCCGTTTGGCGGACGGCCGTTTTCTCGTGGTGGAGGAACGCGCGCGCCGCGGGCGGGGGCGGCATCATGCCCTTGTCTTCGCCACCGACCCCGTGAAGGATCGGGACCCCGCAAGAGCGATCGTGGGCATTCCGGCGGGCTACCGTCCTGTCGACGGCACGCCGATCGACGGCGGGCAGGCGCTCGTGCTTCTGCGCCGCGTCGTCTGGGGCATCCCGCCCGGCTTCGAATCGGCGATCGCTCACGTGAATATCGATCGGCGGAACCCCGATGGCAGTATCGCCGCGCGTCTGGTGACCGAATTCGGCGATGCAATCCCGCAGGAAAATTACGAGGGGCTGGCGCTGACCCGTGACCACGACGGGACGCATCTGTGGTTGATCTCGGACGACAATTTCATGTCGACCCAGCGCACCCTGCTGCTCAAACTACGCTGGGACCAACGCGAAAAGGCGCGCGAGTAACCCTCGCGCGCCCTTCGAATTTCCGCTGTTGCCAGGGCGCCCGGCGCCCCGCAGACCTCAAGCGGAAGCGGCGTTCGCCTTCTTCAGCTCGCGCTTCACCTTGAGCGCATTGGCCGACAGCTTGTCGTCGCCGGTCTTGAGCAGCCAGTTGTCGAGACCGCCATTGTGCTCGACGCTGCGCAGGCCCTGCGTCGATACGCGAAACTTGAAGCTGCGATCGAGCTTTTCGCTCATCAGCGTGACGTTCTGGAGGTTCGGCAGGAAGACCCGCTTGGTCTTGTTGTTGGCGTGGCTCACATTGTTGCCGACCTGGCGGCCCTTGCCGGTGAGTTCGCAAATGCGCGACATGATACGTCTCTCGTTCGAATGGGCGGGCGAGCTTTCCCGTCCTGCGCAAAAGCAGTGTGGGTCCGTTCTTGTCCCGGAAAGCGGCGCGCATAGCGGCGAGGGTGCGAATCGTCAAGCACGTTGCACGCTTGCGCGTCGAGGGCTAGCGCCTGGCGGATATGGCCGCCTGGACACTTCCGCAACCCATGAAGCGCGCTCTTGCGCTTGCAGAAAAGGCCTCCGCGCTGGGCGAGGTGCCGGTGGGCGCGGTGGTGACTCGCGGCGGCGAGGTGATAGCGGAGGCGCACAACGCCCCGCGCGAAACGCACGATCCAACCGCCCACGCCGAAATCCTCGCGATTCGCCGCGCGGCGCGCGCGCTGGGCGAGGAACGCCTCACAGATTGCGACTTGTGGGTCACGCTCGAGCCCTGCGCCATGTGCGCGGGAGCGATCGTCCATGCGCGCATCGGCAAGCTCTATTATGCGGCGAGCGATCCCAAGGGCGGCGCGGTCGAACACGGCGCGCGCATTTTCGAACCGCCCCAGTGCCTGCACCGGCCCGAGGTCTATGCCGGTATCGGCGAGGCGAGGGCGGCGGAATTGTTGCGCGAGTTTTTCAGGGAGCGGCGATGAAGCTGACCTCGATCACTGCGGAGAGGCACTATTTCAATGAGAAACCTAAAGGCACGCCTCTTCGCCTACTCCTAAGTTTCACGAACGGGAAAACGCTGCGCTTGCGGGTCGCCGGCGATGGTCAGAGAATGATCCTTGATAGCGATCCACTGCCCAGCCCCACGGAGATGGACGAATTCGGCAGGACAGAACTGTCCGACGTGACGCGGGATCTTTTCCCGACGCTTTCTGGCCTTGCAATTGACCGGATCGCTGAACTTGTCTGGCACAGAACAATGGTAGGGATTTGTCTCGAGTCCGAGACCTCCAGTTCATTCTACTTCTGGGTAGACGGCGACGAGCTGCACTGGGGTGACTCCGCAGCATTGCAGTCCCATGACTGGCTCGATGATGTGCTTCCATCCGTCACGGAAAAGACCATCTCGGTGAACTAGCTACAACCCCCGCCATATCTTCGCCGCCGCCTCGTTCCGCGCTCCAAAGCGCGCCCGGTCGCAGGTCGCGGGCATGAAGCGTTTGTCGTAGCACAGGCGCAGTTCTTCGAGCCATCCCCGCGCGTTGAGCTTCACGCCGACTGCTTCGCGCGGCCAGTCGGGATTGGCATCGGTGAAGCGGGTGCGGATGGTGCCTGCGGTGAGGCCGTCCTCGCGGCTCACGCGATCGAAGTCGGGGATGCGCAGGCCCCGCCACAATATGCGGGTGACTTTGAAATAGGTTGCAGGGCGCTTTGTCATGCAGGCGCCATGCTTGGCCCATTGGCGCGCAAGGAGCGCGGCGGAAGGCGAGATACACATGTTTGCCGCCACCTCGCGCGGCAAGGGGGCGCGGGGGGCAGGGCACCATTGCGGCCAGCTCCGCCCGCTTTGCGGCCAGAGCCCATGGACGACCAGGCCGAACATCCCCTCGCGTCCACTGCATTGGCGCGCATGGCGGCGCTGGCCCTTGCGCGGCTTGCAGAATTCCGGGCTCCAGCTCAACGCCAGCGTGTAGCCGGTGATCGGCAGGCGGCGCGGCGGTGCATCGGGAGTTACTTGCGGCAGGCGCAGGCTGGTTGGCAAATCGCACTGGTAATGCTGCGCGGCAAGCGGTGCGGAGGGAAGCAGCGCCGCGGCGAGCAGCAGGGCGACGCCATGGCTAGGGCGCCGCATGATCGTCAGTTCGGCTAAGCCAAGCCCTGGCATCGGCGCGGAAAAGCAAGGCGATGGCCGCAAGCTGGAGAACCGTGACCACCAGGCTCGTCAGCCTGGCGGGATTAAACATGGTTGCGGGATCGAAATTCACGAACAGCAGCCCGAAAGCGGTCAGGACCACCAGCATCCATTTCGCGATTACGCTCGCGCGGCGGGCGATGAAGTACCACAGGATCAAGGGAATCAGCAGGCTGATCGCGATCACGCCGACGGCGAAGCCATTGCCCGGACCCATGGCGGCAAGGGCAGGATCGCTCCGGATTTGTGCCAGGAAAGCGTCGTACTGGACCACGCTGTTGACGAGAACGAGCACAAGGCTGAGCAGAAACAGGCGCTCGAACCATAGGATAGAAACCGGTCGCATTCCTAATTCCCCCCGTTTTCGACGGGAAAGAATGCCCGCAAATCACAAGGGGGTAAAGTCGAGACCGATATCGGCAGCCGGAGCGCTTTGGGTGAGGCGGCCGACCGATACGTAATCGACCCCGGTGGCGGCTTTCGCCCGGATGGTATCCAGATTGATACCCCCGCTCGCCTCGGTCGGCACACGGCCCGCGACCAGCGCCACGGCCTCGCGCAGGATCGGCGGTTCCATATTGTCGAGCAGGAGGCGGGTCGCCCCGGCTTGCAAAGCGGGCTCGATCTGGTCGATCCGGTCGACCTCGCAGATGATGTCCTTCACTCCGGCTTCGACCGCGCGGCGCACCGCTTCGCCGACCGAACCGGCGACGAGGACATGATTGTCCTTGATCATCGCCGCATCCCACAGGCCCATGCGGTGGTTCGACCCGCCACCCATGCGCACGGCGTATTTTTCAAGCATGCGCAGGCCCGGAATGGTTTTGCGCGTATCGAGCAGGGTGCAGCCAGGATTATCCATCGCACGAACATATTCGGCGACCATCGTGGCAATACCCGAGAGATGCTGGACGGTGTTGAGCGCGCTGCGTTCGGCGGTCAGCATGGCGCGGGCATTGCCTTCGAGCCGCATGAGATCGGTGCCCGCCGGCACGCTCGCGCCTTCTTCCACCAGAAGATCGACGCTCATGTCCGGATCGAGCGCACGAAAGAAAGCTGCCGCGACCGGAAGGCCGGCCACATGGATTGCGTCGCGCGTATCCATCACGCCCGCAAAGCGCGCCTCGGCGGGAATCACGCTTTCGCTGGTGACGTCGCGCCCGCCGCCCGCCAGACCCTCGCCGAGATCCTCGTCCAGAGTGTCGCGGACGAAAGCGGAAAGGTCGAAACCGGAGAGTTGGAAAGCCATGAAGTGCTCCTAACCGGGCCGGGGGAGGCCCGGCAAGGGCGCCCGCCCGCAGCGGGTGCAGCTTGCTGCACGTCTAGCGAGGACGCACCGACGGATGTCGGTGGGAAAAGCAAACTAATGCACGAAGCGCGCCACCACGTCGCGGTAGCTGCGGCTGACCTTAACCTCGGCGCCCGAGTCGAGCACCAGGAAGCATTCGCCATTGGTGTGCGGTTTCACCTGCCGCACCTGGTCGAGATTGACGATCGTGCTGCGGTGGACGCGCTGGAACTTGCGCGGGTCGAGACGGCGTTCGAGGTCCTTCATCGTCTCGCGAAGGATCAGCGAATTGTCGCCGGTATAAATGCACATATAATCGCCGGCCGCCTCGATATGCTCGATCGTGTCGGTTTCGACACGAAAGATCTGGCCGCGATCCTTGACGTTGATGAGCTTCTCATACCTGCTCGACGCCTCCGCTTCCTCACCGGCGAAGCCTTCCGCAGCTTCGGGAGCGACCTCTGAGAGAACGTTCTTGAGCTTCTCCGCCTCTTCGGTCGATTTCTTTTCGGCAAGCCGCTGGCGCACGCGTTCGACCGTGTCGGCGAGCTTGTCCTCGTCGACCGGTTTCATGAGGTAATTGACCGCATTGGCTTCGAAGGCCCGGATCGCGTGTTCCTGGAAGGCGGTGACGAAAACGAACAGCGGCGGATCGATCTCCATCACGCCCTGGACGACCGAAAAGCCATCGAAACCGGGCATCTGGATATCGAGGAAGACGAGATCGGGCTTCAGCGTCTTGATCGCGCGGATCGCTTCGCGACCGTTCTGGCAGGTCTCGATGATTTCGACGTCTTCAAAGGGTTCGAGGCGCAGTTGGAGGCCCTGGATCGCAAGCTTCTCGTCGTCGACGAGGATGGTTCGAATAGTCATGATGCCTGGTGTGCTTTCGGGGGTGTTGGTGAGGGTGTAACGGCCGGGCGAGCCGCAGGTTTCTTAACGGGTTCGACTTGGGCGCCGGGGGCTTGCTCGCGGCTTAACGCCTCGGCCTCCTCCGTTTCGAAGGGGAGTTCGATCAGCACCGAGAACCCGCCGCTTTCGGGCGACCGGATTTCGAAGCGGTGTTCCTCGCCATAGGCCTGGGCCAGCCGGTCGCGAATATTGGTGAGGCCGACGCCGGTCGAATCGCGCCGCGCACGGCTGGGTCTGACGGCTGGCAGACCGTCCTCGGTATTGTTCATCGTCATGCCGGGGCCGGTATCGGACACGGTGACGCGCAGGCGCGGGCCGACCACCTGCGCTGCGATCGATATTTGTGCGCCTTCCTCTTGCGGGCTGACGCCGTATTTGATCGCATTTTCGACCAGCGGTTGCAGCAGCATGGCCGGCAGCTGGGCCTTTGCCGCCTCAGGTTCGATGCGGAAGGTGGAGCGCAGGCGCTCCTCGAAACGCATTTGTTCGATGCCGAGATAGAGCTGCAATGTCTCGACCTCCTGCTCAACCGTCACTTTCCCGCCCGGCTGGGTGACCAGCGTATGCCTCAGAAAGCTCGACAGGCGGGTCAGCATGGCATTGGCCGTCTCGCTCTGCTTGAGCAGCACCAGCGTGCTGATCGAATTGAGCGTATTGAACAGAAAATGCGGGTTGAGCTGGTAACGCAGCATGGCGAGCTGCGCGCTGGTCGCCTGCGCTTCCAGCCGTTCGAGCCGGTCGGCCTGTTCTTCCACCTGAAGGAAGAAATTGATCGCGTAATACAGCGCCGACCAAGCGCCGAGCAGGGTGAGGTTGAAGAAGTAGATACCGATGAACAGCTTGGCGAAATTCTGGCTCGTCGCGCCGCCCGCTACTTCCAGAACCCAGCTGTCGATGAAGGCATAGATTCCGGTCGCGATCGCAAGAACCACGGTCGTCGCGCCCCATGTGACAAGTGGCTTTTGGCGGATTAGCCGATTGTAGGTGACGGCCAGCAGCAGGCTGATCGAAAATCCGGTGATGGTGGAAATCAGATTGATGACCAGCCGGTCGGGCGGAAGGTCGTTCGCCAGCGCCGACATTGCGCGCAGCAGTGTCGTCCCGCCCCAGCCAGCCAGCTGGAGGTTCCAGAACGCCTGGTTCTTGTTCTCGAAGAACGGCGTGGGTCGGATGGGCAACACGGCCATGTGCGGGAACCCCTAGCGCAATTGCGACGAACTGCGCCAGTCGCTAGAGTGCCGCCGACAGCCGAAGCGAGGGAGAGACGCGATGGGCGTGCAGGAAAATATCGAACATGCAGCCAGCGAACGCGCCAAGTTCCGCGAGATGAAGGAAGGCACGGCCGAAGACTGGGCGATCATTGGCGGCGAATATCGCGCCTTTGCCAAGGGGTTGCCCGACCGTGTGCTGGACCATCTCAAGCTACTCGACGGCGATTTCGGAGGCTTTCCGATTTGTCGGCTGGAGCATTCCCTGCAGACCGCGACCCGTGCACATCGCGACGGGCGCGACGAGCAATATGTCGTAATGGCGCTGCTGCACGACATCGGAGACACGCTGGGGAGCTACAATCATCCCGAAGTCGCCGCCTCGATTATCAAGCCCTTCGTGAGCGAGGAAGTGCACTGGATCTGCCAGAATCACGGTGCCTTCCAGGGCTATTACTATTTTCATTTTCTCGGCATGGACCAGAATGCGCGCGACAAGTTCGCGGATCATCCCCATTTCGAGGCCTGCCGCGAATTTTGCGAAAAATACGATCAGGCAGCGTTCGATCCCGATTACGACAGCGAACCGCTTGAGTTCTTCGAACCGATGGTGCGCCGCGTGATGGCGAAACCGATCGCCTCGGCCTATGCGAAGGCACTGGAAGAGGAGTGAGCGCCTAGGTTTCGGCGTCGAGCGCCTTGGCGAGCCGTTCGGCGGGAACCAGCCCCTCGATCACCTCGCCGCCCGCTACCCAGCTCGGCGTGCCGGTGAATTGCAATGTGCGGGCGAAAGCCATGGTCTTCGCCAGTTCGGCGGTCGCTTCGTCGGACTGCGCGAAAACCTCGGCGGCGGCAATGTCGAGCCCGGCAATCTGCGCGGCGCGGGCAATCGTGCCCTCGCTTGGGGGACCCTGTTCGAACATGGCGTGATAGAAGGCGGGATACTTGCCCTGTTTCGCTGCCGCGAGCGCCATGCGCGCAGCCTGTTCGCTGCCATCGAAAATGGGCCATTCGCGCACCACCACCTTGAGCTCGGGATCGGTGGCGATCAGCTCGTCGATCGCTGCGACCGACTGGCGGCAATAGGTGCAGCCATAATCGGTGAACTTGACCAGCACTTTCGATCCGTCGGGATTGCCAAGCACCGCGCCGGGGAAGGGCTGCTTCACTTCGTCCGCGATCTGCGCCAGTCGGTTTTGCGCATCCCCGCGTTGATAGGCTTCGGCCATCTCGGGCAGGATCTGCGGATTGGCGAGCAAATAGTCGCGAGTCTGGCCGTTGCCGAGGCCGGACAGCGACCACAGCGCGGCACCGGCAAAGCCGAACACCAGCGCGATCAGCGCGGTCAGCAGATGATTTCTCATAAGGCCCCTAATCCGTCAGTCAGCGCGGTGCGCAATTGCGCCCGCGTTCCATTTCGCATTGCCGTTCCAGCAGCGCGCGCGCCTGCATGCCTATATCCTGCGCGCGAATCCAGTCGGGCGTTCCCCGCTCGAGTTCGCCCTCGGCCGCCTGGGCGCTGCGCAGCGCGAGCGCATATTGTCCGCTCATCACCTGTTGCTCCGCCGTCGCCAGCCGCGCCCGGGCGGTGTCGCCACGGGCAGCATAGACCACGCCGAGCTGGTACCAGGCAAACGGGTTGCGCCGGTCTCGGCCCACCGCGGCGCGCAATACGCGCTCGGCCTCTTCGTAATTGGCCGGATCTTCGGTCGCGATCAGCGCATGGCCGAACATGCTGGCGATCAGGGGTTCGGAATTGGTCAGGGCAGTCGCGCGGCGCAGCGGATCGAGCGCTTCGCCCGGGCGCCCCGATTCGAGCAGCACCTGCCCCTTGAGTTCGAGGAAATAGGGATCGTCCGGGCTCGTCGCGATCAGCGCATCCGCCGCATCGAGCGCGCGGTCCACCCGGGCGTTCTGGTGATAGGCATAGGCACGGGCATAGAGCGCGGGGATCGACTGATCGGTTTCGGGATAGTCTCGCAGGGTTGCGGAAGGCTTGGCGATGTAACCGGTCAGCTTGGCCTTCACGCGGTCGAAGTTGGCCTGATTGCGTGCATTGGGCGGCCGATCCCATGCCGGGTCCTTTTCATAGACTTCGCGCAGCGCGGCAATCCTATCGCCCGACAAGGGGTGGGTACGATAAAAGCCGGCCTCGTCGCTCTGGCTGTAGCCATAACGATATTCCTGGTTGAGCAGCTTGCCGAAGAAGGTCAGCGACCCCCGGCCGGAAACTCCCGCCTTCGAAAGATATTCGGCGCCCGCGAAATCGGCCGAGGATTCCTGCGTCCGGCTGAAGGACAGGAACTGGCCGAGCGCGGCCTGCTGGCCCAGCGCCATCACGCCCATGGCCGCCTCGCCCGCCCCGGCCAGCGCGGCGCCGATCCCGGCGAGCACCGAGAGCAGCGAAATCTTGGTCGCGGAGGCCGCGCCTTCGCCATAACGCAGGATATGACCGCCGGTAATGTGGCCGAGCTCATGGGCGATCACGCCCTGAACTTCCTCGGCGGAGTCTGCGGCCTCGATCAGGCCCGAATGAATATAGACTATCTGCCCGCCGGCGACGAAGGCATTGATCGAGCGGTCGTTGACGAGAACGATATCCACATTCTCCGGTTCGAGCCCCGCCGCGGCGATAAGGGGGGCGGATATCTCGTCGAGAAACGCCTCGGTCTCCGCATCGCGCAGGATCGACTGGGCGGCGACCGGCTGCGCCGCGAGCATAGCGGCGGCAAGAATGGCGAGCAGGCGGGCAATCAGGCGCATTGGCGGGCAGCCTAAGGGGTTTCGGCCTGAACCGGAACTGAAACCTCGCTCACCCGACGTGCGAAATCGATCAGCGCATTGTCGACATCGCGCGATCGCCGCCAGGGACTGGCCAGTGAAACCAGCGGCGCATTGTGATCGAACTCCTCATAAAACAGCGTTTCGACCGGTGCGCCGGCTGCGCGCAGGGCACGGGACAGGGCGCGCGTATTGCGCGGCTTGACCAGCGTGTCGCGCTCGCCATGAATCAGCAGCATGGGCACCGTATCGCCGCGGGCGTGATTGACCGGCTGGCTCGCAGCTCCTGCCTCGACCGAACCGAAGCTGGCGATGGTCGATTCGCTGTCGAACGGGAAGAAATCGTAAGGCCCGGCCAGTCCCACGACGCCGCGTATGCGGCCCGGGCCGTCTGCCAGCCACTTCTCCTCCAGCGCGGTTTGCACGACATTATAGGCACCGGCGGAATGGCCCGCCAGCACCATTCTGGCCGGGTCGCCGCCATAGCGAGGCGCGAGACGCGCAGCGTGCGCGATGGCGGAGGCAGTATCTTCGAGCATGGCGGGATAGCGCCCGTCCTCGCCCAGTCGGTAGCCTGCGAGCACCACCAGGAAACCCTCAGGCGCCAGCGAACGGGCAACGAAATTGTAATCGTCGGGATCGCCCCAGCGCCAGCTCCCGCCATGAACGAAGACCAGCACCGGGAGCGGCTGCGTCGCGGCGGCAGGCGCGTAGATGCGCAGCTTCTGATCCGGATGCCCGCCATAGCTCGTCTTGGCGACGAGCACGACACCCCGCGTCCCCCCGGTCAGCCTGTCGATCGCGTCGAGAACCGCAGGCCCGTTATTGCGGATTGCCAGCATCAGCATGCCGCCCGCCACAGCCAGCACCGCCACGACGCCGATCAGAAGCTTCATCGGGCGCTTCACCCGGCGGTCGAAGGATCGGTTCGTTCGACCGAATCGACGATCGCCCTGGCTTCCTCGTCCGCCAACAGCCCCACCGACGCCAGAAACTTGTGCCCCGTATCGTAGCTGGTGCCCAGCCACAGCGGTATGTTCGCGGCCTTCAGCTTTGCCTTCGCGTTCAATTCTTCGGGGCTCATCGCGTCACCGACCTTGCGGATGAATATGGCGCGCACGCGATCCGGATTCTCCAGCGCCACATCGGCGAAAGCGGTGAGGTCGCCCTGGCTGTCGTCGCCGATCAGGGCGAACTTCATGTCGGGATAGGCGCCAAGGATACCGTCGATCGCCGCGCGCTTGTGCGCACCGTGGCTCGACGAACCGAAGGTTTCGCGGTTGAGCCCCCAGTCGCGCAGGAAGATCGGCCCCAGCGGCAGACCGCGACCCCGGATATAGGTGACGAGATAGCTGAACAGATTCCACGGACTGGACGATACATAGAAAAAGGGCCGATGCGTGGCCGGCTGGGTTTCTCCTACATGACCCTCGCCTTCCGCCAGCACGTCGCCGCCGCCCAGCGCATTGTAGAAGACATCCGCACCGGGCACGATGATGCGTTCTTCGGGCATCTGCATCAAAACGCGCCGCCAATTGCGCATGACCTTGCGGAAATCGCCGGTAATTCCCGTTTCGATGATCGTATCGTCGATATCCGAAATGACCGCCAGGGCAGTGTCGGTGCCAGGAGCGATCACATGCGCATCGAGGCACTGCTCCTCTCCCGCCGTCTTCCAGTGAAAGACCACGGTTTCCCAGGCCGGATGATCGTCATAAGACCATTCGGGATCGAGGCGAATGTCGAAATGGACGAAGCCTTCCTTATCGGTCAGGCCCTGATGGCGCTGGCTATTGGCGCCGGGGCGCGCGATTTCGAGCTCGACGGGAAATTCCGCGACCTCGTGGCTGGCGAATTGGCCCAGCATCGTTTTGGCGGCGCGCCATTTGCCGCGTTTCTCGAACCGGCCCACCCGCGATCGCAACGCGCGCGCTGTAATGCGCAATCGTTCTCGATTTCGGTAACCGAAATAAGGCTGGATACGGACGGACGCGGTAGGCAGGAACGGCATCGCCCCGCGCTAGCCGTTGCGGCGCAGCGCCGACAAGCCCTTTGTGGAAGTGCCGTTCTAGCCGAGCAGCTTGCGCGCCGCGCGTTCCACGAGCGGGATATCCTCGGGCACTTCGCCAATAATATCCAGCGCGCCCTCGGGCGTGCGGCGAACCATCACAAGCGCGAATTCGGCGCCTTCCTCGTCCAGTTCGGCGAGCGAGAGCGGGTCCAGCGCGCGCAATTTCCCGGCCAGCGCCGGACGTACCGCTTTCTCGTCGGCGACTGGTTTGCCCTGTTCTTCCTTTCGTGCGCGGCGTTCCGCCTGGACCACGCCTTTGAGGCCCCCCTCCGCCTCGCGAAGGAATGCGGTCAGCTTGCCGCGCTCCACGCCGACACGGTGGGCGTGCATCAGAACGGCGGCGTATTCGGTCAGGCGCGTCTTGTCGTAATCGGCACCGAAGACCAGCTTGACCACCGGGGTCATCGGCGCGCGGTCTTGGAAAGTCAGCCCATTTTCATTCAAAAGCTCGTCGAAATCGTCGGGTGCCTGCTGCGCTTCGAGGCTGAAATCATAGGCTCGGCCGACAGCGGCATAAAGCGCCTTGCGGCTGCGATCTTCCGTGTTCTGCGCGGTTTGCGCCATCTCGCGCGCTGCGGCGAGGCAATCGTACAAACCTTCCGGTGAGGCCTGCGCATCGGCGGGAATCTCCTCCGCCCCGGTGTTCGTCGCGATGGCCTTGCCCGCAGGTTCCGTATGCGCATCGGCCCCGACAGTCTCATTTTCCGCGGCGATGCCGGATTCGCCAGCTTCGGAAAGGGTTCCATATCGGGCGACGGGATCCGTGGGCTTTTCGAACCGCTCCGCATCGAATTCGGCTTGGCGCGGCGGCGCAGCTATTTCCTCGTCCCCATAGCCATGCGGCAGAGTGGCTACGGGTGCGCTGCGCGAGAGAAGAACGGTTTTCTTCGTGCGTTCACTGCGGCTGACCAGCGCGACAAGGCTGCTCGCGGTATCTTCGTCGGCCAGAGGGTCGACGACCCCGTCGACATCCTCCTCGTCTTCTTCGTCCTCATCCCATTCGGGCAGTCCGTAATCGGCGGCGGTCTTCATACCGCTGTCGAAATCGTCGAAATCATCGTCCGCGCCACCGAACTCGTCGTCGGCGACATGGGTGCCGACCGGATTGCCCAGCGCATCCATGCGCGGCGCGGCGGAGGCCTGCGATGCACGGCCGGGTGCCTCGTCGGCACCGCCATGTTCTTCGGCAGGTCCGAACGCCGGTCGCGGCAGCGCTCCCGATCCGTGGCTGTCCATCATCGCACGATCCCCGAGTTCGAGCACCCCGCGGTCATGGCGGCCATGCGGAGAGGCCGCAAGCGTTTCGACCGTGTCGATCGTGTCCTCGCCCTCCAAGGCGTATTCGTCCATTGTGCCGAGCGCCTGATCGAGCTCGAGCAGCAGGGCGTCGGCGGTTTCCCGGTCGGCCATTTCCTTCCAGTTTATCACCCCATAAATGAAGTCGATCGTCGCGTTGTTGCTCGAATAGGGCAGCAGAATTCCGCGATAGAGGACCGAGGCCCCTGTTTCGTTGACGAATTCGGCCTCGAAACCGATTGGCGCCTCATTCGCGAGGATCTGCATGTAATGATCGGTAATGCGGCTGAGCACCGATCGGCTGGGGACTTCGGAAAGCCGGACTAGATCTCCCGTCTGACCGCACTCGGCCGCCAATTCGGCGCCCACAAAGCCGATTTTCGGATCCTCGACATCGTCCGAGAGATCCAGCAGGACCGAATAGGGGCCGAAATCCTTCAGCGTGCCGGGCTCGAGGTCTGCGATCGGCGGGAAGTTGAGATCGCCCAGCAGACCCGCCCAGTGATTATAGGCGCGTACCTGCATCCGGCGTTCGTCCTGACCAACAGGCGAGGGCGGCGGCTCGATATCGGCGTCGAACGGCTCGACATAGTCGTCGTCGCAGTCTTCCTCCGCTTCACGCGAGCCGAAAAAACCGCCTAGCCTGTCCATCACTGCATTGGCTCCCGAGAGTTCTGCCCATTCGGCATCGATATGGACGTCGCGCAGTAAAGATATGATTAAGGAAATTAACCATGGAACGGGCCGTCTGCGGGAGATTTTCAGAGCATGTAGCGCATCCTTATAGTCAGCGCGCGATCCTCTGTGCCGATGTCGAAAGCGGCTTCGGAAAATCGGGGTGGCCCCATCCGCACCTTCGCATCGCGCGAAAAGCCGAACCCTTCCTTGGGCATCATGCCCAGTGCGCGGTCGGCCTTTCCATTGGCGTTCTCGTCATGCAGCAGGGCAATGGCATAGCGGCCGGGCTTCACGCCCGCGAAGGTAAAGGTCACGCTCCCCTCGCGCGCTTCGGCCGTGGCCCCGTGCGCTCCCGCGACGCCGCGGCAGCGCGGAAACTTGCCTTCGTCGGTAGTCATGCAGGCGCGCACGATACCCTTGGCATTGCGCAGTTCGGTCACAGTCACGCTGATCGTGGCCCCGGTAAGCGCCCCGTCTTCGGGGGGCGCAGGGGGCGAGGCGGCCGCAAGCACCGCGCCGAGCGGCAGGAAGGCTACCGCGCCCAACCGGCTCATATGTTGGGGCTGAGCCCCTTGTCGGTACCGCAAAAACGATCCCAGTGACGAAAATAGAGGCCGTAATTGCATTGATACTCTTCATGATGGCGCTGGTGATGGCTGGCCGTTATCAGCCATCCGCCTAACTTGGAATGAACCAGTCGCCGTGGGAATATTTCCCAGCCCATATGGTTGGTGACCCCCATCACCGTCATCACGATCAATACCACGCCCAGCATGGCGACATGGATCGGGATGACAAAAACCAGAACCGGTATGACCACCGCGCCCGTGATCGCTTCCCACGGGTGAAAGCTCATCGCCGCCCATGCGGTCGGGGGGCGGCTTGCATGATGAACGGCGTGCATGGTGCGGAACAGGTTCGGGCGATGCATCAACCGGTGCGTCCAGTAGAACCAGGCGTCATGCGCCAGCAGATAGAGCAGCGGGGCCAGAGGCAGGTACCACAACGGATAGGCGCCCGGATCCGTATAGATTTGCGTCCACCCACGCTCCTGCCAGCCCCACGCGACCACGCCCGCAGGAATGCCGTAAATCGCGGCCGAGACGAGCGACCAGCCGATCTCCCTGCGAATCTGGCTGCCGAGGCCAGCGTGATACCCCGGCCGCACGCGATTGGTGATCGCCGCGAAAATCCCGCTCGAGGCAAGATAGCGCCCGGCCACGATCGCGGTCATGGCAAGGGCGGAAAGAGTGATCGCGATCCACATCGTGCAATCGACCCTACTGCGCGATCGCCTGCTGGGGAACCGGCAAAAACTATTCGATCACGCCCCATGGCGAGCAATGCGGATCGAACGCCACCGTGGCGCGGCGCAGGGAAGCGCGGGCGAGCCGTTCGATTTCGACCTTGCGCCGCGCCGCGGCCAGCGGGACGAGCGGCGCGGGCCGCACTATTTCCCCGTCATAGCCATCGGCAACGATGATTCCGCAACTGTCCGGTCGATAGCCTTCGCCGTCCAGCGGGCTGTGATCGAACCCCGGGGGCACTCCCCAGTAGAAACGATCGCAATGATCGAGATAATCGGGCCATTTTCCGTCACCCAGCAGATCGCCCCGCTGGACCTTGATTTCGACGATGATGACCCGCCCCTTGGGGTCGACACCCATGAGGTCCGCCCGCCGCCCGCCACGCAGCGGCATTTCGGCCAGGCACCATATGTCGTTGCGCGCGAACAGCCGCGCTACGCCCCGCGCGACATGGGCCGCCGTATGTCCGTCCAGAAGCGATTCCGTCATGTCGGCGAAATGGAACATACCCCGAACATCGTCAAGGCTTAACCGCGTCAGGGCCTATACCGGCGACATCGCAGTCGCCGTCGATTTTTCGAGACTCAAGCAGCGTCGAGGATAGCAACGATCGCCGCCCGCGCGGTGTGAAATTCGCGCCAGAGGGTAAGTGCGGCGGCAGTCGTATCCTGTCCCTGTGCGGTCAACGACAGAAGCGCCCGCAGACCGGGTTCCATCATCGCGGCAAGATCATCGATCCCGCGCACGACGCTGTCGTAATGCCAGCCGCCCCTTACAGCGGCCCGCTCAGGCAGTCCCATGATTTCCCGGGAGAGTGGCTCGCGGCCAAGCTGGGCCAGATTGCCCACCGCGGCGGCGGCTTCATGAACCGCTTCCCATCGCTGTGCCAATAAGGTGCTGTCCGGCGTTTCGCGCAGCCCGACCTGGGTGGGCGGCAGCATGGTGGCGTGAGCCAGATCGAACGGGTGGGACATCGCGTTCATGCCCGACAGGACTAGGCGGCCAGTCTTGCGAAAAGCCTAACGCCCCCATCGTCATTTCCGCCAATCCGTTTTAAGGCTGGCGGGCGCACGCTGGCTTTGCTAAGCGCCCCGCTCGCTTATCGGCACCATACGCACCCGTAGCTCAGCTGGATAGAGCGCTGCCCTCCGAAGGCAGAGGTCAAGACGAGAATTTAGAAGGAATTTATCGAAATTTCATGCACTTAGTTGTTTTCACGGATTGGGTTCACATTGAAATTCTTTCCGCGTAAGCACTGCGTAAGCAAAAGCACCCGTAGCTCAGCTGGATAGAGCGTCGCCCTCCGAAGGCGAAGGCCACAGGTTCGAATCCTGTCGGGTGCGCCATTGCCATTCAAATCAGGCAGTTTTTGCGTAAATTTTATCTGGATTTCTCGATCTGCGCGCCAACGCTCACTCTGTGTAGCTGTTGCAAGATCGAACAGCTCCTATGGGGTGATTGCGGAAGTAGATTTCCATTCTGACAAGCTGACCCGCAACCAGTTCCAAAGCGAGTTCTCAAGAGATCCCGCGAGCGCATTCTCGCGCCTGAGTAGAGCTAGTTCCGCCCCTTCGATGTGCCGATCATCGATCACTGTGAGCAATCCACGGTCGATGAAATCCTGGGCGAGCGTTCGCGAAATCAGGCCAACTCCCTGCCCCGCGAGCGTGGCGTAGAATGCCTGGATTTCATTGCTGAACGTCGTGTCGAGATCGTTTTTGCGGGATGACATGTGACCATGCCGCCCAAACCATTCTTCCCATGACTGTTTGTGGTGCGTGGGATTGTTTACCTCGAAATGGATCAGCGGCAGGGATGCCAGCGTCTTGCCCGAGCGTCCGATCAACGCGGGACTCGCGCATGGATAGAGCAGGTCCCTGCCCAGCCAGACAGCTTCGAGACTTTTAAGGTCTGTCTTGTGGGCAAAATGTCGGATGGCGAAGTCGGCCTCGTGTGCATGAAGGTCGGCAACGTCCTCGGTTGCTAGGATTCTCAGACCAATTCCGGGCATGCGCGAGCGCAGTGCATCAAGTCGTGGGGTAAGCCACAGAGCCGAGAGCACCGATGTTAGGGTAATTGTATATGTCCGGTTTCCCCCGAAGCGCGCGACTGCATCGCAGCCGCCCCGAATGCCCTGGAAAGCCGGTCCGAGGTGGTCGAGCAAGACTGCGCCCGCCTCGGTGACGGATACCTTGCGGGGGCGACGCTCGAACAACTTGACACCCAGGTGTTCTTCAAGACCGCGGATGCGATGAGAAACTGCCGTCGGCGTGATCGCCATCTCGTCGGCCGCGTCCCTGAAGCTTGTGTGTCTTGCCGCGGCCTCGAATGCCTGCAGGCCCACCAGCGACGGCAGCGGACGTCTTCTTCCAGATGAATCATTCTCATCCATAGGCGCGTTCTAATCATTTGTGCGGAGAAGGTCGAACCTTAGTTTCATCTCATGATTTTCGATGGAGAAATTCTGCGATGAGTAATGTCCTGATTGTCGATGCAAGTGCCCGATCGGCTTCCTCCCACTTTGCAAGCTTTGGGTCGCACACTAGGCGACTTTCGTTGAAATTCGCCGAAACATGGCGCTGCAGATGTCCGGGAGCTACAATCCTTCACAGAGAGATAGGCTTGCTGCCTCCGACCCCCGTCGATCCGGATTGGATCCATGCAGCCTTCACTCCGGAGCAGGACAGAAGCTTCTGGATGCAGCAAAGGCTGGCGGAGAGCGACAAACTTGTAGATGAACTCATCGCGTCCGACATTATCGTGATCGCGTCACCGATGTACAATTTTGGGGTTCCCGCTCAGCTGAAAGCCTATATCGACAATGTGGTTCGCGTGGGCCGCACATTTGGTTTTGACCGCAACCGGGAAGACGAGCCTTATTGGCCGCTGTTGAAGGACGATAACAAGACCTTGGTGGTCCTGTCTTCCCGCGGCGATCATGGCTATGACGATGCCTCACGTTTGAAAAACCAGAATCACGTCGAGCCAGGCATTGTGACCCCGTTGTCGTATCTTGGCATTGAGAAGCATCACTATATCGCAATCGAGTTCGACGAATTTGCAGACGATCGGCTGGAGGCTTCGATAGCTCGCGCGGAGCAGGAGGTTGAAGCGTTGGCTGCCGAGTTGGCGGCACAATGAGTTGGGGTGCCGGGCGGGCGCCACCGACAAAATCGCTCCGATCTCTGCCAACCTGGCTGCAAGCCCTTCTGGCGCCGTCTTGACGGGGATAGGCTTGGATGCATGATTAAACCATCTACAATCCCCGAGAAGCAGGCAACCAGCCGATCCGGGCTCACGGCACTCTGTTTGTCATTCCTGCTTGTCCTCGAAGGGTGCGCTGGCACGTTGCGGCCAGCGAGCACTGCGATCGCCATCGGGCAGAGCCATCAACTCTATTCCTCACATTTCGAAGAGCACCGCGAAATCAATGTATGGCTCCCTCCCGGCTACGCTGACAGCAACGTGCAATACAACGCAGTTTATCTGATCGACGGCGGGCGGGAGCAAGACTTCCATCACATCTCTGGCCTAGCGCAGTTGGGAGTATTGAACGGGACAATCGAACCGTTGATCATCATTGGCATTCGAACAGACAACCGCGCATTTGAACTAACCGAGACCGCGGCTGATCCACGCTATGTCCGCCCTGCTGACCGCGCTGGCGGCGCGCCAAAATTCCGGCGTTATATTGCCGATGAAGTAATCCCTTTCGTCGAGGCCAATTATCGTGTGGGCGCGCGCAAAGCGGTATTGGGCGAATCTCTGGCCGGACTGTTCATTCTCGAGACGTTCTTCTCGCAGCCCGAACTGTTCACCGACTACATCGCGATCAGTCCGAGTCTCTGGTACGATGACCGTGCACTCTCCCGAGCATCTGCAAGCCGCATGCCGGAATCGATGCCCGGGAGCACTCTGTTCCTGGCAATGGCCGACGAGGGCGGGACCATGCAAACTGGAATGGATGAAATCGTGGCGGCGTTGAACGCTGGTCAGCCCGCTGGTCTCACCTGGATGTATTCAGACAGGCGCGAGACCGAACATCACTGGACGATCTACCACAATGCCGCACACGATGCCTTGAAGTGGGCCTTTGGGTTGCCTGCCCCCGACTACGATCTGTCATCCGAATGGTACATGCAGGAAGGCGGGTCTCCCCCTTCCGAATAGGTGCGCTTGATCTTCAACGTCGCGAGCGCATGGATTCTTTTAGGAACTCCCCGAAGATCCTCACTCGCGGCAGCATGTCGGCTCGGGTGGGAAAACTCAGCATGAGCGATGAAGTGTGCCGGATCTCGCCATCCAATATGGCGACTACGCTTCCCTCCACCAACTCCGAAGCGATTACCGATCTTGGCACAATCGCGACACCGGCACCTTTGCGAACAAGCGCGGCGGCGAGCATGTGATTGTCCACCTGGATATGACCCGTTGGCAAGCTTGCACTGCTGAGGACGTGATGCTCGAGGAAAGCCTTCAGTGATGGCGAAGGTGCGATGAATTGCGAAATTTCCGCACTGTGTTCCGGCAGTGTGTTCTTCTTTAGCCACTCCCGGCTGGCGGCAAAAACCCACTCTATGTCGGCCAGCTTCTGTTCGACCACTTCTACACTCGAGCCGCGCCCGGCACGGATAGCGATGTCGATGTTCTCTTCGACCAGATCGAGAAGGGCGTTGGTCATTGTCAAATCGACCTCCACGCGGGGGTGTTGCTTCTGAAACCGAACGATCGCCTCTGCGATACCTTCCGTCGGAAAATCGGCCGGGGCGGTCGCCCTGATCCTGCCTGCCAATTCAGCTTGATTGCCTCCGATCTGATCGACGGCAGCCGAAATCAGCTCGATCGGCCCAGCAACCTTCTCAAGCAGCACGTGCCCTTCATGGGTGAGGACCATGGACCGGGTCGAGCGCTTGAACAGTCGCACCCCGAGCGACTCCTCGAGTTTTGCGATCTGCATGCTGACGGTCGATCTCGGGCTGCCGGAGCGCACGGCGGCAGCAGTAAAGCTGCCCGCTTTCGCGACCGATACGAAGGTTTCAAGCGGATCGAGCTTCATCGATTGTCCAAATAGTTGGCAAGAATTGCCGTAAATTGCCGTCTTTTCGGCAATTGGCAAGCGGGTAAAAGCGTGGAGACTCTCAAGGAAAGGACTCCAATGTCTTCATCGACAAATGATCCGGCTGGGCTGGCCGGAAAACTCGCCGCAACGTCCCGCGCCCGGTTCTCGGGCATTGACGCAAAGATCCTACTTGGCGGGGAAAAGGCGACCAGCACGGTCATGGCAATGTCGGTCGCGCCAGGAATGGGGTCGCCTGCCCACATCTCGCACGACGAAAGCAAGATCTTTCACGTAACAGCAGGTGATCTCGTGTTCCTCGTTGGCGAGGAAAAAATGAATGTGACCGTTGGAGATACCATTCACGTCCCGAAGGGCTTCGTGCACAGCTTCGTTACGGTCGGGTCCGAAGATGCGGCCATGCTTCTGGTCGCCACGCCGAGCGGACATGACCGCTTCTTCACTGCGCTGGCCGATCTCGAGGTCCCGCACGATCAGGACGAGGTCGCGCAGGTGTGTTCGACCTACAACCAGACGATCGTAGGGCCGCCGGTCGCCCCCTGAAACCGACCGGCGGCGAGCCGCTAAGCGAGCAGCCGAACGAGCCATTCGATAAAGACGCGCTGTTTCGGCACGTCGGCGCTCGCGCGATGATAAAGCAGATTCATCGATCGCCTCGGTCCATCGAATGCCGGCAAGACCCGGACCAGACGACCCGATGTCAGGTAGTCTTCCAGATTGATTGCACCGGTCATGACGATCCCGCCGCCCGCAAGGGCCAGGTCGATCAGGGCATGGGTGTCATCAACCGAAATCTGGTGTTGGGGATCGATTTCGATCGCTTCTTTGCCTTGAGAAAATCGCCACAGGTTCGGAGCGGGATATGACCGGAAGTCGTAACCCAGGCATCGATGGCCTGCCAGATCACGCGGATGCGACGGCGTCCCGTTCTCTTCGAGATATTGCGGAGCGGCGTAGGCCCCGACCCGGTAGGATGGCAGCTGCTTCATCATCAACTCGGAATCGGCCGGTTCGCCAATCCTCAGGCATATGTCGAAACGCTCGCCGATCGGGTCGACGAGCCTGTCGGACAGCGAAACATCCAGCGAAACTTCCGGGTATTGCGCGCAGAACGATCCAAGCATGGGGACAATTCTGCATCGCCCCAAGGTCGAGGGAAGGGAAACCCGCAATTGCCCACTCGGCACTTCCATCAAGGCCTGGACTGATGTCTTTGTCGCTTCGACAGACTCCAGAATTTGCCGCGCACCGGCAGCGAAAACCCTGCCCGCCTCAGTCAGCGCCAGCTTTCTGGTGGACCGGTTCAAGAGCCGTGTGCCCAGTTCTTTCTCAAGAGTATCGACGTGTCGGCCAGCCATTTGCGGTGTCATGTCGAGAGTGCGCGAGGCAGCTGCGAATGAGCCTGTCTCTATCGTCTTCAGAAAGACCCGATAGCTCAGAATGCGATCCATTCGAAACCTATAGGTTCGAATGTAGAAATTGCCAAACGCATTATCAACCAGACCCTGCGCCACTAGCTAGGCCGGGACTCACAAATTTTGAAGGATGGTATGGTGGAACTTCACAGACTTGCCGCATTTTCCGATGGCGCTTCCGGTGGCAATCCCGCCGGCGTCTATTTGAGCGACGAAGCAATCGATGAAACTGCGATGCAGGAGATCGCGGCCGACGTGGGATATTCGGAAACCGCCTTCGCCTTTCCTGCAGGCGAAGCGTGGCGCGTGCGATATTTCGCGCCGGAAGGAGAAGTGCCATTTTGCGGGCATGCCACCATCGCTTTGGGGGCGGTACTGGCCAGGAAGCATGGCGACAGTCGTTACGATCTCGTCCTCAACGACAATACCATTCATGTCACCGCGTCAGCGAACGGCGACAGTCTTCGCGCGCAGCTCGTATCACCGAGCACGCGGCACCGCTTCGATGAGGAAATAGCTCAGCAAGGTCTCGAGCTCTTTGAACTGGACCGCTCCGATCTGACAGGCACTTTTCCCCCGGTCGTTGCCCACGCGGGCGCAAACCACCTCATCATTCCCCTCAAGGATCGCACGAGACTGTCCTCGATGTCCTACGATCTTGCAGCCGGGCGGGACATGATGAGGAAACACCAATTGACGACGATTGCGCTGGTCTTCGAAGGCGATGACAGCACATTCCACGTCCGAAATGCTTTCGCGTCGGGCGGTGTGCTCGAAGATCCGGCCACCGGAGCGGCCGCCGCCGCTTTCGCAGGGTTCTTACGCGATCACCTCGATTCCGGAAGGCAGCACATCACCATCATCCAGGGCGAAGACATGGGGATGCGGTCGGTATTGAATGTCGCCATTCCACAAACGACTGGAGAAGGTGTTCAGGTTTCCGGGGACGTTCGCGTGATCGAGGCCGGGCCAGCCCAATGACCGGCCGCGACATAATTCTGGTCATGCTCGTCATGTTCGTGTGGGGCACGAACTTTGTCGTGATCCACGAAGCGTTGCTTGCGCTCCCGCCGCTGCTTTTTGCGACGATCCGGTTTGTTATCGCCTTTTTCCCGGCGGTCCTGTTTGTGCCCAGGCCTTCCACCTCGTGGTTGAACCTTTCGTCCTACGGGGTCCTCGTCGGAGTAGGGCAATTCGGCATTCTGTTCATCGCCATGGACGGCATGATCTCGCCGGGTCTCGCTTCGCTCATAATCCAGGCGCAAGTGTTCTTCACGATCGGCCTGTCGGTGTGGCTTACCGGCGAACGCGTACGCGGTGTGCAGATCGCGGCCCTGCTGCTTGCGACCGCCGGTATTGTGTTGATCGGGGTGAGGGCAGATGGCGGTACTACCGCTGCCGGTGTCGGCCTCGTACTTGTTGCGGCCGCGTCATGGGCGCTTGCTAACATGATCTCGCGCAAGACATCGGGCACCAATGTGCTGGGTTTCGTCGTCTGGAGCAGCATTGCACCGGTTCCGGTTCTGCTCGCCCTGTCTTTCATGTTCGAAGGCTGGAGCGCCATGGCAGCGGGATTTCGGTCGGCAACGCTATCGACATGGGCCGCCGTGATCTGGCAGTCGCTTGGAAACACGCTGTTCGGCTACGGCATCTGGGCCGCACTCCTCAATCGCTACCCTTCGGCAACAGTCGCGCCCTTTGCCCTGCTCGTTCCTGTTTTCGGACTGAGCGCTTCCGCCCTCCTGCTCGCCGAGCCGCTACCCGCCTGGAAGGTGATTGCGTCGATGCTCGTGATGGCAGGCCTGCTGCTGGGCCTCACCGGACCACAGCTGTCCAACTGGGCGGGCAAACGGTTTGGCCGAAAAGCCGGTGAGCAATCCTGCCAACCCTAGTTTATGGCCTTTGCTGCAGCGCTGCTACGATAATGTCCGCCAGGTCCTGCACTTCCGGTCGCGATTTGGGCTTCACCCGCACAACGAAGGTTGCCTTCCCCAGGTCGGGCAATTCCAGATGATCGGGTGCCGGGCGCAGAGCCGGGTTTTCGGCTCTCTTCGTTCGAACGGTTATTCCGAGCCCGGCTGCCACAAGAGCCAGCAGCGCCGACACGCTCGTGGCAGAAGCCGCCAAACGATAGGGTCTGCGCGCCGTTTCCAGGGCTCGCAGGGCTGTTTCCCTGAACCGGCAAGGCGCTTCCATGAAGGCGAGAGGAATGGACCGGGGATCAAATACGGCGTCGCGGCCAGCCAGCCAGACCAGGCTTTCGGAGAACGAGAAATACTCGTCGGGTGTCGGCCTGTCCCTGTGCGTGATCACGATGTCGTGATCGCCTTCGTCCATCGCAGTATTCAAGCGGACCGAACGCGCGCTCGACAAATAGATTTGAACGTGACGGTTTGAATTGCCGAAGGAGCGAACGACTTCGGTAAAGCGTCCGTCGACGAAATCCTCGAAGATCCCCACCGACAAGGTGATAGTGCCATGGGCAGCCTGCATCGCCTGCCAGGCGAGTTCGTTTGCGCTCAGTATTTCGCGGGCATGCCCTACAAGTTCCTCACCCCTGGGAGTCAGAGTGGATCGCCTGCCATCGCGTGTGATGAGCTGGTGCCCTACAAGCTCCTGCAATTTATGCATCTGCGCGGTGATCGCAGATGGCGACCGCCCGACGATCTTTCCGGCGCTCGCCAACGTCCCCGTGTCCGCGAAAGCCACGAGTGTGCGCAGGTGCGAGGGATCGATATCGTAGGCCAGCCGGAATCCTTCCACATCTTGGAATGGTTAGTTCCAAATAACTCGATATTGCAAAACAATCGATAGCTCTACAGCAGAGCTATGGAAAGAGCGGTTTCGATCCGAAACGAATTGATCTGGAGGACTGCCGCGATTGCCGGTGGTGCGGCGATCGCTCTGGCATTCGCGCGCTTTTCCTATGCCCTGATCCTGCCCGAAATGCAGAAGCAGCTGGCACTGGATTATGCCACGGCCGGCTTGCTGAATACCGTGAATGCTATCGGCTATCTCGCTGGCGCGCTCGCGACGGGTTCTCTGGCCGGGCGGTTTGGGGAGAAATTTCTCTTCAAAATCTCGTTCCTGGTTACCGCCATATCGATTGGCGCGACCGGCCTCTCGCCGGACCTCAACCTCATTCTCTTTTTCCGTGCCCTGTCGGGAGTGGCAGGTGCTTCCTGCATGATATCCGGAGCCGCGCTTGTCATTCGCGATGCCAAGCGGATCGACGCCCGTTTCGTTACCAAAGTCACCGGTCTTTACTTTGCCGCACCGGGTGCCGGGATTGCAATCTCCGCCTTCGTCATACCCTGGCTGGTCGACGGCTTCGGCTGGCAAGCGGGTTGGTACGGACTTTCGGCAATTTCGCTGGTCCTGGCGGTTCCGGCGTTTTTCGTCATCGACACCTTCGACGCTACTGCCCATGATCGACAAGCGTCCTCGGTCGCTCTCACGCGCAAGCTTCGTCGCCTCCTCTTGGCCTATGGCCTGTTTGGCGCAGGGTACATCGGCTACATGACCTTCATCATCGCTTATCTGCGCGGCGCGGGATACCTGTCCACTGCCTTTGTCAGCTGGTTCTGGGTGGCCCTTGGCTTGGCCGCTGTCGCTACGGCAGGTCTCTGGAGCAGATATTTCGCCCGGACCTCCAGCGGCAAACGGGTCGCCGTGCCGTTGGCAATGGTCTGTCTGGGCACGATCCTTGCGCTCGCCGTAACCGACCACGCGACCTTGCTGCTTTCCGCTATTGTCTTCGGAGGATCGTTTCTTGCCGTGGTCGCAGGCGTGGCTAACGCATTGGAATCCGAAGTTACCTCACAAGCCTACAGCAAGGCGCTGGGCACGCTGACCGCCGCATTTAGCGCAGGCCAGATCGTGGGTCCCCTCATGACCGGAGTGGTCTCCGATCGAAGCGCGGGGCTCACCCACGGGCTTTGGTTATCGGCCATGCTTCTGCTCGCCGGGTCCCTGATCGCCTGGTCCCATGATTGGGACCGGCAACGAGACGGCGCCGCATGGTAGTGCAAGGCTTCGCAAGGCCGTTCGCCTCTCCAGGCTCGCCTCTCGCAGGCTGTCACGAGGACTCTGCCGGCCTTGCAGGAAGCCGAATCGGCAGGTGATTGAATTGACGAAGGCGATCAAATTTTACGGCGCCG
The DNA here is from genome assembly GCF_003355455.1 of Erythrobacter aureus. Classification (NCBI taxonomy): domain Bacteria; kingdom Pseudomonadati; phylum Pseudomonadota; class Alphaproteobacteria; order Sphingomonadales; family Erythrobacteraceae; genus Erythrobacter; species Erythrobacter aureus. The sequence goes on from NZ_CP031357.1 coordinate 467,854, forward strand.
GCAGTCCAACTGCCGAACTGGGTATCCTGAGTTCGGCGTTCTCGACTTGCAACGAAGTGCTGGCCCGGGACTTCTATCAACTGACCTGTTCCTCGCATGCGAGGAGGTGTTCAAATCGCGATCATAATGGGTTTGGGGAAGACGCCTGCAGTGTCGACAGAATAATACTGGACGACATCGTCATCGAAGACCGCGAGATCGCGCAGGCTGCACTCGATCGTGCCGACGGGCGGCTTGCCGGCGTTCATGCCGGCGTTTTCCCGATCGCGAGAATGGGGCTGCTAGAAGCCAGAAGGGCTACGGTACACTGGGCGCTCAGAAAAGAAGCGGAGACCAGATTCCCGAGCGTAGCCTGGACTTGCGAGCAGATATTCCACCAGGATGATAATCTGTTCACCTGTGCTGGAAGGTTATCGGCGCTGGACCTTGCCTTGCATTGGGTGGAAGCCGACCTGGGCAAGGAGGTCGCTCTCGAAGTGGGGAGGCAGTTGATCATTCCGTTTCCCCGGGGTGAGCGTCACCCGCAACAATCCCGCCTTCTTGAGGGTTTTTTCGCGTCGTCGGAACGGACCCGCTCGATCTGCAGCGCGATCATATCCCGCCCCGACAGGGACTGGTCGGTTACGGAAATGGCCCGCCAATCCGCGATGACAGAACGGACACTGCATCGCCGCTTTCGCAAGGAGATCGGTGTCACACCTGCCAAATTCGTGGAGCTGGTAAGGGTTCTCTATGCCGCCGACATGATGGGGATGGACGCAGGCTCACCCGACTGTATTGCGGCGAAGGTCGGTATGCATAATGCCCAAACGCTTCGAAGAGCACTAGGGAGGAAGCCCGCGACCGTTCAGGCCTGACAGCCGATACGTTCTTTCAGCGTACTCAACTCTCTTTTCGATAGGCCTGGAAGACAGCGGAGAAATTCGCGCAGCGCTCGTCGTCCGCCTCGGCTATTCCCTGCGCGATTACCGTCGATCGTCCCACCTTGGCAAAAGTGCATGCGAACTCCAGCCACTGTCCGATCTTCGCCGAACCTACATAATTGACATCGAGATTGATTGTCACCAGCCCGGAGATCTCGGCATCCCTCGCGGCACATGACAGGCCGAGGCAATTATCCGCCAGAGTGGCAATGACGCCGCCATGCGCAAATCCGCGCGAGTTGCAGTGAGACTTTGCAACCACCAGGCCGAGCGTGACGCCCGTCTCCGATGTTTTCGAATAGAGCGGTTCCCAGGGATCGGTAACCGGGCTCTTGCGGTCATGGCGTGCGAAACCTTGCGGGATGGGGCTTTCTGTCATTGCTTGCTCGCTTCGACTGCTACGTAGAGATTATCGCTTGCCCAGGCTTCACCGGCCTCTTCGAAAGAAAACAATCGCGGTCCGACCAACGAAGGATCGAAGCCGCAATGAAGGTGGGTTGAAATGGCCGGGGGAATGCCTTCCCTGCAATTGGGTCGACCCAACTCGAATGAAACGCCTTTCTGATAGGCTTGCATGAGGGGAAGTTCCCCCGAAACGAAATCTGGCGCAACCCCGGTAATCGTTCCGGCCGGCTTGACGAGTTCGAAAGCTTTCCTGAGCCATTCCCTGTTTCCGCTCGCATCGACGATCACGTCGAACGCCGGCTCATTGGACAGCGAGTCCGGGGCGGAGGCTGTGTCAACTCCGTAGAGCGCTGCGGCTTCCCTGTTTGCCGGGTCGGGGTCGCAGTAGAGGACGCCAGCTGCTCCCGATCTCATTGCGATTGCAGCCGCGTAGATTCCGATAACGGGAACAAGTCCGCCGAGGACGAGGACGCTGGCTCCTGGCCGTTCCTTTAGCGGAGGGCCTACGCTGCGCCAGGCGTCGCTGGCCATATCGGCGAGACCGATCGACTGCCCTGCATCCAGCTGTTCGGGAAGCGGCACCATCATGGCCTTGGCGAAGGGAACCTTGATATAGTCCGAAAGGCCGCCACCATATCCGCCCTCCCGGCCCATCCCGTAGCTCGCTGCGAAGGGCACCGAGCGGCAGCGGCCGGAATTTCCCGTACGGCACATATCGCATGACCCGCAGGAGATTTGCGCGCTGACGATCACGCGATCTCCCCGTGCAAAGCCTGCCTCCGCCAGCGTTCCCAGATCGACGATCTCTCCGATGATTTCATGGCCAATCGGTTCACCGCTGCCCATCGGCAGGTAACCGCGCATGTATAAGCGGTCGAGATCGCAGCGCCCCATGACGAGGGGACGCACGATAGCCTCGTTTTCGTCTTCGATGAAAGGCGTGTCCACCTCCCTGAGCTCGAGCTTGCCCGGCTCGAGAAAGACCCAGCTGCGCATTGACGGATCCATCATCCTTGGTCCTCTTGTCTGCTTTGTTCCGAACACCGAAATCGGCATTGCCACCGGCTGCGGGCAAGGTGCGTGCGGCAGCGGATTGTGGCAGGAATTGATGTTTAATTGTCCTGAGGCGCGCCTTTTGGTGCCGGTACAGGGCAGATTTGCTGGCAAGTTCAAGGATCACCCATTGAAACCTCTAGGCTCGGTACTCCCGCACTCGATCCCGCAATTAGAGACGCGGCGGCTACTGATCCGCGCGCATCTGGCTACAGACCTGGATCCGGCTGCCAGGATGTGGGCGGACAGCGAGGTGACCCGATTCATCGGAGGCAAACCGCGCAGCCGCAGCGAGGTTTGGACAACGATCCAGCGCAATATCGGGAGCTGGTGGCTCCTCGGCTATGGGTTCTGGGCAATCACAGACAGGTCGGACGGCCGCTTTCTCGGCGAAATCGGTTTCCTCGAAGGCTTGCGCGATCTCAGCCCCGGACACGAAGGCACTCCGGAAATGGGCTGGTGCCTCGCACCATCGGCCTGGGGTTCGGGCATTGCCAGTGAAGCGGTGGCAGTCGCGCTCGACTGGTTCGATCGGACGCTTGGTACCAAATGTGTGTGCATTATCGAGCCCGACAACAAAGCCTCTGTCCGCGTAGCAGAGCGCAACGGATTTGCATGGGACTATGACGCGACCGGACCATCAGGTTCGATCGGTGTGTTTCGGAGGCCTGCCCTAGCCCAATAGTGCCCGTACCTCGATCTCGATCGTGTTCGAAGACTCTATTTCAGCAGTTTCAGCGGTAGCGGGATCTCACACAGCGAAATCGGCTTTGCCGGTCTGTCCGGATCCGCTTCGAGCGCCTTTGCTGCGTTATCAACATAGTCGGCAAGGGCTTCGCTGTCCTCCTTCAACCGTGCAAACTTCGCGCCTGCGAGGGCTTCGGCCTCCGGGCCGGTGCTGATTGTTACGAGCGTAAACTCGGCACCCGCCAGGGCAGGGCGCTCCCCGAACCAATGAGACAGAAAGCTTCCGTTCGACAGCGGATCGGTTGTGCCGATCACCTGGCCAAGCAGGACAGAAGAGTGATCGAGCGAACGCGTTTGCGATTGGCCGACTATGCGCAAAGCCACCTTGTCTGGTGCGCCGCCTTCGGCATCGCGCGCAATAGTGACCGCGCCGGGGCAGTGCATGGGCCAGAAGGTTCTGGGACGATTCACTCTTTCCGGCGTCATCGGTGCGATCGTTTCAAGTTCGACGGCCACCCGGAACCCGCCCACATAGCCGACAGCATTGGACGCGGGGTCGTCATCATCGCTGAAGTCCGGCTCGAACTCGAAAGTGCCGTCATCGAGCGCTTGCAATTCGACCGGGTCGGGATCCGCCATATCGTCATAAGTCTCTTCGGCCACACGGCGGCCCAGCAATGACCATAGCCACCTCATTTCGCCTTCGACGTAATTCTTGCGTGAAGGCTTTGGAGGAATTTGCGCAAGTGGTCCTGCCGTTGGCGTTGGTATGCGCAGCACAAGTCCGCCAGTGACGGGATCGTATGAAAAGGTTTGGCCAAGACCTAGGGCATGCAGAAGTTCGCGTGGTTGGGTTTCCGCTCCATCGCCATCGCGGCCGACCGCCGCCATTTGGATGACGAAACCGATCTCTTCCCCGCTTTGCGGGTCTTCCATTCCCAGTATGGCAATATCCTCGCGCGGGATCATCGCCCAGTCGGCGTCGGTTGCCTTGCCTTGCATGAGCCGTGTTTCTCCCGGATATAAGCAAGCAGACAGCGACAGTGTGACCGAAATCAGTATCGCCGAGACATATCCGGGTGCCGGTTTCGTGATCATCGCAGGTGCTCCTCCAAGTTGTGCTGCCTGTTCCTAGCGCAGGCCGGTCTCCCTTGGAGAGAACAGTCAAATTTGGCAGCATGAGCATGCGGTTTGTCAGGTGAATAGGAACGTCCGACTTCTGAAGTCCTGGGAGGTAGCCGTGTCTGCTGCAGCTATCGCTGTTCGGGCAATCTTATCGTGATGTCACGGGGCTGCGCGACGGTGCCGTTCGCGTCGACCAATTTCGCCCTGATCGTCTCCCCGGTCACCCGACGCACAAACTCGACAGGCGCGGGTTTTTCCATGACTTCCTGTTCGGCCCATTGGCTCAGCGAAATCAGCGGAGCGGCGAGTGCCTGCCCTTTCGCCGTCAGGAAATACGCCATGCGCTGGCGGGTGCCGGGCTCGCGATAGGGGCGCTTTTCAAGAATCTGCGCGTCGCACAGTTTCTTGAGCCGATCCGAGAGCATCGCTCGCGGAATGTCGAGGTCGGCGAGCATGTCCTCGAAGCGGATCACACCATAGAATGCTTCACGGATAATCAGGAGCATCCAGCGCTCTCCGATAAGCTCCGCAGCTATTGCAAGCGGACACTCGCTTCGCGGCACAGGGGCGCGGTTGCGCACTGCTATATTCTCGTTTTCGCGCGTCATTCGAAGCCGAGTATACCGTCTTGCCCCTACATTCAAAATATATATCTAGCCAGGTGCGATCGGTTCTCTTCGGGCGATCATCTCGCCATGACCGGCAAGCTTCTGGGCCAAAGGATAGGACAATAAAGATGGCACACCCATACGATGTCGAGCATGCTAGCAGACTGCATGTCGAATGGTGCGTGGATCTGGCGAAGCGCATGGATGTCAGGACGACACACCAAAGCGGTCCGCAAATGCGTGCGGTCATGCATGAGCTGAGGCGCTCTGTGCCCAACGACGCCGTGCTCGAAATAGCCAATGCGCTTCCCGCGCTGGAACGCGGTATCTTTCTCGATGGCTGGCGGCTTGACGAAGCGAAGGAAGAGCCGACTACTCCGGACGAATTCCAGGACCGCGTCTATGACCGCGTACGGGCTCACCACTTTCGGGTCGAAACCCTGGTGGGTGATGTCTTCTGGTTGTTTTGCCAAAAGCTGGAGCAGCCCAAGGCCGCGAAGATCCGCGAGAATCTTCCCCGCGTGCTCGCTTCGCTTTGGCCTGCACCGTAGAACAAAGCGGTTTTGTTGCGATCATTTCGGAGAGTAGCGCCATGCGGTCTCTCCGTTCGATGTCGGGTAACTCTCTCCTTCGCACCGGCGCGCGTAACCGGCGCCTGCATTGGCCTGTGAGCGCCATGAGCGCTCGCTGTCTTTGACTCCGAGGCATGCCCAATCTGAGTTTGACAACTGAACTTAGAGCGGGCATTCGAGGCTTGAGTTCAAAAAACAGATGTAGAAGGTTACTCGTATGGAAGACATGCTTGCGCGCGATGATGATCTGGCCGATTTCGTCGGTCGACAGATCGAAATAGATGATGTGGAGAAGACCGTCTGGGTAACGGGCGACGGCCCGGCCGTCATCGTCATGACCGAATTGCCCGGTATCAGTCCTCACGTCGCGAGATTTGCGCGCTGGGTGCGGGATGCGGGCTTTACCGTCTACATGCCGTCCCTGTTTGGCCGCGATGGCGCCGTACCCGCTGCCGATGAAGGTTCCCAGACTTTCAAGAAGGTTTGCGTGGCCGCAGAGTTTCACGCATTTGCGGGGAAAGGCTCCAGCCCGGTCACGGGCTGGCTGCGCGGACTGGCAAGACTTGCGCATAAGGAATGCGGCGGACCGGGTGTCGGTGCGATCGGCATGTGTTTCACCGGCAATTTTGCACTGAGCATGATGCTCGAGCCATCGGTTATCGCACCGGTTCTCGCGCAGCCCTCGCTGCCACTGGACAAGCCGGAAGAGGTCGAGAGTTCGCCCGAGGAGCTGAGAGCCGTCAGGGAGCGGCTGGAGAAGGACGACCTTACAGTTCGCGCATACCGTTTCGAAGGTGACCAGATTTGCCGCGCTGCGCGTTTTGCCGCCTACGCGGACGCATTGGGCGACCGTTTCGTGCCGACGACCTTGCCCGATTCAGCGGCCAATACGAACGTGTCTCCGTTTTTCGAGGCGCATGTGCCGTATCCTCACAGTGTGGTCACGCAACACCTGATCGATGGGGCGGGCGAACCCACTGTCAAAGCGAGAGACGAGATTCTGGAGTTCTTTCGTCACCGGCTGCAAGATTAGTAGGTCCTGAAATGAGCGAGGGCGGGCGCGGCTCTCGCTCGTGACCTGGCACTTGCCGCAATCTTCTGATGCGGTCATGACCACGGCAACTTGCCGCCTCAGCGCCTTGCAAATTCCCGGCGGAACACGGCCGGGCTCTGACCGAGCTTCTCGCGAAAATGGTGGCGCAGATTATAGGCGCTGCCAAAGCCGGTCGCCTCCGCCACTTCGTCCACCGAACGGTCCGATGCGACCAGCAGATCCTTCGCCGCCTCCAGTCTTTCCGCGATAATCCACTCGCCCGGCCCCTTGCCCGTCGCCTCGACAAAGCGGCGCTCGAATGTGCGGCGGCTCATCCTCGCCAGATCGGCCATCTTCGAAATGGTCCAGCGCTGGGCGACATCTTGCCGGATGCGGTCGAGCAGAGGCGCGAGCCCGGTATCCGGTCGGACCTGGACTGTGCGCTCGACGAACTGCGATTGTCCTCCGCTACGATGCGGGGGCATGACGATACGCTTTGCAACCGAATTCGCGGCATCGGGGCCGAAATCGCTACGCACGAGTTCGATCATCAGATCGATGCCGGCCGCGCTGCCGGCCGATGTGAAAATATTGTTCGCGCCATGATACAGTGACGCTTCGTCGACCTCGATCGCCGGGAAGCGGTCGCGCAGCGCCTGTGCGTATCGCCAATGCGTCGTAACCCGTGTGCCATCGAGCAGCCCGGTTGCAGCCAGGACAAATGCCCCGGAGCAGATGGATACCAGCCGCGTCCCACGCTTGTGCGCGGTTTGTAGCAAGGCAACCAGTTCATCGGGCACCGGGTGATCCATGCCCCGCCAGCCGGGAATAATGATCGTATCCGCTCGCCTGAACAAACCCGGGCTGCCGTCAGGCAGGATCGTAAAGCCGCCTTGTGCGCGCAGTGGTCCGGGTTCGATCGCAGCGCTCGCGAAACGATACCAGTTCCGCCCCATCTCCGGCCGGGCGAGACCGAACACCTCCGAGACAATTCCGAATTCGAACGTGCAGAGCCCGTCATACAAAAGCGCGACAACAAGCGGACCGTTCGTTTTCGGCATAATCTTTACGCTTATTGCCATTTCCGCCAATTGCAAGAGGCCGTTCGCGCCCATAATTCGGGCTGTGAAAGGAAAGATCCATGCCATCCACAGTGACAGCCGTTCCACCCGCTTCCAGCGCCGAGGCGCATGAGCATTTTGCCGCCCAGTTCCGGTTCGAGACCGATTGCTGGGACGTCCATGAGGCGATGGGCAAGGAGCCCGACTTTGTCCTGCTCGATGTGCGCAGCCCCCAGATGTTCGCCAAGGGGCATGTGCCGGGCGCGGTCAATCTGCCGCACGGCAAGATTATTGCCTCGAAACTGGCGCAGTGGTCCGATGACACGGTGTTTGTAACTTATTGCGCCGGTCCGCATTGCAATGGTGCGGCAAGGGGAGCCTTGAGATTGGCGGACCTCGGACGCAAGGCCAAGATCATGGCGGGCGGGGTGACCGGATGGCTGGATGAAGGCTTCGCGCTTGAAACCGGCAGTTGAAGACGGCGGGAGCGTTCGGGTACGTCGAGCCGCTACCACAGACTGCGGTCAACTCATCGACCTGATCCGCGCCCATGCCAGATACGAAGACAGTAGCGCGACGCTCACTTCCGAAACGCTTTCGGGATTGTTGTCGGCAGCCGATCCTCCGATCGAGATCCTTGTCGCCTCCTGCGATGACCGCGTGCTCGGCTATGCGGCGATGACATATGATTTCTCGCTCTGGCGTGCCCATTTGTGGGCGCATCTCGATTGCCTTTTCGTGACCGAGAACTCCCGCGGGATGGCTGTCGGACGCAAGCTTTTCGACTCTGCCCTGCTCCGGGCGGACGAGAAGGGAGCCGACCGTCTCGAATGGCAGACACCCGCCTGGAATGACGGGGCCGTCCGCTTCTATCGCCGCCTGGATGTTCTCGAGTGTCCGAAACTGCGCTTCGCCAAGGAACTTGCGGGCAGCGCGGGGGCTCTGGTTCGCGAAGTGCCCTGACAATCCGCTTTACAGCGCCAAGGCCCGTTCCGCCTCGTCGTGAACGAATGCCGGTTCGTAGTCCCTGGTCTCCGCGCCCGACAGGCCGGTATCCCGCAGCGCGTCGCGCCAGCTATTCGCCAGTTGTCCGGCCAGTTCGCGGATGAGCGCAACGGCGTCATCCTCAGCGATCTCGAAGAAGTCGCAGGCCTCCAGAGCCAGTTCGATCGAGCGGTCATGTGCCCCGCCCTCGATGATCGCGGTTTCGAGATATGGATTGCGATCGGGTGCGGGGTTCACATCGAACACCGGCGACAGCCGCCAGCGGTTTTCTCCTGCATAGAGAAAGCCGTGGTTTTTCAGGTGATCGTCCTTGTTCGACACCAGGATCGTGAACACGAGCCGGCGGTAGAGCTCCTCGAAGTCGGCTTGCGGGTCGGCGGAATGTGCGCGCAGAAAATCGACGATTTCCGTGTAGGACCCGGGGTCTGTTCCGGGCTTGTCCAGCGCCGTGCGCGCCGAAATATAGGGGATGCGTGCCGTCCCGCGCCGGTCGAACCGCTCGAGCAGCGCGGCCGGATAGGGCGTGTCGGCCATTTCCAATCTGACTTCGGGTGTTTTTATCCCGCACGCTCTGGCAAGCCGGAGCGTCGCTACCTCGACGCGCTCGACCGGGCTCTCGTCGGTCAAAGAGGTAAACTTTGCGAGCCAGAGCCGGTCGCCTTCGCGCACATTGGCCTTGGGGCGCGCACCGCCCGACCCGCCTGCACCTGCCAGCGCCTGCATGTCTTCCTGCGAGACATCCTTGCCCGCCTCGTAGTCGCGCGCGATCATTGTGATCGCTTCGAGCTCCACCAGTCGGGGGATGGCATCGGGTGCCTTTCCGGCGATGATGTTTCCATCATCGTCGAGGAACCGCAGGGCGCCCTGGCGGCACATATCGTCGGACAGGGTGAGGTATTCGAACTCGGAAAGGCCGGCGCCGTAAGTGCGTCGCAGCAACCGGCGTCCCCAGCTATCGGGTGCAGCATCGGCGAATGCGCCCGGAAGGGCATCTGGCGCTCTCTCGCGCTGGCCCGCCGCGTGGTAGGGTCCGCCTTCGAGCGGCAGGCTCGGTGCCAGCGCAAAAGCCTGCTTGTGGGCGGTCCATTCGGAAGAATAGGAAAAGGTCGAGAACTGCCGCGACGCTTCGCTGGTGAAATGCAATTGCCCCACCGGAAGCAGGCCTTCGCCAAGGGCAACCTGGGACGAGAACCTGGCCATCAGAAGGCCACGCCATCGGGATCGGTGTCATCGCCTTCGTGCCCGTCGGACTGGCTTTGCTTTCCTGCAGACCGGCCGGTTCCGGCACGCCGCGTGCCGCTCGACCGGCCGCGCTGTGGCAGGCGTTCGCTGTCGAGCGCGAGGCCGATATCGTCTTTGCGCACGTCGGCCAGCTCGCCAAGACGGTCGACCAGTCCGAATACAACGAGGATGTCGCACAGCGTGCCGATGCCGACTCCGGTATCGCCTTGCTCGAGGCGCGCAACCGTGCTGCGCGATGTTCCCGCGCGCAGCGCGAGATCTTCGATCGAGATACGCCTGCGTAGCCGCGCTTCGCGCAGGTCTTCGCCAAGGCGGCGCAGGGCGGATGCGGTTTTTGGTGAGGCCATCTTAATCGCTCAAATATGATGCATTATCGCAATCAAACGCTCATATATGAGATGTTATGAAAACATGCAAGTGTGATGGGCGGTTGTCAGGCGGAGCGCTTGTATTCCCGAAGATGGTGATAGATCGCAGCAAGCTCCTCCGCCTTGGCCTCGGTGAACCCTGCGCGGACAAGTTCGGAGCGCAGCACATGGCCGGGTATGGTCTGACGACCTTCCTTCACCAGCCGGTAGAACCGCTTCCAGTCGAGCGGATGGAGCGACGATGTATTGGCCAGGATCGTGAACTGGTCGAGCAACTTTTTCGAGTTTGGCGAAAGCCGGAAAGCCTGGCCTCTACCGCCGCCGATCCACAGATGCTCGCCGCAGGCCTCCCGGACCGCACGATGCGCTATACTGGTCGTATCGAACAGAGGGATTATCTGCCGCTCTTCCGCATCGAACAAATGTCGGCAAAGCCCGCCTGAATCTTTTTAAGCCTCTCCCCTCGGGGCAATCCGAATCTGCTGTGCGCACGCTCCGGCCCGACTTCGGGATTTCCGCCGGCGGTGAACAGGAGCGTGTCGCCCGCACTTCCTGCCCCAAATGGCGCGGCGGGAAGGAGGATTGCCTCGTAAAAGGTGAATTGCTGGAAAAGCGTTGGTGCCTTGAACGAGCGCGACCAGCTGCCACGAAGAGTGAACCCATCGACCGGGGCGAAGGTCAGTCCGATCCGTGGCGTGGCGAGTTCATCGAGACCCGAATAGTCTTCGTAGCGCACGGCTGCAGACACCGTCAGCTGCGAAATGCCCGCGATGGCATTCGCGCTTGAAACGAGGGGCAGATAAAGCTCCGCATAGCCGAACTTCGCTTCGCGCTCGACGTCGAAAGCGACATCGAAAAGCCCGTCATCGAGAGCATAATCGAGACGATTGTTGCGGATGCCTCCGCCCACTGCGAGCCGCGTGTTACCACCGGGCAACGCAAAGAGCGGCCCCTCAAGACCGGCCTCGATCGCGGTCAACTCGTTGAGAAAACGACCATCGGACATGGTTGCATTGCCCGATGCGGGCGTGAAGGTCGCATTGAGAAGCGTGCGGTCCCGGCCATAAACGCCTTCGATCCTCGCTTGCCACCCGCCGCCGACATCGAATCTGAGCGATGGTGCAATCGCAAATCCTTCGACCTTGGGGGCCCGGCGCGTTAGCAGCGTCTCGGTGCCGGACGCCCGCTGCGAACTTCGGTTGGAGTAGACGGCGTCAACGCTCGCCTCGATACCCGGAGCAAGATCATGATGCGCGGATAGGGTCACCGCGTGCCGCCGGATCTCTGGATAAAGCGTGGTCTCTTCGATCAGCGAGGAGGTGTAGTCGCGCTGGCGCGCCTCGATCGCCGAATTGTTGGCGAAGTCGTATGCGAGCATGACGCCGCCGCCATCCCAGAGCGTCCCGCCCACTATGTCGAATTGCTGCCGAAAATTCCCGCCATCGGTGCTCGCGCCGATCTGCGCCGAGGTCGTCACACCTTCGAAGTCGCGGCGGAGGATGACATTGACCACGCCGCCGACAGCGTCCGACCCGTAAAGCGCCGAGGCTCCGTCCGGCATCACCTCGAGGCGGTCGACCGCAGCGAGAGGGATGGCGGAGATGTCGACAGCCTGGAATGCCGCATTGTAGGGAAGCCGGTGACCATTGAGCAGCGTAAGGGTTGCGTCGGGACCCAGTCCACGAAGATTGGCGCTCGAAGCGGAATTGACGTTTTGATTGACCAGTCCTGCACCCGAGCCGACCCCCGGGTTTTGGCCGCCGGAGAAATTCTGCGGCAGGACGCGGATTGCTTCGCCGAGATCGATCTGCCCCGCTTCCACGATTGCCTCGCGATCGAGCGTGGCCACTTCCCCGATAACCCGCGCGCCGCGAATTCGCGTTCCGGTCACGACAATCGTATTGTCTTCGTCCTGGCTCGTCTCGCCTTGAGCGGGTTGCCCGGTGTCCGAGTCGCGGTCTTGCGCGTGAAGCGGTGAAGCGATGGCGATAAGCGCGGAGCCGGCAAAAAGCGCGGGTAAAGCGCGAAAACGAAATAGCATCTTTCTCTCCCTGATAACTGGCCGGCCAGGGCGCCTTGCCGCTTGCCGGTGCAGGGAGTGACGCACCGGTTACCGATCACCTTAGTTTCAATTGAAATTATTTTTGGATTGCCGTTTAGCGAGCGAGTTCGACCGCAGCGCGCAAATGCGCCAGCGCTTTCATCATATGGTATTCGACGGTTGCCTGCGAGATCCTCAACTCCTGGTGTATCTCGCGGTAACTGCGCTGTTCCGACCGGCTCATCATAAAAATCCGCTTCGTCTTGTCTGGCAGGGCTGCGAGGGCATTTTCGATCGCCGTGAGGAGTTCCTGCAACTCGATATGAGTTGTCTGTTCCGGCGCACATGCAGGTTCGTCGCATCCTGGGAGCGGCACCGTCCTGATCCTTGCCCTTTTGCGTCGAGCCCGATCGATCAGCACAGTTTGGGCAATCCGGCAGAGAAAGCCGCCGGGATTGAACAAATGCGGCAGTTGCGCGCTCTTAGCCGCTCTTATGAAGACCTCGTGGATCAGGTCGTCGATGTCCTCGGGTTTCGCGCGGCGGCTCAGAAAGGCGCGCAGCGCATCGCATTCGGTGCGATAGAGGGTGTCGAGGATCTGCCGCGCGTCGGGCGGCTTCTCGCTGAAACAAGTCGGGCGCGATGGAGTGCGATTATCCGACGCATCCTGTGGGGCGTCGAGCGTAGACAGAGACATGGAAACACAGAATTGGCGCAACCGCAAATGCGCACGTCGATGGTGACGCTTCGACGGTGTCCTGTGCTGCGCCGCCGTTCGAACCGCATGGCGGGTTCTTGACCGGTCCGGCCGCCTGTCCCGAATGCGGACCGGCGTGTTTGATGCTTGGCGGAGAATTCCACGCGGTCCTACGCCAGCAATCGGTCCGCGCGGGGAGATCCTGCCGGTTTGCGCTGCTTATGGCAAGTGGCGATTCAAGCCGGGTTTTCCGAGACTTGGCTGCCCAGTTCCCGGTACGGGTATCCCCAGTTCGTGGACTGCAACTGCGTATAGCGAACTCCTAGCCATCCCTTGCAACAAGGGGGCAATCATGAGTTTGCAAGCCGATTATCGCACACGTTTTGCGCAGCACGATCTCGCCGATTTTGCTCAGGAGTTCCTCGCGCGAAACCCGGAGTATCGTAGGCAATGTGCGGCATTGGCAGACGGGATGATGGATGTCTCCGCGCTAGAAGTGGCGAATTTTTGGGGGTTGGAGTTTCGCCTTCCGGCATCGACACGACGCGATACGCTGCCCGGCGATCTGGCGTATGAGAGATGCGCCGTTCATCATCGACGCTCGCATACCGGTGGAGGACAAGTCCTTGCTCGACCGCATCCTGTCTTCAAGGCGAATAGTGACGGATCGTGTTTACAAAGACACCAGGCACCTGATCGTCGACGGTCGGCGCGGTCGTCATCGCATAGTTCTGTCGTCGCGGCCTGATGAACCGAAAAAGGCCGGCTTCTTATGTCGTGCAGACCAGTGGATTGAAGCCCGCCTCGAATCGGTTGCTGCGTTGGTCGGGGGAACCGGCACGCCGCGCTTTCTTCGCCCGACCCCGTATCATCGACACAGGCTGACCACGTTGCTTCTCATTCTTGACACAATCGAGAGACTTGGAGAACGAAATGCAACTGTCCGGAAAGTGGCAGGCTTGGCGCTCTATCCTGGCCTCGAGCGTGTTTCAGCGATCGAATGGAAGTCATCTTCCTACCGCCGACAAACGCAGCGCCTCGCTGCGGAAGCCAGACAAATGGTGAAGGTGGGCTACAAGGATTTGTTGAAAGGGCGCGCGCGACCGTGTGAACGAATCGACGGTGTGGCACAAAATGCCCTGCAATTGTCAGACCCCAAACAGGCAGGCTAGTGTAGCGAACCCGTAGCATCGAGCCTGGGGCTCCGATGTTTGGCGTCAAACGGGTCGCGATGGCCGATTGAAACGGCGTAACCGACCAATACCTGGCGATTTTGGTTGGCTCGGGTTGGGTCGCAGTCCGCCGATCGAACGGCAACGACATGGAAACTGCATTTGCAGAGGACTTTGCTACCGAACTCCACGAAATCCAGACGAGCAACCATCTCGAACAGTCTCTGGCGTCGCTGTCCCGGCGTCTGGGATTTGACCACTTTGCTCTGACTCTTGAACCGCGGGCGAGCGAAGCTTCCATTCCGGACCTGCTGCTGCACGACTATCCCGATGAATGGGCAAAAGTGTACACCGGCTTTGATCTCTCCGGCCGCGATCCGGTTCGCCGCGCCTGCGATCATTCTTTCATCGGGTTTGCCTGGAAGTCTATTGGCGATTTTATACCGCTCACGCGCGGCGACCGGCAAATGCTGGCCGTTGGAAGCGAATGCGGTATCGGTGACGGTTATACGGTACCGCGTCACCTGCCGGGCATGGCACGCGGCAGCTGTTCCTTCGTCGTCCGCCCCGGCAAATCGCTGCCGCAAAACTCGCTTGCAATTGCCGAACTCACAGGAGCATTGGCGTTGACGTGCGCTCTGGGTCTCAGCGATATGCGGCGAGCACCAAAGGACCCGAAACTAAGCGACCGACAGCGTGAATGCCTCTTGTGGGTGGCGCGCGGGAAGACAGCTTCCGAAACAGCAATCATCCTCGGAATCAGCACCGATACGGTCATCCAGCATCTCAAGATCGCCCGCGAAAGATACGAAGTTCATTGCAAGCAAGCTCTGATACTTTCCGCCCTCTTCGATGGCGTCATCGGGTTCGCCGACGTGTTCCGATTATCCGGTGCCAATGAAGCATAAACCACAAGGCATCCCCATTTATTGGTATGGGTGCTCGTGTACAATAGTGGTCTTTTATCTGCCTTGTTCTAACCGACGAAGGCAGACCAGATGTTACCGACTATCCATTCGATCAAAGGGGCCGGGGTCAATCATGCACTGCGCGCCATGTTTGCCGCTAGGAAGCAAGTATTCGTCGATGGTCTAGGGTGGGACATCCCGGTTCTCGCGGGGAAATACGAGATCGATCAGTTCGATACGGAGGGTGCCTCCTATCTCGTTCTGACCGACGAGGACGGAAACCACCGCGCTTCTGCAAGGCTTTTGCCAACCGATAGTCCGCATATACTTGCCGACCTCTTCCCGCAGCTCAGCCCCCAACCAATTCCCGTCGGGAGCACGATCCGGGAAATCACTCGGTTCTGTATCGATCCTTCGCTCGAGAAAACCGAACGGCGGCTTGCGCGCAACCAACTCGTGACTGCCTTGGTCGAGCACGCGCTGGAGCGCGGTATTGCAGCCTACACAGCGGTCGCCACAAACTCGTGGTTCAGACAGATCAGCCGGTTTGGATGGAAGTGTTCGGCTCTGGGACCGTGTCTCACCTTGGGCGGCGAAGCCCTTGTAGCAATGAAGATCGAGATCGATCGTGACACACCAGGGGCGCTTTCACCGAAAGGAATTTACTGTTCGACCTCCTACGACGTTGCGATGTTTGAGGGGGCTGCGTGATGGGCGAGACTATCTCGGAATCATGGTCGCAGGGGCTGAGCGACGACGGTTACTGCCTTATCCCTGACCTTGTCCCATTAGAGACAATCGACGGCTTGAAACGCGATCTCGATCCGGCCCTGTCTGAAACTCCATTCTGTATCGGCGATTTCTACGGGCACCGGACCAAGAGAGTCGGCAGATTGCCCAGACGTTCAGCCTTCGCGATCGATCTCATCCTGAATCCCACCATCTTGGCATTGGCGCAGAAGTTTCTGGGCTCGGCGTGCGACCGCATCCAGCTTAATGTCGCGCAACTCATCGAAATACATCCCGGAGAAATCGAGCAGTTTCCGCATCGCGATCACGATATGTGGCCAATAGAGAAGAACGGAGCGGAATTCCTTCTCAACGTCATGTGGCCGCTCGACCCGTTCACCGAGGAAAATGGCGCGACCAGGATTTATCCGAGATCGCACCGGCTTGAGGTAGAGGAGCTGGATCAGCTTGGCTCTCCGATCGCTGCGGTTTGCAATCCCGGAGCAGCAATTTGCTTTCTCGGATCGACAGTTCATGGCGCGGGTGCAAATCTGGCGCAGAAATCGCGCCGAGCTGTCGTAATCGGCTACAGCCTTGGCTGGCTCAAGCCGCACGAAAACCCCTCGCTCGCCTACCCGCCGGATATTGCCAAACATTTCCCGGCGGAGCTTGCGGAACTCACAGGTTACGTCCAGCACCGGCCGAACCTCGGAAACTACGAGGGGCAGTGCCCGTCGCTACTCTTGCAGGACATGCCGGGCATGCCGAGCGGGGCCAAAGATGCCCTGCGACCCGATCAGGCCGAGGCTGTAGGTGCGTTCGCGCAAAGTCGGCGCAGCGGCTGATGAGCCCGGCCCACGTTCTTGAACCGACCTATGAACGGCTCAAGCAGAGCCTGCTCAATGGTGTATGGGCGCAGGAAACCAGGCTCGAAGCCCAGCGGCTTGCAGAAGACTTCGGCGTGAGCATGACCCCTGTTCGTGACTGCCTCAATCGGCTCGTCGGAGAAGGGCTGGTGGAGTTCAGGCCGGGCGAAGGATACCGGGTGCCACGCATGACCGAAAAAGGTCTTCGTGACATGCTCGAACTCAGCGGCGTTCTCATTGTGGAAGCAATCCAAAGCGGCACCCCGCAACCAACGCCGAAGCCGAAGAAACCAAGACTGTCGGGCTATGCTGAAAGGGTCAGCGCGGTGCTTTTGGAATTGGCGGGGTGGTCGCACAACGCCGCATTCAGTGCGGCGATTGCCAGAGTGAACGAGCACCTCCACCTGCTTCGAACTGTCGAAACCGGCCTGCTTCCAGACGGCTATACCGAGATCGAGAACATCGCAGAGCTTGCGTTCAGCCACTCAACCGAGTTGTCATCGGCAGTATTCGATTTCCATCAGGTGCGCCGGATTAGAACTGCCGAACTGATCGAGTTACTTGAAACCCGATAGATCCAACTATCCTATATGCCAGTAGCGCTGGCGAGATAGAGAACTCCCACTCGGTTCCCGACTGGCAATAAACTCATTCAACGCATTCTTTCGTGTTGCGCGATCAAGCGCAAAGCTACCTTGCTGGAACCGTGTACCGTCGAGCAGAGCATTCACGTATCCGGCAATCATGTCCGCGGCCGTGATCAAGGTTGCGTCGAGCACGTGGATGTACTTGCTGGTGATCGATCCCTTCGCATGGCCCAGCAGTGCCGCGATCGTTACCTCCGTGAAGCCAAGATCATTGCCGATGCTGGCAAAGCTGTGCCGCAGAACATGGGCCGTAACGCCTTCGAGAGGCGTGCCGCCAAGCAACTGGTTCCATTGCCTTGGGAAACCGCCGAAGGCGGTGTCTGCACCATAGCCCGGGAAGACATAGCTGCCCGTTGCGGCCTGGCGCTCGGCTTCGAGAAACTCGACCACTGGCAGACCTATGGGCCGGATCGACCTTCCTTCCTTGCTTTCCGATAAGCGCAGGCAACTCCCTTCGATGTCCACATCGCACCATTTGAGAGTGATGATCTCGCTACGCCTGCAACCCGTGAGGGCAATCTGCCGAATGATATCGGTCGACGGCCAGAACTCGTCGCGCTTCTTTGCTTCGGCAAGAAGTCTCCCAAGGATGCCATATTCCGCTTCCGTTAGCCTGCGCTCGCGCACTTTGTATTTCGGCTTCTTGATGCCGTGCGCCGGATTGCGGTCGATGACACCAAGATCGATTGCGTAAGTCAGGATGCCTCCGATCAGGCCGAGTGTGCGAGTGGCTGTTCCCGGACCACCCTTAACGATCGATTTGCCGCGCAGCTTCTTCGTCTTGACGATAATGCGCGATTTGCCTGCCATGATGTCGCGCATGATCTTGACCATGTCAGCCCGCGTGAGATCCTTCACGCGGCGCGTACCAATCAATGGGATGACGTGCCGCCTGATCCTGCCGATGTCGGTGTCGATCGTGGATTGCTTCTTGGGCCGTCCACCTTTGCCGAGAATCAGTCCATTCTCCAAATCTTCGATGTAGCGCTCGCAAAGCTGCTTCACTGTCATCGCCCGATGATCCTCGAGCCGCTCTTCCGCCGGATCGTTGCCTGCAGCAACCCGACCGAGCTGGGCCCTGGCTTCGCGTCTGGCGGTTTCGGCAGTCCAAACACCGTGCGGCCCGATCGACATTCTCCTCGATCTTCCGCGCTGCCTGTATTGCACGATGTAACTTCGTCTGCCTGAGGGGAAGACACGCAGCCCGAAACCGGATATGTCCTCATCCCATAGAATGTAGTCTGTGGCTTTTGGTTCGGCTGCCTCGACAGCGCGTTTGGTCAATTTGACCATGGCGATCTCCGTCTCTGGGCCCCGATTTTTCGTAAGCGTGGAGGAAGCACGCGGCAGAAAGTGGGGGCGTAAACGCGGTTACGCCAGCGTATCTCGGTTTCAAGCTAAAACATTTGAAAACAGTGCCTTAGCGTAGAATTTCGTAGTCTGGCGTACTCCTTTTGTACCCGCTCCGAAGGCAGAGGTCACAGGTTCGAATCTGTCGGGTGCGCCAGTCAACTGCCCTAGCGCGTTGTTTTTGCGCGGGTTCCGAGAAAATCGCAGAATGCGTTCCTACGATTGACCCCACATAATGTGCGGGCTTGAATGGTCTTTTCGGGGCCGCTGCGGGATGCTCCGACACTACAATAAAATTTGAGGGCCTTGGAATTCGGGCGCCTCGATTGCGTCGCACATCTCTAGAATCGGTCCAGATTGCAGCTACTTAGGTCATTGGGTGAGGGCACCCCAGTCCAACCTAAACTTGGCGAGGTATTTCCGCAGGCGATCAGAATCATTGGTCGATGTGCGCTGTTCGCGTGAGGCGGCAAACAGGGTGCGTCCTGCGTCAGAAAGGCTGGCTGAGCGTCGGCACACGTCAACCACATATTCCAGCTGTACCCGGTCGAAAGGGTCGATCGCCCCCACGCGATCCTTTCCGAGCAAGTCGGTCAACAGGCTTGTCTCTGCCTTGTCGCCTGACCAGAGCTTTGCGAGGCGGCCGGTTTCGAAATCCACAGCCTCACGGTCGATCCTGCCGGTCGGGCAAAGTGTCGCCATGCGGGTTACGCTGGCGGCGAGGTCGCGGAAATTGCCTTGCCACCGTGCAGACTGGCTCTCGGCAAAAGCGAGATACCGGTCCCGCGCTTCCTTGTTGAAGGTAACACGCGTGCCTTCACGTTCGGCGAAACGCTCAAGTTCGTAATCAAGGTTGGGTTCAATATCTTCGCGTCGCTCGGCCAAACCGGGCAGAGCAAAAGTCCATAGGTTAAGTCGTGCGAATAGGTCTTCGCGGAAATTCCCGGCGGCGACTTCATCCATAAGATTGCGGTTGGTTCCGGCGATCAGCTGGAATTCGCTCTTTGCCTCGCTATCCGCGCCAACCGGAAGGAAGCGCCCCTCCTCGATCGCGCGCAGGATCATCGCCTGTTCGTCAAGCCCCAGTTCGCCAATTTCGTCGAGGAACAAAAGGCCCTTGTCAGCACTCTTGAGCAAGCCGGGCCGGTCCTGCACTGCACCCGTGAAGGCGCCTTTCTTGTGGCCGAAGAGGGCAGACATGGCGCTGTCGCCCTTCAGCGTCGCACAGTTGACCTCCACGAATGGCCCTTCGACCTGGTGGCGCAGTTTCTTGAGCTCGTAGACCTTGCGCGCGAGCTGGCTTTTGCCTGCGCCGGTCGGGCCCATAAGCAAAATCGGCGCGCGGCTGCGAACCGCGACCTGTTCAATCTCCTCGATCATGCGGTTGAAGGCTGCGTTGCGGGTCTCGATCCCGCTCTTGAGGAAGCTGGTGCTTTCCGCGCTCGCTTCGGCAAAGCGGCTGGCAATGGAATCGTAGCGGGAAAGGTCGAGATCGATCGAGGCCCAGGTGCCGATCGGCTGCGGGGCGCCCTTGTGCGGCTGTGTCTGCAAAAGCTTACCGGGCAGATAGCGCGCCTCTGTAAGCAGGAAGAGGCAGATCTGCGCCACGTGCGTGCCGGTAGTGATGTGGATCAGGTAGTCCTGCGTGTCCGGATCGAATTCGAACTCACGCGCGAAATCGAGCAGCTTTCCATAAACCTCCTCGAAGTCCCACGCGTCTTCGAAATCCATGACGTGGGGGACGACTTCGGTCTCGGGCGAAACATCCCGAATATCCTGCATGACGAATTCGGCGAGGCGTCGGTGATAGCTGCCGTGGATCAGCACAAACCGATCCACCCGGAGGTCCTCCTGCATGCAGATGCTTACCGTGGGCCGCCACTTGTTCCAGCGTGACGGACCAAACTTTGCGGCGTCGAGTGTTGAGCCAAGAAAACCAATGACAGTAATGGGCTTCATACCCGCTTTGATAAAATTTTATCATAAGCGATACAAGAGAATAGATTTCTCACAAACTTACGATGTACTGTTGAGAGGGCTGGGTCTCAAGAATCCTATATATTTCAGCACACTATACGAAATCCGGAGCGAGCGGCTCATAACTGGCACGCCTCATGCTCTATCCAAACCGTCGGGTAAGTCGAACACCCGGCGAGACGCGGGAAATGGGCGGCCGGAATGGGCCGGCCGCCCAAAGCCCGATGAAGTTTCATGATGGAGTTGGACTATGGCCAACAAGACGCTTTTTTCCTCGGCGCTGGCGAAGTTCCTGCCGCTTACGGACACGGTGAACCAGGCAGGCGGCAACGCCTATGCCTATGGCCCCGAAGCCCTGCTCGCGCAGCTTGCGGCGACCGGCACTTTGTCGGACGGTTTCTACGCCGATGCGCAGGACCAGCTTGCCAAGGCGCTCGAAGCTGCCTGGGCGGTGGACGCTGAATGGATCGCCAAGTGTGCGATCTATGCTCGCCAGTCGGGCGCGATGAAGGATATGCCGGCATTGCTGACCGCAGTGCTGTCGATGACCGATCCGGACCTGATGGTTCCGGTGTTCAAGCGCGTGATCGATAACGGCCGCATGCTGCGCAACTTTGTGCGGATAATGCGGTCGGGCCAGACCGGGCGGACTTCGCTTGGCTCGCGGCCGAAGCGGCTGGTGCGTAAATGGCTGGAAAATGCCTCGACCCGCCAGCTGATGCAGGCGGCGACTGGCAATGATCCGAGCTTGGCCGATATCGTGAAGATGGTTCACCCGGCTCCGGCTTCGGCAGAGCGGCGTGCCTTCTATGGCTGGCTGATCGGCAAGCCCTATGATGTAGCGGCGCTGCCGAAGGAGATCGCCGATTTCGAAGCATGGAAGGCGGACCGTTCGCGGCCCTTGCCCGATGTGCCCTTCGAATGGCTGACTGCCTTCGAGCTCACCGCGAAACAGTGGGCCGTGCTGGCCGAGCGTATCGGGTGGCAGGCGTTGCGGATGAACCTCAACACGCTGGCGCGCAAGGGAGTGTTCCAGATCGACGGAGTGACCGAGATGGTTGCTGCGCGGCTGGCCGATCCCGATGCCATCGCACGGGTCAAGCCGATGCCCTACCAGTTGATGACCGCATTGACTCAGGTCGGTGACGGCGTTCCACTGGCGGTGCAGGCTGCGCTTGAGAAAGCTCTGGACCTGTCGCTTGCGAAGGTCCCGGTGCTTGAAGGCAATGTCGTGGTGTGTCCGGACGTGTCGGGCTCGATGAGCTCGCCTGCGACCGGTTACCGCAAGGGCGCGACTTCGGTCGTGCGCTGCATCGACATCGCCGCGCTGGTTTCAGCCGCGATGTTGCGGAGCAATTCGCAGACCCGCGTGCTGCCGTTCGAGGTGGACGTGGTGAAGCTCAAGCTCGATCCCAAGGCCCGCGTGGCGGTGAATGCCGCCAAGCTGGCAGGGGTCGGCGGTGGCGGAACCAACGTCTCGGCCCCGCTTGCCTTGCTGAACCGCGAGAAGGCGATGGTCGATTGCGTAGTCATCGTCTCGGACAACGAGTCCTGGTTCGATGCGCCGCGTCCGTGGTCTTATGGCGATGCTTCGGCGACGATGAAGGAGTGGAACAAGCTGAAGGCCCGGAACCCGGGTGCTAAGCTGATCTGCATCGACATCCAGCCTTACGGCTCGACACAGGCGAAGGATCGCAAGGACATCATGAATGTCGGTGGTTTCACCGACGCGGTGTTCGACGCAATGGCGCGCTTCGCCAATGGCGATGCGAAGGATTGGGTCGAGATCGTCAACGAAGTGGAGGTTTGAAACATCAAAGGTCGCGGCGAATGCCGGGAAGGACTACATCCTGTCACGATGGTGGTCTCTGAAAAGGGGCGCCGGTCTTTCCCAAGCCTCGTCGCCGCGACCTTTGAATGGATTGATTTTGGAAAGGGCCGGGGCAAATGCCGGTGGGACTACATCTCCCACATGATAGGCCCGACGAGTAAAGCGCCCCATGGGAGCAATCCTGCGGGGAGATGTGGGTTCGAATCCCGCCGCTGGAACGTAGCTTAAGGGTCGATTGTCTCACCAACACTCGTTGCCCCGACCTTTTCCAAATTCACGGCGAATGCCGGAAGGACTACATCGAATAGTAATCGCCAGGTCGCGGGTTCGAATCCCGCCAGGTCCACCAACTATGGGCCTGTAGCTCAGCGGGTAGAGCAGGAACGTCTTTCCAAAACCTCGTCGCCGTGAACCTGAATACAAATCGCTGGCGGATGCCGGTGGGACTACATGGGTAGAGCGCCTTCGAAAGAAGGAGGTCGGCGGTCCGAATCCGCCCCCGGGCAACCGGAGTAGCTCAGTAAAACGTCTCATCAATCACTCGCCGTCGGCACCCTGCGCTCACGCAGCGAAGCGATAGAGCAGAATTACATCAGCGCTGGCGAATGCCGGTCGGGACTACATCGGTAACCAGGCGGTTCGAACCCGCCCCTGCATGGCAACATGCGGAGAAGTCTCGCCAAAACTTGTCGCCAGCACCTATGAAGACGCATGAGGAGGTCGCCATGACCCAGACGACGTATGAATATCAGGACGTGGAAGGCGGGTCGCCGATCAAGATGTGGACCCGCGGCGTTCCCGTTGACGACAAGGCGCGTGAGCAGCTGACCAAAGCGGCGAAGATGCCGTTCATCTTCAAGCATGTTGCGGCCATGCCCGACGTGCATGTGGGGATCGGCGCGACCGTCGGATCGGTGATCCCGACTAAAGGCGCGGTGATCCCGGCTGCGGTCGGCGTCGACATTGGCTGCGGCATGATGGCGGCACGGACTTCGCTGATGGCGAGCGACTTGCCGGACAACCTTGCCGGTATTCGCTCCGCGATCGAGGCGGCGGTGCCGCATGGCCGCGATGTCGGACGCGGCAAGCGCGACAAGGGTTCGTGGGGCGATCCGCCTCCGGCCGTTGTCGATGCCTGGGCAAAGCTTGCCCAGCGCTTCGGACAGATCGTCGCCAAGTATCCGCGGCTCAAGAACACGAACAACCTCGTGCATCTGGGGACGCTGGGAACCGGCAACCACTTCATCGAGCTGTGCCTCGATACCGAGCAGCGGGTGTGGGTCATGCTCCACTCGGGCTCGCGCGGGGTGGGCAACGCGATCGGCACGTTCTTCATCGAGCTGGCCAAGCAAGACATGCGCAAGTGGCATATCAACCTGCCTGACCAGGACCTCGCCTATTTCCCGGAAGGGACCGACCATTTCGACGATTATGTCGAAGCGGTCGAATGGGCGCAGGACTTTGCGGCGCTCAACCGGCGCGTGATGATGACGCATGTGCTCGATGCACTGCGGAGCCAGATCGCCAAGCCGTTCGATGCCGAGTGCGAAGCGGTGAACTGCCATCACAACTATGTGACGCGGGAAAACCACTTCGGCGAAAACGTGCTCGTCACCCGCAAGGGGGCGGTGCGCGCGGCCAAGGGCACGATGGGCATCATCCCCGGATCGATGGGGGCGAAGAGCTTTATCGTGCGCGGGCTAGGCAATGCCGAGAGCTTTGACAGCTGCTCGCACGGTGCAGGGCGCGTTATGTCCCGAACTCAGGCGAAGAAGCTGGTGACGCTCGACGAGCATATCGCCGATACCGCCGGTGTCGAATGCCGCAAGGACGAGGGCGTGATCGATGAAACGCCCAAGGCTTACAAGCCGATCGAAGCCGTGATGGCCGCGCAGGCCGACCTGGTGGAGATCGTCCATACCTTGAAACAGGTGGTGTGCGTGAAGGGGTAACACCCTTCACGCCGCCATTGGGAGGCCTTCATGCGAGACTGGGTGAACGAATGGCACCAGGAAGGTCGCATCTTTATCTGGCGCTACGCTGAGCCGAACCGCTCTTGGCGGGGCTGGCATTTCACTGGTGATCAGACGGGCTGCAGGTCGCTCCGAAATTTGCTTGATCGAATGCGAGGCGGCGAACCTTGCTATCGGACTCTGGATTTGGATCCTGTGACGGACGCGATACTCGGCGTCCCAAATTACGGGCACAAAACCAAAGGCAAGTTCGACAAACTGCGGATCGAGTTTGATCCCGACGCGCCAGATCTGATCCTTGAGCCTGATGGCCAGAAGCTCACGATGATTGTGGGCGATGCGCGCCTACGGTTTTTGACCGCTGCGTTGGCAGACGTCGAAATTGGGCGCGGCGATTTTGGAATAAGGACATCCGATAACCGTAAATTTGATCCTTGGATGTTCTGGTGGATGCCGAATTAAAGAAGTAGAGCAATTTATGTCGAAGGAAATCAGCATCGCCATCGCGCCCGAAGTGCGCGCCGATATCGCAGTCCGTCTCGCCCGTGTGGCGAGCGAGGACGGCGTGCGCCTGCTGATGGCGGTGGAATCCGGTTCGCGCGCATGGGGCTTTCCATCGCCTGACAGCGATTACGACGTGCGCTTTCTCTACATACGGCCTCGCCGTGAATATCTCGCGCTGAGGCCAGTCCGCGATGTGGTCGAGAGGCCCATTGTCGATGAAATCGATCTGAACGGCTGGGATATTCGTAAGGCGCTGGGCCTTATGCTGAAGCACAATGCGGTGCTGTCGGAGTGGATCGAAAGCCCGATCCGCTACATTGCTGACGATCCGGTGGTGGACCGGCTGGCTGACCTCGCCAGTCGCCACTTCAACCCTCGCGGCTATGCCTTGCACTACGCCAGTCTTGGCAGGAGCTCAGCAGATCGCTGGCTCGGCTCAGACGGTGAGATCGCCGTGAAGCGCTATTTCTATGCGCTGCGACCGGCGCTGTCCGTACGTGCGCTGCGCCTCGATCCGTCGAGGCGCCCGCCGATGAGCATGGTGCCGCTGATGCAGGCAGCTGACTTGGATCGGGTCCTGGTGGATCAGGTCGATGAACTGATCGCTCGAAAGGCGAAAACCAACGAAGCGGGAAACACCATCAGGCTGCCCGATATCGAACGGTTGGTAGCAGATGAGCTCTCACGCGCTGGCGAAGTGCCAGAGCGCACCGATAACACGAACTTTGCGGAAGAGGCCGAAGCGCTTTTCCTTGAATTGGTAGAAAAAGAATGATCACGATCGACGGCTCCGAGGGTGAGGGTGGCGGACAGGTGTTGCGGTATTCCGCAGCCCTTTCGCTGCTGACCGGCGAGCCCTTCACCATCCAGAACATCCGCGGGGGCAGGGCTAAGCCCGGCCTGATGCGCCAGCATGTCACCGCGCTGGAAGCGGCCTGCACCATCGGCGGAGCGGAATGCTCCGGGCTGACTGTTGGTGCGAGCGAGCTAATCTTTCGGCCCGGCAGCGTTACGCCCGGCGAATACCATTTTGCCGTCGGCACTGCCGGTTCGACCGGGCTGGTACTGCAGACCGTGCTGGTGCCGTTGATGCTGGCCGATGCGCCTTCAAAACTGGTGATCGAGGGCGGTACCCACGCGATGGCCGCGCCGCCTTTTGAGTTCCTCCAAAAGACGCTGCTCCCGGTGCTGGAGCGGATGGGGCCACAGATTTCCATCACGCTCGAGCGTCACGGCTTCTACCCGCGCGGCGGCGGGCGCATTGTCGTGGACATCGATCCAGCGCCAATGCGCCCGATCGAATGCGTGACGCGCGGCGAGTTCAAGACTGGCAAGGTAGAAGCGCTGGTCGCCGGGATCCCGTTCGACATCGCTGATCGCGAACTGAAGGCGGCGCGCAAGGTGCTGGCCGATTGGCCCGACGAAGCCTTCGCGCCCGTGCAACTCCCGGCTGAGAATGGCCCCGGGAATGCCCTGCTAATGGTAGCCGAATTCGAACATGTCACCGAAGTCATGTCTGGCTTCGGCAAGCTCGGCGTACCTGCTGAACGCCTGGCAAAGACTGCGGCCAAGCGGATGGCGGGCTATCTGGCGTCGCAGGCCTTTGCCGGGCCGTACCTGCAGGACCAGTTGCTGCTGCCGTTCGCAATGGCTGGCCGTGGAGCGTTCACCACAGTCAAGCTCAGTGAGCACACCCGCACCGCTATGAACCTGATCGAACGATTTTCGGGGAGGGGTTTTCGCTTCGCGGAAACCGCTGACGGGGCACATCTCGCAGAGGTTCGCTGACCGGCGGCAATTGGGCCGAAACTGCAATTTGGGCTGCTGGGCGATGCGCTTGGTTTTTCTATTCCTTCGGGTTGTAGCGCCTTACCAGGCCCCCATCTTAAAGAGCCGACCCCTGTCCCCTTCATCATGTAACACAATAATGACCTCGGTCTCATCGAACACGCGATCTTCGTTCTCCCGAGGGGGCAGGTCGGAATCGATCAACGTTATGATCGATTGGATGCCCAGAGCGGTGTAGCGCCGGATAACGGCGAGCAGATTCTCCTTCTTTCTGTCGTCGAGTGATTCGAATACTCCGTCATGGAAAGCGAAGCGCGGGAAGGCTTCGTCCAGATGCGCTCGCAACAAGGCAAGATCGAATGCGATACATAGCAGTTTTTTATAGCTGAAACCGCGATCAGCGCTGGTCGCGTTGCCAGCGTCGTCGAGTAGTTCTGCGCGGAAATCGAGATGCCCGTACTGATTGACTACAACGCTGAGCAGCGCTTTCTGATCAATCACGTCCTCCACGATCTCGTTGAAGAACAGGCGGATGCGGGAGAACAGGCTTTCGTCATCAGCATTCTTCGTCTCGACGTCTGCTTCAATCGCCGCTTGCAGATGCATCTTCTCCTCGGAAAGTGTCCGAATGTCGGTTCGCAGTTGCTGGAGCCGGTGCACAAACTCGCGCTGCCGCGCGAGACTTTCGATATCAGCGCGCAGTGTTACCAACTCGCCGGAAAGGTGCTTGTACTTTGCAAACGAGTCGGTGCTGCTCAGAAAAGCAAGCATCTCCGAGCGCCGCTTTCCGAGCGTGTTCAGCTCAGTATTGATCGTCTTTAACTCGGCGTCGATCTCCGCCCGCTCTTCGACCAGGTAGCCGCGCCTCTCATCCGTTATCGCCTTGTTGAAGGAAATAAGCTGCTGGAAATCACGCTTGATCTGTCCCGAGAACAGGACCCCGGCTTCGCGGAACAGTTCGCTCGCATCCTCGGGATTAAAAAGGATCTGATCCTCTTCGAGCGAAGCGATAATCTTTTTCCTGTTCTGGGTTAGCGAATAGCGTCGTTGGTTGAGAGCAGCGATGCGCGCGTCCACTTGGTCGACAAGCTGCTTTGTGTCAGCTTTGTCCTGGCTCCGAAAATCAAAGGCGTCGAGAAGCTCTTGTTTCCTGGCGACTTCCTGTCGTTTAAGGAGCAAGAGGCCGTCAATCTTGCCGGCGTCTTCGATCTCGCCACCCAGTTCCTGACGGATGGTCGTCGCCTTCTGCTCAGCCTCCTTGAGCTCGTTCTCCTTCTCATAGTGCTGGGTTATCAATTCAGCATCGAACCCCAGTATGTGAGCGAGGAATGGCTTCCAATCGGCGTGCAAGTTAGCGAACTTCCGAAGCTGGAAGACATTTCGGAAGTCTTCCTGCGAGCGCAGGAAATACCCAAGTCCTTTGCGATAATGCCAAGGCTTTAGCGCGCGCCAGTCCAGCAGGCTGTCCAGAAGTTCCTTTGCCCTCGCAAATGGAACATCGACGTGGTCCCATTCGAGATCAGGCAGAGTCGAGAAATCCTGATGACGTGCAGCGTGTTTCTTAAACGCGATTTTTGACGCCTCGGCGACGCTTCGGCGGACGGTAACGTAGCTTCTATCGAGAAGCTCGATCTCAAGAAAGAACACAAACTCTTCGAAGCGGTCGAGGTGCTTGAAGAGAAAAAACTTGGCATCTCGCCCAGCCAGGAAACCGAAATCGAGCAAGCGGCCAAGCGTAGTTTTGCCTAGATTATGCGTATCCCGATCGCGGTTCTCGGGCAGCCGGATTTCCGCGAGAACCACGTTCAGTTCGGGCTCGAATTCGATAGCCACAAATTCGGCGGGCCGGTTGGAATATAGCTTAGACGGCTTCATTCGGCCCCACATATTCGATCGCATCGGTCTTGGGGTGGTATTCGATCAGACCGAGCAGATAGAGAAAGTTGAGTGAAGGTAGAAATAGGACTTCTCCTCCGGCTACGGCCTTTCGGACGAAGTCAAGAAGAGTTTGGTAGTCACAGATCCGCTGAGCACGCAAACGCGAAAGCAATAAAATGGCGACGTTCACAACCGTGCGGTCTGGATGGGCGTGCTTGCTAGGCTTCAGCATCTTCGACCTCCCCAATGTCGCAATTCCAATACATGTAAAACAATACGGCCCGTGTCAGGCGCTTGTGCTGCTTCTGACGCAGAATTGGATCGCGCTGGAACAGGAGGTCGAGCAGATACTCCATGACGGCGTCGAAGTTCTGGAAATCCTTTCGCTTGGAGATGATCTTCATCTGAAGCTCCTCTGCAGTAGCCTCGTAGGACTTCAGGATTTCCAGATTTTCGGGGGCAGCCAGAAACGTTCGTATCTGCGTTGTGTCCTTCAGATAGCGTCTCCGAAGGGCTGCTGCATACTCGTTCGTCATGTTGTTGAGAGAGTTCTTCGCCTCGTACGACGTCCGATTTGCCGGCGGCGCATCGAGGACGGCAGACAAATCGACTTCGTGGTTTGCGATCGCTTGCACAACGATGGCCAACTCATCCGGCGATACAATGAGTGGTGAGTCGATGGGATCGAGATCCGCAAGGATAGGCACTTCGAGGAACTGCTTCATGAAGAGTTCCAGCTGCTCCAGGCCGCAAAGGTAGATCGAGTCTTCCGGTAGCCCGCATTCTTGAGCAATGTGCTGGGTAATATTCTGGTCGGCGTTGCCGGCAAGTCTTCGGTTCGCAAATAGCATGTAGTGATCGAGCTGGTTGTCTTTCCTCAGCTTCCTAATCCGAGGCACCTCCTTACCAATCACCGTATCTTTAGAATTGGCACTGTAGAAGTCGGTCTCGCCGAAATGACGATTGTAGCCATTAGTGTGCTTGGCTTGGACGATCACCGTCCCTGACCAAGGAGCCGCTGTGCTCGGGTGTAGCTCCGCTGTCCCAACGAATTTGGCATCTCGGCCTCCATCCGGACCCTTGGCAAAACCTTTCACTGAAAGGCCGAGCAGTCGCTGACAAAGCAGCACGATCAGCTTTTCGAATTGATCCTCGCTGAGATCTTCGTACGCAAATTTCAAAGCTTTTCTCGGCGGTTAGATCAATAATCTGTGGATGCTCTCTTCCGGCAATGATCGTGTTAGCATGATTGTCTGGAGACGGAATAGGGACATTCAGGCTTGCTTTGAATTGGATGTTCGAGAACCCGACCGCGCCCGCAACCGCCAAGAATTGCCGCGCAAAATGATCCTCAGCATTCATTGCGCCCGCCATACCTTAAAATCTGGGCGTGATAGAGATTGAACAGCTTGCCGAATTTTTTGTCTTCTGCACCCGCTCCTTGCAGCGATCCAACGCCTCGCGATTTTCGTTTAGAATGCGCTGCGCCTGCACCAGCTCTTCCCACGCTTCGGGATTCTGAGACCGGACCAAGCGGATGCCAGCTTCAAGGATCGTCGGTTCGCCCACGGCCTTGCGAGCCAAACTTTCGGGCCAATGCCAGTTTTCGGGCATGGCGCGAGCGATGGTGCCGGGCAGGATCGACCATAGCAGGATGCCGACGGCCAACCCGACGCCTGCAAAGCAACAGGTCGCTGGCATCGTGCAGCATATTGAGCGAGGCGCGCTTGATCTGAACCGCGATGTCTTCCGGCGTCAGCTCAATGGCAGGCTTGTCGCCAATTGCGGCCAACGTCCTGGAGACGCGTTCCAGCTGATCGGCCATCTGGCCGAGTGTCGCCGTGTAGTCCGGGATTACGATGTCGGCTCGCTCTCTGGCCATGTTCTGGACCGTATGGCGCACCATTGCCATTTCCCCTTCGAGACGGGCGAATGCTTCCGTTGCCGGATCGGCTTCTGTCACGACCTCCGGTTTTGGTACCAACGCTGGCGGTTCCTCGACTTCGAGGTCCAGTTGCACTTCTTCGATGTGGTCGTCTTCCATGTCGGTTCTCCTAAATGCCCATGTCGAAGGCGCGGGTGCGCTCGCGGGTGAGGGTTGCGGTGAGTTCATTGGCGATGCTGCGTTCGGGCTTTGGATCGACGCCGAGTTCGCGCGCCTTGCTGCGCAGCAGGCCTTCAACCTGCGGATCGCGTTCAAGCCCTTCGCCAGCTCGGTCAGTTTGGCCGACACGCGGGCAGCGCCTGCGCGGTCGCCCTGTTGCTCAAGCTGATTGCGCGCCGTGCTGAGTCCTTGCCAGTCACTGACAAAGCGTTCAGTTCGCAACGCCGGATCGGTGCGCACGGCGGCCTCGTGCTGCATGGCGCGCATGGCCTCCTGGCTGCGCCCGCCAACGGCTTCTGCAATCAGCTCAGGACGCCGCTCCAGCGCTTTGTCGAGATCGGTGACGGCATGGGGGCGGATCGCTTCGAGCGCCTTTCCTGCCTTCTCCAAGGCGTCCTTCTGGTGCGGGAGAATTGGCAAGCCCTGGGCCTTCATTGTGCCGATGTCGCCAAGCGCACGGGCGTAGCGCTCGACCGCGCGGCGCTGGTCGTTCTGTGTGTTCGACTGGACCGGGATTGGTTGGAGCTTACGGCCCTGCGGACGGAAGTTTCCGAAGATCGATTTCGCCTTTTCCGGCACCTGCCGGACCAACTCCACGATACGCTCGCGGAAACGCCACGTCGGCACGACGTATAAGCGCGCCCTCTCATGATAAAATCCTGCTCGGGACTAAGCAGTATCACACTGTCCCGGCGACCTTACTGCATTGGATTACAAGCACGATTATCATGGCTCCATCACACCAACGATGGAGATACCCCATGCGCAAACCCCGCGATTTTGATTCGGAACTGAAGGCTCTCGCCGACAAGGCAAAGCAGTTGAAGGAGCGCCGCGTACGCGACCTCGGCGCACTCGTCGCGGCAACCGGTGCCGACGCGCTCGATGCCGATGTCCTGGCAGGCGCGCTGCTCGATGCTGCCGCCAACACCGACAAGGCAACCGGGGAGGGCTGGCGCAAGCGCGGCGCGGCCTTCTTTCAGGGCAAACAACGCAACACTTCGGGCGGACCTCGCCAGCAGCCGGAAGGCACTCTCCCGCTCGATGGCGGCGCGGCATCGGCTTGAGGGGGCAAAGGCACGAACAGACATGCGCGAATGGCAGGTCAAACGCCGCGAACGGACCCGGCAACTGATCGAGCTGGGCGGCCTCGTCGCCAAGGCCAAACTGGTCGAGCTGACCGACGATGATCGGGCCGCGCTCTACGGCGCGTTCCTCACCGTTGCAACCAAGCTTCGCGGTATTGACGGAGCGCAGGCGCTGGTGCTGTTCAGGCGCAGGGGCAAGCGGGCGTTTGAGGCCGAACAGGACGAAGCAGTCTCCAAATAGATTTGCATCGCCAAACGAGTTGATTTGTCCCGGAGATTCTTATAACGGGTCGCGTCAGCCAAGCCCGGCGTGTTTCTGAAAATGGAAAGGAGCAAATCATGCGAGCAGTGATCGTTCGTCTCACAACCGATTTCCCGATCCATAATATTCAGGAACATATTGCATGGGCAATTTCCTGTCGGGCGGACAAGCACGCCTGATTGTCGTTCGCAGCGGATTGAACGCTGCGCATTTCACCATTCCGGGCCTTTTGCATGCGCAGTGCAAGGTGACCTCCATTGCTATGGAGGGCCGCCATGCGTTCTGACATGTTCAAGGTCATCGTCGAGCGACCGCGCTGGGGCGCAAGCCATGCGTCGTCGCCAAAACTAAAGAGGACCAAAGATCGCACGCTGAAGCACATCGGGCACAAGCGCCACGCCTTCGAAAGCGCGCCCTACACAAAATCGCTCAATGAGAACCTTGCTCCATTGGTTCGCTTCCTGCGCAGCCGGAGGGGGCAGCCGTGGGACAGCGTTTTCAGCGAGATTTGCGAGCGCCTCGATACGGGGAGCACAGTCAAGATGCACGTTCGCGAGCACCTTGAAGATTTCGTTCTCACCCGGATCTCAATCGGACGGCACGGCGAGTGGATGTTCGAAGGAGAGGTTCTCGGCGCCCACGGCATGTGGTTCAGGCGCCGCGAATTCTTCGTCGATCCGGATGATGGCATTCTCAAGGACTATGCTTTGCTAGCCAAGCGACTGCCGGCAGCAAATCGCAAGTCAGCGGGAGGGCGAGCATGAACGAGCAAAATTCGCTTACGCTGATCGCGCGCGAACCCGCCCGCTTCGATCCTGTGGCACTTGATCAACTCGAAACTACTTCCCGTCTTGAAGGGATGGATCGTGTTGTCGGATTGCCCGATCTCCACGCGGGCAACGGGATCGCCGTGGGCGCTGCTTTCTGGTCTCAGAAGCGCATCTGGCCGCATCTTGTCGGGAGCGATATCGGCTGCGGCATGGCTCTCTGGGAGACCAGCCTGGCTGTGCGAAAGTTCCGGGTCGGCAAGGTCGAGCGCAAGCTGCACGGTCTTGATGAGCCTTGGGATGGACCGGCGGAACATGCACTGGCCAAAGCGGGATTGCCGCCTGAACTTGCCAGCCCAGCTCTCGGCACCATTGGTGGCGGAAACCACTTTGTTGAATTCCAGCGCATCGAGGAGGTCGTCGCGCCCGATCGATTTGCCGAGCTTGGCTTAAAGGATGACCGCGTCCTGATGATGGTTCACAGCGGTTCGCGTGGGCTGGGACAGGCTATCCTGCAAGAGCAAATGGCCAGGCATGGAACGGAGGGTCTCCATGACGGCGCTCCGGACGCTGACGCCTATTTGCAGCGGCACAATCAGGCCGTGGCATGGGCGGTCGTGAATCGAGCTGTGATCGCCAACCGGTTTCTTGACGCCCTCGGCATGTCTGGCAATTGCCTGCTCGACATCGTGCATAACAGCGTCACTCGGCATCGCGAGGGCTGGTTGCACCGAAAGGGGGCTGCACCGGCGGATTGCGGCTTGGTCGTGATACCAGGGTCACGGGGAGACTTCAGCTATCTGGTTGAGCCCGTGCCCGATCGTGCCGATGATGCCTTATACTCGCTTGCGCATGGGGCGGGCCGCAAATGGAGCCGTAAGGATGCCCATGCCCGCCTCTCCCGCAGATATCGCGTGGCCGACATGCTGCGTACCAAACTGTCCAGCCATGTGATCTGCGAGGACCGCCGCCTGATCTTTGAAGAAGCTCCGGAAGCCTACAAGGATATCGCCGGTGTCATTGCCGATCTGGAGGCCGCTGGCCTGGTTCGGGTGATTGCCTGCCTTCGCCCCCTGCTCAGCTACAAGACGAGGGCGTCATGACAGAAGCGATATTGCATCTGACCTCCGGGAAAGGGCCTGCTGAATGCCGTTGGGTGGTTGCTCGCCTAGCCGAGGCTTTTGCCGACGAAGCTGCAAGGATCGGTGTGACTTGTGAGGTGCTTGATGCTCAAGATGAGCTTGCAGCTTCGCTGCTGATGCGTGTTTCAGGTGATGGGGCGCTCGCCTTTGTGAGGGAGCGGACGGGAACGATCCTCTGGATCGGCGAAAGTCCTTTTCGCCCCAGGCACAAGCGCCGTAACTGGTTTGTCGGCGTTTCGCTCGCGCCTATACCAGATGACGTGCCAGACTTGCGCGATAGCGACATTGACTTTCAGGCGATGCGAGCAAGCGGTCCTGGAGGACAGCACGTCAACAAGACTGACAGCGCTGTACGCGCGACACACCGGCCAACTGGCTTGGTTGCAACCGCGCAGGAGCAGCGATCACAGCACGCAAACCGCAAACTGGCAAAACTGAAATTGGCCATGCTGTTGGAAGATCGTCGTTCAGGCGCAAGTGACGATGTGCGACACGAGCGGTGGTCACTTCACCAGCAACTGGAGCGCGGAAACCCGGCGCGCACGTACACTGGTCCGAAGTTCAAGCTGAGGAAGGGCGGGTAGTGGCAGGTTTCCAATTGCACTTATGAACTGGGTTGCCGGACTGGTTTACGAATTGCCGTGATGACCAAGCCTAACTTGGTGTTTGGGCGACTTCGTAAACCAGCGGCGTTTCGAGTCGTGCGCAAAATCGAGCAACGCTGGCGCGGAATTCCGCCACTGCC
This sequence comes from Erythrobacter aureus, assembly GCF_003355455.1. Classification (NCBI taxonomy): domain Bacteria; kingdom Pseudomonadati; phylum Pseudomonadota; class Alphaproteobacteria; order Sphingomonadales; family Erythrobacteraceae; genus Erythrobacter; species Erythrobacter aureus. The sequence continues at coordinate 502,405 of NZ_CP031357.1, forward strand.
GTCGCATTTCTTCGCACGTCGGTCGCAGAATCGGGCCGAACGAAAAAATTTTCAAAACCGTGGGCGGCGGAGCGGGTTGTCCGCAAAAGTCTCTACCCGTCCATAGTCGGTTCAAATCGCGCAAATCGTTGAAGAATTGCCCGAATTCCAACTGAACCACGCCCTTGCGCCATTCGCAAAAGTTCTCATTATGTTCCGGAGAGGGGCTGCCGATACCATAGAGAGAATGCCCCATGTCGAATACCGAACGCATTATCCGCCTCAAGACCGTGCTCGACCGGACCGGACTTTCCCGCTCCACCATTTATCGCAAGATCGCCGAAGGCACGTTCCCGTCGCAAGTGAAGATCAGCATCCACGGCGCGGGCTGGCACGAGTCAGCAATCAACCGCTGGATCGCCGATCCCGCCCACTATCGTGAAGAGGAGCCGGCAGAATGAGCGACCATCAACCTGTCGAGCCGATTTGCATTAGGGTAAATGACGCTGCCCGTATGATCGGCATCGGGCGCACGAAGCTCTATGAACTGATCTCCAGCGGTGAACTCGAAACGGTGAAGATCGGCAAGGCAACGCGCGTTACCACTGCCAGCTTGCACGAATTGGTGAGGCGGTGGCGTGACGAAAGGTGAATTCGTGCGCTTCTCTTGAGCCATTCATCTCATTGCAGGCCGCATCGGAATGGTGCATCCAAATAGATCTGATGGCACCTCCTTCGAAATATGAGCGGATGGAAATCCGGAAAGCGATAGGGAATCGTAGCGTTCCGGGCGCTGATAACGGTGAACGATTGAGCGGGCCTGACTATCTCGTCGCACACGCGTGTTTTGGATGTCGTAAATCTTGGAAGCTTTCCGACGAGAGCGCAGCAATCTGTCCACAGTGCGGAAATTCTGCGCATTGGATGGGGCGAGCGTTCAAGGCTCCCAGGAGGTCCGACGAGGAGCAATGGACTAAGGTTGAGATGCTGTGGCGAGCTGGTTTTCGGTTCTTACCCAACACCGGCTGGCGTGCAGCCGAACCTTATCCGGAGCGATTGAGAGAGGTAGCTAAGTTTATCGCTGACAATCCGAAGCACCCATTTCGGTTCGAGACCTAGGGAATGAAAACGGCCTTTGATTTGCCTAATAGCGAGCTTGACGAACAAGAGCGCAAATTCCTCGAAGAAATCGGCGAGCATGGTTGGTTCAACACACGCGTTTTCGACCCGGAGCGCGAGGAGCCCGACTTTTCCTACTCGACGGGCATATTCTCAAGTACCGGTTTCCCGGAAATTGTCGTATTTTCACTGCCCAAACAGGTTTCCCATGACATCCTATGGGACATCTATCGTGACGTATCAGGTGGGAAGGCGTTTCCAGCTTCCACCAAGATCGAAGGCATATTCGGCAATCATGATGCCGTTTTTCTGCCGGTCTCTAGAAATAAATACCGCGACTACCTCGGCTGGAGTCGGTGGTTTTATGACGGTGATGAATTTCCCTGCCTTCAACTGATTTGGCCCGACCCCAACGGGAGATTCCCGTGGGAATCGGATTTTGAAACGAAATTCAAATCTGACCAACCCGACCTGACGAAAAGCGGCTGGACCGATTTGAGGATTCGGCCCTAAAGTTAGTTGGGTAGTTCGCCTGAAGAAAGAATTGGCCTTCACGCGCTGCTCTCATCGACGGCGCGCGGGCTATCGAGATAATCTGCCCAAACCGCCATCAGCTCGCGCCGCTTCTCGAAGAAGTCGGTGCGGCGATAGGCGGCTTCGACCTGGTTGCTCAGCTTGTGGGCCAAGGCCTTGTCTGCCACTTCCTTCGGAAAGTCGGTCTTCTCCGCCGCCCAATCGGTGAAAGCGGAGCGGAAGCCATGGACGGTTGCGCCCTTGATCCCGGCATCGCGCAACAGCTTGGTCATTGTCATGTCGCTAATGGGCTTCTCGCCATTGTTCGAGAAGACAAGGCCATCATCGCTCGTGCGCAGTTTCCAGCGTCGCCGCAGAATGGAAACTGCCGCTTGGGAGAGCGGCACGACATGCGTTTCCTTCGCCTTCATGCGCTCACCGGGAATGGTCCAGACCGCCTTGTCGAGGTCGATCTCGGTCCAGACGGCCTTGCGCGTCTCGCTCGAGCGCACGGCGTTGTAGATCGTAAAACGCAGGGCATCGCGGCCTGTTGTGGGTGATGCGGTCGCCAGCTCCTTCATGAACGCCGGAATCTCTGCATAGGGCATGGCCTTGAAGTGCTCGACCTTGTCGGTCTGGCGCGGCAATCCCTTGCGGACTGAGCGCAGCGCGGCCTCTTCTTCCCGCCATCCCCTGATATGCGCGAAGTCGAGCACGGCACCGATGCGCTGGAGAATCTTGCGAGCAGTGTCGGGGATTTCGAGCCAGATGGGCGTGAGCACCTCGACGACGTGGGTGCTGTCCACCTGATCGACGGGCTTCCTGCCGATCAGCGGGAAGACATGGTTCTCCATGCTGGAGATCCAGTTACGATAGTTCTGGTTCTTCCAGCCGTCCTTCAACGCCTCGTAGCATTCGCGCGCCGCCGTTTCGAAGCTGGGCACAACCTTGCGCGACTTTCGCCGTTCGGCAACCGGATCGATTCCTGCGCGGACCTGGCGGCGCAATGCGGCTGCGGCGTCTCGCGCCTCAGTCAGCGTCACATCGAGCGCCGACCCCAATCCATAGTCGCGTCGCCTGCCGTTGTGCTGCATCCGCAAGACCCAGCTGCGGGAGCCGCTCTCCTTCACGAAAAGACACAAGCCACGGCCATCAACGTAGCGACCGGGCTTGGCGTTTTTCACCTTCAATGCTGTCAGCGCCATAGGTTATACACACCATAAAATTGTTCCAACTTTCGACCCCACATGGTGATCGAAATGCAGGCAAACGGGGGCGATCAACCGTGAACACGGTAGACAACAAATCCCTGATTTTACAGAGTAGTTAGGGACGTCCCGACACTTCCTGCGACAGAAGTTTTAGCAATGTCGGGTGCGCCATTTCATCGGCATTTGGAAGACCTCCAGTCTACGCCGATCCGCGACCTTCGAGCTTAAGTAGAGATTTTGCGGTAGTAGCCCGCCCCATGGGCGATCTGCCGAGTCCCAAAAGGGCAATCAGGGCATCGGGGATGCCCTCACACCATAAAGCTTTCACCGCAGCCGCATGCGCCCTTGGCATTGGGATTTTCGAACACGAAGCCGGCTGTAAAATCGTCTTCGACCCAGTCCATCGTGCTGCCAATGAGATAAAGCACGCTGGCCCCGTCGATGTAGAACACGCCGCCGGGCGTTTCGATCTTCTCGTCGAACTTGGCTTCCTCGGTGACGTAATCGACCGAATAGGCAAGGCCCGAACAGCCGCGACGCGGGGTCGACAGCTTGACGCCGATCGCGTCGGCGGGCGCCTTGGCCATAAGATCGGCGACGCGCTGTTCGGCGGCGGGCGTCAGGATGACGGCAGCCTTGGGGGCGGGACGGGTCTTGGTGTCGCTCATCACAGCATCCCCAGTTCGAGACGTGCCTCGTCGGTCATCTTGTCGGGACCCCAAGGCGGGTCCCAGACGAGATTGACTTCCGCATCGCGAACACCCGGTACGCTGGCGGCGCGCAATTCGACCTCGCCAGGCATGGTTTCGGCGACCGGGCAATGCGGTGTAGTCAGCGTCATGGTGACGGTCACGTCGCTCTCATCGTCCACCTCGACGCCATAGATCAGACCGAGATCGTAGATATTCACCGGAATTTCCGGATCGTAGATTTCCTTGAGCGCGGCGACCACCGCTTCATACAAGTCGCCGCCGGGCGCACCGGCGGGCACGTTCTCGGGCTTTTTCTGGAGAAAGCCTTCGAGATAGTCGCGTTTGCGCTCCATGGTTTCGCGCGGGCTCTCCTCCGGATCGACGGCGTCCTCGACCCGCGCGCGCGGCGGCTTGTCCACGACGGTATCCGCCGGGGACGGCGCTGCAATGAAGTCCTTGTCCTGATCGTCGTTCATCCGAAGATCCTCTGGGTCCTTTCGATACCGCGCAGCAGCGCAGCGATGTCGCTTTCGTCGGAATAGAGCCCGAAGCTCGCCCGGGCGGTGGCGGGAACGCCGAGGTGGTGCATCAGCGGCTGCGCGCAGTGGTGGCCCGCACGGATCGCAACATTCTCTTCATCCAATATGGTGCCGAGATCGTGCGGATGAACCCCCTGAAGCGCGAAACTGACGATGCCCGCGCTTACCTCCGGCCCGAACAATGTGACCGAGTTCATGGAACGCAGTTCGTCGCGGAGCTGTTTCGCCAGCGCGCTTTCATGCGCGAACAGGCGGTCCGGGCCGAGCGCATCGACATAATCGATGGCCGCATGCAGCGCGATCGCCTCGGTAATCATCGGCGTGCCCGCCTCGAAGCGCTGCGGCGGCGGGGCGTAGGTGGTTTTCTCGAAGGTCACGCGATCGATCATCGCACCGCCGCCCTGCCAGGGGGGCATGGCATCGAGGATATCCTCGCGTGCCCACAACACGCCGATGCCGGTGGGTCCATAGGTCTTATGGCCCGAGAAAGCATAGAAATCGCAATCGAGCGCCGCCATGTCGAGCGCCATGCGCGGCGCGGCCTGGCAGCCGTCGAGCAGGATCTTCGCGCCGACCGAATGCGCCAGATCGGCGGCTTCACGCGCATCGAGCACGCTGCCCAGAACGTTCGAGACATGCGCCAGGGAAACCAGCCTGGTGCGCGGCGTCAGCAGTGCCTCGAGCGCGCCCAGATCGATCCGGTGGTCTTCGGTGAGCGGGCAGACGTCGATCTGCGCGCCGGTACGCTCGGCCACCATCTGCCAGGGCACGATGTTCGAATGATGCTCCAGCGTGGAAAGGACAATCCGGTCGCCCTCTCCGATATTGGCCATGCCCCAACTGGACGCGACGAGATTGATCGCCTCGGTTGCGCCGCGCACGAAAACGATTTCGTTCTCGCTCCTGGCACCCATGAACTCGGCCACGCGGCGGCGCGCGGATTCGTAGCCGAGCGTCATCTGCGCGCTGCGCGAATAAACCCCGCGATGAACCGTGGCATAGTCCTTGCCGAGTGCACGGGACATGGCGTCGATCACGGCTTGCGGCTTCTGGGCCGAAGCCGCCGTGTCGAGATAATGCCACGGCTGCCCATCGGCAGTCAGCAGGCCGGGGAAGTCCGCTTTCCGGGTCAAGGTCGCCGCTTCGCTCATAGCGCCCTGTCCACCTTGTCGAGCGCAATGCCCATCATCGACTCGCGCGTCTCGTCGTCGTCGAGCGAGACCAGCGCATCGCCGAGGAAGGCCTGCACCAGCAGACGGCGGGCAAGGTCGGGCGAAAGGCCGCGTGCCGCCATGTAGAACCGCGCGGTCTCGTCCAATTGGCCGACACTGGCGCCATGCGCGCACTTCACGTCGTCGGCGAAGATTTCGAGCTGCGGCACGGCATTCACGCTCGCGCCCTTTTCAAGCAGCAACCCCTTGAAGTCCTGCGCCGCATCGGTCTTCTGCGCATGGCGTACGACATCGATATTGCCGAGGAAATTGCCCGTGCCGTGGCCCCAGTGAACCGCACGAACCGTCTGATTGCTGGTGCCCTCCGGTTCGGCATGGATCGTGCGGGTGACGATCTCGCGCACCGTCTCGCGGCCACCCACGGTAATACCGCCAAGTTCGAAATGCGCGCCATTGCCGAGGGTCACCTCGATCTCCAGCCGCGCGAATTCGGCCGAGGAGAGCACGGCGAAAATCTCGCAGCGCGCGCCCTCGCCGACACTCACACGCCAGCGGTGCAGTTCGGTGGGCTTCGTATCCGCCGCATCGGCGATAAGGAGCGTTTCGCGGAAGGTCTCGCCCGCCGCGATATCGATCAGGCGCCAGTCGTCCAGCGCCTCGCCCTGCAACCGCTCGACCGCGGAATAACGCCAGGCCTCTTCGCGCCTTGTGGGAAGTTCGGCTGTTTCAGGCATCCGCCATCACCGCATCATACCCTTCACTTTCAAGCTCGATTGCCAGTTCGGGGCCGCCGGTACGTACGATCCGGCCCTGCGACAGGATCGAGACCTTGTCGGGCTTCACCACTTCGAGCAGGCGCTGATAGTGCGTGATCAGCAGCACACCCTTGGCCGGGTCGCGCATGATCGCATTGATCCCTTCGCCCACGACGCGCAGTGCGTCGATGTCGAGGCCGCTATCGGTCTCGTCGAGCACGGCGAATTTCGGATCGAGAATGCCCATCTGGACCATCTCGGCGCGCTTCTTCTCGCCGCCCGAAAAGCCGACATTGACGTGCCGCTTGAGCATTTCCGGATCGAGCTTGAGCAAGCCCGCCTTGTCCTTGGCAAGCTTGAGAAATTCACCGCCGGTCAGCGCTTCTTGCCCACGCGCCTTGCGCTGCGAGTTGAGCGCCTCGCGCAGGAATTGCAGGTTCGACACGCCGGGAATCTCCACGGGATACTGGAAGCCGAGGAACAGGCCGGCCGCCGCGCGTTCGTGCGGTTCGAGATCGAGCAGGTCCTGCCCGTTGAACTCGACCGAACCCTGCGTAACCTCGTAGCCGGGCCGTCCGCCCAATACATAGGACAGCGTCGACTTGCCGGCGCCATTGGGACCCATGATCGCATGGACCTCGCCCGCAGGCACTTCGAGCGTGAGCCCGTTCAGAATTGTCTTGCCGTCGATTTCGGCATGGAGATTGTCGATTTTCAGCATGATGCGATTTCCAGATTGTCGTCGCCCCGGACCTGATCCGGGGCCGGTGCTGTCTTGAGCGCAGCGCCAGAAAGAGAAGCACTATCCCGGATCAAGTCCGGGATGACGGGAGAGGGGTGTGAGCGCGTCATCGGCGGTCTCTCGGCCCGCCGGTCGGGCGACCTCGCCGCGGGGTCGCGCCGTATTTTGACTGGTGTTCGCGGCGCGCGGTCTGCTTGTCGCGGTAGCGCGCGTTCATGGCGGCGAAGATCGGCTTCATCGCCTCCTCGACATCTTCGAGGATGGTCGCGGCGGGCACCCGGAACACTTCGACGCCGACGCTGGCCAGGCTCTTGTCCCGGCGCTTGGCGAGGGTGTCGTTTTGATCTTCTTCGTCGATTGCGATGGCAAGGCCGAGCGGGTGAGAGACGAAGTCGAGGATCGCCGAGCCGACCACGGTGTGCCGGGTGAACTTGTACTTGCCGAAATCTTCCTTGGCGAAGCGCGCCGCGAGTGTCTTGTGCGCGGGTGTCGCATGGCGCCGCAGATAGCGCGCCCGCTCATGGATCGCATCGAGCCGCTTTTCCGAAATCTCCCAGCCGCGGCCCTTCTTCTTGATCGCGGGGGTGTCGTCGGCGGTTTCGCTGGGATCGCGAAGCTGGAGGGTCTTGCGGTCGGTCATCGAGTAACACCAAGCCGCTCACGAGCACATTTTTTGCCTATCTTTTCAGCCCTATCAGCGGCAGCAATGTCCGCCCGGACTTCACGGATTTGTCGCTTCGTCATCGGTAAGATGCGATTGATTTGGCGATAATCTTCATCCCCGCTTCGAATAGCGGCCCTAACTTTAGGAAGATTCCGCGTGAATTGATCGTGCACTCTCCGCCAAAGCTGGATGAATTCATCCTCGCCCGCGTGAGCGACCCCCAGCCTGACAGCCAGCGCGAATTGTTCTTCGTGATAACTTATGCGCTCATCAATGGCGGCGAGCTCATCCATCATTTTGTCGATTTTTCGACAGACCTTTTCGGGACTCGTTCCAAACATCACCCCACACTCCCCTCAAGCGAAATCCCCATTTCGTCACCCTGAACTTGCTTCAGGGTCCATTTCTCCATTCGCGCCGAAGCAAATTTGAGCGCGATGGATGCTGAAAGGAGTGTAGTATGACGGTTGGGGGGCGTGATGAGCGTCATCCAACCGACCCTTCCAGACTGATCGCCAGCAGCTTCTGCGCTTCGACGGCGAATTCCATCGGCAGCTCTTTCAGCACGTCCTTGGCAAAGCCGTTGACGATCAGCGCCATCGCTTCCTCGTCGTCGAGGCCGCGCTGCATGGCGTAGAAGAGCTGGTCGTCGCTGATCTTGCTGGTGGTCGCCTCGTGCTCGATCTGGGCGGAGGGGTTCTTCACCTCGATATAGGGCACGGTGTGCGCGCCGCACTGGTCGCCGATCAGCAGGCTGTCGCATTCGGTACGGTTGCGCACGCCGTCGGCGTTGGCGGCCACGCGCACCAGCCCGCGATAGGTGTTGTTCGACTTGCCCGCCGAAATGCCTTTGGAAATGATCGTCGAGCGGCTGCCGCGCCCATTATGGATCATCTTGGTGCCGGTATCGGCCTGCTGGTAATTGTTGGTCACCGCGACCGAGTAGAACTCGCCCACGCTGTCTTCGCCGTTGAGCACGCAGCTGGGATATTTCCAGGTCACCGCGCTGCCGGTTTCGACCTGCGTCCAGCTGATCTTGCTGCGCGCGCCCTGACACAGCCCGCGCTTGGTGACGAAATTGTAGATTCCGCCCACGCCTTCCGCATTGCCGGGATACCAGTTCTGGACGGTCGAATACTTGATCTCCGCATCTTCGAGCGCGACCAGCTCGACGACGGCGGCGTGGAGCTGGTTCTCGTCGCGCATCGGCGCGGTGCACCCTTCGAGATAGCTTACATAGCTGCCCGGTTCGGCAATGATCAGCGTGCGTTCGAACTGGCCGGTATTCTCGGCATTGATGCGGAAATAGGTGCTGAGCTCCATCGGGCAGCGCACGCCTTTGGGCACATAGACGAAGGTACCGTCGGAGAAGACCGCGCTGTTCAGTGTGGCGAAGAAATTGTCATGCTGCGGCACGACCTTGCCGAGCCACTTCTTCACCAGCTCCGGATATTCCTTCACCGCCTCGCTGATCGAGAGGAAGATGACGCCCGCCTTCTTCAGCTCTTCGCGGAAAGTGGTGGCGACGCTGACGCTGTCGAACACCGCATCGACCGCAACCTTGCGCGCCCCCTCGACCCCGGCGAGCACCTCCTGTTCCGCCACCGGAATGCCGAGCTTGTCGTAAACCGCCTTGATCTCCGGATCGAGCTCGTCGAGCGACTTGAGCTTTTCCTTCTTCTTCGGCGCCGCGTAATAATAGGCGTCCTGGTAATCGATTTCGGGATAGCCGAGCTTGGCCCAATCGGGCTCTTCCATGTCCTGCCACAGGCGAAACGCCTTGAGCCGCCAGTCGAGCATCCATTCGGGCTCGCCCTTCTTGGCGGAGATGAAGCGGACCGTCTCTTCGGTCAGTCCCTTTTCGGCGAATTCGGTTTCGATATCCGCCGACCAGCCATGTTCGTATTCGGCCGCCTTCTCGGCAGCTTCCTTCGCTTCGGCATCCATTTCGGGCTTGGCCTGAATGTCCAGTTCTTCGCTCATGCAATCTCTCTTGTTCGGGCAAGCTGGGTCAGCGGAATCGCCGCCAGCGCACCACGAAGTGCCTCGTTCACGACCGGCCAATGCGGTTTGACCGAGCAATCATGCTCGACAAGACAATCCGCGCCCTCGACACAGGCGGTAAGCGCTATTGGCCCCTCTACCGCCTCGACGATGTCGGCCACGGTGATCGCCGCCGCCGGTCGGGCCAGTTGCAACCCGCCACCGGCACCGCGTGTCGAGCGCAGCAGGCCTGCCGTCGAGAGTTTGCTGACCAGCTTCTGCACCGTGGGCACCGGCAGCCCGGTTTCGGCAGCCAGTTCGGCGGCGCTGGTCTTTCCCCCGCCGCAATGGCGCGAGGCCGCGCACATGGCGACGACGGCATAATCGGCAAGGTTGGACAATCTCATATCGGCAACTCGGCAACGCCAGGCTTAATCGGACCAAATCGGTCTGATTGGTCAAGTAGGCGCGTAAAAACGCCATTTCAACGAGAATCGCCGTCTTGCGAGTCGTTAGCAATTAGCTGTCGGCGAGCGGGTCCCTGCCCAGTTGCTCCGCCTCGCCCGAGCCGAACAGGTCGACCGAGCTGTAGCCATCAGGCCCCAGCATGTCGTTGATGGGAGAGCCGGCATCGGGCTGCAGGCGCTTGGGCGTGCGCCCGGTGAAAAAGCGGATCTCCTTGATGAGATGCGCCTGATCGTAAAATGCCTCACGGATTTCCGCTTCGAGCTCTTCCGGCAGCTGCGGAATGGAGAGGAGAGTGGCAGCGCGCACCGCGCGATAGCGGCGCACCAACCGAACGGGCGATTGCCCGAAGAATTGCGCAACCAGCCGCTGCGACTGCCGCTTGGAATAGGGCAATCGTTCGTAAAGGTCGTCAAGGTCCGGCTTGAACGAGCTCGACAGCCATTCGAGCGTCCGGTCGATCACGGCGAGATGTTGCTCGGGCAGCTGCGAAATGCCCCGCCTGACGATATCGCACATAGCATCGAGCAAACCTTCATCATCGAGCTGATCGGTTCTCCATTGTTCGGCCAGCGCCCCGAATTCATCCGCGAGACCTGCCCCGAGCACCATTCCGGGCTCCAGGAAACAATCGTGGTAATCGTGAACCGACAGCCCCGAAAGAGCCGCCCACCCCCGGAAGTTCAGCGATACGCCGAATAATGTGGCCGGACCCGAAACGCTGAAATGGCGCGCCTGACACAGGGGTGCGAGAAAGAAGGCACCGCTCGTTTCACCAACGTCGTCACCATCGAACTGCATCCGACCGAGACCCTGCGCGAACACCACCATCTGGCCCGAATAAGCCGGCAGCACATCGTCTAGCTGATCGTCCGGGCTGCGCCAGATGTAGAGCGAGTTCAGGTATGGCGCGAGCTCGGGCGGCGCGGCTACGAATTCGAAAAATTGTGACGCGTCGTCACCCGGAAGACCCGACAAACCCCTGTCCCGTTCCCTGCCTCACCCAGTAAATTGTATAAATACGCCAAAAGCGCTGCGCTCGCAATTGCAATATGAAGAAATAATTCCATTCGCTCGCCACGCGCCACAGAAAGCCGCTCTCCATAAAAAAGGGGGCGGCCTGTGAAGACCGCCCCCTGAAGTCGAGAACTCGTTGCAGAACTGCTCCGAGCCCTTCGGGTCGCAACAGCGTGTTAGGCGGAGTCTGTGACAATTGATTGTATGCAAGCGACAGGCCTCAAAATGCGAGTTTTTCTTTGTGCCCTGCTTGCATATTGCGCGCCTCGCCCAGCCCCGGAAACCTCGACAGCGGAAGCATGAGACGGCATGGCGCTGGCATGTTGTTCGACCTCGCCCGCCCCGCCCTTTTCGCTCTCGATCCAGAGCGTGCGCACCGTCTTACCGTAAAGGCACTGTCCGTTTCCCCTCGGGTCGGGCCGCAACGTGCAGGCCCTCTGGCAGTGGAGATTGCCGGGCTCGCTTTTCCGAACCCTGTGGGTATGGCGGCCGGCTTCGACAAGGATGCCGAGGTCCCCGATCAGCTACTCGGTCTCGGTTTCGGATTTGCCGAAGTCGGATCGATCACTCCGCGCCCACAAAAGGGCAACCCCAGGCCGCGCCTTTTCCGGCTGGTCGAGGACCGCGGTGTCATCAATCGGATGGGCTTCAACAATAGCGGAGCGCAGGACGCGCTGACTCGTCTCGCGAAGCGCGCAAGCCGCCCAGGGATTGTCGGGATCAACATCGGCGCGAATAAGGACAGCGAGGATCGGACCGCCGATTACGCGGTCATGGCCCGGCTCATGGCGCCATTTGCATCCTATCTCGCCGTCAATATTTCCAGCCCGAACACGCCGGGCCTTCGTGCTTTGCAAGACGAAGGCGCATTGGCGGGCCTGCTCGACGCGGTCATCGACGCGCGCGGCGAAGGCGGTCCGCCTGTTTTCCTGAAAGTCGCGCCGGACCTCGAGCCAACGGATATCGACGCGATTGCGCGTATCGCCGTCGAGCGCGAGCTGGGCGCTTTGATCGTAGCCAATACCACGATCGCACGCCCCCCGCTCAATAGCAGCCATGCGAGCGAAAGCGGGGGCCTGTCGGGCGCCCCCTTGCGCGACCTTGCCCAGCAACGGTTGCGGGATTTTCGCGTGGCCACCGGCGGCACGGTGCCGCTGGTCGGTGTCGGCGGTATTGCCAGTGCCGAGGATGCGTGGGCGCGTATCCGCGCGGGCGCGAGCCTCGTCCAGCTCTATAGCGCCATGGTCTATGAAGGCCCCGGCCTGCCGCGCCGCATCCTGCGGGGCGTCGAGAAGCTAATGCGCCGGGATGGGTTCGCGTCGATTGCGGAAGCGGTCGGAAGCGAATAGGCAGCGGCGGATGATCAGGATATTTTCCGGCCCGCTGATGGCAATAGCCCTTGCTGGCTGCGCCACAACCCCTCACCCCGTTATCGACACCGCGCCGACAGTGCCCGCCTTCGCGGGAGCGGTTTCGGCGGCCGATCCCCGTGCGCAAGCCGCCGGCGAAGACATGCTCGCTCGGGGCGGAAGCGCGACCGATGCGGCGATTGCCGTGATGCTGGCCTTGACCGTCGTCGAACCGCAGAGTTCGGGCATTGGAGGCGGCGGCTTCCTGGTGCGCGGAACGGCGGACGGGTCCGTCGGCACCTTCGATGGACGGGAAACGGCGCCCTCGGCGGCCACCCCGGAAAGGTTCCTTGATGAGGAAGGGAACGCCTTACCCCATATGGAAGCTGTCCGCAGCGGGCTGTCGGTCGGTATCCCGGGCAATATCGCCTTGGCAGCAAAAACCCACGCCGCCCATGGCAAGCTTGGCTGGGCAACCCTTTTCGATCCGGCGATCCGGCTTGCGCGAGAAGGGTTCAAGATGAACCCGCGCCTGCATGGCATGCTAGAACGAGCGAAGAACCGGTCCGCGCATACCGAAGAGGCGCGTGCATTGTTCTTCGATGCTGCAGGCGACCCTCTCCCCGTCGGCACCCGTCTGACCAATGAACGACTGGCCCGGACTTTCGAAGCGATCGCGGCGGCGGGGCCGAGAGCTTTCTATACGGGCAGCCTTGCCCGCGAGATCGCCGAAACGGTTTCCGCGGACACGCCGCGCGATGGCGCCATGTCCTATGCGGACATCACCGGTTACGAAGCCAAAACGCGCGATGGCGTATGCGGCACCTACCGCGCCTATCGGATATGCACCATGGGTCCGCCGACCTCGGGTGGTATCGCCGTGCTGCAGATTCTCGGCCAGCTCGAACGGTTCGATCTGACAGCCCTGGGGGTGGACAACCCGGCGACGTGGCACCTCTTCATCGAATCGCAGCGCCTCGCCTATGCCGATCGCGAGCTTTACCTCGCCGATAGCGATTTCGTTTCGGTCCCGGTCGCGGGTCTGATCGATCCGGATTATCTCGGCTCGCGCAGCGCGCTGATCGAGGCGGGCGCGGCCCTCGGCACGGTCACTGCGGGCATTCCGGAAGGTGCACCCACCGCCGCAGCGGACGGGAACGAGCCCGAAGAACACGGCACCTCCCATTTCGCGGTCGTCGACGCAGACAGCACAATGGTCAGCTACACCTCGACCATCGAAGGTGCATTCGGCTCGGGGCTCATGGCAGGGGGCTTCTTCCTCAACAATGAACTGACCGATTTCAGCCGTTCGCCGGTCGTCGACGGCAAGCTCGTCGCCAATCGGGTCGAGGGCGGCAAACGACCGCGCAGCTCGATGTCGCCGACGGTCGTCTGGGACCCTGAAGGCAAGCCGTTCCTCGCCGTGGGCGCTGCCGGCGGCAGCACCATCCCCGTACAGACCGCGCGCGCCATCATCGGAGCGATCGATTTTCAGCTTTCGGCCGACGAAATCCTCGGCCTGCCCTTCGTCATGGCCTTTGGCGATCGTCTGTTGCTCGAGAAGGGGACCTGGCTCGAGGATCGGGCGGATGTTTTCCGGTCCTTGGGCCATCGGCAGGTATTTCTCCGCGAGGCGCCGGTGAAGGGCGGCGCGGTTCTGCGCACCGCCGCAGGTTGGAAAGCGGCCCGCGATCCGAGACTCGCGGACCAAATCCACACACCGTGATCCGCATGGTCGGCGGCTTGCCGTAGCGCAGCGGGCATCCTAAGCCAGTGCCCATAAAACGACATATATAATAAGAACTGCTGAGGAGCCTGCCGTGCTGACGGATATCGATTCAGCCAACAATCTCGTCGAACTCTTTCTCAAGCGCGCCGACGAAAAGGCCGACCAGCCTTTTCTCGGCGCCAAGATCGATGGCTCCTGGCAAACGCTGAGCTGGCGTGAAGCAGCCGACCAAATGTGCCTTCTGGCGGAAAATTTACGCGGATTGGGCCTGAAAGACGGCGATCGGGTGTGTCTGGTATCCGAGAACCGCCCTGAATGGTGTATCTCCGATCTCGCCATTATGGCGGCGGGCTGCATCACCGTCCCGGCCTATACGACCAATACGGAACGCGATCACGTCCACATTCTCGACAATTCGGGCGCGAAAGCGGTCATAGTATCGACCGAGAAACTGCTCAGGCCGCTCCACGGCGCGCTTCAGGCTTCGGGCATTGCGGAACATGTGATCGGTATCGACGATCTGCACCGGCAGCAATCGGGCAGCTTCACCTTCCATAACTGGGATAAAATGCTCGAAGGCGAGGCGTCTGCCGCGCGCGGCGCCGTGGAACAGCGGATTTCCGGCATCGGCCGCGGCGACACCGCCTGTATTATCTATACGAGCGGCACGGGCGGGGCTCCGCGCGGCGTCCTCCAGCATCACGGTGCAATCCTGTGCAACATTGCGGGGGCAGCGGAAATCCTGATCGAGGATTTCGGTATTGCCGAAGATGAAAGGTTTCTTTCCTTCCTCCCTCTCAGCCATGCCTACGAACATACTGGCGGGCAGTATCTGCCAATCAGCGTTGGCGCACAGATCTATTATGCCGAGGGACTCGAAAAGCTCGCCAGCAATATCGAGGAGACCCGGCCCACGATCATGGTCGTCGTTCCGCGCCTGTTCGAGGTATTGCGCACCCGGATCATGAAGCAGATCCAAAAGCAGGGCGGGCTCGCGGAAAAGCTGATGAACACCGCGCTCGAAGTGGGGGAACGGCGTGCAGCAGATAGCGCGAAATTCGGCGACGGGCTCAAGGATTTCGCAGTTACCCGCCTGCTCAAACCCAAAATTCGTCAACGCTTCGGCGGGCGGATCAAGGCCATGGTTTCCGGCGGAGCGCCGCTCAATCCCGAAGTCGGCATTTTCTTCGACGCGATGGGCCTGACCATGCTGCAGGGCTATGGCCAGACCGAGGCCGGCCCGGTGATTAGCTGCAACCGTCCGGCGGCGGGGATTGCGATGCATTCGGTCGGCCCGGCCATGCGCGGGGTCGACATCAAGATCGCCGAGGATGGCGAGATTCTCGTGCGCGGCGAGCTGGTCATGCACGGCTACTGGCAAAATGAGAGCGAGACCGCGCGTACGATCAAGGACGGCTGGCTGCACACCGGCGATATAGGCCATCTCGACGAGAAGGGCCGGATCGTCATCACCGACCGCAAGAAGGACATGATCGTCAACGACAAAGGCGACAACATTGCCCCGCAAAAGGTCGAGGGCATGCTGACGCTACAGCCAGAGATCGGTCAGGCGATGGTGGCGGGCGACAAGAAGCCCTATATCGTCGGCCTCATCGTGCCCGATGCCGAATGGACGCTCGAATGGTGCCGGGCGCAGGGCAAGCAGTTCGATTGCAAGAAGGTCCAGGAGCTACCCGAATTCCGCAATGCCATACGCGCTGCGATCGATCGCGTGAACAAGGACCTCTCGGTGGTCGAAAAGGTCCGCCAGTTCGCCTTTGCCGACGAGCCCTTCACCATCGAGAACGAGGAGATGACCCCCTCGATGAAAATCCGCCGGCACAAGATCAAGGAACGCTACGGCGAGCGGCTCGATAGGCTGTATCGGGCCTAAGCCGCCACTTCCTCGATGAATTCGGGATAGAAACTCGGCGCCCGGTCGCTCCAGCCGGGGGCGGTGGCGGCGGCTTCGCTGAGCGACTGCAGCAGCATCTTGCGGCGTTCCGGGCGGATGTGCGGCAGCGCGGCGGCGGCGCAGAAGGCGCTTGGCAGCCACGGACGAACATCGGCGGAGATCAAGCGTTCATAGAGGAAGCGGAAGGCGGAAAAGCTGTCGATCCGCTCCTGCGCCAGATCGAAGGCGGCAACCCGGGTAAGCTTCCCGACAAAGCCTTCGACGCTGTCGAGGCCCGATTGTTCGGGGATCGACTGGCGCAGCGCTTTCAGTTCCTGATAGGCGACATATTGGCTGCGGATTGCGGCGTTCTCGCTCGCATTACGGCCCCAGATGCGAAAGGCATCGCAGCGGCCGAGGCCGATATCGAGGCTGCGGCGGATATAGCGCTGCTCGGCGGCGGTCAGTCCGGCGAACTCGCGCATTTCGGCAATAGTGATCGATGCGGTACCCGTTACGGCCATGATCGGCACTCCCTAGTTACGAGGTCGAGTGTCACCGAATATGGTTAACAAGCGGTAAGCCGGGTCAGCGCTGGACTGGCTGCCTGCGCTTTCGCCATTCGGCCTTCGGGCCGATAGGCACAGTATCCCCTCGCGCTGCGTGTCTTCGCGAATGTTCGGGCGTCGCCTTCCAGGGGCTAGATCAATCCGGCCAGCGGGCTGCTCGGATCGGCATATTTACGCGTTGCCATCCGACCCGCGAGATAGGCATCGCGCCCCGCCTCGACCGCCAGCTTCATCGCGCGGGCCATGCGGATCGGGTCCTGGGCCTCGGCGATGGCGGTGTTCATCAGCACACCGTCGCAACCGAGTTCCATCGCCACCGCCGCATCGCTGGCTGTGCCGACGCCCGCATCGACCAGCACCGGAACGCTTGCACCCTCTATGATCAGGCGGATGGTGACGCGATTCTGGATTCCCAGACCCGAGCCGATCGGCGCGCCCAGTGGCATGACGGCGACCGCGCCCGCATCCTCGAGCTGCTTGGCGGCGATCGGGTCGTCGACGCAATAGACCATCGGCAGAAACCCTTCCTTGGCCAGGGTCTCGGTCGCGGTGAGTGTTTCGCGCATATCGGGATAGAGCGTTTTGGCTTCGCCCAGGACTTCCAGCTTGACGAGGTCCCAACCGCCGGCTTCGCGCGCCAGCCGCAGTGTGCGGATCGCATCGTCCGCAGTGAAGCAGCCAGCAGTGTTGGGCAGATAGGTGACTTTCTTCGGATCGATGTAATCGGTCAGCATCGGCGCTTTCGGATCGCTGACATTGACGCGGCGCACGGCCACGGTGACGATTTCCGCACCCGATGCCTCGAGCGCGGCGGCATTCTGCTCGAAATCCCGGTACTTGCCGGTGCCCACGATCAGGCGGCTTGTGAATGTGCGCCCGGCGACCGACCATGTATCATCGCCCTGGCCGCCCCCCACGAAATGAACGATTTCCAGCGTGTCGCCCTCGGCGATCGCGTGATCGGCGAGGGCGCTGCGCGGCGCGATGGTGCCATTGTGCTCCACCGCGACCTTGGCGGGATCGAGTTCCAGCTCTTTCACGAGCTGAGCGATGGTGGTGGCGGCAGTGCGGCGGCTCTCGCCGTTTACGGTCAGGGCAATCATGCCGCCCGACTTAGTCCCCGCAGCGCTCCTTGCAAGCGGAGGAATGCACATGGCGCAGATTGAGGATATGTCCGAACGAAACCAGCGCGACGCCGATGATGGTCAGGACGGCTTCCTTGATACCGTGCGGAACCGCCAGCGCGGCACCCATGAAAGTGAGGCCGGTCATGGCAATGACAAAGGGTGCGGCCATGCGGTGGCGCAGCGCGCCCCAACCGATCGCCACGCCCGCGATCAGGGTTGCCAGCAGGAGCCCGATCTCGTGAATTTCGGGAGCCAGGAAAAGTTCGCCCCCAATTCCCAGGCCCGACACGAGCACGATCGACAGCAGGCAATGCAATGCACAGGCCCCGGAAAGAAAAATTCCCGCCCGGTCAAGCCTCCGACGAATCGGCAAGATGGCGCGTTGCAGCATGGCATGGCAGTTATGTTATGTTGTATCCCGTTTCAAGGAAAACCGCTTGGGGATCGTCTCTTTTCATCGATTGCGACGGCCGGGCTGGCGCTTGTCCGTTTTGCACTTGCACTGCGCTCGCGTGGAAACCACAGACAGAGCCATGTCTGAAACCAGCAGAAACACGCGACCGGTCGCCTTGGCAAACTGGCTGCTCGTCGTCGCGACGATGGTTGTCCTGATGGTCGCCGTGGGCGGTATCACACGTTTGACCGAAAGCGGCCTGTCGATCACCCAGTGGAAACCGATTACCGGTGCCATCCCGCCGCTTACGGAAAGCGCGTGGCAGGCCGAATTCGATCTTTATAAGGCCACCGGCGAATACAAGCATGTCACCGGACCAGCGGGCATGGATCTCGCCGCCTTCAAGTTCATCTTTTTCTGGGAGTGGTTTCACCGCCTGCTGGGCCGCTTGATCGGACTGGCCTTTGCGTTGCCGCTCGCCTGGTTCTGGATACGCGGCGCGATCCCGCAGGGCTACAAATGGCGGCTGGTGGCGCTGCTGGCCCTGGGTGGGCTCCAGGGCGTGTTCGGCTGGTTCATGGTGCGCAGCGGACTTGCCGGAACGATGACCGATGTGAGTCACTTCTGGCTTTCCATCCACCTGCTCACAGCGCTTTTCACGCTTGGCGGGCTGGTCTGGACCGCGCTCGACCTCAGGCAACTGGCAAGGGGCAATTCCAGGCCCGCGCGCTGGGTCTTCACGGCGAGCTGGGCTGGCGGCATCCTTTTCATCCAGCTCCTTCTGGGTGCGTGGGTGGCGGGCCTCAACGCCGGGCTCGCCTCGGACACCTGGCCCTTGATGCAGGGGCGGCTGGTTCCCGAATATGACAGTTCGCGCGGCTTCCTTTACGCGATCACACACGATCCCTTCCTTATACACTTCCTGCACCGCTGGTGGGCCTGGGTCGCGGTGGTGGCGCTGGTCGTGATGGCGAGACGGGTGAAACCGCTCGCGCGACCGGCCTCGATCGCGATCCATTCTGCCTTCGGTACACAGATATTGCTCGGGATCGCGACGGTCTGGACCGGCGTCGCGCTATGGGTCGCGGTGGCGCACCAAGTGGTCGGCGCGCTGCTGGTCGCCAGCTTCGCCTGGGGTGCCCACGCGCTCGGTCGCAGATCGTGACCGCGCTGATTTATTGTCCCTTTCCGGATGCGGCGAGCGCAGAGGCCATAGGCCGTGCTCTGATCGAGGAACGCCTCGTGGCCTGCATCAATATCGGCTCGCCGGTCCGATCGATCTTCGCGTGGGAGGGAACGGTCGATGAAGGCGAGGAAGCCCCCTGCCTTTTGAAGACGTCGAGCAAACTGCTCGCGCGGGCCATTGCGCGTCTCGAAGACTTGCACCCCTATGATACCCCCGCAATAGTGGGCTGGAATTGCGACGCAGCCGGGCGGGCAACGGAACGCTGGCTCGGTGCTATATAACGTCGACAAACGGGGGCATTGTTGAGAACGATCGACCGCAGGGAGAGTCTACAGCTTTTCACCGGACTGGCCTCAGCAGCCATGCTCTTCATTTCTGGCGGTCCGGCCTTCGCTGCGCAGGGCACCGCAATCACCTTCCCGCGTGGCGAATTCATCCTCCGCCGAGAGCTCGAACGGGAAATGGCGCGTAGAGCCACACTGCTGGTCGCGCGCGCATGGCGTGGACGCTTCGAAACCGATGGCGAGACGGCACTGGTCACCGGCGAACAGATATCGAGCCGGGTTGTCGCCCCCGCTCATCTCGAGCCCATCGCCGCCATCGAGCGCGAACGGCGCTCTTCCGGACCATTCCCCGCGCGTCTCGACATGGACGGCAGGATTGTAGGCGAAGCAACCGGATCCGCCGCTGGCAAGGCCGAAGCAGTGAAGGCGGCCATGGCCGTGCTGGAACGTGCGGGCCACACACTTGGCCAATTGCACGAAAGCAAGGCCTATCTCGATCGTTTGGCCAGCTCGGCCGACGCCATGACGAGAAAGATTCCGGCGGATCTCTTCTTTCCGGTAGTGGGGAGGCAAGCGAACGCAGGGCGCTGACGCTGCCTGGGGAGAGGAAGGCCAGGTTTCTGTATTTCTCAAGGCCAGCGCTGGTCCGGGAGGCTTGCTCGATACGTTCGAACGCCGAATTGCCACTCGGGTAAGGGACGATGCGCGCCTGGCTCGCGAAAGCTGGTCTCTGCGCCTCGAATAGGCTGTGGTTTTATTTTACCTCCCCTGACACGCGCGGAATTGCTTGACTACAGCGTCAAGGAACGTCATTTGCCGCCCGCTTTGCGGATCCGTTTGCGCGGATTCGCCGACTGACGCCGGCGCCTTAGGGACCCGGCACGAACACTAGGAACGGAAACCAGCCATGAAGGCTCTCACGAAGACCACCCGGTCGATCAAACCGGCAGAGGTCGAAAAGAAGTGGCACATCATCGACGCCGAAGGTCTCGTCGTCGGTCGTGTCGCGGCGATTATCGCCAACATCCTGCGCGGCAAGCACAAGCCGAGCTACACCCCGCACGTCGATTGCGGCGACCACGTCGTCGTCGTCAATGCCGACAAGGTGAAATTCACCGGCAAGAAGCTGAACGACAAGGTGTATTACAAGCACACCGGCCACCCGGGCGGCATCAAGGAAACCACTCCGGCCAAGGTGCTGGAAGGCAAGTTTCCCGAGCGCGTCCTGGAGAAGGCCGTGGAACGCATGATTCCGCGTGGCCCGCTTGGCCGTGCACAGATGCGCGCCCTCCACGTATTCGCCGGCACCGAGCATCCCTATGACGGCCAGAAGCCCGAAAAGCTCGACGTTGCCTCGATGAACCGCAAGAACAAGGTTGTCGCGTAATGGCCCCCGAATCGCCGAACGAAACCAAGAACGAAACCGTCTCGGATCTCGCCGATCTGAAGGACATCGCCGGTGACGCGCCCGAGGGCGACGCCGCCGATATCGCAGCCACCGCCGAAGTCCCCCTGCGCGAGCAGGAGCTGGACAAGGAAGGCCGCGCTTATGCCACCGGTCGCCGCAAGGACGCTACCGCTCGCGTGTGGCTCAAGCCCGGCAGCGGCAAGGTCACTGTCAACGGCAAGGACCAGGAAGTCTATTTCGCACGTCCGACGCTGCGCCTGATCATCGACCAGCCCTTCACGATCACCGATCGCCAAGGCCAGTACGATGTCGTCGCCACCGTTCGCGGCGGCGGCCTTTCGGGCCAGGCCGGCGCCGTCAAGCACGGCATTTCGCAGGCTCTCGCAAAGTACGAGCCCGCGCTGCGCGGCACGGTCAAGGCCGCTGGCTTCCTGACCCGCGATAGCCGCGTGGTCGAGCGTAAGAAGTACGGCCGCGCCAAGGCACGCCGCAGCTTCCAGTTCTCGAAGCGCTAAGGCTTTACCCGATCATTGGATCACCAGGGGGGCGGTTCCGCAAGGGGCCGCCCTTCTTTCTTGCGTGTCCGCTTAGCGTTGTAACAGCATAATGCCCCAGGCCAGCGCGGTGCCACCTATGAAGAGCGGCCAGGACCACCAGAAATCAAACTGGTGAAGCTCCACCCGGAAAATCGCCAACTGACCGCCCCTGGACCCCTGCGACCCGATCGTCAGCGCCACTATCAGAGTGAGAATGGCGCCCAGTGGCACCGCCTTGACGAGTTCCATCGTTTAGCCCCCTTGTACCGTTGCGCATCCTTTCGTGAACGCGAGCGCATTTCCAGAGCGGTGACGAACGGGATTAGTCTTGGTGGTTAATGGATGGGAGGGTCCACGCGGGGCACCTGGCGAATCGGAGCGACCGGCTCACCCTCCTGTCGTGGCGGCAGCGCGTTCTCCGGAACGTCGTCGATCTGCATGTCTCGCGTGTCCACATCCTGCAGATTGCGCACATAGACGCTCAGTTTCTCGCCGTCCCACTCGATCTCGTTGAAGCTGGGCGGGGTGGATCGCGTGCGCTGCGACAAAGTGCCCGCACCGATCATCCGAACCGGTCCTTCGCTGGTCTTCTCCAAGATATCGAAGGCATCGTGGACGTGACCTGAAAGAACGGCTTCGACATTGCGTTTCGCCAGTTCGCGCAGCGCCTTGCCGCCATGCTTGGTAAGGGCCGTTCCCTGAGTCCCGACTTCACGCAAGGGATGATGCACTGCCACCAGCGCACGCGTTCCGCTGGGAAGAGCGTCGAGTGCATCAAGACACCGCTCAAGTGCTCTGTTGCTCACCCAGCCCTTCGACCAGTTGAGCCGCGGCTGCATGCGGACCGCCGTTTTGAGCGGGATAATCGCGAGTCTGCCCAGATCGAGCTCCTTCTCGACCTTTTCCGCCATTCCGCGAAACCGCCTATAGGGCGCAAAAAACCGTTCGATCGGGTTGAAGTATGGCATGTCGTGATTGCCGACTTCGACCGTGACAGGCGCCTCTAGCGAGTTGATCCAGCGGGTTGCCGCAGCAAATTCGCGATGCCTCGCTCGCATCGTCAAATCGCCTGTGATTGCGACCGCATCGGGCCTCTTCTCCGCGATTTCCTGTTTTACCCAGTCGAGCGCGCGATTGTTCTCCAGCCCGAAATGAATGTCGGAGAGGTGAAAAATCCGCCGGAAGTCAGAAGCCATGGGATGTCGCTAGCAGGTCGACGGGGCAATCAGCTACAGTGAATTCCGCCTGCGAGGGGAGAGTCGCCGGCTCTCCGTCGATCAGGACCTGCAAGGGTTCGCCGGCGCAGTTTTCCATTCGCACCCTGTCGAGCAGACCCAGCCGCTCATGAGGCCCTTCGCGAAATCGTCGCCGCAGAACCGCCCAGCCTTGCTGCAGGATATCGCTGGCGCTTTCGGGACGATAGCCGTCGACCTGAAGCCCGCGATGGCTTGGAGTCAGTTCGATCAGCGGATAGCCATCCTTATGGCCGATCACCGGTTCGATCAGACGCACGCGCGAGCCGCCGGTCGTCTCGGCTATGGCCTCGCCGGCACCCTGGGCCAAACCAGCGACGTCAAAGTCACGCATCGCCTCGCGCACTTCCGCCCATGCCGTCCCGGGGCCTACCAGAAGGCCTGCAAGCGCACTGCCTGCGTCGCAACGCGCCATCATGGGGCGAATTGGGCGGTAGGCACCCCGGGAAATGCAATCGAGTATCTCTTCGCATGCGACATCCTGCCCGTGAAGGCGCGCGCTCATGAGATTCATCGTGCCACCGGGTAGGACCAGAATCTCGCCGTCCCATCCTGACAGAGTGGCAATCACCGCATTCAGACTGCCGTCGCCGGTAAAGACGACCAGACGCGTCACTCCATCATCCCGAAGGCTGGTCGGCGTTGGCAAAGCCTGAGCGGGAAATTCCACAATCCGATCTGGAGACAAGCCGCGCATGGCCAACGCGCCCAGCAAAGAATCGTACGCGGCGTCACTATTGCTACCGCTGCGCGCATTGACGACCAACCAGGAACGTGGGCAACCCATGAGAATGAAGCGCCGAAACGCGCGCCCGGTTCCCGCAGTCACATACGGCCATTCAGTATCAGCCACGCGGTTATTCCGTTGAGGAAGCTATAAAACCCATATGCCCAGGCCGCTGCGGGCCAGCCATGACCGGCCAGAAGCATGGCCGTGAGCAAAACCACGAATTCGAAGGCCAGGGCAAATCGCCCACCACCCGATCGGAAAGAGGCGGGCAGCGTATCGAGCAAGGGGTGGTTCGAATCGAGAACTGCCCTGTGAAGCGCGAAATTCACGATCCCGAGCACGAAGATGATACCGAGCGACATAGGACGAGTGTCTTACGCTCGTCGTCCGCCGATGGCCAAATACCATTGGTCGGCAAATCTACACCTCCGGTCAAATCGCTGTGCTGCCTGTCGAACGGGAGGTGTGATTACAGATGTAGCCATGTAATACAGTTGGTGCGGCAGGCGTTTCCCCTCATCGATAGAGCCGGCCGCAGACCCGGAGATGATACCATGAAGACACCTCTCGCTACACTCGCCGCCCTGGGCCTCGCCCTGTCCGCTACCACGGCGCAGGCCGAATCGGTAAGCGTCGCCTACAAGGATCTCAATCTCGACACGGCAGCAGGGCAGAAGATTCTCGAACGGCGTATCGATGCAGCAGCGCGTGAAGCATGCGGCTTCCGAGGCCAGCGCACTGGAACCAGGGTCCGCAGCCCAAGCTCACGCGAGTGTTATGAGGCGGCCAAGATCAGCGCCAGCGAGCAGATCGCAGCGCGCATCAAGGACGAGTCCTTGGGCGGCTGAAACCCCCAGTCCGCCCAACCACCGACCCCGGCCGGATGCAGTCCCCCGGCCGGGGTCACTTTTTGTCCGCTGCAATCGAGCGGGCAGTGGGCAGGCCGAGCACACCGCCGCTCGGCATGTCTCACACGCGTCTCTGACACGCTCCAGAATGTCGGGTATGTGGCCGGTGGAAACCGGCCTGAGCGCCTTTAGCGCCCAGCCATCGCCTTCACCTTCGGCAGATAGGTTCGGCCGATCCGCAGCGCCTCCCCGTCGGCAAGTTCGACCGACCAGACCCCCAGACCGTCATGCCGCAGGCCGGTAATGCGATCTCTGCGAAGGATGGTCGAGCGGTGAATGCGGATGAATTTCGCGGGGTCCAACCGCTTTTCCAGCCCGGCAATGGTCTGCAGGAGAAGATAGGTCCTCGCGGCCTCGCCTTCCCCGACATGCAGGCGGACATAGTCACGCTCTGCATCGATCCGGCCAACTTCGGACGTTGCAATGCGGATCAGTTCCGAACGGTGCGGAATCCACAATTCGTCCAACCACGTGCTGTCGCTCCTCTCACTATCGCCTCTCCGGGCGAGCGCGCGCGACACGGCCCGTTCCAGCCGCTCGGGCTTGACCGGCTTGAGCACGTAATCGACGGCATCGAGATCGAAAGCTTCGACCGCGTAATTGTCATGCGCGGTAACGAAGACCACCGCCGGTCGCTCCGCTTTCTTGGCCAGCGATTTGGCCACCGACATTCCGTCCACTTCCGGCATGGTCATATCGAGCAGGATGAGGTCGGGCGTAAGCGCATCGACCAGACGCAGGGCCTGCGCGCCATCGCTGGCGGTGCCGACGACCTGCAGCTCGCCGATCTTCGAACAGATCACCTGCATCCGCTCGACTGCCAGGGGCTCGTCATCGACGATCAGGGTCTTGAGTTTTTCGGTTTCTTCCTCAGCCATGCTTCACCATCGGTATCCTCAGCTCGGTTTCATAGCCGGTCAACGATGGCCCGGAAACGATCGTCGCGGCATTGCCGAACCGGGCTTCGAGGCGGTCGCGAACATTGGCCAGGCCTATGCCGAAGCCGTGATTCCCGGAGGCACCTGGGCCGTCATCGCCAACGGTGAGCACGAGCCGCCCATATTCCTCGCGCGCAGCGATCGTGACGGTCACTGGCCTGCTTGATGCCGAAACACCGTATTTTACCGAATTTTCCACGAGTGGTTGTAGAATCATGCCAGGGACCTTGAAACCGGCCAGTTCGGACGGGAGATCGACCTTCACCTTCAAACGCTCGGGGAAGCGGACCGATTCGATTTCCAGATAATGTTCCTGGAGATCGATCTCGTCCTCCAGCGTCACATCGCCGGTCGGATCGTCGGCAAGGCTGTGGCGGTAGAACCGGGATATCGTCTGTATCATCTGCTCGGCGCGTTCGGCTTTGCCCGTCATGACCAGGGCAGAAAGCGAGTTGAGCGTGTTGAACAGAAAATGCGGATTCACCTGATAGCGCAAGGAGCGCAGCTCGGCCGCCTTCGCCGCGCTACGGAACCGTTCTCCCCGACGTTCCGCGGCACGCGCCTGTGCGCCGGCAAGGAGAGCTAGAAATAGCGCCGCCCAGGCAAGCAGGAGGAAATACCGCCCGATCGCAAGGTCGAAGGTCATCCGCCATTGATCGAGCGAGGTGGGCGCGGGCGCGATGACCACGCTCTGCGGCACCGATTGCTCCGCCTCTTCCACCTCTTCGCCCATTTGGCTGCGCGGAAGGTCGATCAGGAGATTCCCGGCATCGTCGCGGCGCAACGCGATACCGCGTTCCTTGCCCATTTGCTGCTCGACCCTGGCTTCGATCGAATCAAAGACCCAGCGATTGGCCTGCGCGATCATCATGGCGCCCGGCATTGCCGCGATCAGCGCAACGGCAATCTTAATGCCCAGCGCCCTGTTCTCCACCGCACGCAGGCACAGCCACAAGAGCGCCGTCACCCCTACGCCGATCACGCTGACAAGCGCGCGGCGCCAGAGCAGCTCGTCCTGGAATTCAAGACCGACAACCACACCGCGAAGCGTGATTAGAAGGAAATAGCAGAGCCACAGACCGACCATCGAGGCAAAGACAACTTTGCCGGGCAGGCGTTCATCTGGCGGATTCATCTGGCGTTCATCGATCGACACGCTTTGCGATGTGCCCATTCGAACGCGCAATTGCCAGCGCGGCGGTCGAATGGGTTGTGCGGTTGGTCGAGAGCCCCGCTATTCGGCGGGCTCAAGGTCCCCTTCGGCGATCCGCCGACGCCATTCGGCCGGTGCGAGTGTGTGGACGTTATTGCCCGCTGCATCGACTGCAACGGTAACCGGCATATCCTCCACCTCGAATTCGTAGATCGCTTCCATCCCCAAATCCTCGAAAGCGAGGACCTTGGCCCCCTTGATCGCGCGGCTGACCAGATAGGCAGCGCCGCCCGTCGCCATCAGATAGGCGACCTTGAACCTGGAGATGACCTCTACCGCATTGTGCCCGCGTTCCGCCTTGCCGATCATGGCGAGGAGGCCGAGATCGAGCATCATCTCGGTGAACTTGTCCATGCGTGTGGCGGTGGTCGGACCGGCGGGGCCGACCACCTCGCCCATCACCGGATCGACCGGCCCGACGTAATAAATGGCCCGGCCCCCGAAATCGACCGGCAGCTCTTCGCCCGCATCGAGCATGTCCTTAATGCGCTTATGCGCCGCATCGCGCCCCGTCAGCATCTTGCCGGAGAGCAGCAGGCGATCGCCATGCTTCCAGCTCGACACTTCCTCGGGAGTGAGCGCATCGAGATCGACTCGCCTGGCTGCCGCATCGGGTTTCCAGGTAACCTGCGGATATTCGTCGAGCCTGGGCGGTTCGAGATAGGCAGGGCCTGAGCCATCGAGAGTGAAATGCGCGTGGCGCGTGGCGGCGCAATTGGGGATCATTGCCACCGGCTTGCCCGCCGCGTGGCAGGGTGCGTCGAGAATTTTCACGTCGAGAACGGTCGACAAACCGCCCAGTCCCTGCGCGCCGACGCCCATGGCATTGACGGCATCGAAGATGTCGATGCGTAGCTGCTCGATATCGTTCCGCGCGCCTCGCTGTTTGAGCTGACCCATGTCGATCGGATCCATCAGGCTCAGCTTGGCGAGCTTCATGCAATGCTCGGCCGTGCCGCCAATGCCGATGCCGAGCATGCCCGGCGGGCACCAGCCCGCACCCATCGACGGGATCTGCTCGATCACCCAGTCGACGATATTGTCCGACGGGTTCATCATCTTGAACTTCGACTTGTTCTCGCTACCGCCGCCTTTCGCGGCCACATCGATGCTCACCGTGCTGCCCGGCATCATTTCGACCGAAAGCACCGACGGCGTGTTGTCGCGCGTATTGCGGCGAGTGAAGGCCGGGTCGGCGAGGATCGAGGCACGCAGCTTGTTGTCTGGATGATTGTAGGCGCGGCGCACGCCCTCATCGACGACCTCTTGCAAGGACCGGTCGCTATCGAGGCGGCAATTCATTCCCCATTTGACGAAGACGTTGACGATGCCGGTGTCCTGGCAGATCGGTCGATGCCCCTCGGCGCACATCCGGCTGTTGGTGAGGATCTGTGCGATCGCATCCTTCGCCGCCGGACCTTTTTCCGCTTCATAGGCTTCGCCCAGCGCGCGAATGTAGTCCATCGGATGGTAATAGGAGATATACTGGAGTGCGTCGGCCACGCTCTCGATCAAGTCGTTTTCGCTGATGACGGTCATGTCGCTCATCGCCGCAAATTCCCATGTTGCAGATTTGCGCTCCCCGATAGGCGCGTTTGCCGCCATCGGTCAAAGCGCTTGGCCACAACGGGCCTTGCGCCTAAGGCAACCGGAGCTTGCATAAGCGTGTTATTGATGTAATACAGCTCGCGGAACGACCCATGACCCTGACCACTACCCGCCTCGATTATGCCGCCGCCCGCAAGGCGATGCTCGACAGCCAGTTGCGAACCAGCGGCGTCAACGACGTTTTCGTGCTCGAACGCATGGGCACCGTGGCGCGCGAGGATTTCGTCCCCCAGGCCGCGAAGGCCACGGCCTATATGGACCGCGCGATTAGGCTGGAGAGCGGTGGATTCCTGCCCGCCCCGCTGTTTCATGGCGCGATGCTGGCCGAAGCGCGCCCCACGATGGACGACAGCGTCCTCGTGATCGACGGCGGGAGCGGTTATCTGCCCGCACTGGTCGAGCCGCTGGTTGCGAAGCTCGACACGGTCACGCCCGACAAGGCTGCCAATGGCGCAAAGCGGGGCGCCTACACGCTCGTCCTGGTCGACGGGGCGATCGAACATGTGCCCGCCGCGTTGGCCAAGCTGGTGGCGGATGGCGGGCGGATCGTAACCGGCATGGTCGAGCGCGGCGTCACCCGTCTTGCCACCGGCCGCAAATCGGGCAAGGCGCTGGCATTGTTGTCGCTTGCCGAAATGGGGATCCCGCGGCTCGGCGCATTCGACCGGCCGCAAAGCTGGAGTTTCTGAATGCGTCGCGGAGGGTTTTCGAAAAATCTTGTCCTGGGGTAAGCGCAGGTGCGCTGGCACTGTCCGCGCCGGCCCATGCGGACACTCTCCAGGAAGCCCTGACGCAGGCCTATCGGAACAATCCGACACTGCTTGCCGCCCGCGCCAACCAACGCGCAGTCGACGAAGATGTACCGATCAACGAAGCCCGGGTATTCCGAGCATCAATACGACTGCGACCTATACCGAGTTCATCAAGAATTCGCCCAACAGCTTTACCGCGCCGGAAAGGGTCTTGCAGATCGGACCCAGGCTGGAAGTCCCTATCTATGCCGGCGGGGCGATCCGCAACGCAGTCAAAGCGGCCAAAGAACGCGTGACTGCCGGGCAGGCCGATCTGCGCGCCATAGAAAGCGCGCTCTTCAACCAGGTTGTCGCCGCTTACATGGATGTTCTGCGCAGCGAGGCGCTGGTTTCGCTTTCCGCCAATCAAGTGGAGGTCCTGTCGGTCAACGTGCAGGCGACCAGCGACCGTTTCGAAATCGGAGACCTCACCCGTACCGACGTGGCCCAGTCGCAATCGCGCCTCGCTTTGGCCCAGGGCGATCTGCGCAATGCGCAGGCCACCCTTATCAATGCCCGCGAAACATATATCCGTCTCGTCGGGGAAGCGCCCACCGATCTGCAGCCGCCGCCGCCGCTTCCCAATCTGCCGGCCAATGTCGAAACCGCAGTCGATACCGCGCTGGCCAGCAATCCCGATCTGATCGCCGCCAAGGAACGGGCCGAGGCCGCCGGTTTCGATAGCGAAGCGGCCGGTTCGGGGCGCCTGCCGAATGTGTCCCTGTTCGCAAACACGGCCTATACCGACTATTTCGACACTCTTGCCGGTGGCGCGGGCGGTATCGCTCAGGAAGAGACGACGGCCAATGCCGGCGTGCGGGTAACCATTCCGATTTTCCAGGGTGGTCTGCCCGCGGCGCGCCAGCGTCAGGCACAGGCGCGTGAGACGGCAGCGCTGGAACAGGTGATCGCCACCGAGCGCGAGATCATAGCGCAGGTGCGGGCCGCCTGGTCGAGCTGGCAGGCGTCGCTCGCCGTGATCGAAAGCAGTCGGATCGCCGTCGATGCGGCCGCTCTCAGCCTCGAGGGTGTGCGCGCGGAAAATTCGATCGGCAGCCGCCAGATTCTCGATGTGCTCAATGCCGAGCAGGAACTGCTCAATGCGCGCGTCCAGCTCGTCACCGCTCGCCGCAATGCCTATGTCGCAGGTTTCACGCTGCTCGCGGCGATGGGCCGTGCAGAGGCCCGCGACCTCGGCTTCATCGGCGAAGGCCTGCTTTACGATCCGGCGGAAAATTACGAGCGAGTACGCGGGCGCGTATGGGACTGGGATCGCGATCCCAAACCGGTCGCGATCTCGACCAGCACCGTTGCCGTACCGGCCCCGAACGCCGATGTTCCGCCAGAGGATGAAACCGGGACCGAATCAGGCTATTGAGGGAATGTACCGAATCGGGGCGTACCGATTCGCCAGCAGGGGCTTGAGAGACGATGCAGCAACCGGGTGAACCCTCGGTCGAAGAAATTCTCGACTCAATCAAGAAGGTCATCGCGCGCGACAATCGCGACGGTGCGATCCTCGAGCGGCGCAAACGCGCAGCGCCCGCTGAAAAAGCACCCGAACCGGCTGGTTCAGGTGAAACGGACGAAGTCCTCGAACTGCCGGAAGAAACCGCTCTCGACGATGGGGATAGCGGCGAAGACGCGCTGACCCGGGGCGATACACGCGAAGCCATGCGGCAGAACTTCGCCGCGCTCGCCATGTTGGCCGAACCGGGCAAGCAGCCGCAAATCGTGCGCTCTGGGGAAACCTCGCTGGAGGGCCTGGTTCGCGAGATGCTGCGTCCGATGCTTGCGCAATGGCTCGACGATAATCTTCCCGGAATGGTCGAGGAGCTGGTCAAGGCCGAGATATCCCGGATCGCCGGCAAGCGCAGTTAGGCGCGCCTTCAAGTACCTTGACCGTGAAGCCCAAATCGCTGCGCAAGGCCGAACGAGCGCTGGCCAAGACGGGCGGTGCGCGCGCGGAACGCCAGATATTTCTCTGCGCCCTGTCGGAAAAGCAAAAATGCTGTAGCCGCGCGGATGGGAAAGAGGCCTGGAACTATCTGAAGCGGCGGCTCAAGGAGCTGGGTCTGGCGGGGAGCGGAGGAACGGTTCAGCGCACAAAGGCGGATTGCCTGCAGATCTGCGATTCAGGCCCCATCGCCGTCGTCTGGCCGGACAATGTCTGGTACCATTCATGCACGCCCGAAGTGCTCGAGGCGATCATTCAGCGCCATCTGATCGGCGGCGTACCCGTCGAGGAATACCGGCTCCGACCGGGCGACTAGTCGATTTTCTTGCGCGCTTCCTCAATCGATTCGTCGTGCCCCGTACCTGAAGACAGGAAGACGAGCCCCATCAGCGCGCTGGTGAGCAACATCGTGAAGCCGATGCCGAGCGCGGTGGCGATGTAGAAGTGAATCGACACCTCTTCGTCGCCATATTTGTAAAGCAGCGCCAGCGCGATCGCCACGATCCCGACGGTCAGCAGGAACATGAAGCGCATGATGCGCCTGAAGCGGGCCCAGGCGAAGGCCGCGCTTTCCGGATCGTCGAGGAGGGATTTTTGCGTCATCGCGAAGCCACATGGCGCGCACCGGCATGATAATCAACGCTTCCCCGCAATCCGATTCGCTTTTTCGAGTCGAAAATGGCATTCTGACCACTTCATCACAGGAGGATATGGCGTATGGAAATCCGCAGGTTGATCGAAGGGCGCGCGAGTTCGGACATCATTTCCTGTGCGTTGGACATACCTGTCCGCGAAGCCATCGCTCTTCTGGCCTCGAAACGGATCGGCGCCATACCCGTAACCGAACACGGGAAGGTAGTCGGCATCTTTTCCGAACGCGACGTTATCTATCGCCTCGCCGATGAAGGCGATGCATGCCTTTCCAGACCGCTTGGCGACGTGATGACCGCGCCGGCGATCACCGTGAACCGCGATACGCCGGTGCTCGAAGCGCTCGCCTTGATGACACGCCGCCGCATTCGCCACCTTCCGGTCGTCGATGGAGCCGAGATGTGCGGCTTCATTTCGATTGGCGACCTCGTCAAGGCTCGGCTCGACGAGATCCAGCACGAGGCGGAAGCGATGCGCGAATATATCCAGACCGCTTGAGACCGGCCGCAGCGCTCCCTACATCCAGCTCATGACCACCGCCCCGACACTGACCGATGCCGCTGCGGCCCGCATTGCCGCGATCGCCGCGAAGCAGGCCAAGCCTGCAATCTTGCGCCTGTCGGTCGAAGGGGGCGGGTGTTCGGGTTTCCAATATAAATTCGATCTCGCGGAGTCGCCCGAAGGCGACGATTCGGTGAGCGAAAATGACGGTGTGAAACTGGTGGTCGACGCAGTCAGCATGGACCTCGTCGCCGGAAGCACGGTCGATTTCGTCGAATCGCTCGGTGGGGCTGCTTTCAAGGTCGAGAATCCGCAAGCGGCCGCCGGTTGCGGCTGTGGATCCAGTTTCGGGATCTAAGGTCCTGCCCGCCTGTTCGGAGGGGCTTGCACGCTTCCCCGGCGCCGCGACACAGTGGCTTGCGCCGCCCGCTCCCCGCTTGGCGAGCGGAACGCGCGTGTCGGCCTTGATGCTAGCCAAGGCCGGGGCGACGCCATAAGACCCACGCCATGCGTATCGCCAGTTTCAATATCAATGGGATCAAGGCCCGTCTGCCGCGCCTGAAGGAATGGCTCGAGGAAACCCGGCCCACCGTCGCCTGCCTGCAGGAAATCAAGACGATGGATGAGGGCTTTCCCGCCGAAGAATTCGAAAGCATGGGCTACCAGGCAATCTGGCATGGTCAGAAGAGTTTCAATGGCGTGGCCATCCTTGCCGATGGCGAAAAGCCGGTGGAGATTCAGCGCGGCCTGGGCATCGACGGACCGAAGGATGGAGAGGGCGAACAGGCCCGCTATCTCGAGGCGGAGGTAAGGGGCCTGCGCATTTGCAATCTCTACCTGCCCAATGGCAATCCGCAGCCAGGGCCGAAATTCGAGTACAAGCTGGCCTGGATGGAGAAATTGCGCACGAGATTGCGCGCCATCTGGGAAGAACAGGTTCCGGCCGTGGTGCTGGGGGATTTCAATGTGATCCCCGAAGACAAGGATGTGTGGTCGGTCCGCGCGATGGCCTCGGACGCGCTGATGCAGCCCGAATCACGCGATGCCTATGCGCGACTGCTAGCCGACGGATGGACGGACGCAATCGACACGCTCAACCCGCGGGGCGGCGTATGGACCTACTGGGACTATCAGGCGGGCGCCTGGCAGCGCGATCATGGTTTCCGGATCGACCACCTTCTGCTGTCGCCCGAATTGGCCGACCGGATGAACGCGGCGGGTGTCGACAGGGAATATCGCGGACGCGAGAAAGCCAGCGATCATGCGCCCGTCTGGGTCGACTTGCGAGACTGACGCCGACCTAGCCCAAGGAGAAGGGGCCACCGCGCAAGCGGCAGCCCCTGCATCCGTGTGCGAAACTCGAGCTTAGCGATAGAAGACGTGGGTATCGATCGTCGCCACGGCTACCTTGCGGCGGCTCCAGCCGGGGCGCACATATTTCGCATGGAAATACACCGCATCATCCGCGCTGCTGTCCCACAGGCCGCGATGGGCGATACGCGCAATGGCCTGCGCGCGCTTCCACGCCGCCGATCCGGTCTTGATGCGCGGCATGCGGCCGTTCTTGACGAAGGAAAACTGAGACCGCTGATACACGACGGCGCAGTAGCTTGAGGGCCAACGGCGATCTTCGGCGCGATTCATAATTACCTTGGCGACGGCGAGTTGGCCTTCGAGCGGTTCGCCGCGCGATTCGAAATAGACCGCACCGGCGAGGCACTGCAATTCTTCGGACAACTGCCCCGCAGCAGGCATGGCATCGATGAGGGCACGCAAGCTGTCGGCTTGCGGCACGTCATCGGCGAAATTCTCGGATTCGGCTTCCGCCTGGGCGGGAAGCTCCTGTACCACCTCGTTTTCAACGAATACCGGCACCACTTCCTCGGTGAGGGGGGCTTCGGTGGTAGCTGTTTCGGTTGCTTGCGCCGCAACCTGGGCGTTGGCGCCGGAACCTTCCGCTCCGGCAAACGTCGTAAGGGCGATCGCCGCGACAAGCGCGGTGAAACCAGTGAACTTGCGAATCATTATTGGCAGACAACTAAGCGGTTGGCGGTCTGTCGCAGGCTGGGACCCATGGCGCGTTGATTGCGTCCTTGATGGCGGATCCGTTAACGGGCCTGCCGGCCACCCCCCGTCTGCGTGCTAGCGTGCCGACCCCATTGCCGTCCTACGCCGCCTGCGCATCGAAGTTGGCGGCCAAATAGTCGCAACTGAAATCAAGTCAAGTCAATCGACCGCGCTTGCGACGAAGCGTTCGGCATTTTCGACGTCCAGCTCGATCACCCAGCAATCGGGGTCGGAAGCTCGCCTTTTCGCGACATACTCGTCAAATTCTCCCCGATTTTCAGAGTCTTGCTCACGCGTACATATGAAGCGCCGGGACCCGTCGAGCTGGGGCATGCGCTCCCACAGGCGGGTATTTTTGCCACTATGTGTGGTTAATACGAGAATGACCCCTGCGTCTTTCTCGCCCTTTTGCAGCACCATTCCGAAGCCCCCCGCACCTTCCACCGCTCTGATCAGCCCGGAAACCTCGATATGGGAAGGCAGACGTTCGTCCATATGGATCAGGGGTTTGTCACATAGCCCGGCAGGCTCGACAGGGGGATGTGCGAGCGCATGAAGGTGCCGGTTCCGCGGCCGATCTCGTCACCCTCGGCATCGACCAGCCGCGATTCGGCGACAAATACGCGCTTGCGCCCACTCACCCAGCGCCCCTCGGCCACGACTTCGCCCACCCGTACCGGTTTGGTAAAATGCAGATTGAAGGAAGTCGTCAGCAGGAAACGGTCGGTAACGAAGGTGTTGGCGGCGTAGAATCCGGCATCGTCGAGCATCTTGAAATAGATCGTGCCATGCGCCGCCCCGGCCGCATGATAGACCTCTTCCGTGATGTCGAAGGTGATCCGCGCCGTACCTTCGCCGGTTATTTCGAGCCGCGAGGAAAACAGCGCATTGACCGGCGCCGATGCATAGAGGCTCTCGAGCGCGCGATAATGGCGCTGTGCCCCGCTGGTTGCGGCCCCGGTCACGGTAATGCGGTCTCCCTCAGCGCGGCTCGACCCAGCCGATCGAGCCATCGTGACGCCGATAGACCATATTGTGTTCGCCGCTACCCGCATTCTTGAACAGCAGGCCATTGGCATTCTGGAGGTCCAGCAGCATCACGGCATCCGCCACACTGCATTCGGGAATGATCGCCTTGGTTTCTGCGATGATCGGCGGGCTGTCGGCGGTGATTTCTTCGTCATTGTCGGGTTCCGGCACCCCGAAAATCGTATAGGCGGCTTCTTCTTCCCGGACCGCATGCGCGGCTTGTTTGTGACGGTCCTGGATGCGGCGCTTGTAACGGCGCAGCTGCTTTTCGATCTTGCCTGCCGCCGCGTCGAACGCCTGATGGACGTCATGCGCCTCGGCATGGCCCTTGAGGATCAGGCCCTGCATCACATGAGTCACGATATCCGACGTGAAGGAGCCTCCGGGCCCCTTGCCGAAAGTGACGTGCGAGGAAATCGCGCGGTTGAAATATTTCTCGACGATGGAGTTCAAACGATCGCCGACATGCTCCTGCAAGGCTGCGCCGGTATCGATCTGGTGGCCGGAAACACGTATATCCATCTTGTCGTTTTCTCCTTTACCGTCCCCCGAGCGATCCCAAATCCCCGGCCCCACCGCCGGTTCCCAATGGCCCGCGATCTAGCCCCATAAAGGGTTCTCGATCCCGGCCATGAAGTTCCTGTGTCGCGCCAGTTCGGCCTCGCTGGGAGTATGTCGGCGCGGTTCGCGCCGAGGGCCGACAGGTGCCTTACGCACTGCCGAGATTTCGACCGGCCGGGAAATGTGTGCCGCAGCTACCTCTGCCGCGAGTTCGAGACCGATCTGGCGGCCGCCCCTGAGCTCGACATAGACCTGCGCCAGCAATTCGGCATCGAGCAGTGCTCCATGCTTTACCCGGTGGCTCCGATCGACTCCGTAACGCGAACACAGCGCATCGAGCGACAGCTTCGCGCCGGGATGGCGTTTGCGCGCAAGAGCCACCGTATCCACCATCCTGCTGGTGCAGACAGGCTCCATGTCGATGAGTGTCAGTTCTGCGTTGAGAAATCCAAAGTCGAACCCCGCATTGTGCGCGACCAGCGGAGAGCTCCCGATAAAATCGAGCAATTCGCCAGCCAGATCGCCAAACAACGGCTTGTCGGACAGGAACGCCGACGACAGACCATGCACGGCCTCGGCGCCAGCAGGCATGTCACGCTCGGGGTTGAAATAGGCGTGGTAGCTTTCGCCGGTCGGCACGAGATTGACCAGCTCGATGCAGCCGATCTCAACCATCCGGTCCCCCGTCTTGGGATCGAGTCCGGTGGTTTCGGTATCGAACACGATTTCACGCATCGGGTCTTCTATCGGCTTCGCTGAACAAGATTACAAGGGGGTTACGGTGCTTGGCGAGCGGAGTACGAATCGCCCAATTCGGCGATCAGGGCGATCACGGCGTCTTCGGTTTTCTCCAAGTTCGTCCCGGTATCGATCACATGATCGGCGCGGGCGCGCTTTTGCGAATCGGGGACCTGGAGTTCGAGTATGTGGGCGAATTTTTCCTCGGTCATGCCAGGCCGGGCGAGAACCCTCATGCGCTGCGTCTCGGCGGGCGCGGAAACAACGATCACCTTGTCGACCGCTTCGGCACCGCCCTTTTCGAACAGCAGGGGGATATCGAAAACCACCATCGGCGCGCCGACATGCTCGATCACGAACGCTTCCCGCCTTGCCGCGACGGCAGGATGGACGATCGCCTCGAGCCGGGCGAGCTTTTCCGGATCGCCGAACACCAGTGCCCCAAGCTTGTCTCGCGCAACGCCGTTCTCGTCCGTGCTTCCGGGAAAGGCCTTTTCGATGGCCGGGACCAATGCGCCCCCTGGCCCCTGCATGGCGCGGACCTCCGCGTCGGCATCGAACACCGGAACACCCGCCGCTTCGAACATCGCGGCCACGGTGGACTTGCCCATGCCGATAGACCCGGTCAGGCCGATAATAAGGGGGCGAGTCACGTCATCAGCCTTTCGTGCAGTTCCGCATCATGATCTCGTGGCGGTTCGACACCGAAGAATTGGGTGAACGCCGCGGCGGCCTGGCCGATCAGCATGGCGAGACCGTCTATGGTTTCGAAGCCGGCCTCGCGCGCCTTGCGCAGGAACTCGGTTTCCACCGGATCGGTGACGATATCGTAAGCGATCGAGCCAGGCGGAGCATGAGACCAGTCAAAGGCTAGGGGGGGTTGCCCGCGCATGCCGAGCGGGGAGGCGTTGACGACGAGATCGCAGCATCCCTCCCGGTCATCGAAGGCGAAATCGGTGACGTCGGCAAAATGGCTTAGCGGAGCGGCATGGTGTTCCCCGATCGGATCCAGCTCGTCGAGCAGAGCTTGCGCCTTGTCCGGGTTTCGGCCCGCCAGAACCAGTGTGAACCCCTCTCCGGCCAATCCAGCCACGATGGCCCGGGCCGCGCCGCCTGTTCCGATCACGCGAGCCATGCGGAAATAGTGCTTGCTGCGCAGGCGAACCGACAGCGGTTCCAGAAATCCCGCTACGTCGGTGTTCCGCCCGACCAATTTGCCATCGGACGCCTTTACCACCGTGTTGACCGCTCCGACGCGTTTGGCGAGCGGTTCGAGCCGGTCCATGAGCGGCATGATCGCCTGTTTATGCGGCATGGTGACATTGCAGCCGCGCCAGTCCGCATCGCCGCGTCGTTCGGCGATGAAATCCTCGAGCGCGGCGGATTCGACATGCTGCGCGCGATATTCAGCCGCGAGACCGAGCTTTTCTATCCAGAATCCATGGATCGCGGGGGATTTCGACTGGCGGATCGGATCGCCGATCACTTCGGCATAGCGAGTCACGACAGCAACGCACCTTGCCCGCGCAAGGCGTCCAGAACCTGCAGTAAGGGCATGCCCAGCACGGTGAACTGATCACCCATAATGCTATCGAAAAGCTGCACGCCCGGCCCTTCGATCCGGAATACACCGACACAATAGCTCACTGCGGGCCATTCCGCATCGAGATAGGCGGCGATGAAATCGTCCGACAGGTCACGCACCCGCAAGCGCGCGAAATCGGAACCGACCCAGAGGATCTGGCCGTCACGCGCAAGTGCCGCAGCGCTATGCAGCGTCATGATCTTGCCGGAAAAGAACCGCAAATGCTCCGCCGCATTCTCCCGGCTGGAGGGTTTATCGAACCGTCTGCCATCGACCTCGACCAGAGAATCAGACCCTAGCACCAAGGCATCGGGCTGCCCGTTGGAGACCGCCGCAGCCTTGGCAGCGGCCAGCGCCTGCGCGATTTCCCCGGGCTCGGCTCCATCCATTTCGGATTCGAGGGCGCGTTCATCGACATCCGCGCCCTTTGCCGTGAAAGCGATACCCGCCGCCTCCAGCATCGCCTTGCGAGAGGCGCTGTTGGAGGCAAGGATCAAACCGCTCCCTGCGATCCGTGTCATATCGGTTTGGCTCCCTGACGCGTTCCGCGCGCCTTTCTCTCGTTATAGAGGCGGATCACGGCGGCGGCAGTTTCCTCGATCGAGCGGCGTGTCACGTCGATTACCGCCCAGCCATTGTCGGCAAACATCCGGCGGGCGAACTTGACCTCATCTTTCACCCGCTCGTTATCGACGTAGTCGGTTTGACGCTCTTCGTTGAGCGTCAGCAGGCGGTTGCGCCGGATCTGCACGAGACGTTCGGGCGCGGTGGTCAGCCCGACCACCATCGGATGTTTGAGCTCGAACAGTTTGGAGGGTGGCGGACTTTCCACGACCAGAGGTATATTGGCCACCTTGTAGCCGCGATTGGCGAGATAGATGCTGGTCGGTGTCTTGGAACTGCGCGAAACCCCCGCAAGCATGATATCCGCCTCTTCCCAGTCTTCCCATCCGATACCGTCATCATGCGCGATGGTGAACTGGATCGCCTCGACCCGGTTGAAATAGGCCTGATCCATGGCGTGCTGCCGACCGGGACGCCCGTGCGCTTCCTGGCCGAGCGCCTTTTCCAGCGCTTCGGTCACGCGATCGAGGATCGGTACCGCCGGAAGGCCCGACTGCGTGCACGCTTGTTCCAGCCGTTCGCGCGTTTCGGGATTAACCAGGGTGAACAGCACCAGACCGGGATTGGCCTTGAGTTCGGGCAATATGCGTTCGAGGTGCTGGCGGCTGCGGACCATGGGCCAGAAATGCCGCACCACGTCGGCATCCTCGAACTGCGCAAGCGCCGCCTTCGCCAGCATTTCGAGCGTCTCGCC
The DNA here is from genome assembly GCF_003355455.1 of Erythrobacter aureus. NCBI lineage: Bacteria > Pseudomonadati > Pseudomonadota > Alphaproteobacteria > Sphingomonadales > Erythrobacteraceae > Erythrobacter > Erythrobacter aureus. The sequence continues at coordinate 541,580 of NZ_CP031357.1, forward strand.
GGTGGAATCGGACAGCAGGTGAAGATGAATCCGGTTGGAGATTTCGATACCCTGGGCCTGTGGAGAACGCGAGGCATAAACCACGGGAGAAAGCTGGCGACAAGTTCGGGACCAAAAACCCTCCCCGATACGAGTCCTTCACGGGCCGATTCCCGCACAGCAAATGGAAGTTGTGCGCAGGGGTGGGGACAGCGAGGATAAGTTTGACTCGACTCAGGGCCGCTGGCGAGTCGGATTTGCGGCTCCACCCTTTGCAGCGCGGGAGAAATCGGGCAGGGGCCGCTTATCCCTGAAATCCACAGGGCCAACAGACTCCTTCTACCTCTATATAAATACTATTATTTATTGGATTGGACTCATCGATGCCCGGTCTCCTTCTCGACACGTTGAATGGCAAGCGAGGATCACGCGTCCCTCTCTGGCTCATGCGCCAGGCCGGTCGCTACCTTCCCGAATATCGGGCTCTGCGCGCCGAAAAGGGCGGTTTTCTCGCCTTGGCCTATGATAGCGAGGCGGCCTGCGAGATTACCTTGCAGCCCATCGAGCGGTTCGGTTTCGACGGGGCGATCCTGTTTTCCGACATCCTCATCGTGCCGCATGCCATCGGCCAGCATCTGGAGTTCCTTGCGGGCGAAGGTCCCAAGCTCTCGCCGCCGCTGGTCGATGCAGCGCTGGAAGGGCTTACTCCCGATCCCTCGCGCTATGACGCGATTTACGAGACGGTACGCCTCTGTCGTCGGCGCCTGCCCGAAGGGGTGACGATGCTGGGCTTTGCCGGGAGCCCGTGGACCGTGGCGACTTACATGGTGGCCGGCGAGGGAAGCCGCGACCAGCACGAAGCGCGCGCGCTGGCCTATCGCGATCCGGCCAAGCTCGATGCGATTCTCGATCGGATCGTTGCAGAAACCATCGATTATCTTTCCGGCCAGATCGGAGCCGGTGCGGAAGCGGTGCAACTGTTCGATAGCTGGGCGGGCAGCCTTGCTCCCGATGAGTTCGAGCGGTTGGTTATCGCTCCGAATGCGAAAATCGTTGCCGAACTGCGCAGGCGCCACCCGGCGACGCCGGTGATCGGCTTTCCCAAAGGCTCAGGCGAAAAGCTGTCGGCCTATGCCCGCGAGACGGGCGTACAGGCGGTCGGTGTGGACGAGACAATCGATCCGGTCTGGGCGCATCGCGAGTTGCCCCAGGGCATGCCGGTACAGGGCAATTTCGATCCGCTACTGCTCCTTTCTGGCAGCGAGCGCCTGGAAAGCCGCGCGCGCTTCATCCTGGAGGCATTTGCCGACCGACCGCATGTCTTCAACCTCGGCCACGGTATCGATCGCCGCACTCCGATCGAGCATGTCGAGCGACTGATTGCGGTGGTTCGCGATTTCGAGGGTGACGGAGGCGGGCGCGGTCCCTAGATGATCGTGCAATGCAGGATGTTCTCGCGATGACCTATTTCTGGCTCAAAGCCGGCCACATCATTTTCATGGTGTTCTGGATGGCGGGATTGTTCATGCTGCCACGGCAGATGATTTATCTTCACCCTGCATCCGAGGGATCCGAAGCGTCCGCCATGTGGGCGAAACGAATGGGGCTGCTTCGCAAGGTCATCCTGACACCCAGCCTGATTGTGGTCTGGGTCTTGGGTCTGCTCCTGGCGATGGCGATCGGCGCCTGGGACCAGGGCTGGTTCCACGCAAAATTGCTCTTTGTCGTGCTCCTGACGGCTTTCCATGGAATCATGGTTGCGCGGGCGAAGAAAATGATCGCGGGCGAACGACCGATGACCGAAAAGCAACTGCGTATCTGGGGAGAATTTCCGGGGATCGCGCTTGCCATCATCGTGGTGCTGGTGGTCGTCAAGCCGTTCTGACCCGCGCCATTGCGATATTCCGTGCTCGCTTGGCGCCCATGAGGCACCGCTATATCGCTTTGCCGATTGACGCCCATTCGGCGCGGGCGTAACTGCACTGCCATCTCCCGGCTAGAGGTCTCGCATTCGCACGAGGCCGGGTCCGCTTTCTCCAAGCCCATACCGACCCGTCGGACACCCAAACTGAGAATACCGAGTAAAACACATGCATCTCAAGGATTTGAAAGAAAAAACTCCGGCAGACCTGGTCGCGATGGCCGAGGAGCTGGGTGTCGAGGGTGCCTCGACGATGCGCCGACAGGACCTGATGTTCTGCATTCTGCGCGAACTGGCCGAGGACGAGGACTACGAAGAAAAGATCATGGGCATCGGCACCATCGAGGTGCTGCAGGATGGCTTTGGATTTTTGCGTAGCCCGGAGGCGAATTATCTCGCCGGACCCGACGACATCTATGTCTCGCCCAATCAGGTCCGCAAATGGGGCCTGCGCACCGGCGATACGGTCGAAGGTGAAATCCGTGCGCCGAGGGAGGGCGAGCGCTATTTCGCCCTGACCGAACTGTACAAGGTCAATTTCGACGATCCCGACGCGGTTCGCCATCGCACCAATTTCGACAACCTCACGCCGCTCTACCCGGAAGAAAAGCTCACGCTCGACACACTCGATCCGACGGTCAAGGACAAGTCGGCGCGCGTGATCGATATCATCTCGCCGCAGGGCAAGGGCCAGCGTGCGCTGATCGTCGCGCCGCCGCGCACCGGTAAAACGGTGTTGCTGCAGAACATCGCCAAAGCGATCACGGATAATCACCCGGAAGTCTTCCTGCTGGTCCTGCTCGTCGACGAGCGGCCCGAGGAAGTCACCGACATGCAGCGCAGCGTCAAAGGCGAGGTGATTTCCTCCACGTTCGACGAACCTGCAAACCGGCACGTCCAGGTCGCCGAAATGGTCATCGAGAAGGCCAAGCGCCTCGTCGAACACAAGCACGATGTGGTTATCCTGCTCGACTCGATCACGCGTCTCGGCCGTGCCTACAACACGGTGGTGCCCAGCTCGGGCAAAGTGCTGACCGGCGGTGTCGACGCAAACGCATTGCAGCGCCCCAAGCGTTTCTTCGGCGCCGCCCGCAATATCGAAGAGGGCGGATCGCTTTCGATCATCGCGACCGCGCTGATCGATACCGGCAGCCGTATGGACGAGGTCATCTTCGAAGAGTTCAAGGGCACGGGCAACAGCGAAATCGTGCTCGACCGCAAGGTTGCGGACAAGCGCATCTTCCCGGCGCTCGATGTCGGCAAGAGCGGGACGCGCAAGGAAGAGCTGCTTGTCGAGAAGGACAAGCTTTCGAAAATGTGGGTCCTGCGCCGGATTCTCATGCAGATGGGCACGATCGACGCGATGGAATTCCTGCTCGACAAGATGAAGGATTCCAAGACCAACGAAGATTTCTTCGCGACGATGAATCAGTAGCGTCTCGGTCCCGCCTGTTGAAAGATGCCGATATCTTTCGGCTCTTTGGGCATGCGTCTACAGCAGGCGGGACCGGATGCAGTGCTGCCCGATTTGGATCGGAGCGGACGTGGCGCGCAAACAGCTACGCGAGGTCAGGATGTAATCGTCGGTGCTCGGTGGATGGGCCATGCGGTTGAATGCATGGCAGCGGCTATCTGTGCTGGATTGCTGCCCTGCATTCCATTCGACCATGCCGCCGAGGAGGAGGTACAGGGAAGGCCGATCAGCCCTTCATCTTCTCCAGCATCGCGGCCATCTGTTCCCACACTTTGTTGACTGCCTTCAGCGGGCGCACCATCACTTTGAAATCGGCGATCATGCCGTCCTCGTCGAACCGGATGAGGTCGATACCGTTGACGTGAATGTCGTCCATCTCGGTCGTGAATTCGAGCATGGCGTTATCGCCGTCGATCAGTTCGCGGACATATTCGAAGCTGTCATTGCCGAGTGTTTTTCCGGCGGCGGAAAGGTAGGCGACCACGATGGGGCGGCCGACCTGAGGGGTATGCACGACGGGCGAATGGAATACGGCGTCGTCACGGATAATGGCAGAGAGCTCTTCGGCACAGCTGCCGTTTTCGATGACTTGGTGCCAGCGTTTCAGGCCTAGCTCTGCGCTCATTCTGCTCTCCGGAAAGTGTCCGCCCGGGCGGCATGCCAGTGCCGGGCATAGGGTGTCGCGTCGGCATCCTCGAGCAACTGGCCCGGCTCGAGGAAGGTGTAGATGCGATCGATGGCATCGGAGCGCGCCCCGTTCAACCGTTCGCGCATATCGTGCGGGTCGATTTCCCAGGGACTGGCGAGCCCCATGGCCACCACGATTTCGCGTAGCGAGTGAAGCGTCTGACGCTGGAAGCGCGCGATGCGGGGAGCCTTCTCCTCCACGACCAGGCCGCGTTGCCGCCATGCGTCCTGGGTGGCGATGCCGGTAGGGCAGGTTCCCCTGTGGCAATTCATCGACTGTACGCAGCCCAGGGCGAACATAAAGGGCCGGGCGGCATTGCACCAATCGGCACCGAGCGCGAAAGCCTTGGCCAGTTGCGCGCCCGAATGCAATTTGCCCGAAGCGGCGATTTTGACCTTGTCCTTGAGCGCCAGCCCCACAAGCATGTTGCGCACCATGATTTGCCCCTCACGCAAGGGCATGCCCACCGAGTTGGATAATTCGAGCGGTGCCGCGCCAGTTCCTCCTTCGGCGCCATCGACGGTAATGAAATCGGGGTGCAGCCCGGTTTCCAACATCGCTTTGCCAATGGCGAAGAGTTCGTGCGGTTGCCCGACACACAGCTTGATGCCGACCGGTTTGCCACCCGATAAATCGCGCAGAGAGGTGAGCCATTCGAGCAATTGAACCGGTGTCGAGAAGGTCGGATGGGCCGCCGGCGAAATCACCGTCTCGCCAACGGGCACTCCGCGCGCCTCTGCGATCTCTTCGGTCACCTTGGCGCCCGGCAGCACACCGCCATGCCCCGGCTTGGCACCCTGGCTCAGTTTGATTTCGATCATCTTCACCTGATCGCTGGTGGCATTGTCCCGAAACTGGTCCGGATCGAAATGCCCGTCGGACCGACGCGCGCCGAAATATCCGCTGCCCAGCTCCCAGATGAGATCGCCGCCGGGGGAACGGTGATAGCGGCTGATCGAGCCTTCGCCCGTATTGTGCGCAAACCCGCCAAGGGCGGCGCCCGCGTTGAGTGCTTCGATGGCGCGCGCGGAAAGCGAACCGAAGCTCATTGCCGAGATATTCAGCAGGGCGGCGGAATAGGGTTTGGCACAGGTGCCTTCGCCCACGGTGACGCGCCAGTGATCGGGTGCATCCTGTTTCGGTGCGATCGAGTGGCTGAGCCATTCATATTCATCGGAGTAGACATCGAGCTCGGTTCCCATCGGATGAGAATCCAGATCGCCCTTTGCCCGCGCGTAAACGAGCGCTCGCGCCTGATGGCTGAAGGGACGACCATCGAGGTCGTCCTCCACGATATAGGCCTGCGCGAAGGGCCGCAGGTCCTCCATCAACCAACGAATACGGGCCAGGACCGGGTAATTTCTCCTAAGTGTATGTTCGCGCTGAAGAAAATCCCAGAGCGCCAGGATCACAAGCGGAATTAGGAGCCATAGCGTCCAGCGCGCCGGTTCCCACCACCAGGCGACCCCGCACAGTGCGACCAGACCGGCGGGGACGACATACCGAAAGGGAATATGCTCCACGCGTCAGCCGAGATGCCGGGCGAAAAACTCGGCGGTTCTGCTGTCTGCCAATTGCGCGGCGTCTTCGGATCGACGCTTGCCGAATTCGGTGGCGAAACCGTGATCGAGCCCTTCGTAATCGTGCAGTGTGACCTTGGGATGGTCGTCCAGGCCCTCATGCATGGCCTTTTGCGTATTCTTGTCGACGAATCCGTCCTCTGTAGGAATGTGCAGCATGAGCGGGTTCGCGATCGCATGCTTTTCACCGAGAAGACCGTCGATACCGACGCCATAATAGCCGACACTCGCATCGATATCGGTGCGGGCGGCGGTCATGAAAGCGAGGCGTCCACCGAGGCAGTAACCAACGCAACCAACCTTGGGAACGCTTTCCTCGCGCCTGATATAATGGATCGTGGCTTCGATATCCCGAATTCCCTGATCCTGATTGAACCGGCCCATCAGATCGAGAGCGCGCTGAAATTCGGGTTCGACATCGGGATCGAGCTCGACTCCCGGTTCTAGGCGCCAGAACAGGTCGGGAGCGATCGCGAGATAACCCTCTTCCGCGAGCTTGTCGCACTTGCGCCGGATGCCCGCATTGACCCCGAAGATCTCCTGAATGACGAGAATCGCGGCCTTGGCTCGCTCGGCGGGTCTTGCGACGTAAGCGGTGAATTCTTCCGTGCCCGACAGTGTGGGGATGGTGACGGTTTCGGTCATGGGTTTTGTGCCTCGCTCGCTTCGAATGGTGTCTTATGCTTGCATGACGCGCATTGCAGACCCAAATAGGGTCTCGCAAGCCATAACGGAGGAAGCGCGATGAAGGTCCATATCGAAATCGATTGCACGCCCGAAGAGGCAAGGACCTTCATGGGGCTGCCCGATGTCGGCAAGGCAAACGCCGTATATGTCGACATGATGTCGAAGGCGATGAAGGGTGTGAACAATACCGACCAATTGCAGGAATATGCGAAACAGTTGGCACCGATGGGGCAGGCCGGTTTCAAGCTTTTCCAAAGTTTCATGGAAGGTGCCAATGCGGCGCGTACTTCGTCGGCGAAGAAGACTTCCGACGACGATTGAGGCCGTTACGGCGCGATGAGCGAGACGATCTATGCGCTGTCGAGCGGTGCGCCGCCTGCGGGGATCGGTGTTATCCGCATAAGTGGGTCGGATGCCGGGTCGGCGCTCGAGCGGCTTACCGGGGGCCTTCCTCCCGAACGTTCGCCCCGATTGAGAGCCCTGCGCAATGCCACTGGCGATACGCTCGACCAGGCTTTGATCCTGTGGTTTCGCGGTCCAGCCACGGTTACCGGCGAGGACCTGGCTGAAATTCACTGCCACGGGGGCAGGGCGGTGATCGCGGCTATTCTCCAGGAACTTGGGACCTACGCGGGATTGCGGGAGGCCGAGCCGGGAGAATTCACGCGGCGTGCCTTCGGCAATGGCAAGATCGATCTCGCCGAGGCGGAGGGTCTTGCCGATTTGCTTTCAGCTGAAACCGAAATGCAAAGGCGGGGAGCGATGCTCTCGGTCGGAGGGGAGCTATCGCGCCGAATTGAGGGATGGCGCGAGCGTGTTCTCGGCTTCGCCGCTGCGGTCGAGGCGGTCATCGATTTCGCCGACGAGGACGATGTTGCCGGCCTGCCGGGTGACTTCCATGCGCGGTTGGAAGATCTCGCGGCGGAGATCCGTGGCATCGCCGCCCAGCCTGCCACCGAGCGTCTTCGGGATGGCATCAGGGTCGTTTTGGCGGGTCCTCCCAATGCGGGGAAATCGTCGCTATTCAACGCATTGTTGGCGGACGATGCCGCGATCGTCACTGCCGAGGCGGGGACAACCCGCGACGTTCTCGAACGCCCAGTAGCGATTGGCGGCATCCCATTCGTATTGGTGGATACGGCGGGAATGCGGGAGAGCGGGGCGGGTGCAATCGAGGAAATCGGGATAGAGCGAGCCCGCCGCGAGGTCTCGGCGGGGCAGATCGTCCTGTGGTTGGGAGAGGAGGCAGACGCACCCGAAGGCGCGATTTGCGTGCGCTCCAAATCGGATCTGCGCTCCTCAGAAAGCGGCGGTTTACAAGTTTCAGCGGTAACCGGCGCCGGGATCGAGCGATTGACGGCGCTTCTGGTCGAGCGAGGCCGCACCGCTTTACCCCCCGTGGACAGATTGGCTTTCAATCGGCGTCAGCGGGATTGGGCCTTGGCCGCGGCCGAGGGCCTCTCCGCCGTGAGAGTGGACGACGACCTCCTGCTTGTCGCTGAACACCTTCGGACCGCGCGTCGCGCGCTCGATCGACTGGTTGGCCGCGAGTCGACCGAGGAAATGCTCGACACGCTTTTCGGCAGATTTTGTATCGGGAAATAGTTGTTTCACGTGAAACATGCGCCTTTGACGTGAATCCCGGCTTTCGGTAGAGCGCCGATCCCATGCACGATTTCGATGTTCTTGTAGTCGGCGGCGGCCATGCCGGGGTCGAAGCGGCCTGCGCCGCCGCCCGAATGGGGGTGCGCACGGCTCTGGTGACGCTCGATCTCGACAAGGTCGGCGCCATGAGCTGCAATCCGGCAATCGGGGGATTGGGGAAGGGGCATCTCGTCCGCGAAGTCGATGCGCTCGACGGCGTAATTGCCCGTGCTGCCGACGCGGCAGCGATACACTATCGCATGCTGAACAGGTCGAAAGGCAGCGCGGTATGGGGGCCGCGCGTTCAAGCCGATCGGAAGTTGTTTCACCGGGCGGTTCAAGCGATGGTTCGGGCGCAGCCATCACTGGAACTGGTCGCGGGGGAGGCGGCTGCCCTTCGTCTCGAAGGGGGGCGGGTCTGTGGACTGGAATTGGCGGACGGAACGCGGATCACGTCGCGTGCGGTGATCTTGTGCACGGGCACCTTCCTTGGCGGGATATTGTATCGCGGTGAAGAACGCTTCGAAGGCGGGAGGATAGGGGAAGGGGCTGCCCACCGTCTGGCGACACAATTGCGCGAGGCCGATCTTCCGATGGGAAGGCTTAAGACCGGCACGCCTCCACGTCTGGACGGGCGCACGATCGATTGGGCTTCGCTGGAGGAGCAGCCGTCTGACAATGAATGCTGGACGATGAGTTCGCTGACCGGGGCGAGATCAAACCCCCAGCTGTTCTGCGGAATCACCCGTACCAATGCGCGCGCGCATGACATTATCCGCGCCAACCTCGATCGGTCACCGCTGTTTTCCGGCGCCATCGGCGCGGCAGGCCCCCGTTACTGCCCCTCTATCGAAGACAAGATCCATCGGTTTGGCGATCGCGATGGGCATCAGGTATTCCTCGAGCCGGAGGGTCTGGATACCGAGCTCGTTTATCCGAACGGAATATCGACATCGCTTCCCATCGATGTCCAACTGGCCATGCTGCGGGCGATGGATGGTTTGAGCCGGGTGGAAATGTCCGTTCCCGGTTATGCAGTCGAATATGACCATATCGACCCGCGCGCGCTCGCTTCTTCGCTGGAGCTTCACGCTATTCCGGGCCTTTACTGCGCGGGGCAGATCAACGGTACGACGGGATACGAAGAGGCGGCGGCACAGGGGCTCGTCGCCGGCATGCACGCCGCTTCGGCGATCCTTGGCGTCGAGGCGCTGCCGCTCGATCGCGCGAATTCCTACATTTCCGTGATGCTCGACGATCTGACGCTTCAGGGTATCACCGAGCCCTATCGCATGCTGACCTCACGGGCGGAATACCGGCTACGCCTTCGCGCGAGCAATGCCGATACGCGCCTGACGCTCCTGGGAATGAAACACGGCTTGGTCGGAAAGGAGCGGGCAGAATGGTACGACAGGCGTGAGGAGCGTCGCGCGCGATATGAACAAGCGCTCGCTACCCCTATTCATTCGAAAGTTCTGGCGGATGCGGGGTTTCACGTGAAACGTGACACCGGACCTCGTCCAGCCTCCGAGTGGATCGCTGGCGGTCATGCCGATTTATCCGCTCTGGGGCCGTGGTTGGACGGTGTGGATCCCGACGACTCACTTGCCACGGAGTTGGCGGAGGATGCATTTTACGCGCCTTATCTCGCGCGGCAAAGGGCCGAGCTTGCCGATCTGCGCACAAGCGAAGCGCAGCGCCTGCCTCCCGACTTTCCCTTCGCCGAGGTTCCTGGACTGTCCAATGAAATGATAGAGCGGTTGTCGGTTGCACGGCCGGAATCGCTGGCGGCCGCTGGCCGTATCAGCGGTGTCACGCCGGCGGCGCTCGCCGCTTTGCTCGTTCATGTCCGAAAGAGGGATCGTGCGGCATGATCGCCAGCGAAGACGAAGCCCGCGCCTATGTTGCCCGCCTGTCCGACCGCTTCGCGCTCGATCGGCTCGATATGCTCGTCAGGGATTTATCCGCAGAGAATCAGCGGCAGAACCTGATTGCCCGAGCGACACTGCCAATGGTCTGGCAGCGGCATATTGCCGATTCGGCCCAGTTGCTCGAGCTATGCGAGCCGTGCGACGGCCCCTGGCTCGATCTTGGAAGCGGCGCGGGATTTCCAGGTTTGGTCATCGCCGCGATGCGTCCGGATCTATCTGTGGTTCTCGTGGAATCGAGACGCCGCCGTATCGAATGGCTGGAAGCCACCATCGCGAATTTGGGGCTCGAGAATTGTCGGGTAGAGGGGCAACGTCTGGAGAATGTTACGCCTTTCGAGGCCCGGATTATCTCCGCTCGGGCCTTTGCTCCACTCGACCGGTTGCTGACTTTATCCGCGCCCTTCTCCACAAGCTCTACCCATTGGGTGTTGCCCAAGGGCCGATCGGCGGCGCATGAAGTAGCGGGACTGCCCAAGAATCGCCGTGCCATGTTTCACGTGGAACAATCGGTGACCGATCCGGAGGCTGGGATCGTGGTCGGTCGCGGAGAATGGAGCGCAAAAGCATGATCACCATTGCTATCGCCAATCAGAAGGGCGGAGTGGGTAAGACGACCACTGCCATCAACATCGCGACGGCTATGGCTGCGACGGGGTGGAAGACTTTGCTGATCGACCTTGACCCTCAGGGTAATGCGTCGACCGGGCTTGGCATAGCGGCTGCCGCGCGTGAAAATACCAGCTACGATCTCCTGCTTGACCAGGCCGCCCTGGCAGAATGTGCGCAGCCGACGGATATACCCGGCCTCGATATCGTTCCGGCGACGCAGGATCTATCGGGAGCGGAGGTCGAGCTCGTCTCGGTAGAGGATCGCACAGCGAGACTTAGGCGGGCGCTCTCGTCACAAGCTCGCGGGAGTTTTGCGGGCTATGATGTATGCTTTATCGATTGTCCGCCCTCGCTTGGGCTTCTGACTCTCAACGCCCTGTCCGCTGCGGATACGTTGCTTGTGCCGCTGCAGTGCGAGTTCTTCGCGCTTGAAGGTCTCAGTCAGCTTCTCCAGACTGTCGAGCGCGTACAGCAGGGGTTCAATGCCGATCTGGGCATCGTTGGGATTGTTTTGACGATGTTCGACCGCCGCAACCGGCTAACCGATCAAGTGGCCGACGATGTGCGAGATTGTCTCGGCAATCTGGTCTTCGAACACGTGATTCCGCGCAATGTGCGCCTTTCCGAAGCGCCGAGCCATGGAATGCCGGCACTGGTCTATGACCACAATTGCCCCGGAAGCCGGGCCTATATCGGCCTGGCTCGGGAACTCATCGGGCGTCTGCCGGAAAGGAAAAAGGCGGCATGAGTGACGGCGCGGACAAATCGGGAGCCAGAACGATCGATCGCAAGAAGAAGCTGGGGAAGGGACTTGGAGCCCTGTTAGGCGAAACCCGCCGCGAGGAACCGCTTGTCCGGTCGGGCGCGGATGGGGGTGGGGGCCAGCAAGCGGGGTCCTCGGCGGGTGTGAGCCAGGCCCATCCGAGCGATGGGCTCGCTTCCATTCCGGTGGCGGATATCGAACCGCTTCCCGGACAACCCCGGACGCGCTTCGACGAGGAATCGCTCGAAGCACTCGCGTCTTCCATCGAATCGCGTGGCGTGATCCAGCCAGTCATCGTGTCGCCGCTGGGACAGGGTCGTTATCGCTTGGTTGCGGGCGAGCGCCGCTGGCGCGCCGCGCAAAAGGCGCGATTGCACGAGATACCGGCACTGATTCGCGAGCTTGAACGGCGCGAAGTGATGGCGCTGGCGCTCATCGAAAATCTCCAGCGCGAGGATCTCAACCCGGTCGACGAGGCGCGCGCGTACCAAAAACTCGCCGAAGATGAGGGGATGACCCAGGCGGAGATCGCAAAGCTTGTCGACAAGTCGCGCAGCCACGTCGCCAATCTCCAACGCCTCCTGAGCCTCCCCGATAGCGTGCTGGAGTTATTGGCCGAGGGTGCACTTTCCATGGGGCATGCGCGTGCCTTGGTCGGCCGGGATGAGGCCGAAAGCCTCGCGGAAAAAGCGGTCTCCGATGGTTTGTCCGTGCGCGAAATGGAGGCGCTGACCCGCAAGCCGGGAAAATTGCGGTCGGATACGCCTTCGGCCCACCCCCATCAAAGCGAAAACGACGCCGATATCACTGCCGTGCAGGGTCACCTCGAAGAATTCCTTGGCATGCCGGTCAGGATCACCACCGATGTCACGCCCAACACGGGTAGCGTGACCATTCGGTATCGCACCCTCGATCAACTTGACCTTATTTGTCAAAGGCTTACGGGCGGCGATATTTAACGGAAAGCTGGTCGAAGCGAGGCCTGAAAGCATTTCTCTACCTTGGCGCTCGAGCCCAAGACCCTCTCGCGACCGAGAGGAAGTTCAGACTATCGAGAGCGAAAGGGATGGTCCGGGATCATCGATTTCATCAGGCTGCCCGATCGGGAAACGCTTCGTTCGGCTTAGATCGTGTAATCCGGCGACTGGCGGTATAGAAGTCTCCGGCGCGGCGATGGTCCCAGCGACATCGATGTTGCGCGGCGCGACTTAGAAGCTGCGGGCACTGCTCCCCTTCTGGCCCGGGGGCGTCGACTATGATCTCGAAGCGTTTCGATCGGGTGGGGAGCCCGCGTAAATCGCGACTTTCGTCGCCTCTCGCGCTCGCCAAGGCCGCAGGGCACGGTGCGATATAACGAACCTGCTCATTCGCGGGGCGGCGCATATCGCTCGGGCAGAGACCGTTATTCCGTCCGCGCGCCATTCACCTTCGTCGGCCCCTGGTGCCCGAGATGCCGGTGCGCCGCATCACCATCGCCCTTGGGTTTAGTTCGCGGGAGTTCCGTCGCGATACACTGCGCGCTGGGGCACTGCTACGGTCACCGGGACCAGCATGTATTGACCCGGCTGGGCATACTGTGTGGTTCCCGCACTGGCGGTAGCTTTTTGCATATAGTCGTCGAGATAGGCCTGGCATTGCCCGTAGCTGTCGGTCGGACGGCGATTGCCATCCTCGATCGCATCCCCCACGGCCATTCCGGCAAGCGCGCCGGTGCCCGCGCCGATCAACGTGCCCGCCGTGCGATTGCCGCGCCCGGCTATGCGATTGCCGAGCACTCCTCCTGCAACGCCTCCGATCAAGGCGCCGATGATTTCACCGCGATCGCTATCGCTCTCATAAGTGTCGAGCCGGGCACGGCATTCTTCGAGCCATGCGTTGCGATCGAACGCCACGACCTGCGCCCCGGCCGGCAGATAGGTCGGGACCCCGCCGTAACCCGGCTGATAGCCATATCCATATTGTGCCGGGACGACTTGCATTGGCGTTTCGCGATAGATCACTCGCGCCGCACCGGCTGGCGGCTGCGTATAGCTCATGGGCGCCTGATGCACATAGATGACCTGCGGTGGCTGCTGCACATAGACATAGGTCGGTTGCTGCCCTTGCGTTGCGTAGACTGGTGCTCGCGTCGGGATCGTCCGAGTTGCTGCCATCGGCATAGTGCCGACCTCATCGTGCCGATAATATCGAGGGTCCGATGGGTCGATCGCCTGGATTGTGGGCTTGCTTACAAAGACCGGGGCTTGCGCAGCCTGCCGAGCGGGGATGACTCTGGCGGCGCCTATGGGGCCAGGTTCGACCACCACCGGCTCGGCCACCGTTTCGGTGACCACATCGTCATCGAGTTCGGGCAGGGGTTGGGCGTATTCATACGCACCTGTTTCGTACGACATGGCCTCCTGCGCGAAGGCGGCGCCCGGCAGAACCGCGAAGGCCGACGCTGTCAGGGCGAGAGCGGAACGGGTAGGCATGGTACGAACTCCTCTTGGCGACTCGGCAGGGGGCCGCGCCGCGCGCAGGGCCGAGTTTAGCACCCTACCGGCGCATCGCAAAAAGAGTGGCGGGGTTGTGCCGCGATGGGTCAGCGATGGTCAGATTCGCTCGGCGAGAATTCTGGCCAGCGCCTCGATACCGGCGGCGTCCTCGGCGTCGAAGCGGCCCTTGGCCGGGCTGTCGAGGTCGATGACCGCGATAACGCTGCGATCGCGCATGACCGGCACGACCAGCTCGGAGTTGGTCGTGGAATCGCAGGCGATGTGACCCGGAAAGCTGTGAACGTCCTCGACTAGCTGTGTGGCGCCGTCGCCGGCCGCCCTACCGCAGACGCCTTGGCCGACCGGAATGCGAATGCAGGCGGGCCGCCCCATGAAAGGGCCGAGCACGAGTTCGTCGTCGATGACACGGTAGAAACCCGCCCAGTTGAGCTCGGACAGAAAGTCCCACATCAAAGCCGCGACATTGGCCATATTGGCGACTGTGTCGGGTTCACCTGCGGTCAGCGCCTCGGCCGCCTCCAGCAGTTGGCGATAGGTTTCGGGCTTGGGGGTGCCGGGCTCGGGACGAAAATCGAACATGGCGCGCGATGTAGCGCGCCCACGCCGCCCCGCAAGCCCCATTGCTCCCCGTTGCACGCTCGCTTATCCCTTCTGGCATGAGCATCCTGAAAAAGCTGGGCATCGCGCTCCTCGTCATCCTTCTGGTGATTCTGGTCGCCGGGTACTTCCTTACCCGGGGAGACACTGCGGATATCGCTTTCGAAGAGACGGTGGGGACCGACCCGACACTCGACGAGCCGGCCGAAGAGAGTTTCCCGACAGTCGCCATCGCGGAGCCGGTCGGCTGGGGCGAGAGCGAGGCTCCGATCGCGGCAGAGGGCCTTTCCGTCAATCGCTTCGCCGAAGGGCTCGATCATCCGCGCACGCTGCAGGCACTGCCCAATGGCGATATCCTCGTCTCGTTGACCCAATCGCCCAAGATCGAGAGCGGCGACAGCAACTGGCTGCGCGATCTGGTTGCCGGTTTCCTCTTCCGCAAGGCGGGAGCGGGCGGCGAAAGCGCGAATCAGCTTGTCCTCTTGCGCGATGCCGATGGCGATGGTGTGGCGGAAGGCCGCTTCGTCTTGCGCGACGATCTCGATTCGCCATCCGGGATCGCATGGGGCGATGGCACCCTCTATGTCGCCAATCACGACGAAGTGCTGGCCTTCGACTACGAGCTCGGCGCGACGCGGCTGACCGGCGAAGGGCGCAAGATCGCTGTCCTTGCAGAGGGAACGGGCCACTGGATGCGCAACCTCGCGCTGCATCCCGACGGAGACCGGCTCTATGCCGCCGTCGGGTCGAAGTCGAATATCGGCGAAGACGGCATGGACATCGAGGAAGGCCGCGCCCTTATCTGGGAAATCGATCTGGATACCGGGCGTCAGCGCGTGTTCGGTGCGGGGCTGCGCAATGCGAATGGATTGGACTTCAGCCCATGGTCCGGTGAACTTTGGACCACGGTAAACGAACGCGACATGCTCGGCTCGGACCTGGTGCCCGACTACCTCACCAATGTCCCTGTCGGCGTTCATTACGGCTGGCCCTGGGTATATTACGGCGACAATTTCGACCGCCGCGTCAAATATCCGATCCCGCAATTCATCAGCTATGTCAGGACCCCTGAATATGCGCTCGGCCCCCATGTGGCTGCCCTCGGGCTGGTGTTCAGCCGGGAAGGGGCGCAAATGGGTGAGCAATTCGCAAGCGGTGCCTTCATCGCGCAGCACGGATCCTGGAACCGCAAGCCGCCATCGGGCTACGATGTCGTCTATGTCGCCTTCGACGAGCGCGGCAATCCAACCGGAAAGCCGATTCCCGTGCTCACCGGCTTTCTCAAGGATGACGGCACGACGCGCGGACGGCCAACCTGGGTGGAATGGGCGGGCGATGGCTCGCTGCTGGTATCCGACGATACGGCGGGGATCATCTGGCGCGTCGTTGCGCCGGGTGCCGAACCGCAAGCCGGGCTCGACCGTGTGACCGGCGACCGGCTTCCTGCCCAGCGCGAATTGCGCGGGCAGGAAGCGACCTTTGGCCAGGACGATTATGCGCGGCGCGTCACCGCTGAATAATAGTTCTTCAGCCCGCCAACTGGTCGGACGAGACCGCGTAGAGCGGCGCGGCCCCTGCCATGGCGGCGGTTTTCAGCCCCGACGCCTCGGGCACGATCCGATCGAGGAAGAACCGTACGCTGGCCGGTTTCGTGGCCGCCAGTCCGGGCGCTTCACCCGCTTCCACGGCGCGCAATTGCTTCAGCAGTTGCCACCCCGCGACAGTGACGGCGAACATCGTGCAAAACGGCACCGATCCGGCAAGGCGATCGTCTAGGCTGGCCCTTCGCGCATCCAGTCGGCCACCGCGGCACAATCCTCCGCGAGCTTGGCCAGTGCCGGTTCGTCGCCGGCGTCTTTGGCGGCATCCGCAATCAGCCTGGAAAGGGCATTCCCCCATCGAGGCCAAGCTTGCGGGTGACGAGGTCGGCGGCCTGTATCCCGTTGGTCCCCTCGTAGATCGGCGCAATTCGCGAATCACGCCAGTGCTGCGCGGCGCCGGTTTCTTCCACGAATCCCATGCCGCCATGGATCTGAACGCCAAGGCTGGCGACCTCGATTCCGATATCGGTACCCCACGCCTTGATCAGCGGAGTGAGCACTTCGCCTCGCGCTCGGGCATCGACATCGCCCAACGTGCCCCGATCGACCTGGCCGGCGGTATAATAAAGCAGGGCGCGCGCGCCTTCGGTCAGCGCTTTCATCCGCAGCAGCATGCGGCGCACGTCCGGATGCTCGATGATTGAAACCGGTGACTTGTCGGGCGAACCGGCGCGGGCGGATTGGACGCGCTCCCGCGCGTATATCAGGGCTTGCTGAGTCGCGCGCTCGCCGATCTGGACGCCCTGATTGCCGACATTGATCCGCGCATTGTTCATCATTGTGAACATGGCCATCAACCCACGGTTTTCCTCGCCGACCAGCTCGCCGATACACTCGTCCTCGTCCCCATAGCTCATGACGCAGGTGGGGGAGGCGTGGATGCCGAGCTTATGCTCGATACTGACGCAGCGCAGATCGTTGCGCGATCCGAGCGATCCATCTTGCTTCACGTGATATTTGGGCACGATGAAGAGCGAGATCCCGCGGCTTCCTTCGGGCGCATCGGGCAGGCGCGCGAGCACGAGGTGAATGATGTTCTTCGACAGATCGTGTTCGCCCCAGGTGATGTAGATCTTCTGGCCCTTGATCCGGTATTTGCCCGCGTGCTCGCCATCGGTGATGGGCTCGGCCGTGGTGCGTAACGCGCCTACGTCCGATCCCGCCTGCGGTTCGGTCAGGTTCATCGTGCCCGACCATTCCCCGCTGACCAGCTTGGGCAGGTATTTTTCCTGCAGCTCCTTCGATCCGTGATGTTCGAGCGATTCGATCGCGCCCACACTGAGCATGGGGAGCAGGTTGAAGGCCATGTTCGCCGTGCCCAGATTCTCGAGCACATTGCACGATAGTGTGAAGGGCAGCCCCTGCCCGCCAAAGTCGACCGGCCCGGAGATCGCGTTCCACCCTTGCTCGACATACCCGGCATAGCCCTCGGCGAAACCATTGGGCAGGCGAACCGAGCCGTTTTCCAGCTTCGCTCCTTCGAGGTCGCCAACGCGGTTGAGCGGAGCCCATTCACCAGCCGCGAACTCTCCGATTCCCGCCACGATCGCTTCGACCATATCGGGCTCGGCCGCAGCGAATTTCTCACTTTGGGCAAGCTCGTCGATGCCCGCATTGACGCGAATGGCGAGCAACTGGTCCTGGGTGGCGGGGGTATAGGTCACAGGTAATCCTCTTGGCTTTGCGGGGGTTCAGATATAGCGCGCATCCATGGGCGGCAAATACGCTACGGAAACGCTTGACGCGGATGAGGGTGGCATCGCTCGGGCGGTGCATATCCTCCGTGACGGGGGCCTTGTGGCCGTGCCCACCGAGACCGTCTATGGCCTTGCTGCCCGCGCCGATAGCGACACGGCGGTGGCGCGTATCTATGAAGCGAAAGGCAGGCCCAGTTTCAACCCGCTGATCGTCCATGTCGCTTCGCTGGAACAGGCAAGAGAATTTGCCGAGTTCCCACCTGCGGCCCAGCGGCTTGCGCGCGAATACTGGCCCGGCCCGCTGACGCTCGTGCTTCCGCGCCATCGCGGCGCAAGGCTCGCCCCTGCCGTCACGGCAGGTCTCGAAACGCTCGCTCTGCGGATGCCCGCGCACCCGGTCATGCGCGCATTGCTTGAGCGAACCGGCTTTCCCCTCGCGGCCCCTTCGGCCAACCGCAGCGGGTTCATCAGCCCCACTTCGCCAGCGCATGTACTGGCTTCGCTGGATGGCCGTATCGATGCGGTTCTGGACGGCGGTGAATGTGAGCGCGGTCTCGAATCGACGATTGCCGCGGTTCGGGCCGACGGGTCGGTAGAGGTGTTGCGCCCGGGGCCTATCGCCCTTGGCCCTTCGGCCGAGGGACCGGGACGGATCGAAGCCCCTGGCCAACTGGCCAGTCACTATGCGCCGGGCAAGCCGGTCCGTCTGATGGCGTCAGAAGTTGCGCCAGACGAGTTCTGGATCGGATTCGGGGAACATCCGGGAGAGTGCACTTTGTCCGCGAGCGGCGATCTAACCGAGGCAGCCGCGCGGCTCTATGCTTGCCTCCACGAGGGCGCACGTTCGGACAAGCCTCGTATCGCCGTAGCACCGATCCCGGACGAGGGGATCGGCATCGCCATCAACGACAGGCTTCGCCGGGCGGCAACTCCGGTCGACTAGCGTTCGGGCTCGGTCGGAATGCTGGGTATGATCTGCTGCATCTCGGCATAGGTGTCGCGTGCTTCGTTGCACGCCCGGCGAGCGCCGTCTTCGCACTGGTCGAGCTGTTTTTCGTAATCGCGTTCGAGCTTTGCCAGACGCTGCTCGCGCTTGCGGATTTCCCGGCCCCGTTTTTCGTCCGCCTCCGATTGGCTTGTGGTGGCGAGGTCCACCCCTTTACTGACCACTTTGACCGGAGCTGTCGCGACGTCGACCACGGTCTTCGCCAGACAGCCGGGTAACATCACAGCCGATGGAAGGAGAACCAGAATAGCTAGGCGACGCATGTGAGTTCCTTTCACTGTGCCGCCTAGCCGATAATCGGTGTGCCGTCGATGAACTCAGGCTCCCGGTGCGCCGGGCTCCTTGGGCTCCTCGGGCGCTTCGGGTGTTTCGGGTGAAACCGGCGCCTCCGCTGCTTCGGCGGCGCTGCGCGCCTCGCGACAATTGAGCTTGCCCGAACCCATCGAGCTGACGGTGCAGTCCGCGCGGCCATTCACGGTGATCGTGCCCGATCCCATAATGCTGGCGTCGACCTCGCCATCGGACGAGAATTCGGCGTCACCCGATCCCGCGACTGAAATATCGGCCTTGCCGACCTTGAGCCCTTCCATAGCGGCCTTGCCCGAACCGGCAATGGTCAGGTCGAGCGTGTCCACCTGGCCGGCCCCTTCGAAATCGCCGGACCCGGCGATTGTCAGGTCGAGCGAATCGGCGTCGAAATCGGCGACTTTGGCGGTACCCGATCCGGCAATGGTGACATCTGTCTTGCCCGTCATCGAAGCCGCCTCCAGCTCGCCCGAACCAGCCAGGACCATGGCGCGCAGGCTGGGCATGGTCACTCGAACCGTGGCTTTGCCGCGATCTTTCCAGCTATTTTTCTCGCGACTGATGATCAGCGAATCGTCATCCAGGGCGAAGCGCATGGCATCGACCGCTTTGTCATCACCCGAAACGGCAATGTCGAGTTCGTCGCCCTGAGTGACGATCACCTTGTCCGGGCCGGCAAGTACCAGTTCGCTGGGATTGGCACCGGTCATGTCCAGTTCGGCCAAGGGAACGCCTTCGACGTCGCCAATCTGGATATTCATCCCGTCGCACCCGGCAACGAGCGTGGCACCGGCGAGGACGGCAATCGGGGCGAGGCCCCTGAAAATTCGATGGATCATCGCGGTCGTGTTCCTTTCACTACGGCAGTCCGTATTGCTGATATAATACAGCATGCCAAGATCATCAAGGTCGGCAAACAAGGGGCGCTCACTTCGAGCGCCCCTTGTTTGGACATTGCGGCAGGTCAGACGAGGTTCAGCGCGAACAGGTCAGGCGCCCGGAGCCCATCCGAGTCTGGGTGCAATCGGTGGTGCCAGAGACGATGGCATCGCCGCTGCCGACAATGCTTGCAGATACGCTGCCGTCTGCACTGAAGCGCGCATCGCCCGATCCGGCAATCGAAACGCTAGCCCGTTCGAGGCGGAGCCGCTGGCCATCGATTTCGCCGCTACCGGCGATCGTAATACGCCCATTGCCTGCCCGCCCGGCGATGCGCAGGTCGCCGGACCCTGCAACCGTTGCCGTCAGTTCCCTGGCGGCGATACGGCCGACCTCGATCGTACCCGATCCGGCCACGATGGCGTCGACCTGGTCTGTATCCATCGTATCGATCGAAAGGTCGCCCGACCCGGCCAGAGTGACTCCTTCGACATCAGGGGCGATCACTTCGATCCTCGCGCTGCCTTCAATCTTGTCGCGGTTCGAGCGGCGACCGATAATCAGTGCGCCATCTTCGACCTTGAAGCGCAATTCGGCGAGCACGACGGGATTGCCGCTGGCCCTGATGCGCCAGCGATCGCCACGCGTCACGCGAACATCGTCTTTGCTGGCAAGCGTCACCTGATCGAAGCGCGCGGTGCCGGACCAGGAGGTTGAGATGCGTTCTCCATCGTCGAGGGAGGAGCGCCACTCTTTCCCCGGATGCGCTTGAGTGGCGGGTATTGCGGCGAAGGCGGCAAGGCCGAGTGTGCAGGCGGCGAGCAGACGAAACATGGCGGTTCTCCCGATGGATGGCTGCGTGCTTCCCATTAAGCGGAGCGCGTGTCGAGTCCGTTCGTCGACAAGTGTAATCGTTTGGTGGAGTGGTCCTGTGAAAAAAAGGGGGGCGCCTTGCGGCACCCCCCTTTACCTGTCCGAATTTCGACGCGCTTACGCGTCTTCGGTATTTTCGTAATATTGCGGCGCGTGTTCGCGTAGGACGTCGAGGATCTTCTCGAGAGCGGTCGCCTCGTCGGTTTTTTCCATCGCCGCGAGCTCGCGGGCGAGGCGGCTCGAGGCCGCTTCGAAAATCTGGCGCTCCGAATAGCTCTGCTCGGGCTGGTCGTCGGGACGAAAGAGATCGCGCGTCACTTCCGCGATCAGCACGATTTCGCCCGAATTGATCTTCGCTTCATATTCCTGGGCGCGGCGGCTCCACATGGTGCGCTTCACCTTGGGCTTGCCCTTGAGGGTTTCCATGGCTTCCTTGAGGGTCTTGTCGGAAGACAGCTTGCGCATGCCGATCGATTCGACCTTGTTGACCGGAACGCGCAGCGTCATGCGTTCCTTTTCGAATCGCAGGACATAGAGGTCGAGCTGCATACCGGCGATTTCCTCGCTCTGCAGCTCGATGACACGGCCGACACCGTGCTTGGGGTAAACAACGTAGTCGCCAACGTCGAAGGCATCAGCCTTGCTAGCCATGCAATCTATCCTTTCATCCAGGCCCGGCCGGAGTGAACAACAGCGTCACGGGAACTCAAGGCCGCAATCCCACAGGGGGGAGCGCGGTCTGGCACCAAATATGACGGTGTTGGTGGCCTGCCCTTTCAATTCTCACACCTGCCCGGGAGCAAACCGGTGCAGTTGTTGCATTATATAGCACACTGCCCCCAATATTGCGAGTCTGGGCGGGAACGCGGCTATTCAGGCCGTGTTCCGGGTGCTGCGAAGGGCCGCATACTCGGCCCCGAATAACAGCAGGAAACCTGTCGCCCAGAACCATGTGATGAGCGCCAGTACCGCTCCAAGCGTGCCGTAAGTCGCATTATAATTCCCGAAATTCGCTGCGTAAAAAGCAAAACCGGCAGTGGCAACGAGCCACGAGGCAGCGAACAGGGCGGCGGCAGGCCATATTGCCGACCACGCCGGGGCAGGGGCATTGGGTGCGAAGCGGTAGAGCATGCCCGCCGCAAGAGTGGCCGCGATACCGGCAAGCACCATACTCGCCGAACCACCGACCACGCCGCCGAGATTGGCGAGTGCCGCGCTGGCGATACCCGCCGCGATCATGCTCGCAAGACTCGCGGCCGTGATTGCAACCGCGACCAGATTGCCCCTGACGAAGCCGCGTTCCTCATCTGCATGAAACACGATGTTGAAGCCGGTCATCAGCGAGCGAGCCCCGCTTCGCGCGCCGAACAGCGCGATTGCCAGCGACACAAACAGGCCGACGCCCTGAGCACCGGACGATCCGTCCGACACAGCTTTCAATTGCCCGGCTATCAGGTCCGCCGCAGATGCGGGAAGCCGGTTCGTCAACAGCTCGATATGCGAGCCGACGGTCTGCGGAGCGGCGAAGACGCCGTAGGCGAGCACGATTGCGCCAAGGGCGGGGATGAGAGCGAGCAAGGCATAATAGGCGACGCCCGCAGCTATAAGCCCGATATTGTCCCGCGATCCGGCTTGCCAGGCCCCTTTCAGCGCAGAGAGCATGCGCGCCTAGCGTTTAGTCGCCTTCACCCGGTTCGGGAGAGAAGTACTGCTCGTACTTGCCTTCCTTGTCCTTGAATTCATCGGCATCGGCGGGCGGCTCTTTCGACTGGGTGATGTTGGGCCATTCCGCGCTGAACTTGGTGTTCAGTTCCAGCCACTTTTCAAGGCCGTCTTCGGTATCCGGAAGAATGGCTTCGGCAGGGCATTCGGGCTCGCACACGCCGCAGTCGATACATTCGCTGGGATTGATGACCAGCATGTTCTCGCCCTCGTAGAAACAGTCGACCGGACAGACCTCGACGCAATCGGTGTACTTGCACTTGATGCAGGCATCGGTGACGACATAGGTCATGGGTAGCGTAATCCTCGCGAAGTGTTTCCCTGATCCGCGCTGCTAGGGCGGATTATCCGTTGGGGTCAAGCTCCCGATAGCAGGCCTGTGCTTCGCGCGGCGGCCCGCGGCGTTTGGGCAGAGCCAGGATTTCCACCAGCTTGACCGACTTGCCGAGGGGAAGGGTGAGGATATCGCCCTCCGCAATGTCGCGCGAACAGCGCGTCACGCGCTCGCCATTGCGGCGAATATGCCCCTTGTCGACCAGCTTGTGCGCCGCGCTGCGGGTGCGCGTGAAGCGCAGATAGCACAGCAGCCGGTCGATTCTCACGCGGGCTCCGCCATCAGCGTACCAGATCGGCGAGCGCCGCGAAGGCGTTGCCCTCGCGGGGCTGAGCGGGCCTGGCGCGTTCCTGCTTGCGGCGCGAAGGGCGCCATTCCCAGCGGTCGGGCCGGGGCGGTCCGAACTGCCCTTCGGGAAGAGGCCTGGCCTTCTGGACGCGAAAACCCGCATTGCCCAGCAACCGCGCGATATTCGCTTCTTCCAGACCGATCGAAACGGGGAGCGCATAATCCAGCACGAATTTGCGCTTGCGATCTTTGGCCTGAGCCTTGGCACGCGTTTCATGCGCGGCGCGCAGGACTTTTTCCGCCAGATCGATGCGAATCGCCTGGCTGCCCGCATGGCGATAGCCCGAAGGCAGCTTCTTCACGTCGGCGATCACCGGGAGCATCGCCTCTTGCAAGGCCCGCCGGTCGAGCCCGAGCGCGTGGAGTAGCCGGCGTGGTGCCGGCTTGAGCAGCGCGGGAGCGAAGATATCGAGTGCACCGAAGGTCACGCCGATCTTGCGCAGGAAGGGCCGCATCTCCTTCGGCAGATGCTCGATGCCCGCCTTCTCGCGTGTGACGTAGCCATGTCCCGCGATCAGGTTGAGGAGCAGCGCGCGGGCTTGTGACCCGGCATCGGGATTGCTTGCCGCGTGGTGCATCTTTTCCAGCGGAGCAAGCGGTTCGAGCGTCTTGGCGAGCCAGGCCTCCAGTGCTGCCAAGAGCCTGGTGCGCGCGGTCTCGGGAAGCGCAGCGACTTCCCGCACGGGCTTTACCAGCGGTGTCACGGTGCCATCGCGATGCTCGAGCTTTGCGAGCTCTTGCCCGTTCCAACGGATTGCCCCGCCTGCCAGTTCGATATTGTCCATATCCGACGATGCGAGCGCTTCGGCCTTCTCGCCGAGCAGTCTGGGCAGTGCCTTCTCGGCAGCCGCCAGCAACATGCGGCGGTCCTCGTGCCGGGCGGAGGGATCGACGGTGAAGCGGAGCCCCTCGACATGGCCCAGCACTTCGCCTTCCACGCTAACCTCGCCCGCATCACTCAATTCAATCGGCAACATGCCTGCATCCTGTCCTAGCGACTTCATCAGGATCGCCGTCCTCCGGTTTACGAATCGTTCTGTCAGCCGCGCATGCAGCGCGTCCGACAGTTTTGCCTCTACCGCCCGTGCGCGCGACGCCATCTCGTCCCGCGCCAGCACCCAATCGGGCCGCTGACAGATATAGGCCCAGCTGCGAATCGCCGCGATCCGCCCCTGCAGCGTATCGATGTCTCCGGCCATATTGTCGAGTTCGCTGATCCGCGCGGCGACATAGTCCGCGCCGATATAGCCCTGCGCGAGATCTTGCCACAGGCGCGCGACGAAGCGCGCATGAACGTCGGGGCCGCGCTGCCGGAAATCGGGTAGCGAGCAGACTTCCCAGAACCGCCGGACCGCACCGTGTCTGCGCACATCGGCCGCGACAGGTTCCTCTGCGAGGCGCTTGAGCGTGGCCAGGTCGATCGCCTCGGGTGCGGCGCGCAATGCGGGATCCCCCGGCGGCGCCTCGAGATCGGCCATCAATGTGGCCAGCGAATCGAAGCGCGGCTCGGGCTCGCGCCAGTAAAGATGAGTCAATGGCGCGAAGCGGTGCTCCTCGATCGCGTAGACCTCTTCCTCGGTAAATTCCGGCGGCGCGCCATGCTTGTTCGTTCCCGAGAGCGTTCCGAAGGTGCCATCGCGCTGGTGGCGGCCCGCACGTCCGGCGATCTGCGCCATTTCCGCGGGCAGCAGCCGTCGCATTCGCACCCCGTCGAACTTGGTCAGGCCCGCAAAGGCGACATGATTGACATCGAGATTGAGCCCCATGCCGATCGCGTCGGTGGCGACGATGTAATCGACCTCGCCATTCTGGAACAGCGCGACCTGCTTATTGCGTGTTTCGGGACTGAGGGCGCCCATGACCACTGCCGCGCCGCCGCGAAACCGGCGGAGCATTTCGGCCACCGCATAGACTTGTTCGGCGCTGAAGGCGACGATCGCGCTTCGGGGTGGCAGGCGCGATAATTTGCGCGGCCCGATATGCGTCAGCGTCGAGAACCGCGGGCGCTCGGAAATTTCCGCCTGCGGCACCAATTGGCGAACCAGCGGTTCGAGCGTGCCGGCGCCCAGCAGCATCGTTTCCTCGCGCCCCCGCATATTCAGCAGGCGATCGGTGAAAATGTGGCCGCGCTCGCGATCGGCGGAAAGCTGGGCCTCATCAAGCGCGACAAAAGCCGCACCCGCCCCGTCGCGCGGCATCGCCTCGACCGTACAGCACATATAGCGCGCGCCCTTGGGCTCGATCCGTTCTTCGCCGGTAATCAGGGCCACCGCATTGTCGCCCTTGATCGCGCGGACCCGGTCATAGACTTCGCGCGCGAGCAGACGCAGCGGAAAGCCCATGCAGCCGCTCGAATGCGCCGCCATGCGCTCGATCGCCAGATGCGTCTTGCCGGTATTGGTTGGTCCGAGGACCGCCTTGATCGCGCTACCCTGCACGTCCCCTAAGTGGCAGTGCGCGATCACGGGTGCAACCGCGCGCCGCGCCTTCGCATCGATTCACCGCAATCCGGACTCGCATGATCGCAAGTTAAGCCCCGCTTTACTTTGTTTTGGCAGGCACGACGGGCAAAGGATTCACAAGAAGGGGCGCGCGCCATATCCGTTCGCACCGGATCGGCCAACTGGAAGGGACACGAGACGTGTACAGGTCCCACGCGGACACAGATGGAGCGGGAAGAATGGTCGAATCCGGCGGTTTCGGTCGGTCCGCTGCCGCGCTCGCGCATGATCAGATCGTCTCCCCTGCCGAATCCCCGTCCTTTTCTCTCAAGACCGTATGCGAACAGTTCGCCGGCCGGCTGGCAGCGTTCGATCTCGTGCCGGACCTCGGCAGCGATATCGGCAGCAAACGGTGGTTTCGCGGGTTCGCGACCTTTTTTGGCCTGTCGGCCACGGCTCTGGCATTCTGGCCGAGCTTCGCCCCGCTGGAAGCGGCGGCGCCGACCCAAATCGACGATGCGGCGCGCGACGAATATCGCAGCCAGATGATCATGCCTCTGGCGCTCGGCGCGGATAGCGGGCGGCACATGGGCGCGACTGCTCTTGTCGCTCCTCTGGCCTCCGCGCCAGAGCGACCGAGGCTGGAAATGGTCGCGACCCTGGCCAAAGGGGACAGTTTCGAACGCATGTTGCGGCGGGCAGGTGTCGGGAGAGCCGACACTGTAAAGGTGGCCGAACTCGTCGGCGGTGCGATTGCGCTGGACGACCTCAAGCCCGGAACGAAATTCGATATCGCGCTGGGACGCCGCCCAGCACCCGGCGAACCCCGCCCGGTCGAATCGATAGCCTTTCGCGCGCGTTTCGATCTTGCTCTCGATATCGGGCGGTTCGACCAGGGCACCGAACTGTCGCTGACGCAGAAAGTCATTCGGGTGGACGAGACGCCACTGCGTATCAGGGGGGTGGTCGGGGATAGTCTGTATCGCTCGGCACGGGCTGCGGGCGCGCCCGCCAGCGCCGTGCAGGCCTATCTCAAGACGCTTGGCCAATATGTGAACCTGGACCGCGACGTGCGTTCGGACGATACGTTCGACTTCATCGTCGCGCATCGCCGCGCGGCCACGGGCGAACGTCAGGCGGGCCAGTTGCTTTACGCCGGGCTCGAGCGCGATGAGAAGCCGCGTGTACAGCTGATGCGCTGGGGCGAGGATGGCGAATTTTACGAGGCCTCCGGTGTCGGCGAGCAGCGCGGCGGTCTCATGGCCCCCGTTCCCGGCCGGACAACATCGCGTTTCGGCATGCGCCGTCATCCCATCCTGGGATATCGGCGCATGCATGCCGGCCTGGATTTCAAGGCTCGCCACGGCACCCCGATCGTTGCCGTCACCGATGGCCGCGTGACCGGTGCGGGTCGGATGGGTGGTTGCGGCAATGCCGTGCGGCTGCGCCATGGTGGCGGGCTCGACACGCGTTATTGCCATATGAGCCGCATTGCTGTCCGCCGGGGGCAAGACGTGCGGCGCGGCCAGGTGATCGGCTATGTCGGATCGACCGGCCTGTCGACGGGGCCGCACCTGCATTACGAGATGTATCGTGGTGGCCGGGCGATCAATCCTGCCTCGGTCACATATGTGACCCGCGCCCAACTCGCCGGAGCCGAGCTGCGCCGCTTCAAGGATACTCTCGGCAAGATGAAAACTATCGAACCGGGGGCCGCGCTGGCCGAACTGCAACAGACCGCAGCCGAACTCGCGGCGCAGGAGCCTGAGCGCGAAATCGACAAGCTGTCGGCGCCCAAGAACAGTTGAGATTGCACCGCGCGTGCGCTTGCGGCAGAGCGGCGCCATGACCAACGCAAGCTACCCCGCCACCCGCCTGCGTCGCACCCGTGCCACCGGCTGGAGCCGCGCGATGCACCGCGAAACGGTGCTTACGCCGGCCGATCTGATCTGGCCGCTCTTCGTGACCGATGGGTCGAGTGTGGAAGAGCCGGTGACGAGCCTGCCGGGCGTCTCGCGCTGGTCGGTAGACGGGATCGCGAAGCGCGCGAGGGAAGCGGTCGATCTCGGCATTCCCTGTATTGCGCTGTTTCCCAACACGCAGCCCGAAAAGCGCAGCGACGACGGGGCCGAGGCGCTCAACCCCGACAATCTCATGTGCCGGGCGATCAAGGCTGTGCGCGATGCCTGCGGCAGCGATATCGGCATCCTTACCGACGTGGCGCTCGACCCCTATACCAGCCACGGGCAGGACGGGCTGCTCGATGAGACCGGCTATGTCCTCAATGACGATACCGTGGCCGTTCTGGTCGACCAGGCGGTCAATCAGGCCGAAGCGGGCGCGGATATCATCGCACCGTCGGATATGATGGACGGTCGCGTCCGCGCGATCCGCATGGCGCTGGAGATGAACCAGCACCCCAACGTCCAGATCATGGCCTATTCGGCGAAATACGCCTCGGCCTTTTATGGCCCGTTCCGCGATGCGGTCGGGTCGGGCGGACTGCTCAAGGGCGACAAGAAGAGCTACCAGATGGATCCGGCCAATGGCGATGAGGCGCTGCGTGAGATCGCGATGGACATCGCCGAGGGCGCTGACAGCATCATGGTCAAGCCCGGCCTCGCCTATCTCGACGTGATCTGGCGCGCTAAGCAGGAATTCCAGGTGCCGGTCTTCGCTTATCAGGTGAGCGGCGAATATGCGTTGATCGAAGCGGGCGCGGCGGCGGGCGTGGGCGATCGCGACGCGCTGCTTATGGAAAAGCTGATCGCGTTCAAACGCGCCGGATGCAGCGGGGTCCTGACCTATCATGCGCCGCGCGCCGCGGAGCTCCTCAATGGGTGATTTTCGACACGAGACCGAGCGGTTGGTGCTGCGCGACTGGCGCGACGAGGATTGGCCGCGTTTCTGGCAAGGCACCAATACGGAAAATGTCATGCGCTGGCTCGGCGGGGTGGCCGACGAGACGAAGCGCAAGGGCGCGCAGGAGCGTCTGCTCTCCTACGAACGCGAGCATGGGCACACCTTCTGGTGCGTCGAGCGCAAGGAGGACGGCGCGATTCTCGGCTTTTGCGGGCTGAAACGCTCCAACCAGGCGGGCGGGCCGATCGGCATGATGGAAGCCGGCTGGCGCTTGCGCGAGGATGCCTGGGGCAAAGGCTATGCGCGTGAGGCGGCGCAGGCCTCGCTCGAGCTGGCCTTCGAACGTTTCGGCGCGGAAGAGGTGATTGCGCTCACCGTTCAGCGCAACGAGGGCAGTTGGGGCCTGATGAAGCGCCTCGGCATGCGTCGACGCGAGGATCTCGATTTCGAGAATGATGAGTTCGATGCGGAAAACCCGGTTATAATTGTCTACTCGATCGACAAGGCGGAGTGGGAAGCCGTTCGTGGCTGACATTACCGCCGAAACCGATCGGCTGATCCTGCGCACGATCGAAGAGAGCGATGCGGAAGAGCAGATGCGCGTGCTCAACACGCCGAGCGTGATGGCGCGGCTTGGCGGCGTCAAGGAATTGCACGAGATCGAGGCCAAGCATGCCAAATCCATGGCGCTCTACGCACGCGAAGGCTTCAGCTTCCTGTTCATGATCGAGAAGGCCACCGGCGAGATGGTCGGCCATTGCGGGATCAAGCGCGTCGACAACCCGCTCGCGCCCAATCAGGGCGATCACGAGGTGGGCTGGCTGGTACGCGAGGATCGCTGGCGGCTTGGGCTTGCCGAAGAGGCGATGCGCGCCGTGCTCGACTGGGCTTTTACCCGCGTCGGCGCGCCGCATGTCGTGGCGCTGACCAGCGGGGCCAATGTCGGGAGCTGGAAACTGATGGAAAAGCTCGGCATGGTCCGCCGCGAAAATCTTGATTTTTCCGACCCCGCCTTTCCGCCGGAAGACAATCCGACGATCCAGTATTCGCTCACACACGAGCAATGGGAGAACACCCGATGACCGCGAGCCGCCCCGGCGTCACCATCATTCCGATCCACGGCCACACGCCGAAAATTCACGATAGCGCTTTCGTCGCGCCGGGCTGCACGATCATCGGCAATGTCGAGATCGGGGCCGACAGCTCGGTCTGGTACAATTGCGTGTTGCGCGCCGATGTCAGCCGCATCGTGATCGGCGAGCGCAGCAATATCCAGGACGGAAGCGTCTGCCATTGCGATCCCGAACGACCGGGCGATCCCGACGGTTCGCCGCTGATCATTGGCGACGACGCGCTGATCGGCCACATGGCGATGGTCCATGGCTGCACGATCGAGGATCGCGGCTTCGTCGGTCTCGGCGCGATCGCAATGAACAAGGCAGTGATCGGCTCGGATGCGATGCTCGCCGCCGGGGCCATGCTGACCGAAGGCAAGGTGATGGGCGCGCGCGAGCTGTGGGGCGGCCGCCCCGCGCGCAAGATGCGCGATCTCGACGATGCGGCAATTGCCGGGATGCGCATCGGCGTCGCGCATTATGCCGAAAACGCGAAGCACCACAGCGCCGCCATCGATGTCGCGGCCAAAGCCTGAACTTCCCGACCCCGCCGCGCTTCGCGCCCTCTTGGCAGGAGGGCAATTGCGCGTGCGTGCCACACCGGGTGCCCGGACAGAAACCATCACTCTCGAAGGCGATCGCGTATTGGTGAAGGTCCGCGCGAAGGCGACCGACGGCAAAGCCAATGCCGCCGTCGAAAAGCTGGTGGCCCGCGCTCTCGGAGTGCCGGTATCGCATTGCCGGATTGTGCGCGGCGAAACTTCGCGGGAGAAATGCCTGCGCGTGGATGGCTAGGGTGCGCGACGTTCGATCCTAAAAGCGAAGACGAACAAGGCCAGCGCCAGCGCAGCGGCAGCTCCCGCCGCCGCTACCGGCTTCACGCCATAGAGGCCGGTCCCGCAGACGGCCCCCGCCGACAGCGCCAGCCATAGCGATGGATAGCCGCGCATCGCGGCCGTCGATCGTCCCATCATGCGCGCCGCCAGGCCCTGTCCGGTACGTACGAGCGCCCCGGTCATATACGTGACTCCGACGGTAACCTCGCCATCGCGTGAAAACACATTGTTGGCGGCTCCCATGGCGAGGGCGGCCAGCGCGAGAAACAGCATTTCCTTTTCAGCGCTCAACGCTGACGCGCCCATCCCGAGTACCCCGGCGATACCGGCAAGCAGGATGCGCTTGTGCCGCCCCTGATATCGGGCGGCAACCACCGATCCGACAGTGACGCCTGTTACGAAGAAACCGATCAGGATAAGCGGTATCCAGGGTAGCGTATCCATATCGAACAGTTCGACCCCAAGCCGCGTGGTGTTGCCCGACATGAAAGACGTGAAATAGCCGCCCGCCACGATGAACCCCGTGGCATCGACTTGCCCGGCAAGGAATGCCAGCGCGATGGCGAGTGCCTGTCTGCTGCGATCATAGCGGCGCATTTTGTCAGCATGCCTACCACGCGGAGGATTTCAATCGCGGATCAGGGCCCGCAAAGCCGCGATCCGATCCGCCTCGTGCGGCGGCTTGTCCCAGCGGATGCGATGAATGCGGGGAAAGCGCATGGCAAGCCCGCTTTTGTGCCGCTTGCTTTCATGCACGCTGTCGAAGGCGACTTCGAAGACCAGGCTCTTGTCGGTTTCGCGCACCGGGCCGAACCGATTGACCGTGTTCTGGCGCACATGCCGGTCGAGCTTTTTGAGCTCCTCGTCGGTAAAGCCCGAATAGGCCTTGCCCACGGGAAGCAGGTCGGCGCCGGTATCGGGATCGCCGTCCCAACAGCCGAAAGTGTAGTCCGAGAAGAAGCTCGAGCGCTTTCCCGAACCGCGCTGTGCGTACATCAACACGCAATCGACCAGCAGCGGGTCGCGCTTCCACTTGTACCAATATCCGACACGTCGCCCCGCAATATAGGGACTGTCCCTGCGCTTGAGCATCAGCCCCTCGATCGCGTCTTCGCGGCTTCCTGCACGGATTTCGGCGAGGCGATCGAAGTCGCGCGCCTCGACCACCGAACTGATGTCGAAATGGCTTTCGGGCAGGCGGGCCATCAGGGCTTCGAGCCGCAAGCGGCGCGCGGTCCAAGGCTGTTCGCGCACGTCCTCGCCCTCGATCAACAGCGCATCGTAAAGGCGCACGAAGGCGGGAAACTCGGCCAGCATCTTCTTGCTCACCGTCTTGCGCCCCAGCCGCTGTTGCAGCGCATTGAAACTGGCGGCGCCGCCTTCCTCGCCGCCCTGCGCCGAACCGCGCACCAACAGCTCGCCATCGAGCGCCGCCGGGAAGGGCAGGGCATCGATAAGTTCCGGGAAAGTCGCCGAAATGTCGTCGCCCGAGCGGCTGTAAACCCGCGTTTCCTCGCCAGCGCGCACCAATTGGACGCGGATACCGTCCCATTTCCATTCCGCCGCATAGTCGGCGAGGTCGACCACCGTGTCCTCCAACGGGTGGGCGAGCATGAACGGCCGGAAAGTGGGAAGGTTCTCGATGTCGGGCGGGGCCTGGCCATGCGCCGCCCAGGCGAAGAGTGGATCATAGGGTGGCTCGAGGCCGTGCCAATATTCTTCCACTTGTTCGACCGACACTTCGAAAGCCTGCGCGAAGGCGGTTTTGGCCAGTCGGCTCGAGACACCGATGCGCATCCCCCCCGTCGCGAGCTTGAGCAATGCATAGCGGCCCGACGCGTCGAGCCGGTCCAGAAGGTTTGGCAAATCGACCATGACGCTCTTGCGGGTCATCGCCGAAAGCAGTTCCACGGTTTCGGACACGCCCGGGGGATCGGGTTCGCTATCGGGCGCAGGCCATAAAAGGCTTGCGGTCTCGGCCGTATCGCCGACGAAATCGCGGCTCAGCGTCCACAGCACCGGATCGACACGATCCTTCATCAAATTGCGGATGGTCGAGCTCTTCACGGCGGGAAAGTCGAGCCCGTCGCTCAGCGCGGCAAGCGCCCAGCCGCGGTCCGGGTCGGGTGTGGAGCGCAGGTACTCCGCGATCAGTCTCAGCTTCTCATTACGGCCGCGCGTATAGACCAGCGCATCGACCAGGGCGGCGAATTCTTCCATCAGGCGAATGCGGCGATCCGGGTGGCAAGACCGGGCACCGCCTCTTCATAGGAGGCGAGCGCCGTGTCCGCCCAACGCCGCACGATCTCGATGTGATTTTCCACCGACAATTCTACACAGATGTCTCCAGCAACCAGTGGGAACGGGGCATGGTCAGGCTGGTCCGGCCAGTCGCAATCGGCATCAGCTAGCTTGTTCAACAGAGCATATCTGTATTCTGGTTTGCGGCCCTGTCGCAGGACGGCATGGAGCCCCGCGAGATGAAGCCAGACCGATTGGCGAGCCCTCCGGTCGCCACGGTCACCAGGGTGCTGGACCGCAAAAACATCGACTGTGAGAAAGTGGGTCGGCATCAGGGCAGGGGTGGAATACTCGCGACCCAGAATGGCACTATAGCGCCGCCAGCATGCCGCCGACGAGATCATGTAGGCGTGGGTTGCCCCCTGCTCTGCTGGCGCGACGAGGCCGCAACCAGGACAAGTATCGCTATCAGTCATCCTCGTCCTCATACCCTACGAGCGCGAGTGCCCGGGCGCGGCGTTGGTGAAGTTGGCACCAGCGCAGCAGAGCATCCTCGCGACCATGCGTGATCCAGTTCTCATATGCGTCGACCTCTGCGATGGTGCGCGTGAGTTCGCTCCAGTCGGCGTGGTCGGAAATCACCAGGGGCAATTCGACATTCCGCTGGCGGGCGCGTTGGCGCACGCGCATCCAGCCGCTTGCCATGGCGGTGATCGGCTCGGGCAAGCGGCGGCTCCAACGGTCGTTGAGCGCGGAGGGTGGGCACATGACGATCGCGCCGCGCATGTCCTCCTTCGTATGATCCGCTACCAGGCGCAGCTCGCCCAGACCGACACCGTGTTCTTCGTAAAGGCGGCACATCTTCTCCAGCGCACCGTGCAGATAGATCGGGTCGCGATGGCCTGCTCGGCGCAGCTCGGCGATTACCCGCTGCGCCTTGCCGAGCGCATAAGCCCCGACAAGCACGCAGCGTTCGGGATGCGCGGCCAGCCGCTTGAGCAGCTTGGCCATCTCCCCCTCGATCGGCGGGTGGGTGAACAGCGGCAGCCCGAAGGTCGCCTCGGTAACGAAGATGTCGCAGGGTGTGGCTTCGAAAGGCGGGCAGGTCGGGTCTGCGCGGCGCTTGTAATCGCCGGTCACGATCACGCGCTCGCCCGCATGTTCGAGCAGGATTTGCGCACTGCCGAGCACGTGCCCGGCAGGGATGTAGGTCGCATCGACCCCGCCAGGCAGTTTGATCGTTTCGCCATATGCCACCGGCGTGGCCCCGTCCGAAGTTGCGTAGCGCAACTTCATGATCGCCAGCGTTTCGGGCGTCGCGACGGTCTGCCCATGCCCACCGCGCGCATGATCGGCGTGGCCGTGGGTGACAAGCGCCTTGGCTACCGCACGGCTGGGATCGACCCAGCAATCGCCGGGGACGATATGGATGCCGTGCGGCTCGGGGCGAATCCAGGAGAAGTCTGTGCTCACTCCCGACTCAAGCGGGCAGGGGGGGCAAGCGTTCCCGCGAGCGCCCCTGTTCTGCCCCTGCCGCAGGTCAGCCCTTCGTTTCGTTCTTGCCTTTTTCGGTATCGGCTTCCAGCTTCTTGGGCGCCGCGGTGCCCTTCGCAGCCTTCTTCTTCGCGGGAGACTTGCGCTTGGCCCTCGGCGGAGCCGGGGTGAGTTCGAAGCTCGGTTTGCCGTCCTTCAGCGTCACCGACACTTCGCCCCCGTCGGCGAGCTTGCCGAACAGCAGTTCTTCCGCCAGCGGCTGCTTGATCTTTTCCTGGATCAGGCGGCCCATCGGACGGGCGCCGTATAGGCGATCATAGCCCTTGTCGGCCAGCCAGGCACGCGCGTCCTTGTCGAACTGGATATCCACATTCTGCTCGGCCAGTTGGAGTTCGAGCTGAAGAATGAATTTGTCGACCACGCGGGCGACGGTTTCCTTGCCAAGGTAGCCGAACGGAACGATGGCATCGAGGCGGTTGCGGAATTCGGGCGTGAACATGCGTTTTACCGCTTCCTCGCTTGCGTCTTCCTTGCTCACATCGCCGAAGCCGATGCCCTGGCGCGCCATGTCGGCGGCGCCGGCATTGGTGGTCATGATGAGAACGACGTTGCGGAAATCGACCGTCTTGCCGTGATGATCGGTCAGGCGACCATTATCCATGACCTGCAAGAGGATGTTGAACAGGTCCGGATGTGCCTTCTCGATTTCGTCGAGCAGCAGGACGCAGTGGGGGTTCTGGTCGACCGCATCGGTCAGCAACCCGCCCTGATCGTAGCCGACATAGCCCGGTGGCGCGCCGATCAGGCGGCTGACGCTGTGACGCTCCATATATTCGGACATGTCGAAGCGCTTGAGTTCTATGCCCATGATGCTGGCGAGCTGGCGCGCGACTTCGGTCTTGCCGACGCCGGTGGGGCCGCTGAACAGGAACGAGCCGATCGGCTTGTCCGGATCGCGCAGACCCGCACGACTGAGCTTCATCGCGGTCGACAGCTTGTGCACCGCCGGGTCCTGGCCGAAGACGACGTGTTTGAGATCGCGTTCGAGATTCTCGAGCGCCTTTTTGTCGTCCTTGCTGACCGATTTCGGCGGGATCCGCGCCATGGTCGCGATCACGGCCTCGATTTCCTTGGCGGTGATCTTCTTCTTGCGACGGCTCGGCGGAACCAGCATTTGCATCGCGCCGACCTCGTCGATCACGTCGATTGCCTTGTCGGGCAGCTTGCGGTCGTTGATGTAGCGCGCCGAAAGCTCAACCGCGGTTTTCAGCGCGTCGACCGTGTAGGTCACCTTGTGATGATCCTGGAACGCGGTCTTCAGGCCCTTGAGGATCTTGATCGTGTCCTCCACCGTCGGCTCGTTCACATCGATCTTCTGGAAGCGGCGCAGCAGCGCGCGGTCTTTCTCGAAATGGTTGCGGAATTCCTTGTAGGTGGTCGAACCGATGCAGCGGATCGCACCGCTGGAAAGCGCGGGCTTCAGAAGGTTCGAGGCATCCATCGCCCCGCCGCTGGTCGCGCCCGCACCGATCACCGTGTGGATTTCGTCGATGAACAGGATGGCCTCGGGCATGCCTTCGAGTTCGTTCACCACCTGCTTCAGGCGTTCCTCGAAATCGCCGCGATAACGCGTTCCCGCCAGCAGCGCTCCCATGTCGAGCGAATAGATCACCGCGTCTTGCAGCACTTCGGGCACTTCGCCTTCGACGATCTTGCGCGCGAGACCTTCGGCAATAGCGGTCTTCCCGACGCCCGGATCGCCGACATAGAGCGGGTTGTTCTTGCTGCGGCGGCAGAGGATTTGGACGGTCCGGTCGACTTCAGGCCCGCGACCGATCAGCGGATCGATACGCCCGTTCTCGGCCTTCTTGTTGAGGTTGACCGTAAACTGGTCGAGCGCGGTTTCCTTCTTGCCCCTTTCGCCGGGCTTGTCCTCGCTCTGCGTCTCGGAGTTCTCCGCGCCGTCGGGCGGGCGGTTCTCAATCTGCTTGCCGCCTTTGCCGATGCCGTGGCTG
This sequence comes from Erythrobacter aureus, assembly GCF_003355455.1. Lineage (NCBI taxonomy): Bacteria > Pseudomonadati > Pseudomonadota > Alphaproteobacteria > Sphingomonadales > Erythrobacteraceae > Erythrobacter > Erythrobacter aureus. Next base: position 577,718 of record NZ_CP031357.1, read on the forward strand.
ATGAAGCTGACCGCGTCGAGACGGCTCATGTCCTGCTGCTGGAGGAAATAGACCGCATAGCTATCGCGCTCGGAGAACAGCGCCACCAGCACATTGGCTCCGGTTACCGTATCCTTGCCCGAAGATTGAACATGCAGGATGGCACGCTGGATCACGCGCTGAAAGCCCGCCGTCGGCTGCGGATCGGCGCTCTCGTCCGATTGCAGCGACTGGTATTCCTGCTCCAGATACTGTTTCACCACTACCGTGAGTTCGGTCAGATCGACACCGCATGCGGCCATGACCTGCGCGGCATCCTCATCGTCGATCAGCGCGAGCAGCAGATGCTCGAGCGTCGCATATTCGTGCCGACGTTCGCCCGCATCGGTCAGCGCTGCGTGGAGGGTCTTTTCGAGATTGGCGGCGAAGCTGGGCATTCAGATGTCTTTCTCATGGGACTCGCGCGGGGCGATGACAGGACAGCTTATGGGCCGAAGGTTAGCCAATGCTGTATGCGCGTTCGATATGGGCATTGAGGCAGGATTTTGCAGCCCCTGCACTGCCAACTAATCCTTGCGCCCGAACAATGCTTCGGCCGCGTCGCGATGCGCGGCGGCGGCGAGGCGGTGCTTTTCCACGCGCACGATTTCGGCCTCGAGCAGCGCGATGCGCGTTTCCAGTTCGTCCTGCGAATAAGGGCCGAGATCTTCCGTGGCGAGCAAGCTCGCGGCATCGCCTCGCGGGCGGGGACTCTCGTCGGTATCCATCGTGTGCAGTCTCGCAATTCTGCGCGGTTGCTGTCAACGGGGTCGCGCGGTATTGCACCGTCGCGTGGCTGAGATGCCACGGGGGATGACACGACAATGGGGGCGCAGGTGGCAGCAGATTTGCCCGAAACGATGACCGCAATGGGTTTCGACAAGCCGGGCGGACCCGAGGTGCTGCGGGCGGAAACCCTTCCCGTTCCGCAACCGGGTGAAGACCAGGTGCTGATCCGTGTCGCCTATGCGGGCATAAACCGGCCCGATGTCATCCAGCGACAGGGTTTCTACCCGGCACCGCCGGGCGCGTCGCCGATCCCGGGACTGGAGGTTGCGGGGACGGTCGTTGCGCTGGGTGCAGGCGTCATGCCCGAAATGCTCGGGCGGCGGGTTTGTGCGCTCGTTTCGGGCGGGGGCTATGCGCAATACTGTCTGGCCGATGCGGGGCATTGCTTGCAACTGCCCGAAGCGATGCCATTCGATGTCGCCGCGGCGATCCCGGAAACGCTTTTCACTGTATGGCATAACGTCTTTCAACGCGGCTGGGCAGGCGATGGCGACACGCTGCTTGTCCATGGCGGCACCAGCGGCATCGGGACGATGGCGATCCAGTTGGCCAAGGCGTTCGATGTCACGGTGATCGCCACCGCGGGCAGCGAGGAAAAATGCCGGGCCATCCGCGATCTCGGCGCCGATCTCGCGATAAATTACAAGACCCAGGATTTCGTCGAGGAGGTGAAGGCCTTTACCAAGGGGGCAGGCGTCAATGTCGTGCTCGACATGGTCTCGGGCGCTTACGTCGCCCGTAACATCGAATGTCTGGCACCCGACGGACGCCATGTGACAATCGCGGTGCTTGGCGGGCTGAAGGCCGAAATCAACATGGCCACGGTCATGCGCAAACGCCTGGTTCTCACAGGCTCGACACTGCGTCCGCGCTCCGACGAAATCAAGGCTCTCCTTACCGACGAAATCGAGAAGCATGTCTGGCCCCTGTTCGAAGGCGGCACGGTGGCTCCGGTAATGGATCGGACGTTCCCGCTCGAAGGCGCGGGCGCCGCGCATGAGCACATGGAGGCAGGGGATCATATCGGAAAGATCGTTTTAGCGGTTTCCGGCTCCTGACGCGCCACGGACATCTTGTCGCCGATCCGTAATGGTACTGTGAATCGCATGTAACAATTATGCGTCATGACCATGCCGACACTGGTCGGGGGCCATGACCATGAATGATCTGCCCAGAAACTTCGACGTTGCCCACAAGGTTGCGAATTTTCCGTCGATCAAGCCCAGCGTGCCCGAACGGGTCGTTGGCGAAAGGCGCAAGTTCCGCACGATCTGGATCAGCGATGTGCATCTTGGCACCAAGGGGTGCAATCACGAGCTGCTGATCGATTTCCTGGATCACACCGACAGCGAAACGATGTATCTTGTGGGCGATATCATCGACGGCTGGCGGCTGAAGAAAAAGTTCTACTGGCCTGCCGAGCACAACGACATCGTCTGGCGCATTCTCCGGCGTGCCAGGCGCGGTACGCGGATCATCTACATTCCGGGCAATCACGACGAGATGGTGCGGCCCTTCAGCGGCATGAACTTCGGCGGGGTCGAAATCATGCGCGCGGCCTTTCACACCACTGCCGATGGCAGGCGCCTGATGGTGCTGCACGGCGATGAATTCGATACCATCATGCTGGCGCACCGCTGGCTCGCCTTCATCGGCGACGCGGCGTACCATTTGATGATGAAGCTCAACAACTGGGTGGCGGCCGCGCGCAACCGGTTGGGTCTTCCCTATTGGTCTATCTCCAAGGCCGCCAAGCACAAGGTCAAGAACGCGGTCGAGTTCATCTCGAAATATGAGGAGGTGGTCGCTCGCGCAGCGGCCGAACGCGGGGTCGACGGTGTCGTCTGCGGCCATATCCACACCGCCGAGTTCCGTGTTTTCGACGGTGTCGAATACTGGAACGATGGCGACTGGGTGGAAGGGTGCAATGCCCTGGTGGAGCATTTCGACGGGTCCATGGAAATCCTCAATTGGCCCGAAGAAGTCGCGCGGCGCGAAACGGGGCGGACTGACGCCAAGACGAAAGTCCGGGAGGCGGCGTGACCTTGTCGATCGCGGCGCCGGCCCGAACCGCGGGGATCCCGCCCACGCCTCCGCAACGGATCGCTATCGTTACCGATGCCTGGCTGCCGCAGATGAACGGCGTGGTGCGAACTCTGACCACGACTTGCGAGCAACTGTCACGGCAAGGCCATCACGTGATGGTGATCTCTCCCAACCAGTTCGCATCGGTTCCTTGCCCGACATATCCCGAGATCCGGCTTGCGCTGGCCCTGCCGGGAGCGGTCGCGACCCGCTTGCGCGAGTTTGCTCCGGAGGCGATCCATATCGCAACCGAGGGACCGCTCGGCATGGCGGCACGGCGTCATTGTGCCCGCCACGGAATATGCTTCACCACCGCCTACCACACGCAGTTCCCGGATTATCTGGCCAAACGCACTCGCCTGCCGGTCGAGTGGTTCTGGCACTACATTCGCTGGTTTCACCGCCCGGCCAAACGCGTGCTGGTGGCGACCGAGAGCATTTGCGAAGAACTGCGCGCTCACGGCCTCGCGCGGCTGCACCGCTGGAGCCGGGGAGTCGATCTGGCCTGCTTCACGCCGGATGCGCCGCCGCCGCCCGAATATGCGGGGCTGCCGAAACCGATCCAGCTTTATGTCGGGCGGGTCGCCGTAGAGAAGAATATCGAGGCCTTTCTCGCCAGCAGCTATCCCGGCAGCAAGGTCGTGGTCGGCGACGGGCCTTCGCTCGCCTCGCTCAAGGACAGATTTCCCGAAGCGCATTTTCTGGGTCGGCGGTCCGGCCGCGATCTGGCCGGTTGCTATGCAGGGGCGGATGTCTTCGTGTTTCCCAGCAGGACCGACACGTTCGGCCTGGTCATGATCGAAGCGCTTGCCTGCGGCATTCCGGTGGCAGCCTTTCCGGTTCCCGGACCGCGCGATATCGTGACCGACGAGGTGGGGGCGCTGAGCGAAGACCTCGACCGGGCGATTGCCGCCGCCCTGTTTTGCGACCGCAGGGCTTGCGCCGAATATGGAGCCGGCTTCAGTTGGACTGCGGCCACCGGCCAGTTTCTCGACGGGCTTGCGACCCTGGAGAGGGAAGAACTGCCCGCTGCCTAGCGAAACGCTTGCCCAATCCGCCACTCTCGCCTACATCGGCACGATAACGGCCGTCCCGCGAGGGGCGGCCCTTCTATTTTCGCATGACGAGAAAAGGCACGTTCATGGCCGACCAACCCAAACCGCTGATGCCGCATGCGACCGCCACCTGGCTGGTCGACAACACCGGTCTGTCCTTCGAGCAGATCGCCGAATTCTGTGGCCTCCACCTGCTCGAAGTGCAGGCTATGGCCGACGATCTCGCGGGCAGCAAATATACCGGGCGCGACCCTGTCCACTCGGGCGAACTGACGCAGGAAGAGATCGAGCGGGGCCAGGCCGATCCCGAATACAAGCTGAAGATGCAGCGCGCACCTGTGGCAGTCAGCCGCACCAAGGGACCGCGCTACACACCGGTTTCCAAACGGCAGGACAAGCCCGATGGCATCGCATGGATTCTGCGCAGCCATCCGGAAATCTCCGATGCACAGATCGGCAAGTTGATCGGCACCACCCGCAATACGATCACGGCGATTCGCGAGCGTAGCCACTGGAACATCCAGAATATCCAGCCCAAGGATCCCGTCACGCTCGGCCTGTGTTCGCAACGCGAACTCGATGCGGTGGTCGCGAAGGCAGCCAAGAATCTGCCGGTCGAAGACGAGACCGCTCCGGCGACACCGACCGGCACCAGCGATCGCGACAAGTTGATCGAGGAACTGCGCGCCGAACGCGACGCCAATGAAAAGGCCGCCGCCGAAGCGGCGCAGGAGGCCGAGGCCGCCGCCTGGCTCGAAGCCAAGCGCGCAGCGGAAGAGGCCGACGAGGCCGGGGAAACCGGCGAAGCCTGACAGCAAGGGCACCCAGTATCTCACGAGGCGGGAGAGGCATGAGCTTCTCCCGCCTTTTTACTTGCGTTTAAAGCGCAATACTCCATGTTACTGACATGGATGTAAGCAAGTTGCCGAACTACCACCCGGTCGCATGGGATACGCGTTTCGAACCGATCGCGCTTCCCGACATGTTCGCGCGGACAGCCCAGGCCTCTCCCTCTGCGCCATTGCTGCATTTCCTCGGGCGCACATACAGCTATTCCGAACTCTATCGCGACGCGCGGGCTTTCGCTCATGCCCTCAAGGCGCGGGGTATCGCCGAAGGGGATCGTGTCGGCCTGTTCCTGCCCAATGTGCCGAGCTACGTGGTGGGCTATTACGGGGCGATGATGGCGGGGGCCGTGGTGGTCAATTTCTCTCCGCTCTATGCGGTCGAGGAACTGGAAGAGCAGGTTGCCGATTCCGGCACGCGTCTGCTCGTCACCGTCGATGTGCCCGAACTCTACGCAACGGCGGAAGAGGTGTTGCGCGGTTCCGAGCTTGAAACGCTGGTCGTCAGCTCGCTCTCGCAAATGCTCCCCAGGCTCAAGGGAATCGCCCTGCGACTGTTCGCACGCAGCAAAGTGGCGAAGGTCGATTATCGCGCGGATATTCTCCGCTGGAACGATTTGCTGAAGCAGGGCGAAAGGTCAGGCGGACAGCTTCCGACGGTCGATCCGCAGTCGCTCGCGCTTCTTCAATATACGGGCGGGACGACCGGCACGCCCAAGGGCGCGATGCTTACCCATGCGAACCTTTCCATCAATGCGCAGCAAACCGCCGGTCTCAACCCGTTCGGTGATCCGGCGAACGAAGTGTTCATGGGCGCGCTCCCCTTCTTTCACGTCTTCGCCAACACGGCCTTGCTCAACCATGCGGTCGTGACGGGGGCGTCGATCGCGATGGTCCCGCGGTTCGAAACCAAGCAAGTGCTGCAAACGATAGAGAAATATGGCGCGACCGGGTTTCCCGGTGTGCCCACCATGTTCCAGGCGTTGCTCGACCATCCGGATCTGGCCAAGACCGATCTTTCCAGCCTCCGAATATGCATCTCGGGCGGCGCACCGCTGCCCGGCCCCTTGCGCGAAAAATTCGAGGCGGCGACGGGTGTGCGTCTGGTCGAAGGCTACGGTCTCACGGAAAGCGCGGGCGTGGTCTCGGCCAATCCCTATGAAGGGACGCGCAAGCCCGGAACCATCGGCCAGGTCCTGATGCAGACCGAGGTTCTGCTGCTCGACAAGGAGGATCCCGCGATTGTCGTAGCTGACGGGGAACCGGGAGAACTCGCGCTTCATGGCCCGCAAGTCATGCAGGGGTATTGGAATCGGCCCGAGGCCGCCCAAGAGGTCTTCATCGAGCATCGCGGCAAGACGTGGCTGCGTACCGGCGACGTCGCGACAATGGACGAAGACGGGTTTCTCCAGATCGTCGATCGTATCAAGGACATGATCGCGGTAGGCGGGTTCAAGGTCTTTCCCAGCCAGGTCGAAGACGTGCTGGTGGAACACGAAGCGATCAAGGAGGCGCTGGTTATCGGCCGTCCGGACGCGTATCGGGGCGAAGCGCCGGTGGCCTATGTCACGCTGGAGACAGAAGGGCAGGCAACCGCGGAAGAGCTTCGCGGCTGGCTCAACGCGCGTATCGGCAAGCATGAACGGGTCGATGAGGTCGTGATCCGCACCGATTTGCCGAAAACGATGATCGGCAAGCTCGACCGCAAAGCCTTGCGCGCCGAAGTTCTGGACTGAACCGGCGCGTTCCTGCGGGAAGCCGGGCAGCCCCGACGGAATGCAAAGAGAAGGCCGCCGGCGTCGTTGCGCAGGCGGCCCTCATCCCCTCCAAACTTAACCTGCTCAGCCGGCCACGGCGAGTTCCGGCTTGCCCGCAGACTGTGCGGGCGTCTTGGCCCGCGCGTCGCGGTGAGCGAACCGCCCTTCGACCTGTGCGCCCTGTTCGATCGTAAGCGCATCGTAAAAGACATCGCCGGTGATCTTGGCGGTCTTCAGAATGACCAGCTCGCGCGCCGCGATCGAGCCCTCGATCGTGCCTGCAAGGCGTGCGCTCTCAGCCTCGATGGCGCCTTTGACGCTGCTCGTTTCGCCCTGGACCAGCGAGGAACAACTGATGTCGCCCTCTACCGATCCGTCGATGTGCAGGTCTGCGGAGGCCTTGATATCGCCGGTGATCGCAGTGTCGGAACCGAAGACGGAAAAAGTGGAATTGCCCTTGCTGGCCATGCGTTCGCGTCCCGGATTATTCGGCTGAGGCGAATTGGGGAGCTCGCCGGATTTCTTCGAGAACATTGGGGGCAGTCTCCAGAAAGGTGCGCGGGTTGACCGCGCGATTATTGATGCGAACCTCGAAATGGAGGTGGGGTCCGGTCGATCGGCCGGTATTGCCGATCGCGCCAATGGTGTCGCCCGCTTCCACGCGCTGACCCACCTTTGTTTCGAAGCGCGACATATGGGCGTACCGTGTCATCAGGCCATTGCCGTGCGTGATCTCGACAGTCTTGCCATAGCCACCCTTCCAGCCGACGAAGCTGACGCGACCGGTCGAAGCGGCGCGGATCGGCGTGCCGATTGCGCCCTTGAAGTCGAGACCCTTATGCATGGCGCCACGGCGGGTGAAGGGATCGCGCCGATAGCCGAACCCGCTCGAAATCATGTCCTTGCGTGCCGGGGTGACCTGCGGGATACCGGCGAGGCCACGTTCGAGTGCCGCCATCCGCGCGATCGACAGGCCGAGCCGCTCGAAACGCGGGTCGATCGTGCCATCGGCACTGGTCACGAGCTTTTCCAGCGGACCACCCATGGCGCTGCGGTCGGCGTTGCGGATCATGGTGTCGGGATTGAGGCCAAGCGACTTAAGCGCGGCGGCAGCGCGCTGGGCGCGCCAGTCCGCATAGCGGGTCAGCCCTTCGACGAAAGCAAGCTGGCGGGCTTCGATCCGCGCAAGTGCGGTGGCCTCTGGAATCGACAGGCTGACCTTGTCGACCGTGGCGGCAGCTTCACCCGCCGAATTGCTCACCTTGGCGACCGACTTCACATCATCCGGTAACGAGGAAACCATGTCCTCGATGAATTCCTGGCGCTTCACCAGGTCTGTCGCGACAGCATCGATGTCTTCGCGGTAAGCGTTCACACGCTCGGTTGCGGTGGCAACCTTCGCTTCGCGGTCGAGCAAGGAAAGCCGATCGGCAGTCGCCCGATATTGAGTCCAGCCAGCTACAGCCATCGAAACGGCCCAAACGATCAGCGCCGCCAAAGCGATGGCGGCGACGGTTATCTGGACTTTCGACGAAATGGTGATGAAGCGAACCTGCCCTTCCGATCGCATGAAGAATTCGCGATCGGGAAACCAGCTTCGCACGCGGCTCCCCCAGCCACTCGTGGCAATCTTGTTGCTCAAAACGACCCGTCCCTTATGGTCTTTAACGTCCCGGGCCGAGCGCTAACAAAGGTTGCCGATGAAATCGAATCGCGGTTCCCGAAGAATCCACGAGTTGAAGCTTAAGCGGGACGAGTCGTTCGATGGCGACCCGGTCTCTGAAATATGCGAGGAGCCAAAGCGTAAATCGTGGTTTACCAAAGACTTGGCTTGCGCCAACACAGGGTCTGTCAACCCATTGTATAAAAACGACAAAAAAATCCGGAGTGGGTTTTGATGCACGTTCGGCGGCGAATCGGGCTGTTGGGCGGCAGTTTCAATCCGGCGCATGGCGGCCATCGGCGGATTTCGCTATTCGTCCTCCGCGCCCTCGCGCTCGATGAAATCTGGTGGATGGTTTCGCCTGGCAATCCGCTCAAGCCCAAAGCGGGCATGGCGCCGCTCGATGCCCGCGTCCGTTCGGCCATGGACCAGGCCAGGCGCGCGCCGATCCGCGTGACCGCGATCGAACGAGAGCTGGGAACGCGCTATACCGTGGATACGCTCGGTGCGATGGGTCGGCGCTACCCCCGATATGAATTCGTGTGGTTGATGGGGGCGGACAATCTCGCGCAGTTCCACCGCTGGAAGGACTGGCGGGGGATCGCGCGAAGGATGCCGATTGCGGTCATCGCCCGACCTGGTTATGATGCGGGTGCTATCGCGAGCCCCGCGATGGCCTGGCTGAGGCGCTTTTCCGTGCCCCTGTCCAGCTTCGTGAACAGGGGCGAATGGAGCGCACCGGCACTGGTGATATTGCGTTTCGATCCCGATGAACGATCGGCCACGGCCATTCGCCGCGCCGATCCCGATTGGGCCGCACGTTACACCGGGCCGCCTCCGAGGGACCAAGTGACACATCGTATGATTTTGTCGGGGGAGGAAACCACCGCGCCATGATGCGCGTTGTTCCTTCCATGGCCCGAGCCTCTCAATCCAGGAGTATCGCATCCGCCTATGACACAGGCGCATACAGGCCCGGCTTCATCCGGGACCGAACCCGCCCAGGTGATCAACTTGGCTGACGCTACAACCGATCCGCTGCTCAAACTCGTGCTGCAACAGCTCGACGACGATCAGGCGCAGGAAGTCGTGACCATCGATCTCGAAGGCAAAAGCTCGATCGCCGATCACATGGTGATCGCTTCGGGGCGTTCGACCCGTCAGGTCGCAGCGATGGCGCAGAAACTTGCCGAAAAGGTTAAACAGGCGGGATTCGGGCCGGTAAAGCTCGAAGGGCTTCCCGCTGCCGACTGGGTCCTGCTCGACGCCGGCGACGTGGTCGTCCACCTGTTCCGCCCGGAGGTCCGTAGCTTCTACAACCTCGAGCGCATGTGGGCTTTTGGCGACGCGCCACCCGTGGCTGGCACGGCCTAGTCCGTTTCTCGCAGCCCCTTTGTGGGGCCGCATTCCCGACGCCGCTTCTCCGCCGAGCGCTTGCGGGTGAACGGGTGTCCTGGCCGACCCGGAAGGGGCCGGATGACCGCCGGTCTGGAGGAGCGAAGCCATTCTTCTTCACGTCATTGCCCGAGGAAAGATCGGTCGGTCGCCCGAGGCCGAACTGGTCGCGCGCTATGAAAAGCGCCTTACATGGCCGACCAAATATACCGAGTTGCCCGATACCGGGGGGCGTGTTCCCGAACCGCAAACACCCTGCCGGACCGTGCTTCTCGACGAGCGCGGAAGAGATCTCTCGTCCGAGAAACTCGCCGAAATACTGGGGCGCTGGCGCGATGACGGCATACGTGAATGCCGCTTCATGCTGGGCGCGGCGGACGGGCATCCGGAAGAGGACCGCGATGAGGCCGATCTCTTGCTGGCTTTTGGCAAGGCCACCTGGCCTCACCTTCTGGCCCGCGCCATGCTTGCCGAACAACTATATCGCGCAACGACCATAATTGCCGGCCACCCCTATCATCGCAGTGGATGATAGGGCAGAAACGCGGCCATGAACCGCCGCCTCCCCGTCATCGCCGGATTGACCTTGGCAGGCCTGCTGAGTCTGCCTGCGATCGCGCAGGCCCCGGTCCGCTTCGAAGCGGTGGAACAGGCGCGCGAGGCGCTCGACGCCGCGCGTCAGCAGCAACGTAACGCGCGGGCGCGGGGCGAGCGGCTGGAACAGCGCGCGGCGCGCTCTCGCGAAGCGTCGGAAAAGGCCAGGGCCGAGGCGGCGGCGCTGGCGGCGCGCGTGCAACAGGCCGAAGCCGGGATCGCGGCGTCCGAGGCGCGGCTGGCGCTGGCCGATCGCGAGAAGCGCATGCTCGATCGCAAGCTGGCCCGTCGGCGGACTCCGCTCGTCCGGCTGACCGCGGCGCTTCAATCGATGTCGAGCCGCCCCTTGGCGCTTTCTGCATTGCAACCGGGCAGTTTGCGCGATCTCGTTTACACGCGCGCGGTGCTCGACAGCACCATTCCTCTTGTGCGCGAAAAAACGTCGGCCCTGCGCGGCGATCTGGAACGTGCGCGGACCTTGCAGGCAGAGGCGCGCCAAGCGCTGGCCGATCGGCGTGAAAGCGAGGCGGTGCTGCTCCGGCGGCGAAAGGAACTCGTCGCCCTCGCCGAGCAGGAACGACTGCGGGCGCGCCAGGCCGCGGGCGGCGCGGATAGGGAGGCGCAGCGGGCTCTCGTCCTTGCCGAGCAGGCGATCGATCTGGACGAGCTGGTGGGGCGGTTGGAAGCGGCGGGCTCGCTGCGCGAACGACTTGCCATGCTGCCCGGCCCGGTGCCGCGCCCCGCCGATCCAGGGGCCGCGAGGGTCGCCGTCACGCCGCCCAGCCCGAACCCAGCGCCACCGAACCGCCAGCGCGCTACCTGCTGCCTGTCGCGGGCGAGATTACCGCGGGTTTCGGCGAGGCGAGCGCCAGCGGCCAGCGACAGGCCGGGATCGCACTCGCGGCCCGGCCACGCGCGCAAGTCGTCGCTCCGGGGCGGGGCGTGTCGGATTCGCCGGGCCGTATCGCGGCTTTGGCAGAATCGTCATTATCGAGCACGCCAATGGCTGGACCACGCTCGTCACCGGTCTCGAAATTCTCGATGTTGCGGTGGGACAGAATGTGACGGCAGGCTCACCGCTCGGTCTCGCCCCAACGCAGCGCGGCGAAGTGACGCTCGAGCTGAGGCATGGCGGCGAGCCGGTGAACCCGCTAGACCACCTGCGATAGATCGCCGGTCGAAAATCGCTTCCCCGCGGCATACCCGCCATGCTCATGTGGCATTCAGCGCCGACAAGCGATAATATGGTCCGCGCAAAGGAGTTTTCATGCCGTTGAAGTTCGCCGCACTCGCCCGCTCGGCTGCTCTCGTGACTGCGGTCGCGTTGATCCCTGCGACCACTGCCAGCCTGGCGCAGGTCGAGGGGCGCGCGGGTCCGGAGTTCGCCCGCGTCCTGGCGGTCTACCAACGGATCAAGACAAGCTATGTCGAGCCGGTCGATGACGACAAGCTTGTGCGCGGCATGATCGACGGCATGCTGACCGCGCTCGATCCCCACTCGGGTTATCTCGACGGCAGCGATCTCCAGCGCCTGGAGACCATGATCGACGGGAACTATTCGGGGCTGGGCCTGTCGGTCGTCGCCGAAGATGGCGCGGTGAAGGTGATATCGCCCTTCCGTGGCAGTCCGGCCGACGAGGCGGGGATCAAGGCCGGCGACTTCATCACGCACCTCGACGGGCGGCTGATCGTCGGGCAGAAGCTGGACGAATCCGTTGCGCAGATGCGCGGCCGTTCGGGAACGTCGATCGATCTGACCATCTTCCGTCCCGGCCGCGACGAGCCCTTCGATGTGACCGTTACGCGGGGCGTGATCGAACTCGAGCCCGTCACCTGGGAACTGCAGGACGGCAATATCGGCCACATCATGATCAACGAATTCTCACGCGATGTCGGCAGCGATGTCTTTGCCGCGTGGGAAGGCCTGCGGAGCAAGGCTACGGGGCGTCTCAACGGTCTCGTGCTCGATCTGCGGTCCAATCCCGGCGGTTCTCTGGATGAAGCGGTGGCGCTGTCGGATCTGTTTCTGACCGACGGACGAATCGTCTCGCAGCGTGGCCGCGCCCGGGGAGAGAACATCACCTACGATGCGGAAACGGTGTTCCGCGGCGACATAGCCGAAGGGCTCCCAATCGTCGTGCTGATCGATGCGGGGTCCGCTTCGGCATCGGAAATCGTCGCCGGTGCGTTGCAGGACCATCGCCGCGCGGTGGTCATGGGCGAGCGCAGCTTCGGCAAGGGCAGCGTTCAATCGCTGCTGCCGCTGGGCCGCGATGCAGCGCTGAAGCTGACGACGGCGCGTTATTATACGCCGTCGGGCCATTCGGTTCAGGAGGGGGGGATTACCCCGGATATTACCGTGCCGCAGCTTTCCGATCCCGATCTTGCGAAGCGTTCGCGCTTCCAGATGCGCGAATCGGATCTGCGCGGCCATCTCATCAACGAGCTCGGCATTGACGATGACGCGGTGGAAAAGGACAAGCGTGACGATCCGCGCTTTCTCCAGACAGCGGAAGAGCTGAAGGAGAAGGGTATCGAGGATTTCCAGTTGCACTATGCGCTGGAAACGCTGCGCCGGACCAGCCCGAAGAGCATTGCCGCGCGGACGAAATAGGCTACATCGCGCCCCATGGACCTTTCGCAGAACGCCCGTTTCGCCCGTGGCTTGGCTCTTGCCTCGCCCGCGCTGTTATTGGGCGGCGCCTATATTTCCGAATATGGGTTCGGCCTCTACCCATGCGAAATGTGCTGGTGGCAGCGCTGGCCGCATTTTGCCGCCGTTGGGCTCGCGCTGATCGCCTTCGTCATTCCCCCGGCGCGGGTCTGGACGGCCCTTGCCGCCCTGGCGATACTTGCATCGGGCGCGATCGGCCTGTTCCATGCCGGGGTCGAATACGGCTGGTGGCCCGGGATCACATCCTGCGCGGTGGTTTCGGGCGGCGGCAGCGGCAATGCGCTGGAAGACATCATGAACACACCGCTGGTGCGGTGCGACGCACCGGCCTGGACGCTGTTCGGCATCAGCCTGGCCGGCTATAATTTCCTTATCTCGACGGCTGGCGGACTTGCGGTGCTGGGGCTCTTGGCGAAGGATCGCCGCGCATGACCAAGGTTCCCGACCATATCGCCCGTATGATCCGCGTCGATCAGGCGGGGGAATTCGGCGCAACGCGTATTTATGCAGGCCAGCTTGCCGTCATGGGCGACCGCGGGCCTCATTCGGCCGAGATCGCCGGCATGGCGGAACAGGAAGTCGGGCACCGAGAGAAATTCGATGCGCTGATGGCGCGCCGCGGTGTGCGCCCGACCGCGCTTCAGCCATTCTGGGACCGCGCGGGTTTCGCCCTGGGCGCGGTGACCGCGCTGATTGGCCCGGAAGCGGCCATGGCCTGTACCGCCGCGGTCGAAACCGAAATCGACGATCATTATTCGAAGCAGCTCGACCAATTGCATGAGACGGGCGAAGACCCCGAACTGGCCGCGATGATCGAGGAATTCCGCGAGGATGAGCGCGAACACCGCGACGCAGCGCTTGCCGCCGGTGCCGAACGCGCGCCCGCCTATCCGCTGCTGTCCGGCCTCATCCGCCTCGGTTGCCGCGCCGCAATCCGCATTTCGGAGCGCGTGTGAGCGGAATGACCGATATACGAGCAATGCTTCACCGAGAGTTCACCCCATCGGGCGTCTATTGCCCCAGCACGAAATCCGCCAAGAGGACCGACATGTCGAAACCGTTGATTGCCATCGCCAGCCTTGCGCTCGCTGTCCCCGCAATCGGGCAGGCGCAGGAAAGCACCGTCGCAGATGACGACAGTTACAATATGGTGATCGTCTACGGAGACGACGAATGCCCGGAAAGCACGGAAGACGTCATCGTCGTCTGTGCGCGGAAATCCGAAGACGAGCGCTATCGCATCCCGCAAAATCTGCGCTTCTCGGACAGTCCGGAGAACAAGTCCTGGGCGGAACGCGTGGAAAGCTTCGAAATGGTGGGCGATTTCGGTACCATGTCGTGTTCGCCGACCGGCGCGGGCGGGTTCACCGGCTGCACCCAGGAAATGATCAACGCCGCCTATGCCGACAAGGCCAATGACGCGGGCGTACGCTTCGGCGAGATCATCGCTGCCGAACGCGCGAAGCGTCTGGCAACGATCGACGAGGATGCCGCCGCCGAGCAGGAGCGGGTCGAGATGATCGAACGCGAATATATGGAGCGGCTCGAACGCGAACGCGCGGCCGAAGTGCCGGGGGAAGAGGCGTTGCCCGAGCCCGAGCCCCGGACCGAACCCGATAGCGACGAAAGCCAGCTCTGAGGTCTATCGCCGCTTAACCATTTGCCCTTACTAGGGCGGGCATGGCTACGCCCCGCAAGATCCTCACCGTTTTCGGGACGCGTCCCGAAGCGATCAAGCTGTTCCCGCTGGTCCACGCTCTCGCTGACGATCCGCGTTTCGAAAGTCGCGTGTGCATTTCCGCGCAGCATCGCGAGATGCTCGATCAGGTGCTCGATATCGCCGGGATCGTGCCCGATCACGATCTCGACCTGATGACGCCGGGGCAGACGCTCGATGCGCTGACCGCGCGGGCGCTTGTCGAGATCGGCGCCGTGCTTGACGAGGAGAAGCCCGATTGGGTGGTCGTCCAGGGCGATACCACCACGGTAATGGCGGGGGCTCTCGCTGCCTATTACCGGAAAATCCCCGTCTGCCATGTCGAGGCGGGTTTGCGCAGCGGTGATATCTACCACCCCTGGCCCGAGGAAGTGAATCGCCGCGTGGTCGGCGGCTTCGCCGCGCTCCATTGTGCGCCGACCGAAACCGCGCGCGAGGCTCTGCTGCGCGAAAACGTCGATCGGGAAAACGTCCATGTCACTGGAAACACGGTGATCGACGCGCTCCAGTGGGTGACTGCGCGAATTGCCCAGGAGCCATCGCTTGCTTGCGGCCTCGCCGACCTCGAGGCGCGTTTCTCGGGCAAACGGATTATCGGCATGACCAGCCATCGCCGCGAGAATTTCGGCGAGGGCATGCAAAATATCGCCAATGCGGTTAAAGATATAGCTTCACGTGATGACGTTGCGGTTATTTTCCCGGTGCACCTCAACCCTAATGTGCGCGCCGTGATGAAAGAACAGCTTGTCGGTCTCGACAATGTCGCGCTGATCGAGCCGCTAGATTACCCGCATTTCGCGCGTTTGCTCGATATCAGTCACATAATGCTCACCGATAGCGGGGGCGTGCAGGAGGAAGCGCCTGCCCTGGGCAAACCGGTGCTTGTCATGCGCGAAACCACCGAACGACCGGAAGGCGTCGAGGCCGGAACCGCAAAGCTGGTCGGTACCGATACGAACACTATCGTGCGCGAAACCAACCGCCTGCTCGATGACGGTGCGGCCTATGCCGCCATGGCCCGCGCCCACAATCCTTTCGGTGACGGGCACTCGGCGGCCCGCATCGCGGACCTTCTCGCATCCGCCTGATCGTCGTTACTGTAAAATTTACCGACAGGCGCTAGACCCGCTTGTGAACGGTTCAGGGATACACATTCATGCGTGGTGACACCAAGCCCGAAGTCTGCGTCATCGGCCTCGGTTATATCGGCCTGCCCACCGCCGCGATCATCGCGCGCGCGGGCTGCCCGGTGCACGGGGTCGACGTGACCCAAACCGTGGTCGACACCATCAATCGCGGTGAAATACATATAGAGGAAGTCGATCTCGACGGGCTGGTGCAGGCGGTGGTCCAGCGCGGCCTGCTGAAGGCCTCGACCGAGATCGCACCGGCCGATGTCTTCGTGATCGCGGTGCCGACGCCCTTCGCGAAGGATGGGAATCACACACCCGATACCTCCTATGTCATGGCCGCGGCCGAGAAGGTTGCCGAGGTGCTCAAGAAGGGCGACACGGTGATCCTCGAATCGACCTCGCCCGTCGGCACGACCGAAGCGATGCGCGATGCGATCGCGGCAAAGCGCCCCGATCTCGCCATGCCGGGCCTCACGGACGACCGAGCTGACATATCGCTCGCCTATTGTCCCGAGCGCGTCTTGCCCGGCAAGATCCTCGAGGAACTGACGCATAACGATCGATCGATCGGCGGCATCACGCCGCGCTGCGCGAGGAAGGCGCTCGCTTTCTACAAGCGGTTCGTGAAGGGCGAATGCGTCACCACCGATGCGCGCAGCGCCGAGATGACCAAACTGGTCGAAAACGCGTTCCGCGATGTGAATATCGCCTTCGCCAACGAACTGTCGATGATCGCCGACAAGCAGGGCCTCGACGTGTGGGAGGTTATCCGCCTCGCCAACCGGCATCCGCGCGTGAACATTCTGACGCCCGGCCCGGGCGTCGGCGGGCATTGCATCGCGGTGGATCCGTGGTTCATCGTCCACGGTGCGCCCGAAGAAGCAAAGATTATCCGCCAGGCGCGCGAGGTCAACGATGCCAAGATGCACCACGTTCTCGCCCGTGCGAAAGCGCTGATCGAAGCCAATCCGGACGCCAAGGTCGCTTGCCTGGGCCTGGCCTTCAAGGCCAATATCGACGACTTTCGCGAGAGCCCGGCGCGCTATGTCGCGGCAGGCCTTGCCCGGGAATTCGGGGCGCGCATTCAGGTGGTCGAACCCTATGCGAGCGAATTGCCCAGGGAATTCGACGGCACCGGAGCCGAACTCGTCGACATCGATACGGCGCTGGAGGAATCAGGCGTACTCGTCGCGCTGGTCGATCACGATGTCTTCAAGGTCATTCCGCCCGAAGAGCGGCGGGACAAGGCCGTTTACGATACGCGCGGGATCTGGCCCGACGCGGCATAGACCAATTCATAGCCATTGCGCGGAGCCGCAGGCGACGCGGCAATCCAGAACGGTCCGGACTGGATTGCTTCGCCATGCTCGCAATGACTTAGTGAGGACACTCAGCCCTTGTCCAACGCGATATCCGGCGCGTCTTCCTGCTTCATGCCGACAACATGATAGCCCGCATCGACATGGTGCGTCTCGCCGGTCACGCCCGATGACAGGTCGGACAGGAGATACAGGCCCGACCCGCCGACATCGTCGATCGTGATATTCCGCCGCAGGGGCGAATTAAGCTCGTTCCATTTCAGAATATAGCGGAAATCGCCGATGCCGCTCGCGGCCAAGGTCTTGACCGGACCCGCGCTCAGCGCATTGACGCGGATATTCTGCGGCCCAAGGTCGTTGGCGAGATATTTCACGCTGGTTTCCAGCGCAGCCTTGGCCACACCCATCACGTTGTAATGCGGAATGACCTTTTCCGCGCCGTAATAGGTCAAGGTCAGGATCGATCCGCCATGGGGCATCATGGTCGCCGCCCGCTGCGCCACCGCGACCAGCGAATAGGCGGAAATGTTCATCGTCATCAGGAAATTGTCGAGGCTGGTATCGACATATTTCCCGCGTAGCTCGTTCTTGTCCGAAAAGCCGATGGCGTGGACGACGAAATCGATCGTCTCCCAGCGCTGTTTGAGCGTGTCGAAGGCGGTATCGAGTGCCGCCATATCGGACACGTCGCATTCGATCAGGAAATCGCTCCCGAGCTTTTCCGCCAATGGCCCGACGCGCTTCTTGAGCGCTTCGCCCTGATAGGAGAACGCCAGTTCCGCCCCGTGCCGGGCAAGCTGCTGCGCGATGCCCCAGGCCAGAGACTTGTCATTGGCGAGCCCCATGATCAGCCCGCGCTTTCCTGCCATCAACCCGCTCATCCGGCGTGCTCCTCTTCTTCCATTTCCCTTGCCAGCGCTGCCCTGCGCCCTTCGTCGGTTTCCTCGGCCAGTTTCTCTTCCGGCGTTTCGGCCAGCGCGGCATTCAGTTCCGCGCCGATAACCACCCCGAGCCCGACAAGCCAGAAAAAGAACAGCGCGATCATCACACCCGCCAATCCGCCATAGGTGAGATCGTAGGCGAAGAAATTGCGCAGCACCGTGGGCATGATCGTCGTGACCGAAATCCACCAGAAGGTGGTCAACAATACCCCCGGCCATTTGGGATAGCGCTTGCGCCGGTATTTCGACGGGGTGAGCGAGTAGAAGATCAGGTAGAGCGAACCGAACAGGCCGAGCGAAGGCACGATACGGGACAGGCGCAGCGCCACCACCCTGTCCACCAGCTGGGGAAAATAGGCTTCGATGACTTCCTGCGCGGTGCCGATCAGGAATTGCGCGATCAGGCTCAGGAGGAGGAGGAATACCGCGGCCAGGATCACGCCGGAGGACAGCAGCCGGTATTTCCAGAATGCATGTGTCGCCTGCGTGCCATAGGCGCGGCGCAGGATATCGCGGATGGTTTCCACCAGACTGCCTACGGTCCACAATCCGATCAGCGCGCCGACCCATAGCAGCCAGCCGCTGCGCGCTTCGATCACGTCGCGCGCGACCGGCTCGATGACATTGCCGACCATGGGCGGCAGGGCGAAGAGGACGGCGTTGATCGTCGCCGCGCGTTCCGCCTCCTCGCCAAAGGCGGAAAAGATCGCCGCGCCGAGAATGAAAAAGGGGAAGATCGCCAGCATCGACAGATAAGCGAGGTTCCCGGCGTGAATGAAACCGTCATTATAGGTGCCGACAAAGGTGCGCTTTGCGATTTTCCACACGCGGGTTCCGGGGCCGACACGGTTCTCGATACGACCCCTGAGATTGCCCGCTTCCTTCCGGCGTTGCTCGGGAGACAGCGACTGGATCTCGCGTTCCTGACTTTCCGGAATTGGTTTTGGCGACAAGGGCTAGACCCCTAGCTTGCTCCGCGGATCGCTGGTGTCCTTCCACCCCTCGAGCCGCTTGGCAAGTTCGTCCAGATTATCCGGCAATTGTATCTCGAGCGTCACCAACTGGTCTCCGCGCGTGCCATTCTTGCGCGTGAACCCCTTGCCCTTCAGGCGCAATACGGTGCCGCCATGTGTGCCGGGCTTGATTGTCATCATGACCGGACCGTCGACCGTGGGTACGCGGACCTTGCCGCCGTTCACTGCTTCATCCAAGGTGATCGGCAGGTCGAACCGCACGTCGTCGCCGTCGCGCCTGTAGAGTTTGTGTCGGTCGATCGCGATCGTCACCAAGCCGTCGCCCGCGCCGCCAGGGCCTTGTTCGCCCTTGCCCTTGAGGCGCATTTGCGTGCCGGTTTCGACGCCCTTCGGCAATTTCAGGTCGACCGTCTTCCCGTCGGACAGCGTGATGCGCTGCGTCTTGAGGGTGGCGGCATCCACAAAGGGCACCCGAAGCTTATAGGCGATATCGGCCCCTTTCCGTGGTGGCGGGCGGTGTTGTTGCGCACCGCCGAAGGGGTTGCCTCCGCCGCGCGGGCCGCGGCCGCCGAACAGCCCTTCGAAAATATCGCCCAGATCGACCTGGTCGTTACCGAAGCCTTGAAAATCCTCCGCCCGGAAGCCGTGTTGGCCGCCGTTCGGGCGGAATCCGCCTCCGCCCCCCATGCCGGCAAAGGGGTTGGCGGGATTGCCATCGGCATCGATCTCGCCGCGGTCGAATTGCGCGCGCTTATCCTTGTCGGACAGCAGGTCGTAGGCGTTGGTGACCTGGCTGAAGCGCTCGGCCGCGTTGGGATTGTCCTTGTTGCGATCGGGATGAAGTTCCTTGGCGAGCTTGCGATAGGCGCTTTTGATGTCCTTTTCGGACGCTCCGCGCGCAACGCCAAGTATGGTGTAGGGATCGGGTGTGTTCATGACCATTTGGCGTGTTAGCTAGGCATCACAGCGCGGCTACGCAAGCGTGAGCGGTTTCCTAGGAGACCGATTGGCGATAGGGGCCATGGCATGGACGGTAAACCTTCCCCGTTCGTAGCGGATTCCGGGGCAAGAACGGGTCTCGGCGTGTTTTGCTCCTGAACTGTAATCCAAATGTTCCATTCTGTAGGATCTGTCCCGATGCAGAACGATGAAAGCGCCATCCCGCAAAGCGACCCCTTCGCCCTGTTCGAAGTCTGGTTTGCCGAAGCGAAGGAGAGCGAACCCAACGACCCGAATGCGATGGCGCTGGCAACAGCGTCCGACGATGGTTTCCCATCGGTCCGCATGGTGCTGTTGAAAGGCTACGGTAGCGATGGTTTCGTCTTCTATACCAATGCGGAAAGCCGCAAGGGAGAGCAGATCCGTGCCAATAGGCGTGCTGCTTTGCTGTTCCACTGGAAGAGCCTGCGCCGCCAGATTCGCCTCGAAGGCCCGCTGGATGAAGTAACCGAAGCCGAGGCGGACGCCTATTTCCATTCGCGCCCGCGTGTTTCGCAGATCGGATCCGCCGCCAGCGACCAGTCACGCCCGCTGCCCGACCGGCAGGTCTATCTCGACCGGGTTGCGGCGGTAGAGGCGCGTTATCCCGATGGTGACATTCCGCGCCCGCCGCACTGGACGGGTTTCCGCCTGAGCCCGCGCCGGATCGAATTCTGGCGGGATCGACAGTATCGCCTTCACGACCGCCGATTGTTTTCCCGCGATGACGCGAGTGACCCGTGGACCAATACGCTGCTGTATCCATGAGCCATAATCGCGCCTTTCTTGCCCGATCGGCGGCCATGGCCTCGATTTCGGTCGCGCTGGTGCTGGTCGCGCTCAAGACTTGGGCCAGCTGGCGCACCGGGTCGACCGCCATGCTCGGCAGCCTTGCCGATTCGGCGCTGGATCTCATCGCCAGCCTCGCGACGCTTACCGGGGTGTGGATCGCCTCCCGGCCTGCCGATGAGGATCACCGTTTCGGCCACGGCAAGGCCGAGGCGCTGGCAGCGATCTTCCAGGTCATGCTTATCGCGCTGTCGGCCTTCGGCATCGCGGTACGGGCGATCATGCAGCTTGCCGGACAGGGCGAGACCGCGGCCGCCGGGGAAGGGATCGCCGTTTCCCTGATCGCCATCGCGCTGACTTTCGCCCTGCTCGGATGGCAGCGCTATGTGATGAACCGGACGCGCAGCCTCGCGATCCAGACCGATCACCTGCATTACAAATCGGATCTGTTCCTCAACCTGGCTGTCATCGCAGCTCTGATATTCGACCAGTATCTCGGTTTCGGGGTCGCCGATCCACTCTTCGGCCTGGCTATTGCCGCATGGCTTGCTCGGGGCGCGTGGCGCGGGATGAGCGAAGCGGTCGATGACTTGATGGACCGCGAATGGCCAGAAGAAAAGCGGCTGGCTTTCATCGAGGCGGCGGCCGCGCATCCCGAACTTTCAAACCTGCACGATCTGCGCACGCGCACCAGCGGCAACCGCGATTTCGTCCAGTTCCATGTCGACCTGCCGCCGGACATGACGATCGAGCAAGCTCACGTAATAATCGAGAAAGTAGAAGGAGACCTCTGCTGCAAATTCCCGTGCATGGAGCTGCTCATCCATATCGATCCCGAAGGGCATGTCGACGAGCCCGACAATCCGCTGGTCGAGGAAAACGAGTTCGCCAAGCTTGAGAAGGACGCATGATGCGCGCGCTACCATACTGGCATGTCGATGCCTTCGCCGACCGGCCCTTCGCCGGAAACCAGGCAGCGGTGATGCCGCTTGAGGATTGGCTCGATGACGCCACTTTGCTGGCCATTGCGGAGGAGAACAACTTCGCCGAAACCGCTTTCGTGGTCCGCGACAAGAGCGGTGCGGCCGATTGGGAACTGCGCTGGTTCACTCCTACCGAGGAAGTACGGCTGTGCGGCCATGCGACATTGGCCAGCGGGCACGTCCTGCTGACCCGCGATGGCGGCGATCGCGTGACGTTCCGCACCCGCAAGGCGGGTTTGCTCGACGTGTCGCGGGCGGATGCGGGTTATGAACTCGCCCTGCCGCTGATCCGCACCCAGCCGGGCGAATGGGCCGAAGCGGTCGCGCTGATCGGCGCGCCGGCGCAGGAGGTCTGGCTCAGCCCCGATCGCTACGGCATTTACCTGTTCGACAGTGAAGATCGGGTGCGCGCGCTCGATCCCGATTTGCGGGGGTTGCGCGCGCTCGGGAACGACCAGTTCATCTGCACCGCGCCAGGGCGGGACACCGATGTGGTCAGCCGCGTGTTCGTTCCCGGCGGCGGTGTGGACGAGGATAGCTTCACCGGCTCTGCCCATGCTGCGCTGACCTATTTCTGGACCCAGCGGCTCGGGCGCGACGATTTCACCGCCTTCCAGGCCTCGCGGCGCGGGGGGCATGCGATCTGCCGCCGCGACGGCGAAAAGGCGGTGCTCAGCGGATCCTGCGTGACTGTGGTCGAAGGCAGCTTCTATCTGCCCTAGGTTTCCGGATAGAGTTCGATCACATCGGCAAGCTGCCGGAGCATCGCGATCCGTTCCTCGCGGTTCGAATGGCCAAGCCGTACCACGGTAAGCTTCTGCGTCGGCGATACGAAGACGTATTGCCCCATATGGCCGATCAGCGAAAAGGCGCTATGCGGCGCGCGGTCGGGGAACAGCGGGTGTTCCTCGCCTTCGGGAAGAGGGCGGTTGAGCCAAGTCTGAAGGCCGTAATGCGGGCTTTTGGGGCTCGGTTCGATCATTTCATCGACCCATTGGCGGGGAACAAGTTGTTCGCCGCGATACGAGCCCTTGTTGCGCAACAGCTCGCCGAGCTTGGCCCAGTCGCGTGCCGTAGCGTGGATCAGGCTGCCGCCGATCAGCGTGCCCGCCCGGTCGAATTCGGGCACCGCGCTGGTCATGCCCAGCGGTGCGAAAAGGCGCGCTTCGAGATAGTCGGCCACGGCCTCGCGGCGTTCATCCGGGTCTTTGCTGTCGGTCAGCGCGCGTGCGGCAATATCGGCAAGTATAACGGTGGTGTTGGAGGAGTATTCGAACCGTTCGCCCGGCTCGGCTTCGAGCGGCTGGGCCGTGGCGTAATCGGCCATGTCGTCGCGCCCGTCGAGAAACAGCATGCGCACCTCGCCGCTTTCATAGGGCGGGTCGCCCGCTTCGGTGTGTTCGAGGCCGGCGCGCATCTGGAGCAGGTGGCGCAAGGTGATTTCGGCACGCGGATCGCCCGTGCGCTGCCAGCGCGGGACGGGGGCGGGCGCATCGAGGCGCAATTGCCCGTCCGCGACCAGCATACCGATCATCAGGGCGGTAACCGTCTTGGCCATCGACCAACTGACGAAGCGGGTGGTCTCGTCATAGCCAGGAGCGTAACGCTCCACTGCCGGTTTGCCGCCGTGATAGACGATCAGGGCGCGGGTCTCGCCAAGCCCGTCGAGCGTGAACAGATCGTCCGCCGCGCGTGCCAGCGGCCGCGTCGGCGCACCGGGGTCGGCGGTTACCGCTGCCAGCGCCTCTTGGCTGAGCGGCGGCTCTTCGACGGGACCGGGGGAGCCGCATGCCGCAAGGGTTGAGGTGGCGAGGGCAAGCGCGATAAGGGGGGCGGTCCGCGTGGTCATGACCCGCGTCACTCGCACGAAGGAATCCCGCTTGGCAACGGCCAAAACACGTTCCCGCAAGTCGCGCCTCTGGCTGTGGCTGATCCTATTTGTGACGGCGCTGCTCGGATCTGCCTGGCTCGCCTGGGGTGACGGCCTGCGTAAGACCGGCGGCGTCGGCTCCGCCTATGCCGCGCGAGTCGCCTGCTCGTGTCGTTTCGTCGCGGGACGCAGCATGGACGATTGTGCGAAAGACAAGCTGGAGGGAATGGAGCTTATCTCGCTAAGCGACGATGCGGCGTCCAAGAGCGTGACCGCCTCGATTCCCTTCATCGCCTCGGACACCGCCAGCTACCGCGAAGGCTATGGCTGCGTCCTGCAGGAGTGGAAGGATTAAGCGGCGACCCGGCTGGTCGATTCGATCCAGCCCCCACCGACGACCCGGTCGCCCGCATAGATGACGGCAGCCTGCCCCGGCGCAACGCCGAATTCGGGCGTTTCGAATCGGATGGTCGTGGGCGCGCCCAGGCCAAGCGGCCCGTCGAGCGCAATCGGGACCGGCTTCGCCAGGCTGCGGACCTTGGCGGTCAGCGGTACGTCTGGCAGCGGACCGATCCGGTTTGTTTCGATGATCCGCGCGGCGGTGACTGCCAGCATTCGCTTGGGTCCGACCCGGACCTGCGCGCTTTCGGCATCGATGCCCACCACATAAAGCGGCTCGGGCTGCCCCCCGATCTCGAGCCCGCGCCGCTGGCCGACGGTATAGTGGATCACCCCCTTGTGCCGGCCGAGTGTATCACCGGTAGCGGCATGGACGATGGCACCGGGACGACCGCCCTCGGGACGCATCTTCTTGACGATCTTCGCATAATCGCCGTCGGGCACGAAGCAAATGTCCTGGCTGTCAGGCTTCGCGGCATTGCGCAGGCCCGCCGCTTCGGCCAGTTCACGCACCTCGGCCTTGGGCATTCCGCCGAGCGGGAAGCGCAGGAAATCGAGCTGCTCTTCGGTGGTACCATAAAGGAAATAGGACTGGTCGCGCGCCGGATCGGCGGCTCGGTGCAGCTCCGGTCCGGCCGATCCCATCACCCGGCGAACATAGTGGCCCGTGGCAAGACAGTCGGCGCCCAATTCCCGCGCCATGTCCAGGAGATCGGTGAATTTGGGTCCCATGTTGCAGCGGATACAGGGCACCGGTGTGCGCCCGGCGAGGTAATCGTCGGCAAAGGTCTCGACCACTTCCTCGCGGAAAGCGCTTTCGTGATCGTGCACATAGTGCGCGATACCGAGCCGTTCGGCCACTGCGCGCGCATCGCGTATGTCGTCGCCCGCGCAACAGGCGCCCTTGCGGCCCGTGGCGGCGCCGTAATCATAAAGCTGCAGGGTAATACCGATCACCTCGGCGCCCGTACGCGCGGCGAGCGCGGCGACGACCGAGCTGTCGACCCCGCCCGACATGGCGACGACGATACGGCACTCGGCTGCCGGTCGTGGCAGGTCGAACAGCGCGGCGGCCTGGTCCGGCGAAAGGCTCGTGGTTGCGGGCATGCGGCGCCCATACACCGATACGTGTCGAACCGCCAGTAGGGCACCGTATCCCCCCCATATGACCTTTCACGGATCCTTTACCATGCAGCCTTATCCCAGCCGGTATGTTCGAGGGCCGTATCAAGGACAAATCCTGCGAGGATCCGCGCGAAAGCTCGGTCTTGCACCGAATGCGCTGGACCGATCTGGTGGCCAGGCTGGCCGCGACTCGGGACCTGCGAGACGAACTCGGCACGGTCGATGCGGGGTTCAACGCATTCGGAGAGGTACGGCGCGAAAGCCACGAAGAAGGTAAATCGGCCGTTAACCACGATATTTTAAGCGATGGCAAAGCTGCGGGTCTAGGCCTTGGGAATGCCGCGAACGATGCGGACCAAGGCGACAGAGAGAGAGAATGATCGAAAACCAGGACATCCGCCCTGCACAGGTTATCGGCCCCCTCGGGGAGCCGCTGACCCTTGACGACCTGCCTTCGCCCGACACGAAGCGCTGGGTTGTTCGACGCAAGGCCGAAGTCGTGGCGGCGGTCAATGGCGGTCTGCTGACGATTGACGAAGTGCTAGAGCGCTATTCGTTGAGCCTCGAGGAATTCGCATCCTGGCAGCGTGCCGTCGATCGTTCCGGCATGCAGGGCCTGCGCGTCACCCGCATCCAGCACTATCGCGACCTCTACGAACGCCAGCTCAAATACTGAGACAGTCCCGCGCGGGTGCGGGAACCAACGCCCCCTTCCATACGCTCTTCCAGCATCGCCGGACCGAACCGGGGAACCGCTCGTCGCGCCCGTCCGTTAAAAGGGGTGTATTGAGACGGGTTTAGAGGAGGAATTGTAATGGCTTGGATTATCGCGATTATCGTTGGTGGTATTATTGGCTGGCTCGCAAGTCTGGTCATGAACCGCGATGCCTCTATGGGCATTTTCTGGAACATCGTCGTCGGCATCGTCGGTTCTTTTATCGGCAAGTGGATCGGATCGCTCATCGGTGTTGGCGCAACGCTCACCGAATTCAGCGTCCCGGGGCTGCTGATGTCTCTGCTGGGCGCCATCGTCCTGCTGGGTATCGCCAATATGGTTCAGCGCGGACGCGTTCGTTAAGCGCCTTCGTTCTACCGACCCGAAAAACGGGGCGGGCATCGAAAGATGTCCCGCCCTTTTTCGTATCTCATATGCGCGGACTAGGCTCCGCACCTGTGGTCGCAATGCGACATTCGTCCTGTCGCACAAGCCCTCGGTCGAACCCTCGATTGCCCTACTATGGTGCCAGGTCTATCGCCCAATTACGAAATTCTTGCGCTGAGTGATATAGTGATATAACACACTTCTCGTTCGCAGCGCTTCTGGGGCAAGGTACGATATGAATTACGAATCCGGAGTGATAGCCGAAAAGGGCGAGCCCATTGCGGTCGGGATCGAACCGGAAGCCGAGGAGCAGGAAGAAAAGCGCCGGTTCGACCGGCGTAAAATCGTCATCATCGGCTCGCTTTTAGTTCTCGCCTTGGCCATTGCGGCCTATTTCGTGATGCGCGGCGGAGGAACGGCGACACCGGCGGGTGACGAGAATGCCCAAGCGCCGACCGTCACGGTCGTCACGCCCGGCAAGACCACGGTCGAAGGCCAGATCACCGCCACCGGGACCCTGGCCGCTCGCCGCGAAATGCCTGTCGGCGTCGTCGGCGAGGGCGGCCGGGTCGTGTCGGTTCCCGTCGATGCGGGTGACTGGGTGCGTCAAGGTCAGGTCCTGGCCAGCATCGATCGCTCGGTTCAGTCGCAACAAGTGCAAAGCGCCGCAGCACAAATTCAGGTTGCTCAGGCCGATGCGAATCTCGCCCAGGCCAATCTCGATCGCGCCCTTCAGCTCGTCGAGCGCGGCTTCGTATCCAAGGCGGATGTCGACCGACTCACGGCTACTCGCGACGCTGCCGCGGCGCGCGTCCGCGTGGCTCAGGCGCAATTGCGCGAACTGCGTGCCCGTACCGCGCGGCTTAATGTTCTCGCACCGGCTTCTGGCTATGTCCTCGAACGCAATGTGGAAACGGGGCAGACCGTGGGCGCCGGCTCGCCCGCGCTGTTCCGGATCGCGCGCGGCGGCGAGATGGAAATGCTCGCCCGCCTCAACGAAGATTCGCTGGCCGCGATTTCGGTTGGCACCAGCGCGCAAATCAGGCCCATCGGTACCGAGAAGCTTTTCACGGGGCAGGTCTGGCAGATATCTCCTACCATCGACCAGCAGGATCGCCAGGGTACGGCGCGCATCGCGCTTGCTTACGCGCCCGGCCTGCGTCCCGGGGGGTTCGCCACAGCGACGATCGCCAGCGGCACCGTCGTTGCCCCGATATTGCCCGAGAGCGCGGTTCTTTCCGATCGCGAGGGCGACTACGTCCTTATCGTCAACGGCGAAGACAAGGCCGAGCGTCGTCCGGTGACAACCGGGGCCGTTACGTCGAAGGGCATCGTCATCGCCGAGGGACTGAGTGGTTCCGAACGGGTGGTGCTGCGTGCCGGTGGCTTCCTGACCGAAGGTGAAACGGTCAGGGCGCAGCTGGCCAAGCTTGACTAAGGCGAGGTAACTCGATGAATTTCCGCAATATCTCCGCTTGGTCCATCCGCAATCCGGTCATCCCGCTGGTTGCGTTTACCGCGTTGTTGTTGGCTGGTCTGATCAGTTTCGCCCGGATGGACGTGGTCAACAATCCGGATATCGAATTCCCCGCCGTGAATGTCTCGGTCTCGCAGCCTGGCGCCGCGCCGACCGAAATCGAAAACCAGATCACTCAGCGCGTCGAGAGCGCGGTACGCTCGATCAACGGGGTCAAGTCGATCAATTCGACCGCGCGCGAAGGCAATTCGAACACGTTCATCGAGTTCGAGATCGGGACCGATCCCAACGATGCGGTCGCTGAAGTCAAGAATGCGGTCGATACCATCCGCGGGTCACTGCCCGACGGGATCCTCGAGCCGCGCGTGACCAAAGAGGAAATCTCCGGCGGCTTCCTCGCAATCTATGCTGTCGAAGCCGATGACATGACGATTGAGGGGCTGAGCTGGTTCATCGACGATACCGTTGCCAAGCAATTGCTCGGGATCGAGGGTATGGCCGAGGTGAACCGGTTTGGCGGTGTGGATCGCGAAATCGAGGTCATCCTGGACCTGCCGCGCATGCAGGCTCTTGGCGTTACCGCCAGCCAGATCAACGGGGTTCTGCGTCAGAGCAATATCGATGCCGCCGGGGGCATGGCAGAGGTCGGCGGCACACGCCAGTCTGTCCGCGTGCTCGGCAATAGCGAAGATGCCTATGCCCTGAGCCAGCGACAGATCCAGCTTGGCGGCGGGCGCACGATCAAGCTCGCCGATGTCGCCACCGTGCGTGATGGCTTTTCCGAACGCACCTCGATCAGCAAGGTGCGCGACAAGGAAGTCGTCAACTTCGCCATGAGCCGGGCCAAGGGCGCATCGGACGTTACCGTCTATGAGGAGGCGCTCCAGAAGATCGAGCAGATCGAGGCTGAAAATCCAGGCGTGAAATTCATTCCGCTGTTCAACACGGTCAAATACACCAAGGACCAGTATGAAAGCGCCATGGCCGCCATGATCGAGGGCGCGATCCTCGCCGTGGTCGTGGTCTTCTTCTTCCTGCGTGACTGGCGCGCGACAGCAATTTCTTCCGTTGCCATTCCGCTTTCCGCTATTCCGACCTTCTGGTTCATGGATCTGCTTGGCTTCAATCTGAACCAGCTTTCGCTGCTGGCGCTGGCACTGGTCGCGGGCGTTCTGGTCGACGATGCCATCGTGGAAATCGAGAATATCGTGCGCCATATGCGCATGGGGAAGACTGCCTATCAGGCTTCCATCGATGCCGCGGATGAAATCGGCTTGCCGGTTGTCGCCACCAGCTTTTGTATCGTCGCGGTGTTCTTTCCCGTGGGCGCCATGCCCGGCATTTCCGGGCAGTTCTTCAAGAATTTCGGCTTTACCGTCGTCGTCGCCGTGCTGATGTCGCTGGCGGTGGCGCGCATGATAACGCCAATGCTCGCGGCCTATTTTCTCAAGGCGAAAGGCCAGGCGGCGCATGGCGAAGGTCCCATGATGGATCGCTATATGAACGTCCTGCGCTGGTCGCTCGATCGCGGCAAGATGCATGCTGCGCGCGAGGGCATAGAGGGCCCCCGCCACCGCTGGCTCTATATCTGTTTCCTCCTCGTGATCATGCTAGGGGCCCTTATTGCAGCTGCGGCCGGGATGCTCAGCAGTTTCAGCGTCATAACGAGTCTCGGTATTCCCGAAATGATCGCAGCGGGTGGTGACAACATTGTGGCCAGTGTCCTAGCGAAGCTGGTGGCCATAGTGCAGTTGGCTATCGCGACGGTTGTCGGCTTTCTTGCCCTTATCGCTTTCTTCCGCTTGATTGGGTTGGCGATGCGCTTTTGCGGAAAACGGGCTCGTGACGTCTGGAAATATCTCTATGCGCGCTTTCTGGATCACCGGGTATGGATGCTGGGAATAGGCTATTTCGCTCTGTTGCTTACCATTATGTTGTTTTCGGTGACGCCAGCGCAATTCCAGCCCTCGATTAATGTCGACAACAGCAGGGTGGAAATCGAGATGGTGCCCGGCACCACGCTTGAGACGACAGAGCAGGTTACCAACGAGGTCGCCGACCTGCTCTACGCGCAGCAAGAAGTGGAGCTTGCTTTGGAGCGCGTCCGCGAAGGGCAGGCGACAATATACGTAACTCTGCGCGAAGACCGCGAACGCACCTCGATCGAATTCGAGCGGGGCCTTGCGCCCACGCTCGCCCAAATTCCCGATGCGCGTGTGCGCTTCGCTTCCCAGTCCAGCGGTTTCGGCTCCGGTCGCGACATGACCGTAATGCTTGCAGGTTCGGATCCCGATCTCCTCAATGAAACGGCCCAAGAGCTTGTAGAGCAGATGAAGTCACTCGAAACGCTTGTGGCTCCGCGCATTAGCGCTGACATCAATCGGCCGGAATTGATTATCGAGCCACGCGAGGAGCTTGCCGCTGAACTTGGGGTAAGCACTGTTGCGCTGAGCCAGACGATCCGTATTGCCACCATGGGTGAAATCGAACAGAACGCGGCGAAATTTTCGCTATCAGACCGTCAGATACCGATCCGGGTCAAGCTCGGGGAACAGTCTCGTGAAAATTTGGAAACTATTCGCTCCCTTCCGGTCCAGACGGTGAATGGAAGCACGGTACCGCTATCACGTGTGGCCGACATCCGGTTCGGATCCGGCCCCACAACCATCCAGCGCTATAATCAGAATCGACGTGTCCTGGTTGGTGCCGACTTGGCTAGCGGTGTCCTCGAAGGGGTTGCTCAAGAACAGATTGATGCGCTTCCGATCTTGCAGAATTTGCCGACCGGCGTGGTTCGCGATGTTGTCGGTCAACAAGAGATTCAGCAGGAGCTAACAGATAATTTCAGCATTGCCCTGCCTACTGGCGTCCTACTCGTCTTTGCGGTTCTGGTCTTGCTTTATGGAAAGGTCGTGAGTCCGCTGGTCAATATGACGTCCCTCGCGCTGGCACCTCTGGGTGGCATCCTTCTGGTCTGGCTGGTCGGTCAGCCGGTTTCGATGCCCGTCCTCATCGGGACGTTGCTTTTACTTGGCATCGTTTCCAAGAATTCGATCCTTCTGATCGACTTTGCGATCGAAGAAATGGCCAAGGGGACGCGGAAATTCGAGGCCATCGTTGATGCAGGGCATAAACGTGCACAACCAATTGTGATGACCACGGTCGCAATGACCGCTGGCATGGTTCCGACGGCAGTTTCTCTCTCTGGCGACGGCGCATGGCGGGCGCCGATGGGGACAATGGTCATCGGTGGGCTAATTCTGTCTACCCTCTTGACCCTGTTGATCGTACCAGCTGGCTTTAGTCTTGCCGACGGCTTTGAAAGGCGAATCGGTCCTTGGCTGCGCAACCATCTTCTGACCTTCAAAGATGGTGATGACGTTGCGGGCGCGCAATCTCAAGGAAGTGCGCGCCCTGTTCCCTGAAGCGTCACATATGCTTTGGCCGGTCTATCGACAGGTGAACAATTGGATCACCCATTCGTTGAACGTGCGTGCATCACGTCCACAGATTGATCCTGATGCCTGTTCCTCTGCAAGAACGACAGTTGGGGCAATTGCGGAAATAGTAGCGGCTACGACTATGCTTGCTTTTGTCAATTTCCGAAGATTATTCATCATGTCCTCCACTTTGCCTGATGGCTATTCATCCATCAATAATAAGCATGCTCCAACCACGAATGTCTGACAAGAGCGGGGTGTATATCCCCCCCGACCGTGCGCGGGCGATGCGGCGCACGGCGACCGGCCTCATCGTGTTGATGGCGGCGCTGTTCCTGTGGTCGGGCCGATTTCTCGACGCGCATCCGGCCTGGGGGTATCTGCACGCCTTCGCCGAGGCCGCCATGGTTGGCGGGCTGGCAGACTGGTTCGCGGTGACCGCCTTGTTCCGCCACCCGCTCGGCCTGCCGATTCCGCACACGGCGATCATCCCCGAAAACAAGGATCGCATTGCCGATACGATGGCGGGCTTCCTGCGGGAAAACTTCCTGACCCCGGCGGTTGTGGGCCGCCGGATGGGTGCCATGAACCTGGCGCATGCGGTCGGCAGCTATCTGGCGGATCCCAAATCGACCAGGGACTCGCGTATTCGCGCAGGAGCGGGCGAACTGGCGATCGAGGTCCTCGAATCGCTCGATCCGGACCGGCTTGGTACGCAGGTCCGCGGCGGGATCAAGGCTCAGCTCAGCAAACTCGAGATCGCACCGCTGCTTGGCGGAATGCTTGAGGCGATGATCGCCGACGGTCGCCACAAACCGCTGATCGACAAGATCATCCGGTGGGCTGGTCTCGTGCTCGAAGACAATGAAACGATGGTACGCGACATGGTCCATAAGCGCGCCAATGCGGTACTGCGCTTCACCGGTCTCGACGAACGGTTGGCCAATTCGGTTCTCGATGGGCTTTACAAGCTGCTGGCCGAAGTGCTGGTCGATCCCCAGCATCCGCTGCGCGACAAGATCGAAGAAGGCCTGCAGGAGCTGGCTCGGGGTCTGCGCGAAGACCCCGAAATGCAGGAGCGGGTCGAGCGTATGAAGCGCGAGTTGCTTGAGAACCCAGCCATCGGCGATTGGTGGCAGGGTGTGTGGGAGCGGCTGCGCGCCAATCTCACCCAGACGATCCGCACATCGGGCGGCACAGGCCATGGCTATATCGGCGAAACACTGGGTGAACTGGGCGCAGCGCTGCGCGACGACGAGCGCCTGCAACGCCAGATCAATCGCTTCGCCCGCCGTACCGCCGTTGGCGTCGCTACGCGCTATGGCGACCAGATCGTCCGGCTGGTGTCCGAAACCGTCAAGCGCTGGGACGCGCAGACGATTACCGACCGTGTGGAATCAGCGGTGGGGCGCGATCTTCAGTTCATCCGCATCAACGGTACGCTGGTGGGTGGGCTGGTCGGGCTGACGCTGCATTTCCTGACGAGCATGCTCGGGTAGCCTCCGGGTCTGGACTAGAAGACCGCATAGACGACTGTCGTGGAGAAGAAGGCGCGTACCGGCTTGCCCTCTGCGTCCTGTGCAGGCTCGAACATTGCGTGCTGTTTGAACAGTTCGCAGGCCCGCTCGTCGAAATTCTCCGCCTTGGTTTTTTCGATCGTGATGCATTTTTCGACCCGACCATCCGTTCCAATCAGGACCTTTAGCTGCATGATCGCGTCCTCGCCGCGCCTTTCCGCCTTGCTCGGATAGTGCTTCTGTATCTGCCGGGCGACCCGTTTCATGTTCAACGGCTTCACCCCGGTCGCAATTCGCGCGATCTCCTTCGGGTCGACGCCCCAGAATTCGTACAAATCGGTGGCGCAGGCGTTCAGTGCCTTGAACCCGTCTGCAAGATCGCCCGTTGCCAGACGAACGCGCCGGTCCTTGCGGCTGAACTCGACATATTCGATCTGCGCGCCGTGCGCGGGGTTGAGCTCCGAATATGTTTCGCCAAACTGCTCGGCTTCATCCGGCTCCCCTCGGCTATCATGCTCGAAGCGGCGATAGCCGGTTGATTCGATCGCCTTGCCGAAGCTGGCGAGTTCCAGGCTGTCGCGTCGTATCGGGCCGGATGAGGACTCGTCCAGTTCGAAGGACTCGAATGCCGGGCCGAAGGATGCGCTGACCCGGCGCACCGAGCCCAGCAGATCGATTGCCCCGCCAGCGACCAGCCAGTTGAAGGTCCCCGATGGTCCGGTCTGTTCCATCCAGAAGATGGTCTTGGAATCGCCGGTTCCGAAAAGCCGCGCAAGTCGGCAACGCTCCTCACCATAATCGAGTTGCCAATGGCTGGAAGGTTCGAGAATTGTCAGCGACGAATCTGCGGCACTCGTGGCAGTGCCGGGCGCGGATATCGCCAGAATACTAGTCGCAACCCCTGCACGAAACCGGATACGCATGAAAAACCCTCCTGCGATACTGTACCGCAGGAGGGTTTCATCTTTGGCGTCACAATGCAATCAGAGCTTTTCGGTGAGCTCGGGTACGATTTTGAAGAGGTCTCCGACGAGGCCGATATCGGCGACCTGGAAGATGGGGGCGTCTTCGTCCTTGTTGATGGCGATGATGGTCTTGGAATCCTTCATGCCCGCAAGGTGCTGGATCGCGCCCGAGATGCCGATGGCGATATAGACTTCCGGGCCACGATCTTGCCGGTCTGGCCGACCTGGTAATCGTTGGGGACATAGCCCGCATCGACCGCCGCGCGGCTCGCGCCGATCCCGGCGCCGAGCTTGTCGGCGAGCGGGGTGATGACCTGCTCGAAGGTTTCCGCATCCTTCAGCGCGCGGCCGCCCGAGACGATCACCTTGGCGCTGGTCAGTTCGGGGCGATCGCTCTCGGCGATCTCTTCGCTGACGAAGGCCGAGATCCCGGCATCGGTCGGGCCGGATACCTCTTCGATTGCCGCTGAGCCACCTTCGGCGTCAGCCTTGTCGAAGGCGGTGCCGCGCACGGTGACGACCAGCTTTTCGTCCGAGCTTTCGACCGTCGCGATGGCGTTGCCGGCATAGATCGGCCGGGTGAAGCTCTTCTCGCCCTCGACCGAGAGGATGTCCGAGATCTGCATCACGTCGAGCAGCGCGGCAACGCGCGGGGCGATGTTCTTGCCGGTGGTGGTCGCAGGCGCGACGAAGGCATCGTGATGGCCCATCAGATCGGCCACCAGCGGCGCGACATTCTCGGCCAGCGCATGTTCGTAGGCCGCATCGTCGGCAAGGTGGACCTTGCCCACGCCCGCGATTGCCGCGGCCTGTTCGGCTACCGCGCGGCAGCCCGATCCGGCAACCAGCAGATGGACTTCGCCGAGCTTGGCAGCAGCGGTCACCGCAGCCAGCGTGGCGTCGGCGAGGCTCTTATTGTCGTGTTCGACCCAAACGAGGGTTTTCATATCTGTCTTCCTTCTCGTTCAGTGTGGCTCAGGCGATGCCCAGCGCTTTGATCTTGGCGACCAGAGCATCGACATCCTCGACCTTCTCGCCCGCCTGGCGAACCGGGGCTCGGAGACAGTGGTGGTCTTCAGCCGCGGCGCGGTGTCGACGCCGTAATCGCCCGGGGTCCTGGTATCGAGCGGCTTCTTCTTCGCCTTCATGATGTTGGGCAGCGAGGCATAGCGCGGCTCGTTCAAACGCAAATCGGTGGTGACGATGGCGGGCAGCGTCAGCTTGACCGTCTGCAGGCCGCCATCGACCTCGCGCTTCACGGTGACGTGATCGCCCTCGACCTCGACCGTGTTGGCGAAGGTGCCCTGCGGGCGGCCCATCAGCGCAGCCAGCATCTGGCCGGTCTGGTTCGAATCGTCGTCGATCGCCTGCTTGCCCAGCATCACGATGCCGGGCTCTTCTTCCTCGGCGATCGCCTTCAAGATCTTGGCCACCGCCAGCGGCTCGACCTCGTCCTCGGTCTCGACCAGGATCGCCCGGTCGGCGCCCATGGCCAGTGCGGTGCGCAGCGTCTCCTGCGCCTTGGCCGGGCCGACCGACACCGCTACGACCTCTTCCGCCTTGCCCGCTTCCTTGATGCGGATCGCTTCCTCCACCGCAATCTCGTCGAACGGGTTCATGCTCATCTTGACGTTGGCAAGATCAACGCCAGACCCATCCGCCTTCACGCGCGGCTTGACGTTGTAATCGATCACCCGCTTCACGGGGACGAGGATTTTCATGCAATACCTTCCTCTCGACTTGAAACCTGTGCCGCCCGCCTAGCTTGCGTTTACGTAAACGTCAAGTAACGCGGGGAGGCGGGACACGACACTTTACCGATCCCTCGCGCGGCGCGCAGGGCAGGTCAAGCCGCGTATGGGTCAGTCTTTACTATGGTCGGAACGACGCATAGTTTCGCGGTCCAAGACAGGAGGTGCTTCATGCGCGTTTGGCCCCTTATCGTGGCGAGTGCCGCGGCACTGGTTTCCTTTCCCGCCTTGAGTCAGGAAACCCGCACGGTCCCGAAGGATCACGTACCGCCTC
The DNA here is from genome assembly GCF_003355455.1 of Erythrobacter aureus. Classification (NCBI taxonomy): domain Bacteria; kingdom Pseudomonadati; phylum Pseudomonadota; class Alphaproteobacteria; order Sphingomonadales; family Erythrobacteraceae; genus Erythrobacter; species Erythrobacter aureus. The sequence goes on from NZ_CP031357.1 coordinate 613,347, forward strand.
CGGCAACGCTGGACGATGTGAAGTGGCTGGTCGGCCAGTGGGCGGGCGAGGGCATCGGCGGCCAGCCTGCCTATGAAAGCTGGCTTCCTCCGACAGGTGGAACGATGGTCGGCACCTTCGTCCAGCAAGCCGATGCGGATACGATCCGCTTCACCGAGCATCTCTACCTGATGGAAGAGGCGGGCACGCTGGTCCTGCGCCTCAAGCACTTCAATGCCGATTTGACCGGATGGGAGGAGAAGGATGACATGCTCACCTTCCGCCTGATCACGGCGGAGCCCTGCGCAGCCTATTTCCGTTCTTTAACCTTGCGTTGCGACGGGGAGAACGGCTTGCTCGCCGCCGTGCGCATGAAGAGCGACGGCAGCGAGGTCAACGAACTGATTTTCCGCTTCGAGCGGATGAACTGAGCCGAAGCGTGGCGGCCGGTCAGGCCGCCTGCTTCACCTCGGCAACGATCTTGCGGGCAGCGTCGCCCAGATCGTCGGCACTGACGATCGGGAGGCCCGAATTGTCGAGGATGGCCTTGCCCTCTTCGACATTGGTGCCTTCGAGGCGCACGACCAGCGGCACCGAGAGATTCACGTCCTTGGCTGCCTGGACGATACCGTTGGCGATAACGTCGCACTTCATGATGCCGCCGAAGATATTGACGAGGATACCCTCTACCGCCGGGTCCTTGAGGATGATCTTGAACGCCGCGGTGACCTTCTCGGTCGTCGCGCCGCCGCCCACGTCGAGGAAGTTGGCGGGGAAAGCACCGTTCAGCTTGATGATGTCCATCGTCGCCATGGCGAGGCCTGCGCCGTTGACCATGCAGCCGATATTGCCATCGAGCTTGATGTAGGCGAGATCGTATTCGCTCGCTTCGACTTCGGCCGGGTCTTCCTCGGTCTCGTCGCGCAGCGCTTCGACATCCTTGTGGCGGAACAGCGCGTTTCCGTCGAAGCTCATCTTGGTGTCGAGGACGAGCAGATTGCCGTCTTCGGTTTCGACCAGCGGGTTAATCTCGAGCATTTCGCAATCGAGATCCATGAAGGCGGTGTAAAGCTGCCTGGCCAGCTTCTGCGCCTGCTTGTTGAGATCGCCCGTCAGCTTGAGCGCGAAGGCCACCGCGCGGCCATGGTGCGGCATGAAGCCCTGTGCCGGGTCGATGGTGATGGTGGTGATCTTTTCCGGCGTCGAATGCGCGACTTCCTCGATGTCCATGCCGCCTTCGGTCGAAACGATCATGGCGACGCGGCCCGTGGCGCGGTCGACCAGCATCGAGAGGTAATATTCCGAGGCAATGTCGACGCCGTCGGTGACATAGAGGCGGTTGACCTGCTTGCCCGCATCGCCGGTCTGGATGGTCACCAGCGTGTTGCCGAGCATTTCCCTGGCGTTGGCTTCGACTTCCTCGATGCTCTTCGACAGGCGCACGCCGCCCTTCGCATCCGGGCCGAGTTCCTTGAACTTGCCCTTGCCGCGGCCGCCGGCGTGGATCTGCGCCTTGACGACATAAAGCGGACCCGGCAGCTGCTTGGCACCTTCGACCGCTTCCTCCACGGTCAGCGCGGCATGACCGGCGGGGATGCCGATACCGTATTTCGCGAGCAGTTCCTTGGCCTGATATTCGTGAATATTCATGTCGAAGCGTCGTCCTTCGCGTGATGCGCGTGGGGGAGGTGAGTGTCGCGTGGGCCATAAGCATGTCTGGGCGCGCTTGAAAAGACCGACTTTCCGGTACATTGGCGGCCCGAGCACCCATGATCGACAGCAAGCGCCTGGAATCCATCGTCTCCGAAGCGGGACGGATCGCCTTCGGCCTGTGGCCGGGGGCGGGGAACGCCTTGGATTCATGGGAAAAGAAACCCGGCGATCCGGTTTGCGAGGCGGACCTGGCGGTCGATGCCTTTCTCAAGCGAGAGCTGGGGGCGCTGCTCCCTTCGGCCGGATGGCTGTCCGAGGAAACCGCCGACGATTCGTCTCGTCTCGACCATGACCTGATCTGGTTGGTCGATCCCGTGGACGGTACGCGCGATTTCATTCGCGGACGAACCGGCTGGGCGGTCTCCGTCGCGCTGATCAGCGCCGGTCGGCCGCTCATCGGTACGCTGTGCGCGCCGGCGCGAGGGGAAGTCTGGCAGGCCGTTGCCGGACAGGGGTCATTTCGCAACGGCGAGAGGCTCCATGCCAGCAAGCGACAGGAATTTTCCGGATCGCGCGTGCCCGCGCTTGCCTTGCCCAAGACAGATGGCGATCTGATCACGGTCGACCAGCCCAATTCGATTGCGCTGCGTATTGCGATGGTGGCCGCCGACGAGGCCGACCTTGTCGCGACGGTGCGCTGGGGATTCGAATGGGATATCGCCGCTGCCGGAATGATCGCGCGCGAGGCGGGGGCCGCGGTTAGCGACGCCTATGGCAACAAGCTGGATTACAACAAGCGCGATCCGCGTGCTTTCGGAGTGCTGGTCAGCGCGCCCGATATTCATGGAGCGGCGGTCGAGCGCCTGGCCCGGCGGATTGGGTAGGTGGATATGAGGTGCGCCACCGACCTCCGTCGATAGCTTGCAGAACGGTCAGGACGGAGGTCCTGACCCCACGCAAAAAGGGGTCGACCCGAAGGCCGACCCCGAATGGTTGCGGATACATCGAAGGGCGGGCGTCTAGTACCCCTGTCCCTGCGCTGCCTGCACATCTTGCTCGTCGAAAGGAATGATTTTGATTTCGACGCGCCGGTTGAGCGGTTCGTTCACATTGTCACCGGTCTGAACCTTGAGCCGCGTCTCGCCGAAACCCATCCAGCGAATGCGCGAAGAGCTGACTCCGCGCGAGATCAGATAGTTCGACACCGCTTGCGCACGCTGTTCGGACAGGCGCTGGTTCGACTGGGCCGAACCGACCGTGTCGGTATGGCCGTATACATCGATCAGGCTGTTGGGATATTGCGTGAGGCTGCTGGCGACACGGTCGAGCAGGTCACGGAAGCCCGGAGAAATGGTATAGCTCCCGGTGGCGAAGGTCACGCCGTCGGGCAGGTTGACGAGGATTGCTTCCCCACCATCGGTTTCCGAAACGTCGACGCCGGACCCGGCGGTCTGTTCTTTCAGTTCCTTGATCTGCTGGTCCATCTTGTAACCGACCGCGCCGCCGGCAACGCCGCCTGCGGCCGCGCCGATGATGCGCCCGGTCTTGCCCCCGATCACCCCGCCAAGCAGGCCCCCGACGATGGCGCCGCCGGCCCCGCCGAGAACGGTGCGCGAGACTTTTCTCTCGCCGGTATTGGGATCGGTGACACAGGCCGAAACGGTCATAAGCGATACGGCGGCCAGGCTGGCGGTAAGAATGCGCGACTTTTTCATATGATATTCCCCATCATGTGTAGCTCCAGGCCCGAATTAGGGGGCCGAGGCCGGGCGAACGGTACCGGACGCGCCCACCCGCGTCACATCTCCCCAAACCGCTCAGTCACCGCAGCGTTCCAGCGCAATTGCAGATAAGTCGCGCAGCCCGCTGGCACGAGGCAGGTTTTGTGCTAGCCCCCGCCCTGTGACACCCTTTCCCTGGACCGACCTGCTGATCATTGCCGGGCTGATCGTCTTGAACGGCGTTTTCGCCATGAGCGAACTGGCCATCGTCTCTGCCCGTACCGCCCGCCTCAGGGCGGCGGCGCAGCAGGGGAACGGCGGCGCGAAGATTGCGCTGGAATTGGCGGCGGAGCCAGGCAAGTTCCTTTCCACGGTGCAAATCGGGATCACGTTGATCGGGATCGTCGCCGGTGCTTATTCAGGCTCGAGCCTTGGCGGCCCCGTGGGCGAGCGTCTGGCCGCTATCGGTTTCCCGACCGGCTGGGCGCAGGAGGCGGGCTTTGCCGCGGTCATTGCCGTGACGACCTATCTCAGCCTCGTGGTCGGCGAGCTGGTGCCCAAACAGGTCGCGCTGCGCGCTGCGGTGCCGATCGCGATTGTCATGGCACGGCCCATGGAGATGTTGGCGCGAATCGCCGCGCCGGTGGTGTGGTTGCTGGATATATCCTCTGGCGCACTCATTCGTTTGCTTGGCGTAAGGCCGGCGGGTCAGAGCGCCGTGACCGCCGAAGAACTCCATATGCTGTTCGCCGAGGCGACGCGCTCGGGTGTGATCGAGCATGAGCAGCATCAGATGTTGCAGGGCGTCGTTCGCCTCGCCCAGCGGCCCGTGCGTGAATTGATGACGCCGCGTACCGAAGTCGACTGGATCGACATCGAGGCCGATCAAGATGCGATTCGCGCCGTGCTCGATGAAAGCCCTCATTCGCTGCTGCCGGTGGCGGAAGGGTCGCCCGACAAGGTCCTGGGCGTGGTGAAGGTGCGCGAGATCCTGACCCGGCTCGTGGCGAAGCAGCCTATCGATCTGCAGTCGCTGATGATCAAGGCGGAGGTCGTGCCCGACCAGCTCGATGCCGTGGACGCTCTGCGGGTTCTGCAGCAGGCAGAGGTCGCGATGGCCATGGTCCATGACGAATATGGACATCTCGACGGCATCGTCACCCCGGTCGACCTGCTCACCGCGCTGGTCGGCGATTTTGTCAGCGATCAGGATCCGGGCGAAGCGCCGGGCATCGTCGAACGTGAGGATGGCAGCCTTCTCGTCTCAGGTTCGCTTTCGGCCGATGTTCTCGCTGATCGGTTGGCGATCGAATATGGCGAGGACCGCGAATTTGGCACGGCTGCCGGTTATGCTTTGCATGTCCTGAAGCGCCTTCCAGGCGAAGGCGATTACTTTACCGATCAGGGCTGGCGTTTCGAGGTGATCGATATGGATGGTCGACGAATCGACAAGCTGCTGGTGAGCCGCGAGAACGATGCCGTGCCAGGGTCGGTAGGATAAGAGAAGAGGGGTTTTTGCTTGGTCTCAAGCGCCGACGGACCCGGCCGGGGCCTTAGGCTATCCTCGCTCGCGCGACCTGACGGTCGCATCGCTGCGGGCGGGCGGTCGCCCTTGCCTCCCCTAGGGCTCGGAACTTTCGCCGAGGTCAGGGGATTCGCACCAGATTCGGGCCGGGGGAGGCCCGGCAAGGCCACGCGGCAGCGGGTGCAGCTTGCTGCACGTCTAGCGAAGCCGAACCCGCGGAGGCGGGCTCGCAAAACAAAACCCCTTACCGGGGGATCACCGCGCTCGCGCTCGCACCGTCGCCTTCGGGCGCGGCAATGATGTCGCGGGTCACGCTGCCCTTGGCGACGGTCGCGGTATCCGGGTCACCCACCGCGCTGCGGATACCGGGCGCGGCTGTTCCAGCGCGTTCGAGCAGGCTCGTCTCCACGCCGCTGCGTGCCTGAGGGCCGCCAAACAACGCTTCGAGTGTCTGCTGTGCGGCGCTGCCTTCGGCCGGGCGCGGGGCGCCGGGCTGCGGAGGAACGAGGTTGAATTCGGGCGGCACCACCAGGGGAGCCTGGCGCTGGACGGCGAATTCGTCGGGCCGGTCACGGTTGAGCAGGCCCCCGCCACCGCAGGCTGCGGTCATGGCGCCGAGGCCGGCGATCAGGGCGATACGGGCGTATTGGGTCATTGCTTGCTCTCCGCGGCGTCGGCCGCCTTGTTGTACATGAGGCCATCGACCTCTTGTTCATCCTTGTCGCGCATGAAGAAGGCCCGCGCAAGGACGATGACTACGCCGATGGTGATAGCCGCATCGGCGACGTTGAAAATCAGAAAGGGGCGGAAATCCCCGAAATGCAGATCGGCGAAATCGACGACATAGCCGAACGCGTACCGGTCCTTGATATTGCCCAGAGCCCCGCCGAGGATCAGCGACAGGGCCAGGATATCGCCGAGCAGTTTTTCGCGCAGCATCCACACCGTCACGACCAGCGCGATCAGCGCGGTGACGAGGACCAGGCCCCAGCGCATTTCGGGGCTGGTCGCCTCGAACATACCCAGCGACACGCCGAAATTGCGCGTGAAGCGCAGGTCGAAGATCGGCAGCAGTTCCATGGCGTCGCCGACCCGGTCGATACCGAGCACCTTGGTAACGTAATTCTTGCTCCACTGATCGGCGGCAAAGATCGCCAGCGCGACCACACAGCCGATCAGGCGGTTTTTCAGCACGGCGTTCATCGGGCGGCATCCCATTGCGCGACGACGGGTTCGCAGCGATCGCACAGATCGCCATCTTCCTCGACCGATGGTAGCAGGCGCCAGCAGCGCCCGCACTTGCTTTCGTTTGTCCGCGTGACCGTCACCATATCGCTATCGCCGCGCGTGACTGACGCGGTGATGAACAATTCGGCCAGATCGGCGTCGCTGAACCCTTCGGGCACCGCCGCGGCGGGCACGACCACGTCGGCCTCCAGCCCCGAGCGGATCACCTTGTCGCGCCGCAGCGGCTCGATCGCTTCCATCACATCTTCGCGAAGGGCGCGCAGTTTAGCCCACTTTGTACCGTCTGCACCAATGCCCGGCACTGCGGGCCATTCGAGCAGATGGACGCTGCCGCCATCTGGATAGCGGGTCGACCACACTTCCTCGGCAGTGAACACCAGTACCGGCGCGGCATAGCGGACCAACGCGTGGAACAGCAGGTCGAGCACGGTGCGATAGGCATTGCGCTTCACGCTGTCCGGCCCGTCGCAATAGAGCACGTCCTTGCGGATATCGAAGTAGAAGGCCGACAGGTCCTCGTTGCAGAAATCGACCAATAGCCGCGTATAGGCGGTGAAGTCGTAATTCTCCGCCGCCTGGCGCAGCTTGCCGTCGAGATCGGCGAGCAGCGCGAGGACATAGAGCTCCAGTTCGGGCACTTCGCCGACATCGCTCAGATCGCCGACGAAGCCGTCGAGCGCGCCGAGCAGATAGCGGAAGGTGTTGCGCAGCTTCCGGTACTGGTCGCCCGTGCCTTTGAGGATCTCGTCGCCGATGCGGTGATCCTCGGTCGAATCGACGCTCAATGCCCACAGGCGGATGATGTCCGCGCCGTACTGTTCCATGACCTTGAGCGGATCGATCGTGTTGCCGAGGCTCTTGGACATCTTGCGCCCGTCGCTCGCCATGGTGAAGCCGTGGGTCAGCACCTGGTCGTAGGGCGCACGGCCGCGTGTGGCGCAGCTTTCGAGCAGCGAGGACTGGAACCAGCCGCGATGCTGGTCGCTGCCTTCGAGATAGAGATCGGCGGGCCATTTGAGTGCAGGCCAGCGCCCGCTTTCCAGCGTAAAGGCGTGGGTGCAGCCCGAATCGAACCAGACGTCGAGAATGTCGGTGACCATCTCGAACTCGTCCGGATCGTGCTCGGGTCCGAGGAATTCGGCCTTGCGGCTCTCCTCCCAGGCATCGACGCCCTCTTCGCGCACTGCGACGACGACGCGGGCGTTGACGTCCGGGTCTTGCAAATAGGAACCGTCAGGCCGTACGAAGAGCGTGATCGGCACGCCCCAGGCGCGCTGGCGGCTGAGCACCCAGTCGGGGCGGCCTTCGACCATCGAGCCGATCCGGCGGCGCCCCTTCTCGGGCACGAAGCGCACGCGCTCGATCTCGGACATGGCGATTTCACGAAGCGTCGAGCCCCTTCCCTCCAGGGAAGGGGTTGGGGATGGGTGTTCGGCGGTCGCGGGCGCGGCCCCCCCACCCCGGCCCTCCCCAGCGGGGAGGGAGCTGCGGTACTGAGCTCCTTGTCCATCGGCACGAACCATTGGGGTGTGCAGCGATAGATGACCTTGGCTTTCGAGCGCCACGAATGCGGGTAGGAATGTTCGTAATCGGCGCTCGCCGATAGCAGCGCGCCCGCTTCGCGCAGGTCCGAACAGATCGGGCCTTCGGGCGCATTGAACGGCTTATTGATGACACTGCGCCGACGCTCGTCCTCGCCGCCGAGCCACGGCCAGTCGTCGCGATAGCGCCCATCGGCCATGACCGCGAAGACCGGCTCGATCCCATGCTCGCGGCAGAGCAGGAAATCATCCTCGCCATGGTCGGGCGACATGTGGACGAGACCGGTGCCGCTGTCGGTGGTGACGAAATCGCCCGGCAGGAAGGGGCGCGGCTTCGCGTAGAATGCGAGCGCCTTTTCCCACGTCGCGACCTCACTTCCGTCGTCGCCCCGGACTTGATCCGGGGTGGTGCTGCCTTCCGCTGCCGTCGCAGAAGAAGAGCCTTGGCCCGGATCAAGTCCGGGCTGACGGGAGAGGAGGAGGTCGTAGATGGGATGACGCGCGACGGTGCCGGCGAGGTCGGAGCCTTTGCCACTCCAACGCTTTGCAAGCACCAGCCCAACGCCACTATGTCCGTCGCGAGCGATCTGCCTCTCATAACGGGCCTTGAAGTCATCCAGAAGCGCCGACGCTATCAGGAATCGTTGGCCCGCCAGCCTAGTGCGCAACTCGTCAGGGTAGGGAGGATGCGGTTCATTGACCGATGACCAAGCGGTGTGGACTATCGAGTCCAGTTCAAGAAGAACATATTCAACGTCTTCGCCATAGGCCAAAGCCTGGTTCACCGGAATCGTCCACGGCGTGGTGGTCCACACCACCGCATACGCGCCGACCAGCTCCTCGATCGGGCTTTCCACGATCTCGAACGCTACGTCGATCTGCGGGCTGTCGGTCAGGTCCTCGTATTCGACCTCGGCTTCGGCCAGCGCGGTTTCTTCCACCGGGCTCCACATTACCGGCTTCGAGCCGCGATAGAGATTGCCCGCCTCGGCGAATTTCATCAGCTCGGCGACGATGGTCGCCTCGCTCTCGAACTGCATGGTCAGATAGGGGTTGTCCCAGTCGCCCATGATGCCGAGCCGCTTCAACTGCTCGCGCTGCACATCGACCCATTTCTGGGCGTAGGCGCGGCATTCGGCGCGGAATTCCTTCGGCTGGACCTCGTTCTTGCTGCGCTTCTTCTTGCGGTACTGCTCCTCGACCTTCCATTCGATCGGCAGGCCATGGCAGTCCCAGCCCGGCACATAGGGCGCGTCCTTGCCCATCAGGTTCTGCGTGCGGCAGACCATGTCCTTGAGCGTGTGGTTGAGCGCATGGCCGATATGCATGTCGCCATTGGCGTAAGGCGGGCCGTCATGCAGGATGAATTTCTTGCGCCCGGCGCGCGCCTCGCGCATCTGACGGTAGAGGCCTTCCTCTTCCCAGCGCGCGGCAATCTTCGGCTCCTTTGCGGGGAGGCCGGCCTTCATGGGAAAATCGGTCTTGGGCAGGAAGACCGTGTCTCTGTAATCGCGCTTCTCGGACATAGAGGCGAGCCGTTAGGGCAATCGGCGGCGGCGATAAAGTGTTTCGTCGCTTCGCTACCTCTCCCACCACTTCGACTCCCGGATCACGTCCGGGGTGACGGGTCAGCCGAGCAGCCCCCTGGCCTCGTCGCAATCCTTTTCCATCTGGGCGATCAGACCCTCGAGCGAATCGAACTTCGCCTCGCCGCGCAGGAAGTGGTGGAAGGCGACTTCGATTTCCTGGCCGTAGAGATCGCCCGAGAAATCGAAGAAATAGGGCTCGAGCAATTCCTTGGGCGGGTCGAATTGCGGGCGCACGCCGATATTGGCCGCGCCCTTCAGTTCCTGCCCGGTCGACAGGATACGCCCGGTCACTGCGTAAACGCCATATTTCGGGCGCAGATAATGTTCGACCGGCAGGTTCGCCGTGGGATAGCCGATCTCGCGCCCGCGCTTGTCGCCGTGTTGAACCACGCCGCGAATGGCGAAGGGGCGGGTGAGCAGGCGCGCGGCCTCCTGCGGATCGCCCTCGCGTAGCGCATCGCGCACCCGGCTGGAGGATACCGGCTTTCCCCCATCCATCACCGGCGGCACTGCGCGCGCCTCGATCCCGGCATCCCTGCCGAGGCTCACCAGCTTGTCGAAATTGCCGCCGCGCGCCTTGCCGAAGGTGAAATCCTTGCCGGTAACGACGCCCGCGACGCCGAGATGATCGCCGAGCAGCCTGCCCACGAAATCCTCTGCCGTGGTTCCGGCCAGTTCGCCATCGAAATGGAATACCAGCATCGCGGTTGCCCCGGCGGCGATATAGTGTTCCTGCCGCTGCTCGAGCGTGGTCAGGCGGAAGGGCGGCGCATCGGGCTTGAAATGCCGCACCGGATGCGGATCGAAGGTCGCGATGATGCTTGGGCGGCCCTGCGCGCGCGCCCAGCGGATCGCCTCTCCCGCCACGGCCTGGTGGCCGAGGTGGAAGCCGTCGAAATTGCCCAATGCGATGATCGCGCCGCGCAGGCTCTCGGGCAGCGGTTCGCGGTGATCGAGCCACCTCATTGGGGCACCAGCCCTTCGCCGATCACACGCAGCGCATTGCCGCCCATTGCCGCGCGAATCTCGTCCTCGGCAAACCCTTCGTCGATCAGCGCCTGCGTCATCTGAGTTAGCTGCGAGGTGTCGAAGCGCACGGTGACCGCGCCGTCATAATCGCTGCCCAGCGCGACATGCTCGATGCCCACGAGGTCACGAATATGCTTCATCGCCTTCGCGGTGGCGCGCGGGGAGGTGTCACACACCGCGCCCTCCCAATAGCCGACGCCGATGATCCCGCCGGTCGCGGCGACGCCGCGTATCTCTTCGTCGGTGAGGTTGCGGTTGACCTCGCAGGTCGCCTGCACGCCGCCATGGCTGGAGACCACCGGCCGTGTCGCGATGGCGAGCACTTCGGCGACGCACTGGTGGCTGCAATGCGCGATATCGACGATCATTCCCATGCGTTCCATCCGGCGGATCACATCGCGTCCCATCGGGGTGAGCCCGCCCTTTTCGATCCCGTGCATCGATCCGGCAAGTTCGTTGTCGAAGAAATGGGTGAGGCCTGCCATACGCATGCCCGCCGCATAAAGCCGGTCGAGATTGTCGGGATCGCCTTCGAGGCTCTGCAGGCCCTCGGCGCTGAACAGGGCGCCAATGCCCTTGTTCTCTGCCGCGCGGCGACCGAGTAGCCGCTTGAGGTCGGCGGGAGAGCGGATGAGCCGGAGTTCCTCGCGCGAGCTTGCCGCCGCACGCTCCAGTTTCTCGGCATGCCATAGCGAACGTTCGAGCAGGCTGCGCCAGGTCCGCACCGGCTGCATCTGGCCGATCGCCAGCAGGGTGATGTTGTCGCTATCGGCGGAGTTCGAATCGTAATTCTGCCCGCGCGGCGTCTTGGTAACGCTGGAGAAGACCTGCAACGCCACGTTTCCTTCGCGCAGCCGCGGCAGATCGACATGGCCGCGCTCCGCCCGGTCGAGCATATCGCGCTTCCACAGCAGCGTGTCGGCATGAAGATCGACGACATCGAGCGTCGCGTGAAGCGCCTTCGCCTCGTCGGACACTTCGATGAGCGGCTTGCCGTCGATCTGGTTCATATCCCGTTCGGCCATTCCCGGTACGAGCAGGAAGAACCCGGCAAGCGCGATGAGTATCACGCCAGCGAGGCCAACACAGAGCCTTTTTCTCATGAATGTAGCTCCGGTCGCATGGCAATGAAGCCTTTGGTGTTCGAAAGGAGCCTAGGCAAAAAGGCGAAGCTCGCCGCTTTCTGTCGTGGAACGGCCACGCGCGAGCGGTCGCTTGGGTTTATGAAGGTGGTTCCGTTCTTGATGTTCGGAAACAAGCGCGTTTCGCCGAGCAGCAACGTCCATCGCTTCTTTATGTCGAAGCTCGAAGACCTGAAATTCGAACTCGTCGGCCCCCTGGGCAACGACACGCTCGACTTCAAGTTCCTTCCTGGCCCAGAGACTTTCATCTCCTAGGATGCTTTGATCGAAAAACGCGTCGGCGTCCGGGAACTTCGCTTGGACGATAGTGATCAAGTATCGGTCAACAAAGGGCGCGAATTGTGCATATGTCTGCGCGCCACCAATCACATAGGCGTGTTTTGTCCGCCATCTCGTCCGCAGCGCGAGAGCTTCTGAAATGCTGTGGACGTGGTGGCACCCTTCATGCGGCGGGAACAACGATGGTGTGTGGGACAGCACAATGTTTTCGCGATGTGGAAGGCATGACCCCAAAGAGTCATATGTCTTGCGTCCCATAAGGACGACGCCGCCCTTCGTGGTTTGCTTGAAAAATCGCAAATCAGATTTCAGCGACCACGGAAGCCGATTTTCGATGCCGATCGCACCATCGAGACCCACGGCCACAATTGAAGTTAAACCGGTCATGTCTCGTCCCTGTGACATAGAGGCATTAGAATCTTCTCAACACGGCTTCGCAAGAGTCCATTATGCAACACTGGGCAGGGGCCTGTTCAAATGCTGTGAACAGCTTGTGTCTCACCGTTCCAGCCGGGTCACATGGCCCATCTTGCGCCCTTCGCGAACCTTCGCCTTGCCGTAATCGTGCAGATGCGTGTCGGGCGCGGCGAGGTGGTCCTGCGAGGCCGTGATGTCCGCGCCTATGATGTTCGTCATGGTGACGGCCTTCGCGACTGTTGCGGTATCGCCGAGCGGCAAACCTGCGACCGCGCGAATATGGTTCTCGAACTGGCTGGTGACAGCGCCCTCGATCGACCAGTGGCCGGAATTATGCACGCGGGGCGCCATCTCGTTGAAGATCGGCCCTTCATACGTGGCGAAGAATTCGAGCGTCAGCACGCCGACATATTTCAGCGCATCGGCGACCTGGCGGGCCAGCTCGCGCGCTTCGTCCACCTGGGCTTCGATGATGTCGCCTGCGGGCAGGGTGGAAGCGGCCAGAACGCCTCCTTCATGCGTGTTGCGCGCCGAATCCCAAAACCGGATTTCGCCATCCTGTCCGCGCACGAGGATGATCGAGAATTCGGCCTCGAACTCGACGAACCCTTCGTAAATCAAAGGAACGTCAGGGAGATGCAAGCCCTGCGCATCGCGGTCCGATCCGATCCGCCACTGGCCCTTGCCGTCATAGCCGTCGCGCCGGGTTTTGAGGATGCCGGGCGCACCCAGCCGATCGACCGCCGCTTCGAGATCGCTGCGCGAGTCGACCCGTGCATAAGCGGCGGGTCGGCCGCCAAGCCCTTCCACGAAGCGTTTCTCCGCGAGGCGATCCTGCGCGGTTTCGAGCGCGCGTGGATGCGGAAAAATGCGTCCTTCCGGCATGGCCGTGGCCGTGGCGACGGGTACGTTCTCGAATTCCCAGGTGACTACGTCGCATTGCGCGGCAAAGGCGGCAAGGGCTGCTGTTTCGTTCCACTTGTTCACGAACAGATCGTCGCACACCTGATTGACGACATTGTCGCCTTCGGGCGCGTAGGCGATGCAGCGATAGCCCAATTGCGCGGCGCTCACGGCCATCATTCGGCCAAGTTGCCCACCGCCGAGGATACCGATTGTCGAACCGCGCTGCAGCATCAGTCGACCGGGCGCTCGGTCACGGCCGCGCTGCGCGCCGCGCGCCAATCCTGCAGGCGCTGCGAAAGCGCGGGATCGTGATTGGCGAGGATCGCGGCGGCAAGCAGACCCGCATTGGTCGCGCCCGCCTTGCCGATGGCCAGTGTTCCGACCGGCACGCCGGCGGGCATCTGGACGATCGAAAGCAGGCTGTCCTCGCCCGACAAAGCCTTCGATTGCACGGGCACGCCAAGCACCGGAACATGGGTCAGCGCGGCGATCATGCCGGGCAAGTGCGCAGCCCCTCCGGCACCGGCGATGATTACCTCGAAGCCCGCATCCGCCGCGCCCTTGGCGAAAGCATACATGCGATCCGGCGTGCGGTGGGCCGAGACGATGCGCACATCGCTTTCGACACCCAGTTCCTCGAGCACCTCGGCGGCGCAGGTCATGGTGTCCCAGTCGGACTGGCTGCCCATGACGATGGCGACCTTGGCGTTCATCTCAGGCATCCTTCAGATAGTAGCGGTCGCCCGACACCTGCATGCCGTCGAATTCATAGACGATCGGTTGGCCGGTCGGGATTTCGAGACCGGTAATTTCGTCGTCCGAAATGTTCGACAAATGCTTCACCAGCGCGCGCAAGGAATTGCCATGAGCGGAGATGATAACCGTTTCACCCTTGCCGAGTTGCGGCAGGATCGCGCTTTCCCAATAAGGCAGCACGCGCTCGATGGTGAGCTTGAGGCTTTCGGTACGCGGCACGTCGATCCCGGCGTAGCGCGGGTCGTCAGACAGATCGAATTCGCTACCCACTTCGAGTTCGGGCGGGGGGACATCGAAACTGCGGCGCCAGATATGGACCTGTTCGTCGCCATGCTTCTCGCGCGTCTGTTGTTTGTCGAGGCCGGTCAGCCCGCCATAGTGGCGCTCGTTCAGGTGCCAGTCGCGCGTGACCGGGATCCATAGGCGGTCGCAGGCTTCGAGCGCGATGTTGAGCGTCTTGATCGCGCGTTTCTGGACGCTGGTGAATGCAGTGGTGGGCAGCACGCTCTTGGCTTTCATCAGCTCGCCTGCCTCGCGCGCTTCGGCCACACCCTTTTCCGTGAGGTCGACATCCCACCAGCCGGTGAAGCGGTTGGCAAGGTTCCACTCGCTCTGGCCGTGGCGGACAAGGATGAGTTTCGACATATCTGCTCCCGTTTCCGGTTCCAGCCCACTCCCCCCGCCCGGCACCCACGGCAAGATACTATCCGGGTGGCCGGGTGGGGGAGTGGGCTGGAACCGCACCCCCGCGTAAGCGGGACAACAATGAGCAAGGCGCGTTAGCTGGCCGCATCGTCCTTGGAAAGGCCCTGCTCGTCCGATTCGCGCATTTCCCGCCCCTGCGCCTTGCGGCGGCGCAGGTTCTCACGAAGTTTCGCGGCGAGGCGCTCTTCGCGGGTCATCTTGTCGTTTTGGGCGTTCATGGCGCATTCCTTTTGCGAAAATCGGCTCCAGCCGCAAGCGAAGGTTGACTTATGCGCCGCGTCTGCCATTAGCGCGCGCCTCCACCCCGCTGGCATTTCCGGCGGGCACGACGTGCTGCTGTAGCTCAGTGGTAGAGCGCACCCTTGGTAAGGGTGAGGCCGGGAGTTCAATCCTCCCCAGCAGCACCATTTTTCGAAGAAAAATGGATTCCTTGTTTTTCGCACCGACATCCGTCGGCGCGTCCTCGCTATGCGTGCAGCAAGCTGCACCCGCTGCGGGGCGGCCGCTTGGCCTTGCCGGGCCTCCCCCGGCCCGGTGCTCTTGCGGTCGCGGGCGTGTGGCGATGCCATCCGAGACGTAAGGCGAGGCAAGCGCGACTGCGCGCTTGCAGCGACGCGACCGCCAGGTCGCATGAGCGAGGATAGCCCAAGGCCGCGGACGCGGCCGCCGGTGCCTGAGGCTCAACAAAAACCGAATGCGCTGCGGCACCTAGGTCGATCTATCCGCCTTATCCTTGGCATTCGTGCCCTTGATCATTGCGCGCATCGCTTCCCACTGCTCGTCGCCCATATCCTTGAGCGCGGCATAGAAGTTGCCGCCATGCGCCTGAAAACCGCCGCCATCGATGGCGATCGTCTGGCCGTTCACCCAAGCCGCACCCTGCCCCATCAGGAACACTGCGAGATTGGCGATTTCGTGCATTTCGCCATGGCGGCCCATCGGGTTCATATCATCGTGAGAATTGCCGCCCCCACCGCCGGGTGAAAGGCGCGCGCTCATCCCGTCGGTGGGAAAGAGGCCCGGCGCGATGGCATTGAAGCGCAAGCCATAGCGGCCCCATTCCACCGCGAGGCTCTGGGTCATCGCATTGAGACCCGCCTTACTCATGGCGCTCGGCACCACGAAGGGGCCGCCGTTCCATATCCACGTGGTCAGGATGGAGAGGAAGCTGGCCTTGCGGCCTTCTTCGATCAGCCGTTTGCCCACATCGAGCGTGATGTAGAAGCTGCCGCGAAAGACGATATCGCTGATCGCATTGAAACCGTTGACCGACAGATCCTCGGTCCGGCTGATGAAATTGCCTGCGGCATTATTCACTACGCCGGTCAGCGCTCCATTGTCCCAGATCGCATCGACCATGGCGTGGATCGCATCGGGATCGCGGATATCGCAAGCATGCCCGACGATCTTTCCGCCGTGCCTCTCGCCGAGTTCCCTGGCCGCCTCGTCGAGCTTGCCCTGGCGCCGCCCGCAGATATGCACTTCGGCGCCAAGTTTGAGGAAGGCTTCGGCCATTTCCTTGCCAAGTCCGGTGCCGCCGCCGGTGACGAGGATGCGTTCGCCCTCCATCAGTCCTTCGCGAAACATCAGCCTTGAAATATCCATCGCTATATCCTCCCCTCTGCCCGGGCAGAGTCCTACTCAAATGTCGGCGCAATACCCAATTGAATCACCTGGCTGTATTGCCTAGCTAGAACGCCATGGACGACGCCGACGATCTCACCCAGCTCGACCCCGCTTACAAATCGATGCTGCGCTTGCAGCTGGCGATTGCCGCGCTCGTCCTGCTTGTCGCGGCGACGATTGCCGAGATGGCGATTCCCGGCTGGACCGGTGCAGTGTGGATCCCCGCCCTATTCGTGGCTGCCTACGCGCTGATCCGTGTTCCCCTGCGGCGCTACCATGCGACCGGCTTCTCGCTAGCGGAAGAACGCCTGCGGGTCGTACGCGGCATCTTTTTCCGTACCGACACGGTGGTGCCTTTCGGGCGGGTCCAACATATCGATGTCGGCCAAGGCCCGCTCGAGCGCGTTTTCGGCCTGTCCACACTGACCGTGCATACTGCGGGTACGCACAACGCCTCGGTGTCGCTGCCGGGCCTGAGGCATGAGGACGCGACTGCCATGCGCGAGAATATCCGCGCGGCAATCCGGCGCGATACGCGGTGAGCGGAAACACAGACGATACACCGCGCCGGACCGATCCGCGCACCTTTGCGGTACGCGCGGTCTCGTTGTTGTCGCAGCTCGTCATCCCGATCATGATCGGCGGCTTCGCCATTCTCGATGAAGGCGAATTCGATGACATGATCCTGTTCTTCCTGCCGCTGGTCCTTGCAGTGGTGGGGGCGAATATCCTGTTCGCATATCTGCGATGGAGCAGGCTGACCTATTCGGTGGGCGAAGCGGATATAAGGGTCGACAGCGGCGTGTTGTCGCGCGCCGCCCGCTCGGTTCCTTACGAGCGTATCCAGGATGTCAGCCTCGAGCAAAAACTGGTCCCACGCCTGTTCGGCCTGGTCGAGGTCAAGTTTGAGACCGGCGCGGGCGGCGGAGACGATCTCACGCTGGCCTATCTTCCGGAAAGCGAGGGCGAGCGTCTGCGCGAACTGGTGCGTACCCGCCGCGAAGGTGCCGTGCTGGAGCAATCCGATGACGAGGTGCCCGCGTCGACCGAAGAGAGCCGGTTGCTCTTCGCCATGTCGCCCCGGCGCGTCGTCACCTTCGGCCTGTTCGAGTTCTCGCTTGCGGTCGTGGCCGTTGTCGGCGGCTTCGCAAGTCAGATCGACTTCCTGCTGCCGTTTGAAATCTGGGACTGGAGAGCCTGGCGCGAACAGTTGGCCGGTCCGGGACAATGGCTGGCAGGACTCGGTTTCCTTGCACAAGTAATCGGCGGTCTGTTCGCGGTTGGCTCGCTCCTGCTCGTCGGCGTGGTGACTGGTGTGGTCCGGACTGTGATGCGCGAATGGGATTTCCGGCTTGAACGGACCGACAAGGGCCTGCGACGGCGACGCGGACTGGTGACGCGGACCGATCTCGTCATGCCGGTGCACCGTGTGCAGGCGCTGCGGGTAAGGACGGGATTCGTCCGCCGCCTGTTCGGCTGGCATGCGCTGAAGCTTGTGAGCCTTGCCGGCGACAGCGGCTCGGCCAATCACGAGGCGGCGCCCTTCGCGCAGCTGCAGGAAATCGCACCGGTGGTCGCGGAGACCGGCTTTTCGCTGCCTGACCACACTCTCGATTGGCACCGCGCAATGCCTGCCTACCGGACCGACAATATCCTTCTCGGCCTTGGCTCGATGCTCGCTATTTCGGCAGTGGTCCTTGCCTTTGGCCACGGATTACTCGCGCTGCTGGTGTTCATAGGCGGTGGCTGGATGGCGCTTCAGGAATACCTTGCCTGGCGCTGGGGCCGCCATGCGATCGATGCCGGGCAGCTTTACACACGCCGCGGCTGGTTCGCGCCGGATCTCGCCATCGCCTCGCGCGGCAAACTCCAATCGGTCGAGATCGTCCGCAATCCGCTGGCGCGACTGCGTGGCTATGCCGACCTGCGGTTTGGTCTGGCAGGTGGGCGTTTGAGCATTCGCGGGCTTCCGCTTGTGGAAGCCCGCCGAATACGCGACGCCGTGCTCGACAGTATGGCCGAGCAGGATTTCTCCGAGATGGTCGAGGGCCAGACCGTTCGCGCCTAGGCGCGCAGATCCGCCCATTCAGGATGGCGCTCGAACTGCGCGGCGACGTAGGAGCAGCTCGGGATAATGGTGAACCCTTCCCGGCGGGCATCCTCGATCAGGGCGTCCACCAGCCGGGCGGCGATTCCGTGGCCGCGCATATGCGATGGCACGATCGTATGCTGTGCGTCCCGCGCCCCATCGCGCAAGGTCCAGGTCAGCTTCCCGGCTTCTGTACCGCTTGCGCCGACTGCGAGATAGGCTCCGCTATCCGCAGAGTTTTGCCTTTCGATTTCGATCCGTTCCACTTTCATCCTTTCGAACTTTCCCTTCTGTGCAAGCAATGCTCCGGCAGTTAAGGGCGTTCCGATGCAATTCCTGTCCGACAATGCCGCTGCGGTCCACCCAACCGTGTGGGAAGCCCTTAAAGCGGCGGATTCGCCCGATTCGCCTTATGATGGCGATGCGCTGAGCGCCGCGCTCGACGAGCGTTTCGCACAGGTGTTCGACAAGCCGTGCACCGTGCTGTGGACGGCGACGGGGACGGCAGCGAATTGCCTGGCGCTGGCGACGATGGTCCAGCCGCATGGCGCGGTCGTGTGTCACGAAGACGCACATATCGAAGTAGACGAGGGCGGTGCGCCCGGCTTCTTCCTCCATGGGGCCAAGCTGATGCTGTGCGAGGGCGCCGGGGCCAAGCTCTCCCCTCGAGCGATCCGCGATATGATCGATCCGATCCGCAACGATGTTCATCAAGTCCAGCCCCATGCCATTTCGATCACCCAGGCGAGCGAGTACGGTTGCAGCTACCGGCCGGCAGAAGTGGAGGCGATTGCTGCGCTGGCGAGCGAACGCGGGCTGGGCCTGCATATGGACGGCGCGCGTTTCGCGAATGCTGTCGCTTTCCTCGATTGCGCGCCTGCCGCTGCGGCGGGGCCGGTCGACGCGCTCAGCTTCGGGTTCATCAAGAATGGCGGGCTCGGGGCGGAGGCAATTGTCTTTTTCGACCAGAACCTCGCCGATGTCGCACGGTATCGGCGCAAACGCGCCGGACATCTTCAATCGAAGGGGCGCTTTCTGGCGGCGCAGCTTCACGCACTGCTCGAAGGCGATGTCTGGCTGCACAATGCGCGTCACGCCAATGCCGCCGCGCAGGAGATCGCGCAGGCCTGCGATGGGCGCCTGCTGTATCCGGTTGAGGCTAACGAACTCTTCATGCGCTGCACGCTCGCGGAGCGGGAGACGCTGCGTGAGCGGGGCTTCGGTTTTTATGACTGGGGTGAAGATGCCGCGCGCTTCGTCACCGCCTGGAACACGCGTGAGGAGGATGCGCTATCGCTTGCCAAAGCGATAGCGAGCTTATGAACTCGCCGACCGAGGCCGAAAGCCTCTTCACCCCGCGCAATTTCGCAGCCTTTCTGCTGGTCAGCCTGATCTGGGGCGGGACCTGGCTGGTCATCCGCGACCAGATAGCGAGTGTTCCGGCGAGCTGGTCGATATCCTATCGTTTTCTGGTGGCTTCTTTCGGGATGTTCGCACTTGCCGCGATGCGGCGGGAACCGCTGCGCCTCGCGCCTGGCGGGCTGCGCTGGGCGGCCATGCTCGGCCTGTTCCAGTTCACGCTCAATTTCGGGTTCGTCTACAATGCGGAAAGCTACATTACCTCGGGCCTCGTCGCGGTGATGTTCGCCCTATTGGTCGTGCCCAATGCAGTACTGGGGCGTATTCTGCTCGGACAGAGGATTACCGGCGCTTTCGTGCTCGGATCGGCGATCGCGGCGCTTGGCGTGGCGCTGCTCTTCGCGCATGAATGGCGCTCATCCCCCGCCACGCTCGAAGAGGTCCTGCTGGGCGCGGGATTGACTGTCGGCGGAATTCTATCGGCGAGCATCGCCAACATCACGCAGGCGATGGACGGCGCGAAGAAGCAACCCTTCCTGGCGCTGCTCGCGTGGTCGATGGCAATCGGCGTGGCAATCAACACCGTCTATGCCCTCGCGATGGACGGCCTTCCGCAATTCGACATGCGACCCTCCTATTCGCTCGGCATTCTCTATCTCGGGCTGGCCGGTTCGGTTGTGACCTTTCCCCTATATTACGGGCTTGTGCGCAAGGTCGGGGCGGGGCAGGCCGCCTACAGTTCGGTGATCGTTCCGATCGTGGCGATGGTGCTCTCCACCCTGTTCGAGGGGTTTCAGTGGGGCGCGCTACCGGCTGCCGGGGCGATCATCACCCTGATCGGCATGGTCGTCGCGATGCGCGGACGTACCAGCGCCCCGCCAAGACGCGCTACGCCCGAACCGTAAGCGCGGCCAGCCCCTCGCGAAATGTAGGATATTTCGGCACCCAGCCGAGGACGCGCTTCGCCTTGCCATTCGCGACCCGGCGATTCTCCGCATAGAAGCCGCGCGCCATGGGCGACAGTTTCGCCTCCTCGATGGTCTGGAGCGGGGGAGGGGCGACGTTCAGCAACCGACAGGCCTCCTCGATTACGGCATTCTGGCTGGTCGGGAGATCGTCGGCGAGATTGTAGGCGCCCGGCAGCGTATCGCTCTCGATCGCTGCAACGACGCCGGACACTATATCGTCGACATGCACGCGGCTGAAGACCTGGCCGGGCAGGTCGATCCGGTGGGCGTTCCCGCCTTGCACCCGGTCGAGCGCGCTGCGACCTGGGCCATAAATGCCGGGAAGGCGCAGCAACCGTGCCCCTGCTTCGAGCCAGCGCGCATCGCAATGCGCGCGCGCGGTGCGCCGTCCGCCACCGGTAGGCGATGCCTCGTCGACCCACGCCCCCTGTGCGTCGCCATAGACGCCGGTCGAGGACAGATAGGCGAGCCATTTGTCCGTCAACGCATCGCCATAGCGGTCGAGTACGGGGTCGCTGCCATCGGAAGGCGGGACCGAACTCAGCACATGGCTCGCCTGCGATGCCGCCGCGACCACCGATTTGCTGTTCGAAAAATCGATGTTTCCCGCGCTTCCCGTGGCATCGACGTGCCAGCCGCGGGCGCGCATCTCTTGCGCAAAACGTCCCGCCGTGTAGCCGAGACCGAAGATGAACAATCGGGCCATCGGAGCGTATTAGCCGGTGATCCCGCAATTGACAGGAAAAGCATGGATATCGCGCGCACCCCCTCCAATCCCGACGGAAATCCGGAAATGGCCGACGCTGCCGTCGATCCCAAGAATCTGCCCGAAATCCGGCGCGAGGATTATCGGCCCTTTCCCTGGATCGTGTCGGAGACGCGGCTCGACTTCGACCTCGGCATCGACTGCACCCGGGTGCGCTCCACCCTCACGATCGCGCGCAATGCCAAGGCCGACCGTTCGTCGACCATCCGGCTCAACGGCGACGGGATCGAGGCAACCAGCGTCACCGTCGATGGCGAACCGACGCAAAGCTGGGTGATGGATGGGGATGATCTCGTGTTGACACTTCCGGGCGATGCCCACGAGATTGGTATCGAGACCGAAATCGACCCCAGTGCCAATTCGCAGCTTATGGGGCTCTACGCCTCCAGCGGCATGCTGTGCACGCAGTGCGAGGCAGAGGGCTTTCGCCGGATCACCTTCTTTCCTGATCGGCCCGACGTGCTGAGCACTTACAGCGTGCGGATGAGCGGCTCCAAGGATCGGTTCCCGGTACTGCTGTGCAACGGGAACCGGGTGGCGACCGGCGAGGAGGGCGATACCCATTGGGCCGAATGGCACGATCCCTGGCCCAAGCCGTCCTATCTCTTCGCGCTGGTGGCGGGCGATCTCGTCGCGCGCAGCGCCAGCTTCACCACGATGGGCGGCCGCGAGGTAGAGTTGAATGTCTGGGTGCGCGAAGGAGACCTCGATCGCACCGAACACGCCATGGAAAGCCTCAAACGCTCGATGAAGTGGGACGAGGAGGTGTTCGGGCGCGAATACGATCTCGACCTGTTCAACATCGTCGCCGTGAGCGATTTCAACATGGGGGCGATGGAGAACAAGGGCCTCAATATCTTCAACACCAAATACGTCCTCGCCGACCCCGAAACCGCCACCGATGGCGATTATGACGGGGTCGAGGGCGTTATTGGGCATGAATACTTTCACAATTGGTCGGGCAATCGCATTACCTGCCGGGACTGGTTCCAACTGAGCCTGAAAGAAGGCTTCACCGTGCTGCGCGACCAGTTGTTCAGCGCCGATATGGGGAGCGAACCGGTCAAGCGGATCGAGGATGTGCGGATTCTGCGCGGGGTGCAATTTCCGGAAGATTCGGGGCCGCTGGCACATCCGATCCGGCCCGATTCCTACCGCGAGATCAGCAATTTCTACACCGCGACCGTCTATAACAAGGGCGCCGAGGTGATCCGCATGATGCGCACCATGGCCGGCGAGGAGCGCTTCCGCAAAGGGACCGATCTCTACTTCGACCGCCACGATGGAGAGGCGGCGACTTGCGAGGACTTCGTCAAATCGATCGAGGACGGCGCGGCACTAGATCTCACTCGGTTCCGCCGCTGGTATTCGCAGGCCGGAACGCCCAGGGTCGGCGTGACACTGGAGCACGAGGGTGAAACGGCCAGGCTCACACTGACGCAGACCGTTCCCGCCACTCCCGGCCAGAGCGAAAAGCAGCCCATGCCCATCCCGCTCAAGCTCGCTCTGTTCGATCGTGCAAGCGGTACGCATAGGGGGGAAGAGCTTGTGATTCTCAACGAGGATCGCGCCGAGGTGACGTTCGATGGCTTTACCGAAAAGCCGATCCTGTCGATCAACCGGACGTTCTCGGCGCCGGTGACGATCGAGCGGGACGTATCGCGCGAAGAGCTGGTTTTTCTTGCGGAAAAGGATGACGATCCCTTCGCCCGTTACGAGGCCATGCAGGAACTGATGACCGGGCATCTCGTCGCGGATGTGACGGACGACCTCGATGACGATGAGCGCGAGGCGGCGCGTGAAGATATCGCGCGGGCCATGCGGTCGGTATTGGAGGACGATCAGCTCGACGACCTGATGCGCGGTGAGCTCTTGATGATGCCGGGTGCGACATATGTCGCCGAACAGATGCTGGTGGCGGACCCGGGGCGCATTCATGCCCGGCGCGAGGCGCTCAAAACCGCTCTCGGAACACGGCTGGCGGGGTCCTTGCAGGAAGTATACGCCCGCACGGAGAACATGCCGTTCTCGCTCGACGCGGGGGCGAAGGGGGCACGCAAGGTGAAGACCCTGGCGCTCGCCTATATCGCCGCCAGCGATCCCGCCAAGGCGGTCGAGCTGGCAGCCCGCCAGTACGATCGCGCGGACAATATGACCGATCGGCAGGGCGCGTTGATGGTGCTGGCCGGGCTCGATAGCGCCGAGCGTACCGGCAAATTGCTCGATTTTTACAATCGCTACCAGAATAATGCGCTGGTGATCGACAAATGGTTCGCGATCCAGGCAGGCTCGTTGCATCCGCGGGCGATCGAGCATGTGAAGGCACTGCGCGACCATCCCGATTTCACGCTGAAGAATCCCAACCGCGTGCGCTCGCTCTATATGGCCTTCGCCGCCAATCCTGCCGCCTTCCATGCCGAGGACGGGGAGGGCTACGCGATAATCGCCGATCTTATTCTCGAACTCGACCCGATCAATGCGCAGACGACTGCTCGCTTCGTCCCGCCGCTGGGACGCTGGCGGCGTATCGAGGAAAAACGCGCGAAACTGATGCGCGAAGCGCTCGAACGGATCGCCGCCGCGCCCAAGCTGTCACGCGACACGTTCGAACAGGTCGCCCGTTCTCTTGGGCGGGGCTGAATGGCGGAGATACTGAAAGCAGGCCTGCTGCAGGCGATCCCGCACGGGTTCTCGACCGCTGTCGGGCTCGATGTCGGCGAGATTCTTCCGGGCGCGCCGCTGGTTCGGCTTGAGCAGGTGCATTCCAACACGGTGTATCACGTCGCGGAGCCGTGGCGGGAGCGGCCCGAGGGCGATGCCTTGTGCACGGATCGGCCCGGCCTTGTGCTCGGCATCGTCACCGCCGACTGCGCGCCGGTGTTGTTCGCCGATCCGGAGGCAGGGGTTGTGGGCGCGGCGCATGCCGGCTGGCGCGGGGCACGATCCGGCGTTCTGGAGAATACGGTCGAGGCGATGATCTCGCTCGGTGCGCGTCGTGACCTTATCCGCGCGGCGATCGGTCCGACTATCGCGCAGGCAAGTTACGAGGTCGATCACCAATTCCGCGAACAATTCGGGGACGGGGCCGAGCAATTCTTCGCAGTCGGCCGCCCAGGCCGCTACCAGTTCGATCTGCCTGCCTATGTCGCGCACCGCTTGCAGGCCGCGGGTGTCCTCAGGATCGAGGACCTCGCCGAGGACACCTATACGCAGCCCGACCGTTTCTTCTCGTTCCGCCGCGCAACCCATCGCGCGGAAGCGGATGAGGGGCGGCAGCTCAGCGTCATTGCTGTGCCCGCCTGAGCCTCCCCCACGCAATGCGCATGGGCCGACAGGCACTCCCGCATAGGGGCGCCAATTCCCAGGCTCTTGCATGCCAGTGCACAATGCTTGCCAAAATGGCGGTTGGCAACCTGTCGCATAGCGGCTAGAGGCGCCTCCAAACCGGGCACGTTGGGGGCTTCCGCGCGCGTATTATTTCGTCGGGCGCTCCGGCCTTTATCGCTGACCGGGATGGATTCGCACATCGCGTCGAACCCCGAGAGGGCAGAGGCGCACTACCAAAGCAGGCAAGGCAAAGCGCTGATGGCAGACACGGCTGCAACCGCAACACACGAAACGGCAGGCGAGACACAAGATGGTATCCGCCGCCGCGATTTTCTAGACATCGCTGCGGTCAGTGCCGCCGGTATCGGTGGTCTGGCAGTGGTCTATCCGCTGGTCAGCCAAATGGCGCCTTCGAAGGACGTTCTGGCTGCCAGCACGACCGAGGTCGATGTCTCGGCGGTCGAGCCTGGGCAAGCGATCAAGGCGGTGTTCCGCAAGCAGCCCCTGTTCATCCGTCGTTTGACCGCGCAGGAAATCGCCGAAGCCAATGCGCGCCCGCTTTCGTCGCTGCGCGATCCCGAAACACTGGCCGACCGTACCAAGGAAGGCCGCGAGGACATGCTGGTTACCATGGGCGTCTGCACCCACCTGGGCTGTGTGCCGCTGGGTGCGGCCGAAGGCGAGGTGAAGGGCGAGTTCGGCGGTTATTTCTGCCCTTGCCACGGTTCGCATTACGACACCGCCGGTCGCATCATCAAGGGTCCGGCGCCGACCAATCTCGAAGTGCCGGAATACGAGTTCACCTCGGACACCGTCATCCAGGTCGGCTGAGCTTAGAGAGAAGAGACGAAACGATGAGCTTTCCCTGGGCCAAGGAATACACCCCGACCAATCCGGTCATGAAGTTCTTCGACGAGAAGCTGCCATTGCCGCGTCTCGTCTACGACGCGGTCGGCGCGGGCTATCCGGTTCCGCGCAACCTGTCCTATTTCTGGAATTTCGGCGTTCTCGCTGGATTTTTCCTGGTGGTGCAGATTGTCACGGGCGTCGTGCTGGCGATGCACTATGCGGCTAACGCGCAGGTTGCCTTCGCCACGACCGAACACATCATGCGCGATGTCAACTGGGGCTGGCTGATGCGCTATGCCCATGCCAATGGCGCGAGCTTCTTCTTCATCGTCGTCTATCTCCACATCTTCCGCGGCTTCTTCTACAGTTCGTACAAGGCCCCGCGCGAGATGATCTGGCTACTCGGCGTCGTGATCTTCCTGCTCATGATGGCGACCGCCTTCATGGGGTACGTCCTTCCCTGGGGCAGATGAGCTTCTGGGGTGCCAAGGTCATCACGGGCTTGTTCGGCGCGATCCCGCTGGTGGGCGAGCCGATCCAGATCTGGCTGCTCGGCGGCTTCGCCCCGACAACGCTGCCCTGAACCGGTTCTTCAGCCTGCACTTCCTGCTGCCCTTCGTGATCGCCGCCGTCGTGATCCTGCACGTCTGGGCGCTGCACATTCCGGGGTCGTCGAACCCGACCGGTGTCGAAGTGAAGCAGGAAAGCGATACGCTGCCCTTCCACCCGTACTACACGGCGAAGGACGGCTTCGGTCTCGGCGTCGCGCTGCTGCTGTTCTTCGCGATGGTGTTCTTCCTGCCCAACGCGCTCGGCCATCCGGACAACTATATCGAGGCGAACCCGCTCTCGACCCCGGCGCACATCGTGCCCGAATGGTATTTCTGGCCGTTCTACGCGATCTTGCGCGCTTTCACGGTCGACTTCCTGTTCATCCCCGCCAAGCTGCTCGGCGTGATCGCGATGTTCGGCTCGATCCTGATCTGGTTCTTCCTGCCCTGGCTCGACAAGTCGCCGGTGCGCAGTGGCCATTACCGGCCGCTGTTCCGCAAGTTCTTCTGGTTCGGCCTTATTCCCGCGATGATCGTTCTGTTCATCTGCGGCGGTGCCCCGGCGGAAGAGCCCTATGTGATGCTCAGCCAGATCGCGACGGCTTACTACTTCCTGCACTTCCTGGTGATCCTCCCGATTGTCAGCCAGATCGAGAAGCCCGAACCGCTGCCCTATTCGATCACCGAAGCCGTGCTTGGCGAAGACAAGCAGGCGGTGCTCGGCGAAAACGCAAAACCGGCCGTCTAAGCGAGAACGAGATAGAAAATGACCAAACTTCTCAGCGTCCGCCTCGTCGCCATTCTCGTCGGCCTCGGCTTCGCCCTGATCGCACTCTACTCCTTCGTTGTCGGGGCCTATGCCGCGATCACGGAGGAAGCCGCCGGACACGTTCCGTATGAAAAGCCGGAAGATATCGCCTATTCTTTTGACGGGCCGTTCGGCAAATGGGACATCCAACAGCTTCAGCGCGGCTTCAAGGTCTATGACGAAGTCTGCGCCGCCTGCCACAGCCTCAAATATGTCGCTTTTCGCGACCTTGAGCAGATCGGGTACGACGAAGGCCAGGTGAAGGCCTTTGCCGCGTCGAAGCAGGTGCCGGGCATCGACCCGAACACCGGCGAAGCGACCATGCGCCCCGGCCTTCCGACCGATTATTTCCCGTCGCCCTATCCGAACAATGTCGCGGCGGCTGCAGCGAACAATAACGCCATCCCGCCCGATCTTTCCTTGATGACCAAGGCGCGCGGAGACGGCACGAACTATGTTGCATCGCTGCTGGCCGGCTATGCCGAACCTTCGGCCGAACTGCTCGAAGAGCATCCCGAGGCGGCTCCGGGGCCGGGCCTTTATCACAACCCCTATTTCCCCAACCTCAACCTCGCCATGGCACCGCCGCTGACCACCGCCGGTCAGGTGACTTATGACGACGGCACCGAGGCGACCGTGCAGCAGATGTCCGAGGACGTCGCGGCCTTCCTGACCTGGACCGCCGAACCGACTCTGGTGGCGCGCAAGCAGACCGGCTGGCCGGTGCTGATCTTCCTGCTCTTCGCCACCGTGCTTGCCTATATGTCCAAGAAGCAGATCTGGGCTGCCGCAAAGCGCAAGGGCGACTGATCCCTCGGTCGACACGAATGACCAGCGCCCCTTGCGTCACATCGATGCAAGGGGCGCTTTCGATTCCGGGAGAGACGATATGACGCCCGCCGACCTGAAAGCCTTGGTCAGGACCATTCCCGACTTTCCGAAAAAGGGCATCCAGTTTCGCGATATTACGACTCTGCTCGGTAACGGGCGGGGGTTTGCCGCGTCGGTCGAATGGCTGGCGGATGAGGTGCGCGGGGCCGAGGCCATCGCCGGAATGGAGGCACGCGGGTTCATTTTCGGAGCAGCAGTTTCTGCGCGGCTCGGCCTGCCCTTCTTGCCGATCCGCAAATCCGGCAAGCTCCCTTGTCAGGTAATTGGCGTGGATTACGAGCTCGAATACGGACTTGACCGTCTCGAGATGGATCCTCAATCCGTTTCCGATGGACAGCAGGTGGCGATCGTCGACGATTTGCTCGCGACGGGGGGTACCGCTCTGGCTGCGACCGCACTGCTTCGCAAGGCGGGTGCCCGGGTCAGCCGGGCGGCGTTCGTGATCGGCCTTCCCGATCTCGGTGGAAGCAAGCGCCTCGCCGATGAAGCAGTGGACGTCCGTGCCTTGATGGAATTCGCGGGCGATTGAGCTGTCCGAGCCGGGGCTGGATATATTCGCCGCTTCGGGCATTTATAGAACTCGCGCCTTGAGCAGCGGATCGTCGCTCAGTCGGGGAGGGGCATGGAACAGTCTTTAGTCATCGCGATGGTCGGCATATTGGGCATCGGCGCCCAATGGGTGGCCTGGCGCACCGGATGGCCGGCCATCGTTCTGATGTTGGCGGCGGGCTTCCTGGCCGGGCCGGTCCTCGGCCTGTTCGATCCTGAACATGCCTTTGGCGACCTGCTCGACCCGATGATAGCCATCGGTGTCGCCCTGATCCTGTTCGAAGGCGGCCTAAGCCTCGATTTTCGTGAATTACGCCATGCCGGCGACGGCGTCTGGCGTCTGGTACTGCTGGGCGGGCCGATTGCCTGGGTGCTTGGCGCCTTCGCGGCTCACTCGATCGGCGGACTCGAATGGCCGGTCGCGATCCTGTTTGCTGGGATATTGGTGGTCACGGGGCCGACCGTCGTCATGCCGCTGCTGCGCCAGTCCTCGGTCAAGGCCCGACCGGCGGCGATTCTTAAATGGGAAGCAATTGTCAACGATCCCATCGGCGCGCTGTTCGCAGTCGTTTCCTACGAATATTTCCGTAAGGTGGCCGAAGCACCGGGCTCGGGCCTGATAGAGGTCGTACCGCCCCTGGTCATTGCGGCGATTATCGCCGGTCTGATCGGATATGTCGCCGCTGCCGCCATCGCCTGGGCCTTTCCGCGCGGGGCCATTCCCGAATACCTCAAAGTGCCCGTCCTTCTGACATCGGTCATCGTGGTGTTCGTGCTCTCCAACCAAATCGAACATGAAGCCGGTCTGGTCGCGGTCACGGTCATGGGCATCGCTCTGGCGAATATGAACATCACGTCGATTCGGAGCATCCATCCGTTCAAGCAGAATATCGCCGTCCTGCTGATTTCGGGCATTTTCATTCTGTTGTCGGCCAGCCTCGAGTTCGAGGAACTGGCCTATCTCAACTGGAATTTCGGGCTGTTCCTGCTCGCTCTGCTCTTTCTCGTGCGCCCGGCAACCATTCTGCTCAGTCTGCTCGGCAGTTCTGTCCCGTGGAACGAGCGGCTGTTCCTCGCCTGGATCGCCCCGCGCGGTATCGTTCTCGTCGCTATCTCGGGTCTGTTTGCCCTGCGCCTTGAGGACATTGGGTACGATGGCACGGCCTTGATCGGTCTGAGCTTCGCAGTGGTGGTGGCAACGATCGTCGCCCATGGATTCACGATCGACCTTGTCGCACGCCTGCTCGACCTCAAGGGCAGCAAGCGGCCCGGCGTCATCATCGTCGGAAGCACGCCCTGGACGATCTCGCTCGCGCTGATGATGAAGGAACTGAAATCGCCGGTCATGATTGTCGATCCCAGTTGGCAACGCCTGGCTCTCGCGCGTCAGAAAGGTCTGCCCTTTTATCACGGCGAGATTCTCAACGAGGCGACCGAGCACAATCTCGATCTGACCCCCTATGCGGTGCTGGTCGCCGCGACCGAGAACGAGGCCTATAACGCGCTGGTTTGTAACGAGTTCGCGTATGAAATCGGGCGCGATACGGTATTCCAGCTTGGCGACGCGGTCGACGATGACGACCGACATGCCCTGCCCAGCAGCATCCGCGGCCGCGCCCTTTTCGAATCGGGCTTCGGTGTCGAGGACGTCAACGAGCGGCTCGCGCGGGGCTGGGTTTTCCGCAAAACGAAGCTGTCGGAAGAATTCGATTTCGAGGCCGCGCAGGAGCGCCTGCCCGACGCAGCGTCAATGTTGTTGCTGGTCCGTGAGAGCGGCACGCTCCGCTTCTTCACCCATGCGGCGCGGCCTGAACCGCGGGCAGGGGACATCATTGTCAGTTTCGCCCCGCCACAGGAACGCAGCGCCCAGGACGCTGCGGCAAAACGCGAGCGCAAGCGCAACAAGGCCGCCGAACAGGGGACATGATATGAACCACCGGCTGACAATCATCATCGCGATTGCTGCGGCATCGCTCGTTCTTTCGGCTTGCAGCGAGCAGCGCCCGGCGGACACCGACGCCGGGGATTCGGGGGATGCTGGCGAGAAGCGTTCGATCTTCAGGCCCGAATTCCAGGTCGAGCCGATCGAAACCCTGGACACGCTCGGCACTCTGGAAACACGGGTTTTGTTTCCAGACGGAGCTGAACTGACCGAGGATGCTCTCGCTGAACTGGCAACGGTCCTGGCGTCGCCTCAGATCGCCGAGGGCGGAGAAATCATTCTGCGGGGGCACAGCGACAGCAGAGGCAGCGATGACGGCAATCTGCGCGCCTCTCAGGCCCGGGCGGAGGCGGTGCGCGATTGGCTGGTCGAGAACGGGATAGAGAGCGAGAGGATCACGGTCATTGCATTCGGCGAACAAAACCCCGCTGCTCCCAATGCCTTGCCCGACGGCTCGCCCAATAAAGAGGGGCGGGCCGCCAATCGCCGTGTGGAAATAGAAGTGCGCAGCGAAGAACAGCCTGCTGAGGGCAAACAGCCTACGCTCGCCGAAAGCCTTGCTTCGGCCGGGGAAGAGGGTTCGGAAGAAGACCTCGAGACCGAAGAATAGCGTGTTGACGCCGACGTGTCTTCGATGGCATTGGCGCATCGCCCGAGCGGGTATAGCATAGTGGTAATGCTCCAGCCTTCCAAGCTGGCTAGAGGGGTTCGATTCCCCTTACCCGCTCCAAACTTCCGACCATAAACTAACGAAGCGGCGCGCAGGGGTGCATGGCACTATCGGTAGCGCAAGGCCGGGCGCAGCGGATGCCTTCCGCAGACAGCGCCCCGCACCCGGCCCTTGCCAAGCGAAGGGCGCCTGCCCGGAGGCACCCTGCTCGATAGACGTTCCAGCGGACCCGCGTTTATCCTTGGTGGCCATTGCCCGAGCGGCGGCCTGCAACCGGTTTCAGTCGACCGCCATATTGTCGATCAGGCGCGTTCCGCCGATCCGGGCGGCAACGAACAGCCGCGTTCCAGGAGCTGCAACGGTGGCGGGCACAAGATTGTCGCCGTGCCGCAATTCGGCGTAATCCACTGTATCGAAGCCGGAATCGATCAAACGCCGGGCAAGATCGGCCAGAACCGCTTTTGCTGCCTCTCCTCTTGAAAGGCGCGCAATTGTCTCGTGCATGGCGTGTGGCAGGACGGCCGCGATACTGCGCTGCTGGGTCGAAAGATAGGCGTTGCGACTGCTCATCGCGAGCCCGTCAGCCTCGCGTATGATGGGCACGCCGTAAATCGCATCGACATGAGGCGATGTAAGATCGAGATCGCGTGCCATCCGGCGAATAACCGCAAGCTGCTGCCAGTCCTTCTCGCCGAAAAAGGCCATGTCGGGGCGCACTTGATTGAAGAGCTTGCAGACCACGGTCGCGACACCGTCGAAATGGCCCGGCCGGTCGGCGCCGCACAAGCCATCGCTCACTCCCGCAACCGATATGTTGGTCGCATAGCCCTCGGGATAGACCTCACTTGGCGGCGGCGCCCAGAGCAGGGCAACCCCTTCCTTATCGAGCAGCTCCGAATCGCGCGCAAGCTGCCGGGGATAGGCATCGAGATCCTCATTCGCCCCGAACTGACGCGGATTGACGAAAATCGACACGGCGACATGGTCCGCAAGTCTGCGGGCCTCGCGCACCAGCGTCAGATGTCCTTCGTGCAAAGCGCCCATGGTCGGTACCAGCGCCAGCGACCCGGTCTTGCGCAAGGCGGCGGTGGCGCCGCGCAATTCGTTCAATGTCGTGATCGTGTCCAGCGCTCGCACTCCGCCAACGAAAAGGGCGGGGCGATCTGTGCCGCCCCGCCCCACTTCTTGCAAGCCGTCCGATATCAGCGCGCTTCGGGCGCCGCCGCCGCGGCATCGACCGGCAGGCCGCCAAGCTGCGTCACCAGATCGGTATAGGCGTTGAGATAGGCGAGCACGATGATCTGGCCGATCGCCGTATTCTCATAGCTACCAAAGCCGCCCGCAGCACCGCCGCCCCCACCGAACAATCCGCCCCCGGCCGCCCAGCCGAGATCCTTCTTGCGGAAATATCCCTCGACCAGGGCTTCTTCCACCGTGGTGCGGGCATTCACCAGCGAAAGCACGACATTCGCTTCGCCTTTCTTGACCCGGATACCACCGGCGATCGCGCCTGCGGTCCGCCCGAACAGTCCGCCGACGACGCCGCCCAGCAGCCCGCCGCCGCCGCCCGAATTGCTGTTCGCGCTGACTATGTCGGGCTGGAGGAAGTAATCCGCTGTCCGGACCTGGCCCAAGCCCACATTCTGCCCACCCTGCAGCTCGCCCTGCTCCTGGAGCGCGCGTTCCATCGCCCGGCTCTGCATCGCGCGCCCGCGACTGACCATGGTGAAACAACCGGAGCGCTGGACAAATACACGAATGATCTGTTCGGGGCTGCCGAGATTGAGTTCGCGCCACCATTTGTCATCCGGCTCGACCACCGCGATGGTGCCGAGGTTCGTGTTGCAGCGCGGAATTTCCATTGTCGCGCGGTCCTGCGCCTTGCGGCCGGATGAGCGCCCTTGTGCGAGCACCGGCTCGGCCGCCATGCCTGTCATCGAAATTACAGCCAGAGCTGTGAAAAGTACCTTTTTCATTATCCGGGATCCCCCTCTGTGAACATTTCGCGGCGGTCGACCTGCTGTCGTTTCTCGCCGGTCAAATGCGACCCGGATGAGCTGCACAATATCAAAAGTTGCAATGCAGGCTAGTATACATCCGCCATTGTGGGAAAAACCAACGTGCCCCCCATGGCCCTGCGTTGCCGTGGAGCAGCGGGTTGGATAGGGACGAGCGCAGCATGATTTACACCGTCACATACCAATGATGTCCCGGCCGCACAGGATCGTGTTCGCCAACGAGAAGGGCGGAACGGGCAAATCCACCACGGCAGTACATGTCGCGGTGGCGCTTGCCTATCGCGGTGCGAATGTCGCCGCGTTCGATCTCGATCATCGACAGCGCACGATGTGCCGCTATTTCGAAAACCGCGCCGAAACGATGCAGCGCCGCGGCATCGATCTGCCCACTGCCCGATGCCATGTCGTCGAAGGCATGAACGAAGCTGCGATGGAGAGATTTGTCGAGGAGCGGGCTGCCGGTGCAGACTTCGTGGTGATCGATACACCCGGCCGTGACGATCCATTGGCTCGCCATGCCGCGACGACGGCCGATACGCTGGTGACGCCGATGAATGATAGCTTTGTCGATTTCGATCTCATCGGACAGGTGGAAGGGGAAAGCTTCAAAGTCCGCAAACTGTCCTTCTATGCCGAGCTGATCTGGGAGGCGCGCATCAAGCGTAGCCGGACATCGATCGAGCAGAACCGCGCGCAGATGGATTGGGTCGTGGTGCGCAACCGCACCGGTTACACCGAGGCGCGCAATATGGGGCGGATCAACCAGGCTCTGGCCGAAATGTCCAAACGAGTCGGGTTCCGCGTGGCGAAAGGCCTGTCGGAGCGCGTCATTTATCGCGAACTTTTCCCCTCGGGCCTTACTCTGCTCGACAAGGGGCATTTGGGCGATTTGGGAACCAGCCACCTCGTGGCGCGACAGGAGCTGCGCGGCCTGGTCGCCAGCTTGCGCCTGCCGGACAATACCGTCGAAATTGTTCCGGAAGGCGCGCAGTGATCCGCCTGCTTGCCCTCGTCCTTCTGGTTTCGGTGGCCTGCCGCCTGATCTTCGGCAAATGGCCGTGGGATTATCTGAGGGCACAAAGCGCAGCCGATCGCTCGCTTGCGCGTGCGCGCGCCATTCTCGACGTTTCCCGAAATGCGACCGCCGATGAAATTCGCGCGGCGCACCGTCGCATTGCTACAATAAATCACCCGGATAGAGGGGGTAGCAGCGCCACCTTGCAGGAAGCGAACGCGGCGCGCGATCTCTTGCTCGACCATCTTTCCCGTATTCGAACGGAGCGTTCCGAATGAGCCACAGATTTCACTCCACTATTTTGCGCGAATACGACATTCGGGGCATTATCGGAGAAACCCTTGGGGCGGAGGATGCGCGCGCGATCGGCCGGGGTTTCGGCTCGATGCTTGCCGAGGCGGGCGGCAAGAAGGTCGCGGTCGGCTATGACGGTCGGGTCAGCTCGCCCATGCTCGAACATGCCTTGATCGAAGGCCTGACCGCTTCGGGTATCGATGTGGCCCGGGTCGGCATGGGGGCGACGCCCATGCTCTATTATGCCGAGGCTTCAGCCGAGGACATTGATGGCGGCATCCAGATAACCGGCAGCCACAATCCCGCCAATTACAATGGCTTCAAGATGGTGTTTCAGGGCCGCCCCTTCTTTGGCGCGGATATCCAGGAACTCGGTCGCCGCGCTGCTGCGGGGGAATGGATCGATGGTGCGGGCCAGGTCGAGGAACGCGACGTCTTCGATGCGTATATCGACCGGATGCTCGAAGCGCTCGACGGCATCGATACCGCGGTGCTCGATCGCCTCAAGGTCGGTTGGGACGCGGGCAATGGCGCAGCGGGGCCGGCACTCGAAAGGCTCGCCGCGCGCCTTCCCGGTGAACACCACCTGCTCTACACCGATGTCGACGGCGATTTTCCCAATCATCATCCTGATCCTACGGTCGAGGAAAATCTGGAAGATCTGCGCGCGCTCGTCGTGGAGAAGTCGCTCGACTTCGGAGTGGCCTTCGATGGCGATGGCGATCGGATCGGCGCCATCGACGGTGAAGGGCGCGTGATATGGGGCGATCAGCTCCTGATGGTCTATGCCGAAGATTTGCTCGCGCGCCGCAAAGGCGTCACGATCATCGCGGACGTCAAGGCCAGTCGCGCCCTGTTCGACCATGTGGCGGCGCATGGCGGCAAACCGCTGATGTGGAAGACCGGCCACTCGCTAATTAAGTCCAAAATGAAGGAAACGGGATCGCCGCTGGCCGGGGAGATGAGCGGCCACGTGTTCTTCGCCGACGAATATTATGGGTATGACGACGCGCTCTATGCCGGTGTCCGCCTGATTGCTGCGGCCGCGCGGATCGGCAAATCGGTGACCGAGCTGCGCAGCGCCATGCCGCCGATGGTCAACACTCCCGAAATGCGGTTTCAGGTCGACGAAAGCCGCAAGTTCGCCGCGATCGAGGAGATCGCCGCACGCATCGCCGCCAGCGATGCGGTTGCGGACACGACCGACGGAGTGCGCGTGACGACCGACGATGGGTGGTGGCTCCTGCGTGCCTCGAACACGCAGGATGTCCTCGTCGCGCGCGCGGAAAGCGAAAGCCAGGAAGGCCTCGACCGCTTGGTCGCGCAGATCGACGAGCAACTGGCCGCCTCGGGCCTCGAGCGTGGCGAAAGTGTCGGACACTGAATTTGTAAGGGAGGGTTCGCATGATGAAGAAATGGATGCTGGCGATAGCTGCGCCGCTGGCACTGATTGGTCAGCCAGCTGTGGCTGACGAAAAAGTGGACGCCAAGGCCCACAAGCAGGCCGAGGCGATCGCCATGATAGCCGAGATGTTCCCGGCCGAGCCACTGACTCCAGAGCAGCAGGCCCGCCTGCCGCTTGCCGCTTCGCTGATCGAGCAAATCATGCCCGATGGCACGATGGACGAGATCATGGAGTCGATGTTCGATGGTATGCTTGGTCCGATCATGGACCTTGCCGATCAGGCAGGTCCAAGCCTTTCGACCTTCATCGGATATGACGAGACCGAGCTCGAATTGGATGACGAGGCAGTGGCCGAGATTGCCGCCATCATCGATCCAGAGTGGCGCGAGCGCCAGCGTCGGACTATGGACCTGACGAAGGTTATGATGGGCCAGCTTATGACCGCTATGGAGCCGGCGATGAAACGAGGCATGGCGGAGGCATACGCTGCCAATTTCACGCAAGCCGAACTCGAGGGCATTTTTGCATTCTTCTCGACCGAAGTCGGCGCGACCTATGCGCGCAAGTCCTACCAGCTTACGTCTGACCCGCGCATCATGCACGCCGCGATGAGCGAACTTCCCAAGATGGTCGCGACTTTCGAGGAGATGGGCCAGAACATGAAGGCGGAGATGGCGGACCTTCCGGAAAAGAAAGACTTTGAGGCGCTGGGCGCTACCGAACGCCAGCGGATCCTCTCCCTGACCGGCCTCACCGAAGAAGACCTGCGAGTGGGCATGCGACAGGTCGCGGAGCAGGATGTGAAGGACGCGCCGTTCTGAATAGGGGAGGTGAGCCGGTTTTACTGACTGGCCCTGGGCCGACTCGGTATCGCCGAGACCAAGTGCAGGGATGAAATCCGTGCGGCGTATGTGGCGCGGAAGGCCGAACTCGACTGCTCGGAGGATGCGCCCATGACCTTGTTCGTCGGCCCCTAGCGGGAACCGCGCGGGTTGCGCTACGCTGACCTTCCATGGCCGCGGTTCCTCCCGAAATCAAAGACTGGTTCGCCGGGCGCGGCTGGCATGTGCGCCGCCATCAGCTCGACATGTTGGCGGCCAGCGACGCGGGCCGACACGCCTTGCTGGTCGCGGATACCGGGGCGGGCAAAACGCTTGCGGGTTTTCTGCCGACGCTGGCCGACTTCACGCCCTCGCGCCTGGACGGGACTGAGCCGCCCGAAGGTCTTCACACACTCTACGTCTCGCCGCTGAAGGCCCTGGCGCATGACGTGCAGCGCAACCTCCTGACTCCGATCGAGGAAATCGGCCTTCCCATCCGCGTGGAGACTCGCAGCGGCGACACGCCTTCGGATCGCAAGAAGCGTCAGCGCATCCGTCCGCCGCATGTGTTGTTGACCACGCCCGAGAGTCTTTCCCTGCTGCTCTCCTATCCCGAGAGTTTCGAGCTGTTTCGCGGGCTCAAACGGATAGTCATAGACGAGGTCCATGCCTTTGCCACCGGCAAGCGCGGCGATCTGCTGGCTCTGGCGCTTTCCAGATTGCAGGCCATCGCGCCGCGGATGCAGCGTGCGGCATTGTCCGCGACGCTCGCCAACCCACAAGGCTTTCGCGAATGGCTTGCTCCGCTGTCTACGGGCGAACAGGGTGAGGTCGATGCCGTGGAGCTGGTCGAGGGCGAGGCGGGCGCGGCGGCCGAGGTCGAGATCCTGCTGCCCGATGAAGAGCGCGTGCCTTGGGGCGGCCACGCGGCGACCTGGGCGATCCCGCAGCTATACCGGCAGATTAAGGCCAACCGCACCACGCTGATCTTCACGAATACGCGTTTTCTGGCAGAGTACATTTTCCAGCACCTGTGGGATGTGAACGAGGACAACCTGCCGATCGGCGTCCACCACGGCAGCTTGAGCAAGGAGGCGCGGCGCAAGGTCGAGGCGGCGATGGCGCGGGGCGAGTTGCGGGCGCTCGTTGCAACTGCAAGCCTGGATCTCGGTGTCGACTGGGGCGATATCGATCTGGTGGTTCAGATGGGTGCGCCCAAGGGATCCTCGCGGCTCCTTCAGCGCATCGGCCGCGCCAACCATCGGCTCGATCAGCCCAGCCGAGCTTTGCTGGTTCCCGGCAATCGTTTCGAATTCCTCGAGGCCACTGCCGCCAAGGAAGCGGTGGATGAAGGCAAGCGGGATGGCGAGGAATTTCGTCCGGGCGGGCTCGACGTATTGGCGCAGCACGTCATGGCTTGCGCCTGCGCGGCACCGTTCCAGGAAGATGAGCTACTGGCGGAAATTCGCACGAGCCTGTCCTACGCCTGGGTCGACCGCGAGGTGTGGCAGCGAGTGCTCACCTTCGTCGCGACCGGCGGCTACGCGCTCAAGGCTTACGAGAAGTTCAAGCGGATCGTCCGTGATCGCGAAGGTGTGTGGCGGCTTACCCACCCCGAACAAGCGCAGCGACACCGGATGAATGCCGGGATCATCATCGATTCCGAAATGCTCGATGTGCGGATCCATGCGGGACGAGGGCGGGGAGGACGCAGCCTCGGCAAGGTGGAGGAGCGGTTTGCAGCCACGCTCAGCCCGGGGGACACATTCGCCTTCGCAGGCATGAGCCTCGAGGTTGTCAAACTTCAGGACATGGAAGTCGTGGTCACGGCAGCCAAAACCAGTGCAATGATTCCCAGCTATGGCGGGGCACGCATGCCGCTCACCACGCATCTGGCCGAACGGGTGCGCGAAATGCTGGTCGACCGCGCCGGCTGGGCTCGTTTCCCCGACGATGTGCGCGAGTGGCTGGAGGTGCAGGACTGGCGTTCGAAAATGCCAGGGCCGGGCCAATTGTTGGTGGAGAGCTTCCCCCACGCCAAACGGCATTACAGCGTCTACTACACGTTCGAGGGGTGGAACGCGAACCAGAGCCTCGGCATGCTCATTACGCGGCGGATGGAGGATAGGGGCCTGCTGCCCGGCGGTTTCGTGGCCAACGATTATTCACTCGCGGTCTGGGGTCTCAAGCCGGTTACCGACCCGGCACCACTTCTCTCCCCCGACATTCTGCAGGACGAGTTCATCGATTGGGTCCAGAGTTCGCACCTCTTGCGCCGCGCGTTTCGCGAAGTCGCAGTGATCGGCGGTCTGGTCGAAAGGCAGCATCCCGGAAAGCGCAAGACCGGGAAGCAGGTAACCTTCTCCACCGACCTCATTTACGACGTCCTTCGCAAATACGAACCCGATCACGTCCTGTTGGAGGCGGCATGGGCCGATGCGCGCACGCGCTTGACCGATGTCGGCCGTCTGGGCGCCCTGCTCGACCGATCGGCGGAACAACTGGTGCATGTCGAACTCGACCGGGTCAGCCCGCTCGCCGTGCCGGTCATGGTCATGATCGGCCGCGAGGCGACACCTCAAGGGGCGGTCGACGACGAATTGCTACTCGAGGCGGAAAGTCTCGCAGGCGCTGCGATGCGTGTGGAAGTAGTGCCCGACACCGACGGCGAGTAAACGAAAAAAGGGGCGGATTTCTCCGCCCCTCTCTTACGTTCGATCGTGCCGGGAACCGCTTTAGCCGGCCTTCCCGAACGTCCGATAGCGTTCGTTTCCGACGAAGCCGAACTTCGTCACACCGCTGGCCTTGATCAGTTGCAGGACCTTTGCGGCCAGATCGTAGCTGGCCTGCGCCTCGGGCTCGAACTGCAGCTCGGGCTCGGGGTTGATGCTCTTCGACTGCTCGAGCAGCGTACGCAACTGACCCATATCGACCGCGTTCCCGTTCCACAGGATCTGGTTGTCTACCGTGAGCACGAGCTTGTTCTTCTCAGGCTCGACGAAGACATCGGGCGGTGTCGGGTTGGGCTGCGGCAAATCGATGTTTACCGCATGGGTCGCGACCGGAATGGTGATGATGAACATGATGAGGAGAACGAGCAGGACGTCGATAAGCGGCGTCATGTTCATTTCCATCATCGGCGCGCCATCATCCTTGCCGCCTGACATTGCCATAGTGGGTTACTCCCTAATCTTCTTTGCCGAACCGTGCGATCACGCGTTGGGATCGACCGGGTTCGAAATGAAGCCGACGGTTGGGTAGCCCGCCGCCTGGACGTTGTAGATCGCACCCGCAACACAGGACCACGGTGCGTTTACGTCACCGCGGATATGCACCTGCGGAATCTTTTCCGGGTCTTCCATGATCGCCTCGGGGCCGCCGGCACGCTGCACAATGGCGTCGAGACGCTCGAAAGCCTGATCGTACAGTTCTTCGGAGGTGACCGGTGCGATATTGTTGAAATAGACGCGGCATTCGCCGTTGCGCGATGCACCTTGGAAACCGGGCTCGCCAGCGCTCACACCATTGTCGTCGGTGGTGCTGACGGTGAGGAGGAGGTTTTCGACCTTGTCCTTCGACTCGAGCGATTCGAAGACCGGGACTTCCAGCTTCTCGATGGTCTGGATCGCGACCGGAACCGCGATAAGGAAGATGATCAGAAGCACCAGCATCACGTCCACGAGTGGCGTGGTGTTGATGTCCGACATGGGCGTCTCGCCGCCACCTCCTGTCGAAATCGCCATGGTTCAGTTCCTAACGTTCGAAATTCTTGGGTTCGATGCGGAGAAATCCGGGACGGCCGATGGCCGCCCCCGATTCTGATCGATTACTTTTTGACCGTGGTGGTCGTCGCGGCCGGCTTTGCTGCCGGAGCGGTACGGGCGGCCTGGCCGGCAGCCTGTGTCGAGGTAGCGGTCATGTAGGTCGGCTTGACCGAACCGTTCGAGTTTATGTTGGCCAGAAGATCGTTCGAGAAAGCGTGCATCAGCTCGGCGATCCGCTTGTTGCGGCTCTGGAGCCAGTTGTAGGCAAACACGGCCGGAACCGCGACCAACAGACCAATTGCGGTCATGATCAGCGCTTCGCCGACCGGACCGGCGACCTTGTCGATCGAAGCAGAACCGGCGATCCCGATGTTGATCAGTGCGCGGTAGATACCGATAACCGTGCCGAGCAGGCCGACGAACGGTGCGGTTGCGCCGACCGTCGCGAGGAACGGGAGGCCGCCCGCGAGCTTCGAGTTGATCGTATCTTCCGAACGCTGCAGCGAACCGTGCATCCAGTCGTGCGCTTCGAGCTTGTCGGTCATCTTGGCGTGCTGGTTTTCGGCGAGGATCGCATCATCGACGAGCTGACGCCATGCGCTGTTCTTGTCGAGCTTGGTTGCGCCGTCCTTGAGCGAGCCGGCTTTCCAGAACTGCGTGCGCACGGCCTTGTACTGGGCCAGCACCTTGCGCTGTTCGAACAGCTTGGTGAACAGGATGTAGAACGAGCCGACCGACATGATCACCATCACGCCGAGAATGAACCAGGCGACGAAGCCGCCCTGTTCCATGGCTTCCATGAAACCGAAGGAGCTTTGCGGGGCTGCATCGGCGGCAGCTGCAAGAAGTTCGAAGGTCATAACGAGTGGTCCTTTTGAGTATTCCGTGGTCCGCCTGCCGCAGCAGGCCCTGGAGAGTTAGTTCAGCTGGTAGACGATTGTGGTCGACCAGGTATCTGAAATCGCATTGCCTGCGGCATCCTGCGCAGGGTTGAACCGTGCATAGCGGGTCATCCCGTCACAGGCGGCTGAATCGAGGTCGCTCGATCCGCTGGAGCGCGTCACGCTGCAGGAAGATACGCGACCATTGGCCCCAATCTGAACTGTCACGCCGACAGAGCCTTCGGTACCTTCGCGTTCTGCGCGACGGGGGTAGTTGCTCTGAATACGACGAGCCCAACCATTCTGGCCTTTGGGAGTCGCGCTACGAGCCTTGGAGGGCGGCGGCGGCGGTGCCGGGGGCGCGGGCGGAGGAATTACCAGCCGCGGCGGAGCCGGCGGTGGAATCGTCGTCTGCGTCCGGATCGGAGGCGGAGCCGGCGCGATATTGATCGGCGGCGGCGGCGCGACCGGCGGCGGCGGCGTGTCGGGCACGTTCTCCGGCGGCGGCGGCGGCGGCTCTTCCTCGGGGGGCGGTGGTTCCTCGATATCGATCGTCGTCACGCGCTCGACCACCTGCTGCACCGCATTGTATGCGAGGCCGGTGATGAGAGCGTAACCGAGAGCGACATGAATGAGGGCAACAATGATGATCGCGACGATGCGATTGCCGCTCATCTGTTGGTCAGCATAAGCCATTCGGTTGCATCACTCCATCGGTCGCCCCGGTTAACCCGGGGCCATTTGACACCCACTTGCGACCCGCCCGATTGGCGTGACATGGGGCATCGTTTACGCATTCTCGCCGCTAGGGCCTACGAAAGGCTCAGCGGCGAAGGCGCACCAAAGTTCCCAATTAGAACCCGGACACCTCTCCCCAAGCAACAATGTATCATCCACTCGGGTCCGGCCCGACCCTTTAGCTACGATGCCCTTTCACCGCAAATCCTTTATCGGTTAACCGGGGATTCAGTGCCGCGTGCGGAGGAACCTTAGGGAGCGGTCATGGGTTGACCGAATCGCCTCCCACATACGCAAGCAGAAGTAGCCATCATCATGCAAATCACACGATATTCAGCGAAAACTCTGCTCGCCTGCGCCGTCCTGATCTCGGTATCGGTGCCGGGTACGGCGCAGGATCGCGCGGGAGCCGAGAATCTATCCTATGCCGATATCGTCGACCTCGCCGATGGCGCTCCGCTCGTCTTGCGTGCGCAGATTCGCCGTCAAGCTACGGTGGAGCCCGAGCGGTCGCCCGGCCTGGAACAGGGATTCGTCCGGCTCTACGTCGAGGCGCGGACTTCGGCGTTGATCGCCGGAAATGTGCCGGTAGGGGAATCGCTGCACTATCTGGTCGACGTGCCGCTGGACGAACGGGGTAGGGCGCCCAAGCTGAAGAAGCAGGAGGTGATCCTGTTCGCGCGCCCTGTCCCGGACCGACCCGACCAGATCCAGCTGGTCGATCCGCGAGCCCAGTTTTCCTATAGCGAGGCTTTCGAGGCGCGGCTGCGGCCGGTTCTGTCCGCGCTCCTCTCGCCCGATGCACCTCCGCGGGTGACCGGCATCCGCGATGCCCTCGCGGTCGAGGGTACCCTTGCTGGCGAATCCGAAACCCAGCTTTTCCTCGACACCGAAAACGACGGACCGGTCTCGGTCACCATCGTGCGGCGTCCGGGGCAGGCTCCGCGCTGGGGTGTCTCGTGGACAGAGATCGTCGATCAGTCGGCACGCGCTCCGCAGCGTGATACGCTCGAATGGTATAGGCTTGCCTGTTCGTTGCCCGATACGTTGCCCGGCAGCGCCAACCTGTCGCGCGACCCGCGTTCGCGTGCTCTTGCCAGCGCGGATTATGCGCTGGTTCGCGAGGCGTTGGGGGCTTGCCCCCGCACCCGCGACTGACAGGCGGCGCTTCACCTTCCACAAGACAAACTGGTTCCCCCCACGCCAGTGGCTGCGCTAGGCGAGCGCCATGGCTGAACCTCTCCGCATTGCCCTTGCCGGGCTCGGCACCGTCGGAATCGGTGTGATTGAATTGCTCGAAACCAACCGGTCGACCATCGAACGCCGTGCCGGTCGTGAACTCCAGATCGTTGCGATCAATGCACGGGACCGTTCACGCGATCGCGGTATCGACCTGTCCCCTTATATCTGGGTCGACGACATGCAGGCCATGGCCGAGCGCGGCGATGTCGATGTCGTGCTCGAACTGGTCGGTGGATCGGATGGTCCCGCCCTCACTCTGGCACGGGCCGCACTCGATGCCGGCAAAGGGTTCGTCACCGCGAACAAGGCGATGATCGCGCATCATGGGCTAGCATTGGCGGAACAGGCCGCCCTGCGCGGTGTGCCGCTCAAGTTCGAAGCGGCGGTTGCTGGCGGAATTCCGGTGGTGAAGGGCTTGCGCGAAGGCGCCGCGGCCAATCGGATCGAGCGCATCTACGGTATTTTGAACGGCACCTGCAATTACATCCTGTCCGAGATGGAGCGCACCGGCGCCGATTTCGGCGACATGCTGCGCGCGGCGCAGGAAAAGGGGTATGCCGAGGCGGATCCCACTTTCGATATCGAAGGAGTCGATGCCGCGCACAAGCTGGCGATTCTCGCTGGGATCGGTTTTGGCGCGCGCGTGGATTTCGATCATGTCGCGGCTACGGGTATCGGCGAAGTCCGCGCGGCCGACATCACCCAGGCAGAATCGCTCGGCTATGTCATCCGGCTGGTCGGTATCGCCTCGCTCGACCGAAGCGAGAAGCGGC
The DNA here is from genome assembly GCF_003355455.1 of Erythrobacter aureus. Lineage (NCBI taxonomy): Bacteria > Pseudomonadati > Pseudomonadota > Alphaproteobacteria > Sphingomonadales > Erythrobacteraceae > Erythrobacter > Erythrobacter aureus. The sequence goes on from NZ_CP031357.1 coordinate 657,183, forward strand.
CTACGCTTCTCCAGCGGGTTCGCCCCTGTCTGGTTGGGCGCGGCCATCCCCTGGCAGCGGTCGCCGGGCCGACCAATGCCGTTGTCGCCGAGGGCAATTTCGTCGGACGCCTGTTGTTCCAGGGCGCCGGCGCCGGAGCCGGGCCTACCGCGAGCGCCGTGGTTGCCGATCTCATCGATATTGCGCGCGGCGATAGCGGCGCTCCGTTCTCGGTCCCGGTGGAACAGCTCGAACAACTCGCTCCTGCCGACCCGGGCAATCGCATAGGCCGCGACTACATCCGTTTCACCGTGAACGACCGACCTGGGGTGCTCGCCGAAATCACTGCCGCCATGCGTGATGCCGAGGTTTCGATCGAGAGCCTGATCCAGCGGGGCCGCGACCACGAGGGTGGGGAAGTTCTGGTGGCCATGGTCACGCATGAGGGACCCGAGCGCTGCGTGGCCAAGGCGCTCGACCTGCTCGACGGTTCGCCTAGCCTGACGGCTCCACCTCTGGTGATGCCGATTCTGAAGGACTGATGTCGCCGTCTTGGTCCGTTGTCGGTGCGGGCGGCAAGCCGAGGTCGATCTCTTTGCGTTGCTGCTGGGCGGGGGCGGCATTGCCGAGCGGTGCAAGGCCGCGGGCCATGCGATCCGCATCCGATCCCGGTGGTGCTTCCGGAAGAGCCGAGAAATCGACGATATAGGCGGGCGGAGGCGGACAGGGGTTCAGGCCGATCCCGCATACGCCGCTGACAGTTGCGGGCCCTCTGAAAATCCCCGCACCGGCCACGTCGGGCGCCCTGATATCGCCCTTGTTCATCGTTTCCTCGGCAAAGCGCTGCCGGGCACGCTCGGCGTCGAATCCGTATTCGGCCTTGTCGCGGCGCTTGCGGCAGACGATGATTTCTCCCGATATGGTCGCGGCTTCCTGTTCCGCGCTGCAATCCTCCAGCGGGCCTTCGAAATCGCCCTGCGGGATCAGAATATCGATCCGTTCGGGCGGCTCGGGGCCTTGCTGCGCGGCTCCGGCGCCTGGCAATGCGACCGCGCCGATTATAGTAATTGCCACCCACCAGCGTCTCGACAATGCAAGGCTCCCTGTCTATCCGCGCCCCGCAAACGAATTCTCGCGTCGGCAATCTGTCGCGCCAAACTCACGTGAGGGACTGAACCGATTATGAACTCGCCTGCCGAAAACCCGCTCGACCGCGTTCTGGTGCTGGAAATGGTCCGTGTGACCGAAGCCGCGGCGGTCGCCGCGTCCAAGCTCATCGGCCGCGGCGACGAAAAGGCCGCCGATGCCGCTGCGGTCGAAGCCATGCGCAAGGCCTTCGACACGCTTTACATGGACGGCACGGTGGTGATCGGCGAGGGCGAACGCGACGAGGCCCCGATGCTGTTCATCGGCGAAAAGGTCGGCGGCGCGCCGGGCCGCGGCCCCAAGATCGATATCGCTCTCGACCCGCTGGAGGGCACCACCATCACCGCCAAGGCCGGCCCCAATGCGCTGGCGGTTCTTGCGGCGGCGGAAGAAGGCTGCCTGCTCAACGCTCCCGATGTCTACATGGACAAGCTGGCGGTCGGCCCGGGATATCCCGAAGGCATTATCGATCTGGCAAAAACGCCGACCGAAAACGTCAAGGCGGTTGCCGAAGCGAAGGGCGTGGAGCCTTCCGACATCATCGTTTGCGTTCTCGACCGCCCACGTCATGCCGAGCTGATTGCCGAATTGCGCGGCCTTGGGTGCGGCGTGGTCCTGATCGGCGATGGGGATGTGGCGGGCGTGATCGCCGTGACCGACGAAGATACGACGATCGACATGTATATGGGCCAGGGCGGCGCCCCCGAAGGTGTCCTCGCTGCTGCGGCACTGCGCTGCGTTGGCGGGCAGTTCAACGGTCGTCTTGTGTTCCGCAACGACGACGAGAAGGCGCGTGCCGCCAAATGGGGCATAGACGATCTCGATCGTATCTATACCCGTGACGATCTGGTGAAGGGCGACTGCATCTTCGCCGCTACCGGGGTGACGTCAGGCTCCCTCCTCGAAGGTGTAAAATATCTGCGCGGTGGCCGCATGACGACGGAAAGCGTGGTGATGCGTGCATCGAGCGGCACCGTGCGTTGGATCAAGGGCGAACATCACACGAAGTAATTTTCGTGACGTGTGCTGGTCGCGGGTGTCGGCAGCACACATGGGCTAAAGACTCTTCAAAACCCTCACCGCCGTGTTGCAATCCCATGACGCTCGGCTAGGCGGGGCGCACTGCTAGCTCCCAAGGATTCGCCGCATGAAGATCATGGCCGCCAATTCGAACCTGCCGCTTGCTCGCGCGATTGCAGGCTATCTCGAAATGCCCCTCGTCGACGCGCAGGTACGCCGCTTCGCCGACGAGGAAATTTTCGTCGAAATTCACGAGAACGTGCGCGGCGAAGATGTCTTCGTGGTCCAGTCGACCAGCTATCCGGCGAACGACAATCTGATGGAACTGCTGATCTGCATCGATGCGCTCAAACGCGCATCGGCGCGGCGGATCACGGCAGTGGTGCCTTATTTCGGCTATGCCCGTCAGGATCGCAAACCCGGCCCGCGCACGCCGATCTCGGCCAAGCTGGTGGCGAACCTCATTACCGAGGCCGGGGCTGACCGGGTTCTTGCGGTGGATTTGCATGCAGGGCAGATCCAGGGCTTCTTCGACATCCCGACCGACAACCTCTTCGCCGCGCCGGTCATGGCGGCGGATATTCAGGCGCGTTATGGCGATCAGGACCTGATGGTGGTTTCGCCCGATGTCGGCGGCGTGGTTCGCGCCCGTGCACTCGCCAAACGGCTCGACAACGCCCCGCTGGCCATCGTCGACAAACGTCGCGACCGCCCGGGCGAAAGCGAGGTGATGAACATCATCGGCGATGTTTCGGGCCGTCATTGCATCATGATCGACGATATCGTCGATTCGGGCGGGACGCTGTGCAATGCCGCGCAGGCGCTGCTCGACCAGGGCGCGGCATCGGTAGCCGCCTATATCACCCATGGCGTGCTTTCGGGTGGCGCGGTGGCGCGCGTCGACGGGTCAGCGCTCAAGGAACTGGTCATTACCGATTCGATTCGCCCGACCGACGCGGCCAAAGATTCCGCCCGCATCCGCATCCTCACCATCGCTCCGCTGATCGGCGAGGCGGTACGGCGGATCGCCGATGAAAGTTCGGTCAGTTCACTGTTCGACTGAAATGACGACCGCAGCCGATCTTGCCTTGGCTAACCGCCTGGCCGAGGCGGCGGGCGAAGCGATCCGACCGCTGTTCCGTGGCGAATGGTCGCAGGAACAGAAGGCCGATCGCAGTTTCGTCACCGAGGCCGACCGTGCCGCCGAGGCGGCGATGCGCGCGCTTCTCGAATCCGAACGGGCGGATGACGGGATTATCGGCGAGGAATACGGAACCCGGAACGAAGGCGCAGGCCGCCAATGGGTGCTCGATCCCATCGACGGGACCACCAGCTTCATCGCCGGTCGACCGATTTTCGGCACGCTGATCGCGCTGATGCAGGATGGCTGGCCGGTGCTGGGCGTAATCGATCAGCCCATCGCCAAAGAGCGGTGGGTGGGCCGCATTGGAGACGGCACGACGTTTAATGGCAAGCCGGTGCGGGCCGCAGCCTGCAAAGAGCTGTCCGACGCAGTGCTGGCCACCACCACCCCGCACCAGTTTGCAGGCGATGATGTCGATGCCTTCATGGGCGTCGTCAAATCGGTGGCCGAACGCAAGATCATCTATGGCGGGGATTGCTACAATTACGCGCTGGTCGCATCGGGCCATGTCGATGTAGTCGTCGAGGCAGGCCTCAAGCTCCACGATTTCGCGGCTCTGGTTCCTGTAGTCGAGGGTGCGGGTGGCGTGATGAGCGACTGGCAGGGCAATCCCCTGGATGCGAACAGCGACGGCCGCGTGATCGCTTTGGGGGATTCCGCGCGACTGGAGGACGTGCTCGAAGCGATGGGGTGAGGTAAAGGCGGATGAAAAGATCGCCGCTGGGAGGAGACGAGGTATGAGCGAGATCGAGATCAGCGCATCGGATCGTGCGAAGCTATTGTCGTTTAGCGAAGACGAGCTCATGGCGAACATCGCGCTTCACGATGCATCCGCTGCCGCGCAATTTGGGATTGCCGGTGTCGCTAATGGTGGCTTCGCTACGAAGGCGGAGATGATGGGGGAGATGCACGCTGCGGGCCTGTGGAGCGACGTGGTGGCAAAGGGAAAGGCGATCTTTCACAAGCTGTGGAACGAGGCGAAAAATCTCGTATGCGGCACATACGATCAACTTGCGAAGAGCGGGGATCTCGAGAAGGTCCTCACTCTACTCGCCGGATTGCTTGTCACTCAACTGGGGTGGCCCAATCCGCTGGCACTGCTCGTCGTCAAAGCGGCAATGAAGCACGGACTCGAGCAGATGTGCAGCGTCTCTGCCATGCCTGTCTGATGCGCCGGTGCCTTGTGTGACCGACACGCTTGAGGGGCGGATCGCGCTGGTTACCGGAGCGGCGCGCGGGCTCGGCTTCGAAATTGCTCAGCGACTGATCGAAGACGGCGCGACCGTCTGGCTCAACGGCCGCGACCGAACTTCGCTGGAAGAGGCGGCAAAGCGGATCGGCGATGGCGCGCGGCCGCTGCCCTTCGACATTGCCGACGCTGCCGCAACCGAAGAGGCCTTCGCTCTGCTGGCAGAGGACGGGCTCGACATTCTCGTCAACAATGTCGGGCAGCGCGACCGGCGCCCGCTCGATCAGCTCCGGCGCGAGGACATGGCGGCGATGCTCGCCACGAATCTGGTTGCCCCGTTCGATCTTGCGCGGCGTGCCGTGCCGCTGATGCGAACACGCAAATATGGGCGGATCGTCAACATCACCTCCATCGCCGCCGATATTGCGCGCGGCGACGTGCTCTATACCGCGAGCAAGGGCGGGCTGGCGGCGCTCACCCGCGCGCTTGCCGCCGAACTCGGACCTGCCGGCATTACCGTGAATGCCGTCGCGCCGGGCTATTTCGCGACCGAAGCGAATGCGCAGATGGTCGCCGATCCCGACATCGCGCAGCATCTCGCACGCCGCACCTCGCTCGGTCGCTGGGGAGCGCCGAACGAAATCGCCGGCGCGGTTGCCTTCCTCGCCTCACCCGAGGCAAGTTACATCACCGGCCACACGCTGGCGGTCGATGGGGGCTATCTGGCCCACTTCTGACTTGCTTTTGCGCGCGGAACCGCTAGATGCGCGCCCTTCACCGACACGTGATTCATCTGCCGGTCTGGCCGTAAGGGCTGCCAGGGCTGGTTGTACGTGTCTCTGACCCGATATCCGAGTAGGAGATGAAAATGCCCAAGCTGAAGACCAAAAGCGGTGTGAAGAAACGCTTCAAGATCACCGCAACCGGTAAGGTCAAGCATGGTGTCGCCGGCAAGCGCCACCGCCTGATCAGCCACAATGCGAAGTATATTCGCCAGAACCGCGGCACCACCGTCCTGTCGGAAGCCGACAGCAAAACGGTGAAGAAGTGGGCGCCCTACGGCCTCGACTGAGCGCGAACTAAGGAGAATACGAAATGCCTCGCATCAAACGCGGCGTCACCACGCGCCAGAAGCACAAGCGTCTATTGGATCAGGCGAAAGGCTATCGCGGCCGTCGCAAGAACACGATCCGCATCGCCCGCCAGGCGGTCGAAAAGGCGGGCCAGTACGCCTATCGCGACCGCAAGGTTAAGAAGCGCAACTTCCGCGCGCTGTGGATCCAGCGCATCAATGCTGCGGTTCGCGCGGAAGGTCTGACCTATTCGCAGTTCATGCACGGCACCAAACTCGCCGGGATCGAACTCGACCGCAAGGTGATGGCCGATCTTGCCATGAACGAAGCGGCTGCCTTCAAGGCAATCGTCGAGCAGGCGAAGAAGGCACTGCCCGCCTAAGCGCGCAATCTGCCGCTAATTCCAAAGGGCGCTCCGCGAGGAGCGCCCTTTTTGTTTCGTAAGCGCTTGTCGCCGCTCCACAACTAGGTATATTCCCCTACATGTTGGGAGGGGACGATTGATCGATCAGAACTGTATTGATGTGCGGTTTTTCGCACCGCCGGATGATCTGGCGCGATGCTTCACGATGGTTTACCGGCTTGAAGTGAGCCTGCCCGAAGGCGAGGTGCTCGAAGACTGGCTTCAGCCCGAATGGTGCAATCTGCGCTTCTTCGCCGAAAATCCACCGAAGGCCGAATTTCCTGAAGGACCCAGCGTGTCCGGCGCCCGATTTCTGGCAACCGGCCCGACTTCCTGCCCAACACATTTTCTGCTCGGCAGAACGCGCATGTGGGGCGTGGGCCTGCTCCCGCACGGTTGGGCGCGCTTCGTGGGTGCGCACGCCGCCGATCACACCAATACGATTGTCGATGGCGAAGCGAGTCCGCATTTCTCGCGCCTCGCACCGCTGTGCGAGGCAATGTGCTCGCGCGAGCACTCGGACGAGGAGCAATTTGCATTCCTTACGGATTTCTTCCGCAAGCTTGCCAACCCTCCGCGCGACAGTGCGCGGATCCAGAAGGTGCACGAGGTCATGATCGATCCGCGCCTGCTCCATGTCGATGAATTCGCCCAGCGTAGCGGCATGTCCAAGCGAACGCTTGAACGCCTTTGTGCCCGTCATTTCGGATTTTCCCCGCGCCTGCTGCTGAGGCGGCAGCGGCTGATGCGCAGCCTTGCGGCCTTCATGCTTGAACCGCGGACGAGTTGGTCGGCCGTGATCGATGGTCACTATCATGACCAGTCGCATTTCGTGCATGAATTCCACGCTTTCATGCGCTGCTCACCCAGCGAATATGCGGCTAAACCACACCCTGTGATGGCTGCATTCATGGCGGATCGCAAACGGGTTTGGGGGTCACCGGCGCAAACCCTGGTTTCACCATGAGCAGGATCATGACACACTTCAGATCTGCAATGATGACAGGATGAACGATCTGTTCCCAAAGTCGGCCAATCAGGGCGCTGCGCGCCTCGCCCTCGGGGTGATGCGATGATGACGATCGGGGGCGCATCTCCAGCGATTGCCTTGCGATTTTTCCTCCCGCCGGGGCATCTTCGCCCCTTCGTTACGACGCTTTATCATCTCGAAATCTCGGGCGGTGGGGAAGACGATGCGGTGGAGGATTGGTTGCATCCCGAATGGGCCAATCTGCGGCTGATTCCGGATCGCACGATCGAGGCGGGAATGGGAGGCGGACCTCTCGAACGCGTACCCCGGGCGGTCATGGCGGGGCCTACCAGCGTGACCACGCATTTCCGCGCCCGCAAAGGAAGGTCTTGGGGTATTGGCTTTCTGCCGCTCGGCTGGGTTCGGCTGATAGGTGCTCCGGCAAACGCCTATGCCGATCGCTACGCCGATGTAGAAACCGATCCTGCTCTCGAGCGTCTGCGCAAACTGTGCGCCTGCGTCCTCGATGGAGATGGCGATCTCGTCGCCGAGCGCGACGCCATGGTCGGCGAGCTGGATGCGCTGCTGGCCGATCCTGCTGTGGGTGAGGGCGCGCGTGAGGCGAGATTGCTGCGGATCGAAGAGGCGATTACCGATCCGCGGTTCCATAGCGTGACGGAACTCGCTCAGACACTCGGCATGAGCACGCGCACGATGGAGCGGTTTTGCAGCAGGGTGTTCGGTTTTGGCCCGCAACTGTTGCTGCGCCGCCAGCGATTCGTCCGCAGCCTCGCCAAGTTCATGCTCGACCCTTCGCTCAAATGGATCGACACGCTCGACACTCACTATCACGACCAGGCCCATTTCGTTCGCGATTTCAGGCGGTTCATGATGATGTCGCCCAGCGAATATGCCAGCTTGCCGCATCCGGTTCTGATGGCCGCCGCCCATGCTCGTGCGGCCATTGCGGGCGAAGCGATGCAGGTTCTACACAAGTCTTCCCGGCCACTTGGCGGTGAATGAGCGACACGTGCCGCGATCCGGGTTCCTGCCGCGCATCTTCCTGCGCCGCCAGCGCGCCTTGCGAAGTTTCGCCCGGTCCCCGCGCGAGATCCGACAAGATAGGGGATCGGTCCTCGAAACTTCCGTCGCTGTGACCGGGCGCAATTCGTTGGTCCATTTGCCTCCATCTCGAGCGAGCGGCCCGGCCAATCGGGGCTTGGGATGCGGCGCCTAAGCGGCTAGAGGGCGCGGGCATACCTTCCCGACATATCAAGCCAGACAGAATGACCGACCTCGAACACCTCAAGACCGATGCGCTGACGCGGATCGAAAATGCGCCCGATGTCGCCGCCCTCGAAGCGCTGCGGATCGAATTCCTCGGCAAGCAGGGCTCGATCTCCGGGCTGATGAAAACGCTCGGCAAGATGACTCCGGAAGAGCGGCAGGTACAGGGGCCGCTGCTGAACGGGTTGCGGACCGAAACCACCGACGCCATCGCCGCACGAAAGGCAGTGCTCGAGGACGCCGAACTCGAAGCGCGGCTTGCAACCGAAAGCCTCGACCTGACCCTCCCCGCGCCCGAAGCGCCGAAAGGATCGGTCCACCCGGTCAGCCAAGTGATGGACGAGTTGGCGGAAATCTTCGCCGACCTCGGTTTCTCGATCGCGACCGGTCCCGAAATCGAGGACGACTGGCACAATTTCACCGCGCTCAACATGGCCGAAACGCATCCGGCGCGCGCGATGCACGACACCTTCTATTTCCCCGATCTGGATGCCGAAGGGCGGCGCATGTTGCTGCGCACGCATACCTCGCCAGTGCAAATTCGTTCGATGGTCAAGCAGGGCGCACCGATCCGCATCATCGCGCCGGGCCGCGTCTATCGCAGCGACAGCGATGCGACGCACACGCCCATGTTCCACCAGGTCGAAGGCCTCGTCATCGACAAGGACATCCACCTCGGCCACCTCAAATGGACGCTGGAGACCTTCCTCAAGGCCTTCTTCGAGCGGGACGATATCGTGCTGCGCCTGCGCCCCTCCTACTTCCCCTTCACCGAACCTTCGGTCGAGGTCGATGTCGGCTGGCAGGACGTGCAGGGTCGCCGGGTTCTCGGCGGTGACGGCGATGCGCCGGGCCACGGCTGGATGGAATTGCTCGGCAGCGGCATGGTCAATGCCCGCGTGATCGAGTTCGCCGGGCTCGATCCCGACGAATGGCAGGGCTTCGCCTTCGGCGTGGGCGTCGATCGCCTCGCCATGCTCAAATACGGGATGGATGATCTGCGCGCCTTCTTCGACGGCGACCAGCGCTGGCTCGACCATTACGGCTTCTCGCCTTTCGACCAGCCGACCCTTTCCGCCGGTGTGGGAGCAAGCGCATGAAGTTCTCGCTCGAATGGCTGAAATACTTCCTCGACACCGATGCGAGCGTGGCGGACATCGCTGCCGCGCTCAACCGGATCGGCCACGAGGTCGAAGGCATCGAGGATCCGGCGGACAGGCTGGCCGGTTTCCGCGTTGCCAAGGTGCTGACCGCCGACAAGCATCCCGATGCCGACAAGCTGCAGGTGCTGACCGTCGATACGGGCGAGGGCGATCCGCTGCAGGTTGTCTGCGGCGCGCCCAATGCGCGTGCGGGGATGAAGGGTGTGCTGGGCCTGCCCGGCGCGGTCGTCCCGGCCAATGGCATGGAGCTGCGCAAGAGCGCGATCCGCGGTGTCGAATCGAACGGCATGATGTGCTCGGTGCGCGAGCTCGAACTGGGCGAGGAGCACGATGGCATCATCGAGCTGCCCGAGGATGCCCGGATCGGCCAGACCTTCGCCGAATATCACGATGCCTCACCGGTGTTCGATGTAGCGATCACGCCCAACCGCCCCGATTGCATGGGCGTTCAGGGCATCGCGCGCGACCTCGCGGCGGCGGGCCTCGGTACATTCAAGCCGGTCGAGGTTTCCGAAATAGAGGCGCGCGATCCGTGCCCCGTCGAAATCCGCACCGACGATGCGGAAGGCTGCCCAGCTTTCTACGGCCGCGTCATCCGCGGCGTCGACAATACCAAGCCTTCGCCCGAATGGATGCAGCGCCGCCTGATCGCGGCGGGTCAGCGGCCGATTTCGGCGCTGGTCGATGCGACCAACTACCTCATGCTCGCCTTCGGGCGTCCGGCGCATGTCTATGACCTCGCCAAGCTGTCGGGTCCCGTTGTGGCGCGGCGCGCAAGGAACGGCGAGACAGTCGAGGCGCTCAACGAGAAGACCTACACGCTCGACGAGACCATGACCGTGATCGCCGACGACAACGGTGTGCACGACATCGCCGGCATCATGGGCGGCGAGCATTCGGGCGCGACCGAGGCGACGACCGACGTGTTGCTCGAAATCGCCTATTTCGACCCCGAGCGGATCGGCGTGACCGGCCGCGAGCTTGGCCTCGCCTCGGACGCACGCACACGCTTCGAGCGTGGTGTGGATCCGGACTTCCTCGACGATGGACTCGCGATCCTGACTTCGCTGATCCTCAAGACCTGCGGCGGCACGCCCACTGAGGTCGCGCGGGCGGGCGAGGTCCCGGCCGAGCCGAAGGTCATCGCCTTCGACCCGCACCTCACCTCGCACCTCGGCGGGATCGATGTGGCGCAGGACGAGCAGCGCGCGATCCTCGAAGCGCTCGATTTCCAGGTCGGCGAGGACTGGCAGGTTACCTGCCCCCTGCGCCGCCACGACATCGAAGGCCCTGCCGACCTCGTCGAGGAAGTGGTGCGCATCCACGGGCTCGACCATGTGGAGAGCGTGGCGCTGCCGCGAGTCGAAGGCGTGGCTCGTCCGACCGCCAGCCCGCTGCAGAAGCAGGAGCGCAAGCTCCGCCGTGCGGCGGCAGCGCGCGGTCTCAACGAGGCGGTGACCTGGTCCTTCCTGCCCACATCCGAAGCGGAGTATTTCGCCGATGGTGCGCAGCTATGGGTGCTCGACAACCCGATCAGCGAAGACATGAAGGCGATGCGCCCCTCGCTCATTCCTGGTTTGCTTTCGGCGGCAAAGCGCAACGCCGATCGCAGCGCGGATGGCAGCCGCCTGTTCGAGATCGGACGCCGCTATTTCCGCGGTAAGGATGGTGCCAGCGACGAGAAACCGACGCTCGGCGTGGTGCTCGCGGGTAACAAGGCTTCGCGCGGCTGGGCCAATGGCAAGGCGCAGGGCTTCGATGCGTATGACGCCAAGGCCGAGGCCGTCGCATTGCTCGAAGCCGCCGGTGCGCCGGTAGCAAACCTCATGGTGATGGGCGAGGCGGGCGACCAGTTCCACCCAGGCCAGTCGGCCACGCTGCGCCTCGGCCCCAAGAACGTGCTGGCCCGCTTCGGCGCGCTGCATCCCAAGACGCTCAAGGCCTTCGACGTCGCTGGTCCGGTGATGGCGGTCGAGATATTCCTCGATTCAATCCCGGCGAAAAAGGGGGCTGGCTTCGCGCGCGCCCACTACGCGCCGCCCGCGCTTCAGTCTGTCACGCGCGATTTCGCCTTCCTCGTCCCCGCCGATCTCGCGGCGGGCGACCTCGTGAAGGCGGTGCGTGGCGCAGATAAGAAGGCGATCGTCGAGGCGCGCGTGTTCGACGTGTTCGAAGGACAGGGCGTGCCCGAAGGCCAGAAGTCGGTTGCGGTCGAAGTCAGGCTCCAGCCGGGTGAAAAGAGCTTCACCGATGCCGAGATCAAGGCGATCTCGGACAAGGTGGTCGCGAGCGCCGCCAGGCAGGGTGCGGAGTTGCGCGGATGAAACCTGTCCTGAGCCCAGCCGAAAGGACTGCCTTTGTCACCGGAGCCACCGCAGGCATCGGCGAAGCCACCGTGCGCACGCTGGTGGCGAGCGGCTGGCGCTGCGTGGTGACCGGGCGGCGCAAGGAACGGCTCGACGCACTGGTGGAGGAGCTTGGCGCGGACAAGGTCCATGCGGCCTGCTTCGACGTGCGTGATACCGACGCGATGGATGCCGCCCTCGCCGCTCTGCCCGAAGCGTTCGCGGGCATCGATCTGCTGGTGAACAATGCCGGCCTCGCGCAGGGTCTCTCGCCCGCGCACGAAGCCAGCCTCGACGACTGGCAGACCATGATCGACACCAATGTGACGGCCATGGTGGTGCTGACGCGCAAGCTGCTGCCCACGCTGATCGAGCGCAAAGGCGCGATCATCGCCATCGGTTCGGTCGCGGGGAGCTACATTTACCCCGGCGGTAACGTCTATGCGGGCTCCAAGGCCTTCGTGAACCACTTCACGCTCGCTTTGCGCGCCGATCTGCATGGCACGGGCGTGCGCGTGACGAGCATCGAGCCTGGCATGGTCGAGACCGAATTCACGCTGGTGCGCACCGGCAGCCAGGAGGCGTCCGACGATCTCTATCGCGGTGCCGACCCGATGACCGGGCAGGACATTGCCGATACGATCCGCTGGATCGCCGAACTGCCCCCGCATCTCAATATCAACCGGCTCGAACTTATGCCGGTAAACCAGGATTTCGCCGGCTTCCGCGTCGCGCGCGAACACCACTAACCCATCAACGCCCGCCTCCGTTCGTGTCGAGCGAAGTCGAGACCCGGATGGCCTGGACGCATCTCGACTTCGCTCGATGTGAACGGGAGGGTAGGAAAAGAGACCATGTCAGACCGCCGCACATTCGCGATCATCTCGCACCCCGACGCGGGTAAGACCACGCTGACCGAGAAGCTGCTGTTGACCGGCGGCGCGATCCACTTGGCGGGCGAGGTCAAGGCGCGCGGGCAGGCGCGGCGAGCGCGTTCGGACTGGATGAAGATCGAGCAGCAGCGCGGCATCTCGGTGACATCCAGCGTCATGACCTTCGAGCGCGAGGGCATCACCTTCAACCTGCTCGACACGCCGGGGCACGAAGACTTTTCCGAAGACACCTATCGCACGCTGACCGCGGTCGATTCCGCCATTATGGTGATCGACGCGGCCAAGGGTATCGAGCCGCAGACGCGCAAGCTGTTCGAGGTCTGCCGGCTGCGTAGCGTGCCGATCATCACCTTCGTCAATAAGGTCGATCGGGAAGGGCGCCCGGTGTTCGAACTGCTCGACGAGATCGCCGACATGCTCGCGCTCGACGTCAGCCCGCAGGCCTATCCGGTGGGCATGGGCGGCGAGTTTGAGGGCGTGCTGGATTTCGCCACCGGCTGCGTCGCGCGGCCCGAAGGCCCCTCAAAGGAATTTACCGGCACGCGCGACTGCGACCCGGCCATCCCCGAGCGTTTCGCGGAGGAGATCGAGCTGGCGCAGATCGGCTATCCCGAATTCGACCTCGAAGCGTACCGGAATGGCGACCTGACCCCCGTCTACTTCGGATCGGCGCTGAAGAATTTCGGCGTTACCGAGCTGATCGAGGCGATCGCGAAATACGCCCCGCCGCCGCGCCCTCAGCCCGCAGGCGACGAACAGATCGCGCCCGACCATAACGAGGTCACCGGTTTCATCTTCAAGGTGCAGGCCAATATGGACCCCAACCACCGCGACCGCATCGCCTTCATGCGGCAGGTTTCGGGCACCTTCAAACGTGGCATGAAGCTGACGCCCTCGGGCCTCGGCAAGCCGGTCGCGATCCATTCTCCGATCCTGTTCTTCGCGCAGGACCGCGAAGTCGCGGACACTGCCGAGCCGGGCGACATCATCGGCATTCCGAACCATGGCACGCTGCGCGTGGGCGATACGCTGAGCGAAAAGAACGCGATCCGCTTCACCGGCCTGCCCAATTTCGCGCCCGAAATCCTGCGCCGCGTCGCGCTGGTCGATCCGACCAAGACCAAACAGCTTCGAAAGGCGCTCGACGACCTTTCCGAAGAGGGCGTGATCCAGGTCTTCTATCCCGAGATCGGCGGCCAGTGGATTATCGGCGTGGTCGGCCAGCTCCAGCTCGACGTGCTGATCAGCCGCCTGTCCGCCGAATACAAGGTCGAGGCCAGGCTCGAAGCCTCGCCCTTCGCCACCGCGCGATGGATCAAGGGGGACGAGAAGGCAATGAACGAGTTCGAGAAATTCAACCTGTCCAACCTCGCCAAGGATCGCGACGGCGATCTGGTATTCATGGCCAAGAGCCCGTGGGACGTGAACTACCAGCAGGAAAAGAACCCGGACCTCACCTTCTCGGCGACGAAGGAGCGGTAGGCTTGCGGCAGGCGCACCAAGGCGGCATTGCAGCGCCATGACGCTTCACGCCGGACCGACTTCGCAGACTTTCATTTCGCAGCGGCTGAGGCTGCACTATCTCGACTGGGGCAATCGCGGGAAGCCGCCGCTGGTGCTCGTCCATGGGGGGCGCGACCATGCCCGCAGTTGGGACTGGGTCGCCGAACAATTGCGCGACGATTGGCATGTGGTGGCGATGGATCATCGCGGCCACGGCGATTCGGACTGGGTCAGCGACGGCAATTATTCCGCCAATGACATGGTCTACGATCTTGCCCAGCTGGTCCACCAGCTCGGCGTGGGGCCGGTGACCATTGTCAGCCATTCGATGGGCGGCAATGTCTCGCTGCGTTACGCCGGGACCTTCCCCGAGATGGTCACCAAGATCGTCGCCATCGAAGGCCTCGGCCCCAGTCCCAAACGGCAGGCCGAAATGCGGGCGAAGAATTATCCCGAGCGGCTCAATGAGTGGATCGGCAAGAAGCGCGCCGCCTCGGGTCGGATACCCCGCAAGTATGAGAGCATCGAATCCGCCTTCGCGCGGATGATCGAGGAAAACAGCTATCTCACCGAAGAGCAGGCGCGGCACCTCACCATTCATGGGGTGAATCGCAACGAGGACGGCACGTATAGCTGGAAATTCGATCCCCATCTCAATGTCTGGGCGGTGGAGGATATCGCCGACCAGTTCCTGCACCAGACCTGGGCTGCGATCACCGCACCCACGCTGTTGCTTTATGGCGCGGACAGTTGGGCCTCGAATCCACAAGGCGACGGCCGACTCGACCACTTCTCCAATGCCGAGGTGATCGAATTCGAGAATGCGGGTCACTGGCTGCATCACGACCAGTTCGACCGGTTCATGAAGACGATACGGGATTTCCTCTGATGGCGGAATTCTTCGACCGGCTAGCCGATGACCATGTCGCCATGCTGGCAAAGCAGCCGGTCTTCTTCGTCGCCACCGCGGCGAGTGACGGACGGATCAATCTGAGCCCGAAGGGTTATGACGCGTTTCGCGTACTCGGGCCCAACCGTGTGGCCTATCTCGATCTGGCCGGGTCGGGGAACGAAACGCATGCCCATCTCACAGTGGACGGGCGCATCACGATCATGGTTTGCAATTTCGAACAGCCGGCTCTTATCTTGCGGCTGTACGGGACGGGCAAACCGGTCTTGCCGCAGGACCACGGTTGGGAAGAACTCGCGGCGCATTTCAAACTGCTGCCGGGCACAAGGCAGATTTTCGATATCGCAGTGGACAGCGTGCAGACCAGTTGTGGCTGGGGTGTGCCGTTCATGGAATTTGAGCGGGAGCGGGATACGCTGGTCAAATACTACGCAGGGCGCGATCCGGAGGAATTCGTGGCCAAGCGGCGGTCACGTGATCGCAGTATCGACGGTATCCCTACCAGGCCGACCGACCGCTACTTTGCTGGCGATTGACCGCGCGTGCGCCTGACTTTCGCCAGTTACAACATCCACAAGGCAGTCGGGCTGGACCGCAAGCGCGATCCCGAGCGCATTCTCAGCGTGCTTCACGAGATCGATGCCGATATCATCGCGTTGCAAGAGGCGGATCGCCGGATCGGGCAGCGCGCCAGCGTGCTTCCGCGCGCCGAGATCGACGATACCCATTGGCGCGTCGTCGAAGTGGCCAAACGCCCGCGCAGCATTGGCTGGCACGGCAATGCGCTGCTGGTGCGGCGCGACATGGATGTCTTGGACGGTGAAGCGCTCGATCTGCCGACGCTCGAACCGCGCGGCGCGGCCTGCGGCGAGCTAATGGTCGAGGGGCACCGGCTGCGTGTCATCGGTACGCATCTCGACCTGTCGGGTCTGCGCCGCCGCGACCAGATCCGGTCGCTGCTCGAATTCTGCAATGGCTGCGAACGCGATCTGCCGACCGTCATCATGGGCGATTTCAATCAGTGGGGAAGGCGCACCGGGGCCATGCGCGAATTTGCCGAAGGCTGGCATGTTGTCACGCCCGGCCGAAGCTATCCCAGCCGCCAGCCTGTTGCCACGCTCGACCGGATCGTGGCCAGCAGCCACTGGGACTGCGTCGAGGCGCAGGTCCATCACACCGGTCTGTCGGCGGTAGCATCGGACCACCTGCCCGTAATTGCCACGCTGGACTTGATTAAAAAATAGGCAGCAGCCCAATCATTAGGCAATAGTTGGTGTAGGCGGCGCGCCTCTGAGGTCGAATCGTGCCGAAAAGCGGTTTGGCACGCACTTTGCTGCATGTGCGAACGCCGGTGACGGACCGGCGGACCACACAGGGGGTGAAGGCGTGAAATTCATCATCGCTGTCATCAAGCCATTCAAGCTCGACGAGGTGCGCGAAGCGCTCGGCGACATCGGAGTGGCCGGGATGACCGTTACCGAAGTCAAGGGATTCGGCCGCCAGAAGGGCCAGACCGAAATCTATCGCGGCGCCGAATACTCGACCAACATGCTGCCCAAGGTGAAGCTCGAGATTGCCGCGAGCGACGACCTCGCCCCGCAAGTGGTCGAGACGATCCAGCAGACCGCCAGCACCGAAGCCATCGGCGACGGCAAGATCTTCGTATTCGACCTCGCCAGCGCCACCCGCATTCGCACCGGCGAAACCGGCGACACCGCGCTCTGACGGACAGGATGGGACCCATGATGTTTCGAACTCTTTCTCGCACCGCCGCCCTCGGGCTCGCGCTGCTCACGCCCGCCGCGGCATTCGCGCAGGAGGCGGCCGAAGCCGCCGTCGCCGTGCCCAACCCCGGCAACAACGCCTGGATGATGACCGCCACCGTTCTGGTCATGCTCATGATCCTGCCGGGCCTCGCCCTGTTCTATGGCGGCCTGACTCGTTCCAAGAACATGCTCTCCACCATGACCCAGATCGGCGCGACCGCCTCGTTGGCGATGCTGGTATGGGTGATGTGGGGCTATTCGACTGCCTTCGGGCCGGAAGGGAACGCCTTCTTCAGCTGGGGCAATCTGTTCCTGTCGCAGACCGATGCCGCGAGCACGGCGGCGACCTTCACCGACGAAGTCATCAGCGAATTCGTCTTCATCAGTTTCCAGATGACCTTCGCCGCGATCACCGCCGCGCTGATCCTCGGCGCGACGGCGGAACGCATGAAGTTCAACGCCGTGATGCTGTTCGTCCCGCTGTGGCTGACCATCGTGTATTTCCCGATCGCCCATATGGTCTGGGCGGGCGGCGGCCTGCTGTTTGAAGACGGCGCGCTCGACTTTGCCGGGGGCACGGTGGTGCATATCAATGCCGGTGTCTCGGGCCTCGTGCTCGCCTATCTCCTCGGCAAGCGTCGCGGCTATCCGGCAGAACCCATGCCCCCGCATAGCATGACGTTGACCATGGTCGGCACGGGCCTGTTGTGGGTCGGCTGGTTCGGCTTCAACGCGGGCAGCGCGCTCGAAGCGGATGCTTCGGCCGGACTCGCCATGATCAACACCTTCGTCGCCACGGCAGCCGGCGCGCTCACCTGGATGGTCATCGAACGCGCAGCGGGCCACAAGGGCAGCGCGCTGGGCTTCTGCTCGGGGGTTATCGCGGGCCTCGTGGCGGTCACTCCGGCAGCGGGCAATAGCGGGCCGTTCGGTGCGATCCTGCTCGGTATCGTCAGCGCCGCCGTGTGCTATTTCTTCGTCGCCAAGGTGAAGGCGAAGCTCGGCTATGACGACAGCCTCGACGCCTTCGGCATCCACGGCATCGGCGGCATTGTCGGCGCAGTCGGTACGGCAGTCGTCTACCAGCCCTTCCTCGCCGGACCCGGCGACGGCTCGGTTGCGCTCGGCGCGCAGCTCTGGGTGCAGATCTTCAGTGTCCTCGTGACCATCGTCTGGGCCGGCATCGGCACACTGGTGGTGGGTATGATCGTCAAGGCGCTGATCGGCCTGAGAGTCACCGAGGAAGCCGAAGTCGACGGGCTCGACATCTCCGAACACGGAGAGCGTGCTTACAATTAACCAGTTCGGCGGGGCGCCGTTCTCTCCTCTTTTCTCCGGTGCCCCCGCCCAACCATGTTCCTCCTGCGAACACCGACTTTGCCGGGCCGGAGATTCGTCTCCGGCCCCTTTTTTGTCGATTCTTCCAGGCGCGCGTGCGTGCGGTGGACTAGCCAGCCAGCGCTGCGGTTACGAAATCCGCGCAGTGTTCGCCGATCATAATGCTGGGTGCGTTGGTGTTGCCGGAAACCAGACGCGGCATCACGCTGGCATCGGCGATGTAGAGCCCATCGATTCCCCGCGCCTTGAGCGTCGGATCGACCACCGCATCCTCGTCCGCGCCCATGCGGCACGTGCCGACCGGGTGGTACACCGTATCAGCCCGATTGCGGATCAGCTCGTCGAGCTGGGCATCGTCGTCGAGATCGATCGGATAGCGGTCTTGCGGATCGTATTTCGCCAGGCTGGGCGAACTGGCGATGCGATGCGACAGGCGCACGCCCGCGCGCAAAGTCGCGATATCGCGCTCGTCGTCGAGAAAGTTGGGATCGATCCGCGGCGCCATGCGCGCATCCGGCCCGTTGAGGCGGACGGTACCCCGGCTTTCGGGGCGGAGCACGCAGGCATGGAGCGAAAAGCCATGGCCCTTCACTTTCGTACGGCCGTGATCCTCGAGCATGGCAGGCACGAAATGCCACTGGACATCGGGCGCCGGCGCATCGGGCATGACCGCCCAGAATCCCCCGGCCTCGGCATAGGGCGTCGTCATGATCCCTGTGCGTTTGCGACGATGTTCGATAATCGCCTTCGCCATGCGTACAGTGCCGGTAAGACTGTCCCCGATCAGGTCCTTATTGGCGGTCTGCCAGCTCGAAACATAGTCGATATGGTCCTGCAAGTCGTTGCCCACGGCCTGCTTGTCTACCACGACGTCGATCCCGTATTCGCGAAGATGCGCGGCCGGGCCGATACCAGACAACATCAGGATCTGCGGCGAATTGAAAGCCCCCGCCGAAAGAACCACCGCGCCGCGCGCCTTCACCGTGCGCCGCTTCTCGCCAACGCTATAGGTCACTCCCGTGACCCGTCCGTCCTCGATCTCGAGCCGCTGCACGCTCACGCCGATGCGCACGTCGAGATTGCGCAGGGCCCGCTTCGGTTCGATATAGGCCCGCGCTGCCGACCAGCGTTCGCCGTCTTTCTGCGTCACCTGGTAAAGGCCGAAGCCTTCCTGCTTGGCGCCGTTGAAATCATTATTGCGCGGCAATTGCAGTTGGGCTGCCGCTTCCACGAAGGCGAGGCTGCCGGGGTTGGGCCAGTTCTGGTCGCTGACCCATAAGGGGCCATCGTCGCCGTGATACGCGTCGCTTCCGCGCACATTGTGCTCGGCTCGTTTGAAATAGGGCAGCACATCGTCATAGCCCCACCCGGTGCAGCCAAGCTTGGCCCAGTTGTCGTAATCCCATTTGTGGCCGCGAATGTAGATCATCGCATTGATCGCCGACGATCCCCCCAGCCCGCGACCGCGCGGCTGATAGCCGATCCGGCCATTGAGCCCTTTTTGCGGGACCGTCTCGAAGCGATAGTTCGAGGAATCGCGCAGGAAGGGCATGAATCCCGGCGTTTTGACCAAGACCGTGTTGTTACGGGGGCCGGCCTCCAGCAGGCATACGCTTTTGCCGCTCTCGGCCAACCGTCCGGCGACGGCACTGCCTGCGCTCCCGCCACCGATCACGATGACATCGAATTCGTCCATGATATCTCCTCTCTCGTCGGAGAGGTTAGGCAGCCTCCGCCTCGCCTGCAATCCGGTTTTCGTATGAAACGGATTTTTCTTCGGCTCCCTGGCGTTCGAGCCAGCGTTCGCGAATCTGGTCGGATGTCTCGCGGCTGCCATCATGCGTCCAGCCGGGTTCGCGCAGCAGGTAGGATAGCTTGTGCTTCCACGGCGCGCGCCACATGTCCTGGGCTATGCCGATCCATTCGTGGAACACGGCCCACAGCAGGTTGAAGCTGCCGAGCTGCTTGACGATGCCGTAGCGGATCGTCTCGTCCTCCACCTCGGGCTCGAACGTGCCGAACATCTTGTCCCAGACGATGAACACACCGGCATAGTTGCGATCGAGATAGCGCGGATTGGTCGCATGATGGACCCGGTGATGGCTCGGCGTGTTCATCACTGCTTCGAACCAGCGCGGCATCTTGTCGATCGCCTCTGTATGAATCCAGAACTGGTAGATGAGGTTGAATCCGGCGCAAATGGCGATCATCGCGGGATGAAAGCCGAGCAGAACCAGCGGCAGGGCAAAGGCGAATCCCAGCGTCAGATAGCCCGTCCAAGTCTGCCTCAGAGCCGTGCTGAGATTATAGTGCTGGCTCGAATGGTGGTTCACATGGCTCGCCCAGAACCAGCGCACGCGGTGGCCGAAGCGGTGGACCCAGTAATATTTGAGATCGTCGAGCACGAAGCACAGCGCAAAGGCCCACCAGGTCCAGGGAATATCGAACAGGCGGAATTCCCAAACCCACAGAAACAGAGCGAAGAAGGCGCCGCCGAACACCAGGCCCGAAACCGTGCTGCCGAGGCCGAAGGCCAGGCTGGCAAGCGTATCCCTGGGTTCATAGGCTTCGGGTCGTCTGCGCCAGGCCCAGATCATTTCGATCAGAACCAGGGCGACAAAGCCGGGTACGGCCAGTTCGGTGGGCGAAAAATCGGGCATGACGGTTATTGCCTTATCGCTTCTATCGTCCGAACCCAAGCCGCCGGATCGTCGAGTACGAGGCGCGCTGTGCCATAACGCTTTTCCGCAGTATCGATGAGGAGTGTGGACCCTTCGCTACGAACCCGGGTCGCGGAAGTGAGAATACGCCCTGCAAAGTGACTTCCGTGCTGCCGCAGCAGGAGCACGCGCCCGGCTGCGTCGCGCATCAGTGCGCCTTTGCCCGAGCGATCCAGGCCGATCGCGACCGGCTCGTAGCCGCTGACCGCCTCGTCGGCCGCGATGCGTACCGCCTCTTCATCCGCGAGGCGCGGGGCAGGGCCGAGCTTGAGCCAATATGCGAAGGCTGCCAGCGCAAGAATGGCGAGCAGCGAGCCGGCGAATTGCAGCAGGGCGGGGGCGATCTCCATCACGCGAATGGATTGGCATGATGTGCACTTTACGGCAAGCAGGCCGTGAAAGGGAGATACCGATGAAGTTCTTCGCCATTCTCGCCGTCGGAGCTGCCGCGATCGCCACGCCGGTACGTGCGCAGGATGTCGATCCGATCCTCCAGGTCGAAGCGCAGCAGGAACGAACCGAGCGCGTGGCTCAGCGGATCTGGGAGTTTGCTGAACTCGGCTATCTCGAAACCCGTTCGAGCGGGCTGCTGGTCGACGAATTGCAGCGCGAGGGATTTTCGATCCGCCAGGGCGTGGCGGAGATTCCTACGGCGTTTGTGGCCGAATGGGGCGAGGGCGGACCGGTCATTGGCCTGCTGGCCGAATTCGACGCTCTGCCGGGCATCAACCAGTCCTCTGCCCCGACGCGCGATCCGGTCGCGGGAAAGCATGCGGGCCACGCCTGCGGACACAACCTCTTCGGCGCCGGATCGCTTAGCGCGGCAATCGCTATCCGCAACTGGCTCGAGGCGACCGGCACACCGGGCCGCGTACGCCTCTATGGCACACCTGCCGAAGAAGGTGGGTCGGGCAAGGTCTACATGGCCCGCGCCGGCCTGTTCGACGATGCCGATTTCGTGATCGACTGGCACCCTGCCGACCGTAATTCGGCGGCCTCCCGCAAAAGCCTCGCCAACCGTTCGGGCAAGTTCCGCTTCCGCGGTGTTTCGGCCCATGCGGCGGGTGCGCCCGAACGGGGGCGCAGCGCGCTCGACGGGGTCGAGGCGATGAACATGATGGTCAATATGATGCGCGAGCATACGAGCATGGACACGCGCATCCATTACGTCATCACCGATGGCGGCAAGGCGCCCAATGTGGTCCCCGATTTCGCCGAGGTGTTCTATTATGTGCGCCATTCGGACGCGGATGAGGTTCGTGCCTTGTGGCCGCGTATCGAAGCGGCGGCCAAGGGCGCGGCCATGGGCACCGGCACCGAGGTCGATTGGGAGATCATCCATGGCAACAACCCAACGCTGCCGCTCCAGTCGCTGCAACTGATGATGGATGGAAAGCTTCGTTCGTTGGAGCCGATCGAACATACCGTCGACGAACTGGAATGGGCCGCGACGATTCGCGAAAGCCTGGGCGAGGACGCGCCCGAATTGGCGCAGGCACAGCAGGTCGAAGACTATGCCGTTTTGACGGGATACGGCTCGACCGATGTCGGCGATGTCAGCCGCGCGGTCCCCACTGTCAGTGTGCGCACTGCCACCTGGGTACCGGGTACGGCGGCGCATAGCTGGCAGGCGGTTGCCGCGAGCGGGCACAGCTACGGCGCCAAGGGCACGCAGCACGCGGCCAAGGCGATGGTGCTCGCGGCAGTCGAACTCTACACCAATCCGCAATTGCGCGAGACGGCGAAGGCCGAGTTCGCCGAGGCCAGGGGCGCGGACTATGTGTACGAATCGCTGCTCGGCGATCGCAAGCCGCCGCTCGACTATCGCAAGTAGTCAGCCCCGCGCGCGGGCGGCGAACATATCCATTGCCGGGCGAACCGGGCTGACATCGTAACCGGCTGCCGCGGCGGCTTCGCCGATGGCCTCCGGGTCGTCGCCACTGCGTGCGCGGGCCAGCGACCACAGCAATGTCGAGCGCGTCCCCGAACGGCAGAAACCCAGCACCGGCCCCTTGGCGGTCGCAAGCGCTTCCTGAAGCGCCTCGACCTGGGGTTCGCTGAAGCCCGCGCTGCCGATCGGGATTGCGATGTAATCCATCCCTGCCGCCCGCGTCGCCGCTTCTATATCGGCACCCGGCGGCTGGTCGGCAGCCTCGCCATCGGGCCGGTTGTTGACCACCAGCGCCATTCCCATGGCGGCGGCTTCCGAAATTTCCCGCGGCGTGACCTGCGGGCTCGCGTAGAAATCGTCGGACAGTTTTCGGAACTCGCTCATCGTATCCCTTCCTGTGCTCGGGCCAGTTTTTCCGCTCGCCGGTTGCGCTGAATGATGTTGAGGATCTCGACCCCGACGGAGAAGCCCATCGCGGCGTAGATGTATCCCTTGGGCACGTGGAAGCCGAACCCATCGGCGATCAGGACGAGGCCGATCATGACGAGGAAAGCCAGGGCGAGCATTACCAGAGTGGGGTTTTTCTCGATGAATTTCGCCAGCGGATCGGCGGCCACCATCATGATGCCGACAGTTATCACGACGGCGGTGACCATGATCGGAATTTCGTTCGTCATGCCCACCGCAGTCAGAATCGAATCGACCGAGAAAACGATATCGATGGCGACGATCTGGGCGATGACCGTGCCGAAAGTGGCCTTGGCCGCATCGGCGACACCGGGAGTCTTGTCGAGCAGATCGCCCGAATCGTCTTCCGGCTCCATCGAGTGATGGATTTCCTTGGTCGCCTTCCACAGCAGAAAGAGCCCGCCGGTCAGAAGAATGAGATCGCGACCTGAGAAAGCGGTTTCGAAACTGACCTTGTTGGTCCCTTCGACCGGTGGGCCGACGATGCCGAGGTCGAAGATCGGGGTCTGCAGCGTGACCAGCCAGCCGATCAGCATCAGCAGTGCGATCCGCATGATCAGCGCGAGCGCCAGCCCGATGCGCCGGGCACGCTGCTGTTGGTGTTCGGGCAGCTTGTTCGAGAGAATCGCGATGAAGATCAGATTGTCGACACCCAGGACGACCTCCAGCGCGATCAGGGTGAGCAGCGCCAGCCAGGCGGCTGGATCGGAAACCAGGGCCATTAAATCCATGATTTGCGCTGTGCCGAACGGCTCCGCTGCGTTCAAGACATCTTTCGCGCAACATCTTCTTTGCGAAAATGTCACATTTTTGCGGTTTGCAGGCCATTACATCTAAATCATTCGCGCATAGCGTTGTTTCGCGCTATGACGGATGCGCAAGGGAGGGTTTCGTGCCCGCCCGCGCCGGCACGGACTGCAGTCCTTCGTTTCGGTGGGTTCTGATTGACGGGCTGCACGACAAGGTATTGTTCGAGTTATGGGTTACGACAGAGGGCGCCGCCGCGGGAAGGACAAGCGCGACGGTTTCGGCGATGACGGTTTCGATAATTTCGGTGGCCCCCCGGCCGATTTCGTGCCGCATGAAGCATTCCAGAAGGACCGTTTCGGAGGCGGTGATCGTGGCGGCGACCGCGGTGGTTTCGGCGGCGGAAATCGCGGCGGCGGTGGTGGCGGCGGGTTCAACCGCATGCCTGCGCAGGTCGTCGGCACCGGCAAGGGAACGGTAAAGTTCTTCAACGGCCAGAAAGGCTTCGGCTTCATCCAGCAGGATGGCGGCGGTGAGGACGTTTTCGTTCACATCAGCGCGGTCGAACGTGCCGGTCTCGAAGGTCTTGCGGAAGGGCAGGAGCTGGAATTCAACCTCGTCGATCGCGGCGGTAAGGTGTCTGCACAAGACCTACAGGTGGTTGGCGACGTCATTCCCGTTGAATCGCGCGGCGGTGGTGATCGCGAATCGGCTCCGCGCCGCGAACTGACCGGCGAGAAGGCCACCGGGACGGTCAAGTTCTTCAACTCGATGAAGGGTTTCGGCTTCCTCACCCGCGATGACGGGCAGCCCGATGCGTTCGTGCATATCAGCGCGGTGGAGCGGTCGGGTCTGGCCGGTATCAACGAGGGCGAGCGTTACGAATTCGACCTCGAGGTCGACCGACGCGGCAAGTATTCGGCGGTCAATCTCGTCCCCGCACAGGACTGAGGCAAGGCGTTCCCGCGATCCGGTTTGACCCGGCGCGCGATACGCAATAGATCGCTGGCAAACACGCAAATGGCGGTTCCCCGGGGGCCGCCATTTGTCTTTCGCACTGTAATGCACCCATCAAGAGGTGCCGCTGGAGGACCCATGTCGATTTCGCCGCTGATGCCCGTCTATCCCCGCTGCGGGGTCCGCCCGGTCAAGGGCGATCACTGCCATCTGATCGATGAAGACGGTACGCGCTATCTCGATTTCGCCAGCGGTATCGCGGTCAACCTGCTCGGCCACAGCCATTCCGGCCTGATCGGCGCGATCCAGAAGCAGGCCGAGACGTTGATGCACGTCTCGAACCTCTATGGCAGCCCCCAGGGCGAGGCGCTGGCGCAGCGCCT
This sequence comes from Erythrobacter aureus, assembly GCF_003355455.1. NCBI lineage: Bacteria > Pseudomonadati > Pseudomonadota > Alphaproteobacteria > Sphingomonadales > Erythrobacteraceae > Erythrobacter > Erythrobacter aureus. The sequence goes on from NZ_CP031357.1 coordinate 682,478, forward strand.
GGTCGACAAGACTTTCGCCGACACGGTTTTCTTCACCAATTCCGGTGCCGAAGCGGTCGAAACGGCGATCAAGACCGCACGCGCTTACCATCAGCACGAAGATGGCGATGCCAATCGTACCGAACTGATCACCTTCACCAACGCTTTCCACGGCCGCACGATGGCGACCATCAGCGCCTCGAACCAGGAAAAGATGCACAAGGGCTTCATGCCGCTGCTCGCCGGGTTCCAATACGCCGAATTCGACAATCTCGACCACGCAAAGTCGTTGATGAGCGACAAGACCGCCGGCTTCCTCGTCGAACCGATCCAGGGCGAGGGCGGCATTCGCCCCGGCAGCGAAGAGTTCATTCGCGGCCTGCGCCAATTGGCCGACGAGAACGACCTCATGCTGGTCTTCGACGAGGTTCAGTGCGGCGTGGCGCGCACGGGAAAACTCTATGCCTATGAACATTACGGCATCGCGCCCGACATCATGGCCAGCGCCAAGGGTATCGGCGGCGGCTTCCCGCTGGGCGCATGCCTCGCGACCGAAAAAGCCGCGCGCGGCATGGGCTTCGGCACGCATGGCTCGACTTATGGCGGCAATCCGCTGGCCATGGCGGCAGGCATGGCGGTGATGGATGCCGTCGCCAATGACGAATTCCTCGCCGAAGTAACCGAGAAGGGCGAGCGGCTGCGCAGTCGCCTCGAACAGTTCATCGGCAATTACCCCGAGCTGTTCGAGCTGGTCCGGGGCAAGGGCCTGATGCTCGGCGTAAAGATGAAGGTCGAAAGTCGGCCCTTCTTCGTTCACTTGCGCGACAATCATCAGCTGCTGACCGTAGCGGCGGGCGACAACACGCTGCGCGTCCTGCCGCCGCTGGTGGCAGGCGATGCCGAATTCGACGAATTCTTCGACAAGCTTTCGGCCGGTGCCGCAAGCTACACCCCGGTCGGCTGAACGGAGCGAGACGATGCGGCACTTCCTCGATCTATCGGACGCGGGCGGGGATGCGATCGCCGCCATGATAAACGATGCACAGGACCGCAAGGCGGCGCGCAGCGAGTGGCCCAAGGGCAGACCCGATGCCGATGCGCCGCTGGGGGGCCATGTGCTCGGCATGATCTTCGAGAAGAACTCCACTCGCACGCGGGTTAGTTTCGACATCGCCATGCGTCAGCTTGGCGGAACGGCGCTGATTCTCGATTCGGGCACCACCCAGCTCGGGCGCGGCGAGAGCATCGCCGACACCGCGCGGGTGCTCAGCCGCATGGTCGATGCGATCATGATCCGCACCGACGATCACGCCAAGGCGCTGGAAATGGCGCGCCATGCGACGGTTCCGGTCATCAATGGCCTGACCGATCGTTCGCATCCGTGTCAGATAGTCGCCGACCTTCTGACCATGATCGAACATGACAAGGCCTTGCCCGGTCTCGAACTGGCCTGGCTGGGCGATGGCAACAATGTGCTGCACTCGATTCTCGAGGCGGCCGCGTTGATGAAGTTCAACGTGCGGATCGGGGCGCCGAAAGGCTATGAACCCGAACCCGAATTCGTCGAAATGGCACGCGCGGGCGGAGCGCAAGTCACCTTGACCCAGGATGCGGATAAAGCCGTGGCGGGGGCGGATATCGTGGTGACCGACACCTGGGTGTCGATGGGTCAGGAGCATGTTCACAACAAGCTTGCCGCCATGGCGCCGTTCCAGGTTTCCAATCGGCTGATGGGATTGGCGAAGCCCGATGCCAAATTCCTCCACTGTCTCCCCGCCCATGTCGGCGAGGAGGTGACGGAGGACGTGTTCGAGAGCGACCAGTCGGTCGTATTCGACGAGGCCGAGAACCGCATCCACGCCCAAAAATCGGTTCTGCTCTGGTGTTTCGATAAAATCTGACAGTCGGCGGCACACTCTACCAATCCGCGAAGGGGCGCCCCATATGGCGTCGATGGACGCTACTCCCCAGAATACACCCGAAACCTATTCCGGACGCCTGCTCGCTTTCACCATTCCCACGCGCCATGCGCGCGGTCGCCTGGTGCGGCTCGACCGGACGCTCGACGACATTCTCGCCGCGCATGACTATCCTGCACCCGTGACCCATTTGCTCGCGGAAGCGCTGGTGCTGGCGGTGCTGATGGGTGGGCTGGTCAAGGACGATGGCTCGCAAGTCACCATGCAGGCGCAGACCGAAGCGGGCGCGGTCAGCCTGCTGGTGTGCGACTACAAGGGCGGGGAGCTTCGGGGCTATGTCGATTTCGACGCGGCAAGGCTGGCCGAGCTGGGCGCCAATCCTTCGCTCTTCGCGCTCTTCGGCAAGGGCTATCTGGCCATCACTTTCGATCTGGCTGGTGGTCGGGGCCGGTACCAGGGGATCGTACCGCTGGAAGGCGACAACCTCTCGGAGGCTTGCGAACGCTATTTCTATCAGTCGGAGCAGGTACCCACGCTGATTCGCTGCGCGGTACGGTCCGATGGCGAGGGGGTAAGCGCGGCCGGACTGCTGGTACAGCATCTGCCGGAAGGCGAAGAGGGTCGCGAGCGCCTTCACAGCAAACTCGATCATCCCGAATGGGACCATGTGGCCATTCTCGCAGGATCGCTACGCCATGACGAATTGCTGGATTCCGCGCTCTCGCTTGAGGCCATCGCCTGGCGACTGTTTCACGAGGAGGACGAGGTCCGCATCCAGCCGGGCGCGGATATTGCGAAAGGCTGCCGTTGCTCGGTCGATCACTATCGCGAGGTGCTTGGACGGTTTCCGGAAGAAGACCGCAGGGATATGCGCGATGAAAACGGGATCGTCACGGTCGATTGCGCATTCTGCTCGAGACAGTTCGGGATCGAAATCTGACCGGCGTGTCGTTGTTATACAACAGTTCATCGTGATTGTGCTGTAATGATTACGAATCACGGGCGCGTCTGAACTTACGGACGAAAGGTGAATTTCGACATGGCTCGCAAACGGGCATTTTTTCTGGCGGCGCTTGCTGCGCCGCTCGCGGTTCTCGCCGTTCCAGCTATCGCGCAGGCTTCGCTGGCCATGCTCGACAGCCTTGATCGGGGCGGCTGGGAAGTCCGCTACCGCGATGGCAGCGCCGCACGCAAGGTGTGTGTGCGCACCGGGCGGGAGTTCATTCAGCTGCGCCACTCCGACAGCGGGTGCAACCGCTTCGTGGTTGAAGACAGCGCCACTGACGTGACTGTTCAATATACCTGCCGGGGCAATGGCTATGGCCGGACCCATATTCGCAAGGAAACGGCCTCGCTGGTCCAGATCGACAGTCAGGGGATTTCCGGCGGCAAGCCGTTCCAGTTCACCGCCGAGGCTCGCCGGACCGGCGCCTGCGGCTGATCCACTTCTTGCAGGCTCGCGCGCTTGCGAATAGCGAGCCTGCATGAGTCAATCCCAACCTTCCGGCCCCGCCGTCGTCCTGCTTTCGGGGGGGCTCGATTCCATGGTCACCGCCGCCATTGCCCGCGAAAGGGGGATGGCGGTCCATGCCCTCACGATCGATTATGGCCAGCGCCATGTGCGTGAACTGCAATCGGCATGGGCGATTGCGGAACGGCTTGGCGTTGAACGCCACATTGTCCTTCCCCTCGATCTCAGGCGCTTCGGCGGATCGGCCCTGACCGACGATATCGATGTGCCCAAGACCGGCGTCGGACACGACATACCCGTGACATATGTCCCGGCGCGCAACCTCGTCTTTCTGGCCCTGACCACGGCCTTTGCCGAAACGTCGGATTCGCGGGATATCTTCATCGGCGTCAACGCGCTCGACTATTCAGGGTATCCGGATTGCCGACCGGAATTCATCGCCAGCTTTGTCGAAACCGCGCGATTGGGCACGAAGCAGGGCGTGGAAGGGCGGCCATTCACCATCCACACTCCGCTGCAAGACATGTCGAAAGCGGACATTGCGCGCGAATGCTACAGGCTGGGTCTCGATCCTGCGTGGAGCTGGTCCTGCTACGATCCCACAGGTGATGGCCTCGCCTGCGGCGCCTGCGATTCGTGCCGCCTGCGGCGAAAAGGCTTTGCCGAGGCAGGCCTTGCCGATACCACCCCCTACGCAGAGGAAATCCACGACCGAGGGGAGTAGGGAATTGAGCCAAACGAAGGATGCCGCACCGCCGAGCCACGACACAGCCGGCGCCGGCACGGACACGGTACCCGCCTATAGCTGGTACGCGCTCAGTGTTCTCGTCCTCGTCTACGTCCTGAACTTCATCGACCGGCAGATCCTTTCGATCCTGGCCAATGATATCAAGGCCGATCTCGGCGTCGAGGACGACTATCTCGGCTTTCTCTATGGTACCGCCTTCGCGGTATTCTACGCCCTGTTCGGCATCCCGCTGGGCAAGCTTGCCGACAGTTGGAAGCGGGTCCGGTTGATGAGCCTCGGCCTCGCCCTGTGGTCGACGATGACGGCCCTTTCGGGCTTCGCCAAGAACGCCACCACATTGACCGTGGCGCGCATCGGCGTGGGCGTGGGCGAGGCCACGGCCAGCCCATCGGCCTATTCGCTCATCTCAGACTGGTTTCCCGCCCGGCTGCGCGCGACCGCCCTCGCGATCTATTCATCGGGGCTCTATATCGGCGGCGGGATCTCGCTGCTGATTGGCGGGCTCATCGTCGAGAACTGGAATGCCGCCTACCCCCAAGGCGGGCCGCTGGGTCTCGTTGGCTGGCAGGCGGCATTCCTCGCCGTCGGGATACCCGGGATCGCTCTCGCGCTGTGGGTCCTCACCCTGCGCGAACCGGTGCGCGGGGCGATGGACGGCTTGCCTACTCCGGAAGACCCGGCGCCCTTTCGCGGTTTCGTTCGCGAGCTCTTCCAGGTCATTCCGCCCTTCACGGTTTTCGGAGCGGCCGGACGCGGGGCGGGCGCATTGGCGCTGAACCTGCTGGGTGCGGCATTCTTTGCCGCGCTGGCCTGGGCGCTGTGGCGCTGGACTGGCGTCTTCGAACAATGGCTGTTTCTCGGCGTCGGATACTACGCGGTGTTCAGCTGGGCGATGGGCCTGCGCGCACGCGATCTGCCGACCTTCAGACTGACCTGGGGATCACCCGCCTTCATGTGCGTGGTTCTCGGCTACGGAACGGTTGCCTTCGTGGCCTATGCCGTATCCTATTGGGGCGCGCCCTATGCCGAACGGGCACTGGGCGTGAACAAGACCGATCTCGGCTGGTTCCTGGGCGCCCCCGCCGCCGTGGCCGGTTTTCTGGGCGTTATCCTTGGCGGCCGGATGGCAGACTTTCTGCTCGAGCGCAGACCCGAGGGACGCATCTGGGTCATTCTCTTCGGCCTTGTAGCACCCATCCCGGCCATATGGGTCGCGTATACGACCGATGATGTGGTACCGTTCTATATCGGCGCCTTCGTCGCCCAGTTGCTGAGTGCATCGGCGCTGGGGGCCGCCGCGGCATCGAGCCAGGCGCTGGTTTTGCCGAGAATGCGCGGACTCGCGACGGCAACCTTCTTCCTCTCCACCACTCTGATCGGGCTGGGCCTCGGCCCCTTCATGGCCGGCTACGTGTCGGCGACCAATGGCGACGACCTATCGATCGGCGTGCTTTCCACGCTGGTGGCCGCGCCGTTCGGGCTGGTATTGCTGATCGCCGCGCTGAAGCTGGTGCCAGGCGCCGCTTCGAGCGTGGTCGAGCGCGCGCGCGAAGCGGGAGAGCCGGTCTAGCCGCGTTTCAGAACGCCGCAGGCGATCCGCGCACCGGCATTGCCGGTGGGATCGGTGCGATAATCGTCGGAATTCGCGTGGACGACGACAGCAGTACCGTCCGCATCGAAAATGTCATCGAGGATCGCGTCGGCGTTACCTTGAAGGACGATTTCGGCGCTACCGGTGCCGTTGGCGCCGATCGCGAGATTGGGCATGTCCCCCAAGTGCTTGCCGCCAGGCGAGAGCTGCCCATGTGTGGCACCGCGCGGATTGAGATGGCCGCCCGCGCTCTTGAAGTCGGGGGCTTTGCAGCGACCGGTGGTGTGGAGGTGGAAGCCATGGTCCCCCTCTGACATGCCCACGGCCGCTACTGCGACGGTCAAGGTCCGGCCGTTGCTGAGCAGTTGGACGGTTCCCGCAGGCAGGCCGTTGGCGAAGCGAAGCGTGGTTTCGCCCACTCGGTCGCTCGGCAGGCTCTCTAATGTCGTACAACCGACCAGGGCGAGTGCGGCGAGCGAAGGAAGCAGTGAACGAAATTTCATGGCGGTCCTCTTGGTTTGAAGGTCGGCTTACTCCTGCCAACGAAAAAGGGGCCGGATTGCTCCGGCCCCTCTTACTTTTGGCGTTACGCCCTTCGCTTACATGCCCGAACCCGGACCGTAAGTGATTTCGACGCGACGGTTCTGCAGTTCGCGAACACCGTCGGCGGTCGGGACGCGCGGCTGCGATTCACCGAACGCTTCGCTGGTGATCCGGCCATCCGGAATACCGCGCGAGCTCAGGTAACCACGGACCGAGTCGTTACGCCGTTCGGCGAGACCCATATTGTAGGTTACCGAACCCGAACGGTCGGTGTGACCGGCCAGCATCACCGAGGCAGTGCCGCAGTTGGCGTAGGCCGAAACCGCATTGTCCAGGATCGTCGCTGCTTCCGGAGTGATCGCCGATTCGTCCCAGTTGAAGAAGACGATATACGGACCCGTCTCGCAGACCGGCGCCGAAGGCGGCGGCGGGGAGGCGGCGGCGGAGGAGGCGGCGGCGGCGGGGCGGCGGGGGAGGCGGCGGCGGGGCGGAGCACCGAAATTGTACTCGAGCGTACCCATCAACGAGTGGCTGGTGAACGAATCTTCCAGCGCGTTGCCACCCAGGTCGACCAGTTCGACGCTGTCGGCGTTGAAGTAACGATAGCGCAGGCCGACATCGACATTGTCGGTCAGCGGAGCGCGAACACCAGCAAGAACCTGCCAGGCAAGACCGCTATCCGAATCGTCGATCGACGAAGCGAAGTTCGAATAGGGGGTGACCTCATAGCTCGTGCGCGCCACGCCGACACCACCGCCGACAAAGCCCTGTAGGCCGTCATCGGGGCCGAAATCGAGCAGGCCGTTCAGCATGAAGGAAAGCGCGCTGACATCACCGCCAGCCGGATAGGAGCCTGAAGGCGCAACAAAACCGGCACCATAAGGCAGGCCAGGTGTGCCAACCAGGATGCTATCGACATCTGCCTGGCGATAGCTGACTTCGGCTTCCAGACGGAAAGCACCGAAATCGTAACCGACATAGCCACCGCCATCGAAACCATAGTCATGGTTGATGGTGTGTGCGTCCGGACCGCCGTTGATTTCGAATTCGGTATCTTCGACGAGCATGGCACCGAATTCGGCGCCGATGTACCAGCTGTCGTCCTTTGCCAGGGCTGGCGATGCAAGGGCCGTAGAGGCCATCGCCATTCCTATGACGAATTTCCGCATTATAGTTTCCCCTTTTTGCGAATTGGAGCCACCGAGTGCAGCATATCTAACTTTCAACCCTTGAGGTGGCAAGCAAACAATGGGCGGGAACTGTTGCAATAATGCCGCTTTTCCCGCGCATTGAGAATGAGTTCCGGGCTTCGGACCCCTTCCGTATCTGGCGAACGGTGCGGGGCGCATCGGGTTCCCGTCAAATTCGCGGGATTATCGCAAGTGTTGCAAGCAGGTCGACGATCGCCCCGATTGACGTACGCGCTTCGCTGTCGATTACCGAACCACCGGCCGGCGGCACGGGCCGAACGGGCCGGTTCCATCCGTCGAGAAAGGCCAGGCGTTCCCCCACCGAACGGTCGAAGACAAGCATGCCTTCCGCCGGGGCACAGAAGCTCCATTGCGTGCCGTCCCAGCTCGCCAGATGGTCTCCGCGATTCTCCCATTCGCCCGATGCGGCGGCAGCGACGATCCAGCACTCCCCGATCGCTGGGGAGGCGGGCGGCGTGCCGGCCTGCCCCTCCACCACCGGGTGGAGCAGCGCGTCGATCCGCGCCAGCGCTTCGTTCACGAAGAATTCCTTCTGCGCCTGTCCGGCAACGAGAAGGGGAAGCGCGTGGCGCCCGGTCGACGAGGCGAAGGTGAAAGGCTGGGTCATGGGGCGATCCTGTCGGTTGGTTAGGAAAGGATGGTGAGGTGCAGGGGCGGCGAGACAGCAAAGCTGCCTTTTTGGCGCACCCACAGCGACGCACCGGGTGCGAGCGCCGCGAGAGAGGCGATTTCCGGGGCGGGAAGCGCGAGGCTGGGTTCTGACACGGTCCACAAACGGGCGGGGTTTTCCGGCTCTCCCAACCCGACTTCGTACCGTTCGACCTGTTCCACGAGGGGTTGTTCGACCTCGTCGAGCCAGGGCCAGCCGCCTCGGGCACGGCGAGTCCAGCCAAGCACGATGCCGCCCGCGCCGTCGGATACGCAGCGAGGCTGGACCGGAAACAGGGGGCGCCGCGTCCGCCCAGGGGCCTCGAGTGTGGCCAGGACCGGGTCGCTATCGGCGAGACCGATGGCTGCGATTTGGCCGGGCTCGCCCAGATTTATCCCCTCCGGCAGTTCCATCAGCCGCTCGTCCAGCAGGGTGACCGGAGCTCCCGATGGATGGCCGCTCGCCGCCTCGATTTCCGTACCGCCGCGGCCTCGCACCAATCCGGTCAGCCGCCAGACGCCGTCACCTTCGGCCTTGCACTCTCCGAACTGGACGATCTCGTCACCGATCAGCAGGCGATTGGCGCCGCGTGCAAGCCCATCGGCGGTGACCGGTTCGAGGTCGGCGCTGTGGTCGAGGAGCGCGACGCGGCAGGAGGCAGACAGTTCGAGTCGCAGCGCGTTGCTCGGCGGCAGCATATCGATCAGCGTGCCTCCAACCGCGCGAACACGGCCGCTTTGCGCGAGTGGAACCAAACCGTCGCCACTCGTCCGATAGAGTGTCGCGCCCGACCAGCGTCCGTCCGGCGCGGAAATGGCGGCGAAACGACGCGCGATCTCGCTCGAACCCGTACCATCCCAAGGCAATTCGAACGCACGCAGGCTGGTTCTCACCGCAGGACGATCGGGCGGAGACCAGCCGCGTCCCGGGTCGGCGGCCTGGCTGGCGGTTGGTGGGGCGGCGTAGCGGACCAGCTCCAACTCGATCCCGCCTTCGCGCCACTCCCAGCTATCGACCTGCCACAGGCCAGACAGGCTCGGAGCCCGCACAATGCTGCCCGGCCCGATATCCGGATCGAGCTCGCATGTGCGCCAGGCCAGTGTTTCGCCGCCCTGCCGCCCCCGCACCGATGCCCGCACCAGAAGCGTATGGGCATCGGTGGCGCTCAATATTCCGGGAAACTCCAGCACCGACGCTGCCGAGCGGGTGGTCTGCAATGCGTCGGTGCGCTGAAGACCGGGCTGGTAGGCGCGCGACGGATCGTAATAGCGCAGCGCCGAAAGCACCCGATCGGGAGATGATGCGCGGGCCAGCGCGGTGCCGCTCTCACGGCCGAAATCGCCCTCTCCCCAGGCAGCTGCGGCGGGCAGAAGCGGTATCTCTCCCGATGGCTGCGCGCCTCCCTCGATCAGGGTACGCCCCTTGCCGGATAGGGCGGTCAGCGGCCTCAGTCGATCGATCAGCGATAACACCGCCGCCGGGCTGCCGCTGTCATGGATGAATCCTCGCAGCTCGGGGAATTCCGCCCGGCGGCTCGCAAGACCCTGCTGCTGCGCTATCTCATCGACGATCCGCGTGGCCGGATCGGCGAAAACTTCGAAACTGAGCGCGGGAATGCGGTTGCCGAAATCTTCCAGCGCGAGGTCCTCGAACACGACATAGGCGCAGCCCCGATAGGCTGGGCACCTGGCGCCGATTGCCGCCGCCAGCAAGGGATCGGGCATCTGATCCGCATGCCCGGTATGGATACGAAGGGTTCCGGCGGTCTTCAGGTCGCCCGCGCTGCCGCGCAGCAAGTGTCCGTCCGCCCAGATCCGGCCGACCGACTGGACGGGGCGGCTCGACAGGGCGAGGGCGAGCGAGACGCTGTAATTATAGGTCGTGGTTTTGGGTTTGCCCTTTCCGCCTCCGCTGGTCTCGCGATCTTCCTTCAGATCGGTGGCCCAGATCACCGTGCCCGGCACGCGCGCCGCGCCGTAGATCGCCGGGATCGGCTGGCCGTAGCTCGACGTGCTGATCGCCAGTTCCTTGAGACGCGGGCCTTCGCGTCGCGGCGAACCGATGATCGTGGAATCGAGGCTGCGACCCAGTGTGGCGCCTATCGCGCCGCCGATCGGACCGCCGACCAGAGTGCCGAGCGCACCGAGCACTAGCGTTGCCATGTGGTTTCCAATTCCGGTTGAAGCCGCCAGTGGGCGAGGGGAGCCGCCATGGCCGCGATATGCTGGGCGACCACGCGGCGCAGACCGGCATGGGCGTGAACGAAACGATCTGCGCCCAGAGCGACGAGGAGGTGATGCTGGGCCGGGCCTGGCCGGATCAGCAGGACATCGCCCCGCATCGTCATGCCGCGACAGCCGTGCAGTCCGTTTGCGCCTGCGAAGTCCAGCCAGCGCGCAATATCGGCATTACGCAACCGGTAGCCGCGCGGATAGCGCACGGCCTTCCCGCAGGCTTCGAGCGCGCAGCCGACGAGGCCAATGCAATCGAGGCCCGTTTCCGGGTCGCGCCCGTGTAGGCGGAAGCGGGTGCCGACCAGCGCTTCGGCTGCCCCGGCGAACTGTTCTGCAACCATCGTCATCGCGCCACCGGATATTGCGCCAGCATGTCGTTGCCGGGCAGGAAGGGTTCGCCGCGGAAATTGGCCGCATTGCCGAAACGCTCGGCGCAAGTGGCGATGGTCTTGTCGCACCCTTCGCGCAGGCGCACCCGCACATTGGCGGGCAGATCGGCGTCGATCCGCTGGGCAAGGGTCAGCACGCTGCCGTTGGTATCGACGATGGCGCTTTCCAGGCCGGTGGAGGGGCCGTCGAGCCAGCGCAGGAGGCCGTAGCGATAGGGCGCCGTTTCGGCGATATCCATCGTAACTGTGCCAGCATCGGGATCGAGTGCGAGCACGCGCGCGCGCTTCTCGAACGCCACCGGGTTGAGGCTGCATCCCGGCCCGCAAAAGCGTGCCCGGCACGAAGGGCCCGCGAGCGGAACCGTGTCTCCCGCCAGCCGGGCCTTGTCGCATGACAGCGCGGCCTTGAACCCTGCCGCTTCGCGGCTGACGCTGGCGATCGATCCGGAATACAGCGTGGCGCGTTCCAGCGTTTCCCAGTCGACGATCCCGCTTTCGACCAGCGCGCCGTCATATCGCCCCCGGGCGAGATCCGCCTCGGCGATCGAATCGTGACTGAGCGCCCCCTCGACATCGCCCGGATCGTCCTCGAAGCCGGCGGTAAGACGGATCGCGGCGGGCAACATGCCCGGGGCGGCGCGATGCAGGACGCCGTCGAACCACAAGTCGCGATCATGCGTGGTGAAGCCGAGCGTCACGCCGTCGCGCCGAAAGATGCGCCACCAGCTTGCCGCGGTTTCCAGCTCGGCGGCGAAGAATACCCTGCTCATGCCGCTTCCCGGATCTCGACTAGCGGAACCGAAGGCGCTTCGCCCGCCGCGAAGGAAAGGCCGCTCACGTCGAGCCGGTCTTCCGCGAAGCGAACCGGCACGTCGAACAGGAAACCGGCAGTGATCGGCGCACCGTTCGCGGGCGCGGTATCGAAAACGATCCAACCCCCCGTCTCATAGGTCCAGGCGGCAGTCGCGAGGCCGTCGACCGCGACGACCAGCGTCGCGAGATCGGGCCGGGTGATCGCGCGGAGCTGCTCGCCATAGGTCTTGACCAGGCGGTAGCGGCTGGCGATGCCATCGCCGTTGCCGAGCGGCTGGTCGGTGGCGGTGGGCGCGCCGGTCATCCCGTTGGAACTGAAATCGAAGGGATCGCGCAGGCGAAAGCCCCGTGCCGGGCCATAGCGCGCGCGGAAGAAGGTCAGCAGCGTGCACAGTTCCTTTTCCGAGCGGATGCCCGGGCCGACATCGTAGCGCATGCGGGCATCGGACCACAGCGCGTTGCGGTGTTCGTAGCCCGAGGCGGTGACGGCGACCGAGGTGGAAAATTCGGGGCTCGCCGCCGCATCCCGGCCAAGCGCGAGCGGATAGGCGACATCGTCGAAAGGGGTCATCACGTCTTCTCCGGGGGGCTGGCGGGTATATCCGTCGCGCGCGACCTGGGGCAGCGCCCAGACGAATCGCTGGCTCACGCCGCGTTCGCGGGCCTTATCCAGCGCCTCGTCGATCAGCGGCCAGGACGCGTCGGAATCGGCGGGATCGAGTACGAAACCGGAAAGATAATCGGTCGCGGCAGCCGGATAGGCGAGGTGCCGCTCGACCCAGTCATAGGCATGGCGCCGCGCCGCATCCGCCCCGCCAACCAGCCAGTCGTAATCCTCGAGCTGCAGGCGGTCGAAGGCGGGATAGCGCCAGCCGACCGGCATATTGGCGCGCCAGGCTTCGGGCGTCGCCGGATCGAGCACGGTGGGGGTGAAGGTAAGCAGCATGATTTCGGCGTTGCCGCCGGCCGCGTCGCGAACGGCACTGGCCAGCGCGAGCGTCGAATTGGCCAGTAGATCTCCGGCGGCATCGAGCAGAGCCGTCTGTGCCGCGTCGAGCGGATCGCGCAGCGAGGCGATCTCCACCGGATCGCCGCCCAGCGCGGCTCGCGCGCTCGCATCGTACAGGCAGGGCGCGCCGGTCTGCGGCACGGTCCACCACCATGGCTCGCCGATCTGGAACAGCACGGGCATCCCGGCGTCCAGCGCGATCTCCACGAACGCCCGCGCGATCTGTTGCAGATAGCCCATCGCGCCCGAATGGGCAGGCGATAGCAGCGCGGATGGCGGCTCCCAGCCGGTCAGCGCGGGCGATCCGTCATGCGCGCGCTGCTTCCAGTCGTTCCAGCAATGCGCGTCGAACAATTCGTAGGATAGCGACCAGACGAGATCGAAGCCATGGTCGCGCGCCGCTGCGGCATAGGCCCGGTGCCAGGCCTCGCACGGGCGGTTGATCGCGCCGCCCGCCAGGCTGACGTAATGTTCGCCGCCCAGCGGTTCGAGCCGGAAATAATGGCTCATCCCGACATAGTGGACCACGCGCCCGCGATAGCCGAGGCCTTCGATATTGCGGATCAGCCGCGCGGGCGTCTGGTTGAAACTGTCGTCATAGGCAGTGGCGATCTGCTCGCCATGGGCGGGGGCGAGCACATCGCCGATTTCGAGCGAGGCGTGTTCGCCCTCGCAGGAAATGGCGCTCATTTCGGCCCAGCCATCGACCCGCGCGGGCAATTGCGCCGTGCTGCCCTCGACATAGCCTTGCGGGACGAGGCTGATGAACATGCGGTCGATATCGGCCGGGTGGATCGCTTCGCCCGGAAGGCCGTAACCGGATTCCAGCGCGGAGAATGGCAGTTCGATCCGCGCATCGGTGGGCGAACCGCTGGCATAGTTCCACAGCCGGACATACCAGGCGCGCGGATTGCCTCCCGCGTCGCGGCCCTCGATCGTCAGCGTCGGGCCATGCGGTACGTCGAGTGCCAGCAGCCCGCCGCTGCGCCAGCGAAAGCGCAGCACGCAATGCGCGTAATCGCGCTGCGTCTCATAGGCGAGCAGCGGATGGTCGAGCGTGTCTTCGCTGTCCCAGATCAGCCCCGCAAGTTCGCCTTCGTGGTGAAACTCGCAATCCACGCGCAGCGCATCGGCTGCGGTCGTCACCACGCTGGCCATCATCGGGCGCGGGAAATTGACCGTCCAGAAGCGCGGATCGAAGCGCTGGATATAATCGGAATGCTGCCCGCGTCTCTCGCGGGCGAGCCAGAAAGCCATGGGGTTGTTTCCTTTTTTTGTGGGCCTCAAGCGCCGGCGGCCGCATCCGCGGCCTCAGGCTATCCACGCTCATGCGACCTGAAGGTCGCATCGCTGCGGGCGCGCAGTCGCGCTTGCCTCGCCTTCGGCTCGGAAAGCATCGCCAAACGTCTGCGAGCGCAAAAGCACCGTCCGCGACCAGCGGACGGCAAGGGCAAGCGCCCGCCCGCAGCGGGTGCGGCTTGCCGCACGTCTAGCGAGGACGAACCCGCGGATGCGGGTTCGAAAAACAAAAGATCGCCTGAGGCTAGACAGATAATACCCGCCGCACTGCGCTGGCCACCTGACGCGAGGATCGTTGCAGCGCGACCGGTGCGGAAGTGCCGCGCGGTGCCGACAAATTGATCGCGACGCGCACATCCGAGCGGCCCGTGCCGCCACCTGCATTCGGTTCGACCCGACCCGCGCTGGTCGGCACGAACAGTTCGGGGCCGCGCTCGCCGACCACATAGGGGCGGTCGGGGGCCACCAGCCCTCCGGTCGCGCGTCCCGGCAGGCCGAACAGCGCGCCGATCGTGCCCGCAAGCAGGCCGCCGAGCCCGCCATCGCCGGAACCGGCGAACAGACGGTCGAGCCCGAGCTGGAGCGCCTGGGCGGCGATCTGGTCGAGCGCGCTGGTGGCCATGCGTTTCAGGTCGTCGAATCCCAGGCCGCCCTTGCGGATCGCGAAGAGCAGCCCGCGTTCGAGCACCCGGCCCGCATTCTCGAAGCCGTCGAGCAGCGTCGTATCGAAGGTGCTGCGCATCGTTTGCATATCCGCAGCGAAGGCCTGCGTGTCGGCGCGTACCGAAACGATCAGATCGTCGATTTCGTCATCCATGGCTGTCTCGTTCGATCAGCGCCGCGATTTCGGCGCGGCTGGGCGGGGTTTCGCCGGGCAAGGGCGGGGCGAGGCTTGCGGTGAGTTCGGAAGGCGTCGCGTTCCAGAAGATGCGCGGCGTCCAGCGGAGATGCGCTGCGGCCAGCGCGGTCAGTCGAAGCGCCGCGCCCGAGAAGGCGTCGCTCACTGGCTCCCCTCCCTTGAGGGAGGGGCTGGGGGTGGGTGTGCCCCGCTTGCCGGATGAGGCGACCCCCGGGACCAGCCCCCTCCCCAAATGCAGGGGAGATCGCGTGGTGCGATCATCACGGCTGACCCTTCAGTATCTCGCTCAGCAGCACCCGCAGCGGCTTGGCGGCCGCCGCGAGGCCTTGGGCGAGCACGGCCTGCCCCACTTCTTCGCGGGTCAGCCCGCCGCGCTGGGCAAGGCAGTGCCAGAACAACGTGGCGATTTCGGCCAGCCGCAGCGCGCCTTCGCCCGCGCGTTCGACCAGCGCGAACAGCGATCCCAACTCTTCCTCGGCGCACACCAATGCGTTGAATGTGGGGCGCAGGAGATAGGGCCTGCCCGCGATGACAAGCGTGGCTTCGCCGCGAACCGGGTTGCTCGGCTTCTGGTCGGCGCTACCGCCTGTGGCTGCTTGAGCGCCGTTCACGATGGGACCCCGACCGGATTCACGGGACCAGAGCTTTCGAGCTGGAGCGCATAGGTCCGCTCGCCATTGAAATCGCCCGCATAGTCCAGCCGCTGGACAAGGAAGCGGCCGCGCACTTTCGCGCCGTCCTCGAAGCTCAGTTCGTAATCGTCGAGCGTTCCGGCGAGCGCATGGGCGCGCACCGATGCCTCGGCATTCGAACCGAGGAAGATGCCCGAGGCCGAGACCGAGACCGAGCGCGTTCCCGCGCCCGACAGCAGTTCGCGCCAGCCGCCGCTTTCCTTGTGCGTGACGACCACCGTGTCGCCATTGATGCTCATCTGCGTGGTTCTGAGCCCGGCGACGGTCTCGTAGCTTACGGGCGAACCGCCATCGCCGATCTTTAGGAGGAAGGCGGCACCTTTCTGGGCTGTCATGTCATGTGTCCTTTTTTGTTTGGCCTCAATCGCCGGCGGCCGCCTCCGCGGCCTTAGGCTTTCCTCGCTCATGCGACCTGAAGGTCGCGTCGCTGCGGGCGGCCAGTCGGCCTTGCCTCGCCTTCGGCTCGGAAAATCGAGTTGATCAGATGTGTCGCGCCAAATCCGGGCCGGGAGAGGCCCGCAGGTGCTCGACGCGGCACGCGTCGAAACGGCACCGAGGACGCACCGACGGAGGTCGGCGCGAAAAAGCCCCCTCTTCTTCAGAGGAGGGGGTTTGGGGGTGGTGGCGAGCGGAGCGGGCGCCTGAGGGCACCACTCCACTGCGACTAGGCACTGCTGCGCATCGCCAAGTCTCGTGGCCCCTCCTCTGAAGAAGAGGGGCCGATCAGCCTGCGATCGTCAGGAAGCGATATTCGAGCAGGACCGCTCGCAGGTTTCGGCGGCGGCGTTCGGCGCGGCTGCGCAGGAACCGGGTGACGACCACGCGAAACCCGCTCTGCTGCGGGGCGAGGGTGGCGATGCGCTGCTCGATGCGGGCGGCGATGGCGCCGGTTGCGGCTGCCTCGTCGCCGCGATCCACCAGTTCGAGCGCCAGACGAATCTCGCGGCCAGGCCCGGTCTTGGTCGACCAGTCGGTGCTCGCGCTTGCCGCAATCGCAATGTGCGGCGGGCTGGCGGCGATCGGACCTTCTTCCTCGATTGCATTGACCATCCCGGCGAGGATGGGGTCGGCGCGCAACCAGTCGACCAGCGCGCTGCGCAAGGCGGTTTCCATCTACTCGCTCCCTTGTGTGAAGAGCGGCCACAGCAGTCTAGCGCGGTGCCATTGGCCGCCATTGCGGCGGCGGGCGCGGATGCGGCTCTCGGCGCGGGCCGCGGCGAGCGTCGCGGCGCGGCGGGTGAGGCGCTGGGCCAGCGCGGCGAAACTCACAGCCGCACCATGCGGTAGGGTCGCCACAGCGCGGCGATGGATGTGGGCAGGCGCCCGTCATCCGCGTCCCGCTCGCGATATTGATGCGCGGCGAAGCGGACGATCCCGTGACGCAGAGCCTCGTCGAGATCGCTCCAGCCAGTGGCGGTAATGCCGGTGAATTGCAGGCACACCTGCCAGGCGGTCGCGAGCAGGCGGAGCAGCAGCGCGTCCTCGCCCGGCGTGCTGATCGCCAGCCATTGCTTGAGTTCGCCAAGTGGCTGGCCGGACAGGTTTGGGGGCATGTGGAGAGATTCCTTGTTTGGCCTCAGGCGCCGGCGGCCGCGTCCGCGGCCTTAGGCTATCCTCGCTCACACGCCCTTCGGGCGCGTCGCTGCGGGCGCGCAGTCGCACTTGCCTCGCCTTTGGCTCGGAGACTTTCGCCGGTCAGTTGGCTTGCGCCAGATCCGGCCCGGCGGAGGGCCGGCAAGGGCGACAGCCCGCCCGCAGCGGGTGCGGCTTGCCGCACGTCTAGCGAGGACGAACCCGCGGAGGCGGGTTCGAAAAACAAAAAACAAACAGGCCCGGCAGGGGACACCGGGCCTGCTTGCCAGCTCTTACAGCTCGATCTTCAGCAGCTTGATCGCATTGCTATCCAGCACCTGTCCGCCGACGCGCTTGGTGGCGTAGAAGTGAACGAAGGGTTTGTTGGTGAAGGGATCGCGCAGCACCTGCGTGGCGCTGCGTTCGGCGATCAGATAGCCGTGGCGGAAATTGCCGAAGGCGATCGGGAAGGTGCCCGCCGCGATATCGGGCATGTCCTCGGCCTCGACCACGGGATAGCCGAGCAGGCGGTCGGGCTGGCCTTCGACCAGGCCCGGCTGCCACAGGAAGGCACCGTCGGCACTCTTCAGCTTGCGCACTTCGGCGAGCGTGGCCGAATTCATCACGAAGCTCGCACCCTGGCGGTGTCCCGCCTTGAGCGTATGGATGAGGTCGATCAGCTTTGCGTCCGGGTTGGCATCGAACCCGCCCGCATCGCCCGAGGCGAGATATTGCAGCGTGCCGAAGGGGCGCGCGGCGTCCTCTGCCATCGTCGCCGGCGCATTGAGGAAGCCTTCGGGCTGGTCGATCCCGCTGCCGCCGATGAAGGCGGCCCCTTCGGCGCGGGCGAATTCCATCGCGATCTCGCTGGCGAGCCAGTTTTCGAGGTCGAACCCGGCATCGTCGAGCATCGCCTGGCTCGCGGCGGGGTTGGCGTAAAGCTCGCCCGTGGGCGGCGCGATCTCGGCAAATTCGGGCGTGTCGGTTTCGGGCCGCGCGGCGGTCTCGCTGACCCAGCCGCTGGCCGTGCCGCCGGTGGTGACGAGCTTGCGATAGCCCGCGCTGCCGGTCTGCACGACCTGGGCGATGGCGCGGATCGGGCTGATCTCGACAAGCGCGCGGGCAATCAAAGCGTCGATCTGGCGCGGCACGGCATAGCCGCCATCGGCGGGCACGGTTCCGGTGATCGACTTGAACTCGGCGGTCGAACCACGGCGCAGATAGCCGTCGACGAAGCCTTTCACTTCGGGGGCGCTCTCGTCGGCGGTGCCGATCGCGGGGCGGGCAGCTACGCGGCCGATCTTGTCGACGCGCGCCTTCACCTCGTCGACGTCGGAGCGCAGCGCGGCGACATCGGCTTCGGTCTTGTCCTGGCGGGCGACGATATCGAAGCTGGCTTCGGCGGTATCGGTGGGGGCGGGGGTGGTGGTGTCCATCGGTATTCCTCTTTCTTCACGGGGCTTGGATTTTTTGTTTTTCGAACCGACCTCCGTCGGTTCATCCTCGCTATACGTGCGGCAAGCCGCACCCGCTGCGGGGCGGCCGCGTGGCCTTGCCGGGCCTCCTCCGGCCCGGGTCCAGCGCGAGATTCTATGGTGGCGAGAGCTTCCGAGCCGCAGGCGAGGCAAGGCCGGAAGCGAAGTCGAAGACGCAGCTGGCCAAAGGCCACCTGCATGGCCGCCCGCAGCGACGCGCCCGAAGGGCGTGTGAGCGAGGATAGCCTAAGGCCGCGGACGCGGCCGCCGGCGCTTGAGGCTAAGACAGATAATGCACTCTTGCGCCGTCCTGCAGCGGGTGCGTCACCACGCTGACCTCGAACAGCTCGATCTCGGCGAGTTCCCGGCCCTGCGGCGTCTGGCGATAGGCCCTTGCGCGGTAGCCGAAGCTGAGGCCGTTCACCGCCCTTGTCCGCAGCAACCTGGCGGCGCGGCCTTGCGCCTTGTCGATGCTGGCAATGATCCTGAGGCCGCGCGCATCCTCGCCCGCGGTCTCGACCCAGCCGATGCGCCGGTCGGGCCGGTGCTGCCAGTAGAGCGGGTAGGGGCCGCTGCGCTCCGCCAGGGTGCGCGCGAAGGCGCCGGGGCGGATCGTATCGCGCGCACCGTCCACCTTGTCGAACAGCGCGGCATAGCCGGCTATGCGGAGCGGCCTCCCCTCCCTCGAGGGAGGGGCCGGGGGTGGGTGTGCGGCGCTTGCAGGCGAGGTCGGACCCCCACCCCTGGGCCATCCCGAAGGGGAGGGGGACCCGTGTTCGCGGCTCACGACAGCATCTCCCCGACACCCAGCCGCACCGCGATGCCGACCAGCAGCAGCGCGAGAACGCCGCGCACCAGCCACTCGATGGCCGCCTTCCATGCGCTGGCCTTGGCATCGCGCCAGGCCGACAGAAGCTCGCGCAATTCGTCCAAATCGTCCTGCGCCGAAGGATCGGCGAGGCCGAGCCGGCCCAGTACGCGGTCCGCGCCCAGCTCGCTCGCTTCCTCGACAATGGCGCGCAGCGTGATCAGCTCGACGCCGCCGGACGTATCGGCGCGGTTCGCCTGCGCGATCAGCCGCGCGAGCATGTCTTCTCGGGTCATTGCGAAGTCTCCAATCGGGAGAGGCCGAGCATGGCGCGCTTTTCCGCGCCGCTCAGGAAATCGGCGCCGCTGACCTGCGCCCACAGCTTCTCGCGGTCTTCGGCGAGCGCGGGAACGCGGTCGAGATCGACGATGGGCGGATCGGCGAACCAGTCCGACAAAGCTGCGTGCAGCCCGGCCAGGATCTTGCCCGCCAGCGGCAACAGGGTGAGCCGCCACAGCGCGCGGTTGGCCTCGCGGTAATTGGCATAGGTGTTGTCGCCCGGCAGGCCGAGCAGCATGGGCGGCACGCCGAAGGCGAGCGCGATGTCGCGCGCGGCGGCGGCCTTCAGCGTGGCGAAATCCATGTCGGCGGGGCTGAGGCTCATCGCCTTCCAGTCGAGCCCGCCTTCGAGCAGCATCGGACGGCCCGCATTGCCGTGGCCCTGAAAGGCGCTGGCAAGCTCGGCCTTGAGCCGGTCGAACTGGTCGCCGGTCAGGCCTCCCGCATCGCCGCCGTCATAGACCAATGCACCGCTGGGGCGGGCGGCATTGGCGAGCAGCGCGCGGTTCCATTCGCTCGCCGCATTGTGGATCGCCACGGCGGGCGCGGCGGCGGCGAGGCTGCCCGCGCCATAATGGTCGTCGGTGGGGTGGAAACCCTTGAGGTGGACCAGGTTCGGCCACCCGTCCTCATCCTCGAGCGGGATCGTGAGCGTGCGGTCGGCGAGGACGTAGCGAAAGGCGGTGGGCCAGCCATCCTCGCCCGCCACCACCTGCACCCGCTCGGGCCGCAGCGGATAGAGCTCGATGGGCACGCCCGCGCCGTCCTTGACGATCTGGACATAGGCATTGCCATGCAGGCTCAATTGCGCGGCAAGCACTTCGAGCAGCGGCTGCGACCCGCAGGAACAGGCGAGCAGTTTCGCCAGCCGCGCGTCGGCGCAGGAAACCGGCGCGCCGCCGACTCCCTCGGCCACGATCCGGACCGACCGCTGCGCCACCGGATTGGCAAGATAGGCCTCGGCCACCTCGCGGCTGTAATCGAACGGCGCGCGTCCCAACGGCCCGCCATCGAAGGCGGTCGCCCAGGGACTGATGAACCCGCGCGACACAGGCACGCGGGCATCGCCCCCGCCCTTGAAGGCGGAAGCGAGACTGGTGAGGAAGGACATGGGGGTCTCCGGCTTGGAAGTCTTCAAGTAAGCACCAGCCCCGGATCGGGGTCCGGGGCGACGTGTTGCAGGACTTGTTCGATTATTCGTCGGCCCGGGCTTGACCCGGGCCAGTGCTTTGTCTTTCAATCAGTTATGGATCGCGAACCACTCGGCGGCTGGGTCTACATCATGGCCAATCGCTATCGCGGCGCGCTCTATGTCGGCGTGACGAGTTCGCTGGCCGCGAGGGTCGCCCAGCACCGCGAAGGCACCGGCTCCGATTATTGCGCCCGCCGGGGTCTTACCCGGCTTGTCTGGGCTGAACGCGGCAGTGAAATCGACGAATGCATTGCGCATGAAAAACGGCTGAAACGCTGGCGCCGCGAATGGAAATTCGCGCTGATAGAGAAGGCCAACCCGGATTGGGACGACCTTTACGATGTGATTCTTTGAAAGGGGGAAGCCCTGGCCCGGATCAAGTCCGGGCCGACGAAATTCTCGTATCATCTCTATCTTCATCGTCGCGCCGGACTTGATCCGGGGCCGGTGCTTTTTCCCTCAAATCCGCCGCACCCTCGGCCTCGCGCTCTTGCCCAGCATCAACTCGCTCAGCGCCCAGACCAGCGCGTCGGCGCGGTCGGGCGATCGGCCCGGCCCTTCATAGCCGCCGCCTGCCATCAAGCCGCAGAGCTGATCCTCCAGTTTCGCGAAGAGCCCGGCATGGCGCACCCGCCCGCTTTCATAGAGCGCCGCGACGGGCTCGGCTCGCGCCACCTTGCCGCGGCTGGCATGGACCAGTTTCAGCGGCACCGAGATATTGGCGGCGCGCAACACGCTGGCGACCATCTGGCCGCCCTGATTGCCCTCGGCCACCACGCGGTCGGCCTGCCATGCCGCAGCCGCATCCGACACCGCGCGCGCCCACCGTTCGGGAGTCGCTTTCTCGACCGAGCAATCCGCGCGGACATAGGACACGCCGTCCGCCCCCAGCATGGCGACGACGATCCCGCAGGCATCGCCCCTGGCCGACACCGGAGGATCGACCGCCACCACGATGCGGAGCGGCCTGGGCAATTCGCTTCCTGCTCGGCAATTTTCCAGCAGCGCGCGGCTCCACAGCGCGCCTTCCACGGCGTCGACCATTTCGCCGGCCAGTTCCTGTCGTCCGAAGCTGCTGCCTTCGAACTGCTCGATCATCGAAGCGAGATAGTCGCCGGGTAGCACATGCTTGTTGTCGGTCGTCTTGCCTCTCGCCACCACCACTTCGCCCGTTGGCACCCGCGCAAGGATGTGGCGCATCAGCGCATTGGTGCGCGGCGTGGTGGTGGCCAGCACGCGGGGGCGTTCGCCCAGCCGCATGGTCAGTTGCAGATTGTTCCACGCGGCCAGCGCGCGGTCGCCCGCGCTGTCCCATTTGGCGATCTCGTCGCACCAGGCATGGCTGTGCTGGGGGCCGCGCAGCACTTCGGGCTCGTTCGCCGAATAGAGCCAGGCGGTCGCCCCGTTTTCCCAGGTCAGCTTGCGCAGGCTCGGCTCGAATAACGGGGCCAGCGCACCGGGGGCGGCGGCCAGCACGCCGCTATCGCCTTCGACCATGACGTTGCGGACTTCGGTCAGGCTCGCGCCGACCAGCGCGATGCGGGCGGCCGGATCGTTGCGGGCGACGTCGCGCACCCATTCGGCGCCCGCCCGGGTCTTGCCGAAGCCGCGCCCGGCGCAGATCAGCCATGTCCGCCATAGCTGCTCGGGCGGAAGCTGGGCATCGCGTGCCCAGCCTTCCCAGTAATAGCTTCCCAGCGCGGCAAGCTCGTGGGCCGTGAGCAGGCGGCCCAGTTCCGCGCGATCGGCCTCGGCTTCCGGACTGTCGCGCCGCAGCCAGTTCCCGCGCGAGGGAATGGATCTAGCCTTCGCCATCGCGCGCGGCCTTCCGGCGAGATTTGCGGATCGTCCGGTCGTTGGCACGGGCGCGTTGGCGCAGGGCATCGATCTTGGCGTTGATCGATGCGATGGTCGTCACTTCGTCGGCAAGCGCGCGGCGGCCCTTTTCGCGGGCCACGTTTTCGCGGTGCGCGACAAGGCAGCGCAGGGCGGTCGCCGTGTCGAATTTGCGCGCGCTTGCAGGGGTGATTTCGCCTGCCCCCTGCGCGCGCAGGTGTTCGAGCATCTCCATTTCCAGATTGTCGTATCCTTCGGCCAGCGCCGCATACCAGGCCCGCGCGAAGTCCGGGTCGTCGCGGCGCAGGCGATAGACCGCGCGCGGCGCGATCCCCGCCGCTTCGGCCGCGGCGCGGACATTGGAGCTTTCGGCCAGCGTTTCGAGGAAGCGTTCGATCTTCTTGGCGCCGATGCGGCGGGTGCCGCCCCGGCCGGATGCCCCCTCGCCAATGGGTATCCCGCGTGCCTCGTCCCATTCGCGAGCGAAGTCCGGGTCCATCCTGCGGCGGTGATAGGCGGTCGACAGGGCCACTTTGGCTGCGCGGGCGGCGGCGCGCACCTTCGGCTCGGCCCGCAGGGCGGCGAGGAAAGGGGCCATCCATTCGGGTTCGCGATGTGTCCCGGTCGCTGGTTTGCTCGGCACGTCGATCCCTTCCGCATTTGCACTGGGCACGAAACGACGAAGGGCGGCCCCGCAAGGACCGCCCGCCAGGCCCGATCATGGTCGGGGCCGTTCGAATCGCACTTTTCCGATGTTCCCTTTTGCTAGCCAAATAGCGTCACGATGTCAAGAGAAAATAACCAAATAGGTTAGTTCGAAGGCGTTGCCAACAGGGTTCGCCTCGCTTAATCCCGCATGTCTCACCGGGACGCGAGGAATCACCCCCACAATGATCATGAAACCGCTGCGCGGGCTGTACGATTGGACGATGGACAAAGCCGCGCACCCGCATGCCGTGTGGTGGCTGGCCTTTTTCTGTTTCGTCGAATCCTCGTTCTTCCCGATTCCGCCGCACCCGCTGCTCGGCCTGATGTGCCTTGCCGAACCGAAGAAAGCAGTGAAGTTCGCGCTGATCGCCACGCTGGCCTCGGTGGCGGGCGCGCTGCTCGGCTATGCGATCGGCTGGGGGCTCTACGACAGCGTCGGCGTGTGGCTGATTTCCTCGCTCGGCCTGACCGAGGCGTTCCCCGTCGCCGCCTGCCATTTGCGCGAATATGATTTCGAGGCGATCCTGATCGCGGGCGCGACCCCGGTACCGTTCAAGCTGCTGACGATCACCGCCGGCTTCGTCGGGATGAACCTCGTCACCTTCGTGCTGTCCAGCCTGTTCGCCCGCGCGCTGATCTTCATGACCGTGGGGATACTGTTCCGCGTGTTCGGCGCGCCGATCAAACGGGTGATCGACAAATATCTCGGCACGGTGACGACAGCGTTCGTGATTCTCGTGGTGGGCGGGGTGGTGATCCTCACCCAGCTCGGCGGAAGCGAGGAGGGCGATACCGGCCCCTGCGCCGCCCCGCCGCCGATCGAAGCGCGCTAGGCGCTAGGCGGCGCGCCCCGCGTCAGATAATCCCGACTTCCTTCCCGGCCTGCTCGAAGATCGAGAGGATCTCGCCGACTTCCTCTTCGCTATGTTCGGCGCAGAGCGAGCAGCGCAGCAGCGTCATATTGGCCGGAGTTGCCGGTGGGCGGGCCAGATTGACGTACAACCCACCCTTGATCAGCGCTTCCCACATGGCCGCGCCCTTCTCGAGATCGGGCATGATCACCGCGATGATCGCGCTTTGCGGCTCATCCGTGCCGAGGGTGAAGCCCAGGTCCTTCAACCCCTTGTGCAGATTGCGCGAATTCTCCCACAGATGCGCGCGCTTGTTCGACCCGTGCATCAGCTTGCGGATGCTGGTTTCGGCGGTCGCGACCACGGAGGGCGGAAGCGAGGCGGTGAAGACATAGGGGCGGCATACCAGCCGCATGATTTCGAACTTGGGGTGGTTCGAAACGCAGAAGCCGCCCACCGTTCCGACGCTCTTGGAAAAGGTGCCGATGATAAAATCGACATCCTCCATGACGCCTTCGGTTTCCACCACGCCGCGCCCGTTCTCGCCGATGAAGCCCATCGAATGCGCTTCGTCGACCAGCACCATCGCGCCGTATTTCTTGGCAACGGCAACCATTTCCTTGAGCGGCGCCACATCGCCCAGCATCGAATAGACGCCTTCGAGCACGACCAGCTTGCCCGCGTCCTCGGGAATGCGCTTGAGGCGTTTTTCCATCGCCTCGATATCGTTATGCTTGAATGGCACCACCTCGGCATTGCCCATGGCGCATCCGTCCCAGATGCTGGCGTGGCTGTCGATGTCCAGGACGATGTAATCGCCCTTGCCGGCGATGGTCGAGATGATCCCAAGATTGGCCTGGTAGCCGGTGGAGAAGACCATCGCATGATCCATGCCGTAGAAGTCCATGAGCGCCTGCTCGACTTCCTTGTGGCCCTGATACGTGCCGTTCAGAACGCGGCTGCCCGTGGTCCCGGAGCCGAAATCGGCCAAGGCCTGCTTGCCAGCCTCGACCACGTCGGGGTCGAAGGTCATGCCCATGTAGTTATAAGTGCCAAGCAGGATCGTGTCGCGCCCGTTGCAAATCGCACGGGTGGGCGAGAGGACCTTTTCCATCACGAGATTGAAGGGGTCTTCCTGCCCGCTGGCGAGCAGCCCTTCGCGCAGAGCGATGATGTCGTCGAACTTCGAGAACAGATCCCTGCCTTCGCCTTCGATAGTCTCCGGCTGGTCCGGTTGGATGATGCCCTCGCTCATCAGTCGGCCTGGAGCTTGGTTACGGCATCCACGAGCTGGCCGTAATTCTCGATCTCGGCCTGCTGGTTCATCGAGATGATGATGTCGAATTCGTCTTCGATTTCGGCAACGAAATCCATGACGGTCAGGCTGTCGAATTCCAGATCGTTGGCGAAGGTCGTGGCTTCGGTAATGGTTACGCCCTTCTTGTTGAAGGGGGCGGCCAGTTCGCGGATCTTTGCGTCGACTTGGGCTCGGTCCATGGCGGGGCTATCCAATCCTTATGAGGCGCAGGCCCGCTGGGGGCACGATGCGCATTTTGCTGCCGGGGCAAAGCGGCTTGTGGTGGCGTTTGTCAAGCGCAGCAGGCAGTGACGCCCCTGCCAAAAGCGGGCAAGCCTCTGTTCGAACGAGGGAAAGCGGACAAGTGATTTTGCCTCTGCGAAGCTGGCCCGTCTGCCGCCCTGGAGGCCTTCGCTGCCGATATGGCCGCCCGCTAATCGGGCACCAAGGCGCGTACCGCCGCCATGAAAGGCCCGATGGAAACGGGCTTGGCCAGATAATCGGCCGCGCCCGCATCGCGGATCCGCTCCTCGTCGCCCTTGCCGGCATAGGCGGTAACGGCCAGTACCGGGACGTCGGCCAAGGCGCTGTCGGCCTTGAGCTGGGCAATCAGATCGATCCCGCTGATATTCGGCAACTGGATGTCCATGATAACCAGATCGGGCGCGAATCGCTTCGCCGTGGAAAGCACGTTCTGCCCGTCGGCCACGGGCACCACTTCATGGCCATTGGCCTTCAACACGTCGCAGAACAGCTTACGGTTGAGATCGTTGTCCTCGACAACGAGGATTCTCTTTGCCACTTGGCGGCTCCTTCGCGTGTTTCGAAGGGGCCATATGGAAAAGCGGGAGCGCTGACAATTATTCGCGAACCATCCGGACAGGAAACGAGGACCGCCGAGGTGCTGGCGCTCGAAGCGCTCGGCTGGGCGCTGGCCGACGAGAAGCGGGCCGAGCGCTTGCTGTCGCTGACCGGCCTCACTCCCGACCGGCTGAGGAACGGGTTGAGCGATCGCGGCGTTCAGGCGGCAGTGCTGGAATTTCTCGCCAATCACGAGCCCGACCTGGTGCTGGCCGCCGATGCGCTTAACACTACACCCGAGGCGCTCGCCGCCGCTGCGCGGGAGCTTGCCGCATGAGCCGTCCGTTGATCATTTCCGATTGCGACGAAGTGTTGCTGCACATGGTCTCGCCATTCCGCGACTGGCTGGCCGAGACGCAGGGCGTGGAGTTCCGGATGGAGGGCAATGATTTCTCCAAGGCGCTGCGCTGGCAGGATAGCGGCGAAGTTCTCGCGCCCGAGGAAATCTGGTCCAAGCTCGGCGGTTTCTTCGACACCGAAATGCATCGCCAGACGCCTATTTCGGGCGCCATCGAAGGGATGGCCGCGCTGCGCGAACACGCCGATGTCGTCATCCTCACCAATCTCGTCGACAAGCGGCAGCAAATGCGCCGTGCGCAATTGCTCGATCACGGCCTCGATGCGCGGGTCTTTACCAATCAGGGACCCAAGGGGCCAGCGCTCCAGGCGATCCTCGAGGAATACAATCCCTCGAAAGCCATTTTCATCGACGATCTGGCGCAGCATCACCGCTCCGCGCGCGAGACCGTCGGCACCATCACCACGCTCCACCTCTGCGGCGAACCTTTGCTCGCTCCGCATATCGATTGCGCGCACACATCGGGTCATGCCGATGCACGGATCGATCGCTGGGACGAAGCGCTGCCGTGGCTGCTGGGCGAAATCGAGAAGGAAACCGCATGAGCATTCACGACCGTCTTCGTGCCCATGGCATCACGCTGCCCCCGGCGGCTGCGCCTGTTGCCAGCTATCAGCCCGTGGTGGTCGATGGCCACACCGCCTATGTGTCGGGCCAGCTACCCTTCATCGACGGCAAGCTGGTGACCGGCAAGCTGGGCGAGGACGTGGCGCTCGACCGGGGTATCGCCGCCGCGCGGGCCTGCGGTATGATGATCCTGTCCCAGCTCGAAGCGGCAGGGCTGATCGAACGCGTGGCGCATATGGTCAAGCTGGGCGGTTTCGTCGCGTCGATCCCCGATTTCTTCGATCAGCCCAAGGTCATCAATGGGGCCTCGGACCTGATGGTCGAGGTTTTCGGCGATCCGGGGAAACATGCGCGCAGCGCAGTGGGCGTGCCGGTCCTCCCGCTCAATGCCGCGGTCGAGGTCGATGCGATCGTTGCTCTCAAGGCTTGATCGCTTTCTCGTACCGTCACCCGACCCTGCGCGGGTTGGGTGGCTGCGCGAATGGACCTATGCGCACCGCGGCCTGCATGACGAGCTTGCTCCGGAAAACTCGCTCGCGGCTTTCGCCGGCGCACTCGAAGGCGGGATGGGCGTGGAATGCGATATCCAGCGCAGTCGCGACCATGCGGCGATGCTCATGCACGACTGGGAGCTGGACCGGCTTACCGGCGTGACCGGCCCGACCGCGTGTTATTCGGCCGAAGAGCTGGCGCGGATCGCCTATCTCGACAGCGAACACATGCTGGCGCGGCTCGACGATTTGCTGGAACTGGTGGATGGCAAGGTGCCTATCCTCGTGGAAATAAAATCGCGTCGTCGCTACGATGTCGAGGAGAGCTGCGTCGCTGTGCGCGACGCGCTGGCCGGATATGAAGGGCGCCACGCTGTGATGAGTTTCGACCCGCGCGTTTCGCGCTGGTTTCGCAGGCATTCGCCGAACACAGTGCAGGGCCTGGTCATGCGCGAGGACCATTACGGTATGACGCAGAAGGCCTGGCAACGGCATTTGGCATTGTGGTTCGCACGGCCTGAATTCATCGCCTATCACGTCGCGGCCTTGCCCAATCCGATGGTCTCCTCGCTACGCGCTGGCGGCATGCCGGTGCTCACCTGGACGGTCGATACACCGGACTTGCGCGACCATGCGCGGGTCCATGCCGACGCCCCGATCGTCGAAGGGGCCGGGGTAGCGTGAGCGATGGCGGCCTTGCCGCGCGCGTCGGCGGGTCGGTCGGCGCCTTCGACCGCGGCGAATGGAACGCGCTTGCGGGCACGGACAATCCCTTCGTCAGCCACGAATTCCTGACTGCGCTGGAAGATTCCGGCAGCGTCGGACCCGGGACCGGCTGGCAGCCGACCCCGCTGGTGATCGGCGAGGAGGGCGGGCCTTTGCTTGCCGCCATGCCAGCCTATCTCAAGGGGCACAGCCAGGGGGAATTTGTTTTCGACCATGGCTGGGCCGACGCTTACGAGCGGGCCGGGGGTCATTACTACCCCAAGCTTCAGATCGCGGTGCCTTTCACGCCCGCCACCGGGCCGCGCCTGCTATTGTCTGACCAGGCCTATGCCGCGCCGCTGCTGGCGGCGGCGGAGCAATTGTGCGTGCAAAACGGCTTTTCCTCCGCGCATGCGACCTTCATCGAACCGGCCCAGCAAGCGCTGTTCGAACAGGCCGGGTGGATGCTGCGCAGCGACATCCAGTTCCACTGGCACAATCGCGGCTTTGCAAGCTTCGACGATTTCCTCGCCACGCTGGCTTCGCGCAAACGCAAGGATTTGCGCAAGGAGCGCGCCGCCGCGCAGGCCGGTGTAGAGATACGCCGTTTGCGCGGCAACGGCATTCGCCCGGAGCATTGGGATGCCTTCTGGCAGTTCTACCAGGATACCGGCGCGCGCAAATGGGGCACGCCCTACCTGACGCGCGAGGCCTTCGACCTGCTGGGCGAGCGGATGGGGGAGGCATTGCTGCTGGTGCTGGCATTGCAGGATGGCGAACCCATTGCCGGGGCGCTCAATTTCATTGGTGGGGAAGCGCTATACGGGCGCTATTGGGGGTGCACGCGCGACGTGCGCTTCCTGCATTTCGAGCTATGCTACTATCAGGCGATCGACGCGGCGATCGAACTGGGTCTGTCGCGGGTGGAGGCGGGCGCGCAGGGCGGACATAAGCTGGCGCGCGGATATGAGCCGGTGGAAACGGTTTCGGCGCACTGGGTCGCCAATGTCGGCTTCCGTGAGGCAGTTGCCGATTTTCTCGACCGCGAGCGGGCCGGAGTGGCCGCGGATCGCAACTATCTCGCGACGCGCGGGCCGTTCAGAAAAGAAGGTTAGGCGACTCTGCGAGCGCCTTCGAGCAACCATTCGCGGGCACGGCGCTGGGCTTCGGCTATTTCCCGCGCGGTCATTTCATCCGAAACGTCGGCGCGGCACCAGCTTGCTTCTTCATGCCCTTTCGACGCGGCGATGTTGAACCATTTATGCGCTTCGACGAGGTCGCAGACCGCGCCGTGGCTTCCGGTCGAAAATGCGACGCCCAAGTCGTAGAGCGCGTCGATACTGCCCAATTCGTATGCGGCGAGACATTCGGCGACCAGCGCCCCGGCTTCCTCGCCCTGGATGATCGTGCCGTTGCCCCCTTCGATACCGGTAAGCTGCATCGTCATTCCCCTGAAGGACCGGCATCCATCGCCGGACGTTCAAGAAGTTCACAAAGTATGGTCAATAAAAGGTTAATACACGCTCCGCTTTCTTAATCCGCGAGCGAATAAACGCATATCTGCCACGGGCGGCGGGCATTTGCGCGGCTTACCGGATTGACGCTTGTGCCGTGGGTGGCGCTTGCCTATAGGCTCGCGCCGAGCGGGTCATACGGGGCACCGGGAAAATCCGGGCCTGCGGGACGGCGGTGGTCCGATGTCTCAATTCGACCAGGATGAGAGGGTCCTCAATGGCCTCTGTGGCAAACGAAAAGCAAAGACTAGCCAAGGCGCGCGCCGCAATCGGCGACGACTACGTTCCCGACGAAAACGAAGAATACATGAACGAACGGCAGCAGGAATACTTTCGTATCCTCCTGCTCGACTGGAAAAAATCGATTCATGATGCCGCCGGGCAGACGTTGCAGTCGCTGCAGGACGGTCCGATCCGCGAACCCGATCTGAACGACCGCGCATCCTCGGAAACCGATTGGGGGATCGAACTGCGCACGCGCGACCGCCAGCGCAAGCTGATCTCCAAGATCGACGCGGCGCTGCGGCGCATCGACGAGGGCGAATACGGCTGGTGCGAGGTGACGGGTGATCCGATCGGCCTCAGGCGGCTTATTGCCCGCCCGGTCGCGACGATGACCGTCGAGGCGCAGGAAGCCCACGAACGGAGGGAAAAGATCTCGCGCGACGATTGAACGCGCGATAACGGATTTTTTAGGTCTGTCGCTTAACGTCGCTTGGCGCCGGGACTCGCCCGGAGCCGGGCCTGAACGGAATACGTCAAGGATGCGATGAACGCCATGTCTTCGGTCGAGACGCGCAATGTTGCTCGCGACAGCCTGTTCCTCTTTGCCGAGCTGACCTTCGAGGGTCGGCCGGAGGCGATCCGGGTCAAGGTGCGCAATCTTTCCGCGGGCGGATTGATGGCCGAGGGTGCCGGTATCGCCGTATCGCGTGGAGACCGGCTGAAGATCAACCTGCGCAATGTCGGTATGGTGAAAGGCAATGTCGCCTGGGCACAGGATGCGCGCTTCGGCGTGTCCTTCGAAAGCGACATCGATCCCAAGGTGGTTCGTGCACCCGTCGGAGCCACGCGGGAAGCGCAAACCGGCGTGCCGGGTGTCGGTGTGGCTTCGGCCTTCTCTCCCGAAGAACGACGCCTTCGTAATCTTTGAACTGTACGGCTGACGTCGGTCCCGCAGGCTGCTAACCGGCAGTCATGCGCCCTTGGTTCCTCGCCTTCCTGTCCGCCTGTCTGGCCGCCTGCGGTACAGGCGAGGACGATGGCATAATCGATGTTGCTTTCATTGCCGAGCCCGAAGAGCTCCAGGCCGAGGGTGTGCGGCTGAGCCATGCGGGCCAGCACCTGCGCGCGGCGCTTTCCCCCGGTCTGGTGCGGATCGACTCGCGCGGGGAAGTGGTTCCCGGCGTTGCCGAGCGGTGGATCGTGACCGATGACGGCGCGAGCTATATTTTCCGCATCAACGAATTCGATCTAAGCGATGGTACAAGGCTGACGGCGCAAGTGGTCCGCGACGCCCTTCAGCGTCGGCTGCGTCAGCTCGATGGGACGACGCTCGGCTTCGATCTGGCCAAGATCCGGGACATTCGCGCGATGACCGGTCGTGTCATCGAAATCCGGCTGACCAGTCCGATGCCCGACTTTCTGCAGCTCTTGGCGCAACCCGAACTCGGAATCGGTTTCGGCGAAGGCGGGGCTGGCCTGATGACGCTCGTTACGGCCGGGGATGTGATGGCGCTCAGGCCCCTGCCTCCGGAACGACGCGGATTGCCGGAACAGCCCGGATGGGAAGACATCGTGCGCGAAGTGCGGCTGCATGCTGTCGACGCGGAGCGGGCCGCCGACGGCTTTTCGCAGGGCGATTTCGATCTCGTGCTTGGGGGACGGCTGGCGAACTTGCCGCTGGCGAACACCGGCCCCCTGTCGCGCGGAAATGTTCGCCTGGATGCGGCCATTGGATTGCTTGGCCTCGATGTCCACAATCCTCGGGGTTTTCTCGCCACGAGCGCCAATCGCGAGGCGCTTGCCATGGCCATCGACCGGACCGATCTCATGGCGCCGTTCAATATCGGCGGCTGGATTCCGTCGACCCGGATCGTGCCCGTCGCCCTGTCCGGCGCGCAGGAAACACCCGAAGAGCGATGGGCTGCGCTTACGCTGGAACAGCGGCGCGGCGAGGCAAGCCAGCGGGTTGCGCGGTGGCGTTCGCAAAGCGGGCAGGAAGCGCAGGTGGCCATCCATCTGCCGCCCGGTCCGGGCTCGGACCTGTTGTTCGAAGGGCTGGCTGATGACCTTGCTGCCATCGGCGTGTCCGCCACGCGCGTCGAAACACTGTCGGCCGCCGATCTCGCCCTGCGCGACCGTGTAGCGCGCTATGCCTCGCCGCGCTGGTTCCTCAACCAGTTCAATTGCGGGATTCGGCAGGCGCAGTGCAGCGAAGATGCGGACTACCTCGTCTCGCTCGCGCTCGATGCCCGCGACGGGACCGAGGAGGCTTCCTATCTCCACGAAGCGGAGAACACGCTTCTGGCAACGAATCTTTACATCCCGCTGGGTGCGCCGATCCGCTGGTCGCTGGTACGCGCGGACATCGACGCCTTCAGCGAAAACCCGTGGAACATCCATCCCTTGTTCCCGCTCTCCCGCGCCCCCATCTAGCGGATATGGAAGACCCGAATCGTCCGCGACCCATGGGGATCGACGTGCCTACCGGCACCGATCCGGTTTCGATCCGCAAGCGGATCGAGGCGATGGAACACCTGCTCGAACGCAGCATGGTGGTGCCGGGTACGAATTATCCGATCGGCCTCGACACGATCATCGGGTTTGTACCCGTGGTCGGTGATATCGTGACGGCCGTCATGGGCGCTTACATCGTTTGGGAAGCCAAGAACCTTGGTCTGCCGCGGTGGAAGCTGTGGCGGATGATCGGCAATATTGCGATCGACGGCGCGGTGGGCGCGGTGCCGGTGGTCGGCGACGCGTTCGACGTGGTCTATCGCTCGAACACCAAGAACCTGCGGATCGTGAAGAAGCACCTAGACAAGCATCACCCGCAAACACGGGTGATCGAGGGTTAGGGTAGGGAACTAGTTTCATCGGCGACCAATGCGCGCTAGGGCTGTGCGCATGACATCCGATGTTACCTATTCCAGCTATCTCGATCTTGACCGCATCCTTTCGGCGCAGCACCCGGCGTCCGATGCGCATGACGAGATGCTGTTCATCATCGTCCACCAGGCGAGCGAGCTGTGGCTCAAACTGTGTCTGCACGAGCTGATCGAGGCACGCGAATGCATCCGGCAGGACCGGCTGCGTCCGTCTTTCAAGATGCTCGCTCGTGTGGCACGCGCGCAGGGGCAGTTGATCCAGAGCTGGGACGTGCTGAGCACGATGACCCCGCACGACTATTCGACCATCCGCCCGCATCTCGGCGGGTCGAGCGGGTTCCAGAGCGCGCAGTACCGCATGATGGAATTCCTGCTTGGCGGGCGCAATCCGGACATGATCACCATGCACGAGGCGACGCCCGAAGTGGCCGAAGCCCTGCGCGAAGAGCTGGCGAAAAAATCGATCTATGCCGAGGCTGTCGCGCTGCTCGCGCGGCGCGGTTTGGCCATTCCGCAAGAGATACTCGAGCGCCCGGTCGGCGAACGATGGACCCACTCGTCCGAGGTCGAGGCAGCCTGGGCCGAGGTCTATCGTGATCCGAAGACATATTGGGATCTCTACGAACTGGCCGAGAAGCTGGTCGATCTCGAATACCACTTCCAGCGCTGGCGCTTCGGCCATCTCAAGACGGTCGAACGGATCATCGGCTTCAAAAAGGGCACCGGCGGAACGCCGGGTGTGCCCTATCTCGCGGGCGTATTGAAAGCGGCGTTCTTTCCCGAATTGCTGAGCGTGAGGACCGCGCTGTGAGTTCCTGGCGGTCCGATCGGCGCATCTGGGATATTTCCCAGACATTGCGCCCCACCAACGAGCAAGGGGGCCTGCCGGTCTGGCCTGGCGATACGCAATTCGCCTTCGAACGAACGTGGACAATGGAGGACGGCTCGCCGGTCAATGTCGGGCGGATGACGATGAGCACCCATTCGGGCACGCATGGCGATGCGCCGCTCCACTATTCGCAGACCGCGCCCGATATCGCGAGTGTCGCGCTCGATCCCTATCTTGGCGAGTGCCTGGTGATCGATGCCACCGACGTGAGCGGTGGAGCGATCTCGGTCGGCGATCTCCCGCATATCGAAAGCGCCGATCGGGTGCTGTTCCGCACCTTCGCCCGCTTTCCACATGACGAATGGGATGGCGACTTCACCGCCATTGATGCCGAAACGATCGAATGGCTCGCATTGCAGGGGGTGAAGCTGGTCGGGACCGATGCGCCCAGTGTCGACCCGCAGGAATCGAAGACGATGGACGCCCATAAGGCCGTGCTGAAGCACGATATGCGCATCCTCGAAGGGCTGGTGCTCGATGGCGTATCCGAGGGGCGCTACGAACTGATCGCCTTGCCGCTCAAGATCGCGGGCGGCGATGCCGGCCTCACCCGCGCGATTCTGCGAGAGCTTCCCGATGCTTGAGCGCGCAAGATGTCTCGACGTGGGCGATCCGTTGAAGGAATTTCGGGAGCGCTTCGATGTACCGGAAGGGGTGATTTACCTCGATGGCAATTCCCTTGGCTGCCTTCCCAAAGCGACGCCCGAGCGTCTGGAGCAGGTGGTTCGCGAAGAGTGGGGGCGGGACCTCATCCGGAGCTGGAACTCGGCGGGCTGGATCGATCTTTCCAGCAAGATCGGCACCAAGATCGCACCGTTGATCGGGGCGCGGGCAGACGAAGTCATCGCCTGCGATTCCACCAGCATAAACCTGTTCAAGTTGATCTCCGCCGCGCTTGCCATGCGTCCTGGGAGAAAGGTCGTGCTCAGCGAACCGGGCAACTTCCCGACCGATCTCTACATGATCGAAGGGCTGGAACGGCAGGGTCTTACCGAGCGACGCTTGGCCCCGCGCGAAGCATTGGCGGACGCGCTCGACGGGGATGTCGCCCTCCTTCTTCTCACCCATACACACTACAAAACGGGCGAGCTGTTCGACATGGCTGCCCTTACGCACGCCGCGCATGAAGCGGGCGCGCTGGTGCTGTGGGACCTGTCGCATTCGGGCGGCGCCTTGCCGGTGGATCTGAATGGCTGCGAAGCGGATTTCGCGGTCGGCTGCGGGTACAAATATTTCAATGGCGGCCCTGGCGCGCCGGCCTATGCTTTCGTCGCCGAAAGGCACCTGAAGGCCGCGCGGCAACCGCTGACCGGCTGGATGGGCCATGCCGCCCCTTTTGCCTTCAGCGACGATTACAAGGCAGCGCCCGGCGTGGAAAAACTGCTTTGCGGCACGCCTCCGATCCTCGGCCTCGCCGCCCTAGAAGTCGGTGTCGATCTTGTTGCAGAAATCGGCGTGGACCGGCTGTACGAGAAATCGCAGGCCCTGTCCGAGTTCTTTCGCCAGTGCTTGTCGGAACGTGGGGTCGTTCTCGATCTCGTCAGCCCGACCGATCCCGATGCGCGCGGCAGCCAGCTCTCCTTCCGCCACGATGAGGCCTACGCCATCTGCCAGGCGCTGATCGCGCGCGGCGTGATCGGCGATTTCCGCGATCCCGATATCCTGCGCTTCGGCTTCGCCCCCGCCTATCTGCGCTTCGAGGACATGGCGGAGGCCGCAAGGCACCTCGCCGAAGTGCTGGAAACCGGAGAGTGGCAGTGTGCCGAATTCCGCCAGCGGGCGGCGGTTACCTAGCTGTTGTAAGGAGGCGCCTGCACAACAGCGCGCGATTGAAACCCGTCGAGACAAAGGTCAACCCAATGGCTGAAGCGAAACATTTCGTTTTTCGCAAACATAAGGATTTGACCCAATGAGTGTTTCTGACCCAATCGCGATTGCCATGCTGTGCATCGCTTTCGCAGGATTGATAGTAAAGGTGATAGAGGTCGCTAACAAAATATGACCCCTAAGCTGATGCCTCACGCCTCCAGTTCGATGTCCCAATAGAGCCAGTCCCGCCAGGTTTCGTGCAAGTAGTTCGGCGGGAACTGCTTACCGTGCTGTTGCAATTGCCAATGCGTCGGGCGGATCGGTTTTGTGTAGAGCTGCATCCCGGCCTGCTTGGGCGTGCGGCCGCCCTTCTTCATGTTGCAGGGCGCGCAGGCCGTGGCGATGTTCTCCCATGTGGTCTTGCCGCCGAGGCGCCGCGGGACGACATGATCGAAGGTGAGGTTGTGCATGTCGCCGCAGAACTGGCAGCTGAAGCGGTCGCGCAGGAACACGTTGAAGCGCGTGAAGGCGGGAAACTCGCTCGGTTTCACATATTGCTTCAGCGCGATCACGCTGGGGATCTTCATATCGAGCGAGGGGGAATGCACCTCGCGGTCATAGGTCGAAATCACGTCGACCCGATCGAGGAAGATGGCCTTGATCGCGGTCTGCCAGGGCCACAGGCTCAGCGGGTAATAGGAGAGGGGGGTGTAATCGGCATTGAGGACGAGCGAAGGGCACGACTGCAGATTGCGCGTCGGATCTTCCTCGGTACTTCGGAACCTAGCGGCCCGTTCCAGCAGTTCGGCCTTGAACACCTGTGCGTCCCTCCCGATAGCTTCGAGAATGCATTTGCAAGGTAAAGCGTCAAGACTGTTACAGACAGGCTATCCACAGCCTTTCCACCGACTCGCTGCCTTTCACAGCAAGCGGAGCGCGGATGCGGCGGCTGGATCATGGTGATTACGCGGTTCGCGCCCAGCCCCAATGGCCCGCTGCATCTCGGCCATGCCTATTCGGCGATCGTCGCGCATGATCTGGCGCGCGAAGCTGGCGGCCGGTTCCTGCTGCGGATCGAGGATATCGACGGACCGCGATCGCGCCCTGAGCTTGCCGACGAGTTTCGCCGCGATCTCGAATGGCTGGGGCTCGAATGGGACGAGGTTCCCGCGCAATCGACCCGGCTGGCAACTTACGACAGGGCCGCAAACGAATTGCTCCGGCGCGGCTATCTCTATCCCTGCACCTGTACTCGGGCGGAAATCGAGGCACTGGAGCCGCGGCTGGGTTCGCAGGGCGCGATCTATCCGGGCACCTGCAAGGGGCGCCTGCTCGATCCCGCCAAACCTGCCGCACTGCGGCTCGATGTCGATCGCGCCTTGGCAGAGGCAGGGGAGCTGGTTTGGGTAGACGAGCTCGCGGGGCCGCAGATCGCCGATCCGCGCGAGGCGGGCGATGTGGTGATCGTGCGCAAGGATGCGCCGGCGAGCTATCATCTCGCCGCGACGCTCGACGATGCGGCTGACGGGGTGACGCTGGTGACGCGCGGGGCCGATCTGTTTCCCGCAACGCATATACACCGGCTGCTGCAGGCGCTTCTCTGCCTGCCGGTGCCGCGCTGGCATCACCATGGGTTGCTGCTCGATCGGAGCGGGCAGAAGCTCGCCAAGCGCCGCGGATCGGGTGCTTCTGGCCTCGGGCTGGCGGACCGGCGACAGGGCGGGGAGAATGGACTGTTGCTTGCAGAACAACTGCGCTTGCACAGATTTCCGGCTGGTATTTCGCTGCTGAACGCCTAAACCCGCTGGGCTATGACAACATTCCTCACCATCCTTCTCGTCATCATGATGGTCCTCGTGGTGGCTTCGCTGATCCGTGGGATCATCGCTTTCATGAAGAGCACCAAGATCGATCTGGAGAGCGGGGAACAGACCGACGCGACCGATATGCAGCTGGCGCAGAACAGGATGATGTTCGCCCGCATCAAATATCAGGCTCTGGCGGTCGTGGTGGTCGCGGTGCTCCTCGCCATCGCTAACTGATCCACAACGCGGCGTGGTCAAGCTCAACAAGATCTACACCCGTACCGGCGACGATGGCACCACGGGCTTGGTCGACGGGTCGCGTCTGCCCAAGCACGATGCGCGCATGGAAGCGATCGGCGCGGTGGACGAAGCCAATTCTGCGGTAGGGCTGGCGGCGGTCGCATGGGCGCAGAGCGCGTTTGCCGAGCCGCTTTACCGCATCCAGAACGATCTGTTCGACCTTGGTGCCGACCTTGCGACACCGGCCGCCGAAGATGACGACTTCGCGCCTTCTGAGATGGTTCTCCGAATTGTTTCCGCGCAGGTCGAATGGCTGGAAAAAGCCATCGACGCGGCCAATGCGCGGCTCGAACCCCTGACCAGCTTCGTCCTGCCCGGCGGGAGCGAAGTCGCGGCGCGCCTCCACTTGGCCCGGGCTGCGGTCCGCCGCGCCGAACGAGCGATGACGGCGATGGCTTCGCAGTCGCTGACCAACCCGCAGGCGCTCGCCTATATCAACCGTCTGTCGGATTATCTCTTCGTGCTTGCCCGCGTGGCAAATGACGACGGGCGCGCCGACGTGAAGTGGATCCCCGGCGCCAACCGGTAGTCGGAATTTGTGCCATCCAGGCCTGCTCCGTCACACCGGCCTCGGTCCGGTGTGACGATCGCAAAAGGGGCGCCGTCTGTGCCGGTCGGTCATGCCTGCCGGGAAGGCGCTGGTATTGTCGCCGCACGCCCGTTAGACCGCGCACTTTGCTGCACATGCGAAGGGAAATCTCGATGAACAAGACGGTCGCCATTATCGGTGCGGGGCAGATGGGTTCCGGCATTGCGCAAACCGTGGCCGCTCACGGCATGGATGTGCTGCTGGCCGATATAAGCCTCGATGTCGCCGAGAAGGCGCATGCGGGCATCGACAAGGCGCTCGGCAAGCTGGTGGGCAAGGGCAAGATCGAGATTGCCGATGCCGAAGCGACACTGAAGCGCATCACGCCAGTTGCCGATTATGCGCCGATGAAGGATGCCACCCTGATCGTCGAGGCAGCGACCGAAAAGGAAGAGGTCAAGAAGACCATTTTGGAGAAAGCTGGCGAATTCCTCGCCCCCGACGCGATCATGGCCTCCAATACCAGCTCGATCCCAATCACCCGCATGGCCAACTACTCGCCTGATCCGGCACGTTTTATCGGTTTGCACTTCTTCAACCCGGTCCCGATCATGGGACTGATCGAGGTCATCCCCGGCCTTGCCACGGCGCAGACGACAACCGACAAGACCGTGGCCTTTGCGGAAGGGCTGGGCAAGGAAGTGGTGCTGAGCCAGGACGAGCCCGGCTTCGTCGTCAACCGCATCCTGCTGCCGATGATCAACGAAGCGGTCTTCGTGCTCGGCCAGTCGACCGCCGGGATCGAGGATATCGACAAGGGCTGCCGCCTCGGCCTCAATCATCCGATGGGGCCATTGCAGCTTGCCGATTTCGTCGGGCTCGACACCTGCCTCGACATTGTCATGGTGCTCTACAACACCACGGGCGACAGCAAATACCGGCCCGCGCCGCTGCTGGTGAAATATGTCGAAGCAGGCTGGCTCGGTCGCAAGACCGGCCGCGGTTTCTACGACTATTCGGGCGAAGTGCCGGTCCCGACGCGTTAGTTTGCTCGCCTGACGGCTCGGCTGTTCCATCCCGCTCCCCCTCCCGACCACCCAATCAGGATGATGCTGTGGGTGGCCGGGAGGGGGAGCGGGCTGGAACAGCAAGGTCGGGACGGACGTCACGACCGCACTCATAAAAAGCTCCGGATGGGGCGACGGCTGGCACCGAAGTGCCGGACGAGCGACCGGCCCGCATCCAACAAATAACGGAACTCCAGGCCCCGCTCCCCGTTTCTCCTCCAAAGGAGATATTCAATGAGTACCACCAAGCCCGAGAGCCAGGAAATGCGCCAGTCCGGCCTTGCCCCGGAAACGCATAATGATGAGCAGGACGATCACCGTAGCCAGGCGCAGGAAGTCGCCGAGCAGGCGCGGGAGGTGACGTCCGAGACAGGCTCGCCGACCGAGAGCATCAAGAGCGACAGATCGTCGGGCCTGATGGGCGATTCCACGCAGGATACGGTCGATCACATGCGCGACATGGAAAGCTCGGGCCGGATCGACATGGATGCCTATACCGGCGAGCCGAACCACGACGACAATGTCGACAAATACGGCAAGGCGCGCAAACCCGACGGGTTGCGCGGCGACGGTGGCTGATTATTCGATCGAGCCGTCGTTCAGGATCCAAAGGCCGGCGGTTAGAACCGCCGAGCCGGTGGCAACGGCGTAGGCCATAAGTTTGAAATTCGGAGTCGAGATTGCTTCGAATTCATGCGGATCGAGCCGGGCGAGCGTTTTGCAGGCGCGTCGCTCGGCGGTGATGGCCAGCCAGCCGCCGCCCACGATGAAAACCGTGGCGATGGCTCTGGCTAGCCAAGGCGGCTCGAAATCTCCAAAAACAGCGCGAAAACCTAGGCCAATACCGATGGCCGCAAAGGCCGTCCGCATCCAGCCTGCAAAGGTGCGCTCCATCGCCATGATGTTGCGATCTTCGGCAAGGTCGGTGCGAAATTCCGCCCATTGCGTCGATTTATCGGGGCTATCCGGGGGATCGTCCTGCGCCATGACGTGTCAATGGGCGAAAGGCCGCGCCGGTTCCGGCGTCATCTATCGCACCTCTTCCGCAATGACAGGTTCTTCATCCGGTGCGGCCCTGGGGGCTCGTCCGTTAGGTGGTCCCACCATGGGCATGGCGTCGCCGGTCAAATGGCTGTGGTCGATCGTTTCTGGCTCGAATGGCTGGGGGTTGGCCGGACCGGTGGTGTCATTTTCGGCATACCAGGTGGACAGCGCCTGGTCGTTGCGTTGCACTTGCCGGGTTCCAGGCCCGGGCCATTCATCCCCGCTTGCGGGCTGCGCCCCCGCAGCCCGGCCCTCAATGGGCGGCGCGTCGCCCAGTTGGCCGATCACGCCGGGATCGTCTTCCCCGCCAATCAGCAGCGCCACGGCCACCAGAAACGCGCCAACCAAGGCCAGCTTCTTGACCAGTCCGGGAGGAAATTCCTGATCCATGGCCGCAGATCGTAGCGGATGGGGGTTAAGCGTCTGTTGCTGCGGCTTGCGCCTTCAAGGCATACAGCGTTTCGAGCGCCTCTCGCGGCGAAAGTGAATCGACATCGATTGCCTCCACCGCCGCATGTAGCGGATCCTCCTCGGCCTCCTCCATCTGCGCAGTGACCGCGAAGAGCGGCAGTTCGCCAAGGCCCGCCGCGAGCCCGCCGGTAGCCTCGCGGCCTTTCTCGAGCTTGTCGAGCACCGCCTTGGCGCGTTTGATAACCGGCGCGGGTACGCCCGCCAGCTTCGCGACCGACAGGCCGTAGCTGCGGTCCGCCGCGCCCCTGGCCAGTTCGTGCAGAAGCACCAGATCGCCCTTCCATTCGCGCGCACGGACATGGTGCAGGCTCAGCGCATCGCAGGTGTCGGCGAGGCGGCTGAGTTCGTGATAGTGCGTCGCGAACAGGCAGCGGCACCGCAGTTGCTCGTGCACCGCCTCGACCACCGCCCAGGCCAGCGCCATCCCGTCATAGGTCGAGGTGCCGCGCCCGACTTCGTCGAGAATGACGAAGCTACGCTCTGTCGCCTGCGAAAGGATCGCTGCGGTTTCGACCATCTCCACCATGAAGGTCGAGCGGCCGCGCGCAAGGTTGTCGCTCGCGCCCACCCGGCTGAACAGGCGATCGGCTAGCCCGATCCGCGCTTTGGTCGCGGGCACGAAGCTTCCCGCCTGGGCGAGCAGCATGATCAATGCGTTCTGCCGCAGAAAGGTCGATTTGCCGCCCATGTTCGGGCCGCCGATCAGCCATAGCCGGTCGTCCGGCCCGAGCGTGCAGTCGTTGGCGACGAAGCGTTCGCCGGTTTTGGCCAGCGCCTGTTCGACCACCGGGTGCCGTCCGCCGCTGACCTCAAGGCAAGGCTCGTCGAGGATTTCGGGTCGAGTCCAGTCGCCTTCGGCTGCGCGTTCGGCGAGCGCTGCGGATACGTCGATCCGCGCCAGCGCAGCGGCCGTTGCGGCGATAGCCTCGCGTGCGTCTATCACTTCGCCGACAAGGCGGTCGAAATGCGTCTCTTCGGCCGCCAGCGCATGCGCCCCGGCCTCCGCGATCCGCGAGGCTTCTTCATGCAGGCCGACCGAGTTGAACCGCACCGCGCCCGCCATGGTCTGGCGGTGGGTAAAGCCGCTATCCGCCGCCATCAGCTTGTCGCCGTGCTTGGCCGGTACTTCGATGAAATAGCCGAGCACCTTGTTGTGCTTGATCTTGAGAGAGGGGGTCTTGGTCTCCTCGCGATATTTTGCTTCCAGCGCGGCGATCGCCTTGCGCGCATTGCCGCTGGTTTCGCGCAAGGCATCGAGCGAATGGTCGTAGCCGCTGGCGATGAAACCGCCCTGGCTGCGCTCGGTCGGCGGAGAGGGGACCAGCGCGCGCGCCAGATGATCGACCAGCGCGGCATGACCGCCCAAAGCATCGCTCATCCGCGCAAGCAGTGCAGGCCGGTCGCTGCTGGCCGCCAGCATGTCCCGCACGCGCCGCGCTTCGGCCAGACCGTCGCGGATCTGCCCGAGATCGCGCGGGCTGCCCCGCCCAGCCACCAGCCTGCCGAGTGCACGGCCGATGTCGGGCGCCTGTCGCAGGACGGCTCGCAGATCCGCTCGCAGCAGCGGGTCGGCGTGAAAGTGCTGCACGCTGGCGAGACGTTCTTCGATCGCGCCGCGCTCGGCGAGCGGGGCGGCAAGGTCCTCGGCCAATTGGCGCGCGCCGGCCCCGGTGGAGCATCGATCAACGCAGGCGATCAAGCTGCCTGTCCGCCCGCCGCTTTGCGCCTCGAGTATTTCGAGGCTGGTGCGTGTCGCCGCATCCATCGCCAGATGCGCGCCCGATCCGCGCGCCACCGGCGGCAGTAGGAAAGGCAGCGTGCCGCGCCCGGCATGATCGAGATAGGCAATCAGCCCGGCCACCGCCGCGAGCATCGGCCGGGTGAAGGTGCCCAGCCCGTCGAGTGTTGCGATCCCGTGAATGTTCTTGAGGCGTGTTTCGCCATCCTCGCTACGGAAATCCGCGCGTGGCCGTGCGATCACTTCGGGCGGGGCGGCGTCCCAGTCCTCGGGGGCAACAACCTCGCTTGCTCCCAGACGCGCGAGCGCCGCATCGAGCGCCTGCGGATCGCATTCCTCGAGCTCCATTCGCCCGGTCGAGATGTCGCACGCCGCCAGTCCGACGCCGTCGCGCACCGGTGCCACTGCTACCAGCAGGTTGGCGCGGCGCGGTTCGAGCAGCGCTTCCTCGGTCAGCGTGCCGGCAGTAACGAAGCGCACGATATCGCGCGCGACCAGCGCCTTGGATACCGGCGTGCCTTCGCGTTTGGCGCGTTCCTTTGCCTGCTCGGGCGTCTCCGTCTGTTCGGCGATCGCGACCCGGCAGCCGCCCTTGATCAGCCGGGCGAGATAGCCTTCGGCCGAATGGACCGGGACACCGCACATCGGGACCGGTTCGCCATCGTGCTCGCCCCGCGTGGTCAGCGCGATGTCGAGCACGCCCGCGGCCACCTTGGCATCCTCGAAGAACAGCTCGAAGAAATCGCCCATGCGGTAGAACAGCAGTGCATCGCCTGCCTCGCGCTTGAGCGCCAGATATTGCTGCATCATCGGAGTGGGCTTGCCGGGCATGGGAGGGGCCTAGCGAGCATGGCGGTGATTCGGGAGTCGGGCTACCACTCCTTTCCCCTATGACTTCGCCGCCCGAACGGTTAGGGGCAGCAACGCAAGACAAGGGGACGCCGATGGCCGACGAGAAATCCGCATTCACCACCCGCGAAGCGCTGTTCTACCACGAGACGATTCGTCCCGGTAAGATCGAGATCATCGCCAGCAAGCCCATGGCGAGCCAGCGCGATCTCAGCCTGGCCTATTCGCCCGGCGTGGCCGCCCCGGTGGAAGCGATTGCGGCAAACCCCAAGGATGCGGCCCGTTACACCGCGCGGTCGAACCTCGTCGCGGTCATTTCCAATGGCACCGCCATCCTTGGCCTGGGCAATCTCGGCGCGCTGGCCTCGAAGCCGGTGATGGAAGGCAAGGCAGTGCTGTTCAAGCGCTTCGCCGATGTCGATTCAATCGACATCGAACTCGATACCGAGGACCCGGAAAAGTTTATCGAAGCCGTCGCGCTGATGGAGCCGACCTTCGGTGGCATCAATCTGGAAGACATCGCCGCGCCCGAATGCTTCATCATCGAACAGGCGCTGCGCGAGCGGATGAACATTCCGGTCATGCATGACGATCAGCACGGCACCGCGATCATCGCTGCGGCGGGCCTTATCAATGCCTGCCATCTGACTGGACGCGAGCTCAAGGACTGCAGGATGGTGGTGAACGGGGCGGGTGCTAGCGCGCTGGCCTGTACCGCACTGATCAAGGCGATCGGCGTGCCGCACGAGAACGTAATCGTATGCGACCGGTCGGGTCCGATCACACCAGGCCGCGCGGACGTCGACCAGTGGAAGAGCGCGCATGCAGTCGAAACCACGGCCACCAATCTTGAAGAAGCGCTCAAGGGGGCCGATATCTTCCTTGGCCTGTCGGCGGCAGGTGCGCTCAAGCCCGAATGGGTCGAGCATATGGCCGACAGGCCGATCATCTTCGCCATGGCCAACCCGGTGCCCGAGATCATGCCTGAAGATGCCAAGGCGGTCCGGCCCGATGCGATCATCGCCACCGGCCGCAGCGACTATCCCAACCAAGTCAACAATGTGCTGGGCTTCCCTTTCATTTTTCGCGGCGCGCTCGATGTGCAGGCGACCGCGATCAATGAGGAGATGAAAGTGGCGGCGGCGCGTGCCATCGCCGAACTGGCGCGCGAGCGCGTGCCCGAGGAAGTGGCTGCCGCTTACGGAGTCACGCATCAATTCGGCGAGGAGTACATCATCCCGGCCCCGTTCGACCCGCGCCTGATGGAAGTCGTATCCAGCGCGGTGGCGAAAGCGGCTATGGAAACGGGAGTCGCGCAGGCACCGATCGAGGATTTC
This sequence comes from Erythrobacter aureus, assembly GCF_003355455.1. Taxonomy (NCBI): domain Bacteria; kingdom Pseudomonadati; phylum Pseudomonadota; class Alphaproteobacteria; order Sphingomonadales; family Erythrobacteraceae; genus Erythrobacter; species Erythrobacter aureus. Next base: position 727,406 of record NZ_CP031357.1, read on the forward strand.
GAGGAATACCGCCACCAATTGAAGGCGCGTCTCAATCCGACGACCGCTGCCCTGACCAATATCTACGAACAGGCTAAGGCCAATCCCAAGCGGATGGTCTTCGCCGAAGCGGAAGAGGATGTGGTGCTGCGCGCCGCAGTCCAGTTCCGCGACTTCGGCTATGGAGAACCGATTCTCGTCGGTCGGACGGAAAAGGTGCGCGAGAAGCTGGTCGAACTTGCCGTCGACGATCCCGACGACTGGATCGTCGAAAACTCCGCCCTGTCGGACAAGGTCCCGGCCATGGTCGATTTCCTTTACAAGCGGCTGCAGCGGCGCGGCTATACCGAACGCGATGTGGCCCGCATGGTCAATCAGGAGCGTAACGTTTTCGCCGCGCTGCTCGTCGCGCTGGGACATGGCGATGGCATGATCTCGGGTCTGACCCGTACCTTCAGCCAGACCGCACGCGAGGTCGGGAGAGTGCTCGATCCGGCTCCCGGTGCAGTACCCTTCGGCGTCCATATGATGATCGGCAAGAACACCACCGTGTTCCTGGCCGATACCACGATCAATGAACGCCCCACCGCCGAACAGCTCGCGCATATCGCCAAGGAAACCGCTGCCGTGGCGCGCCGCATGGGCCACGAACCACGCGTTGCCTTCCTGTCCTTCTCGACCTTCGGCAACCCCAGCGGGCAGTGGCTCGACAATATCCGCGATGCGGTGGCGATTCTCGACGCCGAGGAACCGGGCTTCGAATATGAAGGCGAAATGGCGCCTGACGTCGCGCTCAATCCGACCGTGATGAAGCTCTACCCCTTCAGCCGCCTGTCCGGACCGGCCAATGTGCTGGTGATGCCTGGCCTGCAATCGGCCAACCTGTCCGCAAAGCTGCTGCGTGAGCTGGCGGGAGAAACCACTGTTGGTCCGATGATGATCGGCATGGAAAAACCCGTCCAGATCGCCCCGATGACGGCGATCGCGCCGGACGTGCTGACCTTGGCGGTGTTGGCGAGTGCGGGCGTGGTGGGCTGACGGGCCGAGCTTCGCGAGAGCTTCGATTTCGCCGCGTGGCGACGGAACGGAGCCAGGCGCTTTGTGCGGGGTAAATCCTGCCCGCCGACTTGCTTCGTTGCAAGCGGTGTATACGGCCCACTCCGGACTGGCCCCATTACGGATTTTCGCGCGTAAGGTGGCTTGCGAGTCGGCGCATTTTCGGGCCGAGAACGAGGTTGGTCAGCGGAACCAGAATTCCGGTCAAAATCAACGTCTGCACGCCCAGTGGCAGGGGGTGGGCCAAGCCGGAAAGCAGGATCAGCAAGCACGTCACGAGCGGCCATACGATCAGCCAAACCAGCAGAAGATGGAGGAGGACGGTTTTCACGAACCGGCCTTTGCCGAAGACATGGCTCGGTTCAGGATCGAGAAATAGCCCGGCATGATCTCGGCAAGTTTCGCCTGGCCTGCCGCGGTAAGGGAAATCTCGCGCGATCGGGCATCATCAGAACTGGACGCGATGCTGATGAGCTTCGCGGATTCCAGGCTGCGCAGCACTCTCGTTACGACGGGTTTCGACACATCCAGCCGATCGGCGACCTCCCCCGCCATCAGCGATGAACGATCCGGTTCACGATCGATGACGACCAGAGTGAGAAAGCGCAATTGCGAGAAGCCATGGTCCGCGAAATACGCTTCCAGATCGCGGATCAGGAGACTTGCCCTACGCATCAGATCGAGCGCGTCCATGACGTTGCCGACATCGACGCCCTCGAACCGGTCGGAATAGCCTTCGACCATCTGCCGACTGGGCAAGTCCTTGAGAAAAAACATCGTACTAGGCCACCGGGTGGAGCCGAAGTATCTCCGGCTCCTCGGCGAGCCAGCGTTCATATGCCTTGAAAACCGCAACGGTATATGGCTGCTCGTGATGGGCTTTCAGAGCCGCTTCATCCTCCCATTCCTCATAGAGATGCAGGGTCCCGGTTTCGACATTCTCGCTCAACCGGAATTCGATACAGCCCGGCTCCGCGCGCGTTTGCTCGATTATGCCGCACACAGCTTTGCGCGCAGCGTCGAAATATTCGGGATGCGGCGTAATCCGCGCGATGATATTCAGTTGCGCCATTCTGAGGCTCCTTTAGTTAGCATGATAACTACATAGAGCCATGCTCTGCGTCAAGGCTGTAAATGCCGGGTGGTCCGATAGCCTTTCGCAAGCTTGCCCGCTTATCGCCCTGGCCGCCACCGTTTACATGCTCCAGCCTGATGTATATACATAATTTTGTCGAGGAAGCTCTATCGAAGGGCGGGTACGCCGAGGTACTTCGCCATGAGGCAGCGCTTGGGGGTGGCTAGTGGGCGAGTGCCGGAGGGGGGCAGCGATGATTGGTTTGCGGTCCGGGGTGCTGTCCCCAGTTCCTTCATGCTCAACCGGTTCAAATCCAAGGTCTATGGATGCTTGGCTTCGCGTTTGCCGCGCGGGTTGCGGGGGCGCCGCCGAGATGCAGAATGGCCATCATTGCGGACGCGGGACGATTAAGCGAGAACCCCCGAACGATTTGTGGAGATTACTCGTATGACCTCCCTTCACGAGCGGATCCGCTCCGACATCGAGAACCGCATAATGAGCGGTGATCTGGCTCCGGGCGACCGGTTGCCGATCGAAGCCAAGCTGATGGAGCAATATGGGTGCTCCCGCATGACGGTAAACAAGGCGATATCCGCTCTTGCTGCGACGGGTCTGGTCGAACGGCGCCGCAAGGCCGGTAGTTTTGTGGCCCGGCCTCAGGCCCATGCAATGGTTCTGGACATTCCCGATCTTGCAGAGGAAGTGCGCGGGCGCGACCAGGAGTACCGTTTCCGGCTTATCCATCGCGAGGCGGCCCAGGCAGAGGCGCTCGACCTAGGGCCGGTGCACCAATTTGGCATAGCGCCAATTTCGGGTCCTTCCTTGCTGACGATCGGTGTTCATATGGCTGATGGGTACCCTTTCGCTTATGAGAGCAGGGTGGTGAGTCTGACGGCGGTTCCTGAAATCGAGGACGCGGCATTCGATCCGGAATCTCCGGGAAGCTGGCTTCTCCAACACGTCCCCTGGACCGAAGCCGAAACCAATATCTCGGCAACGGGTGCGACCGAGCGAGAGGCCTGCAGCCTGAAGATCACTCCGGGCGCACCGTGTCTGGTCCTAGCGCGTAGAACTTGGCGAGGCAAAGAGCACATAACCGCAGTGCGCCAACTCTTCGTCGGCGAGTCTTACAGCCTTGACGCCCGATTCGGCTCCGCTCGGAAATAATGTTTCGTAAAGTCGATAATTAATTTCCAACAAGAGCAAGGATTTTGGACCTATATAGGAAAAAATTCTAAAAAAATCAGTGCTTTATGATGTTTTTGATGTATATACAAAAAGTCATTGACTGAGATCGGCAGTGTGTTCACTCTCCTGGAAATTCATTTTGGGAGGGTAAGTTCGATGCGTTGCAAGAGCATTTTAATCGGAACCAGTGTGCTCGCGGTGGCGATCTCGAGCCCGGTCGCAGCGCAGGATGCTGCGGACGAAGCCGCGACCGAAGCGAGCGGCGCGGACATATCCGCCGAGCCCGCTGCATCCAATGCTATTCTCGTAACCGGATCGAGAATTCGCCGTGCGGATATCGAAGGTGTTGGGCCGACGACCGTCGTTGGCGTGGAAGAAATGGAAAACACCGGCATCGTGAATGTCGAGACGCTTCTGCAGCGGCTTCCCGCCAATGCGGGCTTCGCCGGCAATCAGACCTCGGCCTACTGGACCGGCAATGGCTACGGCACCGCTCAGGTCAACCTGCGTGGTTTGGGCATCAAGCGCACGCTGGTGTTGCTCAATGGTCGACGCCTGGTCGCTGGCGGGACGGGTGCCAATTCCTCGCCCGACCTCAACATGATACCGGTCAACATGCTGGCTCGCACCGAGGTGCTCAAGGATGGCGCCTCCGCAGTCTATGGTGCGGACGCAATGGCGGGCGTCGTGAACATGATTACCCGTACGGATTTCGAGGGTATCAGAGTCGGCGGGCGTTACGGCATCACCGAACAGGGCGACGGCGCAGATGCTTCCATTGATGTTCTGGCGGGCTGGCGTACGGACACTGCGGGAATCATGGTCGCGGCCAATTATCAGAACACCGATCCGGTCAGCATGTTCAGCCGGGCACCGTGTTCGCTTGCCGAAACAACGCCGGGCTCTCTTTCCTGCGTGAACAGTTCCTCCACCATCGGTGGGCGGGCCGTGCTTCCCAATGGCCAGCAGATCAACTTCAATCAGGTTTTGGGTGGCGACGGGGACTTCTATGAACCCTACGATCCGGCCAAGCACAATTACAATTCCGCCCTTACGCTGAATGCGGTCAGTCCAATCGAGCGGTGGAGTATCGGTGTGTTCGGCGATGTCGAACTGGGTGACGCAGCCGAGGCCTTTGGCGAATTCCTCTATACCAAACGCAAAAGCAACCAGATCGCGACGCCGGGTACTCTGCGCAATCTGGCCATCCCGGCCAGCTTCCCCAGCAACCCTACGGGCGAGGATCTGGTCGTCATCCGGCGCCGTCTGGCGGAAGCCGGTCCCCGTCAGTTTTTCCAGGATTCCGAGACCTGGCAGGCAACCGGCGGGCTACGGGGCGATCTGTCCAACGCCTGGCACTGGGAAGCTGCCGTAAGCTGGGGAAAGAACACCGCCATCGACGGTTCGACCAATGTCGCCAATCTCGAGCGGGTGGGGAATGCAATCGATCCCGCGACCTGCGGCTCTAACGGTATCCCTTGCGCCGACTTCTTGGGTTTCGGGGACCTTACCCCGGAAGTTCTCGACTACATTTTGTTCACGTCGCGAGACAGGGGCGGAAACGAACTCGTCAGCGCGACTCTGGATCTCACCGGGGACCTCTTCACGCTTCCTGCCGGGGCGGTATCGTTTGCGACCGGTATAGCTTATCGTGAAGAAAAGGGCTGGCGGGATCCCGATCCCCTGACCGTCGCCGGTATCGCGAACACCAATCAACAGGACCCGATCTCCGGGAAAAGCAAGGCCAAGGAAGCCTATCTGGAATTGTCGGTTCCGGTCTTCTCAGGCGCTGCATTTGCGGAGGCCCTGACCGTCAATGGCGCGCTGCGGGTATCCGATTACGATCTCTTCGGTACGGACTGGAACTACAAGCTGGGTGCCGATTGGGAGGTGTTCGATGGTTTGCGTTTTCGTACCACCTACGGGACAGGCTTTCGAATCCCCAATGTGCCGGAATTGTTCGGAGGCGTTTCCGAAGGCAATCTGACGACCACCGATCCATGCAGCAATTACAGCACCAGCGGCAATGCGACGCTTATCGCGAATTGTCAGGCCACCGGCGTGCCGGCGGGATATGTCCAGCTCGGCAATACCATTCTGACCACGGTCGGGGGCAACCCGGATCTCCAGCCTGAAAGCTCAACGACCTGGACCATAGGTGCGGTCGTGCAGCCGAGAAATCAGATCCCGGGCCTTTCTCTGACGGTCGACTGGTTCGAGATCGATATCGAGGACGCAATCCGCGCCATTCCCGGTTCGACCAAGCTGGCAGTCTGCTACGCCAGCCCCAATCTGAGCAGCGAGTTTTGCGATGATTTCAAGCGAAGCACGCTGACCGGCGAAGTCACGGAGCTGTCCGCTCAGCCTATCAATACCGGCCTGGAGAAGATGAGCGGGCTCGACGTCGGCATGTTGTATAATCGATCAATCGGCTCGTTCGACGTATCCCTTAATTTGAACGTTACCTGGCTGAACGAATATACGGTCTACCCCTTCGAAGGCGGTGCTCCTATCCAGTTCGATGGCTTTATCGGTGGGGGTAATGGCGGTTATCCAGAGTGGCGTGGCTATGGCACTCTCACCATCGAAAACGGCCCGATCGGCGCAACCTGGTCCACTCAATGGATCGGTTCTGCCACCGATTTTAACGCCAGCCCCGGCGATATCGGCTATTCGACGCCGGACGTATTCTATCACAATCTGCAGGTGCGTTTCGACGTGAATGACCGGACCAGCTTCCGCCTGGGGGTCGACAATCTCTTCGATCGTGATGCTCCCTATATCCAGAGCTTTACCGACGCCAATACCGATACCATGACCTATGATCTCATGGGCCGCCGCTTCTATGTCGGTTTCCAGACCGGCTTCTGATCGGACCCACCATGAAAATCAGATGGCCACTCTTCGTTCGGCGTTTCCACAAATGGCTGGCACTGATCATCGGGTTGCAGGTGGTATTTTGGACGGCGACCGGGTTTTACATGGTCGTCATCCATATAGACCGGATCCACGGCGATCATTTGATCAAGTCGGCACCCGCACAGGTGTTGGATGTAGAACGGATGGTTTCACCCGAGGATGCGCTGCGTCGCTATCCGGGGGCTACGGAAATGCGGAGTTCGTCTCTGTTAGGCCGGACGGTGTGGGAAATCTCCGGGCCGTCAGGGATGAAGCTGGTGGATGCGGGGACGGGGGAAGTGCTTCGTCCCGTCACCCGCGACGAGGCTGCCGCGGTCGCTCGCGAAATCTATGCGTTCGACGAACCCATCCGTTCGGTCGAGCTTCTTACCAGCGCCCCGATGGAAATGCAGGGCCGCAAGCCACCCTACTGGCAGGTGGTATTCGACCGCTGGGACAGTCCCACCTTCTATATCTCGCCGGAATCCGGCGCACTCATTTCACGTCGGCATTCGCTTTGGCGGATCTTCGACTTTGCCTGGATGCTGCACATCATGGACTATGACGAACGCAGCGACATCAACAATCCGCTCCTTCGGATCAGCACCTGGCTCGCGGTTCTGATGGCGCTTACCGGCGCGTGGCTGCTGGTCTGGGCCTTCCCGAAACGTCGGAAAAAGAAGAAGCGCTGATGAAGAAAATCCGATTCTCGCCCCTGTTTTTTCGCCGGGTCCACAAATGGGTCGGCCTGATTCTCGGAATTCAGTTCATTCTGTGGGCTGTCAGCGGAGCCATGATGGCAACCATCGACATGGAGGCGATGAAAGCGCGTCCTGATGTCTCTCCAAATCAAATCCCCGCCGGTGATTTTGTCGATCCGGCAGAAATCGCTGATGAGCAGGTTACGGGGTTCGCGGTCCGTAGCATTGGCGACAGACCGATCTACGAAGTCTCCTACGATGATGGAATCCGCCTTTTCGATGCTCGCACGGGCAATGCGATAACGGTCGATCCGGCTTTCGTTCGCGCGCGCGCCGAGGAGATCGCTCCTGCGCGGATCAAGTCTATTACACGGATGGATCGCCCGAACCTTGAGGCACGGGACTATGAGGGGGCCGTGTGGCGTGTCGATTTCGCGGATGCCGAAAATTCCTCCGCATATTTCTCGGCGGCCTCGGGTGAGCTTCTGACGATGCGCGGGGATACCTGGCGTTTGTGGGATTTCTTCTGGATGCTCCACAATATGGATTACCTGGATCGCTCCAGTTTCAATCATCCCCTGATCATAATAGTGGCGTTTGGAACGCTGTTTCTCTCGGGAACCGGATTTTACCTGCTCTTCAAATCTTTCACCAAACGCGATTTTTCCTGGATTGTCCGCAGGAAACCGCCGTCGAAACGCGTATTGGCCAGTGATGATTAGAGGCCGCCCGTATACCGCATAGGCACGAATCTAAGCGCCCATTAACGCCGTCGGGCGAAAATACGCTTGTACACGCCGAGACAGGCCGAGAAGAGGCACAGGGCGTTGCATTTTGTGCAAGGCGACCTTTCCATCACTGCGATGGAATTCCTCGCCCTATTCGACGAACTATCGAGGCGTCAGGGGGAAGCCCTTCTGACACCTCTCCCAAGCCTTTCCGCTGGAGGCGTCACGGCGTCTCCAGCAATTTTTCGGGCAGTGTCGTCCCACCGTCCTTGCGCGTTTCTTCGGCGATCCACGCGCCGAAGCGTTGGACCGCGCGCGAATTGCCCGACACGGGCTTTGCTGCGATCGCATAGCTGAAGGGTGTGCGGACGTACTCGCCAAACGGCCTGACCAGTCCCGACGCGTTTCCATAGAAGTTGATCATATCCTCGAGCACGAGCGCCAGTCCAAGGCCGCTTTGGGCGGCTGCGACAAGCAGTGGCCCGTCATCGAACCTGTCGATGGTGAGATCGAAGTCCGCAGGCAACCCGACAGCAGCCATCCAGCTATCCAGTATGCGCGGCAGTTGGCGATGCACCAGCAGCGGTGTCCTTTTCAGCGTCTGTCTCAGCCCATCCAGAGGGTTCACCGTGCCTTCCTGAGCAACGATGAACGCACCCTGTGGGCGCAAGGGCTGGAACGACACTTTCTCCGCGCCCTCTTCGGCAAAGAATATGATCATATCGAGGCTGTCTCCGAGCTTTTCTACCGGAGAACCGGACGTATCCAGCCGGAGTTCTATGTCGGTGTTGGCTTTCCGGAAAAAGTCGAGACGCGGTATCAGCCATGCCGTGGCGAAGGATGTCGGAACGCCGACGACCAGCTCCATTTTTCGTGGTCCCTCGTGCCGCTCGAATACCGACATCATTTGATCGAAGGGCTGTTCGATCTCGGCCACCAGGCGCTTACCCTCCTGGTTGAGCCGATATTCATTCCCCGTGCGGGTGAAGAGGGCGGTGCCAACGTGCCGTTCCAGCTTTTGAACGCGCCGGCTGAGGGCCGAAACGGATAAATTCAGCTCGTCCGAAGCCTTGCGCAGCGAACCGAAGCGCGCCGCCGTGAGAAAGGCTTCCAGAGAACCGGTTGGAGGGAGTCTGCGAATTGTAAATTCCTCGAAACCTCGCGCTACTATGGACTGAATTGCTGCACTGCACAAATGACGATTTCTCGCCTAGTGGCGGCGCTGCGCTCATAAGATAAAAAATATCAGAGGCTTACCCCGTTGCGACGATTGCAATGATACCTTGATGTCTTTGCGATGGCATGCCCGGATGCTTGGTTCATACTGCATCGCAGCAACAGCGGAGGTTAGCATGCGGTTTTCCAAGAGACATCTTGTCCTCTTCTCGGTACTGTCTTCGGCACCGCAAGTCGCCCATGCCGGGCAAGTCGCCCATGCCGGGGAGGTCGTCGAATTCGCGCTGACGAAGAATGAATTGTCGACGTCCGAAAACCGGGAAGCCTTGCTCGACCGGATGACCAAATTCTCTATCGAACGGTGCAAGGACGGCTCCGGCTTCGCCGGTAAACCCGCAGTCAGGAAGTGTGCCGAAGATCTTAGGACTCAATTCGTGAAAGAGATCGATCATGAGGCTCTCACTCTGCTTGTGGAAATGAGGGCGCGCGATAGATTTCGCTCGGCACGCCGGTAACGGCAGCACGAAAGAGCCCCGTCTTCGGATGCGAGAAGCGAGGCCAAGGCCAATTCACGCGGGCTTATGCCTTCGATCTTGTGCGCAACGGGCCGACGGCGGAAGTGTTTGAGCTTGTTGACGAAGCACTCGGCCAGGTTGCGCTGGCGATAGCGTGCAGGGTCGAGCATGCGTTGCTCCTTGCGGTGGTCTGGTGTGCGACTTCAGGTGTCTCCGATTGAAAGCCGATTTCCCGCACGTGATGCGGTGGACAGCTCTCGAACCGCTTGCGGAATGAGGCGCAGGGGAACTTACCGCTCCTCTTCAGTCAGCAAGCTATAATTCGTGGCTGTCGATGCGCAGCTTGGTGATCGCACGCATCGCTTCGCCCCTTGCTTCGGTTTCGCTTAGGAATGCATGGTGGACCATCCGTTCGCCCAGCAGCAGGTCGGTCAGATCGATTTCGCCGAGTTCATAGCCCTTCCGCAGTTTGCGTAACGCGGCAATCTGCGCTTCGACTGCTTCGCGTGAACGCCGCCAAGCCGCTGTCCGATACCGCGCCTCGACAAGGTCTGCATCGGCGGTTTCTTCGACATTGTAACGTGCCAGACCTTCTTGCGCTCGCGCGGCTGAGGCAAGGGCCGCCGCCTCGCCTGCCAGTGCCCTGCGATGACCTCCGCCGAGCGGAATGGAGAAAACAAGCCCGGCGCCGGTTTCCGCGCCGCCGGATTCGGAAAACACTCTCACACCGACCGAAGGGTCGGCGAGCCGATCCTTGTCCATGCGATCGGCGATAGAGGCCCTCCGTTTTGCCTCGGCCCGGGCAGCACCGATCTCGTGGCTGTTAAGGACGACCAGATCGCGCAACTGGGAGAGGCGCGTATCCGAGATTTCGGGAGAAGGCAGATCGGGCGCTTCGATCGGAAGCGGAAGGCCCGGAAAATGCGCCTCCAGGCGAGCACGTGCCAAAGCTGTGCCGCCCTCCGAGCGGTCCAGTGCCACCCGAGCCTCTGCGAGCGCGGCGCGCGCCAGATCGACATCCAGTCGAGCCGCATCGCGCAAGTGCATCCGCCGGGTTATGGCGGCAAGCGACTTCTCGTAATTCGCCACTGCCGTGCGATCGACTTTCGCCCGCGCGGATGCGGACAGCCAATCGAACCATTGTTCGGAAAGAAGCAGCGCGGCCTGGTGGCGAGCATCCTCCGCGAGGTTGCTGGCGGCCGCGATGCCATGTTGGCCGATTTGGCGATCGAGCCGTGCCTTTCCCGGCAATCGAAATGCGCGCGTCACTTGAGCATCGTATTCATCGAACTCGCCGCCGATATCGACGCTACGGCGGGTGTAGCTGCCCGACAGGGTGACTTCATGTGGCCCCCTGCGCAGACCTGCGGCCCGAGAGCGTGCCGCTTCGAGGCGGGCGCGAGCGGCGACGACCGAGGGATGATCGTCGAGCACCTGCTGTACCGTCGCTTCGTCGGGCAAACCAGTTTCGGCCGCGAGGGGCGAGACCAACAGGAATGTGGCCGCCATGGTCGTGATCGGGCGCATTCTAGTCCTCCTCCAACCGCAAAGCATCGCTCGCCTCGCGTTCGGCTGCGGTTTCTCCAAACCGCTCGTAAAGGATCGGCAGGAGGATGAGCGTCAGCAGCGTCGCAGTCACGAGGCCACCGATGACGACGATTGCGAGCGGCTTCTGAATTTCCGATCCCGGCCCGGTTGCGAACAGCAGCGGCACAAGCCCAAAGGCGGCGATACTGGCAGTCATCAGGACGGGGCGCAGCCGCCGTTCGGCTCCGCGCCGCACCGCTTCGGAAAGAGGCATGCCTTGTTCGCGAAGCTGGCGGAAATACGCCACCATCACGAGACCGTTGAGCACGGCGATACCGAGCAAGGCGATAAAGCCGACGGACGCCGGGACGGAAAGATACTCGCCCGAAACCGCCAGGGCGATCATCCCCCCCACGGCCGCGAAGGGAATGTTGGTAAGGATCAGCAAGGATGCGCGCATCGATTTCAGCGTGAAGAAAAGGATGGCGAAGATCAGCACGATTGAGATCGGCAGCACCACCATCAGCCGTGCCGAAGCACGCTGCTGGTTCTCGAACTGACCACCCCATTCGATCCGGTAGCCCTGCGGCAGGGAGACATTCGCAGCGATATCCGCCTTCGCGTCCTCGACATAGCCGACGAGATCGCGCCCCGATACGAAGGCCTGTACCATGGCGAAACGCGAACCGTTCTCATGCTCGAGCTTGACCGGCCCGTAGGCCTGGCCGACATGCGCCACATCGCTTGCCCGCACGAGTTGGCCGGAGGGCGCGCGGTAGACGAGATCGGCGAAGCCCTGCGGTGTCAGACCGCGAGAACCGTCGCCCTTCAAGACAATCGGTACACGGCGGACACCATCGGCGACGATACCGGTACGCACGCCTTCGACCTGGGCACGCATCATATCCTGCAAGTCGGACACCGGCATGCCAACGCGGCCCGCGGCAACGCGGTCGATATCGATCAAGAGGTAATCCACCTGATCGTTGGCGACGGTCATAGCCTCGCTTGTTCCCTCAAGACCCTCCAGCCGCTTCTGGATTTCCCCTGCGAGGCGTGAGAGTTCGTCAAGATCAGGGCCGAACAGCTTGATCGCCAGATCGCCGCGTGCGCCGGTAAGCATTTCCGATGTCCGCATGTCGATCGGCTGGGTGAAGGTCGGTTCTATCCCGGGAAATTGCTCCATTACCTTGCGCAATTCGTCCAGCAGCCAGTCCTTGTCCTTCACGCGCCATTCCTCGCGCGGTTTGAGCTCGAGGAAGCTGTCGGTTTCATTGGGGCTCATCGGGTCGAGCCCGAGCTCGTCCGAACCGACGCGGGCGATCACTGCTTCGACTTCCGGCACCTGATCCAGAATTGCGCGCTGCACCTTCATGTCGCCCTCGACGCTGTGGTCGAGCGAGATCGAAGGGAGTTTGGTGAGCTGCACGATGATCGAGCCTTCATCCATCACGGGCAGGAAGGTCTTGCCGGTGACGGTGTATGCCCCGGCCGCCAGCGCAAGCCCGATCCCAGCCACCCCGAACACGCGTTTCTTGTTGTCGAAGCTTGCCGTCAGGGCTGCCGAATAACGCGGCGCGATTTTGCGCATCAACCAGGGTTCGGAATGGCCTTGCTTGACCTTGAGCAGATAGAAAGCGAGCACCGGGACAAGCGTCAGCGACAGAACCAGCGCCGAACCTAGCGCCAGCACGATGGTCAGGGCGACTGGTGAGAAAAGCTTGCCTTCCAGCCCTTCCAGAGTCAGCAGCGGGAGGAATACCAGCGCGATGATTGCAAGACCCGAAGCGACCGGCTTGGCGACTTCGACAGCGGCGACGAACACGTTGTGGATTTTGCTGTTCGTCGAGTGTTTGGGATCGGAAAGTCTCTCTACAACATTCTCGACCACGACCACCGCGCCATCGACAAGGATGCCGACGGCGATCGCAAGCCCGCCCAGGCTCATGAGATTGGCGCTGAGGCCAATCGACCGCATGAAGATGAAGGTCAGCAGGACGGCCATCGGCAATGCCAGTGCGACGATCACCGAGGCTCGGACATCGCCGAGAAACAGCAGAAGCAGGATGATGACCAGCACGGTCGCTTCGAAAAGCGCGGTCTCGACGGTCCCGACCGCGCGTTCGATCAAGTCCGAACGATCGTAGAAGACCGCGACGCTCATTCCCTCGGGCAGGCTGGGCTGAATCTCCTCGAGCCTTTGCTTCACTCCGTCGACGATCTGGCTGGCGTCGGCACCGCGCAAGCCGATGACGAGGCCTTGCACGGCTTCGGCTTCGCCGTTCTTGGAAACCGCGCCATAACGGGTGAGGCTTCCCATACGGACATTGGCGACATCGCCCACGCGTACGACCGCGCCCGTGTCGGCTTTGACGACCACGGCCGCAAGGTCCTCCAAAGTGCGGATGGCCCCGGTCGAACGGACGATCAGCGATTCCTCGCCAATGGTCAGCCTTCCTGCGCCATCGTTGCGATTGCTCATCTCGATGGCTTTGGCGAGGTCGGCGGTGGAAAGGCCGGATGCCGCCAGGGACGAGCTGTCCGGTGCGACTTCGAAAGTTTCGACGAAGCCTCCGAGCGCATTGACGTCTGCGACGCCGGGCACGGTGCGCAAAGCCGGACGGATCGTCCAGTCGAGCACCCGACGTTTCTCGGCCAACGATTGCGGCCCTTCGAGCGTGAACATGAACATCTCGGAGAGCGGCGTCGAAATCGGAGCTAGCCCGCCTTCAACCGTCGCCGGCATATCTTCCACCACCGCATTGAGCCGCTCGGAGACCTGTTGCCGCGCCCAATAGATATCGGTGCTATCTTCGAAATCGATCGTGATGTCGGCGATAGCGTATTTGGCGACCGAGCGGAGTACGGTCTGCTCGGGAATTCCGAGCATCTCCATCTCGATCGGCGTTACCACGCGGCTCTCGACTTCTTCCGGCGTCATCCCTGGAGCCTTGAGGATGATCTTGACTTGCGTGGTGCTGATGTCGGGGAAGGCGTCGATCGGTAGCCTGGCGAAGGACCATGCTCCAACCCCGGCGAGGACCAGCGCCAGGCCGATGACGCCCAGGCGCAGATCGAGCGCCTTTTTTATCAGATTGCGAAGCATGTCGGCTTACTCCGCGCTCATGGCTTTGAGTTCCGCTACGCTGCTCGCGGCGACGACTTCGCCCGCCGTCAGGCCTTCGGAGATGATAGCCTGCTGGTCGGTCGTTCCGACCACCGTGACCTTACGCGCCTCGTAGCTCCCTTCGTCGCGCACGAAGACATGGGTTCCTCCGCCGATCTTCGTCACAGCGTTGGCGGGTACGGCAATGCCGGACGGTGACGCCTTTCCTATGATCGTCACGCTGACATTGCGACCGGCGACGATCCCCGGGGCGCTGCCCATGCTCGCGCGGGCCAGTACCGACCGGGTGGCCGGGTCGATCGAGGGCGAAACCGCGAGAATTCGGCCACCGACGGGCACTGATCCGCCGCCATCGGTGGACAGCGCGATCTCGATCGGCATGGCTGGGCGGACCTTTCTCGCCAGCCGTTCGGGCAATTGCAATTCGACCTGATAAGCACCTTCGGCCTCGATCACGAAAGGGGCCTCCATGCCGTTCACCGGGCCACCTGTGACCGCGCCGACATGCGCGACACGGCCCGAAATCGGCGCACTTAGCGTCATGGTGCCATCCGGGCCGACGCCCGCCAGGGATGCCAGTCGGCGCTGTTCGGCGAGGCTGGCGCGAGCCTGCGCCAGCTCCGCATTCGCCTCGTCGGCACGGGCCGACGCTATGATCCCCTCATCCGCCAATTGCGTCAGTCGATGTGCGCGTGCCTCGGCGAGCCCAAGCGCGGATTGCGCCCTTGCCAGTTGACCGCGAATCTGGACAGGTTCCGCGGCACGCACGAGTGCCAAGGGCTGGCCACGGCGCACCGCCTGGCCTTCGATCACATAGACCCGCACCGCGGCGCCGGGGAACGGCACCGTTACGGCAACGCGCGCGTCGGGCGGGAAAGTGACGGTCCCGGGCACGCTACCGATCGGCACGTGGGTCACCTCCTGAGCCAAAGCCGTTTCGATCGCGAGACCCGATAGCGGATCGGCCCCGGCCGTATCTGCTGCGTCCGGCGGAGCAGGGTCCGTGCATGCGGACAGCCCGAGCAGGCTGGTAGCGAACCCGAGAGTAACGAGAGATCGAGCAATCATTCCCCGAAAATGACGCACCAAGCTGACAGCAACTTGTCAGTCTGGCAGCTTGTTGTCAGTTTCAAGAACCATACTCGATGGCTTTCCGCCAACACGCCACTACCCAGCGCGCCACTACGAGGCTTGTTCGATGCGCCTGCTCCTTGTCGAAGACGATCCCGAACTCGGTCGGCGCCTGGGCGAACGTCTGCGCGGCGCCGATTTCGCGGTGGAGGTTGCGCGAAGCAGGAGCGAGGCGGAGGACTGGCCCGATGTCGACCAGATGGCTGCGGTGATCCTCGATCTGGGGTTGCCTGATGGAGACGGGATCGAACTCCTCAGGCATTGGCGCGATCTGCGGATCGATACGCCGGTCCTGATTCTCACGGCACGGGGAAGTTGGCAGGACAAGGTCGAAGGCCTGAATGCGGGAGCAGATGATTTCGTTGTAAAGCCGGTCCGGCTCGAAGAATTGCTCGCTCGGCTCAACGCTTTGTTCCGGCGCCAGCAGGGTAAACGCAGCACCCTTATCGAAATAGGCGATCTCGCTCTCGACCCGCTGACGCGTCTGGTCGAGCAGGCTGGCAAGCCCTTGTCCTTGAGCAAGCAGGAATTCAAGCTGTTGCACCTGTTCATGCGCCGAGCGGGGCAGGTGATGTCGCAAAGCACGATCCTCGACGATCTCTATGAACTCGGGCACGAACGGGAACCGAACACGGTTGAGGTCCTGATCGGCCGCCTGCGGCGCAAGATCGGTCGTGATCGAATCGTCACTCTCAGGGGCATGGGCTATAGGTTCGAAAAATGAAAGAACGGCTCGTCCCCGGCAGCCTCCGCCTGCGCTTCCTGCTCGCAATCTCAGTCTGGGTGGCGCTGGGGATTGGCGCGATCTGGTTTTCGGCTGTCGGAATTTTCACTGCCCACGTCGAAAAGTCCTATCACGAAGAACTCGAAGTCCATGTGCGTGAACTTGCCAGGCTGGCCGTGTTGGATGGCCGAGGCGCAATCCGATTGAGCCGCCCCCTTTCAGACCCGCGATATGAGGAGCCACTGTCCGGCTTCTACTGGCAGATCACTGTCGACGGCCGGAAGCCCCTGCGATCCAGGTCGATGACGAAAGGCACTCTCGACGAACGTATAGCCCACTCTTCCAAAATCCTGCACACGCTTGACAATGGCCCGACCGGGCCGACGATCACTTACGGCCTCGTCGAGAAAGATCCGTCCGGTCGGATGATCCATTATGTCATCGCGACCGATCAGAGCGAACTCGACCGGCTTATCGATGGCTTCACGGGGCACCTCACCTTATGGCTTGCGGGGCTCGGCAGTCTCTTGCTCGCAACTGGCCTTGCGATAATCGGCTTCGGCCTGCACCCCCTCGATCGGCTTGCACGAGCTATTGCCCGCTTGCGGCAGGGTGAGGCGGAAAAGCTCGAGGGAGACTACCCGGCTGAGATCGCACCGCTTGTTGGCGATCTCAATGCATATATTCGGCAAAACGCGAACATGATTGCCCGGGCGCGTGTCCAGGCGGGCAACCTCGCGCATTCGCTGCGCACTCCACTGACCATCATCACAGACGAAGCAGAGCGCCTCGCCGGCAACCCGGAATGTTCGCAAGCGGCCCAGGTCCTTCTGGAACAATGCAGCGCGATGGAGCAGCAGATCGCCTATCAGCTTGCCCGGGCGCGATCGTCTTCGGGTCAGCCCCATGCTGCGCGTCCGACCCGCGTCCCCGATGTTGCAGAGCCTATTTTGCGCGCCATGAAACGCCTGCACCCGACCAAATCCTTCGCCATGAACGCGGCCGAATGCAACCGACTGACCATTCCGGTAGACGCGGTAGACTATGCGGAGTTGCTCTCCATTCTTCTGGACAATGCCGGCAAATGGGCGCGTCACGAAGTCCGGCTGGTGTTCGACAACGACGAGGACGGCGCTGTTGTGGCGAGGATTAGCGACGATGGCCCGGGCATCGAGCCCGAGAATATGGACAAAGCGTTTGCTCTGGGATCACGCTTCGACACGAGCAAGCCCGGCGCTGGTCTAGGCTTGGCGATTGCCCACGAAATCGCCGAGGCGATAGGCGTGGGACTGTATCTCGAAAACGCGGTAACCGGCCTGGTCGCCACGATAGTCTACCGTCCCACGGACCGGCCTGAGTCCAGTTGATATGGCGAACCGCCCGGGACGGATGGTCGCGGCGCCGCCGATGACGCGGAAGCGAATGGTCATCCGCATCCCGCGATTAATGCCTGCTCCCGAGAGACGCTTGCCAGCCGGTGCATCCGACAGGCCTGCTCTGCAACATGGCAGCGTATCGGGCGCTTCTTGAGAATATTCCGGCGAAGATGGACGGAGTTGGCAAGACCCGGACCTACCCGGTCGGGGAGGCCGAGACCACGATACGATTGGCAATTCTCCTCGAAGTGCGCCGAGGTACGACCGAAACGACAAAACCGGAACCCGAGCAAACCGACCGGGAATGGATAGTTCGGTGCAAGATGGGCATGCCGAAGCGAAATCCGCGATTGATCGATCGCCAGCATTGTTCGCGCTGATGGATCATTGGCTGGATTTGGATCTGGCGATCCTGGTAGGGCCGGGCTCTCGCTGAGACGGCGTTTGGAGCAAAGCGGTGCGGAAAAGTGTATTCTTGCCTCTTCCGCACCGCTTCCCTCGTCAATTAGGCAGACTTTGTCGCGCCATGCCAACGAGCATCAACCCGATGGGCTTCGCTCCCCATAGGGGGCACCCATTGCGCGAAGCATTGTCTCCGATTCTCGTGTCAGAAGCGCTTGGTCACATTGAAGCCGAATATGCGCGGATCGAGTGTGAACACATTCGTGGTCAGCCCGGAATCGTCGCTGTTCGTGAAGAAATCCGTGATCGGAGTATCGTTGAACAGGTTCTTCACATAGAACTGGAAAGCGATCTGGGATGCCGGTCGCTCCAGCGTGATTGCCAGGTTCGCATTGTCCCACGCCTTCAAGCGGTCGTATTCGGTATTGTAGACCCGGGCGAAGCTCTTCGATTGACGGTAATAATCGCCGCGAAATGTGAGTTCCCAATCGCCCTCGTCGATGAAGAATGTGTATTGCGCACCGATATTGAACGTCAATCTGGGGGCATTGGGCAGTTCGTTGCCTTCGAGATCGGCATAGAAGCCCCTTCCTCCGTTGGGAGCGTCGGTAAGCGGATTATATTCGAAGCCATAGAACTGGTAGAGCGGGAGACCGTCGATTTCCGGAGTAAAGGTGCCGAGTTCGGCCGTTCCACCACACAATGCGCTGAGCGCGGGAAAACCTAGGCCGAATGAAGTAAGGGGATTGGCCAAAACCTGTTCGACGATGTCCCGCGGCGCGATGCAGTTCGACGGGACCTGCAGCCATGGGCGGATCAGAACCCAATCCTCGTTCCCCTGGGTACGGTTCATGACATCTATCGACTGCGCGCCTTCTTTCAGCCGCGTTTTGAGATAACCCAGATTGGTATCGAGGCGAAAGGCGCGGGAGGGCCGCCAGGCAGCCTCGAATTCGAGACCCCAGACCGTCGCGTCGAAATTCTCATTCAAGGAAATGCGATCAACGATCTTGGATATCTGATAGCCCTGATAATCGTAATAGAATCCCGTCGCGTTCAAGATCAGACGGCCGCCATCGAAGCTGTTTTTCGTGCCGATTTCGAAAGCCGTCAGATATTCTGGTTCGAACGTGGCGGGCAGGGGCTGGAACTGAACGACAAAGGGATCGATGTCGGGACGCGGCGGATTGGTGCCGCCGCCCTTATAGCCACGCGAAACCGATGCGTAGATCAAAGTATCGTCGGAAAAATCGAGGTTCGGCCGCCAGTCTACGACAATCCTGCCGGTGGGCTCCGACCATTTTTGTACCACCGGATCGCCTTGGGGATAACCACCTGCGATCGACCCGCCGCTCGTCCCGTTCGTGCCTGCGCCCAGCAGTAGCTGGCTTGGAACAGGAGTGGTGGTCTTTTTGTCCTTGGTCCAACGGATACCGGCGGTGATATTCACCGTATCGGCAATTTTCCAGTAACCTTCCGCGAACACGGCCCAGGATTCGGTTTCGACCAGATTCCGGCTGAGGAAATAATTGTGCCCCATCTCGTCCAGGCTGCCGAGCGGATTGGGATCGACATAGACGCAGTCATACTCCGTCGTGCTTGGCTGGCAGTCGATATAGTCGGCCGGAGTGCCTCTACGGTTGTAAAGATTGTAGGCCAAGTAAGTGAATGCGTTGTTCAGGACGAAATAGTCGTCCTGAGTTTTGAAATTCAGATAATTCGTGCCGATATTGAAGTTGAATGCTCCATCGTAGTCGGATTGAAGGCGGAATTCTTGCGACCACTGGCGATTGCGCGATCGGCTTATGTCGATGGCCAGGAGCCGGTTCGATGCCCCGAGCTGCGGGTCAACGAATATGCCCCCGGGCGCGGCGAATTCCTGGTTTATCGGTAGCCCGAAGAATGGCCCAACAAGGTCCGTAGTATCGCTAAAAATGGGACCAGATACGAAACGGTTGTAATCCTGCGACGAATAATACCTGTCTCGTGCGTAGGCCGTTTGCGAAACCAACCGCAAATCATCCGATACTCCGAAATCGAGGTTGAGCTGGACCACGTCGTTCTTGGCGCGGAAGACGGGATCGTAGCTGGTTGCGATCTCGCGGAGGTCGCGCGATTGGACCACATCGGCGAAGGGGTCGCCTGGCAAAAATGCTGGAACCAAGTTACCCTTGTCGGGGTCCCTGCCCATGTTCAAGACGATCCGGCCCGCCGCGATGAAGGCCAGGGCTTCGGCATTGGGGGCTCCATAGGCATCGTCGCTGTACAGAGAGCCGGGAAGGCAGCCCTGGCTGAATTTCGAAGACAGGGGCACAGGCTCGAACTGCGATACGGGAACCGGAGTATCCCCGATCATGGTTTTCCCGGGATCGCGGGTGCACAGATTCTTGCCTGTACGAGACCTGTTGTCGTCTTCCTCGAAATGCTGCCAGACCAGATTGGCGTTGAAGCGGTCGCTCGGCTCCCATTCGAGGATGGCTCGGGTGGACCACAGGTCACGGCCATTCACCTTCTTCCCGGTAAAGGTGTTGAAGTCGTACCCGTCGCGCTTCGTCCAGGCCCCGGCTACGCGTGCTGCCAGCGTGTTGCTCAAGGGGATGTTGAGCATGCCGCTTGCGCGGGTGGTCCCGAAGCTGCCGACTTCCGCCCTTATCTCCCCGGCGAAGTCCGGGGTCGGCATGGCGGGGATGAGATTGACCACCCCTGCGGTTGCATTGCGCCCGTAGAGCGTGCCCTGGGGGCCGCGCAACACTTCGATCCGGGCCATGTCGAAGAACTCGGATTCGAACAGGCGGTTACGGATTAGCGGTGTATTGTTGAAGCTGACCGCAACGGCCGGATCCGACGCCGCCGAGATCGATTTTGTCCCGACACCGCGGATCGAGAAATTGTACATGCTGAAATTGGATTTCGAAAAGTTGACGTTCGGCACCGCCCTGAGAAGCTCCGAACCGCCTTCGATCTTCTGATTGTTGAGCGCTTCGGCCGATATGGCCGATATCGCGATCGGGACATCCATGATGGATTCCTCGCGCTTTTGCGCGGTAACGATAATCACGTTCCCACCGGGCACTGACTCCGCGGTTTCGCCCGTAGCCGCCGATGCGGCTGGTTGATCGGATTCCTGACCGTAGCTTGGTACCGCTGAAAGTGCAGTGATCGCGACAATGCTCGTCGTGCATGCTGCGCGAGCGAAAAAACTTCCCTTCATATCCTCTCCCCATGTCCTCGCCCGGATTACCTCGCCGGCCCTTCGAGTGGCGCGTACGCAGGCAAAAGGCGTAATTCTCTCGCCGTGCCCAGGAGGCTCGTGATCGGCGATTCCCATTGCCTCTCAGCAAAGAAAGCCCAGATCGCATCCCGACATGACGGGCCGAAAGCTATCAATGCTGACACTCATGTCAATAAGGTTTGACATTGGCACTCATGTCAGTGACCCATTTTCGAGGAATGTTTGCGGCAATATCATCTATCGCCCGCTGGCCTTCTTGGCGCAGCTTCGGCCTTGTTATTCATGAAGTATTTGAAGCGCGAAGAGGTACCAAAATGTTCTGTGACAGCACGCAAATTGCTGGGTTATAAATATTTTGTAATGCCTATGATATGATGTATCAGATAGCAGAATGAGATATGTTATTTGGCCGATTACATGATTGGTATGGAGCTGTATGCGTCTACCAAAACGCATGGTCCGACAAACCAAGGGCTGCTCCGAATATCGTCGCGAGTCATTCGCTAAGTCCATGCCAGATCGTGTATCATGGGGAGGTTGTAGTATACGATACTATAGACCTTCGTCCTTGATTATTTAGAAGAATTACACCGCGCAGCGGGCGCTCGACCAGCGCTGGCAGCGCAGGACGATTTGCATTGTATAACATAACCGTCCCATCAGAGCACAATCGACAAGAAGGGTGGCAGATCGATTTGTCAGAGCCGGATATCGGCGTATGATGCCAAGATGAAAAAAACGGAAAGGCTAGGCGGTGTGGGCAAGGGAACCGCCATACCTGTCGTAGCGCGAGGCAAGTATGCCAAATCGAGCGCGACAGGCAAGAAGGCCCCCCGGCGCAAACGCAGCGCGGAGGAAGCGCGCGAAGAAAGCATCATGGCCGCCCGGTCGCTGTTGCTGGAAGGCGGGCCTGGCGCGGTGACGGTGTCCAACATCGGGAAACGGGTTGGTATGTCGCATGGCAATATCATCCATCACTTCGGTTCTGCCGCGGGGCTGCAGGCTTCGCTCATGGGCAAGATGGTGGACGATCTCGCCGAGGCGCTCGAGAGTGCGGTCGAGCAATTTCGGGAAGACCCCGATGCACCGCGGACGGTCGTCGAGCAGGTGTTCGATGCGTTCGATTCCGGGGGCGCCGGCCAACTTGCCGCCTGGATAGTGCTGGCGAGGGATTTCGAACATCTCGAACCGATTCGCGATGCTGTCCGGTCGCTCGTCGGTGCCTTTGCTGAAAAGATCTCCGGCCCCCATGCCGAAGAACGGGTCAAGGGGGCCGTACTGACAATCGCCATTTCGGCCTTCGGGGATGCGGTCATCGGGCCGCATCTACGCGAGATGCTCGACATGGAGGACGACGAAATGCGCAGGCTGACGTCCAATATGCTGCCCCTGCTGATCACCATGCCGTTCCATGGGGGGGGCGCCAAACCGGACGAAGCGGCCTAGAACTGCGCGGTAACGGCAATCCGGATCGTCCGACCGAGCGGATCGAGTTCGTAGCGCGAAAACCCTTCCATCCTGTTCGGCGATTCCACCCATCTCCTGCTGTCGAAAAGGTTCCGGACGTCGAGGGACAGCTTTAGTGCATCTACCCAGTCCCTGGTTTTGGCACCGCGAATTAACATCCCGAGTTCGACAAAACCGCCCAAATTGAAGGTAGACGCGGGCGGGTAGCGATAGGCGACCGCTCCGTCGCGCGCGACCCTCGCAGCTCCGGTCCAGGTGCCGCCGAAATTCGCGCCCAGCCCCTTGCGCCCGACATTGAGATGAAAGGCAATACTGTGGCGCGCCTGGCCATTCGCATCGAGTCGATCGATGACGCTCAGACCCCTTCGGATTGCCGTTTCGCTCTTCAACTCCCACCGATGGGTTAGCGATCCCGTGATCGTCCATGGCGTGAACGCACCGCCAACCTTTCCGGCTTCCTGATGCGAATTTCGCGGCTGGCTCCAGCGCAACGACAGCCCGCTAGTGAGACGCTTGGTCACGTCCGAACCGATATTGATGGCCCTGGCATCGATTGCGATCAGCTCGCCGCGCGCGTTCCGAAACACCCGTTCGGGGAAGGCGGCCTCGACTTCGGGCGTCAACGCCGGCAGAGAAGCGATCCCGCCTTGCGCCCTGGCGTGGCGGTATCCAAGATCGACGGAAAGAAGGTGCCCGTCGAAAGGCGTGGCGCGCAGGTCGGCCGTGAAACTCTCGAGGCTCCCCCCAACAAGCGCGTCATTGCCGCCCAGGCGGAAAAGGGGCTGGACATACTCTCCACGCGTGAAATCGAACACCCGCTTCAATATCTCGACCCTCGGAGCGTAGAGTTGATCGTATGTGGGTTCGGTATTCTCATGCGAATAGGCGACGCGAAGGTTCACCGACTTCACGGGTGACCAGTCGATCGCACCGCCGATCCGGTAGTTCGTCGGCGCACCGCTAACCTTGCGGAAAGCCCCCGTCGCGCTCGCATCGACCTTTCCAAGCGCGGCGAACGGCTCTGTTCCCGCGCCAGTCAGGGGGAGCGAAAACGAGACCAGGCCGTCCAGCCGCTCACTATGCGTCACGCTGCTATAAGAACCGCCGGTGGAAGGGGCGAAGTCGGTGAATTTCACGCGCCGATGGCCCGCGTTCAAGGACAGGCTCGCGCGGGCAAGGCCGGCTGGAAGAGAGGCGATGGAGTTACCTGTGGTCAGAGAGAGGGTGTAGGCTTCTGATTTCGAACGCAGGCGGTTCGTTTGTGAGAGCAGACCACCATCACCGGCCGTTCGAGTGTAGCCATCTTCGACGACCTGTTCCGGCCCATCGGTGCAATAGCCGCTTTCCCTGTCTGTGGTTGCCCAATCCACGCTGTAGCGCAGCCTGAGATTGGACTGCCATCCCGCAACGGGGCCGGAGATCGCGAGACCTGCGGCAAGGCTTTCCGACGTCTGGCGACTTTCCAAGGCCGTGAGATGGCGCCGTAAAGGCCGCGAAACGGTGTCCGGAGGCAGGCCAATCTTCTGTATGCTCTGGCTACGATTTGCCGCAATGTTCAGCGTTCCGCTGAAGGCGCCGAAGGGATGGGTGGCGCTTGTATTGACCCCGGCGGAGTGCGCTCGCGGCAACAAGGCTTCGTATTCGGCCGGATCGATTGAAGCGTTGCTCCGGTCGAGATTGTCGAACTGCTGCAAAACTGCCGCCTGCGCGGGAATGGCGCGCTCGCTTTTGAGAAGTTCGGTGTCATGCGAATAGGTCGCGCCGATATTCCACCGCGTATCGTAATCGATGGCGAACCGGCCGATCGAGAGCTTCCTGCTCCTCCTGCCGCCGGCCGTGGGGGATTCCATGCCCGCTTCCGAACGCCAGGTTGCAAAGCGCCGCTTGAGTTCGAGGTTTACGACACGCTTCCCTTGCGCAAAGCCATAGGCTGCCGCCGCGTTTCTCGGTAGAATGGCAATGCGGGCCAAGGCTTCCTTGGGATAGTCGTCTAGTTCGCCAGGATTGGCAATGCGCCTGCCATTGACGAGCACTTCGGGTACCTGCCCGGATCCGTCCACCAGAAAGGCGGTGGCTTCCAGAAGTTCGCCAATCGTCGTGGCCGCGAAGGAGGCTATCTCGCTCTCCCCGATCTCGGCCTCCGCGTCGATTTCCGCACGGCCCCAACGTTTGCCTTCGACGATAATCGGCTGGCCTTGAGGATCGTCCTCGCTCGGTTCTGCGATCTGGTCGGGTACTTCGTCGCTTGCCATCGGGCCGGTCCGGGCAAACACGGAACCGCTTTCGCCGAGTGGTATGGCGCACAAACTGACGGACCAAGCTATTCGTACGAGCAATCGGGCGATGCGCGGCGATTGGCCGCGGCAGGACTGCCGGAATCGCTTCCACTCGAGGTTGGCCTTGGGGGTAATGGGACGCCTTTATCGTTTTGCGCGGCAATTATGCTGGCCTAAACCGACCAAAAAAGGCGCGCGTACCACGCGCGCCCTTCAAAGCTGAGGAGCTTGCCAGCTATTGCGCTGACGCCAAACTCACGGGGTGATGCTCAGCGGGGAACCGGCAGTCTGGCTCAGAGTGCCGGCCATTTTACAATCGGCACCGCTGGTCGCGGAAGAATTCGAGAGCGGGACGCTCAGAGTGATATTGCGCGGCGAGGCGGAGTTGCCACCCCAGACAGTCTTGATCGGCCCGGTGCACGTGCCCGAACTGAGCGGCGGATCGATCACCAGACCGGAAATGGTCAGGTAAGTGCCATCGTAAACAACCGAGCCTGTGCCGTTGACGGCGATGAAGCCGCATGGGAAGTTCCCACCGATTGAGGCGGTTGCGGATGCGCTGGAACCGGCCGTGGCGTCGACATTGACTGTCAGCGTGCAATCGTACGCTGCTCCGTCCTTCTGGACTGTAACGGGTCCGGAGAAGGTCGAAGTGCTCGCCGGTGTATAAGTATCGGCCATTGCCGCCGGGGCAATAACAAGCGCCGCTGCACCAGCCAGAATTCCTACATTCTTTAACATATTCCATCCTCTCCATTGTTTATTTGCATCGAAGCGAATCGATACAAGTAAAGAGTAGTCGAGTCGACAATGATGTCAATATCGGTTGTTAATGGCATTTTAACCTATTTGGGTAACTCCCATGAGAAGCAGTTGTCGTTGGATTATCGCCTGCAAGGTGCTGATCGAAGCGCGGCGGTCGTTTACCGATGACGCTTCGATCAGTGCGGGCCATGCTGGGTAAAAGTCGGATCGATGTCGGGGTTTGGGTCATCCAGAGCCGTTCGCTGGACCTGTCCGAAGTGGCTCACGAAGCCAAGGCATCGCAGTGGCCATTATTCGTGCATACGACCTCCCCGACGGGCCAGCGCTCGATTGGGACCGAATTTCGGCCAGCGGAAACCAGCTCGCTGCTGCGGAGGTGCTTACTTCGCCCGCGTCCAGATCTTGGTCCGGCAGAACACCGCGACGCAGCCCTTGATCCTGAGCTTGTCATTGGACAGCAACGTTATCTTCGCCGAACGTGCACCATCGCCTGTTTCCGGATCGTAGACGGGCCCCCCGGACCATTCAGTCGGTCCGCCGGTTACGTCCCGCAGCACGACCAGGCCCTTGAGCTTGCGATCGCGGAGGCGAGGGTTGGAATTACGCTCGTCGCGCTGATCTGGATTGGCGCGTAGTCGCGCCGCGTCGACGATCCTGCCGCAATAGGCGTCGCCGCAGCGGTAGATCTGCACTTTTCCGCCCTCACTGCCGGTATTCCATACCCCAGTGATGCTCGCCCCCTGAGCCAATGTGGGGGTGCCGAGTGTGGCTGCCACGGCAACTGCCAAGACTGCTTGTTTCATTGGGCTTTTCCTTCGGCGAAACCGCCTTTTGGACGAACGATTCCTCGCAGCAACGGTTTTACCTGCCAAGATTGGGAGGCTAGTCTGACGTTCGGATGTGGTGCGACGGCGGGAGAACCCGCTGAGGGCAATGGCTGCCTTGATCATAGCTCATCACCCCGTCGACAGATCGTATCGCGCATGCGTCTTGGCGAGCAAGTCGCGATCGTCGTGGTCCCACGGATGAAAGCCGGGGCGATAGTATCGGGCATATGGCACCATAATCCGCCGCAGGGCACCGGGTGCCACCAATAGGTATTTCAGGGTTCTCCACCAGGTCTTCGGTGTGTTTATCCCGTCCTGGCGATAGAGCGAGGCCATGTTCGCGCCGATCACGCGCATCACCACCCAAGTTGAAATCATCATGGCCGCGACGCGGACCAGATAGCGGCGCGGCCGCGACCAGCCCTTGGTCGCCAGCAGGAACGTGTCATAGGCCACGGCCTTGTGCTCGAGTTCTTCCACCGCATGCCAGCTCCAAAGCCGTCGCGCTTCCTCGGGCGCTCCCGCAAGATCCGCGCTATCAGCGGAAAGCAGGGCATGGGCGAGAATGGCGGTGAAGTGCTCGAGCGCACAGGTTGCGGCGAGTTTGCGGACATCGCTCCTCTTTTCATGGGAGGCCAGCGCACGCTTGGCTCTGCGTTCGAGCGCGGCGATGTTGTACCCTGCCTTGGCCGCGAATGCGTTGAACTCGAGATGTTCGCGGCTGTGTACCGCCTCCTGACCGATGAAACTCTTGATCTGTGATCTCAGGGGTTCGCTTGCGAGCCCCTGAAACCGGCGAACACTGTCCATGAAAAATCTCTCCCCATCGGGGAAAGTGGATGACAGTGCATTGAAGAACGCGGTCGGCACCGGATCTCCGCCGTGCCACCAGCGTTCGGCATCGGACGGCCCGGGCTCGAGCCGGAATTTAAGGTTCCGTACCGGAATTACGAGATTGTCCGGACTTTTCGAATAAGAAGACATCGCTCGACTCCATTTTGACATCAATGTCAATCTAAGACGTTTGGTGTCGGTGTCAACGATATGTGATTTAGCGCACGACCGGCCGGGATGCACGCTGCTTCCTGAAGGGACCTGTGTTCGATCCGCGGCGGGGGTCCCCGCGCGGACAGTTCACGTTTGCAGTATGCGTCCGCAAGGCAGGGCGGAGAGCTGCTGACGGAGAATGTGCTCGGTTAGCCGCCTTGCTAGTGCTGTTCGTGCATCATGGACCAGAAGATCTGGGCCGAACAACTGATGAGCACGAAGCCCGCCAGCGCCTCGACACCGGCGATTATGCGGAGATGGCCGGTCGGATAGATGTCGCCGAGGCCGAGCGTGGTCATGGTCACGAGCGAAAAGTAGAAATGATCCATCCAGCCGAGCGATTGGGTTCCGGCGAACGTGCCGAGCCCCCACAGTACGCCAAGTTCAAATCCGGTGGCGAACAGGGAAACGACGAGCAGGTGGGATAGGAGTACGAGTAGCGAAATGGCCAGCTTGACTACGAAATCGTTGCGCCGTGCCAGCCATCGATGACCCACACCGAGACTGGCGAGATGAAGTGCCACCGAGAGGAGAAACAGCGCAATGGCGAGGCCTAGCGCGATCGCCATCGTCATCGGAGGGGTTCTTCACGCCCGCCGTCGTTCGAGGCACGCGCCTCCGGTTTGCGGCTCAGATAGATACGCTCCGCCAGGAAGACCGCGCCGATCAGCACAGCGGCGATAACCAAGATCATCGGATCGCTCGCCAGTTTGATCGATGCGAACGCGATCAGCACCACGGCATCGGCAGCAAGTGCGGTCAGCAGTATCCAGCTTTTGGCATCGATCTCGTTGCGCAGGTGGCGCCACACACCCCAATGTACCAGCATGTCCATCACCAGATAAAAAATCGCGCCGAGGGAGGCGATGCGCGACAGGTCGAAAAGGACCGCCAACGTGCCCGCAATGACAACCGTGTAAACCAGCATATGACTGCGGATGCCGCCGCTCATGCCGAAATGGCTGTGCGGGATCATCTCCATCTCGGTCAGCATGGTAAGCATGCGGGAGACGGCAAAGACACTGGCGATCACGCCCGACATGGTCGCGGACAGTGCGATGACGATCGTGAAGTAGAAGCCAAGCTCGCCCAGTGCGGGACGAGCGGCTGCGGCCAGCGACGTATCGCGCGCGGCGACGATTTCGGGGATCGTCAGGCTCGCGCCGACGCCAAAGGCGACCAGCAGATAGACTGCCACGCAAATGGCGATGGAGATCATGATCGTGCGGCCGACATTACGGTGCGGATCGACGATTTCGCCGCCGCTATTGGTAATGGTGGTGAAGCCCTTGAAGGCGAGAATCGAGAAGGCGACGGAGGCCAGCAGCGCCTCGCCATTCGTCAGCCGGATAGGCCCGGCGAAAGCCCCGTCCCCCAAGCCGCTGGTCCACATCGCCGCTACGGCGAAGAGCACGATCCCGCCGACCTTGACGGCGGACATCACCAGCGACAGCCAGCTGACCGAACGGTTGCCCGATGCATTGACCAGATAGGCGAAGCCGATCAGCCCCAAAGCCAGCGCGGACACCAGCAGCCCGTTGCCATCGGCTTCGAACGGGCGCAGCGCATAGGTGGCGAAGGTCCGCGCGACCAAGCTTTCGTTGATGACCATCGACAGTGCCATCAGCAGCGATGCCGAGGCCGCGACCGTGCCTGGACCGTAGGCCTTCTGCAGGATCATTGCGATGCCACCCGAGGAAGGCCAGGCGTTGGACATCTTGATATAACTGTAGGCGGCGAGCGATGTGACGATCGCGCCCGCAACGAAGGAGAGCGGGAACAGGGGCCCGGCCAGTTCCGCGATCTGGCCGGTCAGCGCGAATATACCCGCACCGATCATGACGCCCGTGCCCATGGCGACCCCACCGGCAAGGCTGATCGAGCCCTTCTCGGAAGAGTCCGTGTGGCTGTGTTGCTCCATCGCCTAGAGTTTCGCGCTACGCAGCCGCAGCGAATTGAGTACCACCGAGATCGAGGAGGCACTCATCGCGAAGGCAGCGAACATCGGGCTGATGAGGATGCCGAAGAACGGATAAAGCACCCCTGCTGCGACCGGCACGCCTGCGGCATTATAGACCAGCGCGAAGAACAGGTTCTGCCGGATGTTGCGCATCGTTGCACGGGCAAGCCGCCGGGCGCGGACGATACCATCGAGATTGCCCTTCACCAGCGTGATCCCCGCGCTTTCGATCGCGACATCGGCACCGGTGCCCATGGCGATCCCGACATCGGCCTGAGCCAGGGCGGGCGCGTCGTTCACGCCATCACCGGCCATGGCGACCTTCGCGCCCGCCTGCTGCAATTCGCGGATAATCCGTGCCTTGTCCTCGGGCAGCACGTCGGCACGCACTTCGTCGATCCCCAAACGCGCCGCCACCGCATTCGCCGTCCGCTCGTTGTCCCCGGTCGCCATGATGATCCGCAGGCCGAGCGCATGCAGGTCCTTCAATGCCGCAGGGGTCGTCTGCTTGACGGGGTCCGCAACGGCCACCAGCCCTGCCAGGGTGCCGTCGATGCTCACGAACATGACAGTCTCGCCATCATCGCGGCGCATTCCAGCTTTCTTCTGCGCGCCATCATCGCGTTCAACACCGATCAGATCGAGCATGGCGGCGTTGCCGAGCGCGACCGCCCTGCCGCCAACCGTGCCGCGTACACCTTTGCCCGTGACCGCCTCGAAATCCTCGGCGGTCTCGGTCGCGATGTCGCGTTCCTCGGCGCCTCGCACGATGGCCTCGGCGAGCGGATGTTCCGAGCCGCGCTCGAGAGAGGCGGCAAGCGCCAGCACCTCGTTCTCGGTGAACCCTGCCTGGGGGAGGACTCCGACCAGTCGCGGTTTGCCCTCGGTGAGCGTACCGGTCTTGTCGACGATCAGCGTGTCGATCGTCTCGAACCGTTCCAGCGCTTCGGCATTCTTGATCAGCACACCCACTTGGGCGCCGCGCCCGGTGGCGGTCATGATCGACATCGGTGTCGCGAGCCCGAGCGCGCAGGGACATGCTATGATGAGCACCGCGACCGATGCCACCAGCGCATAGGCCAGTGCCGGAGCCGGGCCCCAGGCCGCCCAGGCGATGAAGGCCAGTATGGCGATCGCGATCACTACGGGTACGAACAGGCCGGCCACCTTGTCGGCGTATTTCTGGATCGGCGCGCGCGAACGCTGGGCGGCGGCAACCATCTCGACGATCTGTGCCAGCATCGTGTCCGCGCCTACGCGCCGCGCTTCGATTACCAGGCTGCCCGTGCCGTTGATCGTCGCGCCCGTTACAGCGTCGCCAACGGTCTTTTCAACCGGAACGGGTTCGCCGCTGATCATGCTTTCATCGATCGAGGAACGGCCTTCCGTCACGGTGCCGTCGACCGGCACTTTCTCGCCCGGGCGCACGCGCAGCAGGTCGCCGACCGCGACATGGTCCAGCTCGATTTCCTCTTCCGTGCCGTCAGGGCGGATCACGCGGGCGGTTTTGGCGGCGAGGTCGAGCAGGGCACGAATGGCCTTGCCCGTCCCCTCGCGCGCGCGCAGCTCCATCACCTGACCCAGCAGAACCAGCGTGACGATCACCGCTGCGGCTTCGAAATAGACGCCGACATGGCCTTCGGCATTGCGGAACCCGGCAGGAAATATCCCGGGCGCGATCACGGCCGCCACGCTGAACAGCCAGGCGGCGATAACGCCCATGGATATGAGCGAGAACATGTTGAGGTTGCGCGTAAGGAAACTGTTCCAACCGCGTACCATGAACGGCCAGCCGCTCCACAGCACGACCGGCGTGCCCAGAACTAATTCAAGCCACAGCGTTCCTCGCTCGCCGAGGATGTCCCGCACTTCGGGAAAGCCGAGATATGGCGCCATGGTGAGCACCAGCAGCGGGATGGTCAGAACCGTGCCAATCCAGAACCGCCGGGTGAAGTCGACCAGTTCGGGATTCGGCTCGTCTACGGCCATGGCGGCCGATTCCAGTTCCAGCCCCATACCGCATAGCGGGCAACTGCCCATGCTGGTGCGGCGCACCTCCGGGTGCATCGGGCAGGTCCAGACCGGACCGTCGTAACCGACGGGAACTTCGTCGTAACGCCCGTCGGTGGATGCAGGTGTGTCGTGGCCTTGATGGCAACCGGAATGATCGCTCATGCCGGATACCGCTTTGCGAAGAAACGATAGAGCGGAACGCCGATCAGGGCGATATACCAGCCATAGGCAAAGACACAGATCAGACCGGACAGGAATGCTGTCCAGGTCAACCATTCGAAACCTGGCAGGAGAGGCGCCCAAGCCGTCCACATGCGCATTGCGTCCGGCATAAGGAGGCCGAAGCCAATACAGATCAAGTAGGAAATCGCGAGGAAGGTGGAGATCGTCCAGCCCCAGCGCGATATTGCATTACCCATTGTTTCCTGAATTGCCATGTCAGCCCCCTTGCTAGCGTGACTTCGTATCGTGTCTGCTTGTCCGGCCGGTGGCCGACGCGTCTTTCGCGAGAAGGCCGTGATCGGCCTCCTTGCCGCTATTCCGGTTCACCGCGTCAGCGATAGCTCGCATAGGTGCGGGTTCCCGACTTGCCGAAGGCAACGACCTTGTACGGCTGATAGTGCTGTTCGTGGCCCGGCGCTTCCATGCCCGGTGAGCCAAGCGGCATTCCCGGCACGGCCAGGCCCGTAACGCCCCTGGGTTTCTCTTTCAGCAAACGCTGGATCTCCTTGGCCGGGACATGGCCTTCGATCACATAACCGGCCACTGTCATCGTGTGACAGGACGCAAGGTCGGCGGGTACGCCTCTAGCCTTTTTGACCTGCACCATGTCGGCGCGGTTGACCACCGCTATATCGACCTTGAGCTTGGCCTCCATCTGCTCGGCCCATTTGTGGCAGCAACCGCAGTTCGGATCACGATACATGGTGTAAGTGGCAGCCTGCGCCGCCTGCGACAGGGCTGCGAGCGACAGTGTGGTTGCGACCGCGAGGGACTTGAGCGTTTTCATGTCTCGATCCTTGTTCTGTTCATAGTCCGAGGTGATTTGGTCCGAAGACCATCTCGCCACCGAGATAGCCCTGGTAAAGAATGGCGGCTGCGAGCAGTGCGAGAAGAGCGCGCAGGGGCGTCCGCGACGGTCGCGATGCCGCCCACCAGGCAATCAGCGAAACGATGGCGATCGCCGTGCCGTTCCACCGATGCAGGCCGAGCGTTTCGGACCTGTCGGTCAGGCGCCAGCCTGCGGCAAACCAGCCGAGCGCAGCAGCAAAGGTGGCGCCCAGGGCTCCGCCGGCGACAAGAACACGAACGCTCGTTTCCAGTCCGAGAGCTGGGCGGGCCAGCAATACAAGCTCGGCGAGAAACGCCGTCAGGAGCAAGGCGATCGGGAAATGCGCGGCAAAGGGATGCAGGCGGCCAAGGACGTCGGAGAGGGAGAGGGACCTGTCCTCGACCGCCTGCGAGACGGCTGAGCCATCCAGCGTCTCGGAGGTTGTTGTTGCACCCGTCTCGATTGACGCCGCCGCCTCGCCATGCGTGGACGCCATAATTGCTGCCATTTCCGCGTCAGACATATCCTGCTGATGCGCTTCGTGAGCGAACGCGCCGGTGGCTGGACCCGCGAATAGCAGAGCGGCGAGAAGGGCGGAGAGAACGAGCTTCATGTCGAACAGTACGTGGGTGTACCAACCATCCCTCAAAAAAATTGTTGAGTGTCAGTTCGGTGCCGCGCGTATAAAGGGCATGGAGAGCCTTTTCACGAAAGACCGAATACGATGAGCGATTACGATCAGATCGACCAGGGCCTGAAAGGCCTTTCCCGGCTCACCGCTTCATCGCAAGCGAGTATCTCTTTCGATGCGGTGTGGGAGAGAGCCGGACAGTTACAGGCAAAGCACGAGGCCAGACAGCGCAGTGGCATGTTCGCGGCGCTCTTCGTGGTCGGGCTGGGCGCGGGCATGGGCGTGCCCCAGACAGCAGCGTTCGCCTCCGATGCTCCATCCATCACTCTATCGGGTGGTGATCTGACGCCTTCTGCCCTGCTTCATGTAACGCGATGAGCATAAAGCCCTGGCATCTCGCCATTGCAGTATTGCTGGCGGCTCTGGCCGGTTGCATCGGGGCGCTGGCGGCAGATCGGTGGATCCGTGCGAATGACGAGCCGACGCTGCACGAGTTCGTCCACGACGAACTCGAGTTGACCGCGGAGCAGAGCAAGCAGCTCGAAACCCTCGAAGCGGCCTATGCCGTGGAATACAAAGAACTGGAACTTGCACTGCGCGCCGCCAATGCAAGATTGGCGCGCGCCATGGACGAAGAACACGAGTTCGGTCCCGAAGTTGCCGCCGCTATCGACGAGGTGCATGCGCGCATGGGGGCCTTGCAAAAGGCGACCATCAACCACGTATTCGATATGCGCAAACTTCTGAACCCGGCCCAGCAGCAGCTGTTCGATAGGCATGTCGGAACCGCTTTAACGCGCGACCCGCGCGCTTGAGAAGCCGGGTTGAAGCAGGAACCAGGCAGCGAAAAGGTTCTGGTCGAGCGCGTGCGGGAGGGCGATCGGCAGGCGTTTGCCGCGCTCATCCGTCCGCAATCCCAGCGGCTGATCGCCATGGCCAATCGGATGCTCGGCGCTTCGGCCCAGGCCGAAGAATGCGTTCAGGATGCCCTTGCGTCTGTTTGGGTGGCGCGCGCACGCCTTGATCCCCAGCGTCCGTTTACGCCGTTCGTGACCACGGTTGTGCTGAACAAGTGCCGCGATCGGTTAAGGCGCCGTAAGGTCAAGGGTGTTTTCGGTTTTCCGGAGCAGATCGACGATTTATCCATCGCCGACGATACTCCCGATCCCGAAGCCCAGGCGATCGACCGGCAGAAGCTGGCACATTTGCGCGAAGCGCTCGACAAGCTGCCCATGAAACTGCGTGAGGCGCTTGTCCTCGTGGCCGTGGACGAACGCAGCCAACGGGAGGCGGCGGATATTCTCGGCGTTAGCGAAAAGACCGTGGAAACCCGGGTCTATCGTGCCCGCAAGACTCTGCGAAAAAAGTTCGACCAAAACTGAGGGGTGGAACCGGCGAAAACGTAAGAGCGGTCAAACAGTCAGGGAAACCGCCTTCATGTCCGCGCTCAGCCGTCGATCGTTTTTGTCGTCCAGTACAGGTGCCGTCGCCGCCACCGGCCTGCTTACCGCCATGCCCGCCTGGGCGCGTGGGGCGGTATCGGGCACCGTTGCGCGCAAGGGCAGCGACGTCTTGTCGGGCGAGCATCTGACCATGTCGGTGGCCGACACCCTGTTCACCACCGGATCGCGCCGAGGCCCGGGCGTTGCGGTCAACGGCACCATTCCAGGCCCGCTTGTCCGCCTGAAGGAGGGGCAGAACCTCGTTGTCGACCTCGTCAACAACAGCACGCACGGAACGTCGATCCATTGGCATGGCCTGCTTGTCCCTTTCCTGATGGATGGAGTGCCCGGCGTCAGCATGGCGGCTGTCGAACCCGGTGAGACCTATCGTTACGAATTCCCCATCCGCCAATCGGGCACATATTGGTGGCACGCACATACGCTACAGGAACCGCTCGGTCATTACGGGCCATTGATCATCGACCCGGTCGAGCCCGAACCGCATCAGTACGACCGCGACTATGTCGTCATGCTCTCCGACTGGAGCGAGATGAGCCCGCACGAGATCATGAAGAAACTGAAAGTCGCGGACGGCTATTTCAATTACAACCAGACGACCTGGACCGACGATTACGATATGTCCGGCGAAGATCGGCGCATGTGGGCGCGCATGCGGATGATGCCGACCGATATCTCGGATGTCAGCGGCGCGACCTATACATTCCTCGTCAACGGGCATGGCCCCGAGGACGGGCTGGAATATCTCTTCCGGCCCGGCGAGAGGGTGCGGCTGCGCTTCATCAATGGTTCCGCCATGACCTATTTCAATGTCCGCATACCGGGCACGGCGATGACGGTGATCCAGGCCGATGGGCAGAATGTCCAGCCGGTCGAAACCGATGAATTCCAGATCGGCGTTGCCGAAACCTATGACGTGATCGTCGAGCCGACGGCGCTCGCCCATGCGATCGTAGCCGAATCGACCGACCGGTCGGGCATGGGGGTGGCGATGCTGACCAGCCGTCCGGGTGCGAAGGCCCCAGTCCCGGCGCTGCGCAAACCGCCGCTGCTGACCATGGCCGATATGGGCATGGGCGGCATGGATCATTCCGCTCATGGCGGCGGGGATACTATGGGCGGTGACATGTCCGGCGAGGCCGCGATGGCAGGGGGAGCCATGACAATGCGTGATACGTCGCGTCTGCCCGAAACCGTCAAGGTCGGCCCCGGTCTCGACATGGTCTCGGCAAATCCCGTCGACAGGATGGATTACCCCGGCCTTGGCCTGGAGGATGTCGGTCATCGTGTGCTCGACTACAGCCAGCTCGTCTCTCACAAACCGCATGCCGAAGTGCGCCAGCCGACCCGGCTGAAGACGCTACATCTGACCGGGAACATGCACCGCTATATGTGGTCCTTCGATGGGGAGAAGTTCAGTGCCGTGACCGAACCGATCCGCTTTGCCTATAACGAGCGTGTTCGGGTGAAGCTGGTGAACGACACCATGATGGCGCACCCCATCCACCTGCACGGTCATTTCTTCGAACTGGTCAATGGCGCAGCTCCGGACCGCCAGCCGAAAAAGCACACGCTGACGGTCCAGCCGGGCAGCAGTGCGCAGTTCGATCTCACTGCCGACGAACGCGGCGACTGGGCGTTCCACTGCCATCTGTTCTACCACATGCACAACGGCATGTTCCAGGTGGTGACAGTACGCCCGCTGGCCGGTGGAGGCGCAAAATGATCCGCGCTTTCTTCCTTCTCGGCACTGCGCTGGCGGTTGGTACTTCGGCCATGGCGCAAGAGCAGCCGCACGCAGCACATACGATGCCCGCCCCGCAGTCCCCGCAAGAGCAGCCGGCGCATGACATGTCAGCCATGGATGTCGAGAAGGCAGCTTCGCAAGACCGCGCCAAAGACTCGGCGGCGCAGTCCGGCGAGATGTCGGCGATGGATCATGCCGCCATGGGGCACGGCACTATGGCGATGGATTCGGCTATTCCCGAAACGGCCCCACCTCCCGAAGCATTCGAGAATCCCGGTTTCGCCGCCGATGCCTTTGTCGGCGCGGATGTGATGGCCGCCTCGCGCGCCGAAGTGATCGGTGAAATCCGCGGGCCGAAGGTGTTCTGGGTTCAGGGTGACCGGCTTGAATATCGGGCGCGCCAGGGCGAGGACGGCTATCTGTTCGATCTCCAGGGCTATTACGGCGGCGATCTGAACAAATTGTGGTTCAAGGCGGAAGGCGAGGGCGCCTTTGGCGAGGATATCGAAAGCGCCGAGTTGCAGGCGCTTTACAGCCGCGCAATCGCGCCATTCTTCGATGTCCAGCTGGGTGTGAAGCAGGACCTCACCGGTCCGGAGCGGACGCATCTTGCCGTCGGCATACAGGGCCTGGTTCCCTATGAATTCGAGGTGGATGCGGCGGCCTTCCTGTCGACCAAGGGCGATCTGACGGCCCGTATCGAGGGCGAACTCGACCAGAGGATCACTCAAAGATTGATTCTACAACCGCGCGCTGAACTCTCGCTTGCCGCTCAGGACATCCCCGAGCTCGGAGTGGGCGCGGGCCTCGACAGTGTGGAGCTGGGAGTGCGCCTCCGCTACGAATTCGCGCGCGAATTCGCGCCCTATATCGGCGTCGACCAAGAATGGAAGCTGGGCGGCAGTGCCGATTTCGCCCGCCTTGCGGGCGAGGATCCCAGCGTCACCAACTATGTTGTCGGCATCCGTTTCTGGTTCTGAGGAGAAGAACACCATGCGAATTCTCACTATGCTCATGATGGCGCAGGCCACAGCTGCCACGCCCGCGCTGGCTCAGGACCATTCCGGTCATGCCGCGCATACGCCGCAGCAGGCGGAAGTGGCTGCCGTCGGCCAAGCCACCCCCGAAGAGGCCCTCATATCCTTCCGCTCGGCGCTTGAAGGGCTGGATGGCGCGGCCATGACGCGGCTCTTTGCCGACGAAGCAGTCATCGTCGAGAACGGCAAGGCCGAAGGAACCTTCGCCGAGTATTTCGAACACCATCTCGGCCCGGAACTGAAAGCTATAAAGAGCTTCCGCTTCATCGAACCCACGATCGATATCGTCCGCCAGGGTGAACATATGGCGATGGGTATGGAAACCTATCGCTACCGTATCGAACTGGCAGACGGCCGTGTGATCGAACGCCGCGGCAGCGCGACCTCCGTCCTGATGCACGATGCGGCGGGATGGAAGATCCTGCGCTATCACAGCAGTTCGCGCCCCGTTTCCTGATCGGGTCGTATGCCAGGCGCATCAGTGCCGCCTGCCAAGCTGTTTTTATCCTGCTAGCGTCTTGTCGGCGTCAGCCCCTCGGACATTCTACGGTGTGGCGATCGGCGTTGATGGCCGCAATACATCGTCGATCGTTGGACCTTTCTGAAGACCGTGATGGGAACCGGTTTCGATACGACAGGTTTTTGATTCATGAGAACCAAGCTCGTCGCGGCCAGCGCCGCATCCGCCCTTTTTGCAACCCTTCTGGCAGCCTGCGGTTCGGCTGAAAGCGAATCTCCGGATAGCGAGGTCGCGATGGCCCCCGAAGCCACCGCCATGCAGGAAGACAACCCCGACCTCGCCCCCAATCCGGTGGAAACCAATCCCGAGGGCGATGCCGAAGCGCCGGATATCGCAGCCGAAAACTGCATTGAGGAACTGGCACGGATCGCGAACCAGCCGACATCGATTATCTCGGTGGAGCGTGTGGAGGTCGACCAAACCGGTCCAACCCACTTCCTGACGGTTGAAGGGGCCGCCGCGCCATGGGCGTGTAAGACGCTCCCGAATGCGAGTGTCGCGGAATTGTATTATACGCAGGAAGGCTAGGGGCCGCCGCCTGCGCACGATGATTTTTCGCCGAATGCAAGCGTGGATTGTCGCGGATCGGTAGCGACGCGTATCCTCGGTGATGTTTTCGTCATCGAGTGCGGGCGCTCCGGTCCTTCGCCGTCCGTAGCCATACGGGGCGCATGAAATCGCGCCCCTGCCTGTCGGCACAGGTCGCAACCGAGCCAATGCACCGCCACACATTTCGTCGTCGAAAAACGTAGGTTTGTCGATCCGCCGGAAGACGAAGGACAAAAACGGTTGCGTCATTCCGGAGTCCGTTTATTGGCGAGGATATGTTGTATCGTAAACAAACCTCCCGCCGCCTTTTCGCCTCCACACTCGCACTCGCGACCGTGCTTGCCGCCGCTCCGATAGCTGCGCAGGAAAGCGAGGATCCCACATCTTCGGAAGCCGATGAACCGCCTTCCGAAGACCTGCACGATCGCCGGATCGACTATCAAGGGCAGATCATCGTCAGCGCGCAGGGCCTGCGCCAGTTCGATCTACTGGCAGGCACAAGCGTGGTCGAAGCGGCCGATCTCCAGCGTAATATGGACGGGCAACTGGGTGAAGTTCTTGCCAGTCTTCCCGGTGTTTCGGCCTCGGGCTTCGCGCCGGGGGCGTCGCGCCCGATCCTGCGGGGGTTTGCCGGAGAGCGCGTCAAGGTCCTGGTCGACGGGATCGGCGCGATCGACGCGTCGAACACTTCGGACGACCATGCCGTGTCGATCGACCCGCTGACCGCCGAAAGCATCGAGGTGCTGCGCGGCCCTGCGGTGCTGCTGTTCGGCAGCCAGGCAATCGGCGGCGCGGTCAATGTGATCGACAAGCGCATTCCGCGCCGCATTCCCGACGAACCGATCCATGTCGATCTGGTCGCGCGCGGCGATACCGCCAGCGACCTGCGTGAATTCGGCGGCTCGATTGATGTGCCTCTCGGGAATAGCGGTTTCGTGGCCCATATCGATGGGTCATGGCGCAAAACCAACGATCTCGAGATTGCAGGTTATCAGGTCGCCCCGCTCCTGCGTGCCGAGCTGCTCGAAGAGGCAGCCGAAGAAGAGGCGGAAGGCGAAGTCGAGGAAGCTGCCGAACTGCGCGAAGCGGCGGAGCAGCGCGGAATCCTGCCTAACAGCGCGACCGAGACCTGGACCGCCAATGCCGGCCTCGCTTTCGCTCGCGGCGATAGCAGCCTTGGCGTCTCCTTTGGCGTCTATGACACGGACTATGGCATCCCTGGTCGTCCCGGTGCGGGGCACCATCACGGCGAGGAAGAGGAGGGCCATGACGAGGACGATCACGGCGACGAGGAGTATGGCGAGGAAGAGGGCGAGGAACTCGTCAGCATCGGCCTGCGCCAATATCGCGCGGACTTGCGTGGGGACGTCTTCCTGGGCGAGGGTTTCTTTGAACGGTTGAGACTGCGCGCGGGCTATTCCGACTACACCCATACCGAATTCGAGGGTGACGAGGTCGGCACGGTCTTCGATGTCGAGGGGATCGAAGGGCGGCTCGAACTGGTCCAGAACCAGCAGGGACGCTGGCGCGGTTCGATGGGTGCGCAATATTATTTCCGCGATTTCGAAGCGGTCGGCGCAGAAGCCTTCGTGGCGCCAAACCGGACCGAGCAGATCGCGTTCTTCGCGCTGCAGGAATATGGCAACGGGCCTGTCCAGGTAGAAGGTTCCGTCCGCTTCGAATCGACCGACGTCGATTCGACCCAGCTCGGCATCGAACGCAGCTTCGATACCTTCTCCGGTGCGCTGGGGCTGGCCTATGACGGGCCGCAGGCCTTCCGCGCGGGCGTGAACGTGTCACGCGTGGCCCGGGCTCCCTCTGGCGAAGAGCTGTTCTCCAACGGTCCGCATATCGCCACCCAGGCCTTCGAGATCGGCGATCCGAACCTAGACACCGAACGGGCATGGGGCGCGGAAATTTTCGCGCGCGGCCGTGTGGGGCGCGCGGAATTCAGCCTTGCGGCATACAAGAACTGGTTCGACGACTTCATTTACCTGAGCGCCACCGGCACGGAAGAAGATGAACTGCCCGTCTTCGCCTATCGCCAGCAGGACGCCACCTACACCGGCGTCGAAGGCGAGATCGATTACGAGTTCTACGATGACGGCAATGTCGCACTCGGTGCCGAACTGCGCGGCGAATATGTCCGCGCCAAGCTCTCCGACGGTAATTCGGTGCCGCGCATTCCGCCCTTGAGCCTGTCCGGCGCGCTGACCGCGTCGGCGGGGGATTTCGACCTGCGCGGCGAGGTCGAATGGTTCGACGATCAGCGCAAAGTCGCGCCGTTCGAAACCGCGACCGAAGGCTTCACCCACGTGAACGCGGCGATCACCTGGCGGCCGCTGCGCGACAACCCGAACGTCAGCTTCATCGTGAAGGCCGACAATATCTTCGACGTGACGGGCCGCCGCCACACCAGCTTTACGAAGGATTTCGTGCCGCTGGCGGGCCGCAACATCAGCGCGAGCGTGCGCGCCAGCTTCTAGTCGCTGCTGGCCGCACTGGCGCCTTCGGCC
The DNA here is from genome assembly GCF_003355455.1 of Erythrobacter aureus. Classification (NCBI taxonomy): domain Bacteria; kingdom Pseudomonadati; phylum Pseudomonadota; class Alphaproteobacteria; order Sphingomonadales; family Erythrobacteraceae; genus Erythrobacter; species Erythrobacter aureus. The sequence goes on from NZ_CP031357.1 coordinate 768,107, forward strand.
TTGCCTTCGGCATGCGCGGCGCGGACTTCGGCGTCGAGCCGCTTCGCGCGCTCGTCGACCACGTCGATCCGCCCGCGCACCTGGCCATAAGCAAAGACCATCAGCAGGCCGCCGATGATGGCCAGGTTCTTCAGCGCCATCGCGGCCTGGACCTGGTCGGTGACCTGTTCGTGGAAGAACAGCGTGGTGAGCGCTGTGAAGACGATCAACGCGAGGCTGGCGATCCGCGCCATGAAGCCGCTGGCAAGCACCAGCCCGGCCAAGATCTCGAATACGCCCACAGCGAGCGCAAGGCTGCCTGGAAAGGGCGATTCCGCTTCCATATAGGCGGCGGTTCCGGCGGTATCCATGACCTTGCCGAACCCGGCGAAGACGAACAGTGCGCCGAGCAGGATGCGCCCGATTATCGCGGTGATGGCTGCCATTGATTCTCTCCCCGTATAATGTTCTCTCAAACCCGCTGCGGCTTGGTGGTTCCTACTCCTCTACCGCGAAGGTCAGCTCCGCATGGTCCCGCAACCGCTCGACCAGCGCTTCGCCGAGAAACGAGCCGGGCGTGCCGACTCCGCCTTCGGCGTCGCTGTCGAGCAGCGCCATGCCGGTTTCGGCCAGCATCCGGCTGGTCGAACCGTAACCCGGATCGTACTTGCCCTTTACTCCGTAATGAAGCCGTTTGCCGTCGGGCCATTCGCCGACGAACAGGACATCATAGAAGCCGTTCTCGCGCTCTTCCTTGCTCGGTCCTTCGCCCGGCTTGGGCGGCTTGGCGCCGAAGGGGTTTTTGAGCATTTCGACCACAGCATTGGCGGCTGCCTTGCCCGCTTCGCCCGGACTGGTGAGCATCATTTCGTCATAGCGGAAATCCTTGCCATAGGGGTGGCCGCGCAGGAAATTGGTGCGGTGGACGTTCTTGGTGTTGATCGTCGCCATGATGAAGGGCGCGGACCACTTGCCCAACTCGTCCTCATAGCGGGGGATCAGGCCCGATGGCTGGTCGGGACCCTCGAAACCCGGCGTCAGGCCGAAGGGATCGTTCAAGACCTTGATAATGCCCGGGTTCTTCGCCGCTGCCTTCATTGTCGCGGTCAGGCTGGCCGCAGTGCCGCCCGAGAAGGTGCCCTGCATGGCGCGCACCCGGCCCTTGACGCGCGGCGCGGGCGAGCCGTGGCGTGCCACCGCTTCCTTCTGCAGCATCAGTACGCCGAGGTCGAAGGGGATCGAATCGAAGCCGGACGAGAAGGTGATCCGCGCGCCCGATGCCTTCGCCGCGCCGTGGTGCAGGTCGATCTGCTCGCGCATCCAGGCGGGTTCGCCGCACAAATCGGCATAGTCGGTGCCGGTCTTCACGCAGGCCGCCACGAGCTTGTCGCCATAGAGCTGGTAAGGGCCGACCGTGGTGAGCACGACCTTGGTGCGGCTGCACATGGCTTCCAGGCTCGCGGGATCGTCGGCATCGGCAATCACCAGCGGGGTCGATTTGGGCGCGCCGATCTCGTCGCGTACGGCTTCCAGCTTGTCCATGCTGCGCCCGGCCATCGCCCATTTGGGGCCATTGGCGGCGTTTCCGTATTCGCGCACGAAATGTTCGGCGACGAGGCGCCCGGTGTAGCCGGTGGCGCCATAGACGATGATGTCGAATTCGCGGTTAGCCATGTGTCTCTCCTTTGCCCGCCTGTGTGCGCGCGGGCGCGGGGAGAGTCAAAGCCGTTACCGCGTGAAGGGTCGGTGGGGCAGGACGCCTGTCTGGCTCGAAATCGCGAGCAGGGTGCCGTCTTCTGCGAAATGGCGTGCGCTGCCGTGTACCACCCCCCGGTCGAATGCGGCAAATTCCGTCACGCTCAGGATCCAGCCCGGTTCGGCAGCCCGGATAAAGCGGAAGGTTGCATCGAGGCTCGACCCGCCGCGTGTACGCGGATGCGCGCCCAGGAAGAAGTCGCTCACCATGGCCAGCCACCCGGCGTCATTGGCGAAACCCGCCGCCGAGCGTGACCACACCGCCTCATAGCCGCGTACATTGTCTTCCAGCGCTGTTCGCCTCTCTAGCTGCCCGACGAGGTTGTCATCATAGCCATTGGGATCGGAGGGTTTCGCCTCGCCATCGGCAGGGCCCGGGACATCCGGCATTTGCGCAAACTGCGTATCGCTGTCACCCGGTCTCGCGCCGAGCGCTGCATTGACCCGGTGGACGGGCCGCTCCCCGGCAAAGGCGATCGCCGCCCATTGCGAGACGCTTCTGCCTCCACCGACCGGCTCGCACTGGATAATCAGCTCCTCCACGCCCTGCGTCGGCGAGAGGAACTGCGTATTGGCCCAGAGGATCGGCTGCCCGCTGTCCTGTTCGAGCGCATCGATGGTCGCGGCCAGTGCGGCCCCGCCCATCACATGCGGATGCTCGGGCGGGCCCACCGTCGCCGGCCGGGTCACGGGAAAGACATAGCGGCCTTCGCCGCCTTCGGGTGCGCATCGCCAGAAGGGGAAGCGCGCTATGCTCACAGCCTTGGCAGCGTGACCCCGCGCTGGCCCATGTACTTGCCCGCACGGTCCTTGTAGCTGGTCTCGCAGCGCTCGTTGCCCTGGAGGAAGAGGAACTGGCACGCGCCCTCGTTGGCGTAGATCTTGGCCGGCAGCGGCGTGGTGTTCGAAAATTCGAGGGTGACGTGGCCTTCCCAGCCCGGCTCCAGCGGCGTGACGTTCACGATGATCCCGCAGCGCGCATAGGTGCTCTTGCCGAGGCAGATGACCAGCACATCCTCGGGCACGCGGAAATATTCGACCGTGCGGGCAAGCGCGAAACTGTTGGGCGGGATCACGCAGATGTCGGTCTCGCGATCGACGAAGCTGTTGCTGGCAAAATCCTTGGGATCGACCACCGCGCTGTCGACATTGGTGAAGATCTTGAATTCCGGCGCCACGCGTGCGTCATAGCCATAGCTCGACAGCCCGTAGCTGATAACACCCTCGCGCCGCTGCGCCTCGACGAAGGGCTCGATCATGCCTTCGTTCTGCGCCTTGTCGCGGATCCACTTGTCGGAAAGAATCGCCATGTGAGAGGCATTCCCGATTGGGCTGGCGGGGGCAAGCGGGAGACGCGGAATATCCCCTCTTTGGCGCCATCGCGGCGGGTGGCGGCCGGTCAGCTCGCTAGCAGCGTCGCGTTGCCCCCGGCAGCTGTCGTGTCGATGCACACCACGCGTTCTGTGGCGAAGCGCTGGACATAGTGCGGGCCGCCGGCCTTGGGACCGGTGCCGGAAAGGCCCTCGCCGCCGAAGGGCTGGCTTTCGACCACCGCACCGATCTGGTTGCGGTTGACATAGAAATTGCCGACCTTGGCGCGGGCCTCGACGAAGGCGCGCACGTCGTCATTGCGGCTGTGGAGGCCCAGGGTAAGGCCGTATCCGGTCGCGTTGATGTCGGCGACGACCTGCTCGAGATCGGTAGCCTTCCACCGGACCACATGGAGCACGGGCCCAAAGTTCTCACGCTTCAGGTCGAGAATCGAATCCATCTCGATGATCGTCGGCGCGACGAAGCATCCGGCACCGGCTCCGCGATGGAGCTTGCGGCGCCAAACCGGGCGCCCCCCCTTCTTGCGACGCGCAACATGGCGTTCGAGCGCGGCCTTGGCATCGGGATCGATCACTGGGCCGACATCGGTCGAAAGCTCCTCTGGATTGCCGATGGTCAGAGCCTCGAACCCGCCGTGGATCATCCGCAGCATCTCTTCGTAAACGTCGTCCTGAAGGTAGAGGACGCGCAGCGCCGAACAGCGCTGGCCCGCGCTCTGAAACGCGGATGCCACCACGTCGCGCGTCACCTGCTCGGGCAGTGCAGTGGAATCGACGATCATTGCATTCTGCCCGCCCGTCTCTGCGATCAGGGTAGCGATCGGCCCTTCGCGCGCAGCGAGGGTGCGGTTAATCGCCTGTGCGGTCTGGGTCGAACCGGTAAAGGCAACACCCGCAATGCGCGGGTCCGAGGTGATCATTTCACCCACATCGCCGGCTCCCGGCAAGAGCTGGAATGCCTCTTCGGGAATTCCAGCCTGGTGGCACAGGCGCACCGCCAGCGCCGCGATCAGCGGGGTTTGTTCGGCGGGCTTGGCGACCACCGTATTGCCTGCGGCAAGCGCGGCGGCAGGCGTGCCTATGAAAATCGCGAGTGGAAAGTTCCACGGGCTGATGCAGGCGAACACGCCGCGTCCGTGAAGGCTCAGGCGGTTTTCCTCGCCCGTCGGGCCGGGCAGCGGCATGGGCCCGGTGAACAGGCGGCGCGCCTCATTGGCATAGAAACGGAGGAAATCCACAGCTTCGCGCAGTTCGAGCACGCCGTCCATCAGCGTCTTGCCGGCTTCGCGCTGGCACAGGCTGAGGAACTCGTCGGTGTGCTCTTCGAACAGGTCGGCTGCCGCTTCCAGCAGCAGCGCGCGCTTTTCGCCGCCGAGCCGGTCCCAGCCGGGCTGGATCGCTTCGGCGCGAGTGATGGCCTCCTCGACCTCGAAATCGAGCGTGTCGCGTCGCGTACCGACCTCGGCTGTCAGATCGTGCGGTTTGGTTATCGGTGCGCGTTCGCTTTCCGCCCCCGACATGAACGTCGGCTCGGCTTCCCAGTGCTTGCTTTCGAGCACGGCAAGACGTTCTTGAAGCGGTTCGAGCACCAAGGGATCGGAGAGGTCGATGCCGGCTGAATTGCGGCGGTCGGGAAAGATTTGGGCGGGCAGCGGAATGGCCGGGTTGCGATAGGGTTCGAGCGTGGCGAGTTCGGCTACGGGATCGGTCGCCAGCTCGGTGGCGGGCACTTCGGCGTCGGCCATGCGGTTGACGAAGGAGCTGTTGGCACCGTTTTCGAGCAATCGGCGCACCAGATAGGCGAGCAGATCCTTGTGTGTACCGGTGGGCGCATAGATGCGTACATTGGTACGGGCATTGCCTTCCATCTGCGCCAGCGCGCCGTAAATGTCCTCGCCCATTCCGTGCAGCCGTTGGAATTCCAGCGGTTTGGAACCAGCCAGCGCCTTGATCGCACCGATCGTATAGGCGTTATGCGTGGCGAAGGCGGGGTAAATCGCATCGTCTGCGGCAAGCATCTTCTCCGCGCAGGCGAGATAGCTGACATCGGTTGCAAGCTTGCGGGTGAAAACCGGAAAGTCGGTGAAGCCGCCGACATGGCTGAGCTTGATTTCGGTGTCCCAGTAGGCGCCTTTCACCAGCCGCACGAAGAACCTGCGATCATATTTGCGCGCGAGCCGGGCGGTCCAGTCGACCATCGGAACGCCGCGTTTCTGATAGGCCTGGATAGCCAAGCCGAAGCCTTCCCAGCGGCTGCCATCGGGGCGCGTGAACAAGGTATCGTCGCGTGCCAGCGCTTCGATCAAGTCCATCGACAGCTCGAGCCGATCCGCCTCTTCGGCATCGATCGTGAAGTGAATATTCGCATCGCGTGCCTTAGCTGCGAGATCGCGAACGATCGGCAACAGGTCGGCGATAGCGAGATCGGCGTGCAGGAACGAGTATTTCGGATGCAGTGCCGACAGTTTGACGGAGATGCCCGGCGAGGTGCGCATATCGCCTGTCGACTCACGCGCCAAGCGCTCGATCGCCAGTTCATAGCTCGTCCGGTAGCGCTCGGCATCGGCATAGGTCATCGCACCCTCGCCGAGCATGTCGAAGCTGTGCGTCAGACCACGGGCACGCTCGGGCTTGGCGCGTTTCAGCGATTCTTCGATCGTGCGACCATAGACGAATTGCCCGCCCAGAATGCGCATAGCCTGCAAGGTGGCCTTTCGGATGACCGGCTCGCCAAGTCGTGTGACTGCGTTCTTAAGTGTTCGGCGCATCCCTTTCTGGGCTTCTTCGGGGCGTTCGAGCACCTCCCCCGTCAGCATCAGCGAGAATGTTGCCGCGTTGACGAAAGTGGATGAGCTTTCGCCCATATGCTCGGCCCAGTCGATATCGCCGATCTTGTCGCGGATCAGCGCATCGGCGGTTGCGGCATCGGGCACGCGCAGCAGAGCCTCGGCGAGGCACATCAGCGCGACGCCTTCCTCTGTCGCGAGGCCGTATTGCTGAAGGAAAGCATCGATTCCGCTGGCTTTGCGCTTACGTGCTTCTTCGATCAGGTGGACCGCAATGCGGGTCGCGTCCTCGTGTTTCGCACTTGCGCCTGCTGCTTGCGCCAGGCGCTCGGCCACGCAGGTATTCTCCTCCGCGCGATAGGCTTCGCGAACGGTTTGGCGGGAAATTGCGGGCAGGCGAACAGGATCGTGCAGGGCCATACGACTCCGAATGACTAGAGGGTTATTTCGCGCCACTTGGACCCGCGGCGCCTTGCTTTCAAGCTTTGTGAAAGCCCTTGGTTCCGTAACGTCGCGTTACGCCCTGGCGGCGAACCATTCGGCGACTGCCTGCCGCGCTTGGGTGGGCAGATGGAGGCCGAGTTTGCTGCGCCGCCAGAGAGCGTCTTCGGCGGTGCGCGCAAATTCCTGGTCGACGAGATAGCGCAGCTCGGCTTCGAACAGCGTTCCGCCGAAATCCTGCCCCAAATCGTCGAGCGATGTCGCTGTGCCGAGCACCCTGTCCATCCGTGTGCCATAGGCACGCGCGAGACGCAGCAGCATCTCCGGCGGAACCCAGGAATAGCGTTCGCTCGCGCGCCAGAGGAAGGCGGCGAAATCGCCATCGGGCATGTCTCCGCCGGGCAGGGGCGCATGCGCGGTCCATGGCTTGCCAGGTAGGGCGAGCACTTTGCCCAGCCTGTCGAGCGCATGTTCGGCAAGTTTGCGGTAGGTGGTGATCTTGCCGCCATAGACCGACAGGATCGGTGCGCCGCCCTCTGCTTCCAGTTCGAAGACATAGTCGCGGGTCACGGTCGAATTGCTCGCGGCATTGTCTTCGTAGAGCGGGCGCACGCCAGCATAGGTCGAGGCGATCTCCTCCACGGTTATCGCGCTGGCGAAATAGCGCGAGGCCGCATCGCATAGATACCGCGTTTCCTCATCCGAAATGCGCACCGCATCGAGGTTGCCTTCATGCAGCAGATCGGTGGTGCCGATCAGCGTGAAATCGCGCTCGTAAGGGATCGCGAAGACGATGCGGCCATCGGGCTGCTGGAAAATATAGGCGTGCTCGCCGGGAAATCGGCGCGAGACGATGATATGGCTGCCCTTGACCAATCGGAGGTGGGCGGGGGTGCCTTGGCCAAGCGCGACCTTCGCCACCCGGTCGACGAAGGGACCGGCGGCATTGATGACCGCGCGCGCGGAGACCTTCCGTTCGCCCTCCTTGTCGCGCAGAGCGGCGCTCCAGCTTTCGGCGGAGCGCTCGAGATCGGTGCATTCGGTGCGCACCAGGACCTCTGCTCCGCGTTCTTCCGCGTCCTTGGCGCTCAGTACCACCAGGCGGGCGTCCTCGACCCAGCAGTCCGAATATTCGAACCCCGCCGCAAGCCGGTCCTGCAGCACGCCGCGATGCGGCGCGATGCGCAGGTCCACGCGCTTGCTACGCGGCAAGCTCATCTTCCCACCGATGCGATCGTAGAGCACAAGTCCGAGTCGTAGCATCCATTTCGGCCGCATCGTCGGTTCGTGCGGCATGACGAAGCGTAGCGGCCAGATGATGTGCGGCGCATTGCGGAGCAGCACCTCGCGCTCGCGCAGGCTTTCCGCGACCAAGCGGAATTCATAGTGTTCCAGATAGCGCAAACCGCCATGCACAAGCTTGGTACTGGCCGAGGAGGTGTGCGAAGCAAGGTCGTCCTTCTCGACCAGCAGCACCCTCATGCCGCGCCCGGCGGCATCGCGCGCTATCCCCGCGCCGTTGATGCCGCCGCCGATGACTAAAAGGTCGTAAATCGCGCTCATCCGGACTTGAGCAGCCGTCCTGCCACCGCGTCGAGCTTGGCCAGCAGGGCTTTATCATGCCGGTCCGGCGCCGTGATCACCGCGTCGCTCAGCGCTTGGTCGATAGGAGAAGGCGTGCGCTTTTTCGGCAGGTTCTTGCAGAAGGTTTCGATGACCTCGCGCGCCAGTTTCGCATTGCGCTGCATCTGCTCGACCACCTGCGCCAAGTCGACCGCTTCGGTTTCCTCGCGCCAGCAGTCCCAATCGGTGACCATGGCGAGCAGGGCGTAGGGCAGCTCTGCCTCCCGCGCGAGCTTGGCTTCGGGCATGCCGGTCATGCCGATCAGCTCGGCGCCCCAATGGCGATACAGCCTGCTTTCGGCGCGAGTCGAGAATTGCGGCCCCTCCATCGCGAGATAGGTAGCGCCCTCGGCGCATTCGCCCCCCGCCATGGCCACCGATCTGGCCGCATGTTTCGACAGGCGCTGGCAAACCGGATCGGCCATGGACACATGCGCCACGAAGCCATCGCCGAAAAAGCTCGACGCACGGCCCTTGGTGTTGTCGATGAATTGATCGACGGCGACGAAGCGGCCGGGCGCCAGTTCTTCGGATAGGGATCCGACCGCGCTGATGGCGAGAATATCGGTACAGCCCGCGCGCTTGAGCGCGTCGATATTGGCGCGCGCATTGATGGTGGAGGGCGCGATCCGGTGGCCGCGGCCGTGGCGTGGAAGGAAGCGCACCCTGACATGACCGATCCTGCCGCACAATATTTCATCGGAAGGCTCGCCCCAGGGCGATTGTACCGGAATCCACTGGGCCTCCTCGAGTGCGTCGATGGCATAGAGCCCCGACCCCCCGATTATGCCGATGGTCCACTCGCTCATGAAATCCCCTTGCCGAAAGCGCTTGTCCAGAAAATCACGGGTGGCGGTTGGCGTGCACTCTGTCCAGAAATTTACCGCGCGACGATATCAGCGCTCATCGGGGAGCATAAAAGAGACCGTCCGTCCAAATGAGGGCGAAACGTAAGCCAATATCCCTTTCGCATCCGTATTCATTGGCCCTGCTGCGGGCATTGCTTGACAGCGCCGCCGCATTGCCGCGGAACGCATTCCCTTCCCGGTGCATAGAGAAGAACGATGGCCGAAACGACGATCGAACCGACATTGGCAAGCTTGAGCGAACGCTTGCGCATCCTCCACCGACAAACGCGCGAAACCCCGCTCTTCAATCCCGTTTTCCAGCTCTCGCTCGACATTTCGCGCAAGCTGGAAGGGGGTGAGCTCAGCATCGAAGCGCTGGCCGGGCTGGTCGACGAATTGGAAACCCAGTCGCTCGGCGCGCGGGCCGCACGATTGCGCCAACTGATCGAGCCGCAGGATGCGGTCCAGAGACTCGCGGCCCTGAGCGTCGCAAATGACGACTTCGAGACGTTTTGTGCGATGTGGGAACGGCCCCATATGCACGCGGTCTTCACCGCCCATCCGACCTTCCTCCTGTCGCCCCACCGGAGCGAAGCGGTCGCGGAGGCTGTCTTGTCGGGCGGCGAGCCCCGGCTTCGCGAAGCTCCGGAGGAGCCGGAGATCACGCTGCGATATGAGCATGATCGCGCGATGGCGGCGCTCGCCAATGCGCAGGATGCGCGCGACCGCATGGTGAGCGGGGTTTTGCGGGAAGCTCGGCGGGCCTTTCCGGATCGCTGGTCCGAACTCCAGCCGCTGCCGTTCCGCTTCGCCACCTGGGTCGGCTACGACATGGATGGCCGCACCGATATCAAATGGTACACGTCCATTGCCTTCCGTCTGGCCGAGAAGGCCCAGCGGTTGGGCCGGTATGCCGATAGACTGGCGGAAATCGATGCCGCTCACGATTTTGTCGCGACCCTGCGCGCCGCATCCGACCGTGCCGAAACCAGCGCGGCGGAATTTGCCGGTGATCTTTCGGATCCCGAAGCCCTTTCGGCAGCGGCGAACCGGTTGACGAGGGATGGTCCCGACAAGCTCCTTTCGCTCACCCCCCTGATCGAGCAACTGGAGAGCGATGCAGCCGCTGGCGATGCCGAGCGGGCCATTGCCCTGCGCACGCTTGTCGCTGCTATGCGCGCGGATGGGCTGGGCATGGGCTGGATTCACTTCCGCGTGAACGCGAAGCAACTCCACAATGCCATCCGGACTCGCCTCGGGGACGCGGCGGATATCGATCTGTCGAGCCGCGGCGCCATTGCGGCGCTGCGCGAACTCCTTGCAAATGTCGAGCCGCAAAGCGCCAACTTCGCCAGCCTCGCCGTCGAAAGCTCGACCGCGACCCGCCAGTTTCTCGCAATGGCGCAGATTCTCAAACATATCGATGCCGATGCGCCGATCCGCATGCTGGTGGCAGAGTGCGAACAACCCTCGACCGTGCTTGCCGCGCTCTATTTCGCCAGATTGTTCGGGATAGCCGACAAGGTCGATGTGTCGCCGCTGTTCGAAACGGAAACCGCGCTCGAACATGGCGGACGGTTCTTGGACCTCCTGCTCGCAGAGCCAGATTACCGCGCCTATGCGCGAACGCGTGGCCGTGTCGCGATTCAGACGGGGTTTTCCGATGCAGGCCGGTTCGTGGGGCAGATACCCGCCAGCCTGGCGATCGAGCGCCTGCAGGGCCGTCTGGCTGAGGCGATGGACGCCAACGGCCTGAGCGATATCACAGCGCTGATCTTCGACACGCATGGCGAGGGAATGGGGCGGGGCGCGCATCCTTCCAGCTTCGAAGATCGTATCGAATGGGCGCTCAGCCCGTGGGCGCAACGGCGGTTCGCGCGGGCTGGAATCGCGCTCGAACCCGAAGCGAGTTTCCAGGGCGGGGATGGGTATCTGCTGTTTGCGACGCCCGACATGGCGCTGGCCACGCTGACGCAAATCGTGGCGCACAGCCCCGCGCACACCGATTCCGACGTGCCCACCGATCCTTTCTATCGCCGGACCGATCTCAGCCTCGATTTCTACCGCGCGATCAAGGATCATCAGCGCGAACATCTCGAAAGCCGCACCTATAGCCGCGCGATCACGGCCTTCGGCCTCGGCCTGCTGAACGAGACAGGCAGTCGCAGGTCGCGCCGACAGAGCGACCTCAATGCCGATCGCGAGATGAGCCTGCGGCAGATACGGGCGATACCGCATAATGCGATCCTGCAACAATTGGGCTATCCCGTGAACATCATCGCCGGGGTGGGCAGCGCGGCGGAAAGCAATATCGAGGAGGTGGGCGCATTGCTTTCGGAAAGCCCGCGCGGTCGCCAGATCATGCGTTTGGTGCGCGCTTCCAACGCGCTTGCGAGCATCAAGACCGTTGCCGCTTTCGGCGAACTGTTCAACTCCGCCTATTGGGCGAGCCGCCCCTATCGCGGGACCGAGCCGCATCTGGCGCAGGCCTGCGAGGCTCTGGCCGAATATCTTATCAAAGACGATCGCAACGGGGTCTTCCGGCGCCTTGCTTCGCGGTTGCGTGTCGATGCGCTCAAGCTCCACCGGCTGTTCGATCTCGTGCCGGACGACGATCCGCATCCTGAACGCGAAAGCGTCCGCCGCGCGATCGGCGTATTGCAGGCCGTGCGACTGGCGCTGCTTCAGCACATGTTTCTCAAGGTGGTTTCGGTACCTGCATTCAGCCGCGCCAACGACATCAGCCGCACCGATGTGCTCGAAATGGTGTTCACCCTGCGTATCGACGAGGCCCTGGCGCAGCTTCGCCGTGCCTTTCCCACCAGCTTCCCCCGCAAGGACGATTTCAGGCTCGACGAGCCGGGCGAATATCCGCGCGGCGAAGGCGAAGGATATGCCGCGATCCGCAAGAATTATATCGACCCTATCGAGCAAGCCTACGCGCTGTGTCTGCGGATATCGACCGCGATTGCCAATGAATTCGGTGCGCACGGCTGATTGATATCGGAGTGAAACCGGCGCATTGTCTTCCCGTCCGATGGGGGGAAGTAATGATGGGAAACTTTCTGCTTGGCGTAGGCGCCACGCTGCTGGCGCTCGGCGTGTTTGGTTATCTGGCCTTCCGGCTGTTTCGTCGCGGCCCGCTGACCTTCGCGATCGAGGACTTCTACACGCATGTCGTCGATGGCGATGTCGGCCCCTTCGTTCGCGATGTTCAGGCCGATGTTCCGCATGCGCAGGAATGCCGCCTGGATGACCGCCTGTCCTGCTCGATCCGCGATGCGGTGCAATCGCATAACCAGGCGGGTCGGCCGGATTGCAACGTGCTGCTGCTGTCGGGGGGCGGTCAATGGGGCGCCTATGGTGCCGGTCTGTTCGACACACTCAGCCGCAACAGCGCCAACGAACTGGCGTTGAACGATGTCGGGGTCATCACGGGCATTTCGACCGGGTCGCTTCAGACCTTGATGCTGATGGTGGCGCTCGACCCAAAGCAGACGCCCGAAATGCGCCGCTTTGCGCTCGATCGGCTGGTATGGGGCTATTCGCCGAAACGCGAGAGCGAGGTCGTCAAGCATACCAAGATGATCGGCGTCCCGGTTTACGGTTCGGCCGCGGGCACTGCGCCTTTGCGCAAGCGGATCGTCGAGGCGCTCATGCCAGGCGGCGATACGCGACTGATCGAAGCGATCGGGGAATCGAGCATCGAAGGTTTCGCCGGTTTCGTCGAAGCGGAACGCGGGGTGTTCCGCTATGCCGATATCAAGGAGCTGGTGAATGCCGCGCCCAATGCCGCGGCAGCGGCAGAGGCTCTGGCGGCGGCGGCAATGGCATCTTCGGCCATGCCGGTATTCCACCAGCAATTGCGTATCGCCGGCAGCAACGGAAAAGCGCTCGCGCTTTACGATGGCGGGGTCCGCCGTTCGGTATTCTTCGACCGCGCCATGGCTGCCGTCGACGCCGAAGTGCGCGAGCAGATGAAGGGTCACGCGCTGGCAAAGGTTGCCGACGGCGTCACGCAAGACGCTTTCGTAAAGGATTACGAAGCGACGGCACCGAGCGTCTATGTGGTGCGCAACGGCCCCACGGCGCGCAAGCCCGACGCGACGCTCAACACCAAATCGGGTCCGCTCAGAAACGGCCAGCGCGGTTACGATCTGCTCGTCAATGAAAGCGAAATCGGAGCGATCGCAGCGCTCAGGCTCAACAATCCCTATGGCCGTATCATGCTGACCAGTGCGGATCGCTACGATACCTTCCCCAGCGATGTGGGCGAGAACTTCAAGAAGGACGAGATGTTCAAACCCGCCTTCATGGCCCGCCTGCGCGATCTCGGCCGCCACAAGGCAGAACGGCCCGAGGGTCCATGGTGGCCGCTGAGCAAGATCGACGGGGTTTAAGAAGCGTCGCAAAAGCGGCGATCCCGCTGTGCGGCCCGGGTCAGGCTTTCATTATCGGTCGCTGTCCCTGGGTAGAATGCGGTATCGATTCGATCTCCGTCACTCCGGATAGTTTCGTCGCGGTCAAAAACCATGTGGCGTCAGCCGAACGGATACGTAGTAAAGGCGGCCCAGAGCAGGAGATGGGCGCATGATGGACATCGGCACACTGACGCTGAACCCGACGATCGACGTTGCGTGCGAGGTCGAGCAGGTCATTCCCATGCGCAAGATGCGCACGCAAAACGAACGCTACGATCCTGGCGGGGGCGGGATCAATGTTGCCCGCGTCTTTGTCCGCCTGGGGGGGAATGCGCGTTGTTACTATTTGTCCGGCGGCGCAACCGGCGTCGCATTCGACGGCCTGCTGGACCTGCACCAGCTTGTGCGCTCGCCAATCAGAATCGCGGGGGCGACCCGGGTCAGCACCGCGGTCCACGAGTGCAATACGGGCCAGGAATTCCGCTTCGTCCCGGGCGGACCCGAGGTGACGGAAGAGGAATGGACCGAGTGCCTCTCGATACTGCAGCGCTCGCGCCATGATTTTCTGGTAGCCAGCGGTTCGCTGCCGCGCGGCGTACCGTCCGATTTCTACGCAAGGGTCGCGGCGATCGCGGCCAAGAACGATGTACGTTTCGTTCTCGATACGTCGGGAGAAGCGCTTGCGGCCGGGATCGAAGGCGGTGGGGTTCACCTCGCCAAGCCGAGCCTCGGAGAGTTTCGTGCCCTGATCGGTCATGATTTGCCGGACGATACAGCGATTGCCGAGGCCGCGACCGAATTGGTCCGCACCAAAAAGGTCGATTATCTGGCAATCACCATGGCTGAAAGAGGGGCGCTGCTGGCGAGCCGCGAGGGTGTGCTGCGTCTGCCGGCCATAACGGTCGAGACGAAAAGCGCGGTGGGGGCAGGTGACAGCTTTTTGGCTGCGATGGTTCATGCGCTCGCGGCCGGCAAGGAACCCGGTATTGCCTTTCGCTTCGGGCTTGCAGCTGGTGCTGCCGCTGTGCTCACCCCGGGCACCGATCTATGCCGGATAGAAGATGTTCAACGACTGTTCGAGCGCTCAATCGCGGATAGTTGAGGCGCGGACTTGTTATAATATAACAAGTCCGCGCCATTTAAGTGCTTTTCGACCCTTCTCATGACAACCTTCATTTGCTAGAGGGCTGCCAGCCCATGACCACGAGCTACCGTCGCCTTGTCCTGAAACCGTTCATCGTCCTGCTGATGCTGGTCGCGATGGTTTTTGTGACTGCGGCGGATGCTGCGGCCTGCGGGGCCGAAGTGATGCCGGAAGCTTCTGCTGTTCTGATTGACGGCAATGGCGATACGGTTGCTTCGGCCTCCATTGCTGATGAAGAGCCAGGCGGTGACTCCGCTCCGACAGAGCAGCATGGCGTATGCAATCATGGCCACTGCCATCACGGGGCAAGCTTCGCTGCTCCTGTTCAGAAGACTTCGGTTATGCATGAGCCTGTCCTTCTTGTCTCAGCTCCGCCGATGGTCCTGGTGTCGAGTGTCAGCGATCGACTGAGGCGTCCTCCTCGCGCCTGACGACCGTCATCGCACTGCGTGCTGCAGTGCTTTTCGGATCGTCAGCAGAGGAAATTTCCAGAAATGTCAGCCATCAATTGGCGGGGAGTCCTGTTTGCAGGGCTGACCCTCGCCGCAATCGCCACACCCGTGGCGGCGCAGGAGCGTGAGCGCCTCTCGCTCGACGATGCCTTGCGTCGCGCGGATGTCATTGCGGGTCCTAACCAGGCCGCGCCCAATCCGCGCATAGCTGGTCCGCGGGCGCAGGCCGACGCTGCGCGCGCTCTCGTCGGTCAGGCTCGGCTCCGGCCCAATCCCGAAGTATCCTTCGAGGCCGAAAATATTGCAGGTAGCGGAGCGTTCTCGGGTTTGAGCGCTACCGAATATACGTTCTCCATCGGACAGCGTCTCGAGCTTGGAAACAAGCGCGGGACGAGGGTCCGTGCAGCGCAGGCCGGCGCAGACCTCGCCGATCTGCGTGCCGATCTCGCGGATGTCGACCTCGCCTTTCTTGTGCGCGAGCGCTACTTGGCGGCAACAGCCGCTGCCGCGCGTGTCGAACTTGCGCGCGATGTCGTCACACGTAACGAAGAACTGGCGCGGATAGCCGGCCTGCTGGTCGAGGTCGGCCGCGAACCTCCCTTGCGTGCACTTCGCGCCGAAGCTGCCCTGGCGGAAGCAAGAGCCGAGCTGGAAGCGGCGGACGCGGCGAGCGTTGCCGCGCGTACGGCGCTCGCTTCGCTGTGGGGCGAACAGAACAGTCCCCCCACGGTTCCTGCCAGTTTCCCGGTAATCGACCCGCCCGCCCGTCTTCTCGCCGCGACGGATGGCCTTGCGCTGAAGGCCGCGCGCGCGGAAAGCCGGGTGGCAGCAGCCGAAATTGCCCGCGAGCGTAGCCTGCGGTTGCCTGACCCGGTCGTTTCGGCGGGCGTTCGCCGCTTCGCGGAAAGCAAAGACAACGCTTTCCTTGTCGGTGTGTCGATCCCTCTTCCATTCAGCAACCGCAACCAGGGTAACATCGCTGCCGCAGAGGCCGAATTCAGGGCCGCATCCGCGCGTGAGGCGGTGGCACTGGCAGATTTCGAGCAGGCGGTGACGCGTGCGCGTGCCCAGTTCCTTGCTGCAGAGATG
The DNA here is from genome assembly GCF_003355455.1 of Erythrobacter aureus. NCBI lineage: Bacteria > Pseudomonadati > Pseudomonadota > Alphaproteobacteria > Sphingomonadales > Erythrobacteraceae > Erythrobacter > Erythrobacter aureus. The sequence goes on from NZ_CP031357.1 coordinate 783,976, forward strand.
CGCGTCGAAACGCTTTCCGCCACGTCGCTCCCGCAGGCCGAAGAGGCGCTGCGGCTTGTCCGTATCGGGTACCGCAACGGCCGCTTCCCCCTGATCGAGGTGCTCAGTGCTGCCGAGGCGCGCGATGCCATCCGTGAAGCGCTGATCGCTGCGCAGGAAGAACGGGGCCAGGCTGCCGCCGCACTCATCCGGCTGGCAGCACAATGAGGAAAACAATCATGAACCGCAAAACACTGGCGATCATCGCCGGGGCAATCATACTGTCCGCCGTTATCCTGTCGCTCTTCTGGCCCGATGGCGCTCAAGAAACCGAACCGGTCGAAACAGCGAGCGAGGCCGACCTGCCCGAAGGGCTCGTCCTGCTCGATGAGCAACAGATCCGTGCAGCAAAAATTTCGGTCGAGGCCGTTGGCCGGGGCTCTGCCGTCGAGCTGGTTTTTCCGGCGACGATTGCCGCGAGCCCGACTGGGAGTGCGAGGATCGATGCGCGCGCGGCGGGCGTCGTGCGGAGCGTGAACAAGACACTGGGCGACTATGTTCGCGCAGGAGAAACCGTTGCGCGCATCGAAAGCGCGGATGCCGCAGCGCTGGCATCCCAGCTCAACGCGGCCCGGGCACGGGTGAATGAACTATCGGCGGCCTACGAGCGGGAGCGCCGCCTGTTCGAGGCGAGCGTGACCGCGCGCCAGGATCTGGAAGCGGCAAGGGCCAATCTGCAGGTCGCCCAATCCGAATTGTCGCGCGCGCAGGCCGCCGTTGCCGCTGCCGGCGTCAGCGGGGATGGGAGATCGCTTGCGGTGACCAGCCCGCTTGCAGGGCGGATCACGGCCGCGCCGATCATCTTGGGCGCGTTCGTCGCCTCCGGCGAGGAACTTTACCGCGTTGTCGATCCCGATGCGATGCAGGTCGAGGTTGCTCTACCTGCCGTCGATGCCACCCGTATCGCTCCCGGCGACCAAGCCACTCTGGAAATAGGCAACGACGATGAGGTCAGCGCCCGCGTCCGGTCGGTGACGCCCTCACTGGATATGGAAAGTCGCAGCGCCACGGCGGTTCTTGCGCTGTCCCGGCCGATACCCGGATTGCAGCCCGGCGCTTTCCTTCAGGCGCGTATCCGGCCTTCGGGTGAGGTCGACCAAACGCGGATTTCGGTTCCCGAAGACGCGGTGCAGACCATCGATGGTCAGGACATGGTTTTCGTGCGGACCCGTCGCGGATTTCAGGCGCGACCCGTTGTAACCGGCACTCGGTCAGGCGGCCAGGTCGTCATCGAATCCGGTCTCGAAGCCAAGTGGCGGATCGCCACTGCGAACGCCTTCCTGCTCAAAGCCGAGCTCGAGAAAGAGAGCGCCGAACATGGTCACTGATAATCCATCCGAGGGCCAGCACCTCGAAGAGAAGCACGGTCATGGCCTGATTGGCATGATCCTCGATGTAGCGGTCCGTTTCCGCTGGGTGATGATCGTCCTGACGGTCGGGATCTCCATCTGGGGCGCGCTCAACCTTTTGCGCCTGCCGATCGATGCCGTTCCCGACATCACGAACGTCCAGGTACAAATCAATACCGAGGCCCCGGCTCTTTCGCCGTCGCAGGTGGAGACCCAGGTGACGTATCCGGTCGAAACGGGCCTGGCCGGTATCGACGGTCTCGAAATGACCCGTTCGATTTCGCGCAACGGCTTCAGCCAGGTCACCGCCATCTTCGAGGAGGGTACCGACATCTATTTCGCGCGCCAGCAGGTGAATGAACGGCTGGCACCCATCACCGCCTCGCTTCCCGAAGGTGCGGAACCGGTCATGGGGCCGATTTCCACCGGCCTCGGCGAAGTACTCATGTATACCATCGAGTATGAATATCCGGGCGGAAAAGGCGCACCCGTCGGTGGGGCAACCGGTTGGCAACGGGACGGCAGCTTCGTCACTGAACGCGGCGATCGTCTGGGCAGCGATGTTGCCAAGGCCGCCTATCTTCGCACAGTGCAGGACTGGGTGGTCGCACCGCTCATGCGATCGGTCGATGGCGTTGCGGGGGTGGACTCCATCGGGGGATTCGAAAAGCAATACCTGGTTCAGCCCGATCCCGCGCGGTTGACCGGATATGGTCTGTCTTTCGACGCGTTGATTCAGGCGCTGGAAGCGGCCAATCTGGCCGAAGGCGCTAATTTTGTCGAACGGTCCGGTGAAGCGCTGCTCGCCCGCGTCGATGCGCGGCTTGGCAGTATCGAAGATATCGAAAACGCCGTCGTCGCAACTCGTGAAGGCGTTCCGATCCGGATCAGCGATGTCGCGACGGTCGCCATCGGGGGCGATCTGAGAACCGGCGCTGCATCGCTGAATGGCGAGGAAGCCGTGGTCGGGACGGTTCTCATGCGAGCCGGGGAAAACAGCCGCACGGTTTCCGCTGGAGCCGCGGAAAGGCTTCAAGAAGTTCGATCCTCGCTTCCGGAGGGCGTCGCCGCCGAGATCGTGTACAACCGTTCCTCGCTGGTCGATGCGACCATTGCGACGGTCGAGAAGAACCTCGTCGAGGGTGCTCTTCTGGTCATTGCGGTGCTGTTCCTCCTGCTCGGCAACATCCGTGCCGCGATCATCGCGGCGCTGGTAATCCCGGTCTCGATGTTGATGGCGGCAATCGGAATGAACCGCCTCGGCGTCTCGGGCAATCTGATGAGCCTGGGGGCGCTCGACTTCGGCCTGATCGTCGATGGTGCTGTGATCATCGTTGAAAACAGCGTCGCTAGGCTCGCCGCGCGACAGCATCACGAGGGACGCTTGCTCACGCTCGGCGAGCGCTTGGCCGAAACACGGCTTGCCGCGCAGGAAATGATCAAACCGACCGTTTACGGACAGGCGATCATCCTGCTGGTCTATGCCCCTCTGCTGACGTTCTCCGGCGTGGAGGGCAAGACTTTCTCGCCGATGGCGATCACGGTCATGCTTGCGCTCGCTTCGGCTTTCGTCCTGTCGCTGACCTTTGTTCCCGCCATGATCGCCGTGTTGTTAAACAAGAAGATGACTGAAAAGGAGGTCAAGCCGATCCGCCTGGCGAAGGAACGCTATGGCCCGCTGCTGAGAAAAACGATTGCCCGGCCTTGGCCAGTGATCGCTGGCGGGGCTGGACTGTTCGTTCTGGCAGCTTTCGTTTTCACCCTGCTGGGTAGCGAGTTTACTCCGCAGCTCGACGAACGCGACATAGCCATCCAGTCGCTCAGGATTCCGTCCACGTCGCTCGAGCGGTCGCTCGCCATGCAACGCCAGGTGGAAGACCGGCTCGAGCAGTTCCCGCAGGTCGCGCTGGTGTTCTCGCGTACCGGCACGGCGGAGGTTGCGAGCGATCCGATGCCGCCCAACGCATCCGATGCCTACGTCATTCTGAAGCCACGCGAGGAATGGCCCGATCCGGACCTGCCGAAGGATGAGCTCGTTTCCGAAATGGAAAGTGCCCTCAATGGTCTGGTCGGCAATCTCTACGAATTCAGCCAACCGATCGAACTGCGCTTCAACGAGCTGATCGCCGGCGTACGCGGTGATGTCGCAGTCAAGATTTATGGCGACGATCTCGCCGCCATGACCTCGACAGCCAACGAGGTGGCAGGTGTCCTGCGGGACATCGAGGGTGCCGCCGACGTCAAGGTCCAGCAGGTGACCGGCTTCCCGACGCTCGACATCGTCTTCGATCGGCCGACGATCGCCCGATACGGCCTGACCGTGCAGGATGTGGCCCAGTCGGTTGCCATAGCACTGGGCGGTCGGCCGGCGGGTCTCGTCTTCGAGGGTGATCGCAGATTCGACGTGATGGTGCGCCTCGCCGATGCGACACGCGATGACTTCGACCAACTCGGAACGCTGCCGATATTGCTGCCCAATGGAGCGACCGTGCCTCTGCGAACTGTCGCCCAGTTCCAAGTGGTCGACGGGCTTGCCGAAGTGCGCCGTGAACAGGGCCGCCGCCTCGTGATCGTCTCGGCCAATGTGCGCGAACGCGATCTTGGCACCTTCGTCGAGGAAGCTCAGGAAGGAGTGCGTGATCGGGTCGAACTGCCCGCAGCCTCGTTTATCGAATGGGGCGGGCAGTACCAGAACCTCCAGGCCGCCCAGGGACGGCTTGCCCTGGTGGTGCCGCTGGCCTTCGCGGTGATCCTGCTGTTGCTCTACATGGCGCTCGGCGGATGGGTACCCGCGCTCGCCGTCTTTACCGCAATTCCGATGGGTCTTGCGGGCGGTGTGTTTGCCCTGGCGCTGCGTGGCATGCCGTTTTCCGTTTCGGCGGCCGTGGGCTTCATCGCGCTTTCGGGAGTGGCGACACTCAATGGACTGGTGATGGTCACCGCGATCCGCCAGCGCCTGGAGAAAGGGGTCGAACTCAGCGAAGCGGTTGTGGATGGTGCCTTGGCCCGGTTGCGACCGGTGCTGATGACCGCGCTCGTCGCGTCGCTCGGCTTCGTACCGATGGCGATCGCCACCGGCACCGGGGCGGAAGTGCAAAGACCGCTGGCAACCGTCGTGATCGGCGGCTTGATTACGGCGACAGCGCTCACACTGTTCGTCCTGCCCGCAATCGCACGGCTGATCCTCAACCGTTCGGACGACGGGCAGAGTTGGCGCCAAAGATGGTGGGACCGCCTGCGCCGTAACGCCACACGCGACGAGCAGCGTGAGTTGGGAGACATAATTTGACAGCGCTCCTATTTGGGCAGCTCATGCACCACATGGGTGACCGAAGGATACGTTTCGGAGGAGTGGCCGTGCACAGCGGCCACTCCACCCGCCTGTCTTCCTTTGATCGCATCGCGGTGGATTGGAAGGACGGAGTGAACCAGCTCAATCGTTCCCGGTTTCGGACCGACGAGGAAATTCTTACGCCCTCACCGCGTTATGCGGCAGGAAAAGGCGTGAGGATCGCAAAGGCGCCTTCATGAGCGGCGAAGGGGAATTCAGGCTGGATACGGCGAAAAGGCGCAGGACACTCTGGGTGGTTCTGTGGCTCAATCTCGCCATTGCCATCGGATTCTTCGCGGTCGGCTATCTTGCCGATTCCAACGCGCTGCTCGCGAACGGCCTCGACAATTCTTCCGATGCGCTCGTCTACGCTCTCAGTCTACTGGCGCTCGCCCGTCCGCGCCGATGGAAGCGGGGGGCCGCGCGCTTTTCCGGAATCATGCTGCTGGTCTTTGCGGCAGGCGTCATCATCGATGCCATCAGGCGTTTCGTGGACGGGTCCGATCCCGCCGGCATGATGATGTTGGCGATGGCGGCTGTCGCGGCGGTGGTCAATCTGGTCTGTCTCCGCCTGTTGCAGAACATGGAAGGCAAGGATGTGAACCTGCGCGCGGCCACGACCTTCAGTTTCAACGATTTCATTTCCAATGGTGGAATCATCATCGCCGCTGTCATTGTGATGCTGACGGGGGCTAACTGGCCGGATCTCGTCGTTGGCATCGCGGTGGCCGGAATCGCGATCTATGGGGGGATCGACATCTTGCGCGATGCTCACATGGATGGCCATGACGAGCGCGGGACGGTGCATGGCAAGAAACGCGAATAATGGCGTTCCACAGAGATATGCGACCGGGAAGATGTCCTCGGGTTCTGACCCCGGTCGTGCTTGCAGGCCAAGGGGACAGCCCCGGATTGGCTCGCGAGCAGTCGTGCGGTCGCGAATTGTGCGGTTATCGAAGCGGTAACACGAATAGGGGAGTGCATTGATGGTGCAGTCGGGTGGGCACTCAGGGCACAGTCATGGAGAAGAACAGCTCAGCGACCGTCAGCTGGTTCTCGCAGTAGCGATCAATGTCCTTCTGACATTGGCCCAGATCATCGGCGGTATTGTCTCCGGCTCGCTGGCGCTCATCGCCGACGCATTGCACAATTTCAGCGATGCGGCTTCACTCGGACTAGCCTGGTTCGCGCGGCGGATAGGTCGGCGTCCCGCCGACAAGCTCATGACATTTGGTTATGCGCAGGGCGAGGTGGTCGCAGCGCTCATAAACCTGACGACCCTGCTCATCATCGGATTCTATCTGATAGTCGAGGCGATCAACCGGTTTGCCGATCCGCAGCCGGTCGAAGGTTGGACGGTGATCGCGGTTGCCGGCGTGGCTCTCGTCATCGACCTTGTCACCGCCTTCATCGTCTATCGCGGCGCGCATGAAAGCATAAACATGAAAGCCGCTTTCCTGCACAATGTCTCGGACGCCCTGGCATCGGTAGGCGTGATCGTCGCCGGGGTTCTCATTATCCTGTACGATCTCTACCTCGCCGATCTGGTGATAACGCTCATCATTGCGGGTTACGTCATCTGGCAGGGCATCACGCTCCTTCCCCGGACCGTACGATTGTTGATGGGCGCAGTGCCGGATGAGTTGGAGTTCGACCGCATCGTCGAGTTTCTCGAAGGTCAGCAGGGTGTCGAGAGCGTCCATCACGTTCATATCTGGAACCTGGGCGAACATCATCGCGCCCTCGAAACGCATATCGTCCCGTCGTTTGATTCGCTCGCTGCCTTCGAGGAGTTGAAGCTATCGCTCCGCGCCCGTCTCACGCAGCGTTTCGGCATCGCGCATGCCACGTTCGAAGCGTGTCTCGCGCGCGACTGCGAAAATGCGTTGGTGGCCGACCATCACCCGGCGGGCGGGCGCACCGATCATGACGATCAAAGTGACCAATAGGGACGGTTTCGACTGCTCAACCTTTAGCAAGAAACCGGCCCCGCAGACCATGCGGATCGATGATCGACAAATCGTTACGGCATTTTGCTGGTTGCTGGCGATAATGCGTGAGCGCTCATGGCGCGGCATCGAGATGTGGCAGAGTTCCCGGTTCCAATATCAGATGACCACGAACTGCCCCATCATGCCCGCATCCTCGTGCTCGAGAATATGGCAGTGATACATATAGGGAAGATCGGGATCGGTGTGCTCCTCAAAGCGGAGCAGCAGGCGCACCTGTTCGCGTGAATGGACGATCACCGTGTCCTTGAAGCCGGTTTCCATCGGTGGAGGCGCTTTGCCATCGCGATCGAGCACCCGGAATTGCACGTTATGGATGTGGAAGGGGTGTGCCATCATCGAGGCGTTCACGATCTCCCATATCTCCCATTGTCCTACGGGAACACGTGTATTGACGACATTCATGTCCATGGTCGCGCCGTTAATCGACATGCCTCGTCCCATCATGCCCATAGCAAGCACAAAACGCCGCGTCAGGGCGGCAAGCGACGGATCGGGCGGGGGCAGCGACACTAGGTCCGCAGGCAATTGCGCGGCGGCAAAAGAGCCTGTCGGCCTTATGTCGAGAATGGGGACTACATCGCCGCCACGGGTTTCCCGGCTGCCCATCATGCCTCGACCGCGACCGCCCATCATGCCCATGGTGTTACCCGGTCTGTGGGCCAACAGCCGCAGCGGGCGTCCATCGGAAAGATCGATGACAACCTGCGCGCGTTCTCCAGGGGCGAGGATGACTGAACGAACGGAATGCGCAGATGCCAGCAATCCGCCATCGCTCGCGACCAGTTGCATCGACCGGTTGCCTTCGAGCGAGAAGGTGTAAAACCGGGCATTCGATCCGTTGAGAATGCGCAACCGGACTTGTCCGGTGCGTGCTTCGAACAGCGCGTTCCGGGTGCCGTTGACATAGAGGGCATCGCCCTTAACACCCATCATCCGGGTGCGCATGTTCAGCGGATAGATTATCCGGCCCGAACCGTCGATGACACGGTCCTGTACGATCAGGGGAATGTCGTCGACACCATATTCGCTCGGCAGACCGAGGCGTTCTTCTTCATCGTCGCGGACGTAGATCGGCGCGGCGAGGCCCGCATAGACCTGCGGTCCAGACCGGCCATGCAGGTGCGAATGGCACCAGTAGAGCGAGGCGCGCTGGCGCACTTCATATGATGGGCTCCAGCGCTTGCCGGGCCGGATCACTTGATGAGGCCCCCCATCGGCGGCGGCAGGAAGTTCGAAGCCGTGCCAGTGGACGGTGACATCTTCGCTCAGTTGGTTGTCGATGTGAAAGCGCACGCGCTCACCGCGGCGCATGTCCAGCGTCGGCCCCAAGTAGGGGGCCTCAATACCGATCGTTTGCGAAGCTGTGCCCGGGACAAATTCCTTCTCACCCGCAGTCACGGACAGGCGGAAGGTTCGCACACCCTGCTCGATCAGACCCCTGTTCAAGGGTGGAACAGCGAGCGGATTGCGCTCGTCCGAACCGTCGAGCATCGCTGCGCTGCGCACCTGGCAACCGGCAAGCGGGAGAGCGGTCGATCCGAACGCCGCAAGGCCGAGACCCCCGACCAGCTTGCGCCGATCGATAAGGAATGGCTTTTCCTTGCCGTTCATCCTCGTACCGCTCCCTCGCTAGAGTATTGGCCTCCGGTTCTCTCCCGTCACCTTATTTCGGGGCAATGGAGGTGATACTGCTGCCTTGCGGACCAGTGGTGAATTCGAAGGCCACTGCATCGCCCACGCCGACCTGGTCGCGCAATTGTTTGTCGGCTTCGAAGCTCATCGTCATGGCGGGCCAGTCGATCGCGGGGATCGGGCCATGCTTGATGGTGATCGTACCCGCTTCGGGATCGATCGCGGTTACCGTGCCTTCGGCGCGAGCATCGTGCATCGCATCGGTATCCTCCATCATGGGCGTGTCGTCTGACATAGGCATGTCGCCTGACATGGGCATTCCATCGCCGTCGGGCATGGAATCGTCCATCATCGTCTGTGCCGCCTCCGGCGTTTCCTGGGCGCTGTCGCATGCAGCGAGCGCAAATGGGGCAGCCAGCAGGCCAAGATAGGTTGCTACACGCATTCGATGTCTCCTTAAGGGTGTCTCGGCGTTCAAAACCGGGTGCCGTGACAAATATGAGCTTCCCGGAGCGGAGCTATGGGCCGGAGCGAGCGGCGGCACGATGCCTTCGATTGTTCCTGCCTCCGTGCCGTTGATTGCCACGGGCTCCGCCCCGGCAGGTCATTTGGGCTTTGCTCCGCTGAGGCAGATTGCCGGCCTTCGTCATCGGATTAGAAATGACGAAGGCCGGGGTTGCATCCGGACGATTCAGGGGGACTGCGTAGTGCAATCGTCCGGATGCTTGGGTGTGGGACAAGCCGCCATTGATGAAGGGGCGCCTATTGTTGCGTCTTGCCGTCCTCGGCCATGGCCGGGTTATCCGCCATCTGCGCCATCATCTCTTGCATCATCGCCATATGCTGATGGCACTGCTTCATCATCTCGGCGTTTTCACCCGACATCATCTGCGCCATCTGCTCTTTCATCTTCTTGCGGTGCTCGGCCATCAATCGTTGGCGCTCTGCCGGGTCGGTTGCCGCTTTCGCGCGCTGCCTGAGATCTTGCATCTCCTGCATGGCCTGCTGGTTCTGCTGCATCCCGCCATCGTGTTCCATCTGCATGCCAGACTTCTGTCCGCTGTCGTGCTGATGTTGTGTTTCCTGTGCGATCGCGGGAGCTGCGACGACTGCAGCCAACGCGGAGGCTACCAGAAGAAACTTTTTCATATCGTCTTTCCTTTTCGATCCGGACCGGACTGACCCAGTCATTCCCAATACGCACGGGCAGGGCCTACCCCTCAAAATTCGGTTTTTCGTCGATGAGGGGATCATGGGGTGGGGTGTTCTGCATTTGCCGGCTCATCCGCACTATCATATCGATTGGCCTGACGGGGCGGCGCAACAGCAGATAGGCCGCGGGAAGCAGGAACATGGATAACAGAGGGCCGTGATCATTCCGCCGATCATCGGGGCGGCAATCCGGCTCATCACTTCCGAACCTGCGCCCGTGCCTATCAGGATCGGGAACAGGCCGGCCAAGATTACGGCGACGGTCATTGCTTTGGGCCGGACCCGCAACAGCGCACCTTCGCGGATGCTCTGGTCGACCTGTTCGGCAGTGAGTTCCCCGCCGCGCCGCTCGAGCGCTGCTTTCAAATAGATCAGCATCACCACGCCGAATTCCGCAGATACACCGGCGAGTGCGATGAACCCGACGGCGGTCGCCACCGACTGGTTGTAGCCCATGAGATAAAGCAGCCAGTAACCGCCGGAAAGTGCGAACGGCAAGGTGCCCATGATAAGCAAGGCTTCATCCACCCGCCTGAAGATCAGATAGAGCAACAGGAAAATGATCACCAATGTGGCCGGCACCACGACTTGAAGCCGTTCATAGGCGCGGGTGAGATATTCGAACTGCCCCGCATAGGAAAGGCTGACGCCAGCAGGCAAATCGACACCAGCGGAGACGGTTTCCTGAAGGTCGGTGACCACTGAGGCCAGATCGCGCCCTCGAACATCGACATAGATGTAGCCGGTAAGCCGCCCTTGCTCGCTCTTCAGCATCGGAGGGCCATCGCTGACGCCGACACGCGCCACGGTGCCGAGCGTGATCTGTTGTCCCGAAGGCGTAAGCAGCGGCAGCGCCCTCAGCTTGTCCACACTGTCGCGGATCTCGCGTGGATAGCGCACATTGATCGGATAACGCGCCAGGCCTTCGACTGTTCGGGCGATGTTGGTGCCGCCGACTGCGCCGGCGACGATCTGCTGAATGTCGGCGATGTTAAGCCCGTATCGGGCGGCTGCCGCCCGATCGATGTCCACATCGACATAGCGGCCGCCGGAGAGCCGTTCCGCAAGTGCCGAACTCACCCCGGGAACCGCCTTGGCGATCCCTTCGATCTCGAGCGCGACGCGCTCGATTTCCTCGAGGTCCTCGCCGGAGACCTTGATCCCGATCGGGCTCTTGATCCCGGTGGCCAGCATGTCGATGCGATTGCGGATCGGCGGGACCCATACATTGGCGAGTCCGGGCACTTTGACCACCCGGTCCAACTCCTCGACGAGCTTGTCCGGAGTCATCCCCTCGCGCCATTGATCGCGCGGTTTGAAGCGGATCGTGGTCTCGAACATGGTCAGCGGTGCCGGGTCGGTCGCCGTATCGGCGCGTCCCGCCTTGCCGAACACGGTTTCAACCTCCGGGACCGACTTGATGAGGCGATCGGTACGTTGCAGCAGCTCCGATGCTTCGCCGGGAGACAGAGCGGGCAGCGCGCTCGGCATGTAGAGCAGGTCACCCTCGTCGAGGGGTGGCAGGAACTCCCCGCCCAGCCGAGTGAAGGGAATAGCCGTGGTAAGAAAAATGAGACCGGCAATCGCCAAGGTCGCCTTGGGCCGTCGCATGACCCAGTCGAGCCCGGGGCGATATATCTTCGTCAGCCAGCGATTGAGGAAGTTGGAATCCTCGGATGGAATCTTTCCACGGATCAGCCACCCCATCATCACCGGTACCAATGTAACCGAGAGAATGGCCGCCGCCGCCATGGCATAGGTCTTGGTGAAGGCGAGCGGGGCGAAGAGGCGCCCTTCCTGCGCCTGCAGGGTAAAGACCGGCAGAAAGGACAGGGTGATGATCAGCAGGCTGAAGAACAGCGCAGGGCCGACCTCCTTCGAGGCGTCGGCGATGATCCGCCACCGCTCCCGTGTCGCGAGAACGGCATCTGGATTCTCGTGTTCCCACCGTTCGAGATGCTTGTGGGCGTTCTCGATCATAACGACGGCGGCATCGACCATCGCACCGATAGCGATCGCGATTCCCCCCAGCGACATGATATTCGCATTGACCCCCTGAAAGCGCATCACGATGAAAGCCGCGAGCACCCCCAGAGGCAGGGTAATGATGACGACCAGGGCCGACCGTGCGTGCCAGAGGAATAGCGCGCACACCAAGGCCACCACGATGAATTCCTCGATCAGCTTGTAGGTGAGGTTTTCCACCGAGGCGTCGATCAGTTGCGAGCGATCGTAGGTCGTGACGATCTCGACGCCCTCGGGCAGGCTGGCCTGCAATTCGTCGAGCTTCTGTTCGACTGCCCGGATCGCGCTTCGCGCATCCGCACCTTGACGCAGAATGATGATGCCGCCGGCGACTTCGCCATCGCCATTGAGTTCGGCGATACCGCGACGCAGTTCTGGACCGATCTGGATCGTCGCCACATCGCCCAGAGTCACCGGAACGCCGCCGGCCGTTGCCCGCAAGGGGATGGCCCGGAAGTCGTCCAGACTGCCGAGATAGCCCGATGCGCGGACCATATATTCGGCTTCTCCCATCTCGACGATGGAGCCGCCGGATTCCTGGTTTGCCGACTGGATCGCACTGACGATTTCGGCATGGGTGACGCCGAACGACGCCATCCGGAAGGGCTCGAGCACAATCTGATACTGCTTGACCATCCCGCCGACGCTGGCGACCTCCGCGATACCCGGAATGGTTTTGAGTTCATAGCGCAGGAACCAGTCCTGCAGGCTGCGAAGTCCAGCCAGATCGTGCCCGCCGGTCCGATCGACCAGAGCATATTCGTAAACCCACCCGACACCTGTCGCATCGGGTCCAAGCGTGCTTGTGACCCCTTCGGGCAGACGGTTCTGCACTTGGTTCAGATATTCCAGAACGCGCGAGCGCGCCCAGTAAAGATCGGTGCCGTCTTCGAAGATGATGTAGACGTAGCTGTCACCGAACATCGAGTATCCGCGCACGGTTTTCGCGCCCGGGACCGACAGCATGGTCGTCGCCAGCGGATAGGTGACCTGGTCCTCGATGATGCGTGGCGCCTGCCCCGGATAGTTGGAGCGGACCACGACCTGGACATCGGAAAGATCGGGCAGCGCGTCGACCGGTGTTGTGCGAACGGCCCAAAAACCGGCCAGGGTCACGGCGATGGCCGCGAGCACGATGAAGAACCGATTTGCGATCGAGGCATCGATGATTCTGGCAATCATTGTCCGCTCCCCCGGATGGTCTCGATCCGGGGGCCCGCATCTTGCTGAACGAAGGTGAAATGTACCCTGTCACCCTTCTTGAACCCGCGTATCTGGGCCGGGACCTTGAGACGGAAGGTCATCGTCATCGCGGGCCAATCGAGCCGTGGTACGGCGCTGTGCCGCAGGGTCACCGTGCCATCGGCAATCTTCTCGATGGTGCCCGTCGCGCTGAAGCGCGATTCCTCGTTGTTCTCTTTGGCCGCGTCGCTTGCCTGATCGATCGGGCGGACATCGAGACCGGTCAGGCTGGCTTCGGAATCGAGCAGGAACTGGCCGGAGGTGACGACTTTTTCGCCGGCAGCGAGACCGGCCAGAACCTCTGTCCTGCCGCCTGCTTCGCGTCCGATACGAACCTCGGCAGGCATGAAGCCGTTCTCGTCCTGGTTGACCATTACGATGGTTCGCCGCCCGGTCCGGATTACCGCTTCGGAAGGAACCAGCAGCGCCCGGCGAGTATCCGGGGTCAGGGAAACCTGCGCGAACATGCCCGGCTTGAGCCGTCCCGATGGATTGGACAGCTCGGCGCGGACGGTGATTGTTCGGCTTGCATCCTGCGCGCTGGGAAGAATGGCGATGATCCGTCCCGCGAACCGTTCTTCGGGAAATGCGGTCAGGGTCGCGTTGACGGGCTGTCCGACACGGACATTCGCAGCTTGTGTCTCGGGCACTGCAGCTTCGAGCCAGATCGGAGAGAAGCCGGTGATTTCCGCCAGAGTCTGGCCCGATGTCACACTCATCCCCGGGCGCACGGCGAGCGATGTGATCGCCCCTCCGATCGGCGCCGTAACCGTGATCGTCGAGTGTGGCCGCCCACTACGCCCCACCGACGCAATAAGCCCGGAGGACATGCCGAGCAGACGCATCCGTTCGCGCATGGCGCGGGCCAGTTCCTCGTCGCCGCTGCGCAGCACGGCGAGATATTCCTGCTGGGCGCCGCCCCATTCGGGTACGAGGATGTCAACGAGGGGCGCACCGCGTCCGACCACGTCGTCCGGCGCATGGCCATAGGTTCGCTCGACATAGCCCCCTGCGCGCGGCTGGACGATCGCAACGTCGCGCCCGTTGTAGGCCAGCACCCCGGTTACGGTCACTTCGGGTTCGAGAATGCCGTATTCGGCCTGTGTCGTGCGAATCCCGAAATTCTGCACCATGCCGGGATTAATCTTCACGCCGGCCGACACCTCCTCGCCCGCACATTTGGGCAACAATTCCATATCCATGAAGGGTGACTTGCCTGGCTTGTCGAACTGCTGTCCTGGAACCATCGGATCGTACCAGTACAGCACGTCCTCGCATTCGCTGTCCGGCCCACCGACGTTCTCGTTCGGTTGACTGCCGCTGCTGCCGAGCTGTGACAGACCATATCCGGCTGCGAGACTGATCAGGGCGACAGTGGCCGCCGTCGTCCATGACTTCTGACGCGGCGACAGCCTGTCCCACGCGGCTTGTGTTGCGGCTCTCATTGGCCATGCTCCCTGTAGGTCAGTCTTAGATTGGCTGCGGCTTCGACGGTGGCTTGCTCGCGCGCGAGAATCTCGATGCGCAGCACTGCCAGTGTCTTGATCGCTCCGATCACGTCGAGCAGGTCTGCGCGGCCTGCGGCAAAACTCGCTCGTTCGAGCTCGGCCCGGCTTTCGGCCAGCGGCAGCAACTCGTCGGTGGCGCGTTGCCATTGCCGATAGGCGCTGCGCCATGACGCAACATCCGCCCCAAACTGCGCTTCGAGCGTGCGCAGCATGTCCAGTCTGGCTTCGCCGGCAGCGGCGGCTTGCGCGCGGGCAGCCTCTATCCTGGGTTGCTGTCGGCGCTTGGCGAACAGTGGCAGGGTAACCGTGCCCATGACGGAGAACAGATCGCCATATTGGCGTTCGCGGATGCCGTAGCTGGCACCGACGCTGAAGTCCGGTCGCAGATCGGATCGTGCCAGGTCGACACCCGCTTCGGCCTGCCTGATCTCAGTTTCCGCGAGCACGATTTCCGGGGTGTACTCCAGCGTCGCGCTCAATTGCTCGGGATTGACCTCGGGCGAAGGGGGTGGGCCAACGGCCAGCGCGTCCTCCACGGCGATATAGCGGGCAAGCCGGGCCTGCGCCGTCTGCATGTCGGCCCGGATTTGTGTTCGCCTGTCTTCCACTTCGAGTACCGCGCGGCGGACCTCCAGGCTTTCGCCGGGTCTGGCTGTGCCAGCGGCCACCGAACTTCGCGCAAGGGGCACCAGGCGCTCGATCTCGTGGAGAGCGTCGCTGGCGATTTCTTCCGCCTGTTGGGCATAGGCAAGAGATATCCACGCGCGCCCTGCGCCCAGCCGTGCGGCATTGCGCGCATAGGAAAGCTCGGCGGAGGCCCGCTCGATGTCGGCCGCAGCCAATCCTGCGCGCGCGCGGCGTTCGGTCAGGTTCGGTATCTCCTGATCGACGCCGATTTCGAAAGCCGTCATCATTGTCGGGTCGAGGAGATCGGGACCGGTCGCCGGCAGGTTGCGTAGCCCGGCCCGCAGCTTTGGATCGGGCAATTCGTCGGCTGCATCGGCTACGTCCCGCCGGGCATCGAGCCGTAATTCGCTCGCCCGGATCCGTGGTTGGTCGCTGACCGCCGCTCTCAGAGCGTCGTCGTAGGCCACCGATTGGGCATTACTTGCCGACGCTAAGGCCAACAGGACCGGAAGCGCGGTCCACCATACTCGTTTCATGATTCTCATTCCGCAAAGAGGCGCGCCAAGCGCGCGGTCGGACCCTGCAGGCGGCGCGAAATGCGCGGGCCGTTCGTCCGGTGTGGGCGTGCAGAATTACTCCCGCACGAGCGCTACGCCCGTGCTTGCGGAGGCGGGGTTTCGGGGACGCGCGCGGTGCTTGCCAGGGGAAAGCCGGTAATGTCGGCGAACAGGGATAGAACTGTCAGGCGGTCTCGGGGCGCCATTGCATCATCGACGAGGGCCAACGGAGAAATGCAGCCGTGAGTTACGAGGCACTCGATCCGCATATTCTCGCACGGAGGCCCGTCGCTGTCGTGCGCGGGCGAGGGTTCGGCCGCCATGCGCATCTCGGTGCAATCGCCCCCCACCGCCGTGGAATCTTGCGGAATTGCCGATGCATGGGCGATCGATTGAACGAATAGGCCGCAAGCAATCAAGACGAGTGCAAAGGTGCGTAGCATTCGGACATATCGTGCAGGGGCGGTCGGCTCGGCCAAAGTGTGCTTATCCCTGCTGGTCCGCGGCAGCCTCTGACGCCGCTTGCCAAGCGCCCATGGGGCCGAGATAGATATCGAGCTTTCCCAACCCCTTGCCTTGCCAGCCGATCAGACAGGACAGTTGGGAAAGTCCCGGCGTCTCGATCTTTTCCAGAACCATGTCGTGTCCTTACGCTCCTTGCCGCCAAATCGGCGCATGTATTCGGTCAGGCGATGCCGAGTTCGGTTTTCAACGCGGTCATGTCTTCGAACCGGTTTTCTTCCGGCCGTCCGATCGCCGGCTTGGCCTGCACCCACGTGTTTTCGCAGACGAATTCGAGAAGGCTGGCCGCCAAGTCGGCATGACGGCATCGCAAACAGCCTTCGGCCAGCCGCTCGTCGGAGATGATAGCTTCGCCGGTAAAGGGTGCGTCCAGGAGCCATCCAGGACGGGCTGCGGTCCAGTCGAGGTCGGTCTCGCGCTCCAGCGTCTTTTCCATCGCTCGCATTTCTTGGAGGATATTGTGAAGCGCGGGCCTTGCCATGAGTTCGAACCACGCCGGAATGCTGGGCTGCGGCTCTACGAAAGCCGCCGAGGTTACCACGATGCGGCGGATCGATGTTTCCCGCATCGCAAGAATTAGCTTTCGCGTTCCCTCTGTATAGAGCGGAGGCGGGTGGATGGCTGTCGAGGGGCTTAACGCGACCCCGAGCGCAGAAATGATCGCGCGGCATCCTTCAAGATTATCGGCGAATCCACCGTTCAGGACATCGCATTCGATGTATTCGACGCCTTCGATCCGATCCGATGGCGGGGGCAAGGAGTGTTCGAATGCCCGCACCGCCACGTCGCGGCGGATTGCCTGACGCAGGATTTCGCTCCCGGTTTTTCCTCCGGCTCCGAAGACGGCAATGGGGGATGTATCGCTCACTGGCTTACTGCCCTTGTCTCTGCTCCGTCCTGCGATCGGCAGCGCGCGATCGAGGCGGATGTGCGTGGATGCTGTCAGGCGAACGCCGGCGGATGCCAGCGCCCTCCCGGGCGCGGGCTAGGTCTCGTCACTGTCGCAGGTTGTGTAGCCCCAGAAGCCGAACTCGTCCTTCGCTCGCGGGACAGCGACGATCATCTCTTGCATTTGCAGGCCAGCGGTTCCCCGATCGTCGAGCAGGCGCGTCCGGATGCGAAGCTCTCCGTTGGCAAAGCTCCCGAGACCGTTCGACGTTACCGGGATGAGCTTGCCGTTGATCTTGATCGCGCCCCGCCCGTCGCCATCATGGACGAAAGAGGGGAAAGCGACTTCGGTCAGGCGGAACTGGCAGGCATTCTCGGCTCCGAGAGCGGCGAGGTCCGCATCGCTCATCGTCTCGGGAAGCATCAGCCCTGGGCTGAGATTCGCGAGCGCGCTGGCCGCGTTCTCGATCGGAGCCGCGCTCGCCGGTGGATCGAGCCTGGCCTCCCGGTCATTTCCGACGGCGGTATTCGAATTGCAGGCCGCCAACGGTGCCGCGGCCAATGCGATGAAGGCGATCCGGTTCATTGCTGCATCTCCTCGGGCAGGCGTTCTGAGGTCCTGGGGCCATTCCGTTCGATATCGTCGATCAGATATTTCATCTCGGCGATCTCGCGGCGCTGCGCGACAATGATAGCCTGGGCGAGTTCGCGCACACGCGGGTCCTTCAGGCTGGCCCTTTCGCTCGTCATGATCGCGATCGAGTGGTGCGGGATCATCGCCGCCATATACTCGGTGTCATCGACGGTGGTCTGGCTGCGCACGAGCCACAAGGCGAGCGCGAAAACCAGGGCGCCGACACCCAGAATGACGAAGTTCTTGGTCCGGTCCTTATACATGCCCCACATGAAGAGCAGCATGACGACCATCATCATCGCGCCCATCACGAACATCATCCAGAAGCGGGTTTCGCTCCAGAAGACATCGTCCATGTCGAACGTGTTGGCATACATCAGGAAGAACATGATGACGGTGGAAGTCGAAACCATGGCCATGAATCGCCAATAATTGCCGCCCCCTGCCTTGTCGGAGTGGGATGGAGTTTCGGTCATGCTGCTTCACCTTTCTTCGACATGGTTTCTCAAACAGTGCCAAGCGAACGATGTCCGCCCAGCCCCTGCAATATCTCGATAGCGGCTGTAACGCGCCAAACGACGGGCGCGGCGAAAAGCATGGGGCCGTCGGGGCGCGCAGCAGAGTCTGCGCCTCTGCGTATCTTGGCTATGATGGCGCACCTTCTTCCCTGCCCTGTCTCACGAGGATGAGAACATCCTGTCAGGCAATACGATGGACCGGGGCGCATCCCTCAAAATTTGTTCGGAGATCGACCGCAGGACATCCGCTCGTCGCTTCCTGCGGATACGCTTCGCGACGATCGCGAGGGCGGGACCGGGCGATCCCGTTGTAGACCGCAAACAGATAGAGCGCGCATTTTTCCTGCCGCCAAGGTGCCAAGAAACCTAGCGCCCGGCTGACGAGCGACGGCGGGCGGTGAGCTTGCGCCCGTCCAGCGCGTTCTTCGTCAGAAGCCAGAGATTGACCGCGCCTGCGGCGAGTTCGACCATTTGTATGGCATAGAATGTTCCATCGAAATCGCCGGCTTTCGCCTTGGCGGCCAGAAACAGCGCCGAAGGGATGAGAATCAGAACGCCGTTGGCGGCAATGATCGGCATCCGCTTGCGCTTTTTGCCGACGAGACCGCTCGATCGCCCGCCGCCGAGTGCGAAGCCGGTTCCGCCGACTGCCGCCAAAGCGGGAACGAGAATGATGAAACCCCACGGGATGAGCGTCTTGACCAGAACCACGAAAGGTTCCGAGCCCGAGAGTTCGGAGATGGCGGTAGAGAGCCAGAAAATTGCGATCATGAGGATCGCAACTCCACCGGCGAGAGGATGGATGATCTTCTTCATTTTCACTGTCCCGATCCCGCTGCGAGCGGCGCATCGGTGCGGATCGCGCGGCGATATCCAGGGCCTTCGACCACCGGCACGATTTTGAGCTCGCGCTTCTGCGTCGCAGCGGCGGCGAGGGCCATCGCGCTTTCCCGGATGGCGAATGCGGTAAGATGTGTCATTGGACCTTCCTCTCATCTACATAGCATGCTATCTTCATATACACAGCATGCTATGGATATTCAAGGTCACGAGATGTCATTCGAGAAAAACGGCTCCATGGGCTTTGTCACCAACCGGCTGGCGCGGTTGTTCGCCCAGCATCTGCACGCCCGAATCGCGCCTCTGGGGCTCGCTCCGGCGCAGTTCATGACGCTTCTGGAACTTTGGGAAGGCGATGGTCTGACCCAGGCAGAGCTTACCGATCGCCTCGATGTCGAGCAGGCGACCATGGCCAACACCCTCTCGCGGATGAAGCGGGATGGACTGATCGAGCGGACGCCGCATCCGCACGATCGGCGCGCGCAGCTTGTCTGGTTGACCGACAAGGCGCGAGCCCTCGAACAGTCGGCAAAACAGGCGGCGCATTCGGTCAACCAATTGGCGCTGGCGGGGTTGGAGGGGGTCGATGCCGCAGAGGTGCTCGGTCATATGAACGCGATGATCAAAAGCTTGCGCGAAGAGCCCGGATGAGAGTGCCAGGGCCCCAGACACGGGACGGCAAAGGCCTTTAGGTCCTGACGCCTGGGCGACGAGCGTCAGCCATAGCGAGCGTTCCGATACTCTTTCCGATATGATCCGAAGGGCGGCTCGAAGATCGCGCTACCCTTGAAGCCTTGGACGATCTCTTCGATTTCAAGGGATTGGTGCGGTCGAGAAGACTCGAACTTCCACGGGTTATTCACCCACAACGACCTCAACGTTGCGCGTCTACCAGTTCCGCCACGACCGCACACAGTCTGCATCGGGAGCGAATCCTGCTGGATGCTCCCGCCGGTAGGAGCGCGCCACTAGCAGCGAGGCTGCGCCCCCGCAAGCACCTTTGTTGACCGAATCCGAAAGCTAGCGCGGTGCCCAGCCGATATCCGCGAACACGGCCGACTTCGGTACATCGGTGACGGCTTCGTTGATGGTCAGCTCCTCGCCCGGCGCCAGGTTCGATTGGGGGGGCTGGACGACCCAACTGTAGACCTGCCGCTCGCGCTGGTCGCGCAAAACGATCAGAATTGGCGGGATCTGCCGCGATTCGCGCGCGGTATTCGTGACAATGATCCGCGCGCCGAAGAATTCGGTCCCGTTGGGCAATGTACGCCGTTCCTGCTGGTCCACGGGGAAAGCCAGTTCGAGATCGGGTTGCGCGGCTCCGAACAGCGGGCGTGTCACCGGCACCCATTCGGGGAGGCCGCCATAGTTTACCGCCGCCACGGTGCCGAGTGCGATTACCGCGAAGAGGGCCGCGGCCCAGGTCCATAGCTTGGTGACGTTCCGGCGCGGACGGAACGGGGGAGCATGATCGAAGCGTGAAGGCCCTTGTTCGGTTTCGGCCTCCGGCGGCGGCGGGAGATCCTCCTGCACTTCGCCATAGGGCGGTGCGGTTTCGTCGAAATCAGGCCCGTCGCGGCCGGTTCTTCCGCTATCCGCGTCGTCATATGTGAAGCCCGGCTTGGCTGCCGGATCGGGTGCGGCCGGCCTTTCGACTGCAGCCGGTTGCGGCGCAGTCGGCTCTGGCGGCGGTGGCGGTACCGGCACTATATCGACGTCCGCGAGGCGTTCGGCATCGGGGCCGTCCTGGAACCAGCTATGCTTGCATTTCGCGCAGCGCACCGTGCGCCCGTCGAGTCCGATGGCACTGTCGGGCACGACATAACGCGTCGAGCAAGCGGGGCAGGCGATGATCATGGTGACCCAAGGCCTTAGGCTGCCTCGTGAATCACGACAAGCGACTGCCCTGTTCGCAAACCCAGACGGCGCCTTTTTTCCACATGCAAGCGCGGGTATAGGCTGTTTCGGACAATGACGGGCGCTTTCTTCCTCTTGATCGACCGGGCCGGACAATGAGCGGCTCCGAGGGCGAAGTCGTCCAGTTCGACAATGTCGGGTTGCGTTACGGCACCGATCGCGAGGTGCTCTCCAATGTTTCCTTCACACTCTATCCGGGGCGGTTCTATTTCCTCACCGGGGCCAGCGGCGCGGGCAAGACCTCGCTGCTCAAGCTGCTCTATCTCGCCCAGCGCCCGTCGCGCGGCGCGATCCGCCTGTTCGGGACGGATGTCATAACCCTGCCGCGCGAACGCCTGCCCGCCTATCGCAGGCGGATGGGCGTGGTTTTCCAGGATTTCCGCCTGGTCGACCATCTCTCGGCCTTCGACAATATCGCGCTGCCGCTTCGCGTGTCGGGCGTCCGCGAGGCGGATCTGCAGGGGCCGGTGTCCGATATGCTCGACTGGGTGGGGCTCGCCAACCGGGCCGACGCCCGTCCGGCAACGCTCTCGGGCGGCGAGCAGCAACGCGTCGCCATCGCGCGCGCGGTAATCGGGCGGCCCGATATGCTCGTGGCCGACGAGCCGACGGGCAATGTCGATCCCGAAATGGCGCTGAAGCTCATTCGCCTGTTCGAGGCACTCAATCGTCTCGGCACCACCGTGGTGGTGGCGACCCACGATGTCCACCTGCTGCGAAAAGTGCCCGATTCGCTTATCATGCGGCTCGACAAGGGCGCATTGTCGGACCCCACCGGCGCGCTGCGCTATCCGCCACGCCGTGTGGGGGCGGGGGAATGAAGAAGCCTCCGGTCGTCACCCGCGCGGTGGAGCGCGGCCTGTCGCCCTTCCGCGGCCGCCGGGCAGCGCATCTCCTGCCGCAGGCGCGCCTGGGCGGGCCGATGCCGTGGGTCATAGCGATCATGGTCGCGCTTGTCGTGCTGGCCGCAGGTGGCGGGCTGGCGCTCGGTAATCTGGCCGACCGCGCGAGAGGAGAGCTGGCGGGCAGTGCGACGGTCCAGATCGTCGAAGCCGATCCCGCTCTGCGCGCGCAGCAGGCGCAAGCGGCGGCGGCGATCCTCGCTCAGGACTCCGCGGTTGCGAGCCTGTCGGTGGTTCCGCAGGAGACGGTGGCGCAATTGCTCGAACCCTGGCTGGGCACCGACGATCCCGAACAGACCGTGCCGCTCCCTGCCCTGATCGACATGCGCTTGCGCGACGGCGCCGATGCGGCGACGCTCGATCGATTGCGCAGCCTGCTTGTCGACCAAGCGCCGTCCGCACGGATCGATACGCAGGCGCAATGGCTGGCGCCGGTCCTGTCGGCGCTTTCCTCGCTCGGCTGGATGGCGCTTGGGCTGATCGCCCTGCTCGCCTTTACCGGCGCGGCAGCGGTCTGGCTGGCGGCACGCAATGCGCTGGGTGCCAATCGCGAGACAATCGAGATCGTCCATCTTCTCGGCGGCAATGACGACCAGATCGCCCGTATTTTCCAGAGATCGATTTTCGCCGATGCGCTGGTCGGGGGCGTGTTGGGGCTGGTGGTCGGTGCCATGGCCGTGTGGCTGATGGGCGCGCAATTCGCGGCGCTGGATTCAGGTCTGGTGTCCGGCGGCGGCCTTGAGACGAGCGACTGGCTGGTCTTGGCCCTTGTCCCCGTGGGCGCGGTTGTTCTAGCGGTCTACACGGCACGTTTGACCGTGCTGGCCTCGCTCAGGAAAATGCTGTGATTCTCCGTTTATTCGCCGCCGCCCTGCTGGTTTATGCGTTCGGTTTCCTCGGCTTCGCCGTGTCCCTGCCGAAGCCGGTTTCGGGCGAGCCGACCGATGCCGTCGTCGTGCTCACCGGCGGGCCGGGCCGCATCGCGCGCGGTCTTTCGGTGGTCGAACAGGGGCTGGCAAAGGAAATGTTCGTATCCGGTGTCGATCCGGAAGTGCGACCCGCCGAATTCGCGGCCGAATTCGATGTATCGGCCCGCACGATGGAATGCTGCGTCAAGCTCGGCTATCTCGCGGTCGATACCCGCAGCAATGCTGGCGAGGCTGCGCAATGGCTCAAGGAGAACGACTTTCGATCCGTCCGGCTGGTGACGACGGACTGGCACATGGCGCGGGCCGGTTCCGAATTCGCCGAAACGCTTCCGCCGGAGATAAGAGTAGTCGAGGACGCGGTTTCCTCGCACCCCAATCTCGCCACGCTCTATCTGGAATATAACAAGCTTCTGGCCGCCGCGATTTCGCAAGGCCTGCCGAGCTGAGGCCCCCCATGCGACTGCTGCGTAACTTTGCCTTCTATTTCGCTTTTTACGTCGGCTCCCTGCTGATTACCTCGGCTTCGCTGATTGCGCTTACCTTCAGCGTGGAGGCATTCCGGGCGCGGGTGCGGGACTGGTCGCAATGGCAGCGGTGGTGCCTGACCCATCTGCTCGGTTGCGAGATAGTGATCGAAGGCGCGCCGCAGAATGAGCCGGTCCTGTATGCGATCAAGCATGAGAGCTTCTTCGAAGCGATCGATGCACCCGCGCTGCTGGATTGCCCCAGCGTATTCGCCAAGCGGGAACTGTTCGACATCCCGCTATGGGGCCGTGCGGCGGCTGCCTTCGGGCTGGTGCCGGTCGAACGCGAGGCCGGTGCCAAGGCGTTGATGAAGATGATCCGCTCGGCCAAGGCGTTGGTTGCCGAGGGGCGCCCGCTGGTAATCTTCCCGGAAGGCACGCGCGTGCCGCATGGCGAGAAGCGCAAGCTGCAGGCAGGCTTTGCGGGCCTTTACAAGATGCTCGGCCTTCCGGTGGTGCCGGTCGCGGTCGATAGCGGGCCGATCTATCACAGGCGACTGAAAAAGCCGGGTCGGATCACGTATCGCTTTGGCGAGCCGATCCCGCCGGGCCTCCCCCGTGCGGAAGTGGAAGAGCGGGTGCGCGAGGCGATCAACGCGCTCAACGGGTGAGTTCGCCGCGCCCGCAAGCCCAGGAAACCGGCTGTGGGAAAGCGTCGGCATCGCAAATCTAGCCGCAGTGGTCCTCGACGCGTTGGGAAAGCGGTTTCCTCTCCAGTGCATCTTCCAGCCGATCGATCGCGGCGATGGCATCGCCTGCTTCCGCGTTCAGTTCGATCGCGGCCTTGTCGAGCGCATCGAACAGCGGGGCCAATTGCCGGGCGAGAGCCATCCCCTTGTCGGTCAGGGCAAGTACGCGTCGCCTGCCGTCGCGTTCATCCGCCCGTGACCCAACCAGGCCCTCCTTCTCGAGCGCGCCCCTGATGACGCTTATCGACACGTGCGAAACCTGCAGGCGGTCGGCGAGGTCGGTAACCGACATCGGCTCCCCGCTGCGAAGGCAATTGAAAACGGGAAACCAGCGCTGCTCGAAGGCGACCCCGCGCTTTTCATAGAGCGCCTTCGCTTCACGATCGATCCTGTCGCTCAGGCGCCTCAGGCGTCCACCAAGCGCGGCAGCGCCATGGGCTCGGACCGCGTCTTGGGCAGGTTCTTCGGGTGCTTTTCTCATGCGGCTTGACATATCCGTAACTGATTACATAAATGAGTTGCGATGACAAATTGGAAGTGAACCCCACAAATGTCGATGACGAAGATTTTTTGCCGCAAGGTTCTGGCCA
Source organism: Erythrobacter aureus (assembly GCF_003355455.1). NCBI lineage: Bacteria > Pseudomonadati > Pseudomonadota > Alphaproteobacteria > Sphingomonadales > Erythrobacteraceae > Erythrobacter > Erythrobacter aureus. Next base: position 808,463 of record NZ_CP031357.1, read on the forward strand.
TAGGTGCTGCAGCGGCACTCCTTGCTCCCCTTTCGGGATGTCTGGCGCCTCTGGACCGGACTGCCGCACCGAGCCTGGAAAGCTATGCGTCACAGCTCACAGAAACCGCCGACTTCAGCGGCGTAATTCTGCTGGCGCGAAAGGGCGAAATCGAGTTTCAGGGGGCTTATGGGCTGGCCGATAGGCAAACCGGGCGAGCGAACACGGTCGACACGAAATTCAGCCTCGCGTCGGTGCCGAAGATGTTCACGGCGGTAAGCATCCTCCAGCTTGTCGATGCCGGCGCAATTTCGCTGGATGACACGATCGGCACACACCTGCCCGACTATCCGAACCGGGCCGCGGCAGAGCGCGTTACCATCGAGCATCTTCTGATGCACACGTCCGGTGTCGGTAATTACTGGGAGGCGATGGAGAAGCTGGATGGTGCCAGCCTGGACAGCCATAGCGACTATCTGCCGCTGTTTGCCGACATCCCGCTCGAACATGAACCGGGGACGGCGTTTTCCTATTCGAATGGCGGCTATGTCGTTCTTGGGCTGATTATCGAAGCGGTGACCGGTACCAACTATTACGACCATGTGCAGGCTGCGGTCTTCGACAAGGCCGGAATGCAGGATACAGGGTATTTCCTCCCCGGAAAGCCGGTGCCCGATCGCGCCCAAAGCTACATGCGATCCGTCGAGCGTCCTGGGTCATGGGATGACATGGCCGCCCGCGCCGAACCGCGCGGCAGTGCGGCAGGGGGTGGCTATTCGACTGCCGGCGACCTGCTCCGCTTCGCCACCGCGCTCAAGCAACACCGGCTGCTGAGCCCGGACATGACCGATGTCTTCCTGCAAGGACGCCTTGAAACACCGGTTGGGAAGTATGGCTACGGAATCATCGAACAATCTCTCAACGGAACGCGTCTCCTCGGCCATTCCGGCGGGCATTACGGTGTCGCGGCGGAGCTGATGATGTTTCCGGACCTCGATACCGTTTTCGTCGTCCTCTCCAACGGCGATGTCGACGCTTACTGGGATGTGGAGATGTATGCCCATGAAATGATCGCCGGACCGACCGATGAGACCCGCAATTACGCCTTCACCAAGCAGCTCATCGCGGAAACGGTTGCGAAGGGATACGATGCCGGATTGAAAATGCACCGCAACCGCGACGCCGTGCGAAAGGCGCGGGGCGGCGTGATCGATCTGGCTGCCTTCAAATATATTCACCGGAGACACTATGATAAGGGGATCGATCTTCTGCGCCTGAACCGAGCGATAGCGCCCGATTCCGATGACGCCATCTTCAGTCTGGCACAGGGTTTGCGTACTGCCGGACGAAACGAGGAAGCGCTCGAAACCTACCGCGCCTATCTTGAGAGAGTGCCCGACAGCTCCGAAGCGAAATCCCTCATCGCTGCGATCTCGCGGGAAGGTTCCTGATCCCTTTTCGCCCCGGCGCCGGTCGTCGGGGAAATCGGGTTCCGGCAGGCTGACAGCCAGCCAGCCGCTCACCGCCTAGTGGTCGCCCCGCCCGAAATCCGCCCTCGCATCGTCCTGGCCTTCGTCGATGATCGAACGGCGGATCGTGCGGGTGCGGTCGAACAGGTCGAACAGGGTGTCGCCGTCGCCGTTGCGGATGGCGCGCTGAAGGAGGCTGAGATCCTCGGTGAAGCGCCCCAGCACTTCCAAAACCGCGTCCCGGTTCGACAGGAAGACGTCGCGCCACATGGTCGGGTTGCTCGCCGCGATGCGAGTGAAATCGCGAAAACCGCCGGCTGAATATTTGATCACCTCGCCCCGGGTCACATCTTCCAGATCGCTCGCGGTGCCCACGATGGTATAGGCGATGAGGTGCGGGATATGGCTGGTTACCGCAAGCACGAGGTCGTGGTGGTCGGCATCCATGATTTCGACCTTCGCGCCAAGGCCCTCCCAGAAGGCGCTGACGGCTTCGATGGCATCTTGCGGTGCGTCCTTGCCCGGAGTTAGAATGCACCAGCGATGGCGGAAAAGTTCGGCAAAGCCTGCATCCGGCCCGCTCTTCTCGGTTCCGGCGACCGGATGGGCGGGGATCACCACGGCCCCGGGCAGTGCCTTGGTCAGCGCCTCGCCCACGCTGCGCTTGGACGATCCCACATCGCTGACCACGGTTCCCGGCCTCAGATGCGGAGCTATGGCTTCCGCGGCATACCCCATGGCGCCGACGGGGACGCAAAGGATGACCAGATCGGCCTCGCCCACGGCATCGGCCACGCTGTCGCACACGGCGCCGACCAGCCCGCGTTGTGTGGCACGGGCGCGCACGTCGGAATCGGCATCCCAGCCAGTGGTCGCGACTTCGGGCTGCATGGCGCGCGCCGCCAAACCGATCGATCCCCCGATCAGGCCCAGCCCGATAATCGCCACGCGCTCGATGGTCATGCGTCTTCCCCGCACAAACTGCGCAGCACGCCGATGATCTCGTCCATTTGATTTGCGGTGCCGATGGTAATGCGCAGCGCTTGCGCCAGGCCCTGCCCGGGCAGGTGGCGAACGGCATATCCCGCCTCGGCTATGGCATCGAGCGCGGTTTCGGCCGCAAGATCTCCCTCGAACAGGATCAGCACGAAATTCGCCTTGCTGGGTATTGCGCGCAGGCCGTGATTGCCCAGCCCCTCGATCGCCGCGATAAAGCGCTTGCGCTCCTCGCGATTGGCCTCGCGCGAGCGGGCGAGAAAGGCGTGGTCGGCGATGGCGGCCAAGGCCGCACGCTGCCCGCTGGAGGTGACATTGAACGGGCCGCGAATGCGGTTGAGCACATCGATCAGGTTGGGCGTGCCCGTTGCCCAGCCGATACGCTCGCCAGCCAGGCCGTAAATCTTCGAGAAGGTACGCGTGACGAGCACATTCTCATGCGCCATCGCCAGGTCGAGCCCGCCGTCATTCTCTCCGGGTTCGAGATATTCGGCATAGGCCTGATCGATCACCAGCAGGGCGTCGCCGGGCAGTCCCGCATGAAGCCGCTCGACCTCTGCCCGCGGCAGATAGGTCCCAGTCGGATTGTTCGGATTGGCGAGGAACACGACCCGTGTGCGCTGTGTCACCGCGGCGAGCAGGGCATCGACGTCGGCGGTGTAATCCGTGTCCGGCGCTTCGACGGGGGTCGCCCCGCATCGGCGCGCGGCGATGTCGTAGACCGCGAAGCTGAAGCGGCTGAAAAGCACCTCGTCGCCCGGCCCAGCGAAACCCTGCGCGGCAAGGTTGAGCAATTCGTCCGAACCCGTCCCGCACACGATTCGCGCCGGATCGATGCCGTGCTGCTTGCCGATCGCGGCGCGCAGGGCCGTGGCGTCCGGATCGGGGTAGGCGGCAGGCACATGATCGGTTGCCAGTGCCGCCAATGCCGAGGCGCTACAGCCCAGCGGGTTCTCGTTGGCGGAGAGTTTGACGAGCCTGCGCCCGTCGGCGCGGGTCGACTTGCCGGGGACATAGGCGTGGATGCCCTCGATCCAGGGCTTCATTGTGGGAGCTTGCTTTGCCATCTGTGCTTCGCCGCATGAAAGAATTACGTCGCTTCGACAAGCACAGGACGAGTGGCGAGGAAAAAACATATCTCGCAAAGGCCGAGGCTGAGCTTGTCGGAAGCGAAGCTGGCGCGTAGCGCCAATCCTTGTCCTGTTCCTCTCGCGAAGGTCAGTTTTGAGCGCGACGTCGCAAACGATCACACTACCCGGACCGCTCCCTCTCGATGGGGGAGGCGAGCTCGCGCGTGTCGAGGTGGCGTTCGAGACTTATGGCGAGCTGAATGCGGACCGGTCCAACGCGATCCTTCTGTGCCATGCGCTGACCGGCGATCAATATGTCGCCTCGGCCCATCCGATCACCGGCAAGCCCGGCTGGTGGGAACGGATGGTGGGGCCGGGCAAGCCGATCGATACGGATCGCTTCCACGTTATCTGCGCGAATGTCATCGGCAGCTGCATGGGCTCGACCGGCCCCGCAAGCGCGGCCCCCGACGGCAGCCCCTATGGCATGCGCTTTCCGGTCATCACCATCCGCGACATGGTGCGTGCGCATGTCGGCCTGCTCGATGCGCTCGGGATCGACCGTCTCCATGCGGTGGTCGGCGGATCGATGGGCGGGATGCAGGCGCTCAGCCTTGCCGCCAACTGGCCCGAACGCACTGCCCGTGTTCTGGTGATAGCCTCGACCAGTCGCCATTCGGCGCAGAACATCGCTTTCCATGAACTTGGCCGACAGGCGATCATGGCCGATCCGCGCTGGAAGCAAGGCAATTATTACGGGGGCGAGGCGCCCGATAACGGCCTCGCCGTGGCGCGCATGGCAGCGCATATCACCTATCTTTCCGAAGAGGCGCTGACCGGAAAGTTCGGGCGGAACCTGCAGGACCGGGACGCCAAGAGCTTCGGTTTCGATGCCGATTTCCAGGTCGAAAGCTATCTGCGGTATCAGGGCAGCGGCTTCACCCGGCGGTTCGATGCCAACAGCTATCTCTATATCACCCGCGCGATGGATTATTTCGACCTTGCGGAAGAACATGGCGGCAGGTTGGCCGATGCGTTTGCGGGGGCGGATGCGCGTTTCTGCCTCGTCAGCTTCGACAGCGACTGGCTCTATCCCACGAGCGAGAGCCGTCATGTCGTTCACGCCCTGAATGCGGCGGGAGCCGCGGTGAGTTTCGTCGAACTTTCCGCGCCGCACGGGCATGACAGCTTCCTGCTCGACGTGCCCGCGCTCGACCGGGTTATCGGGGGGTTTCTGGGATGAACCATCCCGCAACCGAACTGCGCCCCGATCTCGCGGTGATCGCTGACCAGATCGAGCCGGGCAGCCGGGTACTCGATATCGGTTGCGGCGATGGCGCGCTGATGCTGGCCCTGCGCGACAAGGCATGCGACGTGCGCGGGATCGAGATCGACGGTGCCTGTGTCGAGCGCTGCGTATCGCAGGGCCTGTCCGTGGTGCAGGGCGATGCCGACCGGGATCTGGGCGATTATCCGGATAAAGGGTTCGACTATGCCGTGCTGAGCCAGACGCTCCAGACCGCCGAACGGCCCGACCGGATGCTCGATGAATTGCTGCGCGTGGGCAGGCGGGCCTTTATCAGCTTCCCCAACTTCGCGCATTGGCGCACCCGCGCCGCGCTGATGCTGGGCGGCCGCATGCCGGTGACGCGCAGCATTCCGGTGAGCTGGTACGAAACGCAGAACATCCACCACGTCACCATTCTGGACTTCCGCGACCTCGCTGCCGAAAAGGGCGCGACCATTGTGCGCGACTGGTATTTCGCCAAAGAGCGCCCGATCGGTCGCTTGGCCGCCAATAGCCGTGCGGAGTTTGCTGTGTTCGAACTCGCGCGCTGATCGTCAGCCGGCTTTCTTCGGAATTTCCGCCACGTGCGGTTCATGCCCCCAATGGCGCAGCAGGGCGAGGACATGCTTGCCGGACAGGCCGAGCGTGCCGGTGTTGCGCAAGGGGTGGACGTTCATCCGCTCCGCCTCGGCGAGCGATCGGTCGAGCACCACGGTCACACTTTCGGGCTGTGCGTTGATCATCGCGAGAGGTGTGACCGAACCGGGCGTTATGCCCAGCAGGCGGTCCATATCCCCGGCCTTGCCGAAACTCACGCGCTTGCAGCCGATCGCGGCGGGCAGGGCCTTCAGATCGGCGCGTGCCTCGGCTGGCACGGTGACCAGCCAGAAGGCGCCGCCCGCATCTTTCAGGAACAGATTCTTGGTATGCGCGCCGGGAATGTCGGCATCGATGTTCCGGCTCTCCTCGACTGTAAAGACCGCCGCGTGCTCATGCGCTTCGAACGGGATTGCCAGCGCGTCGAGGTCCGCCAGCAATCCCGCTTCGCCGCGCATCACGCTTCGCGGTGGATGCCGCAGATTTTGTGCCCGTCGAGATCGCGGAAATAGGACAAGTGCATCGTGCCCATGGTGTTCTGGCGCGGGCCCGGCGGGTCTTCGATGCTGGTGCCGCCGGCCGCTATGGCCGCATCGTGCAATTCCTTCACCTGTTCGCCGCTGTCGCATTTGAAGCCGATCGTCATGCCATTGGCGCAGGTGGCTGCTTCGCCATCGATCGGCTGGGTAAGGCAGAAGGTGCCGCCATTATGCATGAAGAAGACGCGCTTGTTGCCCTTCGCATCGGTATTGTCGATCGCCATTTCGCAGCCGACGACCTTGAGCACTTTTTCGTAAAAGGCCTTGGCCTTGTCGATATCGTTGGTGCCGATCATGATGTGGTTGAACATCCCGTCTCTCTCCTTTGAGTTTCGATTCGCCACCTTACTGGGCCGCAGCATCCTGACAAGCGGCGATCGTATTTCGTCGCTTGCGGTTCAGCCAGGCGCGCGTAAAAGCGCCGCATGTCGACTATCCTCGCCTCGCTCGCCCTGTCCTTCATGCAAGCCGCCACCGGCGCTCCGGCTGCCGCCGCCACGGACCTGCCCGATCTCACGCTCGAACAGGCCAGCGGCTTGCGCTGTTCGGTGGCCTTCGGCCTGGTCCACCGCGCCCAGCGCGACGGCGAACTCGCCAACTATCCCGTCATGGCCGAGCGCGGGCAGGAGTTCTTCGTGCGTACCACCGCCCGGCTGATGGACGAGCTGGGGGCGGATCGCGATACGATCATGGGCCTGGTGGTGCGCGAGCATGAAGAGTTCGGCGGATCGCCCGAGCGGCTGGACGAAGTGATGCCCGCCTGCCTGCTGATGCTGGACGCATCGGGTCTGTAACTCCCGTTCAGGATCGCGTCAGTGCGCATGCGCTAGCGGTGTGCGCCGATTGTGAACCTGCCGGGGATACCTCATGCGCAAAATCCTCCTGCCCGCCTTGCTCGCGGCGCTCGCCACTCCCGCGATGGCTGAAGCCGCCGGACCCACCAACGCGCCGCTTGCGGCCCTGGGCGAACAGATGCACGATCCCGAACGTCAGCGGGACATGGCGCTGATGCTGCGGGCGATGACCGAAGTGTTGCTCGATATGCCGATCGGTCCGCTTGCCGAAGCCGCCGCCGAAATGGCGGGTGAGGACGTGCGCCCTATCGATCCCGATATGACGCTGCGCCAAATGACGCCCGAAGCCGATCGCATCGGCGACGAAGTTTCGCGCAATGTGCCGCGCGCCATGCAGGCCGCCGGTTCGATGGCCGAAGGTCTCGCCGCGATGACCCCGCTGCTGCGCGAAATGGCCGAGCGGTTCCGCGAAGCGATGCCGGAACGCGATTGATCCACCGCTAAATTGGCACCTTGCCTTCTTGGCCCGGTGGACGGGCGGCCCGCCCTTGTGGCAATGCGGCTGAATCCATGTGGCAACTTCATCAATTCCCCCTGTGTCCCTTCAGTCGCAAGCTGCGCCTGTTGATGGGCGAAAAGAACGTCGCTTACGAGCTGGTGCGCGAATACCCTTGGGAAGGGCGCGACGAGCTCTGGCACCTCAATCCTGCCGGGCGGACGCCGGTCTTGCATGACCCCGCGCGCCAGGTGGCGCTGAGCGACAGCCAGGCAATCTGCGAATTCCTCGAAGAAACGGTCGACCGCACACCGTTGATTTCCGGCAGTGCGCTGCAGCGTGCGGAAATCCGCCGCCTCGTCAGCCTGTTCGACGAGAATTTCTACCACGACGTGACCGAACCCGCGCTGCACGAGAAGATGAAGAAACGCATTGTCTTGCGCCAGTCGCCCGATGGGCAGGTGCTGCGCCAGTTGGGCCGGATGCTGCACGGCCATCTCGACTATATCGACTGGCTGGTCGATACGCGCCAATGGCTCGCGGGGCCGACGTTGAGCCTCGCGGACCTGACCTGCGCAGCGCATCTGTCGGTGGTCGATTACCTCGGCGCGATCGACTGGAAGGGGCACGAGCAGGCGCAGGGCTGGTACATGGTCATGAAAAGCCGCCCCAGCTTCCGCCCGCTACTGAGCGAAAAGATGGACGGCCTGCCCCCGCCACGGGAATATGCTTCGCTGGATTTGTGATGGCGGGCAGCCGGTCTTAGATGATTATGCCTTGCCGGTAAGCTATCTTTGCAGGCCCGTGGATCTTGCTCCCGCGCTTAGTGATCTCAAGCGATACTGAGGCACGATCAATCCGAGTAAATAGAACACCGAGACATTTGTAGAATGTCATGTCTCGTCCAATATTGGCCTCGACGTGAAGTTCGATCCGGTCGGGATTGGGGCCATAGTTGCGCACCACTGCGTCATCGCCGTAGAACCGTCTCACCGTGTCCATGACAAAAGCTCTTTCCGCTTCCGTAAGAGGTGCCGGTGTTTGCGGCAGCAGGGGGTCGGATGCTTCAGGCATTTGCTAGCAATAGCTGCAAGACGTTTCTGTTCAACTACCTCTGACAAACGGGACAGTACCATGTGCTGCGCCCGCCCTGCACGATGCGGCGGATCGTGCCGCCGTCTTCGTGGTGGCAGGGCTCGCCCTCGCGGCCGTAGACGTGGAAGCGAGTGGCGAAATAGCCCAGCTCGCCATCGGGCTGGGCGAAGTCGCGCAAGGTGCTGCCGCCGTCGCGGATGGAGCGCTCGAGCACATCCTTGATTGCCGGGACGAGGCGGCGAAGTTGCGGCATGGTCACCTTGCCGCCTGCCTTTCTTGGGGAAATGCCCGCATGCCACAGCGCCTCGCAGACATAGATATTGCCGAGGCCCGCCACGATCCGCTGGTCGAGCAGCAGCAGCTTGATCGCCTGCTTGCGCCCGCGCGTTGCCTCGCGCAGGTGCTCGGCTGTCAGGTCATCGCCCAGCGGCTCCGGCCCCAGCGCGGCGAAGGGTTTCCACGTCACCAGCTCGCCGCTGGTCATCAAATCGACCGATCCGAACCGCCGCGGATCGTTGAGGGCAAAGACGTTGCGCTGCGTCTCGATCACCAGATGGTCGTGCTTGTCGGCCTCCTCCGGATCGATCCGCCACCGCCCGCTCATGCCGAGATGAAAAACCATCGCGTGGTCGCGGCTGGTATGGATGAGACCGTATTTCGCGCGGCGCGAAAGATGCGTCACGCTTGCCCCGGTCAGCGCCTGCACCAGATCGGGCGGAAAGGGGCGGCGCATATCGGGCCGGTTCACGCGCACGCTGACGATCCGCTCGCCCTCGAGAAAGCGCGCCAGACCGCGCACTGTGGTTTCGACTTCGGGTAGCTCGGGCATGGTGCAAGAGCGGGTAACAGGGACTCTTGATGGCGTCTATTCGCTCCCTTCGGTCGCTGCGCCCTGTTCCGTCCCACGCCCCCTCCCGACCACCCACGGCACGGTATCTTATGGGTGGTCGGGAGGGGGCGTGGGACGGAACAGCAAGGGAAGCGCGGATGCGCTTCACGCACGCGACAAAAACTCCCTTCCAACCCGCATTTACCTTGCGCCCATCACCCCCTAAGGCCGTTACCCATGAACGACACCGTTTCCTTCGGCTACGAAGACATCGACGCGACCGAAAAGACCGGCCGCGTGGGCGAGGTCTTTTCCAATGTCGCCGCCAAATACGACGTGATGAACGACGCCATGAGCGGCGGTATGCATCGGCTTTGGAAAAATCGCTTCGTCGCGCGCGTAAAGCCGCAGCCGGGCGAGGCGATCCTCGACATGGCGGGCGGCACGGGCGACATCGCCTTCCGCATGGCGGAGCGCGGCGCGAGTGTCACCGTTTCGGACATCAACCAGGACATGCTCGATGTCGGCATTGAACGCGCGATGGAGCGCGGGATCGACGGGTTGGTCTGGAGCCGCCAGAACGCCGAGGAGCTGACCTTCTCCAGCCGCACATTCGATGCCTACACCATCGTCTTCGGCATCCGGAACGTCACCTATATCGACAAGGCCTTGCGCGAGGCCCACCGCGTTCTGAAGTTCGGCGGTCGCTTCTATTGCATGGAATTCAGCCAGACCGAATGGCCGGGCTTCAAGGAAATCTACGACCTCTATTCGCACAAGGTCATGCCGCAGCTCGGCAAGGTGATCGCGAATGACGAGGACAGCTATCGCTATCTCGCCGAATCTATCCGCCGCTTTCCCAGGCCGGCCGAATTCGAGGCGATGATCCGCGATGCCGGTTTCGAGAATACACGCGTCGAATCGATTCTCGGCGGCGCCGTGAACATTCATTCGGGGTGGAAAATCTAGAGCGTGGTACGGCCCGCAACCCACATCTGGCGGCTTCTCAAATGGGGCCGCACGCTGGCACGCCACGGTGCGCTGCGCGGGATTGAGCGCGATCCCAACACACCGCCGCCGGTCAAGCGGCTGGTGCGTATTGCCCGCTTCGGCACCGTGCAGCCCAAGGAACCCGACTATGCGGGCGCTTTCCGCGAAATCGGCCCGGCGGCGATCAAGCTCGGCCAGACGCTCGCCACGCGGCCCGACCTCGTCGGCGAGGACGCGGCCCGCAATCTGCTGACCTTGCAGGACGATCTGCCACCGGTCGCCTTCGAGCACATCAAGCAGAGTATAGAGGCGAGCTTCGAGCAGCCTCTCACGGCGCTGTATTCCGAATTCGATCCCGTCCCGATCGGTGCCGCCTCGATCGCACAGGTTCACCGCGCGGTCACGACCGAGGGCAAGCAGGTTGCGGTCAAGGTGCTGCGCCCCGGCGTGCGCGAGCAGTTCGCGCGCGACATCGACACCTATGAATGGGCCGCCGCGCATGTCGAGGCGATGGGCGGCGAGGCTTCGCGCCTCCGCCCGCGCCTGGTCATCGCCAATTTCAAGCGCTGGACCAATCGCGAACTCGATCTCCGGCGCGAAGCCGCCTCCGCCTCGGAACTCGCCGAACATATGGTCGGCACGCCTGGATACGAGATACCCGGCATCGACTGGGACCGCACCAATGGCCGGGTTATGACCATCGACTGGATCGACGGCATCAAGATCAGCAATACCGAGGCCATCCGCGCGGCGGGCCACGATACCGAAGACCTTGCCAGTCGTCTGGTGCTGGCCTTCCTCAAGCAGGCGATCGCTGCGGGCTTCTTTCATGCCGACATGCACCAGGGCAATTTGTTCGTGAAGGCGGACGGGACCATTGCCGCGATCGATTTCGGCATCATGGGCCGGATCGACCGGCGCGCGCGCATGTGGCTGGCGGAAATCCTCTACGGGCTGACGACCGGCAATTACAAACGCGTCGCCGAAATCCATTTCGAGGCGCAATATGTGCCGAGCTATCACAATGTCGACGAATTCGCGACGGCGCTGCGCGCGGTGGGCGAGCCGATGCGCGGCAAGCCGGTGAGCGAGCTGTCGGTCGGGCAGATGCTCGACGGACTGTTCGCCATTACTCGCGATTTCGACATGCAGACGCAGCCGCACCTGCTGCTGCTGCAAAAGACCATGGTGATGGTCGAGGGCATCGCCACGCAGCTCAATCCCAGCATCAATATGTGGGACACTTCCGCACCCTATGTCCGCAGCTGGATCCGCGACGAGCTGGGTCCGGAAGCCGCGATTGCCGACCGTATTCGCGAGGATACCGAGACGCTGCTGCGCATTCCCGACCTCGTCCGCAGGATCGAGGATCGCTTTCCGCCCAAGGGCGGCGCGCCCGAACCGCCACCGCTGCCCGATGTGGAATTGATGTGGGAAAGGCGCCGTCGCAAGGAGCGTTCGCGAGGGCTGCTGGGCTATGCCGTGGCGGCAGTGGCAGGGGGGCTGGCGACATGGGCGGCGATAGCACAGGGGTGGATCGGCTAGGCAAAGCCGCTACGGCGCCAGCCTGGGACCGCTTCGCCCACTGGAGGTCATGGCCCGCCCGCATTCTGTTGGCGGCGGTGGTTGCCCTGCTGGTTCTTGCCGCGCTCACTCCGCTGGGTGCACGCATGGATGGCATGCCCGCGGAAGGTCTCGACCTGCCCTCCAACGAGCCGTCAGCCGAGAGCCAACCTCGGCGCGACGATGATCTTGCCTTCTACGATCGCGTGATCGAGCGGATCGCGGGCGGTGAGGCCTATTACGATTTCGTCGTCGAGGAGCAGCGCGCGAGCGACTATCCGGTGCGTCCGGGCCTTGCGGTGCGGCTCCCGACGCTCGCCTATATCCACGCTGCTCTGGGCGAAGCGGGGATGACTGTCCTCGCGATCCTGCTGATGGGCGCGACTGTCTGGGCGTGGTGGAAACGCCTCGGCGAAGAACCGGGCGGTCGGCGCGTGCAGCGGATCGGTACGGCGTTCATGTTGATGGGCGCTTCGCTCGGGGTCCACCGCTATCATTTCGTGCTGCATGAACTGTGGGCTGGAATGCTTCTGGCGCTGGCCTTTGGGCTGCACCGGCCCGGGCGCTGGGGCGGGGCTCTGGCTGTGGCGGCCCTGGCTTTGGCCATCCGCGAACATGCCTTGCCTTTTGTCCTACTCATGGGCGCGATGGCGGTCTGGCGGCGCGATTGGAAGGAGGCAGCGGCATGGGGCGTTCTGATAGTGGCTTTTCTTGCGGCAATAGCCTGGCATTTTTCGCTGGTTTCGTCGCACGTCCTGCCCAGCGATCCCGAAAGCCCCGACTGGCTGGTGCTGCGCGGATTATCGGGCTGGCTCGGCAATATCGTCTTGAGCTCGAACCTGCGCTTCCTGCCGCATGAAATTGCCGGACCGCTGGTTCTGCTGATGGTGCTCGGCTGGGCGGGCTGGAAATCGCCGGCAGGCACGACCGGTACGCTCCTTTTTCTTGGCTATGGTCTTGCCTTCATGCTCGCGGGTCGGGCGAACAATTTCTACTGGGGGGCGGTCGTGGCGCCTGCAATGTTCGTCGGGCTCGCCTTCGTGCCCATGGCCATCACGTCTTTGGTGCAATCTGCGCGAGGTAAGGCGTGACCCTGCCCGAACGGCCTTTCGCACGTTTGCCGCGTTGGGCGGCATTGGCGCTGCTGCTGGCTCTGCTGTTCGCCTGTGTCTGGAACGCCTTTGCGCTCGAGGCGCGCAATGCTGCGCACGAGGCGGATATCGAACAGCGGCTCGAACGCGGACAGCGGGTCGATATGGACCTCTACCGCGCGGTCAACGCGCGCGTGGCGGCCGGAGAGGACTATTACAGAGCGGTGGCAGACGAGCATCGCGATTTCGGCATGCCGCTGACGCCTTTCGTCACTGTGCGTACACCGATTCTGGCATGGACGAGCGCGCTTTGGGGGGAAGGGGGCTGGCGCATTATCGCGGTAATTCTCTGGAGCGCGAATGTGCTGGGTTGGATGGTCGCTTTGCGACGGGAACGGCGGTTGGAACGCCTCGCCGCAGGTGCGCTGGCCGGGCTGTTCGGCATGGTGGCGTTCATTGCCGACATTCCTTTCAGCCACGAAATCCTGGCCGGGATGCTGCTGTCGCTGGCGCTGGCCGCTTCGGCGGGCAGCCTGTGGGTTGGCGGCTTGATGCTGGCATTCGCCGCAATCGCCTTGCGCGAACTGGCGCTGCCCTTCCTGCTTGCGTGGGGCGCCATCGCCATATTCGCGGGCGAACGACGCAAGCTGGTCGCGATTTCAGGCGCACTGGTCCTGATCGCGCTTGGCCTTGCCCTTCACGCGTCGGCTGTCGCCGATGTGCGTGCGCCCGGCGATCTCGTCTCGCCGGGCTGGCGCGGGATGGTCGGACCCGCTCTGCCGTTTTACGGCATCCACATCACCACCTTGCTGCAAACGCTTCCTGCATGGCTCGCCGGCCCGCTCGGTGTGCTCCCGCTGTTCGGCTGGCTTGCCGTGGGTGGTCGGCTTGGCACATTCGCCAGCCTGTGGTTCGCAGGCTTCATGGCAGCGGTCGCGATTTTCGCGCGGCCGGAAAATGTCTATTGGATGGGCCTGTTCATCCCCGCCTACGGTGTTGGGCTGGCCTTCGCCCCACGTGCTCTCGTCGACCTGGCCGGTGCGATCAGGCGTCCGGTTTCGGAACGCCCCAGGCCCGCATTGCCACGATGATGACGATGCAATGGAAAGCCTCCACCGCCATGGGCATCATCCACCCGTCATAGGGGCCTTGCGCGATCACGTTGATGAACCGCCCGATAAAGGCGATGCCGAACAGGCCGAGCGCGGGCAGCAACGCTTCGGGACGCCGTTTCCATGCGCCCCAGGCAAGCGACACCGCAGTCACATAGAAGAACGCGGTCATGTCTCCGCGCAGGGTGGATTCGCCATGAGTGGATGCGATCGCCAGCCCGAAATCGCCCGCCGCGCCTGCCGGGTCGACCAGAAAGCTGGTTCCCAGCACCAGATCGAGGATCGCCAGCGCAAGCAGTATCGCGCTCAGGATCACATGCATGAAAACCTCCCCGTTTCCCCTTTTTTCACCATGTGATGTTAGGCGGATTCGGGAAAAACGCCAGTGCTATGCGCTGGTCATGTCGGACAGGGGGCGCTAGCAAGCGCAGCGATGAGTTTACGGGTTACCATTCGCCGATCGGCCCGGAAGGGCACGGGCATGATGCAGGCCGGTGGGGGCGCGGCATGAGCGGTCCGAAGATCCTGCTCGTCATCGGCGGCGGCATCGCGGCCTACAAGTCGTGCGAGCTCGTCCGGCTGATCCGCAAGGCGGGGGGCGAGGTGACGTGTGTGCTGACCAAGGGCGGACAGCAATTCGTCACCCCGATGGCGCTCGCCGCCCTGTCCGAGAACAAGGTCTATACCTCGCTGTTCGATCTCAAGGACGAGGTCGAGATGGGGCACATCCAACTCAGTCGCGAGGCCGACCTCGTGGTCGTTTGCCCTGCCACCGCAGACCTGCTGGCCAAAATGGCGGCCGGCATTGCCGACGATCTCGCCACCACGCTGATCCTCGCCACCGACAAGCCGGTGCTGACCGTGCCGGCGATGAATGTGAAGATGTGGGAGAATTCGGCAACCAAGCGCAATGCCGACTGGCTGCGCCAGGCGGGTGTGGCAGTAATGGATCCGGACGAAGGCCCGATGGCGTGCGGCGAGTTCGGTCCAGGCCGGATGCCCGAGCCACCTGCGATCCTGGGCCGCATCGGCGAGGAGCTGGGTCTCGATATCGAGCTGCCCGAACTGATGGCGCCCGCGCCCGCGCAGCTTGCGGCGCCCAAAGAGGACATCGCCGACGATTCCTACACGGCGGAAGACCTCGAGGACGAGGACGAGGCGGAGCCGAGCGGCGGCGGATTGGGCGGCCTGCTTGCGATGATTATTCCGCGCTCGACCCAGCAGCGCAGCCACGAGGAGATCGAGGCCGAGCTCGAGGACTTGCCCGAAGCGGATGCGCCCGAGATCGCCGAACCGCCCGAGGCGGGCGAACCGCTGCCCGATGCGGGCCCGATCCTTGCCCAGAAGGGCAAGGCGTCGTCCGCCCCGCCGATCGACCCCGCAGCGCTCAACCACGAAGTCGCTCGGCAGGACATGCGCGCCATGCCGCAGCCGGTCGCGGATCGGACTGCGACCACTACAGTCGCATTCGACGATTCCCCGCTGGCGGGACAGGCCGCTTTCGATCCCGATCCGGCGCATCGCCCACTCTACGGCAAGCATGTGCTGATCACCGCCGGGCCGACCCGCGAACCGATCGATCCGGTGCGCTATATCGCCAACCGGTCGAGCGGGAAGCAGGGCTTCGCCATCGCCGCGATGGCCGCCGCCGCCGGTGCGCGGGTCACGCTGATCGCCGGGCCGGTCCATTTGCCGACGCCGGTGGGGGTGGACCGTGTCGATGTGGAAACGGCCGAGGACATGGCCGAAGAGGTGCGCCGCGCCCTGCCGGTAGACATCGCCTTCATGGTCGCCGCCGTTGCCGACTGGAAGAGCAAACATGTCGCGGGCGAAAAGATGAAGAAGCGCGGCAGCGCACCGCCAGCCCTGATCCTGGCCGAGAACCCCGACATCCTCGCCAGCACCGCCGCGGGGCAGAAACGACCGACATTGTTGATCGGCTTCGCCGCGGAGACCGAGAACGTGGTCGAGAATGCCAAGTCGAAGCGCAAGCGCAAGGGCGCCGACTGGATCATAGCCAACAATGTTTCGGGCGCGGAAGGCGACAGCGTGATGGGCGGCGACCTGAACCAGGTTCACATCGTCACCGCGAGCGGTGTCGAAAGCCTGCCGGAAATGCCCAAGGAAGACGTGGCGCGCGAACTGGTGCTTCGCGCCGCCGAAGCCCTGCATCCCGTAGAGGACGACCATGACTGAACCCGTCGGCGTGCGGCTCAAGCGCCTGCCTCATGGACGCGGGCTCGATCTGCCCGCCTATGCCACCAGCGGCGCGGCGGGGATGGACGTGCTCGCGGCCGAAGACCTGACCCTGAAACCGGGCCAGCGCCATGCGGTTGCGACCGGCTTAGCCTTGGCGATCCCCGAAGGGTATGAAATCCAGGTCCGCCCGCGTTCGGGCCTGGCATTGAAGCACGGCATTACCGTGCCGAACACGCCGGGCACGATCGACAGCGATTATCGGGGTGAGGTGAAGGTCATCGTAATCAATCATGGCGCTGGCGATTTCGCGATCGCGCGGGGCGACCGTATCGCCCAACTGGTGCTGGCTCCGGTCACCCAGGCCGCGTGGGAAGAGGTCGAAGAACTCGACGAGACCGATCGCGGTGCGGGCGGTTTCGGATCAACCGGCGGGCACGCGCGGCTTGGCTAGATGACCTTGCCGGTCGCCAGTTCGACCCAAAGGAGCATCGCGATTGCAACCGCCCCGCCAATGCCGATCAGCCGCGCCGAGGGTGTCCGGGCGAGCCGCAAGACGATTTCCAGGCCGATGCCGAGCAGGGCGAGCAGCGCGGCCATGCCCGCGAAATCGCGCAGATCCCAGGCCACTTCGCCGGTGAATTGCATCGCGATTGCCGGGGTCATCAGCACCAGCAGGGCCAGGCCGACATATACGCGACGGACCGATCCCGATCGGGGCAGCCGCAAGTCGGGTCTAATCATTTCCCATCTCCTTCGCCTGGTATTTTAGCCGGGGAAGGGCGCGAATGCCCAGGTCGCCCATCGAGCGAGCAGGGACGCAGGCAGAATTAAGCGAACGCAAACAAACGAAAAAGGGCGGTCCGATCCATCGGCCGCCCTTTTCCTGTCATTGCGTCGGTCGGATGCGCCGCTAGTCGATACGGCGCACCGTGGTCTTTTCCGGGGCGATCGAGATGCGCAGCGTCTCGCCCGAATTGCCCGGGAAGTCGGTAAACATCGCCTCGACCAGATTGGGCACCAGATATTGCAGACGGTTCGAGGTGGATACCGCCTGGGCCTTGCCTTCGAACAATCGCTCGCCGGTCGCCGCGCGGTCGATCTTCATGTCGATGCCGCTGGTATAGACGGTGTAGCTGCGCACCTCGGGGCCGCCGAACCACGGATCGTAGAAGCCGTAGCCCCAGCGACTGCCGTAATAGCGCGGGCGGTAATATCCGAGCCGCGAACGGTAGCCGAAGGGCGAACGGTAACCGTACCAGGGCGAATAGAACGGGTCGTGAAAGCCTGTCGTGCGCACACGCTCTCGCCCATTGTCGACCCCGTAATCGAAGCGCACCAGCAACGAGGCATCGTCTGCCGATCCAGCTTGCGCATATCCAAGCCGCGCCATCTGCGCTTCGACGAGATCGGCATATTGAGCGAATTCGAGCCCGCCCGCCAGCGCCGGGTCATCCGCGACCACATAGTAACTTTCGCCCTGCGGGGCGGGCAACTGCGTCTGATAGCGCGAAACGTCGGCTTTGAACGGCGTGGCGCAGGCGGCAAGGCCTGCCAGGATCATCGGAACGGAGGCAAGCTTGAGTGTGCGCCCCCAACCCTTTTTGCGGTCGGTCATCATCAGTCCTCTTCGAACGAGCACGCAGTCTACCACGATTACGCGCATTTGCGCAGTCCGCCGCTTCCCCAAGGCACACTGCCAGTAACTGTGCCTGTGTGTAGACGAACGCCCATGAACCCGATTTGAATGCCCAGATTCACATTTCTTGTATCTACGTACCGTCTTTGAAGGACTTAACGGATAAGACCCAACGCAGTGTAGGCCGCCTCCAATGTCGGCCGTCCGATTTCGCGCGCCTGGCTGGCGCCGCGCGCGAGGATTGCATCCAGCGCTTCGCGGTCGTCGAGCAATGCGGTGAAGCGCTCCGAAATAGGGCGCAGGGTTTCCACCAGCAGTTCGCCCAGCGCCGGCTTGAATTTACCGAAACCCTCGCCGCCGAAGTCCTTCAGCACGTCCTCGACGCTGGCATCGGTCAGCGCGGCATAGATTGTGACGAGGTTCAGCGCCTCGGGGCGATCTTCCAGACCCTTTTCCTCGCTCGGCAGGGGTTCTGGATCGGTTTTGGCCTTCTTGATCTTCTTCATCACCTCGTCGGGCGAGTCGGCGAGTTCGATGCGGCTCATTTCCGAAGGGTCGGACTTGCTCATCTTCTTGGTTCCGTCCCGCAGATTCATGATCCGCGCGGCCTTGGGCGGGCTGATCGGATCGGGCAGGGTGAATACCGGCGCATCCTCGGAAGCGAAGTCGTTATTGAACTTCTGCGCGATGTCTCGGGCGAGTTCGAGATGCTGCTTCTGATCCTCGCCCACGGGGACGTGCGTTGCCTGATACAGCAGTACGTCGGCCGCCTGCAGCACCGGATAGGTGAACAGCGCCGCGCTGGCACCTTCGCGGTTCTTGCCGCTCTTGTCCTTGAACTGCGTCATCCGGTTCAGCCAGCCCATCCGCGCAGTACCATTGAGCAACCATTGCAGTTCGGCATGGGCGGGCACCTGTGCCTGATTGAACAGCACGCTGCGCGACGGATCGATGCCGCAGGCGACCAGCGCGGCGGCCATCTCCAGCGTCGCCCGTCGCAATTCCGCCGGGTCATGCGGCATGGAAATCGCATGCAGATCGGCAAGGAAGAACAGGCATTGCTCGCCTTCGCCCATCTCGTCCTGCATCCGCACCCAATTGCGGATCGCCCCCAGATAATTGCCGAGGTGGAGATTGCCGGTAGGTTGGATGCCGGAAACTACTCTCATTGCAGGGCGCATGGGATCAGGGATTCCTCTTTTTGGTGAGGGCAGCGATGCGCTGCCGGTCGATGGCGCCGACGGCGAAGGCGACGCCGAAATAGACGATGGCCGAACAGGCGACGAGCACCGCGAGGGCGGCGAGGCGCGCGAACAGTCCCGCAGCGAACCAGCCGGTTAGCAAATCGCGCGCATAGAACAAGGCAAGGCCCATCGCCCCGGCTGCGACCAATTGCCGCGCGATCCGCAGCAGCAGCGCGCCCGGCAGCGCGTACCAGCCGCGTTTCGCCAGTACGAGGCAGAGGAAGCCGACATTGATCCAGGCGCCGATCACGCTGGCATAGGCGACGCCGATCACTCCGAACCGCTGGAGGAAGGCGAGGTTGAAGGCAATGAACACGCCCAGCGATATAAACGCCGCGACTACGGGCGTTTTGGTGTCCGCCCGGGCGTAGAAATTGGGCACCAGCACCTTTACCAGCACATAGGCCGGAAGCCCCAGCACCAGCGCGGCCAGCACTTCGCCCGCAATGGCTGCATCCTCCACGCTGAACCGGCCGCCCTGGAAAATCATGGTCACGAAAGGCGTGGCGCAGATCGCCAACGCCACCGCTGCGGGAATGGTCAGCAGCATCGACAGTTCGATCGCGTCGGACTGGATGCGATCGGCGCCTTCCTTGTTGTCGCTGCCAACGAATTTCGACAGCGTCGGCAGGATCGCGGTGGACAGCGCAATGCCGATGATCCCAAGCGGCAACTGGTTCAGCCGATCGGCATAATTCATGTAGCTCACCGAGCCTGTGGCAAGCTGGTTGAGGAAATAGAGCTGGACGAGCGTGTTGATCTGGTAGGCGCCGCCGCCGATCGCGGCGGGCAGGGCGATGATCGACAGGCGCTTTACCTCGGGCGTGATCCGCGGCCACAGCAGGCGCGGGCGGAAGCCTTCCACCCTGCTCCAGTAATAGAGCCAGGCCAGTTGCAGCACGCCGCCCCCGGTGACCGCCCAGGCCACGCCGAAGGCGACCTGCTCGACGCTCCAGCCGAGCGCGCCCATGGCAAAGTCGCCCGCCAGCAGCGCGGCGATCAGCACCAGGTTGAGGATGATCGGAAAGCTCGCCCCGGGGGCGAAGCGGCTGACCGAATTGAGCATTCCGGTAAACAGCGTGACCAGGCTGACCAGGACGATATAGGGAAACATGATCCGCGCGAAGGCGACGGCGATATCGAATGTCGCGGGATCGACCGGCTTGTCCGACAACAACCAGATAACCCCCGGCATGGCGAGCATCATGATCGCGGACAATGCGATCAGCACCGGCAGGAATACGCTCAGCACATCGTCGGAGAAACTGCGCGCCTCCTCGATCCCGCCTTCGCCGTTCAGGCGTTTCGAGAACATCGGGACGAAGGCGGCGGAAAACGCCCCTTCCGCGAACAGGCGGCGGAAGACATTGGGGATGATGAAGGCCTGAAACCAGGCATCGGTTACCGCATTGGCGCCGAGGACGCGCGAGAAAATCATCTCGCGCGCCATCCCGGCCACGCGGCTGACCATGGTCAGCCCGCCGATCGTCCCGACGTTCTTGAGCAGGCTCACCTGTCAGAGCCTCGGTTGCAAGTCAGGCGCTCAGGCGTCGCCAGCGGGCGGCGTTGCGCCCTGGGCTTGCTGTTCCTGCGCGCGGGCGGCCAATTGCTGCTGGTAAAGCGCGCCGAAATCCATCGGATCGAGCATCAGCGGCGGGAAGCCCGCATCGCGGCTGGCATCGGCGATCACGCGCCGTGCGAAGGGGAACAGCAGGCGCGGTGCTTCGGCGAAGAGGAAGGCGTGCGCATGTTCGTCGGGCAGGTTGCGCATGCCCATCAGCCCGCAATAATCGAGGTCGATCAGGTAGAGATTGCCCTGGCTGGTCTTGGCCGTGGCCGTGATCTTCAGCGTTACCTCGTGGACCTCGTCGGTAACTTTGTCGGCGCCGATATTGACCTGCACGTCGAGCTGCGGTTGCTCGTTCCACTGGAAACATGCGGGCGCGTTCGGGTTTTCGACCGACAGGTCCTTGATATATTGCGAGATAATGCCCGCGCTGGGCTGGTTGTCGACGCCATTGGCGCCGGCTGCGGGATCCATGTTGAGGTCGGTGAGAACGTCGCCTTCGTCGGCCATGAGCAGTCGCTTTCCAATTATCCGAATGTGCGTCCCCGCGAGCCGCTGGTGGTCGCGCGGGACTGTCGGGGCGCGCGCCTAGCATTGTCGGCGGCGCGTAGCAATGCGTGGCCGCGAGCGGTCGCGGCACAGGGCGATGTTCGTCGCACTACCATTGTCGGTTTGTAATTCCTTCCTATCTAGGGCAGGAAAGACGCTGGACTGCCGGGGGCACGCTGCCGCCCGCAAAAGAAGTAGGGAAGCAGGTTACTTACGTGATCATCGAGATCGTCATTCTCGCCATGATCGCCGCCTTTCTCGGGCTGCGGCTCTATTCGGTGCTCGGTCGCCGTTCGGAGCATGAGGAAGAGGTGATTCCACACCGGTTCGAACGTGGGGATACCCCGCCGCGTGCGGACAATCCGCCGCGTCAGCTACGCCAGCCGGTCGTTCTGCGCGGGGTCGACGACAGCCGCGCGCCGGCCAACGAAGCGGGCGTCCGCGCGATTGCTTCGGCAGATCCGGCTTTCGATCTGCTCGGCTTTCTCGAAGGGGCCAAGAGTGCCTATGGCATGATCCTCGAAGCTTTCTGGAACGGCGACAAGGAAACCCTGCGCGAACTCACCGACGATGACGTTTATGCCAGCTTCGCGGGCGCCATCGATGCGCGCGAGGAAGCGGGCGAAACGCTCGACAACCGTCTGATCCGGATCGAGGACGCCAGCGTCCATTCCGCCGAACTCGACGGGCGGACCGCCCGCATCGCGGTGCTTTTCGTCGCCGATATCGCTGCCGTGACGCGCGATGCCGATGGGAATGTGATTGCCGGTTCGCTGGACGATGCGATCGAGAGCCGCGACATATGGACATTCCGCCGCAATATCGGCGCGTCCGATCCCAACTGGGTGCTCGACGAGACGGACGAGGGCTGACGCCCCGCGCGCAACGGGGAGGGTTCATGCACAAATCGATGGTGATCGCGATGACGCTGGCGCTTGCTGCCTGCGTCAGGATGGTGCCCGATACCAGGCCGGTCCAGGGTGTGGCGCTACCGCCGGGAACCGTCTCCAGTGCCGCCTTCGCGCCGATCGAGCGCGGAGCGGATGTCGCATCGTTGGGGTTGGCGCCCGACGATGCAGGCACGGCGCTGGTATCCTTCATCGAATCCTGCCCCTCGATTCTCAAGCGTGAGGATGCGAGCGGGCTGACCTTTGCCGAAGACTGGCGCCCCGCCTGCGAAGCCGCGGCAACGTGGCCGGTGTCCGATGCGCGGCGCTTCTTCACCAGCTATTTCGAAACCGCGCGTGTGGGCGATGGCGCGGCGTTCGCCACCGGCTATTTCGAGCCCGAAATCCGCGGTAGCCGCACCCGCATGCCGGGCTATGACGTGCCCATCTACGCCGTGCCCCCGGAACTCGTGCGGGCCTGGCCCGATGATATGCCTGAAAGCGAGCGCGAAGGGCGGCCCCCCCTCGGGCGTTACAATGCCGGTGGGGCCTTCGTCCCCTTTTACGACCGTACCGAAATCGAACTCGGCGCGTTGGAAAATCGCGGGCTGGAGATAGCCTGGGCGGCGGACCCGGTAGAGTTCTTCTTCCTCCAGATTCAGGGCTCGGGTCTGCTGCGCCTGCCCGACGGTTCGCTGATGCGGATCGGTTATGCGGGCCAGAACGGGCGCGAATATGTCGGCATCGGGCGCGTCATGCGCGAGCGCGGTCTGATCGGCGAAGGCACGCCTTACGAAACCTCGATGCAGGGCATCATGGCCTATATTCGCGACCATCCCGCCGAGGGGCGCGACATCATGCGCCTCAATAAAAGCTGGGTGTTCTTCCGCGAGCTGAATTCGGATGGCCCGCTGGGTTCGCTGGGCGTGCCGGTCCGCCGTGAAGCCTCGGTCGCGGTCGACCCTAAATTCGTGCCCTACGGGGCGCCGGTATTCCTCGATATGGAAACCGATGTCGCCGATGGCCTGTGGATCGCGCAGGATACGGGCGGCGCGATCAAGGGGGCCAATCGGTTCGATACATTTTGGGGCAACGGCCAAGATGCGCGGGAGATTGCGGGCGAGATGAGCGCGCGCGGATCGGCGCTGGTTCTGCTGCCGCGAGGGACGATCGAACGGCTCCAAGCCCGGCGATGAGCGCGCCGCGCGGATTGTCGGCGGAAGAGGCCGCTGCATGGGAGAAGGTTGCGGCGACGACAGTGCCGCTGCATCCGCTCAAGCCTGTCCAACCCCGCCCCGCGCATGAGGCGAAAGCGCCCGCCCGGCCCGCACCGCCCAAAAAGGCAAGCTTGCCGCGCGCGCCGAAGCCGGCCCGCATCGCGCCGCCGCCGCCGACCCGGCCGACTCAACCCGACCGGGGTCTCGATTCGCACTGGGATCGGCGGCTGAAATCCGGCGGGCTGCAGCCGGAACTGACGCTGGACCTGCATGGCCACAATCTCGATGCCGCCTATGACCGGCTGATGAGCGGGGTGGCGCAGGCACGGGCGATGGGCGCGCGCACGATCCTGCTGATCACGGGCAAGCCGCGCCCGGTGGCGTCGGCGGATCGCAGCGAGCGCCGCGGTGCGATCCGCGCCAAGGTGCTCGACTGGCTGGCTGCCTCGAGCCACCATTCGGCCATCGCCGCCGTCCGCCGTGCGCATCAGCGCCACGGCGGAGACGGTGCACTCTACATCGTGCTCAGGCGCGAACGCTGAAGGGTCATTCGGCGTCGGCCTTCGCCGCCGCGCCCTCACCGGAAATCGCCACTGCGCTGGCCATACCCGGTGCGTTCGACTTACCGCCAATTTTGTCGCGGACGGCCTCTTCGATGCGATCGCCGATCGCGGCATCGACATTGCGCCAATATTCGAACGCCCGCACCAGAACCTTCTCGCTGACGCCATCGGCCAGATGGCCCGCGACATTGGACACGAAGCGATCGCGCTGCGCATCGTCCATCACGTCGCGCACGAGGATGCCCGCCTGTGTCCAGTCGTCATCGTCTTCGCGCAGGGTGTAGGCCTGCCGCACCATATCGCCATCGGCGTGCCAGGTCGCTTCGCCGCCCACTTCGGGCTGGGCCGCCGGTCCGCCATAGGAATTGGGGGCATAGACCGGATCGACGGCATTCTTCACCCGCATGTCGCCTGCGCGCGAATAGGAATGGACCTCCGCGTTTTTGGCCGAGTTCACCGGAATCTGCTTGTAATTCACGCCCAGCCGCGCGCGATGCGCATCGGCGTAGGAAAAGCCGCGAGCCAGCAGCATCTTATCGGGCGACAGACCGATGCCGGGGACCATATTGTTGGGTTCGAAGGCGAGCTGTTCGATCTGCGTATCCCAATCGACCGGATTTTCATTGAGCACCAGCTTGCCGACTTCGATCAGCGGATAATCCTCATGCGGCCAGACCTTGGTCAGATCGAACGGGTTGATGCGATAGGTCTTGGCATCCTCATAGGGCATGATCTGCCATTTGAGCGTCCAGCTCGGGTAATCGCCCTTGTGGATAGCGTCGAACAGGTCGCGACGGTGATAGTCGCTGTCCTCGCCCGCTTTCTCGACTGCCTCGTCCTGCGTCAGATGGGCATTGCCGCTTTCCGTCCCGACGTCGGTGTGGAAGTGGAATTTGACCCAGAACTTCTCGCCATCCTCGTTGATGAGCATGTAGGTATGGCTGCCATAGCCGTTCATCTCGCGCCAGTTCTTGGGCACGCCGCGATCGCCCATCAGATAGGTCACCTGATGTGCGCTTTCCGGGCTCAGCGTCCAGAAATCCCACATCATGTCGTGATCGCGTAAGGCATTGTCGGCGCGGCGCTTCTGGCTGCGGATGAAGTGCTGGAACTTCAGCGGATCGCGGATGAAAAAGATCGGCGTGTTGTTGCCGACCATGTCGAAATTGCCGTCTTCGGTATAGAATTTGACCGAAAAGCCGCGCGGGTCGCGCCAGGTGTCGGGGCTGCCACGTTCGCCCGCCACGGTGGAAAACCGCATTGCGACATCGGTCTTCACGCCCGGCTGAAACAGCTTGGCCTTGGTATATTTCGAAACGTCTTCGGTCGTCTCGAAGTAACCGAATGCGCCCGAACCCTTGGCATGCGGTTGGCGCTCGGGAATGCGCTCGCGATTGAAGTTCGCCATCTGCTCGATGAGATAGTGATCGTTGAGGACGATAGGACCGTCGCGGCCGATCGTCAGCGAGTGCTCGTCGCTCTGAACCGGGATGCCTGCATCGGTGGTGGTGGGGGGGATTTTTGTGCCGGACATGGGCGACGCCTTTCTGTGTGATTGCGATAGACATACGAGCCGATCGCCGGTTCGGGTCCCGGGCCTGGTGATACATTTTGCCGTTCGGTGTGATCGGATCGCGCGAATACAAAAACCCCCGGCATCGCTGCCGGGGGTTTCGTGCGAACCGGCGGGCCGGATCAGTGATATTTGGCGTATTCGAGATCGAAACGATCGGCTTCCATCACCTTGGTCCAGGCCTTGACGAAATCGTCGACGAACTTCCGCTCGTTGCCGTTTTCGGCATAGACTTCGGCCACGGCGCGGAGCTGCGAATTCGATCCGAAGACGAGGTCGGTGCGCGTGGCGTGCCACTTCACATCCCCCTTGAGCCGGCACTTGCCGACGAACTCCTCGTCTCCGCTCTCATCGACCACTTCCCACACCGTGCCCATGGCGAGCAGGTTGGTGAAGAAGTCGTTCGACAGCACGCCGGGGCGATCGGTGAGGACGCCGATGCTGTTGCCATGCTGCGTATGCTTGCTGACCGCTCCCAGTGCCCGCATGCCGCCGAGCAGCGCGGTCATTTCGGGCATGGACAGGCCGAGCAGATGCGCCCGGTCGACCAGCATGTCTTCGGTCTTCACGCTCGCCTTGGTCCTGAGATAGTTGCGGAACCCGTCGGCAAACGGCTCGAGCGGTTCCCAGCTTTCGGCGTCGAACTGATCTTCGGTCGCATCGCCGCGGCCGGTGCTGACTGGCACGGTGATGTCGTAACCGCCATCCTTCGCCGCCTTCTCGATCGCCGCCGCACCGCCCAGAACGATGGCGTCGGCCATCGAGATGTCGCCGCGCAGCTCGTCGAGCTTGGCCAGCACCTTGCCCAGTTCCTCGGGATCGTTGACCGCCCAGTTCCTGAGCGCATCGAAGCGGATATGCGCGCCATTGGCGCCGCCGCGATGGTCGGAATTGCGATAGGTCGAGGCCGAGGCCCAGGCTGCCTTGACCAGTTCGCTGACGGAGAGGCCGCTATCGAGGACCGCCCGTTTGAAGTCGGCGACCGCGCTGTCCGACGCCTGCTTCCCGGCCGGGACCGGGTCCTGCCAGATCAGGTCTTCGGCCGGAACTTCGGGGCCGAGATAGCGGACCTTTGGCCCCATGTCGCGGTGGCACAGCTTGAACCAGGCGCGGGCGAAAGCGTCGTCGAGCGCGGCCTGATCGTCGCGGAAGCGTTCGGAAATCTTGCGATATTCCGGGTCGCGTTTCAGCGCCATATCGGCGGTGGTCATCATGGTCGGGACCTTCTTGGACGGATCGCGCGCATCGGGCGCCATGTCCTCGGGATCCGGATCGATCGGCTGCCACTGGTTCGCGCCGGCGGGCGACTTGACCAGTTCATAGTCGTATTTGAACAGCAGGCGGAAATAGTCGCCGCCCCACTGGGTCGGATTGGGCGTCCAAGCCCCCTCGATACCGCTGGTGGTGATATGGCCCTTGCCGATTTCTTCGGGGTCGGTCAGCCAGCCAAAGCCCATGGTGTGCAGGTTTTCGCCCTCGGGTGCCTTGCCGAAAGTATCGGAAGGCTTCGCGCCATGCGCCTTGCCGAAGGCGTGGCCGCCAGCAGTCAGCGCGACCGTTTCCTCGTCGTTCATGGCCATGCGGGCGAAGGTTTCGCGCATGTCGCGCGCCATGCCTTCGGCATCGTGCGGATTGCCGCCCGGACCTTCGGGATTGACGTAGATCAGCCCCATCTGGATCGCCGCGAGCGGGTTTTCGAGCGCCTTGCCCTCATCGGGAATGATGCGCGTTTCCGCACCGGTATCGACCC
Source organism: Erythrobacter aureus (assembly GCF_003355455.1). Taxonomy (NCBI): domain Bacteria; kingdom Pseudomonadati; phylum Pseudomonadota; class Alphaproteobacteria; order Sphingomonadales; family Erythrobacteraceae; genus Erythrobacter; species Erythrobacter aureus. Next base: position 835,556 of record NZ_CP031357.1, read on the forward strand.
ACTGTTCTTCGGTGCCCCAATAGACGGTTTCGGGCTCGAACACGTCCTTGCGCCCGCCGCCGAAGCCGAACACCGGGCCGCCCATCGACTCGATCGCGACATTGCCGGTGAGGATGAACAGGTCGGCCCAGCTGATGTGCTTGCCGTATTTCTGCTTGATCGGCCACAAGAGGCGGCGCGCCTTGTCGAGATTGCCATTGTCGGGCCAGCTATTGAGCGGGGCGAAGCGTTGCTGGCCGCTGCCCGCGCCGCCGCGTCCGTCGCCGGTGCGATAAGTGCCCGCCGCGTGCCATGCCATGCGGATGAAGAAAGGGCCGTAATGGCCGTAATCGGCCGGCCACCAGTCTTGGCTGTCGGTCATCAGATCGGTCAGGTCGCGTTTCAGCGCCTGATAGTCGAGCGCGTTGAACGCCTCGCAATAGTCGAAATCCTCGCCCATCGGGTCGGCACTGCGGCCGCCCTGCTGGAGGATTTCGAGTTGAAGGCTGTCGGGCCACCAATCGCGGTTGGTACGGCCCAGCAAGCCGCGCATCCCGCCATCGCCATGGAAGGGGCAGCCGCTCATTTCACCTGTCTTGGCGTCCATCGTCTCTCTCCACTCTCTTTAGATTCGAAAATCCGGTGAAAGGATGATGCGCCTTTGTCGTTAATTCGTCCAATCGATTAATTGCGTCGAATTGATTGCCTCAGGCGATGATGTGCAGTTGTTTTCCCGTCATCGCGAGGAGCCGCAGGCGACGCGGCAATCCATGGTGGCGAAACCAACATCTGCGGCACATTGGATTGCCGCGCGACTGCGTCGCTCGCAATGACGGGGATGTTTTCTAGGCGGCTTGCGCGACGTCCTCGGCCGGCTCGGTGCGGATGAGGTAATCGAAGGCCGACAGGCCTGCCTTCGAGCCTTCGCCCATCGCCACGACGATCTGCTTGTAGGGCACGTCGGTAACGTCGCCTGCACCGAAGACGCCGGGAAGGTTGGTGCGACCTTCCTCGTCGGTGACGATTTCGCCGAATTTGGTGAGTTCGAGGCCCGAACCCTGCAGCCATTCGGTATTGGGGACGAGGCCGATCTGCACGAACACGCCTTCCAAATCGATGCGGCGCTCCTCGCCCGACTGGCGGTCCTTCAGCACGAGGCCGTCGACCTTGCCGTCCTTGCCGGTGATCTCGGTGGTCTGCCCGCTGGTGACGATCTCGACATTGGCCATCGAGCGCAGCTTCCTTTGCAGCACCTCGTCGGCGCGCAAGTGATCGTCATATTCGATCAGCGTGACGTGGCCGACGATCTTGGCCAGGTCGATCGCCGCCTCGACGCCCGAATTGCCGCCGCCGATCACCGCGATGCGCTTGCCCTTGAACAGCGGACCGTCGCAATGCGGGCAATAGGCCACGCCCTTGTTGCGATATTCCGCTTCGCCCGGAACGCCGAGATTGCGCCAGCGCGCGCCGGTGGCGAGGATCAGGCTGCGCGCCTTGAGGCTCGCACCATTGCCAAGCTCCACCGTGTGCAGACCGCCTTGCTTCTCGGCAGGTATCAGCTTCACTGCCTTGGCGAGGTCCATCAAGTCGATGTCGTATTCGCCCACATGGCGCTTCAATTCGCCGGCCAGCTTCGGCCCTTCGGTATAGACCGTGCCAGGCAGGTTCTCGATCCCCAGCGTATCGTGCAACTGCCCGCCGAAACGTTCGGCGGCGATGCCCGTGCGAAAGCCCTTGCGCGCGGTATAGATGGCGGTTGCTGCCCCGGCCGGGCCGCCGCCGACCACCAGCACTTCGAATGGGTCCTTGGCCGACAGTTTCTCTGCCGCTTTCGCTTCGCTGCCCGTGTCGAGCTTCGCCAGGATTTCGGCCAGTTCCATCTTGCCGTTGTAGAACGGTTCGCCATTGAGGAAGGTCGCGGGCACGGCCATGACCTCGCGTGCATCGACCTCGTCCTGATAGGTCCCGCCTTCGATCAGCGTGGCGGTTATGCGCGGGTTTTCCAGCGCCATCAGGGTCAGCGCCTGCACCACGTCGGGGCAGTTGTGGCACGACAGCGAGAAATACATCTCGAAAGCGTAATCGCCTTCAAGTCCGCGGATCTGTTCCAGAAGATCGGCATCGACCTTGGGCGGGTGCCCCCCGGCCCATAGCAGGGCCAGCACAAGGCTGGTGAATTCGTGACCCATCGGCAGGCCCGCGAAACGAACCCACTTTTCCGCATCGCCGCCGCGGCGAATGACGAAGCTGGGCTTGCGCTCATCGGTTCCGTCGAAACTCGCGCTCGCAAGGTCGTGAAGCGCGGCGATTTCTTCGAGCAATTCGCGCGTCTGCGTGCTTTTGGCGTCATCGCCGAGCGAGGCGACCAGTTCGACCGGTTCGCGCAGGTTCGCGAGATAGGTCTTGAGCTGCTGGGTCATGGTTGCGTCGAGCATGGGCGGACTCCGGGCTCCGGGTGGGACGAAGGATTCGATAATCTTGAGGAAGGGAAAAGGCCCGGGGCGAGGGGGGAGGGGGGTGCCCCGGGCCTTCCAGCGACCCGAGTTTTAGGCTCGGGCTCTTATGCGGGCGCCCTTAGAGCGCCCGATCTGTCATCAGGCTTAACGCCTAGATCTTGCCGACGAGGTCGAGCGAAGGCGCCAGCGTGTCTTCGCCTTCTTCCCATGCGGCCGGGCAGACCTGGCCGGGATTGTTGCGCACATACTGGGCCGCGCGAATCTTGCGTACCAGTTCGTTGGCATTGCGGCCGACACCTTCGCAGGTCTGTTCGACGAGCTGGATGACGCCATCGGGATCGACCACGAAGGTCGCCCGATCGGCAAGGCCGGCGCCTTCACGCAGTACGTCGAAATTGCGTGCCAGCACGTGGTTCTGGTCGCCCAGGAACGGGAAGTTCAGCTTGCCGATCTTCTCGCTGGTGTCGTGCCATGCCTTGTGGCTGAAATGGGTGTCGGTCGATACGCCATAGACTTCGACGTCCAGCTTCTGAAGCATTTCGTAATGTTCGCCGAGGTCTTCGAGTTCGGTCGGGCAGACGAAGGTGAAGTCGGCCGGATAGAAGAAGAAAACGGCCCACTTGCCCTTCACGTCTTCGTCCGTGACTTCGAAGAAGTCCTTGCCGGCCTGGAAGGCGGTGGCGGTGAACGGTTTGATCTGGCTTCCGATGATACCCATGAATGTCTCCGTAGTTCGGGTTGAAACTGATGGGGGTCAGATAGGCCTTGTTGCGATGCACAAAAGCGATAAGTTGCGATTGCGAGGATCGAAATAATCGATCAAATCGATGGAACCTTCGATAAGCTCTGCATCTGGACGCGTTCGTGCATTTTCCATCCTGTGCTGTTCGGCTCGCGCGGTTGCCGCCACAAAGCCGCCCATGGAGGAACGCGTGTATGGACGGGTCGTTGTACCTGTCATGCGGGCCGACGATGACGTGAAGGCTGCGACCTGTTTACGAGGAGGAACTCGATGATGCGGAAACTGGGAATTTCGATGGCGATCACGGCGCTGGTCGGCCTTGCCGCGTGCGAGCAGGCTGAGCAGGATGCCGACCCGAATACCGCAGAAACGGAAATCGCGGAGGCGGAAATCGAGCAGGTTACCGGCTCGGAAGCTCCGCTGGCGGAACGCAAGATCAGCTTCTGCGATGGCGAAGGCAACCGCTATGCGAGCGAAGAGGAAGCGCAAGCCGCCGGTCTCGAACCAGCGGAATACGGAGCAACCTATTGCCCCGAATATCTCGAGCCGACCATGCACCCGAGCTGGGATAAGGACGGCGATGGCCTAAACGATTGCGAGAAGGACGGTATTTGCGACGATTCGGTCGATTACACCCAGCCCGGACCCGACGCATAACGTACTACATTCGATGCGCGGCGGAGTGTCCCCCGCGCGGGAAAGCCGCGGTTTTCAAGCCTAGCTATGCGGGGCTGACAAACGCGCGGGACGCAAGGGCCATCGCGTTCCGTCCGGTTCATGCGGCATCCTTTGGCGCCCTGGGTTTGCGCACGATGGCCGAAGATTCGGTTCTTTCGAAATAGGCTAACCGTTCGACAACCATGCGGTCGCGGCCTTCGTCCTTGGCGCGATAAAGAAGGACATCGCACCGCGAATACAAGGTCTCGTAATCGAGTTCGCTATTCGCATCGATCCCGGCGAGAATGATGACACCCATGCTGCATGTTACTTGCCATTCGATTTCCGGTACGTCGCTTGCGATAGCCTTCGCGACGGCTTGACGAAGATCGGCAAGCTGCTTTTCCGGCCGGCGGTGGGTTGTTTGGATCAGGAACTCCTCGCCGCCCAAGCGTATGGCGCGTGTCTGCGGTTCGGTGCGCAAAACGTCGGCGAGTGCGCAGAGCACGCGATCGCCGACGATATGGCCATAGGTGTCGTTGATTGCCTTGAAATAGTCGATATCGAGGATGGCGATGGCCGATGAACCGACAATCGGTTCGCTCTTATCGTCGAGCGCACGCCGGTTGAGGAGCCCGGTGAGGCTGTCGTGTCGGCTCACCTCGTCGAGTTCATCGGCACGGACAATCGCTAGATCCCTTTCACGCCGCAATGTCAGAAGACGATCGGCAACGCCAAGAGTGACTGCGACTTCTTCGAACACGCATCCGATATAAAAGAACAATGTCGTATCATACTGCGCGCCGATCGGGCTTAGCTGTCCCAGAAGGCGCCAGCCGCCAAGCAGCATGAGCGGAGCGAGGCCGACTATCAGATACCAGACGTATCGGCTGCCCCGCCGCGCGGCGGTTGCGAGATACACGACGAGAAACGCCAGGATGGGGACGAAACCCATATGGTAAGCTTGGAATTGCCAGTTCGGCGCGGCCAGCGGAAATACCGCATTGGCGACGCTAATGAACAGCGCCCAGCCCGCGAAAATGATGGCCATTTTTCGCAAGCGAGGGGGTACGGCGTCTCGCTCGACGAAATGGGTGGCGAAAATCAGGGTCGCTGCAACCGTGAAGCCGGTGTCGGCCAGCGCCATGCGGACGAGAAGGCCCATCGGCACTCCCGCTATCTTCGATAAAAGACCCGAATTGATAAGAACCGTGGCGAGCAGGGTCGTTGCGGTGGCGAAATGCCAGAATACGAATTTCTGCCGGAGCACCTGATAGACCGCCATTCCGAAGATCAACGGCATGACGAGCATGCCAGCCAGAGCGGCAATCAAAAGAACGAGATTGTCGAGCCCGGGCTCGGCGGCGGGATCGCGATCGACCAGACGGGTGGTTGTCACCACACGCGGATCACCTAGTCGGTCGATAGCCACAACCACATCTCTGCCCGGTGGGGTCGGCAGCTTGAAGAGGTCGGTGCCGACGACCGGTGCGAGATCATCGATCTTCCAGGACCGGCTGCGAATACGCCCGTCAGTATCCCGCGTCACCACATGGATCCGCTCGAAAACTCCGCGTTGGGCCGTAACGAAGCGCGTACCGCCATGTGTTGGCCCGGCATCGATGCGCAAAAAAATCCGTTCATTGTCGAGCGAAACCGTTTCGCCATCGCATCGCCAGTCCTGCGCGAAGGCCTCGGCTCCTGGCGCGCCTTTCGCTACGGGTAGCGCGGCAATGCAATTCTCCACGCCAGCCTGAACGGAAGCGCTGGTGGGCGCTGCAAGGCTGATCGCGAAGAGAAACAGGATCAGTAGCGGTCTCATCGAACGACCACCACTAAGGCAGGCTCTAGAACATACGGTTAATATGCTATGATTGCGGGCTATCACCCCTGCCAGCACTGCGCGCGGTGGAGCAGCTTGTGATCGGCCAGCACCAGCGCCATCATCGCTTCGACCACGGGTGTTCCGCGGATACCGACGCACGGATCGTGGCGGCCCTTGGTGCGCACTTCGGTTGCCTCGCCGTCGCGGGTCACGCTGGCGACAGGGGTGAGGATCGAGCTGGTCGGCTTGAAGGCCACGCGGCAGGTCACCGGCTGGCCGGTCGAGATGCCGCCCGCGATCCCGCCTGCATGGTTGGCCTCGAAACGGGGGCCGTCATTGCCCCCATCGTTTAAGGAGGGGCGCATCGGGTCGGCGTTCTGTTCGCCGGTCAGCCGCGCGGCCTCGAAACCGTCCCCAATCTCGACCCCTTTGACTGCGTTGATGCTCATCATGCCCGCCGCCAGATCGCTGTCGAGCTTGGCATAGACGGGTGCACCCCAGCCCGCCGGCACACCATCGGCCACGCATTCGACCACCGCGCCGAGCGACGAGCCGGCCTTGCGCGCCTCGTCGACCAGCCTTTCCCAGCGCAATGCGGCCTGTGCGTCGGGGCACCAAAAGGGATTGCGCGCGATTTCCTCGCGGTCGAAATTCGCGGGGTCGATCCGGTCACCGCCGATTTCCGCGACATAGGCGACGATGCTTACCTCGGGGATGACCAGCCTCGCCACGGCGCCCGCCGCCACGCGCATCGCCGTCTCGCGCGCCGAACTGCGCCCGCCGCCGCGATAGTCGCGGAAGCCGTATTTCGCGTCATAGGCATAGTCGGCATGGCCCGGTCGATAGGATTTCGCGATTTCGGAATAGTCCTTCGATCGCTGGTCGGTGTTCTCGATCAGCAGGCTGATCGGCGTGCCCGTGGTCTTGCTCTCGAACACGCCCGACAGGATGCGGACCGCATCCGGTTCCTGGCGCTGGGTGGTGAACTTGTTCTGCCCCGGCTTCCGTGCGTCGAGGAAGGGCTGGATGTCGCTTTCGGACAATGCGATCCCCGGCGGGCACCCGTCCACCACCGCGCCGATCGCGGGGCCGTGGCTTTCGCCCCAGGTGGTAAAGCGCAGGGTCCGTCCGAATGTATTCCAGCTCATGCGCCTGTCTTGTCCCAAGCGGCCGGGCCTGTCCACTTTGCCTTTTTTGGGGTGGGGTGAAGCCGAGATTTTCCTACATGGCCGAAAGTCTGCGATAGGAATGGGGAGTGAGAAAGGGGGGGCGGGGTGCCCGCAATGTGTCACCCTAGGCATCGAGTGATATTACGCCACAAAATCATGGACTTGTGTCATGAATCGATTGGGTGACAGGGTGTCGCCTTTGTCACCCCGACCCGGCTGGGGCAGGTGCTGGCGATAATTCGGCCGCCGGACTGGTCAAGGCGCCCAATGTCGGGCAGGAACAAACCATGATTGCAAAGCTCAAGGGATTGCTCGACGAAACCGGCGCCGACTGGGCGGTGATCGATGTGTCGGGCGTCGGCTATCTCGTCCATTGCTCGACCAAGACGCTCGCCGCGCTGGGCGAGGTGGGCGGGGCCTGCACACTCTATACCGATTTGCAGGTGAGCGAGACCGATATGCGCCTGCTGGGTTTCGCCGAGGCCGCCGAGCGGGACTGGTTCCGCCTGCTCACCCAGGTACAGGGTGTCGGCAGCAAGGTGGCACTGGCGATCCTCTCCGCGCTTTCGACGGGCGAGGTGCAGGCGGCCTGCTCGAACGGCGACGCGGCGATGATCGCGCGCGCAAACGGTGTCGGGCCGAAGCTGGCGGGGCGCATCGTCAACGAGCTGAAGGACAAGGCCGGCGCGCTGCCGGGCGGCGGGATGGTCGGCGCTGCGGGTGTCGCCGTGACCCACGCGGGCAGTGCCAGCGCCGATGCGGTGAGCGCGCTCGAAAACCTCGGCTTCAAACCCGCCGTGGCCGCGCGCGCGGTGGCCGCGGCACAGGGCGAACTGGGCGAAGATGCGGGCGAGGGCGACCTCATCCGCGTCGCATTGAAGAGGGCAGCAGGATGAGAGTGGCAATTTTGCGATATGCGATGACGGCGGCCTTGGCGGCACTGGTAGCTTCGGCGGCGAGCGCGCAGGACATGAGCGCCTTCGAGACGGGGCCGGTGTTCAAGGACTTCGGGCCTCACGCGCCGGTCGAGGGCGTGGGAAAGCTGTCGGCGGGCACGGCGTTCAAGCACAGCTTCGACGTCAGCGAGGCTGCGAGCGAGGGGAAGGCCAACCGCCATATCGAAAGCGCCGCGCGCTTCATCAACATGCACGCTGCCGCCGGAGTCGATCCTGAGGATATTCAGGTCGTGGTCGTGGTTCACGGCGGCGCTTCGCTCGATCTGCTCAAGGAACCGGCGTGGGAGGCACAGGGCAAGCCCGGCGTGAACGCCAGCCACGCCCTGGTGCGCGACCTTCTCGACCACGGTGTGCGGGTAATCCTGTGTGGCCAGAGCGCCGTCGCGCATGGCATTGCCCGGTCCGATCTCATCCCCGGCGTCGAGATGGCGCTCTCCGCCATGACCGCGCACGCGGTGCTGCAGCAAGCGGGCTATACGGTGAACCCGTTTTGAGTGGGATATCCCCCCATGTCGTCATCCTGAACTCGTTTCAGGATCCATTTTTCGGCTCGTCCGAAGCAAGCGGCTCGAAGCCCAATTCTATAGCCAAATCTATCCAGTGCGGATTGTCCCCTTCGATGAGGTTGATCTTCCATTGACGATGCCAGCGCTTCAATTGCTTCTCGCGCAGGATCGCGTCCTCCATGTCGCCGAACATCTCGAAGCGCACGAGACGATGGACCTTGTAGCGCGCCGTAAATCCGCCTGTAAGGCCCTCCCGGTGTTGATAGAGACGCTGCATAAGGTCGCTGGTGACGCCGACATAAATCGTTCCGCGCGGCTGACTCGCAAGGATGTAGACGCAGGGTTGGTGCTCGATCGGCATGCGTGGGTGATTGCCGCGCGATGGATGCTGAAACAAGTTCAGCATGACGGTATGGGGGTGGTGTGACCGAACCCGTCCCCCTCCATTCGCCCGACCGGCAGCCCGAAGACCCGGATGCGGCGCTGCGGCCCAAGAGCCTTGCCGAGTTCGTCGGACAGAAGGCGGCGCGCGAGAACCTTCGCGTGTTCGTCGAGGCTGCCAAGCAGCGCGGCGAGGCAATGGACCATGTGCTGTTCTTCGGCCCGCCCGGGCTAGGGAAGACGACGCTGGCGCAGATCGTCTCGAAGGAGCTGGGCGTGGGGTTCCGCGCCACTAGCGGCCCGGTCATCGCCAAGGCGGGCGATCTGGCCGCACTGCTCACCAATCTCGAGCCCAACGACGTGCTCTTCATCGACGAGATTCACCGGCTCAATCCGGTGGTCGAGGAGATTCTCTATCCGGCGATGGAGGACCGCGCGCTCGATATCATCATCGGCGAAGGGCCGTCGGCGCGCAGCGTGCGGATCGACCTGCCGCCCTTCACGCTGGTCGGCGCGACCACGCGGCAGGGCTTGCTGACCACGCCGCTGCGCGACCGCTTCGGCATTCCGGTGCGGCTGACTTTCTATACCGAGGACGAGCTGCTCAAGGTCGTCACCCGCGGCGCGGGGCTGCTCGGCATGGGCATCGACGAGGGCGGCGCGCGCGAGATTGCCCGCCGTTCGCGCGGCACCCCGCGCGTCGCAGGCCGCCTGATGCGCCGAGTGCGCGATTTCGCCAGCGTGCTGGGCGAGCCGATCGTGACCACGAAAGTGGCGGATGAGGCCCTGACCAGGCTCGAGGTCGATTCGCTCGGCCTCGATGCGATGGACCGCCGCTATCTCACCATGATCGCAACGACTTACAAGGGTGGCCCGGTCGGGGTGGAAACGCTCGCGGCGGGCCTGTCGGAACCGCGCGACACGGTGGAGGAGGTGATCGAACCCTATCTCATCCAGCTCGGCCTGATCGCGCGAACCGCGCGGGGGCGCTGCCTCAACGATGGAGGCTGGGCGCATCTCGGCTTGTCGCCGCCATCGACACCGCAGGGAGACATGTTCGACAAATAGGGTTATCGAAGCGGTAAGAAAGCTGCATCAGAGGGTCCCGAAACGGGACGGGGCTTGCACAACCCTCGTATTTCCGCGAAAAATTTACTTTCTAGATGCATGAGCGATCAGTAAATTCGCGCGAAAATCCGAAAACGGGAGTCGCAGAAAGAATCAAGGGTCGCTGCAAGGCGCGGAAATTCCTCCGCTCCTTGGGCGGTCGCAAGAGGAAGTTTCACGATGTCGGTCAAGTCAGCTCTAGCCAAACTCTCGGCCACCGCGGCGGGTGGAGCGTTGCTTGCAGGCGGCGCGGTGCATGTCGCGGAAAAGCCGATTTCCGACAATCCGCAATACAAATCGAAAGCGGTGAAATACGTCAAGCAGGCCAAGCCGCGCGCCGTGCCGCGGCCGACCGTGCCGCGTGCCCGCACCATTCCACGCCAGGTCGAATGCGTGCCCGCCGAATCGCCCGAAGCGGCCTATAACCCGAACAATATCTGCCCGCCGGTCTATCGCCAGGCGATGGCCCCCGTTCCCGTACCTCCGCTGCCGGCAGCGGCGCCGGTCGGCGGTGGCGGCTCGGCCCGCTCGATCCCGGGCGGTGGCTATGGCGGCGGATATGGCGGCGGCTTCGGCGGCGGCTTCTTCGGCGGGTTCTTCACCGGCTCGAGCGGAGGCGGCAGCGTCATCGTCAATTCGACCACCACGACCGGGGGCGAAACGCCCGACGTGATCGTCGACGTATCGACCACCACGTCTACCGGCGGCAGTTCCACCTCGACCTCGACGGGTGGGTCCTCGACCTCGACCTCTACAGGAGAGGTTTCCACAACGACCAGTTCGAGCAGCAGCACGGGTGAGGTGTCCACTTCGACCGGCGCGGTTACGAGCACTACGAGCACGGGTGAGGTTTCGACCTCGACCGGCGCTGTCTCGACATCCACGGGAGAGGTGTCGACCTCCACCGGCAACGTTTCGACCTCCACGGGAGAGGTGTCCACCTCTACCGGCGGTGTCTCGACCTCTACCGGCGAAGTGTCGACGACGAGCGGCAACATCACCTCGAGCACCAGTTCCTCGTCCTCGACCAGCACGTCGAGCTCATCGTCGTCTTCCACCTCGACCTCGAGTTCCTCCTCGACCAGCACGTCGAGCTCCAGCTCAACCTCCAGCTCGGGCAGCAGCAGCGGGACCGACGTGCCGGCGCCGCCGATGATGGCGCTGTTCGGTATGGCGGCCGCCGCGATTCTCGGCCGTCGCAAGTTCCGCATCAAACGCGGCGCCTGAGGAAATTGCCTGCGGCCGGAGCTTAGTCGCGCTGTTGCAGGCTCCATGCGCCCTGGCGATACCATTGCGTCACGACATATTTGGTCCCCGCTTCCACGGGTAGCGCGGCATGGCGCGTTGCGCGGTTGGGGCGGCCCTTGCGGTCCATATTGTCCCACATGAGCAGCATTCCTGCTTCGGGCGCGATCTTCAGATCGAGTTCCGGGAATTCCGTCTCGCCACCCGCCTCGACTGCGTTGAGATAGACCATCGCGGTCCAGCTTCTTTGCCCGCCGCGCCGACGCTCGACCTGCCAATGTGGCCGATCGAGGCGAAAATGGTCCCGGTGGTGGCGGTATTCCTCGCCTTCGCGATATCTCTGCCCTTGCAAGGGTTCGGCATGCCGTCGATCCAGGCCTGTCACCTCGCCGATTTTTGCCGCGAGCTTTTCCGTTGCGGGCAATCCCTGCGCGAAGAAATGAGTCGAACTCGTCCGGCCCCTCGGCGCCACTTTTTCCGAGAACAGGGCGGAAGGCTGAATCCGACTGTCGATGATCGCGATGAGCTCGCGACATTGCTGCACGGACAGAAAATCGCGCATGAGGAACATGTCCGCCTTGTCGCCCCCGGCCGGTTCCAGGCGCGGATTGCTCATCGCGTGGTGACGCACATTTTCGCCGATTTCCCGCATGACGATCGGATCGGCCTGCGGGTCGATTTCCTCGCGACCCAATAGCTTGGCCAGATATTCGACCAGAGCCATGTCAGGCGCGCACTGCGCCGGTTGCCGCTCCAGGTAAGGCGGGGTCAGTCACGCTCTACCGGAAAGTCGGAGGCCTCCCAGGCAAGGATGCCGCCATCCAGATGCAGGGCGGCCGTACCCGATGCGGCGGCCAGCCGTTCTGCGGCGATGCCCGAGCGGCGGTCTGACCGGCAATAGAGTATGCGTTCGCTCCCCCGAGGGTCGGGCAGGGCTTCGGGATCGAATTCGCCGAGCGGGATGTTGATCGCGCCTGCCAGATGGCCCTGGGCGAATTCTTCGGGCGTGCGGACATCGATCAGCTGGATCGGCTCGCCTGCGGCGATCCTGGTGGCCAGAGTGCCCGGGGCGATCGTTTCGACAACGGCGCGGGCGGGCGCTTCCGCCACATCGTCGTCGGCCGGGCGCGCCTGCGCGGAACAGGCGCCGAGCATGGTCGCCGCCAATCCCGCGAGGAGCGCATGCCGCATCATGCGGCCGCCAGTTTCCGGAGCACGTAGTGGAGGATGCCGCCATTGCGGTAATACTCCATCTCGTTCGCCGTATCGATGCGGCACAGCGCGGTGAAGCTGAAGGTCGAGCCGTCTTCGCGGGTGACTTCGACTTCGACATCCTGGCTCGGACTCAGGTCCGCCAGCCCCTTGATGGTGAAGCTGTCGGTTGCCTTGAGGCCGAGGCTGTTGCGGGTGTCGCCATCCTTGAACTGCAGCGGCAGCACGCCCATGCCGATCAGGTTCGAGCGGTGAATACGCTCGAAGCTTTCGACGATGACCGCCTTCACGCCGAGCAGGATGGTGCCCTTGGCCGCCCAGTCGCGGCTGGAGCCGGTGCCGTATTCCTTGCCCGCGACGACCACCAGCGGCGTGCCGTCTTCCTTGTGCTTCATCGCCGCGTCGTAGATCGGCATCTGCTCACCCTTGTAGGTGGTGACGCCGCCTTCGATCCCGGGGACCATTTCGTTCTTGATGCGGATGTTGGCGAAGGTGCCGCGCATCATCACGTCGTGATTGCCGCGGCGCGAGCCGTAGGAGTTGAAGTCCTGCTTCGCGACCTGGTGGCTCTGCAGATAGGAGCCTGCAGGGCTGTCTTCCTTGATCGAACCCGCCGGGCTGATGTGGTCGGTTGTAACCGAATCGCCGAGGATCGCGAGCGGCTTCGCATCGGTGATGTCGGTCACCGGCGCAGGCGTCATTTCCATGTCTTCGAAGAAGGGCGGCGAAGCGACATAGGTGCTGGTCGGGTTCCAGCGATAGGTGTCGCTGGCCTCGACATTGATCGCCTGCCAGTGTTCGTCGCCCTTGTACACATCGGCGTAGCGGGTGACGAACATCTCGCGGTCGATATTGGCGGCGCGGTGTTCGCGCACCTCGTCATTGGTCGGCCAGATATCGGCGAGCATCACGTCGTTGCCGTCCTGGTCCTGCCCGATCGGCGTTTCGGTGATGTCCTCGGTCACGGTGCCCTTGAGCGCGTAGGCGACGACCAGCGGCGGGCTGGCGAGGAAGTTGGCACGCACATCGGGCGACACGCGGCCTTCGAAGTTGCGGTTGCCCGAAAGGACGCTGGCGGCGACGATGTCGTTGCCGTTGATCGCCTTCGAAATCGGCGGGGCGAGCGGGCCTGAGTTGCCGATGCAGGTGGTGCAGCCATAGCCTACGAGATCGAAGCCGAGATCGTTGAGATCGTCCTGCAGGCCCGACTTTTCGAGATAGTCCGTGACGACCTGCGAACCTGGTGCGAGGCTGGTTTTTACCCAAGGCTTGGGCTTGAGACCCTTCTCGTTCGCCTTCTTGGCGACGAGACCGGCGGCAATCAGCACGTCCGGGTTGGAGGTGTTGGTACAGCTGGTGATCGCGGCGATCACCACGTCGCCATCACCGATGTCGTGGTCTTTGCCATCGACACCGACGCGGGCGGGAGCATCCTTCTTGTAGATCGACTTGAGATCGCCATTGAAGAGCTCGTCCACCTCAGGCAGCGCGACGCGGTCCTGTGGGCGCTTAGGACCGGCGAGGCTGGGCACAACCTTGGACACGTCGAGTTCGAGCGTCTTGGTGAAGACCGGCTCGTTCTCGGGCGTGAACCACATGCCCTGTTCCTTCGAATAGGCTTCGACCAGCGCGATGGTTTCTTCGTCGCGGCCCGTCAGACGCATATATTCGAGCGTCTTGTCGTCGATGCCGAAGAAGCCGCAGGTCGCGCCGTATTCGGGTGCCATGTTCGCGATGGTCGCACGGTCGGCGAGGCTGAGCTTGGCAACGCCTTCGCCGTAGAATTCGACGAAGCGGCCGACCACGCCGACTTCGCGCAGCATCTGCACACAGGTCAGCACAAGGTCGGTGGCGGTCACCCCTTCGGCCATTTCGCCGGTCAGCTTGAAGCCGACGACCTCGGGGATCAGCATCGAGATCGGCTGGCCAAGCATGGCGGCTTCGGCCTCGATGCCGCCCACGCCCCAGCCAAGCACGCCCAGGCCGTTGATCATGGTGGTGTGGCTGTCGGTGCCGACGCAGGTGTCGGGATAGGCGACCGCGTTACCGTCCTGGTCATCGGTCGACCACACGCCCTTGCCGATATATTCGAGGTTCACCTGGTGGCAGATGCCGGTGCCCGGAGGGACGGCGGAGAAGTTTTCGAAGCTCTTCGAGCCCCATTTGAGGAAGTCGTAACGCTCCGCATTGCGAGCATATTCGAGTTCGACATTCTTTTCGAAGGCCTTGGGGTGACCGAATTCGTCGACCATGACCGAGTGGTCGATCACGAGGTTGACGGGCACCTGCGGGTTGATCTTGGCGGTATCGCCGCCGAGCTTCGAAATCGCGTCGCGCATCGCGGCCAGATCGACCACGCAGGGAACGCCGGTGAAATCCTGCAGCAGCACGCGCGCTGGGCGGTACTGGATTTCCTTGCCCGTCGCGGGGTTCTTCTGCCAGTCGGCGATCGCCTGCGCATCGTCGGTCGAAACGGTGAAGCCGCCATCCTCGAAGCGCAGCATGTTTTCGAGCAGGACCTTGAGGCTGAAGGGCAGCTTCGACACATCGCCGATCGTCTTCTCCGCCTTGGCGAAGGAATAATAAGCGTAGTCCTTCCCGTTCACGGTGAGGGTGGAGCGGGTTCCGAGCGTGTCCTTGCCGACCTGGGTCATGCGCGCATCTGTCCTTTCAGTTGAGGGCCGTCACCCGACCAATGGGCAGGGCGGTAGAATGTGCCGCGCACCTGCGCCGGAACGCCGAAAAAATCAAGAGTGCGGCACTGCAACATAGACCAATTGGGGAACCTAGGACCGGTTTCAGCGCTTACTTAGGCAAAATCAGGGCAGGTGCGCCGCATCGGGCAGCACGGCCTGAAGGATGGAGTTAACAATGTCTTCGCTTCTGGAATTGGGTGATAGCCCGCATCGTTCGCTTCGCGTCGCTGTTCTCGCAGCCGTGCTTGGCGTTGCAGGCTGTTTTACCGCTGCCTTCACTTTCGCCGATCAGCCGGTGCAGGCGGCCGAAGTCGAGCAGAGTCGCTAAATCCGGCGGCCGGTCGTCGGGGCGCGTGGTTTGCGCGCCGCTACCCAGCATGACGCGACAATGATCGCCGTGCCAATGATCGTTGGCGTAGTGAGCTTTTCGGTGAAGAAGATCCAACCGAACAGCGAAGCCCATAAGAACCCCGAATATTCCAGTGGGACCAGCACTTGCGCCTCGGCGCGGGCATAGGCCCAGGCGAAGGCCATGGCGCCTGCGACTGTCAGAACCGCAGCTGCGGTGAGGTCTACCAATGTGCTGCGGTCGGGCATCTCGAACAGGAACGGGACCGCAAGGCCGAGCAGGATGACCGACACACCTGAATGAAATGTCGCGATCTCTGCTGGGCCAGCAACCTGAGACTGCCTGCGGATCAGGATGAAGCTGTAGGCATACAGCAACGCGGAAACGAGGATGGCCGCGAGGCCGAGTGCGGTGTCTCGGTCGAAATCGGACTGGCCCATCTTTCCGCCGATAATCACCAGTGTTCCCGCAAAACCGAGAAGCGATGCAATCACGGCCTGTCGGCTGATCGTCTCGCCCAGCAGAACGCGTGCCAGGTAGAGCGCGATCAGCGGCGCGACGAAGCTGATTGCGATCGCTTCGGCGAGGGGCAGTTTGGTGATTGCATAGAAGAACGTCAGCGCCATGAAGGTCGCAACCACCGAGCGTTGGAGATGCAGTTTCAGCACTTGCCTATCGGGCCACCGCCGGCCACGCGCCAGCCACAGGGGCAGGGCTATACCGGTCGCGATGGCCGAGCGGAGCCAGGCGGCCGTAAGTGCTCCCACCGCCAAGGCGGCGCTTTTCATATAGGCGTCCATCAGCGAAAGGTTGGCAACCGCCAGGGTGGCCATCGCCATGGGGAGAAGGACATGGTTGCGGTTCACCGGGCCGCCCTATCTGGCCAAACGACCTACGTCACTGCCAATTCAGCCTTGCGAAAGCCATCGTACTGGATTGGCGCTGCGCAAACGAGTACTGTAACGTCACGCCGCGCGCGCCGCATGTGCGCGGGGCGCATTTGGTAGGACTTATGACACGCTTTCGTCTAATTATCGGCACCGCAATGGGTGCGGCGCTCTGCGCGACCTCGGTTCTGGCGCAGGATAGTGCCCCGGAAAACCTTCTTCCGCCTGAACCGGAAAAAGTCACCGAAGAGCTTCCCGATTATACTGCCGACGCACCCCGCCCGGCGGCGCAGCCAAGTGTCGATGAAAGCTTCGACGATATCCGCATGGAGCGTGGCGAGATCGTCCAGCAATTGCCGGTCCTCGTCCGCGAATGGAGCATTGCCCAGGCCCGGGATCTGCTCGCTTTCATTCCCACGGTCGAGGCCGAGGGGCTCGTGCCTTCCGACTACCGCCCCGCGGAATTGCGCATGGCGATCGACAGTGGCGAAGGTGCGGCGCTCAACGAGATGGCGAGCGAAATCTTCGTGTGGCTGGTGGAAGACCTGCGCGATGGTCGGACGCCCATGGATGCGCGCCGTCAGTGGTTCGTCGTCGATCCGGATCCCGATGTCCTGCCATCGCACCGCTTGCTGGAAGCGGCGGTCGAGAGTGGCGATATCGCGGGCACGCTAACGGCGCTCAATCCGGTTTCACCCGACTATGCGCGCCTGAAGGAAGAGCTCGCGGTCACGACCGATCCGGCCAAGCGCAAGCTGATCCGGGCCAATATGGATCGCTGGCGCTGGCTCGCGCGCGATCTGGGCAAGCAGTATCTGCTGGCCAACGTTCCCGAATACCAGCTGCGCCTGACGGTGAACGACAAGATCATCAAGCACTACCGCGTGGTGGTCGGCAAGCCCGGTCGCACGGCGACACCGCAACTCGCCGAAATGGTCGAGGCGGTCATCTTCAACCCCACATGGACGGTGCCGCAGTCGATCGTGAAAGGCGAAGGGCTGGGCGCGAAAGTTCTGAACAATCCCGGCTGGGCGCGGGCCAATGGTTACAAGGCGACCAAGGGCGCCAATGGCTGGATCACCGTGGTCCAGCAACCGGGGCCGGGCAATTCGCTCGGGCTGATGAAGCTCGATATGCCCAATCCGCATGCGATCTTCTTCCACGACACGCCCGCCAAGGCACTGTTCGCGCGCGACAACCGCGCCCTGAGCCACGGCTGCATCCGGGTGCAGGGTGCGCGCGAGCTGGCGATGACGATGGCCATGCTGGGCAATGCCGACAGCCGCGAAGACTTGCCCGTGATCCAGCAGGAAGTGTCGGAAATCACAGCATCGCGCAAATACACGCGCTATCCGATGGAAAAGCAGTGGCCCGCCTACATTACCTATTTCACCTATGGCGTGGATGTGAACGGAGAGCTGCGCCGGTTCGACGATATCTATGGTCGCGACGCGCCGGTTCTGGCTGCGCTCGATGCCCCGCGCCAGCGTGAGCGCGCGCGGGAGACGAGCGAAGAGGTCATCGAGATCGTCGACGATCTGCAGACCAGCTAAGGGCCTTTAGAAAACGCCGGGATTGGTACGGCTGAAGGTCGTGCCATCCTCGCGGCGCAGCAAATCGTACTGGGCGACCGGGGGAGTGGTTGAAGTGCCGTCTTCGGCCAGGCCGTAGCTTCCCGCGACGAGCAGGCGCCCGCCCGACAGGTCGATCAGCGCGCGGTCGAATTGTTCCGGACCCATGGCAAAGCAACCGTTGGACCTGCCTAGCCGCCCCCAGCGGTCGACATGCTCGGGCGTGGCGTAATTCGCCTGGTGCATCACGATGGCGCGGGGAAGCGCGTTGGAATTGGTCTGGTCGAGCCCGTCGAGCCGGATCGAGGTGCCATAACGTCCGACATACCAACTGCGCGTCATGAAAGCGCCACGGCTAGAAGCCTCGCTGCCTTCGATATTCGAATAGCGCTTGAGCCAGCCATCGTGTTCGCCATCCGAGCCGGTGCCATGGCTGACGTGGTAGCTCGCCACGCGTTCGTTCTCGAGATCGACGAAATGGAAGCGCTTGCTTGCCGAATGCAGCCCGAAATCGGCGATTCCGACGATATCCTTGCGCCAGACTTTCGATCCGACCCTTTCCAGTTCAGCGCGAGCAATCGCCATCAGCTTCGCGTCGCGTGCAGAAGTGGGATTGACCTGAGCAAACAGGCGCGTGGGAAGGGCTGCCACTGCCCCGGCAGCAAGAGTGCTCTTGATAAGATCGCGGCGTTTCATCGATAATTTCCTTAGCAGGGAGCGACTGACGACGCCATGAACATTGCGCCCGGCCGGTCTGGCTATTCGCCCAGCACCATGCGGTCGCCCTCGATCCGTACCGGCTGGATGGTGGTCAGAAAGCTCTGGCCGAGCAGCGAGACGGCAAGACCATCGGGCACGATGACAGCGCGGACGTTGCGCGCCTCGTGGCCGCCCAGAGTCACCCTATCCAGCGACACTTCTACTCCATGCACCGGACCCGAGGCGCCGCGGGCAACCGGGTCGACATCGGCAGCGGACCAAAACAGACCTGCCGCCCGCGCATCGGCGCCGGTCAGCGCGATCACGCTCGCGCCCGTATCGACGAGGAACTCCAAACTCGCACCATTGACGGTAGCATCGGCATAGAAATGCCCATCGGCCGCGCGCGGCAGTTCGGTCGCACCCGCGACCCATGCGGCATAGCTGTCAGTGTCGCCCGATTGCTTATCGCTCGCGGTGTATGCGGCTGTGTCGGCGACGGCTGCGTTGGCGGGCGGGCCTTCGGTGGAGAAATCCATCGGGCCATCGGGCACCAACGCTGCGCCCGCGAAGGCCATGATGGCAATAGCAAGAAGGGCGATCTCCCGCATAGCGGCGGACTATGCACAAAGCGGTGTTAAATCGCGGTAAAGCCCAGCAGCTCCGCATAGATTGCGTCGGCATCGCGGCTTGCCGCATTGCGCCAGGTGGTGGCGGTTTCTGCGTTCACCAGCGTCCCCTGCGAATCGATCACCAGCAGGTTGGGCGTGCCCGGCAGCGCCTCGAGACCGAAACGGCGGGCGATGTGCAGATTGTGGCCGTCATCGGTCTGCGGCATTCCGACATTGATGATGACCAGTTCGAAATGTTCGTCGATCAGTTCCGCAAAGCGCGGCGTTTGGAGCAGGCCGGCCAGTGCCCGGCTGTCGTGACACCAGTTTGCGCCCATGACCAGCAGCACTTTGGTATCGCGTTCACCCGCCCGCGCCAGTGCCGAATCCACGGCGGCGGTTGCATCCAGCTGGGCATCGTAAGCCCGCGCTTCGGGATGGTGAGACGCTTGGGGTGCTGGTGCGTGGGAACACGCTGCCAAAAGCAGCGCCAAACCGGCAGCGATGCAACGCATTGCTATTCCGCCGCCTCTCTCGCATGCGGATCGAAGGCCACCGCCTCGCCCGCCTCGATGAGTGCCGCTTTCTCTTCCACCAGTTTCACAATGTGGTCGAGCATGTCGCCCGACTGGACATGGTGGTCGGTCACGCCCGAGAGGTAGACCATGTGTTTGCCATTGCCGCCGCCGGTGATGCCGATATCGGTCTCGCGCGCTTCGCCTGGGCCGTTGACCACGCAACCGAGCACCGAGAGGCTCATCGGCGTCTTGATGTGTTCGAGCCGTTTTTCGAGCGTTTCGACCGTGCGGATCACGTCGAAACCCTGCCGCGAACAGCTTGGGCAGGACACCACCCGGACGCCGCGTGTGCGCAGGCCTAGGGCTTTCAGAATCTCGTAGCCGACCTTCACTTCCTGCTCGGGCTCGGCAGAGAGCGAAACGCGGATCGTGTCGCCGATGCCCGCCCACAGCAGGCTGCCGATCCCGATCGAGCTCTTCACCGTCCCGCCGACAAGGCCGCCCGCCTCGGTAATGCCGAGATGGAGCGGGCAATCGACCGCTTCGGCCAGCCCGTGATAGGCGGCTACCGCGAGGAACACGTCGCTGGCTTTCACCGCCACCTTGTATTCGTGGAAATCGTGGTCCTGCAGCAGCTTGATGTGGTCGAGCGCGCTTTCGATCAGCGCTTCGGGGCAGGGCTCGCCGTATTTTTCGAGCAGGTCCTTTTCCAGGCTACCGGCATTCACTCCGATGCGGATCGCGCAGCCATTGGCCTTGGCCGCGCGGACCACCTCGGCCACGCGCTCGCTGCTGCCGATATTGCCCGGATTGATGCGCAGGCAGGCCGCGCCCTTGTCGGCGGCCTCGAGCGCGCGCTTGTAGTGGAAGTGGATGTCCGCAACGATCGGGACGCCAGCCGCCTTGGTGATCTTGTCGAAATGCTCGGTCGATTCCGCCGTCGGGCAGGAAACGCGAATAATATCCGCGCCCGCATCCTCGCAGCGGCGGATCTGGTCGATCGTCGCGCCCACATCCTCGGTCGGCGTATTGGTCATGGTCTGCACGGTGATCGGCGCATCGCCGCCTACGGGGACGTTGCCGACCATCATCTGGCGGGACTGGCGGCGCTCGATAGTGCGCCAAGGGCGGATGGAAGACATGGTGCGCGATATAGTCCGTGGAGCATGAAGGGGCAATGACAGGGCATATACGGTGCTGCACGAATCGCCCGATCACTCTGGCAATCTCTCTGGTGACCGTGATGGGGTTAGGTCGCCCTGAGTTTCCCGGCGGACCTGCCTGGGATGATTTTCGGTGCAATATCGGGAATGGCCGGTGGGGCGGTGGTTCGGGGCTTGGCCTTGGAGGGCGCTGCTTCCGCACGCCGACCGCGCAGGCCGAAGCGTGCTTTCTATAAGATGACCGGACAGTTCACACGGATGTCATCACCCGGGTCCTAGCGGCGGTCGTCGAGGAAATGCACAGCAGCCGAGGGAAAACATGGCAATCGGAAAACTCAAACTGACATGCGCAAGCACAATCCTGATCGCAGGCCTATCGGGCTGCGCGACGATCTCGGAGAAAAGCTGCGCCTATGACGCATGGTATGACGTGGGTTTTCGCGGAGCGATGGCCAATCACGATCGAGCGGATTATCTCGACGACATCCTCAAAGACTGCGGAAAACACGGTTTCGAGCCGGATATCGCTGAACTGCGGCGTGGCTTTGCGGATGGGACGGAACGCTTTTGCGAGCCCGATAACGGCTTTGCGTGGGGGCGCGCAG
Organism: Erythrobacter aureus; assembly: GCF_003355455.1. NCBI lineage: Bacteria > Pseudomonadati > Pseudomonadota > Alphaproteobacteria > Sphingomonadales > Erythrobacteraceae > Erythrobacter > Erythrobacter aureus. The sequence goes on from NZ_CP031357.1 coordinate 856,890, forward strand.
GACAGAGCTACAACGGGATCTGCCGCTCGCCCGAATTTTCCAATGCCTATGCCGAAGGCTACCACATCTATGAAGTCGAGACCCGCCGATCGGCGATCGTCTCGCGCCTGTCCTCGATCCGGTCCGAGCTGGAAAAGCTGGAGAAAAAATTCGACGAAGACGAACTGACGGAAGAGGAACGGGGCAAGGCCCAGCGCAAGTACGACAAGCTTCGGCGTGAGCGCAAAGATCTCGGACGTGAGCTTGAGGCTCTGCCCTTCGTCTGATCGGCCCGCCGGTGGTCTGCGGTCGGATTACCACCGCACCAGCGGAGGGACGCCAAGGCGCCCGACCAGCGCGCCGAGAGCCACCGGCAGGGCATGCCAGATGCCGAGGTGGGACAAGGTGTCGATCGGGCAGGCCAGGCCATAGGCGAAGCTTCCCAGCGCCCCCGCCGCGATGCCGGTGAAGGTCCCGGCAAGCGTGGGCGAGACCGGTGCCCCGCGCCGCAGCCAGCCGACCAGCGCGGCAAAGGCCAGCACGCTAAAGGCCGAACCGGCGAGGAAACAATCGAGCCCGTAGGGATCGTGCGTGACCTCGTGCGGATCTCCGTGAAAGCCGAGCATCACCAGCGCCGCCACCGGCAGCACCGCGAACATCGCCAGCGACCAGCGCGCGCCATCATGGCTGTTGCCTACGCGCGGTCCGGCCATGCGCACCACGGCCAGCGCCGTTGCCACACCGAGTAGGCCCAGCATCCCATTGGCGATGAAGAAAAATGCCGATGCGTGGCCCGACAGAACGCCGCGCCATAGCCCGTCGAGCAGTTCGACCGCGAGGATCGTGCCGACGACGGCCAGCGCGACCAGCGCGATGCCATGCGCCAGCTTCATCGGCCGGACAGGCGACAGGTCGGCCGCGAGTTCATCGATCAGGGGGTTGGGGACCCGGTTCATGTCAGTCTGCTTTCTCTACGAGCGCGGACAGCTTCTTGAGCCCGCGATGGATGTTCACTTTGACCAGGCTTTCGCTCTGGCCGGTCTTGGCCGAGGCTTCCGCGATCGAAAGCCCCTCGATTTTGACGAGTTCGATGACCTCGCTCTGCTTTTCCGGCAGGTGGACGAACAGCCGTTCCAGGCTCATCCGCGCCATCACGGCCTCTTCCTCGCTGTCCTCGGCGGCGTCGTGATCGCCCAGCTCGTCTTCCGCCTTGCGATAGACCTTGCGCAGGTGGTCGATCCAGCGATAGCGCGCGATCGCCGCCAGCCAGGGCAGGAAGGCGCGGGTCGGATCCCAGGTCGCGCGCTTGGCGTGTACGGCCATCATCACCTCCTGGACCAGATCGTCGAGCTGCGCCGGGGCGACCCGGCGGCGGAAATACCGTTCGAGCCACAGCTGGATTTCGGCGAGGAGAACGCGATAGGCGTTGGCGTCGCCCTTTTGCGAGGCGGCCATAAGCTGGGCGAGGCTGGCTTCGTCGGCGATCATCGCGTTTCTCTCCCCGGAACCGGCAGGCTATCAGCTGGCGCGGCGCGAGGCGAGCAGCGCGTCGAGCGAGAACAGCCCGCCGCCGCGCGAAACGAGTATCGTCGCCATGGCGACCCACAAGATATGCTTCTGCCACCAGGCTTCGGGAAAGACGAAGATCTGGATCACCAGCGTCATGATCAGCAGCGATAGCGCCGAAAACCGCGAAAAAATGCCGAGCACCAGCAAGATGGGGAAGAGGTGCTCGGCATAGGTGGCCATCGGGGTCGCGATGGTCGGGGGGATGGGCAGGCCCGGATATTCGTACTCGAACAGGAAATAGGCCTGATCGCTGATCGAGAGCAGCGAACCGTCCTCGACCTTGGTGCGGCCCGAGCGCCAGAAAATCCCGGCGAGGGCCACACGGGTAAGCAGCAGGGCAAGCCCTTCCGGCACGCGCGAGGCGAGCCAGGCGGCAAGGTGATCGTAGCGGGCGAGTAGCGTCTGCATGGCTTAGCTCGTGTGGCTGGGAGCGGGATCGGTCAGCGCTTGATGGCGGTCAGCGAACCCTTGCCCTTTGGGGTGGAGATCTTCTCGCAACTGCCCTTGGGGACGAGCTTCCAGGCATTGCCCTGGTAATCGCGGGTGGAGGTGCCGGCGCAGCTTGTGCCCGGGCCGGCGGCGCAGTCGTTCTCGCCGGCCTTGGCGACACCGTAGCATTTTTCCATCGCGGGTTTCTTCTGCGCGGCGGCGGGGGTGGCGGCAAGACCGGCGGCGACGCTGGCGGACAGCGCCATACCGGCGAGACGGGCAATCGATTGGGTGTTCATGTCGGTATCTCTCTCGAAAACATCACTTGGGGGGCGCCCCGGCAAAAACGCCGGAACTGGCCTGTCATTCGGGCGCATGCCGGGCGTTGTTACAGCGCGACGAAAAAATTTCGGCGGTGTAACCGGAGCGGGCCAGCGGGCGAATGACCCTCGTGTGCGCAGTCCCGCGCATCACGATCAAAAGGGATCACGTCCAATGACCGCCATTCGCAAACCCGCCGCCGCTGCCGCAGCAGCCTTCGCGCTTTCCTCCATGGCAGCTTTCGCTGCCGAACCGCCCGCCGGCAGCACCGGCCGTGCGCTCGGCGCGGAAGACACCGTCCATTGCTACGGCGTGCATTCGTGCAAGGGACAGGCCGACTGCGCGACCACCGAGAATGCCTGCAAGGGCCAGAACGACTGCAAGGGCCACGGCTTCAAGGCGATGAAGGCGGGCGATTGTCTCGCCAAGGGCGGCACGATCGGCGACCTCGGCTGATCCCCTCCCTTGCGGTTTCGGGCCGCAGGCTCGAAGCGAGGCCCGGCAGGCCTCTGTTCCCGCAACTCTGCCGGGCCACCCCTCCCAAGCCCGATCATGGAGAATGCATGAGCGCGATTGCCCCTTTCGACGGTTTCGGCCTCGGCCTCCGGCGGACGCATTACGCCGATTTTCTCGATGGCGAGGTCGAGGTGGATTTCGTCGAGGTCATCTCCGAGAATTACATGGTCGAGGGCGGCAAGCCGCTGCGCGTGCTCGAACAGGTGCGCGAAAAGCACCCGGTGATCCTTCACGGCGTGTCGATGTCGATCGGATCCGCGCAAGGGTTGGATGAAGATCACCTCTCGCGGCTGCGCACGCTCGCCAACCGGATCGACCCGCTCTGGATTTCCGATCACCTGTGCTGGACCCGCACAAGCGCGCATAACAGCCACGACCTCCTGCCGCTGCCGCTAACGACCGAAGCGCTCGACGTCGTCTGCGCCAATATCGACCGCGCGCAGGACGCGCTTGGGCGACCGATGCTGTTCGAAAACCCGTCGAGCTATCTCACCTTTCCCGAAGACGAGATGGCCGAATGGGAATTCCTGTCGGAGATGGCGCATCGTACGGGATGCTACCTGCTGCTGGACATCAACAACGTCTATGTCAGCGCGCATAATCACGGGTTCTCGGCGCGCGACTACATCGCCGGGCTCCCGCTCGACCGGGTGCGCCAGATCCATCTGGCAGGGCACGAACCGGGCGAGATCATCATCGACACGCACGACCGCGCGGTGAGCGACGGCGTATGGGAGCTTTATGTGGATACGATCGCGCAGCTCGGGCCGGTCGCGACGATGATCGAGCGCGACGACAAGATCCCGCCGCTGGACGAGCTGCTCGCCGAACTCGAGCTTGCGCGATCGCTGGGGCGGGGCAATGCGGGGGCGATCGCGGCATGACCGGCCTTGCCCAGCGACAGGCGGCCTTTCTCGGCGCGATCCTCGACGACGAGGCACCTTTGCCAACGGGCTGGGGCGACGAACGCGCGCCTGGCCTCGCGATCTATCGCAACAATTACCGCTCCTCGCTGGTGAAAGCGCTGCGCTCGACCTTCGAGATGACCGAGCGGCTGGTCGGCGAAGATGCGTTCCGCCGTGCCGCCGCGCATCACTGCATCATGTATCCGCCGCGAAGCTGGACTCTGGACCTCGCCGGGAAGGGCTTTCCCGAAACCTGCACCGAGCTATTCACATACGATCCCGATGTGGCCGAACTGGCTGCGCTCGAATGGGCGATGCACGAGGCATTTGTTGCGCGAAACGCAAAGCCGCTGACCACCGCCGGTTTCGGGGAGGCCTGCGCCACATTCACCGAAGGCGACTGGGAAGGCCTTACACTAACCTTGGTGCCCGACCTGCGCGTGGTTGGCGCAAGCCATGATCTCGTTCGCCTCTGGTCTTCCCTCGCAGCCGATACCGCGAAACCGGATGTGGTCCCGTTCGGAGAGGCGCAATGTGCGATCGTCTGGCGCGAGGGTGAACGACCCGTCTTCGCTCTTCGCCCGGCATGGGAAGGCGCGGCGCTGGACGCGTTTCACAGGGGCGCGACATTCGGCGAAGTCTGCGCGGCGCTGATCGAAACACTGGGCGACGAGGCGGCGATCGCCGAAGCCGGCGCAATGCTGGCCCGATGGGTCGGCGAAGGGCTGATCGACAAACTGGCTCAGGGGGTGGAAACCTCGTCCGCCGTGACCCCGCTCTCGCCCTTCGCGTCCGAATCATCCGACTCGTCCTTGTCGGTCCGGTAACGGTCGAACCAGGCGAGGATGTTCTCGGTCTTGGCAATCAGGCGCGATGGCCGCGAGGCAATGCCATGCGAACTGCCCGGTACGCGAATAAGCATGGTGTCGACGCCGCGCAGCTTCAGCGCCTGGTAGAACTGCTCGCTCTCGGTGATCGGCGTGCGGTGGTCTTCCTCGCCCGTCAGCAACATGGTCGGCGTGGTGACATTGCCGACCAGGCTCAGCGGCGAGCGCTTCCAGTAATGCATCGGGTCCTCCCACGGCAGGGCAGGGAACTGGTGATAGGTCTGGAAGATATAGCTATCTGCCGTCAGTGTCTTCGATAGCCAGTTGATCACCGGCTTGGCCGCCACCGCCGCATTGAAACGGTCGGTCAGCCCGACGAGATAGGCGGTGGCGATCCCGCCTGCCGAACCGCCGGTGACGAAGAGATTGTCCTCGTCGATAAAGCCTTTCGCGATCATCGCATCGACGCCCGACATGTGATCGGCGGCGTCCTCCTCGCTCGAATACTTGTGCTCGAGCAGCAAAGCGAAATCCTCGCCATAGGAGGTCGAACCGCGATGGTTGTCGTAGAAAACGACGTAGCCCTCGGCGGCATATCGCTGCACCTCGGCGCTGAAATGCGGACCATAGGCGGCATGGGGGCCGCCATGGATCTCAAGGATCAGCGGGTATTTCTTCCCCGGGTCGAAGCCGGGGGGCGTGACGTACCAGCCCTGGATCTCGGTGCCGTCGAAACTCGAGTTATAGGTGATCTCGTGCACTTCGCCGAGCGTTCTGTGGGCGAGGAGGTCCTCGTTCAGGGCCGTAAGCTGGCGACTGCGGTTGCCGCTGCGCACGGCGAGATCGGCGGGCCGTTGGCTGGTCCCCGCGGTCCAGGCCAGCGTGCCGTTGGCCGCAACATCGTAAGTGCCGCTTGTATAGGGACGTCCAAGCGTTGTGCCGCCGAGACCCTCCGCGACCGTTGTGACACGACCGTCCAGCGATACACGGCCGATCTTCTTCTCGCCGCGATCTTCGAAGGTGAAATAGATCGCGCGATTGCCGCCCCAGCGGATATCGCCGACTTCGCGATCGAGGCTTTGGGTGAGATTGCGCGCGCCGCTACCATCGGCATTCTTCACGCACACATCGATCTGCCACACCGGTCGCTTGACATTCGGCATGCAGACGAAAGCCACACGCCCACCGTCGGGAGAAACCTGCGGATTGCCTTCCGCCCCGCTGCCGGAAGTGAATTGGCTGAGCGCGCCTCTGCCGACATCGACCGTATAGATGTCGCTCTCGACCGTCTGCAGTTCCCAGCCCTCGTTGCGATTGGCGGAGAAATAGATGCTTCGGCCGTCGCGGCTCCACGATAGCGGCCCCTCGTGGTCGAAATCGCCTTGGGTCAGCTTGCGCGGCGTGCCGCCATTCGCGGGAACCACGAAGACATGGCGGAAGGCCGGGTCGAGAAAGCCTCGACCATCGCGGCGGAACTGGGCGTGATCGATCACCTTGACTGCGGCCGACCATTTGGCGCCTTCAGGCTTTTTCGGCATCTTGGCCAGCGGTTTGCGCTCGGCATCGACATTGCTGGTAAAGGCGATCCATTGCCCGTCGGGCGACCAGGCCAGGCTGCTCGCACCGCTGTCCAGACTTGCCACCTGCTGAACCTGTCCGCTGTCCATCCATCGCGTGTAGATCGCGGCACGGTCGTTGGAGTCGCGCCCGGAATATACAATGCGGCGACCGTCGGGTGACCATTCGGCATGGCTTGCCCCGTCGACTACCAGGCGCGGTTCACCACCGACCACGGGGACCATCCAGATCGCCCCCTCGGTCCGGTCGGACATGATGTCGTTCGAGCGGCGGACGAAGAGAACAGTGCGACCATCGGGCGATATCCTCGGGTCGTCGGCATATTCCAGCGCGAATACGTCCTCGGCGCTGAATGTCGTATCGTCCTGCGCCGCTAGTGGTGCCGCCGCGATTAGCGGTCCGGCCAAAACCCATGCGCGGAAAAGGCTTCTCATCTGCCTGGTCTCCCTATTTCGTGGGATGCGGCGTAGCACAGAAAAAGGGGCGCGGAAGGTCTAATCCCGCGCCCCTTTAGCGTTCCCGAAAGGGTGTTATGTTCAGGCGCCCGGAGGCAAGGGATCGTCCGATTTCGGGGCCGATCCGGCAAGATCGCTGTCCATCTGTTCGAGCTTCCTTGCAGCCCAGTCGCGGCCGCCGAGACCGAAAGCGAGCGCGCCTGCGACCGCAATTCCCGCGATGAGGATGGTCAGCGCATTGGCCGGGATCATTCCGCCGATGCCGGTGAATTGCAGTCCCATGAAGACGAACAGGATGATCGTTGCCCAGCGGACGATGGTGGCCGCAGTGCCGCTCCCCGCATCGCCCGCTATCAGCCGCGCGAGCAGGTTGGCGATCAGGAAGCCGAAGGCGATGACCACCGCCCCGAAGATTACCCGTCCGCCCAGTTCTAGCAGTTGATCCAAGATCACGGTCAGTTCGGGAAAACCGAGCAACCGTGTAGCCGCGATGGCGAAGAACAGGATGATCGCGACTTGCACCACGCGGGCGATGATGCCCGATGCGGTGGTGCCGTCTCCGACCAGTCCGGTTTCCGCCAGTGCCCGGTCGACGCCAAGGCCCGGCAACACCTCCTTGATGATTTGCACCACGAATTTGCTGATCAGATAGCCGATACCCAGCAGCACCGCCGCGGCGATGATATTCGGGATGGCGGCGAAGATCATCTCGAGCATGCGCGAAGCCGGACCGCTGATCGAATCGATGCCAAGCTGTTCGAGCGCGGCGATCGCCACCGGAATGGCGATCAGGACATAGATGATCGTGCCGATGGTCTTGCTGATCGTGGTGTTGCCGGTGACATTGTCGACCCCGCCGCGATTGGCCCATTTGTCGAAATCGACCGTTTGCAGCGTCGTCACGACCAGGTCGCGCGCAATCCGTGCAACCATCATGCCGATGAAGAAGATCAGGCCCGCCCACAGCAGGTTCGGGAGGAAGGCGACAACATTCTCGAGCAGGCTGTCGATCGGTCCCGCAACACCGCCCAGTTCGAGGATGTTGAGAATGATCAGCAACCCGAACAGCCAGATCAGTAAGGATACGATCTTGCCGAGCGATTCTCCCAGCGACTGGCCGCTGCCGGTTCCGCGCTTGAAGAAATCGACAGCGTCGACGAGTTTGGCGAAGGCCCATTTCGCCGCGCGTGCGGCGAGCCAGGTGATGACGAGCGCAACGATGGCCAGCAGGATTTTCTCCCCCAGCTCCATCGCCAGCTGTTCGTCGAAACGATAGCGATCGAAAATCATGAAACCTCTCCCCATTGGTTTCCGTAGCGTCAGGGCTATCACGGTGTCGGAAATCTACAAAATCCTTGTGGGGGATTGAGTGGATAACTCGCCGTGCTATCCCTCTCGCATGAGAGGATTTTTCACACCGCTAGTCCGCGCTTTCGCCGCGATTTCGATTTTGTTCGCATATCCTGCGGCGGCGCAGGCCGATCCGGGATGGTCGATCGCCATCCATGGCGGAGCCGGGACCATTGAACGCGAAAACATGACGGCGGAGCAGGACGCCGCCTATCGCGCGGCGCTGCAGAACGCGCTCGATGCCGGCGCCAAGGTGCTGCGCGAAGGCGGCAGCGCGATGGATGCGATCCAGGCGGCGATCGAACCGATGGAGGACGATCCGCTGTTCAACGCCGGACGCGGCGCGGTGCTGACCTGGGATGGCGATATCGAACTCGACGCTTCGATCATGGACGGGCGCACGCGCGATGCGGGCGCCGTGGCGGGCGTCACCGGTATCCGCCACCCGATCGAGCTTGCCCGAAAGGTGATGACCGACAGCCCGCATGTCATGCTGGCGGGGGGCGGGGCAGAGGCATTCGCGGCCGAGCAAGGCCTGGAACTGATGCCGCCCGAATGGTTCGAGACCGAGCGGCGCAAGGAGGCGCTCCAACGGATGAAGGCTCGGAAGCTCTCGGCGATCGACGTCGATGTGAAGTTCGGAACGGTCGGCGCGGTGGCGCTCGACAGCCAGGGCAACATGGCTGCGGGCACCTCGACCGGCGGGATGACCGGCAAACGCTGGGGTCGGATCGGCGATGCGCCGATCATCGGTGCGGGCACCTATGCCGACAACCGCGCCTGCGCCGTCTCGGCCACGGGCTGGGGCGAATTCTTCATTCGTGTCGGCGTTGCGCATGAGATCTGCACGCGCCTGCGCTATCGCTATCAGACGGAAATCGGCGCAGCGCAGGCCGAAGTGCCGCGCGACAGCGAAGGGCAGCCGACCTATATCGTCCATGCCAGCGAGTTCGGGCTCGATGCCGCCCAGGCTCAGGAAGAGATCGATGCGGTGATCGCCGAGGTCGGTGCGCTGGGCGGCGACGGCGGCGTCATCGTCGTGACGAGCGAGGGCCATCCGCTGTTCAGCATGAATAGCAGCGGCATGTATCGCGGCCGCGCCACCAGCGATGGCACGAACGAGGTGGCGATCTACGCCGACGAATAGCTAGGTCGGCAAGGGCGAATCGAGTCTTCGCGCCCATTCGGCTAGGAGCCTTCCCACTTGCGCGAAGGCAGCGTCGACTCTTTGGCCATCGATTGGTGCCCCGACAGGGGACTGATGATACACGGCAAAGAATGTGGGCGCTTCAGAGGGATCGAGCGCAAAGCCGATATTTCCGCGCAGATAACCCATTCCTGGATGCGCGCCCGAATTGCCGGTCTTGTCGCCAGCGACCCAGTCTTCGGGCAGCCCCGCCCTCACGCGCTTGAGACCGGTTGTCGATTCGATCATCCACTGGCGCAGTTCCCGTCGCCGAGGTGCTGCGAGTGGCGATTCGCTGTTCGTAGCGAGCATTTTCGCGAGTGTGCGAGCCATGGCTACCGGCGTCGTCGTGTCGCGGACATCGCCTTCCGGGACGAAATTCACCGCGGTCTCCATCCGGTCGAGCCGCGAGGTCTCGTCGCCGAGCCTGCGCCAGAAGGCCGTCAGTCCGGCAGGTCCGCCGACCCGGTCGAGCAGCAGGTTGGCCGCCAGATTGTCCGATACGGTCTGGGCGGCATGAGCGAGTTCGCTCAGCGTCGCTCCCTGCGCGACACGCTCTCCGGTGAAGGGTGTGTGAAAGATGAGATCGTCGGCTGTCCAGGTCACCCGTTCGGAAAGGTCGAGTGTGCCGTCCTGTCCGAGGGATAAGGCCTGTGCCGCGAGCGATGTCTTGAAAGTGGAACACATGGGAAAACGTTCATCGCCGCGATATGCGATATGGGCGTGACGTGCCGGAGCGTGGAACGCAACGCCAAGCCGCCCTCCCAGTGCCCGCTCTAGGATACGAAAGGTCGCTGAGAAGCGCCCGTCCGCGCTCCGGTCGAGAGGCACGCAGGCCATGCCCGCCAGAGCCGCTGCGCCTGCAATCATGCTGCGTCGGTCGAGCGTCATCCGCGCTTCCGTGCCTGCGCATAGCTGCCCAGCAGGCGGACCTCGTTCGTCTGGAAGGCGAGTTCCTCCAGCGCTGCATCCACGCGCGGATCGCCCGGGGCGCCTTCGATATCGGCAAAGAACTGCGTTGCCGCGAAGCTCGCGCCCTTTTGGTAGCTTTCCAGCTTGGTCATGTTCACGCCATTGGTCGCGAAGCAGCCTAACGCCTTGTAGAGGGCGGCGGGGATATTCTTCACCTCGAAAATGAACGTGGTCATCGCCCGTGCGCCTTCGAGCGCCGTGGGATCGCGCGCCTCCTTCGCCAGCACAACGAATCGCGTCGTATTGTCATGCGCGTCCTCGACTTCGCGCTCGATAATGTCGAGGCCGTACAGGTCTGCCGCCAGCGCCGGGGCGATGGCTGCGACATCCCGCCTGCCACTCTCCGCAACGAACGCCGCCGCGCCCGCTGTATCGGCATGGCTGAGGCCGATGATCCCGCGTTCGGACAGGAATTTGTGCGACTGACCGAGCGCTTGCGGATGGCTGTAGGCGGCCTCGAACGGACCCGGGCCGAGCGCAATCAGGCAGTGCGTGATGCGCATGAAATGTTCGGCCACGATGGCCAGACCGCTGCCGGGAAGCAGGAAGTGGATATCGGCCACGCGGCCATGCTGGCTGTTCTCGATCGGGATCATCGCGCAGCCGGCCGCACCGTTTTCGACCGCTTCGAGCGCATCTTCGAAGCTGAAGCACGGCAAAGGCAACGCATCGGGAGCGAACTGCATGGCCGCCTGATGCGAGTTCGAACCCGGCGCGCCGCCAAAGGCAATGGCGCGCATGGGATCTTGCGCTGCGGCGGCGCGCATCGAGTCGACGAGGGCGAGAGCGGGCTTGGCGAATTGGCGCATGGTCCGAGCGGCGTTACGGATGCGTTGTGATCGCATCAAGCGCTATTGCGCCCTGCGCACTTGCGCAAGGCGTGCACGCACACTAGAGCGGCGCGCAACCATCAGACCAACCGATTTTTCGCCGGGTATTTTACGCAATGGACGATCGCTTCAACACCGCCGCTGGCTGGGTTCTCTTCGCGGGCATCATTGCCCTTGGTGGTTCCATAGTTTCGGGGATGTATTTCCACGCCGACGATGGCGGGCTGCCGGAGGGTGTGGAACCTGGGTATTTCATCGAAGGCGAGGAAAGCGAAGGCGGCGCCGATGCGGGACCCGATCTGGGTACTTTGCTGGCCAATGCGGATGCCGCCGCCGGCGAGCGCGTTTTCGCCAAGTGCACGGCCTGCCACACGATCGATCAGGGCGGTGCCAACGGTATCGGTCCCAATCTTTATGGCGTCATGGGCAAGGCGATTGCCGGCGGCGCGGCCGGTTTCGCCTATAGCTCGGCACTCAGCGAAAAGGGTGGCCAGTGGACATGGGAAAACATGGATGCCTGGCTGACGAGCCCGCGGGGCTTTGCCAATGGCACGAAGATGAGCTTCGCCGGCCTCGGCAAACCTGAGGACCGGGCCAATGTCATGGAATTCATGGCAACTTACGGGGGGGCACCGGCCAAGCCCGAGCCCGCCGCTCCTGAAGAAGAGGTTGTCGAAGGCGAGGATGCGCCCGGCGCCGGTCCCGGTCCGGTCGAAGGCGCCGAAGTGGGTGCCGCGGAAGCTGCTGGCGGGATGAGCGCCGATCAGCCGGTTGCCGCCGACAATGCCGCGACCGACAATGAGGGCGCAACCAAGGTCGACTGACCCCGGTTTCGTTATCGATCGGTTTCGAAAACCCCGCCCATGGCGGGGTTTTTTGTGCCCTGCGCCTATACGCCGCCCTTGAAGCCTTGCGCGATGACGTACCATTCGCTCGAACCCTTACGGCTGGCGGGCGGTTTGGCGTGCTTGACCGTCTTGAAATGCTGTTTGAGCAGTTTGAGCATTTCGTTGTCGGTTCCTCCGGCGAGCACCTTCGCCAGATAGGTTCCGCCGGGTGCCAGATTCTCGATCGCGAACCAGGCCCCTGCCTCTACCAGCCCCATGGTACGCAAATGGTCGGTCTGCTTGTGGCCCACGGTATTGGCAGCCATATCGCTCATGACCAGGTCGGCCTTCCCGCCCAGCGCGTCTTCCAGCACTGCGGGGGCCTCGTCGTCCATGAAATCCATCTGGAAAATGGTCACGCCGTCGATGGGCTCGACTTCGAGCAGGTCGATGCCCACCACATGGGCTTTGGGCTTCAGCTTGCGCACCACTTGGCTCCACCCACCCGGCGCGATACCGAGATCGACGACGCGCGTGACACCTTTGAGCAGGCCGAACTTCTCGTCCAGCTCGATCAGCTTGTAGGCGGCGCGGCTGCGATAACCTTCGGCTTTGGCCTGTTTCACGTAAGGATCGTTGAGCTGGCGTTGCAGCCAGCGGGTCGAGCTCGCGGTGCGTTTCTTCGCGGTGCGGACGCGCGTGTCGCGGTCTTTGCCTGAGCGTGCCATTATGATTGGGTCCTTGCTTGGTACACCTTCGACCTCCGTCGAAGGCTTGCTGGAACAGCCGAAAGGGAAACGCGGAGGCGCTTCCCGCACGCATCAAAAACACCGAAATCAAACATCCTGCTCTCGCATTCGCTGGACCGCCGCGCGGCTGCGTTCGCCTTCGGCATCGGCGGCAATCAAGCTGCGCAATATGCCTTCGCGAATACCGCGATCGGCCACGCCAAGCTGTTCGGCGGGCCAGATGTCGAGGATCGACTCGAGAATAGCACAGCCGGCAATGACGAGATTCGCCCGATCGTCGCCGATGCAGGGCAAGCGCTTTCGTTCCGATGCGCTCATGCGCGACAGCCTGGTCGAAATGTCGCGCATCGCCAGCGAGGGCACGATCAAGCCATCGACCGCGCGCCGATCATATTGGGGCAGCTCCAGATGCAGGCTGGCCAGCGTCGTCACGGTTCCGCTGGTGCCGAGCAGCCGGATCGGATCGGGCGCGAAGGTATGTTCGCGGATCCGTTCGGCGAATTCGGCGAAACTGCGTCCGACCGTGCGGCGCATCTGGACATAACGATCGAGCCGAGAGTGCTCGCTCTCGTCTGTCCCATCAACCATGTCGGTGAGGGAGACCACGCCCCAGGGAACGCTCAGCCAATCGAGAATGCGCGGGACTTTCTCGCCCGGCTGCACCAGGACGAGTTCGGTGGAGCCGCCGCCAATATCGAAAATAATCGCCGGGCCGTTGCCTTCTTCCAGCAAGACATGACAGCCAAGCACGGCGAGCCGTGCCTCTTCCTGGGCGGAAATGATATCGAGCATGATGCCGGTTTCGCGCTGCACCCGTTCGATGAAGGCTTCGCCGTTGGATGCACGACGGCATGCTTCCGTGGCGACCGACCGGGCGAGCCGAACATTGCGGCGGCGGAGTTTCTCCGCGCAGACATGCAGCGCCGCCACTGTGCGTTCCATCGCCTCGTCGGACAGTTTGCCACTGGCCGCGAGTCCCTCGCCCAGGCGAACCACGCGGCTGAAGGCATCGATCACGGTAAAATTCTCGCCCGATGGCCGGGCTATCAGCAGGCGGCAGTTATTGGTGCCGAGATCGAGTGCCGCATAGGCCTGTCGGCGCGGCGGGTGGCCGGAATGTGGGCCGGGCTGGCCGTTCGGCCGGGAAGCGATTGCGCTGTCGCGATGCGGCGCATTACGTTTGCCGCCACGCTTTGTTTCGGGCCGGGAAGGGCGTTTGTAGCGGAAATCGGCTACCTTGCCGGACTTGCCGCCCCGTTGTGTCCCGCGCCCCCTTTTCGTGTCCGGCGGAGTATGGTCCGCCATAGTCGGAGCTTTCTTATTCCTCCCGCGCAAACCACCGTGCACGGGGACTTGACGGCGATGCTAGCGGCGAAGCGGGGGCGGGGCAAGTGCGCGCGCAACGCACGGGGTTGACCTCGCGCGACGGCGAAACTAGATGCGCGGCCTCTTCCGGAGCGGCTATGCGATTCTCGCCCGCCCGGACGGCTGATGCCCCGTCGTCTAATGGTAAGACTACGGACTCTGACTCCGTCAATTGAGGTTCGAATCCTCACGGGGCATCCAATTTTCTTATCCCGTTGCCAAACCTTCTCCCGCGCGCCAAAAAGGTTGCAATGGGAGACGGACATTTGAGCGAAACCTTTCCGGAAATCCGCGACGCAGTGCGGCGGCTGTGCGCCAAATTCCCTGGCGAATACTGGCAGCGGCTCGATCGCGAGCGGGCTTATCCGACCGAATTCGTGACTGCGTTGACCGAAGCCGGTTTCCTGTCCGTTCTGATTCCCGAGGAATATGACGGGTCGGGCCTGGGGCTCGAGGCGGCCTGCGCTGTGCTCGAGGAAATCCATCGTTCGGGTTCGAACGGCGGGGCATGCCATGCGCAGATGTATACCATGGGCACTTTGCTCAAGCATGGCAGCGAGGAACAGAAGCGCGAATATCTGCCCAAGATCGCCAGCGGCGAGCTGCGCTTGCAGGCCTTTGGGGTCACCGAACCGGGGGCAGGGACCGACACGACTCGCATTTCGACTTTCGCGAAGGATGCGGGCGATCACTACGTGGTCAACGGCCAGAAGATCTGGATCAGCCGCGCCGAGCATTCGGACCTCATGGTCCTGCTGTGCCGCACGACCCCGCGCGAGGAATTCGCCAAACCGTCCGACGGCATGAGCGTGCTGCTGGTGGACATGCGTGACGCGGTCGGCAACGGTCTGACCGTGCGGCCCGTGCGCACCATGCTCAACCATGCGACGACCGAACTGTTCTTCGACGATCTGCGTGTTCCGAAATCGGCCTTGATCGGCGAGGAGGGCAAGGGTTTTCGCTACATCCTCTCGGGCATGAATGCCGAGCGTATCCTGATCGCTAGCGAGTGCATCGGCGACGGGCGTTTCTTCATTGACAAGGCCAGCGCCTATGCGAAGGAGCGGAACGTCTTCGGTCGTTCAATCGGCGAGAATCAGGGCGTCCAGTTTCCGATTGCACGCGCCTATGTCCAACTGTCTGCCGCAGCCGAAATGGTCACCAAGGCGGCCCGCATGTTCGATGCGGGCGAGACGGCCGGGACCGAGGCGAACATGGCCAAGATGCTGGCGAGCGAGGCGAGCTGGTTTGCCGCCGACATGTGTATCCAGACGCATGGCGGTTTCGGGTTCGCCGAAGAATACGATGTCGAGCGCAAGTTCCGCGAAACCCGACTCTACCAGGTCGCGCCGATCAGCACGAATCTGATCCTCAGCCATGTGGCGACGCATGTGCTGGATTTGCCCAAGAGCTTCTAAAACAACGAAATCACCGAGGAGAGAGAAATGTCGAGCAACGGTCCGCTGACCGGCCTCAAGGTCGTCGAATTCCAGGGCATCGGCCCGGGGCCGCACGTGGCGATGATGCTCGCCGATATGGGCGCAGAAGTGGTGCGGATCGAACGCGCGGGACACCAGCCGATGAACCCGGTGGTCGAACGCGCGCGGCATCGTGTCGCGGTCGACCTCAAGAGCGAGGAAGGGCAAAGCTTTGTCAAGACGGCGCTCAAACATGCCGACGTGCTGGTCGAGGGCTTCCGCCCCGGCGTGATGGAGCGCCTCGGCCTCGGCCCGGACGAGATGCTCGCGGCCAATCCGCGTCTCGTTTACGCGCGGATGACCGGCTGGGGGCAGGACGGCCCGCTGGCGCAGGCTGCGGGGCACGACCTCAACTATATCGCGATCACCGGCGCGCTCGACGCGATCGGCAAGCGCGGCGAACTGCCGGTGCCGCCGCAGAATCTCGTCGGCGATTTCGGTGGGGGCTCGATGTATTGCGCCATGGGCATCCTCGCCGCGCTGTTCGAGCGCGAGCGGAGCGGCAAGGGGCAGGTGGTCGATGCCGCCATCGTCGATGGCGTCACCAGCCTGATGAGTTTCTTCTATGGCCAGCCGCACAGCGCACTGCGCACAGTCGAACGTGGTGCGGGCCTGCTGGGCGGGGCGGCGCATTTCTATCGCTGCTACACTTGCAAGGACGGCAAGGAGATCAGTGTCGGCGCCATCGAGCCGCAATTCTATGCCGAGCTGCTCCAGCGCGCCGACGCGCCCGAGCATCTGCGCGAGGCGCAGATGAACCCCGCGAAGTGGGACGACTACGCCGAAGACCTCGCCGAACTTTTCGCCACGAAAACGCAGGCCGAATGGTGCGAGCTACTTGAAGGGACCGATGCGTGCTTCTCGCCGGTCGTCCCGCTCGACCATGCAAAGGACCATCCGCACATGAAGGCACGCGGCGCCTTCGTCGAACATGGCGGCCGCTGGCACACCGCGCCTGCCCCGCGTTTCGACCGCACGCCGAATACCATTCGCGACAGTGCGGAAGACGGCGATCAGGTGGTGGCGCGCTGGGCGGAAGGGGGCTAAACGCACGCGCAAAGGAGAGATTCCCATGCGCAATTGCACCAAGTTCTACATCGACGGCCAGTGGGTCGATCCGGTCGAGGAAAACACCCAGCCGGTCGAAAACCCGGCCACCGAGGAAACCATCGGTCACATCAGCTTCGGCACAAAAGCCGATGTCGACAAGGCAGTGGCCGCTGCGCGCCGCGCGTTCGAAAGCTTTAGCCAGACGAGCAAGGAAGAGCGCCTTACTCTGCTGCGCGCGATCCAGGCCGAGATCGAGAACCGCAAGGAAGAGCTTGCCACTGCGGTGAGCGACGAAATGGGCGCGCCGATGAGCCTTGCGAGCGGTCCGCATGTCGGCCTGCTGGCCGGGCACTGCCAGAAGGCAATCGAGATTCTCGAAGGCTTCGCATTCGAACGCCAGGACGGACCGACGCTCCACGTATGGGAGCCGGTCGGTGTGGTCGGCATGATCACCCCGTGGAACTGGCCGCTGAACCAGATCGCCTGCAAGGTCTTCCCCGCGCTGGCGACGGGCAACACCATGGTATTGAAGCCTTCCGAAATCGCGCCCTTCAACGCCTATATCTTCGCCGAGATCATGGATGCGGCGGGCGTTCCGGCAGGGGTCTTCAACCTCGTCAATGGCGACGGGCCTGGCGTGGGCGAGGCGATTTCCGGCCATCCCGATATCGACATGGTCAGCTTCACCGGCTCGACCCGGGCGGGCATTCTTATTGCCAAGAACGCCGCCGACACGGTCAAACGCGTGGCGCAGGAATTGGGCGGCAAGAGCCCGAACATCGTGCTCGACGACAGCGCCTTCACCCAGTCGGTTGCCAAGGGCACCGTCGCCATGATGGGCAATTCGGGCCAGACCTGCACCGCGCCCAGCCGCATGCTCGTGCCGCAGGGGCGCATGGAAGAGGCCAAGGCTGCCGCCAAGGAAGCGGCCGAGGGCGTGATCCCGGGTGATCCCAAGGGCAATGCCGCGATCGGCCCGGTCGTCTCCCGTACGCAGTGGGACAAGATCCAGGGCCTGATCGAAAAGGGCATCGAGGAAGGCGCGACGCTGGTCGCGGGTGGTCCCGGAAAACCCGAGGGGCTGGAGACCGGCCACTACGTCAAGCCGACCGTCTTCGCCGATGTCGAAAACGACATGACCATCGCGCGCGAGGAAATCTTCGGGCCGGTCCTCTGCATCCTCGGCTACGAGGATTACGACGACGCCATTCGTATCGCCAACGATACCGAATACGGCCTTGCCAGCGCGATCACGGGCGAGGATGTGGAGACCGCCCGCAAGCTGGCCAAGCGCATTCGCGCCGGCCGGGTCGCGATCAATGGCGGCTACGATCTCAACGCGGCCTTCGGCGGGTACAAGAAGTCGGGCAATGGCCGCGAATGGGGCGAATGGGGCTTCCACGACTTCCTCGAAGTGAAAGCCGTGATGGGCCACGGCTGATGGCAGGCAGGCACTTCGACGAATGGCAGGTCGGCGACAAGCTGACCCATGAAATCCGGCGCACGGTGACGGAGGCGGACAATCTCTTCTTCACCGTGATGACTCACAATCCGCAGCCGCTCCACCTCGACGTGGAAGCGGCGAAGGAAAGCGAGTTCGGGCAGATCCTCGTCAATGGGACCTATACCTTCTCGCTGATGGTGGGGCTGAGCGTGGGGGACACCACGCTCGGCACGCTGGTCGCCAATCTCGGCTACGACAAGCTGGTCATGCCCAAGCCGGTGTTCATCGGCGATACGCTGCATGCGACCAGCGAAGTGATCGGATTGCGCGAAAGCAAATCGCGCCCCGATACGGGCATCGTCACTTTCCTGCACGAGGCGGTGAACCAGCGCGGCGAAGTGGTGTGCCGCTGCGAGCGGTCGGCCCTGCTCAGAAAGAAGCCATCGAAATAGGCGCGTAACCTTTCTACTCCTCGCGCGTTTGGTGCGCTAGGGAGAGCGACGTGTCGAGCAAGGAACCGGAAAGCGTCGAGGAAGTCATCGGCGAATTGGACGAGCTCGCCTCGAAGAGCGATGCCGTGCGTATCCGCGATGTGCTCGACGATTTCGGTGGGCGTAGTTTCGGCCCCTTCCTCCTGCTCCCCGCCTTGCTCGAAATCACGCCGATCGGCGGAATTCCGGGCGTGCCGAGCTTTCTGGCCGCAATCATCGCGCTGATCGCCATGCAAATGCTGATCGGCAAGGATCATGTCTGGCTGCCCGGTTTCGTCGAACGACGCGCGATCGAATCGAAGAAGCTGCACAAGGCGGTCACAAAGCTGCGCGGCGTTGCCCGGTGGCTCGACGATCACAGCCGTGACCGTTTCGACTCGTTGACACGAGGCGTATGGATCAAGGTTGCCGCGGTGGCGGTTCTCCTCTTGTGCGCAACGGTCCCTCCGCTGGAATTTCTGCCATTCGCCAGCTCCGCGCCGATGCTCGCCATCGCGGCGATCGCCCTGGCCCTGATTGTACGGGACGGGCTGGTTATGGTCTCGGCCCTGTTGCTGGCAGCGGCGGCGCTTGGCGGCGGAACCTACTATTACTACACATCGGACGGAGGCGAAGGCGCGGGTGGCATGGTTCTCGCGCCATCCTGGAACGCAGGCCACCGGGCTTGACCGCTGCCTCGCTCCGCGCTCAAGATGCGTCGGGGTCGAGGGAGAGGGATGATGCGTACAGCTCTTTACGCGACCGTCGTGGTTTGGTTGCTCGGCGCCTGCTCGATGGGGCCGGGAGAACCGGCGGAAGACCAGCGCGGGGACGGCACCGATACGATCGAACTCGCCGAATTTCCCGACCGGCCCTATTGGGGCGACACGCATCTTCATACCGATATCTCCGTCGATGCCTTTGGATTCGGTGTCAGGCTGGGGGCGGAAGAGGCGCTGAAATTCGCGCGCGGCGACAAAGTCACAGCCACCACCGGCATGGAGGCGCAGCTCGACCGGCCGCTCGATTTCCTTGTGATCTCAGACCACTCCGACGCCATGGGGGCGACGCGCCGCCTGTACGATGCACCGCGCATGCTGGTGCGCGATCCGACATTGCGGCGCTGGTACGATATGATGCACGAAAGCCCCGAGCAATCGACCCGCGCGGTGGCCGAACTCATCACGGCGGCGGCAAATGACGAGATACCCGAGGCGTTGCGCGACCCCGCTCGCCAGGCGGCTGCGACACGCGAACTGTGGGACACCCACCTCGCCATGCTGGACCGGTACAACCGTCCCGGCGAATTCACGGCCTTCGCGGGGTTCGAATGGACGCTGATGCCCGATGGCAACAATCTCCACCGCGTGGTGATGTTCAGGGATGGCAGCGTGAAGACCGGACAAGTGGTGCCGTTTCCCGGCCTCGATACGACGCCCGAACAGCTATGGGATTATATGGAGGCCTATGAGGCCAATACCGGCGGACGTGTGCTGGCCATCCCGCATAATTCCAACCTGTCCAATGGCTTGATGTTCGATCTGGTCGGACCCGATGGCGGGGCGATGGGGGCCGATTATGCCCGCCGCCGTGCGCGCTACGAGCCCGTGGTCGAGGCCACGCAGATCAAGGGCGACAGCGAGACGCATCCCTTCCTCTCCCCGAACGACGAGTTTGCCGCATTCGGTGTGGCGGGTTGGGAGCTGGGCAACCTTCCTCTAACCCGCCGCTCGACGCCCGACATGTATGCGGGCAGCTATGTGCGCAGCGCGCTGCTGCGCGGATTGACGCTCGAACAGCAGATGGGAGTCAATCCCTATGCTTTCGGCCTGATCGGATCGACCGACAGCCATACCGCACTGGCGACGGGCGACGAGGACAATTTCTTCGGCAAGCATACCGGCAGCGAACCACACGCCGAGCGTGCCTTGGCCGCGCAAAACCTTGGAACGCGGGAAGGGCGTTTTGGTTGGCACTATCTTGCCGGCGGTTACGCGGCGGCGTGGGCGCGAGGCAATACGCGCGCGGAAATCTTCGACGCCTTTATGCGGCGCGAAGTCTACGCGACCACTGGCCCGCGCATGGTCTTGCGCCTGTTCGCCGGGTTCGATTTTGCCGAGGACGACTGGGATGGCGACTGGGTCCGCGCGGGCTATATGCGCGGCGTTCCGATGGGCGGCGATCTGGAAGATAGCGGCCGGGCGCCGATATTCCTCATCTCCGCGCTGAAGGATCCCGATGGCGCCAATCTCGACCGGGTGCAGGTGATCAAGGGCTGGGTCGATGCCAACGGCCAGGCGCAGGAGCGCGTCTATGACGTTGCCTGGTCGGATATGGATGGCGAACGGCGTCGCATTGGCGGCAAAGTACCCGCTGTGGGCGATACCGTGGTCCGGCGCGAGGCGACTTACGAGAACTCGATCGGCGCGGCGGAATTGCGCGCGACCTGGCGCGATCCCGACTATCGCCCGGGCCAGCGCGCCTTCTATTACGTGCGCGCGATCGAGATCCCGACGCCGAGCTGGGTCCTGTTCGATGCCAGGCGTTTCGGCTTCGACCTGCCGCCCGAGGTGGTCGAGGCGAACGTGATTCAGGAACGCGCCTATTCCTCGCCCGTCTGGCTGCGACCGCGCCGGGGGCCGGGCGATGCGCCGCGCATCATGGACGAGGGATGATCCGCACGCTGCTGCGCGATCCGCTCGCGCACTTCCTTCTTGCCGGGGCAGCCATCTGGGGCGCGCTCGCGCTGATCGGCGATCCGGTCGATCCGGCGAGCCGAACGATCGAGCTGTCGCGCGAGCGGCAGGCAGGGATCGCGTTGGGCTTCGAGCGAATGATGGGCCGCCCGCCGACCGATGCCGAAATGGACGCGGCCATCGCACGCTGGGTGCGCGAGGAAGTGCTTTACCGCGAGGCCATGCGGCTGGGTGTCGACCAAGGCGATGCGGTCGTGCGGCGGCGGCTGGCGACCAAGATGGACGAGCTCGCTGGAGCAGAGGCGGAGGTCGTGCGGCCGACCGATGCAGTCCTCGAACGGTGGCTTGCCGACAATGCGGAACGCTATGCCGAGGGTCACGCGATTAGCTTCGCACAGGCTTTTTTCCCGAGCGCGCAGACCGCCCGCGACGCGCTCGGCGGGCCGGCTCCACCCCGGGGCACAGCGATAAGTCTGCCGAGGTCGGCCGACGCCATGAAAATGGCCGAAGTCGAAGCGGTTTTCGGACGGGAATTCGCGTCCGGGCTTTCCGCTCTCTCCGCCGATGAGACGTGGCAGGGGCCGATCCGCTCGGGATTTGGCTGGCACCTCGTACGCCTCGACCGCCGGACGGCGGGAAGCGTACCGGCACTCGACGAAATCCGCGAACGGGTCGAGGCCGACTGGCGCAGCGCGACCATCGCCGAGCGGCGCCAGCGCGCTTACGAAGTGCTGCGCGAGGCCTATACGGTCGAGGTCGAGTGATCCGCTGGCTTGCCGCGCTGTGCCTGCTCGTGTTGAGCGCACCCGCGCTGGCGGACGAGATGCGACCGGTCGCAATCCAGTTCGAGCAAATCGGCGGACCCGATTGGCGGCTAGGCTGGCGCCAGCCGATCGCCAGTGCGGCGGACGACCGCATGGCGATGCCGCGACTTCCGGAGAATTGCCGTATCGAAGGAGACATCCAGCGCCGGATGGCGCCGCTGGCTGCTCACGGCAATGCACGTGTGATTTGCGACGGCACCGTTGCCGGTGAGTCGATCGGCTGGCCTGCCTTCCCCGGCCATGGCGAGGCGATCCTGCGGGTCGCGCCGCTGGATCGCGGCGTGCAGGTCCATCGCCTGACGCCCGAAGAACCCACGGCCATGATCGCCGCAAAGCCCTCTTCCGCGCAGGTCTGGCGCGGCTATTTCGTCATCGGCGTCGAGCATATCCTTGCCGGATGGGATCACCTGCTGTTCGTCATCGCGCTGGTCCTGCTCGTCGCGCGGCCCTGGCCGGTGGTGAAAGCTGCCACGGCCTTCACAGTCGCCCATTCGATCACGCTCGCGGCGGTCACGCTGGGCTTCGAAGGCATCCGGCAGGACGTCGTCGAGGCGCTGATCGCGCTGTCGATCGTATTCCTTGCCGTGGAAATCGCACGGGGCAGTCGCGATACACTCACCCGCCGCTTGCCGTGGCTGGTCGCCTTCGCCTTTGGCCTGCTGCACGGTTTCGGTTTTGCCGGGGCCTTGCGCGAGATCGGCCTGCCGGAGGGCGAGGTGCCCGCCGCGCTGGTCAGCTTCAATCTGGGCGTCGAGGCGGGGCAATTGCTTGTCGTTGCCGCCGTCCTGATACTCATGGAGTGGGTCGGGCGGCTGCGTCCGGATGCCAGACCGCAGCTGATCCGGTTCTCCGCCTATGCGATCGGTATCACGGGCAGCTATTGGCTGATCGACCGGCTCGTCGCCTGAAAGCGGAATTTCCGTGCAGCCCTGCAACTTGCCATTCCCCGGTTGCACCCTACATTATCGGCAGTGAAAGGACTCCGCGCATGAGCGATCAGAATTCCCCGCCCGAGCCCGAGGGCAACGGCCCTAACCCCTGGGTCAAGAGCCTGATGATCTGGGGCGGCATTTTTCTCGCCCTGCTGATGGTCGTTTCGGTCTTCGGCGGCGGGTCGAGCGGGGCTGGTGCGCAAATTCCCTATTCGGA
Source organism: Erythrobacter aureus (assembly GCF_003355455.1). Classification (NCBI taxonomy): domain Bacteria; kingdom Pseudomonadati; phylum Pseudomonadota; class Alphaproteobacteria; order Sphingomonadales; family Erythrobacteraceae; genus Erythrobacter; species Erythrobacter aureus. Next base: position 879,859 of record NZ_CP031357.1, read on the forward strand.
TTTCCGTGACAAGGTGGCCGAAGGTTCTGTCGCCAGCGTGCAGATTTCGGAAACGCAGATTGCCGGCGAGATGAAGAATGGCGAGCAGTTCTCGACCATTCCGGTGGCGAACGACGCCACGTTGCCGCAACTGCTCGAAGATAATGGTGTGCGCTATTCCGGCGTAGAAGCCGAAGGCGGGAATATCCTCCTCTATGCGCTGATCCAGATCCTGCCCTTCGTCCTGATCCTCGGTATCGCCTTCTTCGCTCTGCGTCAGGTGCAGAAGGGTGGCGGCGCGGGCGGCGCGATGGGCTTCGGCAAGTCCAAGGCCAAGCTGCTCACCGAGCGCCAGGGCAAGGTGACGTTTGACGATGTTGCCGGCATCGACGAGGCGCGTGAGGAGCTGGAGGAGATCGTCGAATTCCTCAAGGATCCGCAGCGTTTCTCCAAACTAGGCGGGCAGATTCCAAAGGGCGCGCTCCTGGTCGGTTCGCCCGGTACCGGCAAAACCTTGCTCGCGCGCGCCATCGCGGGCGAAGCGGGCGTGCCTTTCTTCACGATTTCGGGTTCGGACTTCGTCGAAATGTTCGTCGGTGTCGGCGCGAGCCGCGTGCGCGACATGTTCGAGCAGGCCAAGAAAAATGCGCCCTGCATCCTGTTTATCGACGAAATCGACGCGGTGGGCCGCTCGCGTGGTCACGGCCTCGGCAATTCGAACGACGAGCGGGAGCAGACGCTCAACCAGTTGCTCGTCGAGATGGACGGTTTCGAGGCGAATGAGGGCATCATCATCATCGCCGCGACCAACCGGCCCGACGTTCTGGACCCGGCGCTGCTGCGTCCGGGCCGCTTCGACCGCCAAGTGGTGGTGCCGATCCCCGATATCGACGGGCGCGAAAAGATCCTCGCCGTACATATGAAGAAGGTGCCGCTGGCACCCGACGTGAACCCTCGCACGATTGCACGCGGCACGCCGGGTTTCTCTGGCGCCGACCTCGCCAACCTCGTCAACGAGGCTGCGCTTCTGGCTGCTCGGCGCAACAAGCGCCTCGTCGCCATGCAGGAATTCGAGGACGCCAAGGACAAGGTCATGATGGGCGCCGAACGCCGCAGCATGGTCATGACCGAGGACGAGAAGAAGATGACCGCCTATCACGAGGCCGGCCACGCGCTGGTTTCGCTGAACGAGCCGGCATCCGACCCGATCCACAAGGCCACCATCATTCCGCGCGGCCGCGCGCTTGGCATGGTGATGCGCCTGCCCGAGCGGGACAATTATTCCTACCATCGTGACAAGATGCACGCGAATCTGGCCGTCGCCATGGGCGGCCGCGTAGCGGAGGAAATCATCTTCGGACACGATAAGGTATCCAGCGGGGCCAGCGGCGACATTCAGTACGCCACGGATCTTGCGCGCAACATGGTCACCAAATGGGGCATGTCCGACAAGCTCGGCCCCCTGCAATACGAGGCGAGTCAGGAAGGCTATCTCGGCATGGGCCAGACGGCGCGCACCATGTCGGGTGCCGAGACCAACAAGCTCATTGATGCCGAGATCAAGCGGCTCGTCGAAGACGGCCTCGCCCGGGCGAAGGAAGTGCTCACCGCGCAGGAGGACAAGCTCCACCTGCTGGCTCAGGCAATGCTCGAATACGAAACCCTAACCGGCGACGAGATCGACCAGTTGATGAAGGACGGCAAGATCGACCGTCCCGACGAGCCCAAGGGTCCGGTGGTTGTCAAACCGATGGCTGGTGCCGCCGTGCCCAAGGCCGGTAAGAAGTTCGACGGAGGCCCCGCGCCCCAGGGCGCCTGATCACCGTGACTGACATTTCCTGTTCAGTTTCACTGCGATAAAGCCCTCCCGGTATCCATCGGGAGGGCCATTTCATGCGTATCGGTGTCACTGCTCTGGGCTGTGCTTTGCTCGCCTCTGGCGCGCAACTCGCCGCCGGTCCCTCGGAAGAGGTGAATGCCGAGCAATTCTACACGACCGCAAGGCAGGTCGAGAAGAAGGGCGCCCTCGCGCTGTTCGACAAAAGGACCAAGGTCATGCAGGCACAGATAAAGGATGCGGCCCTCAGTGCCCGTGCCGCCAACGCGGCGGCCACAGACCGGGGCAGCCCGCATTTCTGCGTCCCCGACGCCGCACGCAAGAAAGGCCTCAACGTGCAACAGGTTCTCAATATGTTGGGCGGCCTTGGGCAACCCTTGCGCCAGCGTTCGACCCTCCAGGCCGCATGGCTGGAGGCGCTCAAGAAGAGCTATCCTTGCCGCTAGGCGCTAGAACAGCCCCAGCAGCATCAGCAGCGATGTGAAGAGCCCGAGGACGATTGCTATCAGAATGCTGAGTACCGAAAGGCGCCAGAAGGCCGAAAAGCGCGACAGGGCATAGGTTCCGCGCAGGTGCTTGTAGATGTGAATCGGTGGGATCAACAACGATCCCAAAGCCACTATGCTCGTGGGCATGCCTGCCATTCCGCCCAATACGATGGCCAAAATCAGCAGCGTCATGAAGGCGAGCGAGTAGGTGACGAAAATGGCATGGTCATAAGCGCGGAAGCGGCGCTTCCAGAAGAACAGCAGCCAGACGAAGGGAACCGATAGGGGAATGAGCAGCCAGCTGAATTTATAAAAGCTGGTCTGCAACTTGTAGAGCATCAGGCCGGGGTTTTGCTGCCACTTTTCGAGCCCCTTTTTCAGCCACCCGGCATTCGCGGAGTCGAGGTTCCAGTCCTCCCCGATCGCTGTGACCTCGGCGAGGTCTTGCGGATCGGTGTTCGTCACGATCTGGGGCGATTGGCCTTGCGAGAGACTCGCCGGTTCTTCTCCGGTTGGCCCCTTGAGAAACGGCAGTTCCTGGCGCGCTTGCGCCACTGCGGCGAGCTGCCGTTCCAGCTCGGCGAGCTCTTCTTCGGCGCCCGCGCGCTGGGCATGCCCCGTTTCAGGGCGGCGATGCGCTCTGCCAACGTGTCGCGTCGATTTTCAAGCCGCTCGACCTGCTCTCCGGCCAGTTCCCGCAATTGCGCATCGGTATCGCCGCGCAGGTCGGTGGGGCACTGATGCCGGCGATCTGGAATACGGCGAACATCAGGAAGATGGAGAACAGGAACAGCGCCATCGGCGAAACGAAGCGCGTGCGTTCCCCGTCGATATATCGCCGGGTGAGCTCGCCGGGCTTGAACAGCAGTCTAGGCAGGGTGCGCCAGGTTTTGCTGTCGAAGTGCACCGCGCCATGCGCGATATCGTGCATGAACGCACTCAGCGTGCGATGCAGATGCGCTTTCTGGCCGCAGTGATGGCAATGTTCGCCGACCAGCTGTGTGCCGCAATTGAGACAGGCGCCTTCGGCGAAATGTCCTTTTTTCAGCGGGGTGGCGCCACCCGGTCTTTCCGCAACCGCCTTGGCGTATAATCCGCCCTCGACTGCCGTGCCGAGCCCTTCAACGATGTCGCTCATTGCACCTCCTGTCGCGGCGCAGGATAGAGAGGGCGGCCGTAATGTCGCAACGCAAAAGGCCGCCCCACGGGCGGCCTTTCCACGGTTCGGCGATCTTACGCTCGGCTCAGCCGTCGTAATCGGCGCCGATCGAGGTCGAGCGAGTGGGTGCCGACGCGGTAATCCGCAGCGCCTCCGCCGACTGGCTGAGCGAGCCGACTTCATCGATCTCGTCATCATCGTCCGGCAGAATTTTCTGCAGATTGGTAACGGCCGCTTCCTTGAGATCCTTGGGCTTGATCGTCTGCTCCGCGATTTCGCGGAGGGCCACCACCGGGTTCTTGTCGCGATCGCGGTCGAGGGTCAGCTCGGCACCGCCCGAAATCTCGCGCGCCCGCTGGGCGGCCAGCAGAACGAGATCGAAACGGTTGGGGACCTTGTCTACGCAGTCTTCGACGGTAACGCGCGCCATGGGGCACTCCGATGCAAATCAAGTGATTCCGGGGAAGCGCCGCATTTAAGCCGGGGACGCGGCATAGTCAAGGATTTGCACCGGAGAGCCAGCACGGATAAGCGGTCAAGCCGATGGCCGATGCCTACCCTGATAAAGAGTCTGCGGGTCCTGCTCCTTGGCGGGAACTGGAGACGTTCGAAATTACCGCGCAGGGCCATAGTTTCACGGTTTTTCCGGCAGGTTCGCAGCGGCTCGATGCGCTGCTCGAAATGATCTCCGGCGCGAAGCGGTCGATCCGGCTATTCTACTACATGTTCGTGGATGACGATACCGGACAACGCGTCCGTGATGCGCTGGCGCAAGCCGCGCGGCGCGGTGTGGATGTGGTCCTGCTGGTCGATGGTTTCGGTGAGGACGTGGAGGAGGGATTTTTCGAGCCACTGCTTGATGCAGGCGGCCGCTATCATCGCTTTTTGGCCAAATGGTCCCGGCGGGCTCTCATCCGAAATCACCAGAAACTGGTGGTGGTGGATGAAGATGTCGCGATGATCGGTGGTTTCAACATCGAACACGACTATTTCGAAACGCCCGAGAACAATGGCTGGCACGATCTCGGCGTCAGGCTCACCGGCGATGCGGTCGCCCGGTTGATCGAATGGTTCGATGAGATCGAGGATTGGGTCTCGCGTCCGAATGCGCAGTTTCGTGCGATCATTCGCAAGGTCATGCGCTGGAAACCGGGCAATGGGCCGGTGCGGCTGTTGATCGGCGGCCCGACGAGAGGGCTGTCGAGCTGGGCCAAATGCGTGGCCGAGGATATCGAGCGCGCCGACAGGCTCGACATGGTCATGGCCTATTTTTCCCCGTCCAAGCGGATGCTGCGGCGCATGGGCAAAATGGCTCAGCGCGGCGAAATGAACCTGATCATGGCGGGCAAATCGGACAATGGGGCGACTATCGGCGCGGCGCGTTCGCTCTATCACTATCTGCTTTCGCAAGGGGCGAGAATTTGGGAGTTCCGGCCCAGTAAACTGCATATGAAGCTGCTCGTGGTGGACGATGCCGTCTATCTCGGCAGCGCCAATTTCGACATGCGCAGCCTGTATGTGAATCTGGAGTTGATGTTACGCGTCGAGGATGCCGGGTTCGCCGAAAGGATGCGCCGGTTCATCGCCGATCACCATTCAGGTTCCAAGGAAATTACCCCCGCTGCCCATTTGCGCAAGTCGACCCTGTGGAACCGCATCCGCTGGAACCTTAGCTGGTTTATCGTTGCCGTGGTCGATTACAATGTCGCCCGGCGGCTCAATCTCGGATTGTAGAGACTCATTCGTAATCTTCGTAATGCCGCACGTCGGGGCTGGAGAACTTGGTGAATTCGCTGTGGAACAGCAGCGGAACGTTGCCGGTCGAGCCGTGACGCTGCTTGGCAACGATCAGAGTCGCCTTGTTTACCAGCTCCAGATGGCGCGCTTCCCATTCGGCATATTTCATCCGCACTTCTTCCGAACTGGTCTCGTCGGGCGTGTCGGGCTTCAGTGCGTTGTGGTAATATTCGGCGCGGAAGATGAACCACACCATGTCGGCATCCTGCTCGATCGAACCCGATTCGCGCAGGTCGGAAAGCTGGGGGCGCTTGTCCTCGCGCTGTTCCACCTGACGCGATAGCTGCGACAGGGCAATCACGGGGACATGCAACTCCTTGGCCAGGGTCTTCAGGCCACGACTGATCTCGGAAATCTCGTTCACACGGTTGTCACTCGCGCGGCCCGATCCCTGTAGCAGTTGCAGATAATCGACGATGACAAGGCCGATGTCGTGGCGTCGCTTGAGCCGGCGCGCCCGCGTCCGCAGTGCGCCAATGGTCAGCGCCGGGGTGTCGTCGATGTAGAGCGGCAGGTCCGTCAGTTCCTGACTGGCGAAGGAGAGGCGCTGAAATTCCTCGCGGCTCAGCTTGCCCGAGCGCAGCTTCTCGCTCGAGATTTCCGCCGTTTCCGCAAGGATACGCGTGGCGAGCTGGTCGGCGCTCATTTCGAGGCTGAAGAAGGCGACGCCTGCACCGGGCGACTTTTCCGGCTCGATCCCGGCTTTTTCGTCGTCCATCCGCCGCCGCGCGGCATTGAAGGCGATGTTGGTCGCGAGCGAGGTCTTGCCCATCGCCGGGCGCCCCGCGAGGATCACGAGGTCGGAATTGTGCAGGCCCGAGGTCTTGTCGTTGATTGTGTCGAGCCCGGTGGTCTTGCCCGAGAACCGTCCGCCGGAATTCATCGCCGCCTGCACGACCTCCAGCGCACCGAAGGCAGCCTTGCGGAAGGTCTGCGCTTCGTTGCCGGTGCTTGCGCCTTCGGCCACGCGATAGAGGTCGGCCTCGGCCTGTTCGATCTTGCGCAGGGGCTCGACTTCGTCCGACGTGTCGAGCGCGCCTTCGACGAGGTTGCGCCCCACCGTGACCAGTTCGCGCAGGAGCGCGAGGTCGTAGATCTGCTCCGCCAGTTCACGCGGGTGGAGCAAACCCTGCCCGTCGGCGGTCAACTGCGCGAGATAGGTCGTCCCGCCCAGTTGCTTCAGCGCCTCGTCGCTTTCGAAATAGGGCTTGAGCGTCACGGGCGTGGCTACCGAATTGCGATCGAGCAGCTTGAGGACACGCTCGTAGATGCGTTGGTGCACCGGCTCGTGGAAATGCTCCGCCATCAGCGGCGTCGTCAGCTCCTCGATCACCTTGTTGTCGATCAGGACTGCGCCGAGAAAGGCGGCCTCTGCTTCCAGGTTGGCAGGCAGTACGGGGCCTTTGGCCGGTTTCTCTGAAGTCGAATCATCTGCGGGAAAAAGGAGATCGGTATCGGCCATTCTCCCTAGATGCCTTTTGCGCCGGTCCAGTGGAAGGCACCCGGTCGGCGAAATTTTTCGATTGCCGGCTCTTGTCCTGTGGATAGTGGGGACACAGTTTCACCCCTTGCCGCAACCCGCCTAACTCTGCGAAAGCATCCCGCAACGCATGACCGATTCCGTATCTTCTTCGGGCGACCACCGCATCGCGCATATCGAGCTCGACGAGGAGACGATCATCTGGCGCAACGCCGATATCGAGCAAGAACGGCGCATCGCGATTTTCGACCTGATCGAGGAAAATTGTTTCAAACCGCTGCGTGCGGTCGAACGCGGGGCGAACGGCCCCTATCGCCTGACGCTGGCGGTGCGCGACGGGCGCTTGCTGATGACCATTGCCGATGAAAGCGAGCAACTGCTCGAGGAACTGCTGCTCGGTCTTGCTCGGTTCCGCAGGCCGATTCGCGAATATTTCGCCATTTGCGACAGCTATTACCAGGCCATCCGCAAGGCGACGCCGATGGAAATCGAAACGATCGACATGGCGCGCCGCGGGGTTCACAATCGTGCGGCGGAGCTGCTGATGGAACGCCTGGAAGGCAAGATCGAAACCGACTTTGCCACTGCCCGCCGCCTGTTCACGCTCATTTGCGTCCTCCACATCAAGGGCTAAGGGGGCGCGAATGGCCAGGAACAATCGGCGCCGGAGAAAGTCCCGCCTCCCGAAGGCTCTGTCGCGTGCGGGCAAGGCAGTTCTGGTTCTGCTAGTCGTTGCGGCGATCGGAGCTTCCTATGCCTGGTACGAAGGGCGCAGCTGGCGGCCCGACGAAGCGCTCTGGCCGGATCAGGGCGGTCTGATCGGTGCGGGCGATGGCGCGGTCGATTTCGATACAATCGCCGGGCTGGGCGCGAAATTCGTTTATCTCGAGGCAAGCGACGGGGCCGGGCGCAAGGATATCGCTTTTGCGCAGAACTTCGCCCGCGCCCGCGCTGCGGGGCTGGAAGTCGGCGCGGCGCATCGTTTCGACCCTTGCGCGGTCGCCGATGGCCAATCCGCCAATTACGTCACCATGGTGCCGCGGGACAGCGACCTTCTGCCCCCCGCGATCCTGCTCGAAACGACTGCCGCAATCTGTCCCTCGCGCGTATCGAAAGCAGCCGTGCAGAGCGAGCTGACGACGCTCGTCAACCAGATCGAGGCGCATAGTGGCAAGCCCGTGATCCTCGCACCGTTCGAGGAGTTCGAGGAAGCCTATGCCCCCTCGCGCCGATTCGACCGCCAGCTCTGGCTGACGCGTAGCTGGTTCGAACCCGACTACGCCACGCGCCCCTGGCTGATGTGGACCGCCAACCGCTGGTATCAGACCGAAGCGGCGCAGTCGCCGCTACGCTGGGTCGTGGTGCAGCCCTGAGGATATTGCCATGACCGACGACGATCTTATTGCCGCTGCCCGGGACGCATCGCGCCATTCCTACTCGCCCTATTCGAACTTCGCCGTTGGCGCGGCGCTGGGCTTTGCCGATGGCAGCGTGGTGACGGGCACCAATATCGAAAATGCCAGCTATGGCCTCGCGCTGTGCGCCGAAGCGGTGGCTGTGTCGAAAGCAATGGCGGATGGGGTGCGGGGCGGACTCGAAGCGGTCGCGGTGACCGGTCCGGGGACCGACCCGATCACGCCGTGCGGCCGTTGTCGTCAGGTGCTTAATGAACTTGCGCAGCTCGGCGGGACCGATCCGGAAATTCTCTGTGTCGGAGCCGAGGAGGTCCGCAAGATACGACTTTCCGACCTGCTTCCCCATGCCTTCGGACCTGCGAGCCTGACATGATCGCGCGGCGCGCCGCGCTTGGTCTGATGGGCGGGCTGGCGGGCGCGGCGCTGATGCCGGTTGCGGCGACTGCGAGGACCCCGCGCAAACCATCGCGCCTGCGTCAGGGCGACACGGTCGGCCTTGTGGCCCCCGCGAGTGCGGTGACGGTGCCTTACGAGCTCGACCGGGCAATCCACTGGATCAGAGGCATGGGGCTCGTTCCGAAGATCGGACGACACGTCGCGGATCAGGACGGATATCTGGCCGGTAGAGATATCGATCGGGCGGCGGACATCGATGCCATGTTCGCCGATCCCGAGGTCCGCACCCTCTTCGCGGTGCGTGGCGGATGGGGCGGAGCACGTATCCTCCCTCTTCTCGATTGGGCTTCGATCCGTGCGAACCCCAAGCTGTTGATTGGCTACAGCGATACCACCGCGCTGCATCTGGCCATTGCGGCACGTGCGGGATTTCCCACGCTGCATGCGCCCAATGCCGCGAGCCGATGGGAGGCGGCGAGCTGGGAGAGCCTGTGGCATATTGCCTTCGCAGGCGCGATGCCGGTGCTGGGTGGCGAAGAGGTCGAGCGCGCTTCCGGCCGGGTGGCGCGTATACTGGTCCCTGGGTCTACGCGCGGGCGGCTGCTGGGCGGGAACCTGACGATCCTCTCCACGCTGATGGGCACCGGCTGGCTGCCTGCTTTCGACGGCGCGATCCTCTTCCTCGAAGATATCGGCGAGGAACCCTACCGTGTCGACCGCATGCTCCAGCACTTGAAGCTCGCGGGGGTATTCGACCGGGTGAACGGCGTCGTTTTCGGACAGTGTACGCGCTGCACCTCGCCCGACCCGGATTATGCAGGCTTTTTGCTGGACGATGTGATCGACCGGCATCTGGCTGGGCTCGACAAGCCGGTGATTGCCGACTTCAACACTGGCCACGTTACCAACCAACTTACATTGCCGATCAATGTTCCGGTGGAGCTCGATAGCGCCTCGCGCACATTGCGGATGCTCGAACCCGCGGTTGGCTGACCCTGCTTGCAATTTCCATTCGGCGCGGTTTAATCCTCGCCCTCAAGGGAGATTTTCATGACTGGTCGAATCCTACGCCGTGCCGCACTCGCGGCTGGTGCCATCCTGGCTTGCGCGGCGAGCGGCGCCGGAGCGCAGGATCGCGCAACGGCTTTCACCGGTGCAACGATCCACACCATGGCGGGGCCGGTGATCGAAAACGGCACACTGGTGATCCAGGATGGCAGGATCGTGGCCGTGGGCGCCGACGTGGCCGTGCCTGCCGATGCCGACACTCGCGATGCCAGCGGCATGGTCATTATGCCGGGTATCGTCGATACGCATTCGCATATCGGTTCGGTGGCGGGGGCTGACCGCTCTTCGCCCATCCAGCCGGACGTGCGCGCGATGGACGCGATCAATCCGAAAGATGCAAGTATCGCCAAGGCGCGCGCGGGCGGCGTCACCACCGCCAATGTCATGCCCGGCTCGGGCTGGCTGGTCAGCGGCCAGACCTTCTACATGCGTCTGCGCGATGGCGACACGGTCGAGGACATCGCCTGGTATTTCCCCGACGGGTCGGTGATGGGCGGACTCAAGATGGCCAACGGGACCAATCCGATCGGCGCGACGCCCGGCTTTCCCGGGACACGGGCGAAATCGGCTGCGTTGGTTCGCGCGGCTTTCGCCGAGGCACAGGGTTACTGCAAGGGCGACCGGAAGAAGGTCGAGCTCGGTAAAGAGGCGCTGTGCGAAGTCCTGTCCGGCAAGCGTCTGGTCCATTTCCACACTCACCGCGCCGACGATATCATGACCGTGCTGCGGCTGCAGCGCGAGTTCGGATTCAAGGTGCTGATCCAGCACGGGATGGAAGCCTGGAAGGTGGCCGAGGAACTGGCGGCGGCAGGCATTCCGGTATCGAACATCCTGGTCGACAGCCCGGGCGGCAAGCTGGAAGCGATGGAATCGCGGCTGGAAACAGCGGGTATCCTCGAACGTGCGGGCGTTCTCACCTCGCTCCATTCGGACGACGGCATTATCGACAGCCGCCTGATGTTCCGCCAGGCTGGTATTGCCGTGCGCGGCGGCATGAGCCGCGAGGGCGCATTGCGAGCGCTGACGATCAACGGTGCAAAGCAACTCGGGCTCGACGACCGCGTCGGCAGTCTGGAGCCCGGCAAGGATGCGGATTTCCTGATCCTCGATGGCGATCCGCTGTCGGTCTATACCGATCTTATGGAAACCTGGGTCGAAGGGCGGAAGCTCTTCGATTGCAGCACCGAGGAAGGCAGGCTGATGGCCGAAGGCGGTTATGGCGCGGGTGATCCGATGGAGCTTGCGCATCACCACTGGGAAGTCGCCGAAGCGGAGACCGCACAATGAACGCCCGTATCGCCAAACTCGCCGCGATCATGCTGGCGCTCGCTCCCACCAGCCTTGCCGCGCAGGATATCGCGGTTCGCGCCGAAATCCTGCACACCATGGAAGGCGCCGCGATAGCGGACGGTGTCGTGGTAATCCGGGACGGCAAGATCGCCGCTGTCGGGCCTGCCGCCTCTACCGTTGTTCCCGACGGTCTCGAAGTTCTCACCGCCACGGTCGCGACGCCCGGTTTCGTCGATGCTCGTACGGTGGTCGGCCTCGCCGGGTTCATGAACCAAGCTCACGACCAGGACCAGCTCGATACCGGTTCTCCGCTTCAGCCGCATCTGCGGGCCATCGACGGATACAATCCGGATGAGGATCTGATCGATTGGCTGCGCGGTTTCGGGGTAACGACGATCCATACCGGACACGGCCCTGGCGCCGTGGTTTCGGGCCAGACGATGGTCGCCAAGACATGGGCGAAGACTGCCGATGCAGCGGTGATCGTTCCGCGCGCCATGATCGCGGCCAATTTGGGGGCCGATGCGCTCGACCGCGAGAAGGGGCCTGGTACGCGACCCAAGCAGATCGCTCTCCTTCGCTCCGCACTCACCGCGGCCCGCACGCCCAAGCCGCCCCAAAGTGGTGCCGACAAGGACGATGCCGAGACCTTCGAGAAGCTCGATGCGAGGGTGTGGAAGGATGTTCTGGCCCGCCGCGTGCCGCTGATGATTACCGCCAACCGCGCGCAGGACATCATGTCGGCCCTACGGTTGAAGGAAGAGTTCGACATCGATGTAGTGATCGATGGCGGGGCGGAAAGCTATCTCTTGATCGACGAGCTGCGCGATGCCGGCGTCACCGTTATTCTGCACCCGACCATGGCGCGCCATTATGGCGATATGGAAAATGCTAGCTTCGCCACTGCAGCCAAGCTGCGCGAGGCGGGTATCCCCTTCGCCCTGCAGTCCGGCTATGAAGGATATGTTCCCAAGACGCGTGTCATCCTGTGGGAAGCCGGGTGGGCGGCTGCCAACGGCCTGGCACGAGAAGCTGCTATGGGAGCGATCACCTCGGATGCGGCCAGGGCAATCGGCGTGGGCGATCGCGTCGGCTCGCTTAAGGTCGGCAAGGACGGCGATGTGGTGCTGTTCGATGGCGATCCGCTCGAATACACCAGCCATGTCACAGGTGTGGTAATCGAAGGACGGGTGGCCAGCCGCGAGGAGCGCTGACAGCGGGCGTCCCATTAACCGCTTTTTGAGTGGAATCGCGCTATTGCAGGTATGTCAGGAGACATACCCAAGATGAAATTCGTTGCCCTTGAATCGCGTGGCGGTAACTATCTCGTGGTCGCTTCAAACGTGGCCTGGCTGCGTGCGGCGGAGAACGGCCAGACAAGCGTCGGTATTGTCGGCGGCCAGCCTTTGCTGGTTACCGGAACCGTAGAGCAGGTCGCGCAGAAAATCCTGGCGGGTTGATCGGTCAGTTTTCGTAACAGCGAATCCACCGCTTCGCGCCCTGCCATTCCACCGTGCCGTCATAGCGGCCCTCATTGTATCTGGCGTGGAGCGTGACGAGCGTCTCGAGCGCGTTCGCGTCGGTCAGCAAAAGGCGCAATTCTTCGTCATCGAGCCACCATTGGGGGGCATTGACGGGAATGACCCTGTCTTTGGCCCGTAACTGCGTGCCGATGATCGGCGCGCCGGGCACATGGCCGATACCCACCGCTATCTCGAGATCGCTGCCATCCGCGGTGCGACATATATACCCACCGGTCGCTTGCGCCGGGGCGGCCAGCGCAAGCGAAAAGGCTGCTGCGAGGAAGAGAGTTTTTCGCATTCCGGAGCGATACTCAATAGCTGCTGAACGGTCGCTGGCCGGAATCAGCTTTCGCGGGCATCCATCCATTCGAGCAATGCCGCGAGGCAATCCCGCGCGAGCAGTTTGCAGCGTTCGGGGCTCCAGCCCTGTTCGGGCTCCGGGCTGGCCGGATTGTCCTTGTAGGGCATTTCCAGCGTCATCGCGGTCGCGCCGAAGCGCTCGGCCACCTGGTTGGTGCTCATCGACAAATTGGCCTTGCCCGGGGCCGCCTTGGTGTAGCCCTGCTCGGTCTGGAAATCGGGCGTTCGGCGGTCGAGGATCGCCTCATAGCGATAGTAGCGATTGCCCTGTTCCTCGGTCCAGCCGGGGATGCCTTCATAGCCAGCAAGGAAGCTGACGGGAATCGCCTCGTCGCCATGCACGTCCATCGCGAAATCGACGCCGGTCTCGTCCATCCGGTTGCGGATCGCGAGCACTTCGGGCGATTTCTCGGCGGTCGGCTCGACCCATTCGCGGTTGAGGTTGGTGCCCGCCGCATTGACGCGCAGATTGCCGCGTTTCGATCCGTCGGGGTTGCAATTGGGCACGATGTGCAGACGGCAACGCTTGCGCAATTCGCGGCCCACGCTGTCGGCGGGGTCGGTCAGCACTTCCAGCGCGCCCTCCATCCACCATTCGGCCTGCGTCTCGCCCGGATGCTGGCGGGCATAGAGCCATACCTTGAATTCACCTTCGCCCATCTCGAGGCTGTCGAGCGGCTGCCCGTCGAGCGTGGTGCCGAGCTGGACGTAGTCGACGCCTTCCGATGCGGCTGCCTCGGCGATCAGATCGTGGTGGCGCTCCATCGAATAAGGCGCGAAATAGGCGAACCACGCGATGTCGCTTGCCGGGGTGTAGCGGATCGTCAGCGTGCCGCCGTGCTCGTTTTTATCGTAGGTCGAAGCGGCACGGCCCCAATAGTCGCGGTCTTCCGATACGCAGCTATCGTAGCCAGGCCAGCCGCCCGGATAGGCACTTTCCTCGAGACCCGTGATCTTGAGGACGAGTTCGCGCCCCGCCGCGCCCGAAACGCGGAAATGGTACCATTGCTTGAATTCGCTGTTTGTGTCTTTCGGGATCGCCAGCATGGCACTGGCGCCGTCCACCGACAGGACTTCGATATTGCCACTGTCGAAAGCGGAATCGATCCGGATATCGCTCACTCGGTAACCTCTACTTCTATCGTTTCGCCATTGTTACCGGGAAATTCCCGGAACAGCGCGGAGGCGACCGTCTGAGCGTTCGCCGATCCGCGTGCAAGGGGTGAATTTTCGGGCGGCTGGAAATCGGCGCGGCCTTCCCAGATGCTCTGGCCGCTGGCCTTGTCGCGAATGGTCACGGCAAGCTCCGTGCCGAGACGATCCTTCGGCCCGCCGCCCAGATTGATGCCAATGCCCACACCGACGCCCGAGCCGTAACTGCCGGTCGATCCGCCGACCCCGACGCTGACCGGGCTGCGTCTGCCACCGCTGCCGATGACATATCTCTCAAGCGAGATCTGGGCGATCTGGCCCGCGTTGCCCCGGTCGCTTTCGACATAGCCTAGGCGACGCAATTCGTCGGCGACCGCTGCCTTGTAGGGCGCCAGCGCAAGACTGTCTTCTTGAACACCCGCAGCGGTTTCAACGAAGATGCGTCCTTGGCCCAGCTGTGCCATGCGGTCGGGTGCGACGAAGCGGGTCACTTCGACAGGGCCGGGCGGAGTGGCGCATCCGGCAAGCGTCAATGCGGCGGAGATGCCCAGGGCGAGGGGAAGCGGTTTCATGGTCGGCGATCCTTCTTGCGTTTCGAGGTCCGATTACCTGTCCTGACAACGCATGGGCAGGCAATTCCGCACCGGAAAGCGTCTCCACGCGCGTTAGGGCGTTGCCGTTACCAATTGGTATGTTAGGTGCGCAGACCATGAGCGAAACGAGCAAAGTGCCCGTGCTGGTCACCGGCGGGGCAGGGTATATCGGCAGCCATGCGGTGCTCGCCCTGCGCGATGCAGGCTGGCCGGTGGCCGTGATCGACAATCTCTCTACCGGGTTCGCCTTCGCCGTGCCCGACGATGTCCCGCTCTATGAAGGGGATATTTCCGACATCATCCTGCTCGAACAGATCTTCGCGGAGCAGGGGATCAAGGCGATCATGCATTTCGCAGGGTCGATCGTCGTGCCCGAATCGGTCGAGAACCCGCTGAAATATTACGACAACAACACGGTGAGGAGCCGCGCGCTGATCGAGGCGGCGGTCGCCGGCGGAGTCGAGCATTTCATCTTCAGCTCGACCGCCGCGACTTACGGTACGCCGGAAACATCTCCGGTGTCGGAAGACAGCCCCAAGCGCCCGATCAATCCCTATGGCTGGTCGAAGCTGATGACCGAGCAGATGCTGGCCGATGCCAGCGCTGCGCATGGGTTCAATTTCTGTGCGCTCAGATATTTCAATGTCGCGGGTGCCGATCCGCAGGCCCGGACCGGCCAGTCCACTGCCGGAGCCACGCATCTGATCAAGGTCGCCTGCGAAGCGGCCACGGGCAAGCGCGACAGCGTGGCTGTGTTCGGCACCGATTACGACACGCCAGATGGCACCGGCGTGCGCGACTACATCCATGTCAGCGATCTGGCGAATGCGCACCTGCTTGCGCTCGAAGCGCTGATCGAACAGCCCGGTCGCTCGCTGACAATGAATTGCGGCTATGGACGCGGCTTCTCGGTGCTCGAAGTGCTCGACGCGGTGGACCGGGTGACCAACCAGACGATCGCCCGCCGGATGGAGCCACGCCGGGCGGGTGACCCGGCAGAGCTCGTTTCCGACCCTTTGCGGATTCGCGAAACGCTGCCGTGGCAGCCCAAACATGCCGATCTCGGCGATATCATCGCGCATGCATTGCAATGGGAGCGGAAGCTGTCCGAATTGCGTGGCGAGTGACGCAGCGCCGGTTGGTCGCTCGAAAACGGCGGTTCGTCGTTCTACATTGCCGCCGGACTCGCGGCTCGTCTAAAGGGCGCGCTTGCCTATGACCTTGCCCTCCTTCCCCGATGGAACGCTCGATGGTGACCGGCACCTGTACGCTGTGCGGGTCTATTACGAGGATACCGACCTGTCCGGCATCACCTATCACGCCAATTACCTGCGCTGGTTCGAACGCGCGCGGAGCGATTTGCTGCGCTTGCTGGGCATCGATCAGCGCGCGGCGATAGAGGCGGGCGGCGGCGCCTATGCGGTCTCCGAGATCAATCTCAAATATCTGCGCCCTGCGCGGCTCGACGATGATGTGCTGATCGAGACGCGCTGCACCGAGATGCGCGCCGCCTCCTGCCGGATGCACCATCTTGCGTTCAGGTTGGCAGGTGAAGAGCGCGAATTACTTGCCGAGGCACATTTGCGCGTCGGCTTCGTTTCACCCGAAGGCAGGCCCAAGCGCCAGCCGAAGGAATGGCGCGCGGCCTTCGCGCGGTTTGTCGGGCAAGGGGATTCATGAGTTCGCTATCACTTCTCGCCGCCGGGGCACCGACCCGGCTCGATCCGATCCAGCTTTTCCTCGACGCCGATATCGTCGTCCAGCTCGTCATGGCCGGGCTGCTCGTCGCCAGCATCTGGGTTTGGATGATCATCGTCAGTTTCAGCCTGCGGATGAAGAAGCTGCGCAGCCGGACGATCGAATACGAGAACGAGTTCTGGCAGGCGGAAAATTTCGACCGTTTCACTTCCGAGCGCGGCAATAGAGACATCCCCGCCGCACGTGTGGCGCAAGCGGCGGTGGCCGAATATCGCCGCTCGACCAAGACCACCGTCCGAGACCCGGAGGCGCTGCGCGGCCGGATTGCGGTGGCCATGGACAGCCAGATCGCGCTCGAAGCCGACGATATCGCCGAGCGGCTGAACTTCCTCGCCACGGTCGGCTCGGTTGCCCCATTTGTGGGGCTGTTCGGAACCGTCTGGGGCATTATGAACAGCTTCTTCCAGATCGGCGCGCAGGAAAGCTCCTCGCTTGCGGTCGTCGCCCCCGGGATTTCCGAAGCGCTGTTCGCGACTGCCATCGGCCTGTTCGCGGCCATCCCGGCGGTGATCGCCTACAACCGCTTCAGCCACCGGGTCGACCGCTACGAAGCGCGGCTGCAGCGTTTCGCCGACAAGCTCAACGCGACCTTCAGCCGCCAGCTCGAGGCGCGCTAATGGCGATGGGGCTTGCCTCTTCGCGGGGAACACGACGCGGGCGTCGTCGTCCGATGAGCGAGATCAACGTCACGCCCCTTGTCGACGTGATGCTCGTGCTGCTGATCATCTTCATGGTCACCGCCCCGCTGCTGACCGCCGGGGTGCCGATCGATCTGCCCGACAGCCGGGCAGCGCAACTGCCCGATGAACAGCAGCAGGTGACGATCAGCATCGACCGCGCCGGCTATGTCTACATCGACGATGTGGAGGTGCCCGTCGGCGGTCTGCCACAGGCGCTCGAAAGCCTGCCGCGGAGCGGAGGCGAGGGGCCGGACATCACGCTGCGGGCCGACAAGGCGCTCGACTATGGCCGAGTCATGGCGGTGATGGGCGAACTCAATCGCGCAGGCCTCAACCGCATTTCACTGATTACCAACAGCGCCGCACCGGCACCGCTCAACGCCGGTTCATCGGAAGAGGAATAGCCTCGGCGTCATGGAGAGAACGGGCATCAGGGCAGAGGAGCGGACCGGACTGATCGTCGCGGTCGTGCTGCATCTTGCACTGTTCGGCCTGCTGGTCGTGCAGGGGCTGTTCCCGGCCCCGGTGATCGATCCGCCGCAACGCATGACCGTCAGCCTCGCCGAAGATGTCGGGCTCGCCGCGACCGCGCCCGATCCGGTCGCCGAAAGCCGCGCCTCGACCGCCCCGACCATGGATCTCAACCCGGCCCCAGCGCCCGAGCAGGAAGCGCCGACCCCGCCGCAGGTCGAGCGTCCCGCGCCGCAAGTCCAGTCTCCGGTGCCCGCACCCAATTCGGCCGCCGACACCCGGCCGCGCCGCCGCCCCGAGTCCCCGCGCACGCAAAGCCAGCCGCAGAGCAGCCAGCGCGGCGGCGGCTCGCGCCTGGGAGACAATTTCCTCGACGGTGCCGGCGACAGCACCCGTACCAACGAAACGCGTATCCCGGCCGCGCGGATCGGCAACAGCGCCAAGGCGTCGCTCTTCCAGGCAGTCGCTCGGCAATTGCGCCCGCACTGGCAGCCGCCGAGCGGCCCCGAGGTCGAGAAGATCGTTACCAAAGTCCGCTTCCGCCTCAATCCCGACGGCACGCTCGCCGGGGCGCCAAGCGTTGCGGGGCAGCGCGGCGTGAACGCCACCAACCGCGCGCAAGCCGGACGCCATGGCGAACAGGCTATCCGTGCGGTACAACTGGCCGCCCCCTTCGACCTGCCCGACGAATATTACGAGGCATGGAAACTCATCACCGTGGATTTCGACTGGAGATTGGCCCAGTGAAGTATGTTCTGATTGCCGCCGCGGCCTTCGTCGCTGCCCCCCTTGCCGCCCAGAACCAGGATCTCGGCCAGCCCATCCCGGAGGGTGGAGAAGTCGAGACGATCGAAGAGAGCGAGGGTCTCTCGGGCTCGGTCAGCTTCGAAGGCAATCTCGACGATCTCGGCATTGCCATTCCGGGCTTCGCGACCGATCGCGATGTGGCGACGCCCGCGAGTTCATCGGGCACCGCGGCGCTGGGCAAGGAACTGGCGCGGGTCATCACGGCCGATTTACGCAATAACGGCCTGTTCAAGCCGACCGGTCCCGATGCGCTGCCGCAACCCTCCTTCGGCGAAATCACTTCACCCAATTGGCCGATCTGGTCCAACCGCGGCGCGGAAATGCTGGTCCATGGCTATGTTCGTGGCCGCGGCGACGACCGCCTGACTGTGGGCTGCTATCTCTACGACATGGCCTTGCAGCAAGAATTGGTGCGCGAGGGCTGGGTCGTGCCGCCTGCCGACTGGCGGCGGGCCGCTCATAAATGCGCCGACCTTATCTATTCGCGCCTGACCGGCGAGAGCCCGTTCTTCGACAGCCGTATCGCCTATATCGCCGAGACGGGTCCGAAGGATAACCGGTCCAAGCGTCTTGCGATCATGGACAGCGATGGGGCCAATCACCGCTTCATCACCACGGGCCGTTCGACTGCGCTGACCCCGCGCTATTCGCCCGATTACAAGAAGCTGTCCTACTTGAGCTATGTCGACGGCAATCCGCGTATCTATGTTTATGACATCGGTACGGGGCGTCAGACGCTGGTGACGCAAAGCGCCAATCCGACCTTCGCGCCGCGCTGGAGCCCGGATGGGCGCTGGCTGCTCTATTCGATGGCGGTCAACGGCAATACCGACATCTACCGCGTCTCTTCCAGCGGGGGAGAGCCGGTTCGGCTGACCAATACACCAGGGATCGACATTGGCGGGTCCTACTCGCCTGACGGTGGCCGCATTGTCTTTGAAAGCGACCGGTCGGGTGCGCAGCAATGTTATGTGATGAATGCCGATGGTTCGGACCAGCGCCGCATAAGCTTTTCAGGCGGGCGCTGCGCCACACCCGAATGGAGCCCGCGCGGCGACCAGATTGCCTTCACCAACGCCAGTTCCTTCAACATTTCGGTGATGACGCCCTCGGGTGGCAGCGTACGGACGCTGACCAGTGGCTGGCAGGACGAAGCGCCGACCTGGGCGCCCAATGGGCGCATCATCCAGTTTTTCCGTACCGAACGCAACAGCGGCAAGACCTCGCTTTGGCAGGTCGATCTCACGGGCGACAATCTGCGCCGTCTGCCGACGCCGGTCGATGCGTCCGACCCCGCCTGGGGACCGATTTTGCCGTAACTGCATTGCATTGAACAGGGGACGAATTCGGGGGGCAAACCGATCATCCAAGCTGTTTAAAAGGGGACAGCCTATGAATACTCGTGCTGCTACCGGCCTGATGCTTGCATCGACCATCGCTCTTGCCGCCTGCCAGAAAAAGGCACCCGAGGAGCTACCGCCTCCGCCGGTCGAAACGGCAACGCCGACTCCCACCGCGCCCACTGGCCCGTCAGCCGGTTCTCAGGCGCATTTCGTCGATGCCGTGGGCCAGGCGAATACGGTGGTTTACTTCGATACCGATCGCTTTAACATCGATACCGAAGACCAGACGAAGCTGCAGCGCCAGGCGCAGTATTTCAGTCAGTATCCGCAGGTCAGCTTCACCATCGAAGGCCATGCCGACGAGCGCGGCACGCGCGATTACAACCTGGCCCTGGGCGAGCGACGTGCCAATGCGGCGAAAAACTATCTCGTGTCGATCGGCATTCCCGCCAACCGCATCCGCACGGTAAGCTACGGAAAGGAACGTCCGGTTGCGCTGGGGTCGAACGAGGCCGCCTGGGCACAAAACCGCCGCGCGGCAACCGTCACCATCAACTGATCACGCGAAAAGGGCTCCCCTGCAAAGTGGGGAGCCCTTTCTGGCTGCCATTGAGGCGAGCCTTGCCTATCGGGTCGCAGCGAAGGTTGCTGCGGGAGCAATACCTGCCAGCCGATCGGTGGACCCTATCGAGAAATGGCCGAGACCGCTGGCCATGGCAAAGGCGGCCATTGCGAAGATCGCGGCGGTGGCGGATAGGGCTAGCTGTCTGCTCACGGTGTTTCTCTCATTTGGGATCGCTACGATTTACATATGAAGATTTCATTGCATTGCAACATTTCATTTTGCAACCTATCTTCGTGCGCTTGCACCTTTCGTCAGGCCGCCTAGATTGACGCGCATGTTTCCCGGCCTCATAAAATCCCGCTCGCATGTCTAAGGCGCGCCGCTCGAACGATTGGGGCTTTCCCCGCTGGCGCGGTTACGGATCGTCGCGCGAAACTACGACCGTGCGACTATGCGACCGGCACGGCTGCGAGGAACCGGGCGATTGCCCGGCACCCAAGGCGCCGAACAGTCCCGAACGCTGGATGTTCTGCCAGACGCATGCCGCCGAGTACAATCGCAAGTGGGACTATTTCGAAGGGCTCGACAAGGCCGAGAAGGAAGCCCGGACCAAGACCGAGCAAAGCCAGAATGCGGGCTATGCCGAAGCGCAGCACTATGGCTGGAGCGGTAGTGGCGACGGTTCGCGCAGCGCCGATGAAATGCGCGCGCTCGAGGTGCTCGAGCTGGAGGCCGACGTCGAATTCATCGCGATCAAGAAGGCTTGGCGCGATAAGGCCAAGACCGTCCATCCCGATGTGAAACCCGGCGACAAGGAAGCCGCCGCCGAGTTCCAGAAACTCCAGCTCGCCTACGAAGTGCTCAAGGCTGCCGAAGAGCGGCGCGAGTGGAAGGGCTAGGGGCAGCCACCGCGCGGTCTGCAAGGCGCGCTGCGATGGCTTGCGCCAGGCGCTGCCCCAAGCCCAGCCCCTGCTGGGGATAGAGGTACGGCTCGATCGCCTCGGCTTCCATCACTGCCAGGTCTCCCGACGGAAGCCGCGCCATGTCGATCCGGCAGTATAGCAAGTCGGTGAAGGGCAGTGCCGCCACGACCGCTTCGGCCTTGGCCAGATCCTGCGGGTCGGGCGCATAGTCGCATTCATAGCCGCCATAGAGCGATTGGATACGGTATTCGCCTTCGCCAGCACGCTTGAGAACGCCATGGCTGAAAGCGCCGTCGACGAAAACGAAGGTATATTCGCCTTCTTCGACGATGCTCGGCAGGAAGGGCTGGACCATGCAAGCGCGCCCCATCGACCAGCCTTCGTCGGGCAGGTTATCGCGCGAGAAGCTGTACTGACCCAGCCCGCCGGCACCGACTTGGCGCTTCACCACGACGCGGTCGGTATCGAAGTGTTCCATCGCTGCCTCGATACCGGCCCGGTCAATATCGGTGCGCCAGAGTGTCGGAACGCTCGTTGCACCGCTCTTTTCGAGCTCCTTCAGATAACGCTTGTCGACATTCCAGCGCACCACCTCGGGCGGATTGCAAACCTGAATGCCGCGCGCCGCGAGGGCTTCGAGCTTGGCGAGAAACGCATCGGGATGATCCTGGTAGTCCCACGCCGTGCCGAGCAGGATCAGCGCGATTCCATCGAAATCCTCCAGCGGTGCGCGCCAGTCGATTTCGTGCAGCTCCAGTCCGGCGGTCTCGAAAGCCGGGCGCAGCGCCGCGACCTCCAGATCGTGCTCGAAGGCATCTCCCCGGCGCGGTCCATCGCCTGGGAGCGTATCGGCACAGGCGAGGAAGCCGATCCGGATCATACCGCCTCCAATGCCTGTTCGAAGTCGGCAATGAGATCGTCCGGGTCTTCGATACCGATGCTGATCCGCACCAAATTGTCCGAAATGCCGAGTTCCGCGCGGCGTCCTTCGGGCACCGACAGATGGGTCATCGATGCCGGGTGGCTGGCGAGCGTTTCGGTCCCGCCGAGACTGACCGCCAGTTTGGCGATCTTGAGGCTGTCGAGGAACCGGAAGCACTCCGCCTCGCCGCCCCTCAAGAGCAGCGAGAAGGTGCTGCCCGCTCCCTTGCAATGGCGGTCGTAGATGTCCTGCTGCCGCGCGTCCTTTATCATGCCGAGATAGCCCAGGCCTTCGACCTTCGGATGTTGCGACAGGAATTGGCAGACTTTGGCCGCGTTCTCGCCTGCGCGGTTCATGCGCAGTTCCACCGTCTCGAGGCTGCGCAGGAGCATCCAGGCGGTGTTCGGATCGCAGATGCCGCCCATCGTGTTGCGCAGCATGCGCACGGGGTCCATCCACTTCTTGGCTCCCGCGATGCTGCCGGCAACGAGATCCGAATGGCCGCCGACATATTTGGTCAGCGAATAGCATACGATATCGGCACCCTGGTCGAGCGGGCGCTGCCAGAGGGGGCCGAGAAAGGTGTTGTCGATGGCGATCGGGCAATCCCAGTCCAGCGCTTCGTCGCGCGCGGCCTTGACCGCTTCGACATCGACCAGCGCATTGGTTGGATTGCCCGGGCTTTCCAGGTAGATCATGCAGACCTTGCCACCGTTCTGGCTGGCCAGATCCTTGGCCCTGGCGAGAACGGCGTCGATTTCCTCGCGCGTGGCACCGGCGGGAAAGTCGACATACTCGACGCCCCAGCGCGACATCCACTTGGCGACGAACCCTTCGCTCGCGGCGTAAAGCGGGCCGGAATGTACGATGACATCGCCCTTCGACGCATAGGCCAGCATCAGCACGCAGATCGCGGTCATGCCGCTGGAGAAGCTCAGCGCATCCTCGGCGCCATCCCACACCGCCAGGCGATCTTCGAGGATTTCCTGGTTCGGCGCATTGAAGCGCGAGTAAACGAGGCCGTCGGCGCCGCCCGGCCGCTTGCCGGTAATGCCTTCGAAATGACGCTTGCCATCGGCAGCACTGGGAAAGGCGAAGGTGGAGGTGAGGAAGATCGGCGGCTTGAGGCTGCCTTCGGACAGAACCGGGTCGTACCCATAACCCATCATCAGTGTGCTGGGTTTCAGTTCGCGCCCGTCGATCTTGGTCACCTCGGGCTTGGGGGCCATGCGCGGCGAGGTCGGGTCGATATCGTGGTCGCTCATCGGGCGAGCATCCTTCCTGAATCACGCCCCCAGGAAGGCGGGAGCCGGTTGGGCTGGTCGGGGCACCCGTTCCTAACCTCCGCAGGAACGCCTCTCCACCGACAGCGCTTTCGGCTGCGGTCCATATGTCGGAGCGAGGTTGGTTTCAACTGCGACGAAGCCGGAGGCATGGACCACAGTTAAGGACCAGGATGCGTGGGCCGAAACAAGCCGCGGTATCGCGTCGATCCGACACGGGCCGGGCGGGGAGCAAAAGCCCCTGTCAGACCAGCGCGTTCATCCCCCACACCACGCCCACAATCATGAAGATCCCGACAATGTCCAGCAGCAAACCGGCCTTCACCATTCGTCCGATCCGGATGTGCCCTGTCGACCAGGCGATGGCGTTCGGCCCGGTCCCGGCGGGCAACATGAAGCCCCAACTGGCGGCAAGCGCGGCGGGCATGGCAAGCAAGATCGGATCGACCCCCAAGGCCACCACCAAAGCAGCCACGACCGGGATAATTCCGCTGGCGGTCGCCACATTGCTGGCGAACTCGGTAATCAGCACGACCATCGCCACGACCGCAATTGCGACCAGCACCAGCGGCCACGCCTCGAGCGGCAGCAGCGCATTGCCCAACCATTCGGCCAGCCCGCTCGCGCTCATGCCCGCCGCCAGCGCCAGCCCGCCGCCGAACATCATAATGACGCCCCAGGGTGCGCGGTCGGCCTCGTCCCAGATCAGCAGGGGCCGTCCGGTCCCGTCGGGCAACAGGAAGAGCGCAAGGCTGGCGATAATGGCGATGGTCCCGTCGGTCCACGAGCCTTCGGGCAGATAGGGCGCGACGATCAGCCGCGTCATCCAGGCTAGGAAGGTCAGGCCGACGATCACCATCAGGCGGCGTTCCGCCGACCCCATCGGTGCTTCGTTCACGACAGCCGCCCGCGCCGCCGCAACGTCGAAAGGGTGCTCTGCCACACGCTGTACGCGCGCTACCAGAAAGGCGGCCAGCGGCACGCCAAGCACCACGATGGGGAGGCCGTAAAGCGTCCATTCGGCAAAGCTGATTTGCGTCCCGATCATCGTGTCGAGCAGGCCCACTGCAATCGCGTTGGTGGGCGAACCGACCAGCGTGCCGAGCCCGCCCACGCTCGCGGCAAAAGCGATGCCCATCGGCAGCGCGCCGGCAAGGCCTTCGCGCTCGTCCGCGGCGACCCCGCCCCCTGCCAGCACGGCAAGCGCCATGGGCATCATGATCAGCGCGGTGGACGTGTTCGAAATCAGCATGGAAAGGATCGCAGCGGCGATCATGAAGGCCAGCAGCAATCCGGCCTGTCCGCCACGCCCGCCGATCGCATTGAGGATGGCCAGGGCAAGCCGTCGGTGCAGCCCGGTGCGTTCGATGGCCAGAGCGATGAAGGCGCCGCCCAACAGCAGGAACAGGATGGGCGAGTAATAGGCGCTGGCCGTATCGCGTGCGTTCATCACCCCGGCAAACGGCAGAACGACGAAAGGCATCAGAGCTGTCGCGGTGAGCGGCAGGGCCTCGGTCATCCACCAAGCGGCCATCAGTACAACCAGGCCGGCGACGATGAACGCTTCACGGTTCATTCCGGCAGGAGCTGGCAGGAAAATGCTTCCCAGCAGCGCAAGCGCACCCACCAGGAATCCAATGCGTTTGGCTGTCACGTCGCTGCGATCCCCCTCATATCTGGTGCTAACAGTCTCCGTTCACAAGGACAATCTTGGCGCTTGTCGGAATTCTGAACCCCGCTAAGGTAGGTGTATTGCTTGAATCATACGGGAGAGGAAGCTGTGATCCGATCGTTTTCCATGCTCGCGGCCGTCTCGCTCGCCGCGCTGACCGCGCCCGCCATCGCCCAGGCGCATGAGGGGCACGCAACGACCGAAGAGGCGCAGGTAAAGACCTACACCGCGCAGCAGTTCTTCGAATCGACCAGCTACGGCGTCGGTTCGCCCAGCGGGTTCAACTTCTCGCCCGACGGGAAATATGTGCTGGTAAATTCCGATGCGACCGGTGTCTTCAACGCCTACAGGATCTCGGTGGCGGGCGGCGAGCCTGTTCCGCTGACGACATCGAGCACCAATGCGACCTTCGGTGCAAGCTTCTTCCCCGATGATTCGCGGGTGCTGTTCACCGCCGACGAAGGTGGGGACGAGCTCAACCACCTTTTCGTCATGCACAAGGATGGCACGATTACCGATCTGACGCCGGGCGAGAAGGTGAAGGCAGGGTTTGCTGGATGGCACGCCGACGGCAAGACCTTCTACGTAATCACCAACGAGCGCGATTCTGCCGCCTTCGACCTCTATGCTTATGATGCCGCAACCTATGAGCGGAGCCGTGTCTTCACGAATGAAGGTGGCTTCTCGATTAGCGATGTGTCGCCGGATGGACGCTGGGTCGCCCTGTCGAAAGCGCTATCGAGCGCGAACAGCGATCTCTATGTCGCCGACCTTTCGGCGGCCGGGGCCGAGCCGAAGCTGATGACTCCGCACGAAGGCAATGTGAGCTACGGCGCCTATACCTTCACCCGGGACAGCGCGGCGCTAATCTACGCGACCAACGAACATGGCGAATTCAGCCAGGCCTGGCGTTATGACCTGGCGAGCGGAGAAAAATCGTCAGTGGTCGAGGCGGATTGGGATGTGGCCTTCCTGCAATATTCACCCACCGGTCGCTATCGCGTCAGCGCGATCAACGAAGACGCGCTGACTGCCGTTACCATCCTCGACCAGACAAGCGGAGAAACGGTCACACTCGATGGCTTGCCCGAGGGCAGCCTTGGTTCGATCCGCTTCGACCCGGCCGAAACGCGGATCGCCTTCACGCTGACGTCGGATACGTCCCCGACGGACATCTATGTCGCCGACCTGGCGAGCGGCGCGGCGACCCGGCTGACAAAGGCGCTCAACCCCGCGATCGACGAAGATGACCTCGTCACTGCCACCGTGGCCCGTTTCCCAAGTTACGACGGGCTGGAAATCCCCGGCATACTTTACCGGCCCAGAGGCGCTAGTGCGGCCAGTCCGGCCCCGGCCGTTGTTCTGGTCCATGGCGGCCCGGGCGGCCAGAGCACGCGCGGCTACAGCGCGATGATCCAGCATCTGGTGAACAATGGCTATGCTGTCTACGCAATCAACAACCGTGGCTCTTCGGGCTACGGCAAGACCTTCTTCCATATGGACGACAAGAGGCACGGCGATGTCGATCTAAAGGACGTGATAGCCTCCAAGGGCTTCCTACAGGGGCTCGACTGGGTCGCGGACGATCGCATTGCGGTCATGGGCGGCAGCTACGGCGGCTATATGACGGCTGCTGCGCTCGCCTTCCATCCGGAGGTGTTCGATGCGGGCATCAACATCTTTGGCGTTACCAACTGGGTGCGAACGCTGAAATCTATACCGCCGTGGTGGGGTAGCTTCCGCGATGCGCTCTATGACGAGATGGGCGATCCGGCGAATGACGAGGAACGGCACCGTGCGATCTCGCCGCTGTTCCACGCGGGCAAAATCACCAAACCAATGCTGGTGGTCCAGGGGGCCAACGATCCACGCGTGCTACAGGTCGAAAGCGACGAACTGGTCGCGGCGGTCAGGGCCAGCGGCGTGCCGGTCGAATATGTGTTGTTTCCCGACGAAGGCCACGGTTTCCGCCGCCGCGAGAACCGCATTACCGCCTCGGAGGCCTATCTGAAGTTTCTCGACGAACACATCGGGCGCTGATCGCAGCAGCACAAAACGAAAAGGGCGGGCCATACGGACCCGCCCTTTTCGTAGTCTCCAAACGGCTGTTCCCTACTTGGGCGCCAGCACCATGATCATCTGGCGGCCTTCGAGACGTGGGAAGGCCTCGACCTTGGCGATTTCCTCCACGTCGTCGCGGACGCGGTTGAGCAGGTCCATGCCAAGCTGCTGGTGGGCCATTTCACGGCCACGGAAGCGCAGCGTGCACTTCACCTTGTCGCCATTCTCGATGAACTTCACGACATTGCGCATCTTCACGTCGTAGTCGTGCGTGTCGATGTTCGGGCGCATCTTGACCTCTTTGATTTCCTGGGTCTTCTGCGTCTTGCGCGCGAGGTTCGCCTTCTTCTGCGCCTCGTAGCGATATTTGCCGACATCGAGGAACTTGCACACCGGCGGGTCCGCATTGGGGGACACTTCGACCAGGTTGAGGCCAAGCTCGTTGGCCTGCTCGGTCGCTTCGCGGGTGAACATAACGCCGAGGTTCTCGCCTTCGTGATCGATCACGCGGACCTTCGGCACATTGATCATGTTATCGTAGCGCGGGCCGCTTTTGACGGGCATCTGCATGCTACGGCGGGGTGGACGGGCTATGGGGTAATCTCCTTGATTCTGCCTGTTTCGAGGGGGGTATGTAGGGAGAAACGCCGGAATTCGGAAGGGGGAAGGGGAGGTTTTTGTCTCATGCATCCATCTCCTTGGGTCCGATCACCGCACTTCGTCCGCAAGGGGCGCAGTCTAGGCTGGCGTAGACCCGAGGAGAAACCGATGCAGGCCGGTTCGAAAAAGCTACGCTGCTTGCCACAAATTGAACCGGGCCAGCTTACCCTTTGCAGGAACCACCGCGTCGATTCGGTCTGCCGGTTGGAGGGCTTTCAGGATTGCTGGATCGGCTGCGTTCATCCCGCCCGTGTAAGCGCCGAAGGCGGGTAGGATCATCCGGCCAGTGGGCTTGCCGTCCGGCCCGTCATTGGCGCTTACTACCGCGCAGGGGCGGCGGATCATACGCTGGCGAACCTTCAGTTGCAGGCGCGGATGGTAGTGGCCGGAAAGTTCGGGCCGGGTTTCGCCCTTCTGCGCGCGGTGCCGCAGGATGGTGCCGCCGATCTCGAGTTCCTCGGCCAGAGTGCCGCCGTGGCGAGCTTCCATTTCCGGATCGTGATTGCCGGTGATCCAGACCCAGTCGACCGCTTTGGTGAGGGCATCGAGCATGCCCGAGGCGTGCGGTTCCAGGCGGGTCGAACCGTCCGAATCGTGGAAATTGTCGCCCAGCGTGATGACGCGGCGCGCGCCGGTTTCACGGATGGCCAGTGCCACACGCTCCAGCGTTTCCCGGCTATCATAGGGCGGGATCATCTGACCATGACGGGCGAAGAAGCTGCCCTTCTCCAGATGCAGGTCCGCCACCAGCAGCGTGCCCTCGCGCGGCCAGTAAAGCGCGCGGCCCTCTGTCAGGAGCCATTCCTCGCCTGCGAACGAAAGGGGAACCATGCGTGGCTATTGCCGCCTGCGCGCCGCAATGGCAAGGGCTTCGACATGACCGACTGGACCCAGCAGACCGACACCGCCCGAACCTGGTTCGAAACCCTGCGCGATCGTATCTGCGCGGAATTCGAGAGCATCGAGCGCGAGGCAGGATCGGATGCGCGTTTTCAGTACGATAGCTGGAACCGGCAAGAGGAAGGCAATGCCGATCCGGGTGGTGGAACACGGGGTCTCATGAAGGGGCAGGTGTTCGAAAAGGTCGGCGTCAACGTTTCCACCGTGCGCGGCAATTTCGCGCCTGAGTTCGCCGCAACCATCAACGGTGCGAGCGCGGAAAACCCGGGTTTCACCGCGACCGGTATCAGTCTGGTGGCGCATATGGCCAATCCGCATGTGCCCGCCGTACACATGAACACGCGTTTCCTGACGACGGGCAAGGCCTGGTTCGGGGGCGGGGCGGATCTCAACCCGCCGATCCCCTATGCCGAGGATACAGAGGATTTCCACGCCCGCTTCCGCGCCGCCTGCGCCGCGCATAATCCGACCTATTACGAGCGTTTCAAGAAGTGGGCGGACGATTACTTCTACATCCCCATCGGGGCGTCCATCGCGGCGTGGGCGGGATATTCTACGACCATCTCGAATGCGAGGCCCTTCTGCTGATGGTGGGGCCGCCTTCGAACGCAATCTTGCCTTTACCAAGGATGTTGGCGAGGCGTTTCTCGATATCTTCCCGAAGCTGGTCCGCCGCAGGATGGAGAGCGCGTTCACGAGCGAAGACAAGCAGACCCAGCTCGAATGGCGCGGGCGCTATGCGGAATTCAATCTCGTCTACGATCGCGGCACGCTGTTCGGCCTCAAGACGGGCGGCAATATCGACGCTATTCTGATGAGCCTGCCGCCAGAGGCGGTATGGAACTGACGGCACGGGCGCCGTGGAACTGAACCGCAGGATCCCGGTATAGTCTCGGATGACTGCGCTGCGCGATCCGATCCGGCTGATTCCGGCCCTGTTCCTGACAGCGATAGCGCTTGGCACGCTGCTGCTCTGGCTGCCCATTTCCACGGCCGACGGTACGCAAACCGCTTTTCTGACTGCGCTGTTCACGTCGACCTCGGCCGTCGCGGTGACCGGGCTGATCGTTGTCGATACGGCAACCTACTGGTCACCGTTCGGCCAAGGCGTCATTCTGTTTCTTTTCCAGATCGGCGGTTTCGGGATCATGACGGCGGCGAGCCTGTTCGGGCTCATGGCCGGGCGGGGTTTCGGTCTGCGCGACCGCATCGCAACCCAGGTGGAGCGCAGCCGCCTCGAAGTCGGCGATGCGCGCTCGGTGCTCAAGCTCGTACTGGCGATCACCCTTATCGTGGAAGCGGCCCTCGCGGCGATTCTGACCGGGCGTTTCATGCTGTCCTACAATTTCCCGTTCGGCGAGGCCCTGTGGCACGGCACGTTCCATGCGATCAGCGCATTCAACAATGCAGGCTTTTCAAGCTTCTCCGACAGTGTGATGGGTTTCCAGTCGGATGCGGTGATCCTCCTGCCGATCATGCTGGCGGTCGTACTGACCGCGCTCGGTTTTCCCGTGATGCAGGACTTGCGCCATCACGGGGTTAGCTGGCGGCGCTGGACGCTGCACACCAAGATCACCGTGAGCGGCACGGCCGGTTTGTTGCTGGGCGGCTTTCTTGCCATTCTGGCGATGGAATGGGCCAATCCCGATACGCTGGGCTCGATGAGCGTAGGTGCGAAAATCCTCAATGCGGCTTTCCACTCCGTGATGCCGCGCACGGCTGGCTTCAACAGTCTCGATGTTGGCGCTTTCCATGACGAGACGTTGATGGCGAACTACTTCCTGATGTTTATCGGGGGAGGGAGTGCCGGGACGGCCGGCGGTATCAAGATTACGACTTTCGCCGTTCTTCTGGCGGTCGTCCTGTCGGAAGTTCTGCGTCGCAAGGACGCGGACGTGTTCGGCCGCCGTTTCGGCCATGCGGTGGAACGTCAGGCCCTGACGGTGGTCGTGCTGGCCGGATCGTTGATATTCGGCGCGACGACTTATCTTGCCATGATCACCCCGCTGCCCTTCGAGGATCTCCTGTTCGAAAGCATCTCGGCCTTCTCGACCGTTGGGCTTTCGACCGGTGTGACCGCAGAGCTGCCGCCTGCCGGCCAGATCGTCATCATCGCGCTCATGTTCATCGGACGCGTCGGGACGATAACCGTCGCCACCGCGCTCGCGCTGGGCGGCGAGCCGCGCCCGTTCCGTTATCCGGAGGAGAATCCCATTGTCGGCTGATACACGCAACCCCGTCCTCGTCGTCGGTCTTGGCCGTTTTGGCGGGTCCGTCGCCCGCACTCTGGAACGGATGGGGCACGAAGTGCTCGGCGCGGATACCGACCCGGCCAGAGTGCAGGAATATGCGGGCGACTTGACACAGGTGGTCGAGGCCGACTGCACGGATGTCAAATGCCTGGACAAGCTCGGGGCGAGGAGTTTCACCTCGGCGGTTGTCGGAATAGGAAGCGATATCGAGGCGAGCGTGCTGGCGGTGCTGGCGCTATCCGATCTCGGTGTCGCCAACATCTGGGCCAAGGCCATCAACGAGAAGCACGGCCGCATTCTGGAGCGGACGGGAGCGCATCATGTCGTGTTTCCCGAGGAAAAGATGGGCGAGCGCGTAGCACGCCTTCTCAACGAGCGCTTGCTGGACTTCATCAGTTTCGGCGACGAATTTGCCATTGCAAAGCTTGCCGCACCCACAGCCATTGTCGGCCTGCCGCTGATTACGAGCGAGTGTCGCAAGAAATTCGACGTGACCGTCATCGGGGTGAAGCGCGAGGGCGAGGACTTCATTCACGCGGTTCCCGACACGTTGATCATGCCCAAGGATATTCTGGTCGTATCCGGCAGAGTCGAAAAGATCGAAGCGTTCGCAGCGCAGCACGGGCATTGATCGCCACCGCCCCCTTGGGCGCGGAAATGTGCGCAGGCGATTATCCAGGCCCGGCCTGTGTTTTCGTGCGCGGGGCTGGCGCGCGGTCACTGGATCGGCAATAGCGCCCCGGCGTAGACAGAACATCAGGCCGGGTCGCGAATCCGGCACCATGCAACGGAGACATACCCATGCGCCGCCTTGCCGCCCCGCTCGCCCTGCTGCTTGCCAGCACCGCCTGCACCACGATGGAGGCCGCTCCGCCGGCGACTTCCGCCCTGCAGCCGGAGCGCATGATCTCGCCGATTCTGACTTCGCCCGAAGCAGTCGATGCTTCGACCTATGCCGAGCCGCAGGTTGCGCGGGTCACGCACGTCGCGCTCGATCTCGATCTGGATTTCGCCGCCCGGCGCGCCAGCGGTACGGCAACGCTCGACGTGCTTGCGGCATCCGGCGCGAACGAAATCGTGCTCGACAGCAACGGTCTTGAGATCGCGCGGATCACCGATGGCGCAGGCCGCGAACTCGCCTATGAGATCGGAAATATGGTCGAGGAAGGCGGAAAGGGCGCTCCGCTGACCATCCAGCTCGACGGCGCGACCACCCTGCGCATCGAATATCGCGCCCCTGCCGATGCCAGCGCGCTGCAATGGCTCAGCCCGGAACAGACCGCAGGCAAGGTCCACCCCTTCCTCTTCAGCCAGGGCCAGGCGATCCTCAACCGGACCTGGATTCCGACGCAGGACAGCCCCGGCATCCGCCAGACCTGGGAGGCCCGGATCACCGCGCCTAAACCGCTCGATGTCGTGATGAGCGGGGTGCGACAAGGCGAGCCCGAGGACCTCGGCAACGGACGCCGCGCCTTCACCTTCGTGATGGACAAGCCGGTGCCGCCCTATCTCATCGCGCTGGCAGCGGGCGACATCGATTTTCGGGCGATTGGTCCGCGCACCGGCGTATGGGCGGAGCCGTCGGTGATCGCTCGCGCGCGTGCCGAGGTGGCCGATACCGAGGAGATGGTCGTCGCAGCCGAGAAGCTCTACGGCGAATATCGCTGGGGTCGCTACGACATGATCGTGCTGCCACCGGCCTTTCCATATGGCGGGATGGAAAACCCCGTGATGACCTTTCTCACTCCCACCTTCATCGCGGGCGACCGGTCGAACAACGGTCTCGTCGCGCATGAGCTGGCGCATAGCTGGTCGGGCAATCTGGTGACGAATGCCGTATGGGGCGATAGCTGGCTCAACGAAGGCGTGACCACGTACTTCGAGAACCGCATTGTCGAGGCAGTCTACGGCAAGAAGCGCGCCGAGCAGGAAGCTGCGCTGATGTATGCCAATATCCTCGATACAATGGCCGAAGTGGGCGGGGATGCGCCGGGTACGGCGCTCAGCACCGATGGCGGCTACGAACTGGGCAGCGCGATCGCTTACGATAAGGGCGCTTTCTTCCTGCGCACGGTCGAACGTATCGTCGGGCGAACACGCTTCGACGCCTGGCTGCGCCAGTGGTTCGACAACCACGCCTTCCAGCCCGCCACCAGCGAGATGTTCCACAAGGATATGATGGTCAATCTCGTGCAGGGCGAGGCCGAAGCCGAGGCATTGATGCTGCGCCAATGGATTTTCGAGCCCGGCCTTCCTTCGAACGTCGCCAAGCCCGATCCGGCGGCCTTCGCCGAGGTGGACCGCGCCGTCACAGCGTATACGTCTGCCGGAACCATCCCCGCCGCCTATTCCGACTGGACCGCTGCCGAACAGATGCGCTTTCTCGACAACCTCCCGAAAGAGCTTACCGCGGACCAACTGGCAGCACTCGATGCAACACTTGGCCTCTCGGGCACCGGCAATAACGAGATACGTTTCCTGTGGTTGGAGATGGCGCTGGAGAACCGCTACGATCCCGCCGTGCCGCAGGTCGATGCCTTTCTGTCCGAAGTGGGCCGCGCGAAATTCGTCCGCCCGCTGTTCCAGGTCCTGTGGAACGAGGGTGAGTGGGGGCGCCCGATTGCGACGCGCATCTACGCGAAAACCCGCGACAGCTATCACGCGGTGACGCGGGCCGGAGTGGACCGGGTGATGGATGGCGAATGATTGCAGGCAGCGCATGATTGTGTGCACTGGATGCGATTGAAACGAAGTCGGCTTGACGCTAGGGCTTGGGGCGACAGGGAGACTTGCCATGACATCTCGCCTCGCCGCCAGAACCGCGCCGATACTGCTGCTGCTAGCCCCGCTGCTGGCAATCCTGGCGGCCCGGCTGGCAACCCATAGCGACATCGCCGCCCGCCATCCGCGCACGGCTGCAATCCTGTTTCTCTGGATAGCCGCCGACGCGCTGGCACTGGCGCTGATCGCGAAGGCCCCACGCAATAGGCCTGGCTTGCGGGCTTTGCTGGGTGCGATTGCGGCGGGGTGCATCGTCGCCACACTGGCTGCGGCGGCGCCGGTGCGGGCGGCCTTGCTGGACATGCAGGGTGTGGTCATCGCGATGGCGCTGACCGTTGCGGCCTATCTCGGCTGGAGCTTCGTTCTTGCCACGCGGGCATTTCTGGCCACCCGTTCGGTAGAAGCTGCCGCCAGTGAAGTCCTTCCCGCAAAACTCGTGCAGTTCGCCGCCCATGAAAGCGCGATGATGCGGATGGCACTGTTTAGCTGGCGCGCGCGGCCGCATGTCCCTGAAGGTGCACGGGGTTTCGCCTATCACCGCGTGATTAATCCGATGATCGGCGTATTTCTCGTGCTCCAGGTCATCGAAATTGTGGTGGTCGATCTGCTGGTCAGCCACTGGAGCGAGCGGGCGGCGTGGGTGCTCCTGGCGCTGGGTATCTGGGGCTTCCTGTTCCTCGTCGCGCTGATGAAGGCTTTCCGGCTCTATCCGGTGCTATTGCGGGAAGATGGCGTGCAGGTGCGTGCTGGAACGGCAATCGATCTTTTCGTCCCCTTCGATGCGATCGCAGAAATAGAGCCGACGATTTCCCACGCCGAAACGCAGCAGAAGGCCGTGTTGAACGCGGCCATCCTTTCCCATCCCAATGTGGTGCTGCGGTTGTCGCGCCCGCTCGAATACCGTCCCTTGTTCGGGAAATCGCGGCAGGTTCATCGGGTAGCCTTCCGCCTGGACGAGTCGGCGCCCTTTCTCGAAGCGCTATCGCAGCGGATTTGATCGCGCGGCTCAGCATTTTTCGTTGCATTGCAGCAGGGTTTGCCCACATCGTGAGCACAGGATGCTGCGCCAGTACGAACTCGTAGAGCGGGTCAAGGAATACGACCCCGACGCCGACGAGGCGATGCTCAACCGCGCCTATGTTTATACGGTGCAGAAGCACGGCACGCAGACGCGGGCGAGCGGAGACCCCTATTTCTCGCATCCGGTCGAGGTCGCGGGCCTGATGACCGATCTGAAGCTCGATCAGGAAACCATCGCCACCGCGCTGCTCCATGACACGGTCGAGGACACGCTGGCGACGATCGAGGACATCGAGGCCAATTTCGGCACCGATGTCGCACGGCTGGTCGACGGCGTTACCAAGCTTTCCAAGATCGAGCAGATGCCCGAGAACGAGCGCGCGGCGGAAAACCTGCGCAAGTTCCTGCTCGCCATGAGCGAAGATATCCGTGTGCTGCTGGTCAAGCTGGGCGACCGGCTGCACAATATGCGCACGCTGCATTTCATCAAAAAGCCGGAGAAGCGCCAGCGCATCGCACGCGAGACGATGGATATCTATGCCCCGCTGGCGGAGCGGATCGGCATGTATGAATATATGCGCGAAATGCAGATGCTCGCTTTCGAGCAAATAGAGCCCGAAGCCTTCAAGACCATCACCCAGCGCCTCGATCAGATCCGCAACGAGGATGGCGGGCAAGTCGATGCCATCGCGCTCGACATGAAGCATGCGCTGGCCGAAGCCGGGATTACCACCGAGGTTTCCGGCCGCGAGAAACATCCCTATTCGATCTGGCGCAAGATGGCCGAACGGCATGTCAGCTTCGAGCAGGTCACCGACATCATGGCCTTCCGCATCATCTGCGAGGACGTATCCGATTGCTACCGGGCGTTGGGAGTGCTCCACACGACGTGGCAGTTCCTGCCCGGCAAGTTCAAGGACTACATCTCGACGCCCAAGAACAATGGCTATCGCTCGCTCCATACGTCGCTGATTTATGGCAAGTCGATGCGGGTCGAGGTGCAGATCCGCACGCGCGAGATGCACCGGCTGAACGAATTCGGACTGGCGGCGCATTGGGCCTATAAGCAACACGACCGTCCCGATGGGGAGGTCGGCTGGCTGCGCGACCTGATTGAGATCGTCGATGCCAGCCACGATCCCGATGAGCTGCTCGAACACACGCGGATGGCGATCTATCAGGACCGCATCTTCGCCTTCACGCCCAAAGGCGCGCTGTTCCAGTTGCCCAAGGGGGCCACCCCGGTCGATTTCGCCTTTGCCGTCCATACCGATCTGGGCGCGCAGACCGTTGGCGCCAAAATCAACGGACGGCACATGCCGCTGCGCACGCAGCTCAATAATGGCGACGTGGTGGAGATCATCAAAAGCGATCAGGCCGATCCGCAGATGAGCTGGCTGGGCTTCGTCGTCACCGGCAAGGCGCGTGCCGCGATCCGCCGTGCGGTACGGCTCAAGGAACGCGCCGAGGTGGCCGAGATCGGCAAGAAACTGTTCGACGAGATCGCTCTGCGCGTGCCCGCCAAGATCGGCAAGAAGGCGCTGCGCGAGGCCCTCAAACGGCTCGAAATGGAAGAAGACGAAGATCTCTTCTACGCCATCGGTGCGGCCAAGATCGAAGACCGCACGGTCATGGAGGCGCTGGTGCCGGGCTGCACGGCGGAGCTCGAAAACGAACCGGACTGGGCGAAGAGCGGCAAGGCTTTGTCGATTCGGGGGTTGACGCCCGGCGTGGGTTTCCAGCTCGCCGAATGCTGCCACCCGGTTCCCGGCGATCGGATCGTGGGATTGCGCAAGCCGGGCGAGGGAGTCGAGGTGCACACGATCGACTGCAGCCGCCTGGCCAGCGGGATCGACAGCGACTGGCTCGATCTATCGTGGGGCAAACGTTCGCGCGGGGCTGTCGGGCGGCTGCGCGTGACCCTTTACGACCGGCCGGGGACGCTGGCCGAAATGGCGGGCATCTTCGCGCAGAACCACGTCAATGTGACGAGCCTGGAGCAAACCCAGCTCGATCATCCCTTTACCACTTACGAGATCGATCTCGAGGTGCAGGACGTGCCGCACCTAACACGTATCCTTAGCGCATTGCGGGCCAGCGATTCGGTGGCCCAGGCGGAGCGCGTATGAGCCCGATCACGGGCATAGACCACGTCCAGCTCGCCATGCCGCATGGCGGCGAATCGCATGCCCGGCGCTTTTGGATCGATCTGATGGGGTTGGAAGAGGTGGCGAAGCCCGCGAATCTTGCGGTGAATGGCGGCTGCTGGTTCGAAGGTGGGGGTGTCGCGATCCATTGCGGTGTGGAAGAGGGCTTTCTTCCCGCACGCCGTGCGCATCCCGCCCTGCTGGTCAGCGATCTCGCTGCTTTGGTGGAGCGGCTGGGCAAGGCGGGAATCCGCTTCAAGCCGGGCAAGGAGCTGGACGGCTATATTCGGGGCGATATCGCCGATCCCTTCGGCAATCGTATCGAATTGATGCAAAGGGTTTAGAGCAGTTCGAGTGTCAGAACGGCTTCGTCGCCTGCCACGAGATCTTCTGCCTTCAACACCTTCTTGCCCACCAGAAGCCACCATTCTCCCGTTTTGGAAGGGAAGACCGAGGTCTTCCAGCGCGTTTCGCCGATCGTGGCCATGACCTTGACCGATCCGAAGCCGCGCCTGCCGCCCAGTTCCAACCGGCGGATGCGTTCGTGCATGGCGATCGCCTCGGCCGCCGCGCCATCGATCGTCAGCAGATGGTAGGTCGCCTTTTCGCCCTGCCAGCGGGTCACGGGTCCGCGAAAGGCGAGCGTCTCGTTCAATCGGCCACTCGCCGCACGGGCACCGGGATGTTGCAGATATCGGCACCGCCAGCCGGTACGTTGAAGAACGGATCGCGGCGATTGGCCCGCGCATCGGCATAGCGCGCGAAGGTCTCGCCCCCGGTGGAGAGGTATTCGAAGGCAGGTCGCTCGGCTTCGGGCAGGTCGCTGGCAACGCGCACCGAAAGGATTGGGACGCGCTTGCTCTCGTCTTCGTAAAAACCGAGCTGTCCCTTGCCGCGCGGCAGCGAAGAAAGGTGCTCTATCCCTTCCACGATGCGCCCGACCAGCGCGATATTGCGGTCGAGATGGCGCGGCGCATGGCCGATGACAGTATAGAGTTCCGCCCCCGTGCCTGCATCGGGCGCCAGGTTCCGGCCAACGCCGACCATGCCATAGCAGTGCACGGGCCAGGCGATGTCCCGGTGTTTGGGTTGGAATTCGGCTTCCATGCCGACCGGCCACCCCCCGATATAGGCGGTTTCGAGTGCGTAGCTGTCGCCCTTCTGGCGTGACAACGCCTCCCGAAACTGCGCTCCGTCGGGGATGATTCCTTGTTCCACCAGCCCCTTGATCCAACTCGTCCGCAAGACTGCGCTGAGCGGGTAATAGGATGGATCCCCGCCCGGATCGCGCGGGTACTCGAAGACGTAATCTCTCTCATGCGTCTCCGCGAGCCCTTCCGGCAGCGGTTTCGCCGCTCCATCGGTTTCCGGATTGTCGTAATTCGGATCGCCCCACTGCACGACGTAATTGTCCTGAACGCGGTTGACGGTGATGCCGTCGTACCACTGCGCGCGTGCGAGCGTGCGAATGTTGTCGACCCAGCTCTGGCTGAAGGGTTCTGGCATAAGCTGGATGACGACGGTGCGTCCCGACCCGTTTGCCGCAGGCGCCAATGTCATCACGATGAGGTCTTGCGCCGGGATATCGAGCCACTCTTCCACCGGAGCCTCGGCCACGATCTGGTTGGGCGAGGGCGCTGCGGGCGCATCCTGCGCCAGAGCGGGAGAAGTGAGCGCAAACAGCGCGGCGAGCGAAATCAGCGGCTTCGTCATGGCGGAAGCGGTGCCACCAAGCGCGCCAAAACGAAAGCCCCCTCTCGCACATTGTAGGGGCGGGAGGGGACTTCGAGGTGGTGTTCGCAGGGTATGCCTGATCCGCGCAGCACCGCCACTAGGGACGGTTGTACACCGAATCCGCATTTTGAGAACCTTTGCGTTCCGCTTCGGCTTGCGAAACCCACCGGTCGCCGCTAGACGCGCGCGTTCTTGGTTGGCCTACCGCGTTGTGCGCTGCTCGAGGCCGGGCTCGCTGAAGCGGGTCCCGCGCTCGAGTAACGAAGTGGCAGCGCAACCGAGAATGCGGAGCAGTGGCCGAGTGGTCGAAGGCGCACGCCTGGAAAGTGTGTATACGGTAACCCCGTATCGAGGGTTCGAATCCCTCCTGCTCCGCCATTTCACCCCCTGCGCCGAAGACGGGAAGGCTGCGATCGGGTGCCAGTATCCCATATGGGATATTAGGCCTTCGCTTCCTGCCTGATAGCCATCCTCTCACAAGCAGCGCCAACGGGCGCTGGTCGGTTCGAGATGAATGGGAGGGCCGTATTGCCCCGTGACGTGTCATATGCGCCGCAGCGAAGTGCTGTGCCGGGATAAGGCGGGTTCACCCTTCATCGAGTTCTTCGAAGCGTCACCGGCGATCCGCAGCGCTTCGTTGCGCGGCGGCGGACCATCTCGCCCCTCCAGGTGCAGACCCGTCGCCGCTTCGGCATTCAACAAGCGAAAGGTCCGTTCACATGCGTATTCCAGTTATCGCCCTCTCGATCACGCTAGCAATCGGGACAATGCCTGCTTTCCTGGCGCCCCTCTCGGCTCAACAATCCTCGGTCGAGGTCGTCAAGGACGGTTCGTGCCCCACGGGTTTCAAAGCGAGCGGATCGTCCTGCAAGTCTTCGGGCAAGGTTGCGATCGTTCGGCTGGGGTCGTGCCCTACCGGCTTCAAGAGCTCGGGAAATTACTGCGTCGGTGATAAGGGCGATTATGCAGAGGTGCGCGATGGATCGTGCCCCTCCGGTCTCAAGTCCTCGGGCCGCTACTGCATCAAGTAACCGCAATCCGAAGAACGCGGCGGGCAGCATCGTTCAGACACGGTGCTGCCCATTTTCCATGGCTGCACCGATACGCAATGCGTGGCGCTTCGCCCTCGGCAGGATGCTCGGCGCGTCCTCCCAACGATAGGGCAGTTTCGCGGATCGATGGCGCGGCGGCCGTGTCACTCGCCAACCCTTGTCTGCGTTCTCACGCAACCGTCCGGGACGGGGAGGGGCCGTTCGCGGATACGAACGGCCCCGGCGGGACGAACGATGACAAGCATCATCACGGGTCGCAACTGTGTCCCGCCAAGTAAAATGCCCGGCCAGTCCACCACTGTATAGGAGTGGGTTTTATTTGCGCGCATGTCCCAAATGGGACATTCCGGGGTTGTTCGATCGGCCCTAGTTCAGCTTGCTGACCATCTCAGTCCAGCGGATCGCAACGCTCTTATGCCTATCAAACTCAACTCGACCCAGCTCGAGGACGTGGTCGCACAGACCTATTCGGCAATTGCGCGCCCTGACCGTGTGATCGAATTGCTCGGGACGGTTTCCCGGTTTCCCGAACGCAGTGCCGACAGCACCAGTGCGCTCGAAACGCATCTCGCGAATGCTGCCAGCATCATCGATCAGATGTATCCGCACAATGCCGACGATCTTGCCGCGCTGGATACCCAAGGCGATCGCGTGCCGGATAGCGATCTGGCAATGGATGCCGCGCAGCGGGTCGTTCATGTGAACACCGCCATCCTGGCCGACCCGGCTTTCATACCCGGCCAGTTCCTGCCCGATTGGGTACTCGACGGCGTGGGCAGGGGGGTGCCGGAACGAGAGTGCCTGCCACGCAACGAGACCCCGCGACTGGTGCGCCTCCATTGCAGCGAGGACGATGTCGATGGTAGCTGGTTCATGGTTCGCCGCGAAGAACTTAGCGAAGGGCTGCGCTATCATTTCTTCGCCGTTCGCATGCAGTGGGACGACCGCCACGGCCTGAGCTTTCAGGACGCCCTTGGCCTTTCCGACGTGGAAACCATGCTTTTGCGCCACTTGGTTCGTGGAGGCACCCTGCGCGGTTTCGCCGATCGCCGAGATCGCTCACTGGGTACAGTGCGCAATCAGATGAAGGTCCTGCAGCGCAAATTGGGCGTCCGTTCGAAAGAAGAGGTGCTGCTGCTTTATGCCGGTTTCGCGAGCACCATGGATGGGAGCGCCAACCGCACCAGCCCGGCGCCGCATGAATGCACCAACCTCCTTCATTCAGACGATGGCAGTATCGCATGGGAAGAGATGGGCGATCCACAGGGCAGGCCGGTGGTGTTCTTTCATCCGCTGGAAGGCGCGTTGATGCCGAACCGGGCCGAACGCGCTTTCCGACAGCACGGTTTGCGGATCATCGCCCCATGGCGTCCGTTTCACGGTGACACATCCGGCGAAGGGTTCGGCCAGGACGGAATCGAATCCTTCGCAGCAAAGCTCAGCGGTTTGCTCGAACAGCTCGATGTGTCACGCGCCACGGCCTTCGCGACGCAGGCGGGCGCACCGTATATGATGGCCTGTATCAAGCGGTCGCCGGCTATTTTCGATCGCGCGATCGGCGCAGGAGCATTCCTACCGATCGGAACCGAAAGCGAAATGGGCCTGATCCCAGCCAGCCACCGAATGTCGATACGCGCCGTTCGTACCGCCCCCGCCGTTGCCCGGATGTATCAGCGGGGCATGCTGGCCGCGATCGGCAGCGGGTCTTTCCACCGGTTCGTCGAGGACTTCTACGATGGGTATCAACGCGAACTGGACGCCGTACGGCATCCGGAACTGCTGAGCGTTTTCCGGCGCGCTGCCAGCTATTCCATAACGAGCACACTCGATGGCCCGATAGATACGATGCAGTTCTGGGCGAGCGACTGGTCGGAGCTGTTTGCCGATATCGAGGTGCCGCTGTCGCTTATGTATGGCACTCACGACGCGAACATGCCTCGTGCGCTGGTCGAAGCGGTCAGCGCTCGGCTCGGCCTGCGGCGCGCCAGCTTCATCGAGAATGCGGGCAGCTTTCTGCTGATGGACAGCCCCGAGGCAGTCGCACGGCTGCTGTCGGAACGGTAAACGAAACCGCCCGGCATTTTGGCGACGGTGACTCGGGGGAGCTTGGTACCGCCCGGTACCGTGCGCGGCCCGCCCGACCCACCCAGAGAGCG
Organism: Erythrobacter aureus; assembly: GCF_003355455.1. Classification (NCBI taxonomy): domain Bacteria; kingdom Pseudomonadati; phylum Pseudomonadota; class Alphaproteobacteria; order Sphingomonadales; family Erythrobacteraceae; genus Erythrobacter; species Erythrobacter aureus. Next base: position 921,583 of record NZ_CP031357.1, read on the forward strand.
TTTCGTAATGTCCCATCTGGGACATGCCGTTGTATTTCCCGGCTCTTTATTCGGAACCCCAGTTTCCAAACCAGGGGTTATGCATGTCTGCCAAACGTATTTTTTCCGCAATCGCACTGTCTTCCGCATCCTGTCTCGCACTTGCTACTCCAGCCAAGGCGGTCACGGGAAACAGTCCGATCATCCAGGGTTTTCAGACCGCGGGTTCGATCTGCCGGATCAATTTCCGTTACACGGTCAGGGGATCCGAAAATGATTTCAATCAGAACGATCTCTTTCACGAGGTTCTGACCGATGCGGGCGGCGGCAACATCACGACCCCGCGGCTGCTCAGTGTTCTGACCAGCGGGAGCCGTTCGCGGGCCACGCAGATCGATCTGTCGTCTGCCGGATTGCGAGGGGGCGGCAGCGCGCCCTATGTCGCGATCTACGATACCGATGCGGCCGGTACGCGCGAGCAGTTGGTCGGTCGCACCCAGGTGAACCTTGCGCAGATGGCGTCCGTACAGGGCGAATGTGCGGCAGTGGCACGGAAATTCGGCTATGCGGCAAATACCGCGCCGGTTACCGAGGCCGGTGCGGATCAATCCGTCACCGCCGGATCGCAGGTGACGCTCGATGGCAGTGGAACCAGCGATCCCGACGGCGATACGCTGACCTATAGCTGGACGCAGGTTTCCGGCCCGTCGGCTGCCATCAGCAACGCCAATCAGGCGGTGGCCCAGGTCCAGACCCAGGCCGGCCCTTCGGCAACATATGTTTTCGAACTGACGGCAACAGATCCCAGCGGTGCGTCGAACAGCGATCGGGTGACTATCCAGACGCTTGGACAGGGTGGCGTGGTCGTACCCGTGAACAGCCCGCCTGTAGCCGATGCCGGGCCGGATGCCACTATCGCTTCCGGGGCAACGCTGGTTCGGTTGGATGCTACAGGGTCAAGCGACCCCGATGGTGACACGCTGAGTTTTCAGTGGACACAGGTTTCCGGTCCAAACGTGACTTTGCGCAATTCCAATCTTGCCAACGCCACCTTTAGTGCTCCTTCCGGGATCGCCGCGCAGCAGCAGCTCGTTTTCCAGGTCACCGTAACCGACCCGGGCGGGCTATCTGCCACGGATACAGTGACTTATACCGTTAGCGGCAATCGCGCTCCGGTGGCCGATGCCGGTAGCGACAGGACGGTTGAAGGCGGCACTGCCGTCACGCTGGATGCCACGAGTTCTTCGGATCCCGACGGCGACACGTTGAGCTACAGCTTTCGCCAGACGGGCGGGCCGAATGTGGCTCTGAGCGGCGACAACACGGCCACGCCAAGCTTCACGGCCCCTCTCGGCACGCCGACCGCACAGACATTGACCTTTGAAGTCACCGTCGATGATGGACAGGAAACGGCGACGGACAGCGTGGTCGTCACGGTGTCGCCAAACAGTGCGCCGAACGCCGATGCAGGCGCGGATATCGGACCTGTCGACGAAGGTAATTTGGTGACCTTGAACGGGTCGGCATCGAGCGATCCCGATGGCGATAGTGTCAGCTATAGCTGGACGCAGATTTCCGGCCCGTCGGTGGTGCTGGCCGGTCGCACCAGCGCGCAAGCCAGCTTCACCGCGCCCGGCGTCAACGGGACGCAGGATCTGGTCTTCGAACTGACGGTCGATGACGGCCAGCGACAGTCGACCGACCGGGTGCGTGTGAGGGTGCGGGAACGCGGTTCGATCACCATTGTTCAAAGGGTGATCGGCGACGATGTGACGGTTGGGTATTCAAGCAATGTTCCCGGCCTTGCCGCCCAACTGACCACGTCGAACGGTATCGGAAAAATCACCGCCACCGATGTCAGCGCCGGCAATTACAGCTTCAGCGTGGATGACCTGCGAGTGCAGGGTTATGCCCTGACGGCTCTCGCCTGTTCGGATACCGACAGTATCGTGACCAGCGGCGGCGGCTCGGGTTCGGTGGCGATCGCCCTGTCTCCGGGCGAAAGCCTGACCTGCACCGTGACGCTGGCCGATACGCGCAGCGCCGCGCAGCGGGCGATCGGCGAATTCATCGGCGGGCGTAATGCCCTGCTGCTCGCCAACCAGCCGAATTTCCAGCGCCGCCTGGACCGGGTGAAGGGCCGGCAGGCCGCCGGTGGCAGCGCGATGATCGGCCAGGTTCCGGTTCCGGGAAGCGGCAATCTTCCGGCGCAGGTCAATGTCACGCGATCGAGCAAGAGCATCTCGACCAGCCTGGCGATGGCGCAATCCGCGCTGGGTGGCCCTGATGGTGGGGGCAAGCTCGACATCTGGTTCGAGGGCTCGCTGGCGGATGTCTCGCTAGGCAATAATCGGGGCGAGTTCGCATTGGGCTATTTCGGGATCGACTATCTGGTCCAGGACGGCCTCCTGATCGGTGCACTGGCTCAATTCGACCGCTTCGACAGCGACGATGCGTTGGCGACCGGGCAGAGCGAAGGGGATGGGTGGATGGTCGGCCCATATCTGACCGCCCGGCTTGCACCGCGTTTCTACATCGATGCGCGTATTGCTTTCGGTGGATCGGACAACAGCGTCTCGCCCCTGGGCACTTATGCCGACGGATACGAGACCGACCGTATCCTCGCCAGTGCTTCCGCGATTGGCGATCTGGATCTAGGCGATGGCTTCACATTGTGGCCCGAACTCGGCCTGCGCTATATCCGCGAGGATATCGATGGCTATGTCGATACGCTTGGCGTGGCCGTGCCCGATGCGGTGATCGATCAGGGTGAACTCGCGCTCAGCCCGCGGCTGGATTATCGCTCGATCTCGCAAGAGGGGTGGGTTTTCGCACCTTACGCCGAGTTCGAAGGTGTGCTGACTTTCGGTGCGGACGCCTTCTCGGCGGTCGATAACGGTCTGCGCGGCCGGGGCGCGCTGGGGCTCGACATCTCCTCGCCGGGCGGCCTGCGGTTCGGCGTTTCGGGCTTCTACGATGGTATCGGCGAAGACGGTTTCGAAGCCGCTGGTGTGACGGCGACCGTATCGCTTTCATTCTGATCGCTGCAAGTCGACAAGACAGAAGGGGCGTCGCGAGCCATGCTCGCGGCGCCTCTTCTTTTTGGCCTTCCCGCCTGCCGAGATGAGAATAAGACGAAGGTCGATGCGACTTGAAACCGGATCGGTGCTAGGTTTCGCGCATGGCCAGCGAACCCCGCGACATCGAAGCCTTCATTCGCGCCACCGCGCCGTTCGATCGCCTCGATGCGGAACAGATCGCCCCCATCGCGCGCGCGGTGATGGTGCGGTATTTCCGGGGAGGCGAGACGATCCTGGAAGCGGGCTCGCACAATGACTGGCTGTATATCGTCCGTTCGGGCGCGGTGGAGCTTCGTCTGGCGGGCGAGGAACTGACCGCGCGCATCGGCAGCGGGGGTATCTTCGCTTTCCCTTCCTTGCTGCGCGGAGGCGAGGTGAGAAACGAGGCCCGCGCTATCGAGGATACGCTGGTCTATCTCTTGCCTGCCGCCGAATTCCATCGCTTGCGCGAGGCATCGGCACGGATTCGCCAGTTCTTCGCCGAAAGCGAAGGCGAACGCATTGGGAATGCCGTTCGCGAACTCAAGCTCAAGCGTTCGGGCATTCTGGAAGAAACACCGATCGGTGCGCTGGTCCGCCACCGCACAACGGTATCCTGCGGGCCGCAAACATCGATCGAGGACGCGGCGCGGCTGATGAGCCATCGCGATGTCAGCACTCTGGCGATATGCGACGATGACGGGCACTTGCAGGGGATTTTCACCGACAAGGATCTGCGCAATCGCGTGGTGGCCATGGGCCATGGTCTCGACCGGCCCGTAAGCGAAGTCATGACGCCGAACCCGCGAACCCTGCCGGAAAGCGCCAGCATATCGGAAGCCATGGCGATCATGGCGGCAGGCGGGTTCCGGCACATTCCCACGATAGCCCCCGATGGGGAGCTTGGCGCAATCCTCAGCGCGACCGATATCCTTGCCCATCTCGGTGACAGCGCGATCGATACCGGCATGCTGGTTGCCAAGGCCGCCGAACCGCAGGCGCTGATTGCCGCCGCGCGGCGGATCCCGGAAGGGTTCGCTCGAATGCAGGCCGGCGGCTTCCATGCCGACCATACGATGCGCTTCACCTCGGCGCTGGGCGAAGCGGTGCATCGCCGAGCCGCCGAGCTTGCAGAAGCGGAGCTTGGTCCGCCCCCGGTCCCCTATGCCCTCATGGTGTTCGGTTCGCTCGCCCGGGGTGAACAACTGGTCGGATCGGACCAGGATAACGGGCTGGTCATCGATGATGCCGTCGACGATGCCGGGAGGCGCTATTTCGAGGGCCTGGGCACCCGTATCTCGGACCTGCTGCACCAGGCCGGTTTCGTCTATTGCAAGGGCGGGATCATGGCGAAGAATGCCGAGCAGCGCCTGACTGCGAGCGAATGGCGTACCCGCTATGCGCGCTGGATTCACGATCCCGATGAAGACCGGATTTTGCGCGCCACCATCTTCTTCGACATGCGCGCCGTTCACGGCAAGGTGGATCTAGAGCACAGTGTGCGCAGCGAGGTTCTCGCCCAGGCGCGGGCCAATCCCCTGTTCCTCAGCTATCTGGCACGCGATGCGCAGCGCAGCCGGGTTCCCCTGGGCATTTTCCGCAATCTCGTGCTGGAAAAGGCGGCCGATGGGCATAAGGTTTTCGATGCCAAGGCGCAGGCCATCCTGCCGGTGATCGACATTGCCCGCACATTTGCGCTGGCCGAGGGGATCGACGCTGTAGGCACGCTCGAAAGGCTCGTAGCGCTTGCCGGAAGCGGCAAGATGGCGCGGGGCGATGCGGAAAGCCTCAAGGACGCTTTTCTCCTCGTCAACGAACTGCGCATTTCCCACCAGGCCGATCAGATCAGGTCGGGGACGGAACCGGACAACGAAATCGCACCAGACGCGCTGTCTCCGCTGGAACGCGACTATTTGAAGGATGCTTTCTCGGTCATCAGGGCGGGTCTCGAATCGCTACGGCGCAATCTGGCAGGCGGCATTGCGTGAACGGTTCGGCAGGTGGCGTTTCGAACGCGGGCTCAAATCCTGCCGCGCGGCGGACATCGACCTGTTGCGATCCTATGCCGACGCCGAATGGCCATCGCGCGATACCCCCATTCACGAAGCGCGGCTGATCGCCCTGGATTTCGAACTCGATGGGCTGGGGCCGCGCGCCCATGTCCTCCAGGCCGGCTGGCTCCCTGTCACGACCCGCGGCATAGAGATCGGCGGCGCGTGCTCAATCGATGTGCGCAGTATGCGACGTCTCGATGCGGATGCGGTCACGGTGCACGGTATCGGAGAGGACCGGGCGCAATCGGGCGAGGCTCTGCAAGACGTGGCGAGCCGGTTCCTGCGCGATCTGGCGGGGCGAGTGGTCGTGGCCCATGGGGCTTCGATCGAAATAGAGGCGATCCGCCGGATTTCGAAAGCGCTGTTCGGTATAGCCGTTCCCGTGCGTTCCATCTGCACATTGGCGCTGGAACGGCGGCTGAGCCCCAACCGGATCGGCAATGACGGCTATCGGCTCGCTGCGGCACGCAAACGCTATAATCTACCGGATTATCAACAACATGATGCGCTGTCCGATGCCCTGGCGGCGGCAGAACTGTTCCTCGCACAGCTCACCCGAATGGCGCCCGTGCCTCGCCTCGGTTCGCTTGAGACCTGGTAGCCGCCCGCTTCATTAGACTTATGTCGCGCTCGTGCTTGCACGACCATGCCCATAGCCTGCTTGCGCGACGGTCCCGAATCTGCGGGCGTGCGAAAACAATATGGAAGGGGGAGGCGATGGCCGACGAAAGCGAAGTCCACGAAACCAGCGAGGCGGAGGGTGCCTACTGGCGTGACAATATCCGGTTGCTGGTCAGTCTGATGGCGATCTGGTTCGCCTGCTCGTTCGGCGCGGGCATCCTGCTGCGCGACTGGCTCGACCAGTTCATGCTCGGCGGATACCCGCTCGGCTTCTGGTTCGCCCAGCAGGGCTCGATCTACATCTTCATCGCACTCATCGTCTTCTACGTCGTCCGGATGAAGAAGCTCGAGCGCAAATACGATCTCGACGATTGAGGAGGCGATCATGGATACACAGACCCTGATCTATATCTTCGTCGGCCTCAGCTTCGCGCTGTATATCGGCATCGCGATCTGGTCGCGTGCCGGGTCGACGAAGGAATTCTACGTTGCCGGTGGCGGGGTGAACCCGGTCGTCAACGGCATGGCCACGGCGGCCGACTGGATGAGCGCCGCCAGCTTCATTTCGATGGCGGGGCTTATCGCTTTCCTCGGCTATGACGCGAGCGTCTATCTGATGGGCTGGACCGGCGGCTATGTGCTGCTGGCGCTGCTGCTGGCGCCCTATCTGCGCAAGTTCGGCCAGTTCACCGTGCCCGATTTCATCGGCACGCGGTACTATTCCAAGGCTGCGCGCGTGGTGGCGGTGATTTGCCTGATTTTCATCAGCTTCACTTACATCGCGGGTCAGATGCGCGGTGTGGGGATCGTCTTCAGCCGCTTTCTCGACGTACCGATCACGCTGGGCGTCATCATCGGCATGGCGATTGTCTTCGTTTATGCCGTGCTCGGCGGGATGAAAGGCATCACCTACACGCAGGTCGCGCAATATTGCGTGCTGATCTTCGCCTATATGGTTCCGGCCTTCTTCCTGAGCTTCATGATAACCGGCAATCCCATCCCGCAGATCGGGCTGGGTTCGACGGTGAATGACGGCTCCGGTCTGTATGTGTTGCAGAAACTCAATCTGGTGCTCACCGATCTCGGCTTCGGGCAATATACCGACGGCTCGAAGAGCATGATCGATGTGTTCTGCATCACGCTGGCGCTGATGGTCGGCACGGCGGGCCTCCCGCATGTGATCGTGCGGTTCTTCACCGTGCCCAAGGCATCCGACGCCCGCAAATCGGCCGGCTGGGCACTGGTGTTCATCGCGCTGCTTTACACCACCGCTCCGGCAGTGGGTGCCTTCGCCCGCCTCAACTTCATCGATACGGTGAACGAGACGAGTTATTCCGAAGCGCCTGGCTGGTTCAAGAACTGGGAACGCAACGATCTGATCGCCTTCTACGACAAGAACGAAGACGGTGTGATGCAGTATCGCAGCGGAGATTCGATCATCGGAGCTCCCAGCTATGCCGAAACGACGGCGGCTGCGGGTCAACGCGCGCTCAACAACGAACCCGACATGACCAGCGAGAACGAGGTCTATGTCGATCGCGACATCATGGTGCTGGCCAATCCGGAAATCGGGAATCTGCCGGGCTGGGTGATCGCGCTTGTCGCGGCGGGCGGCCTTGCGGCGGCCTTGTCCACGGCAGCGGGGCTGTTGCTGGTGATATCGAGCTCGGTCAGTCACGATCTGCTCAAATCGACCTTCAAGCCGAACATTTCGGAAAAGGGCGAGTTGCGCGCCGCGCGTATCGCGGCGACGGCAGCGATCGTGGTCGCGGGTTATCTCGGCATCTATCCGCCCGGATGGGTGGCGCAGGTGGTCGCCTTCGCCTTCGGCCTGGCCGCGGCCAGCCTGTTCCCGGCCATCTTCATGGGCATTTTCTCGAAATCCATGAACAAGGAAGGGGCGATCGCGGGCATGGTGACGGGTCTGGCCTTCACCTTCGGCTACATCTTCTACTTCAAGCTGGCGAACCCGGCGGCGAATGTGGCGGAGAACTGGCTCTTCGGCGTGTCGCCCGAGGGGATCGGCGTGGTCGGCATGGTGCTCAACTTCGCCGTCGCGATCGCGGTGTCGAAGGTAACGGCGAGCCCGCCGATGGAAATCCGCAAGCTGGTGGATTCGATCCGCGTCCCGCGCGGTGCGGGTGATGCCCACGCGCACTAGGCTCGGGCCGGAGTGAAAGGAGGGGGCGGCACTTCACGGTGCCGCCCCCTTCCTTGCATTGCGCGGCGACTGGGATAGTCTGTTTGCGGGAGGGCAATCGGCCATGCTGTTCGGGACGGCGATCGCTGCCGCGACGCTTTATCTTGTTGGCCTGTTCTGGCTGGCGGCGCGCCAGGACCGCGCAGCCGATGCGGGCAAGACGCTGCCGCCACGCCAGCGCGACTGGGTCTATGGGCTGAGCCTTGCGGTCTATTGCACCAGTTGGACTTTCTTCGGCGGCGTGGGCACTGCGGCCACTGCCGGGTGGCACTATCTTTCGATCTATCTCGGGCCGGTTCTGGTGTTCACGCTGGGGTTCGGCCTGGTGCGCCGTATCCTGGCGCAGGCCAAGGCGCAGCATTCCACCTCTATCGCCGACTTTCTTTCCGCCCGCTACGGCAAGAGCGCCGTGGTCGCCGCGCTGGTGAGCCTGATCGCAACGGTCGGTTCGCTGCCCTATATGGCGTTGCAGTTGCAATCGGTGGGCAGCTCTCTGCTCGCCCTCGATCCGGGCCTTGAAGCCAGTGTCACGACCGACGAGCTGGTCCTTCTGGTGGCGGGCAGCATGGCGTTGTTCGCGATTCTCTTCGGCTCGCGTCGCGGTGACCGGTCAGGCGACAACAACGGTCTCGTGATCACTATCGCGGTTGAATCGGTGGTGAAGCTTGTCGCGCTGGTTGCGCTTGCCGCCTTTGCGGTGGTTTTGCTGACGGGCGCGCCGCAAGGCTTCACTCAGGTGGTGTCGCCGTTCTCCGCCTTGCAGCTCGATGCCCGTTTTGCGATCCTTACCCTTACGTCGGCATGTGCGGCATTGTGCCTGCCGCGCCAATTCCACATGGCATTCGTCGAGGCGCAGACCGATCGGGCGACACCCACCATGCGCTGGCTGTTTCCCGCCTATCTGGTCGTCACGTCGCTGGTCATCGTGCCGATCGTGCTGGCCGGACTTTCGGTCCTGCCGCAATCGACCAATGCGGACATGATCGTGATGGCTCTGCCGCTTGCCGCTGGCAGCGATGCCCTTGCGCTGCTGGTGTTCATCGGCGGCTTTTCCGCTTCCACCGGGATGATCGTCGTCGCCAGTGTCGCCCTGTCGACCATGATTACCAACGATCTGATTTCGCCGCTGCTGTTCAGGCGCGAACTGACCGGCAGCGGCGATCGCACCCGTCTTGCCGCGCGACTGCTCATGGTCCGGCGCCTGGTCATCGCCGGCCTTCTGTTCTTCGCCTATCTCTTCTATCTGGGGTTCGGAGCAGCGGCCAATCTGGCCGGACTTGGCACGCTGGCCTTTGCCGCCGCGTCCCAGTTCGCCCCCGGGCTGGTGATCGGCATGACCAACCGCCACGGCAACAAGGTCGGCATGGTTTCCGGTCTCGCGGCGGGGTTCACCTGCTGGCTGGTCCTGCTGATCTACCCTGCGGCGACCGGTCAGGCTCCCATCTTCTCGATCCATCCTGACATGTTGGTGTCGGGCGTTATCCTCAGCCTGGGCGCGAATATCGCGGCCTTCTGGTTCGGCTCTGCCGTCGGACGGGAGACGCTGGTCGATGCGGCACAGGCGGCGACCTTCGTCGGGGCTGCCGCGCCAGGTGGGAGGCCCGCCTTCACAACCGCCAAGCGGATCGCCGATATTCGCTTGCTGCTCGCCCAATTCGTCGGAAAGAGACGCGCGCGGGCTTCGCTCGAGGCGATGGGCAGCGGCCTGCGCGACAGCGATCCGGCGAGCCCGGAAATCTTGAGCATGGCCGAACGGCTTATCGCCGGCGTGGTCGGCAGCTCTTCGGCCCGCATGTTGATGACCAGTTGGTCGCAAGGCGACCCCGTGCCGCTCGAACAGGTCGTGGCGATGTTCGACGAAACGAACCGCCGCCTGACCTTCAGCGGCGATCTGTTACGACTGGCGATCGAGAACATCGATCAGGGAGTGGCGCTGGTCGATGCGGAGATGAAGCTGGTCGCCTGGAACAGCCGGTATCAGGAAATGTTCGCCTTGCCCGATCATCTGGCCAGCGTCGGCACCTCAATCGCCGACCTCATTCGGTACAATCTGCAGCAGAGCGGGATGCCCGAAGAGGAGATCGAGGAGCAGGTTGCCCGGCGCCTCGACCACATGCGCGCAGGCCGCCAGCATCGTCTCGAGCGGGAACAACCCGACGGGCGGATCATGCGCATCGTCGGCAATCCGGCACCGGGCGGCGGGTATGTGACCAGTTACAGCGATATCACGGCCGATCGCCGAGCCGAACAGGCGCTGGAACAGAAGGTTGCGGACCGGACGCGCCAGTTGAGCGAAGCGAACGCCGCCCTGGAAGCGGCGACCCGCTCCAAGACCCGCTTCCTTGCGGCGGCCAGCCACGACCTGATTCAGCCGCTCAACGCCGCACGTCTGTTCGCGTCCGCGCTGGGCGAAGAGGTGCGCGGACGCGATCAGCTCGTCCGGCTCGTGCGGGATCTCGATGGCTCGATCAGTTCCGCCGATCGCGTCATTCGCACCTTGCTGGATATTTCGAAGCTCGATGGGGGCGGCATCAAGCCGCGGCCCGAACCCGTGGCGCTCAATGACATTCTCGACGAAATGGAACGCGAATTCGCGGTCCAGGCACGCGACAAGGGCCTCGATCTGCGGCGCGTGCATACCAGCGCCTGGGTGACGACCGATCGCGGGCTGCTGACCAGCGTGGTGCGCAATCTCACCAGCAATGCCATCCGCTATACGCGCAAGGGGGGTGTTCTTCTGGGTGTGCGGCGCTCTGGCGAGGAGGTGGAACTATGTGTCTACGACACCGGGCCGGGCATTGCGGAAGACGATGTCGAGCGCCTGTTCGGCGAATTCCAGCGGGGAGAGTCCGGCGATCGGGAAGGCCTGGGTTTGGGCCTGGCCATTGTCAGGCGTATCGCATCCCTGCTCCAGGCCGAAGTGGTTACCCGGTCGGTCCGGGGATCGGGCAGCCGGTTCGCCGTGCGGTTGCCCGTTTTGCGCCGAGGCGCGCGCGCCGCGCCCGAACGGATGCGACGGGCATCGACTTTGCTCGACGCGAAGGTTCTAGTTGTCGACAACGATCCTTCCGCACTCAGCGCAACCGCTGCATTGCTCGGCAAATGGGGCCTTCGGGTTGTCTGCGCATCGGGCAAGCAGGAGGCGCTGGCGGTTGCGCCTACCGCGCCCGATGTGGTCATCATGGATTTCCGTCTCGATGGCCGCGACCGCGGCGATGGTGTCTTTGAAGACTTGTGCAAGGTCTGGAACGCGCGCCCACCGGCCATCCTGCTGACCGCCGAGGCGGGTGAGGAGACGGGGCAGGCCGCCGCGCGCATGGGGGCCAATCGCCTGCTCAAGCCGTCCTCGCCCGCAGCCTTGCGCGCGCTGATTTCCGATTGCGTGGCCCGCCGTTCGGCCACAGGTCAGTCCGAAGCGGGTTCGGCCTTTTCCTGATCGACATCCAATTTGGCGGCCATCAGCACCGCCTGGGTCCGGTTGACCACGCCAAGCTTGCGGAAAATGGCGGTGATGTGGGCCTTCACCGTCGCTTCGCTGATATCCAGCTCATAGGCGATCTGCTTGTTCAACAGCCCTTCGCTGAGCTGACCGAGAATACGCCTTTGCGCGGGGGTAAGGCTGGCGATCTTCGCCAGATCGTCATCGGTTTCGGCATCGTTCGGCGGAAACCAGGGATCCCCTTCGCGTACGCAGGCGAGTGCTTCGCGTATTCGATCCAGGCTGGCCGACTTGGGAATGAACGCGGCTGCGCCCAACTGATTCGCAGCCGCATAGACGCGCGGTTCCTCGCTCGCCGAAATGATCGCCACCGGCAGGGCGGGAAAGTCCTGCCGGAAATCCATCAAGGCGGTAAGCCCGTTGGAATCCTCCATATGCAGGTCGAGCAACAGTGCTTCGGCCCCGGCCTCGACTTCGCGCCGCGCCTCGCTCGCGCTCGATGCCTCCACGATCGTCGCATCTGGCCAAACCTTTGTTACCGCATGAGTCAATGCCGTGCGGAACAGCGGATGGTCATCGGCGATGATGATGCGTTGGGCCATAAACTCAGTTGTTGTGCCTGCCTTCGATCAATCGATCAACCAGGCTGGGGTCGGCGAGCGTCGATGTATCCCCCAATGTGCCGTAATCGTCCTCCGCGATCTTGCGCAGAATCCGGCGCATGATCTTGCCGCTGCGGGTCTTGGGCAGCCCGTCCGTGAACTGGATATGGTCCGGCGACGCGATCGGCCCGATTTCGCTGCGCACATGCCCGCGTAGTTCGGAATAGAGCGCATCGCCGCCTTCCTCGCCCGCGTTGAGCGTGACGTAGCAGTATATACCCTGTCCCTTGATATCGTGCGGATATCCGACCACCGCGGCTTCGGCGACCTTGGGGTGCAGAACCAGCGCGCTTTCGACTTCGGCGGTGCCCATGCGGTGGCCCGACACGTTGATGACATCGTCGACGCGGCCGGTGATCCAGTAATATTCGTCCTCGTCGCGGCGGCAGCCGTCCCCGGTGAAATATTTGCCCTTATAGGTGCTGAAATAGGTCTGTTCGAAGCGGCCATGGTCGCCATAGACCGTGCGCGCCTGACCGGGCCAGCTATGCGTGATACACAGATTCCCCTCGGTCGCCCCGTCCAGAACCTCGCCTTCGTGGTCGACCAGTTGAGGGCGTACACCGAAGAAGGGCCGACCCGCGCTGCCCGGCTTCATATCATGCGCCGAAGGCAGGGTCGTGATCATGCAGGCGCCTGTTTCGGTCTGCCACCAGGTATCGATGATCGGGCAGCGCTTTTCCCCCACGACATCGAAATACCAGCGCCATGCCTCGGGATTGATCGGTTCCCCGACTGTGCCGAGCAGCCGTATCGAGGAGCGATCATGCGCGGTTACGAACGCATCGCCTTCGCGCATCAGAGCGCGGATCGCGGTTGGCGCGGTATAGAGAATGTTGACCTTGTGCTTTTCCACCGTCTGCCAGAACCGCGAATGGTCGGGATAGCTGGGTATGCCCTCGAAGATCACCTGTGTCGCCCCGTTGAACAGGGGGCCGTAGGTGATATAGCTGTGGCCGGTGACCCACCCGATATCCGCCGTGCACCAGAACACCTCACCGGGCTGATAATCGAAGATGTAGTGGAAGGTGGTGGCGGTCCAGACGCCATAGCCGCCTGTCGTGTGCACCACGCCCTTCGGCTTGCCGGTCGATCCCGAGGTGTAGAGGATGAAGAGCGGATCTTCCGCTTTCATCGGTTCGCAGGGGCATTCGGCATCGTTTGCCACCTCGTGATACCAGTGGTCGCGGCCCGCTGTCATGTCGATCTCCGCGCCCGTGTGGCGAACCACCAGCATCCCGTCGAGCGGCGTATCGTGATCGGGTTCGGCCAGAGCGGCGTCGACATTCGCCTTGAGCGGAATGTGCTTGCCACCGCGAAGGCCCTCGTCGGCGGTGACCACGAAACGGCTGCCGCAGCCTTCGATGCGTCCGGCGAGTGCTTCGGGCGAGAAGCCGCCGAATACCACCGAATGGATCGCGCCGAGACGCGCACAGGCGAGCATGGCGAGCACGCCTTCCACGATCATCGGCATGTAAATCGTCACGCGATCGCCCTTGCCGACGCCGATAGCCTTGAGCGCATTGGCCATGGCGACCACCTCGCGGTGCAATTCCCGATAGGTCAGCGTGCGGCCTGGGGAGGCGGGATCGTCCGGCTCGAATATCAGCGCGGCCCGATCTCCAAGCGTCTCCAGGTGCCGGTCCACCGCATTGTGGCACAGGTTGAGCTCGCCATCGGCGAACCAGGCGATGTGGACCGGATCGAAGGACCATTCGCCCGCCTTGGTGGGAAAGGCCGACCAATCGAGGCGTTTCGCCTGGTCGAGCCAGAATTCGTCGGGCTGCTCGACCGATCGCCGGTACAGTTCCTCGTACTCTTCCGGGTGCAGTGGGTTTCATGGTTGGTTTCTAGGCGCTGGACGGAATCGAGCATCGATGATCTCCCTTCATCCTGTTCAATAGCACTCCGCCCCCATGCGCGCTTTCAGACGAAGGTCTTACGACCATCTGCCCATTCCCGGCCAGTGCCGGGCACCGCATACTCGCGACAAAATAGAAGCGAGGGAGGTTGGGATATGGCACTGAAGGATATCGGAAAACACACCCGTGCGGCACTGCTTGCCGCGACGTGTCTTACAGCAACGCCGGCGGCGGCTCAGGATGCAGGGATCGAGGAGCGCCTCGACCGGCTGGAGGCGCTGGTCGCAAGCCTGCTCGAACGGATGGATGCCGAACAAGGGCGAATGGATGCCCGCCAGGCCGAAACGCTCGCCGCGACCGAACAGGCACTCGCCGAAACGCGCGCCTTGCAGGAACGCCAGGTGCAGCTTGCCGCGCAGATCGACGAGCCGAAGAAACAGGAAGACAAGGGCTTTCGCGTCGGGAACACCACCATCGCCTATGCGGGCTATGTCAAGCTCGATGCGATCTCGCAGCGCACCAGTGGCGGGCAGGTCGGCACGGGCAGTATCGTGCGCGATTTCCTCATTCCCGGGGCTATTCCGGTGGGCGGCCCTGCGTCGGGATGGGATAGCGATTTCAGCGCGCGGCAATCGCGCCTGATCTTCAAGACCGCCACCGATGTTGGCAACGGGCACGAACTCAATTCGCAGATCGAACTCGATTTCATGGTTACACCGGGTGGCGACGAGCGCGTGTCGAACAGCTACCAGCCGCGCCTGCGACAGGCGTTCATAACCTACGACAACTGGCTTTTCGGCCAGACCTGGTCGACCTTCCAGAACGTCGGCGCGCTGCCCGAGAGCCTGGATTTCGTCGGAACCACGCCGGGCACGGTGTTCGAGCGCCAACCGATGATCCGATACACCAGGGGCGGCCTCATGATCGCAGCGGAGCAGGCCGAAACCACTGTGACCGCGCCAGGGGGTGCGCGCGTGCTGGCGGGCGACGATACGCTCCCCGATTTCGTGCTCCGCTATAATCTCGCGCGTGACTGGGGCTCGTTCAGCGCTGCCGGGATCGTCCGCAATCTGCGGATTACCGACGATGATTTCGGCACCGGCACCGACAGCGCTCTGGGCTATGGGGTCAGCCTGTCGGGCAAGGTCAAGCTTGGCGACAAGGACGACCTGCGCTTCATGGGCACCGTCGGCGATGGGCTCGGGCGGTATATCGGGCTGAATATCGTCAACGACGCCGCATTGGACCTCGATGGCGATCTCGACCCGATCTTCACCTATTCGGGGTTTGCCGCCTATCGGCATGTATGGTCGGACAAGTGGCGTTCGACGATTGCCGGTTCCTATTTCAAGGCCGACAATCCCGTCTTGCTGACCGGCGGAACGGTGACCGACGAGAGCTGGAACGTGCTCGCGAACCTGATCTTCTCCCCTGTGCGTCCGGTCGATATCGGCATCGAATATATGTATGCGGAGCGCTCGCTCGAAAACGGGCTTTCGGGCAATCTTCAGAAAATCCAGGTGTCGACCAAATACTCTTTCTAGCGCGGGGCAGCCGCCGGTCGATCATCTCACCGGCGGCGGCCTGAACAGTCTGGCGGTCACCTGTCTTTGAGCGGCGCCAGACCTTCGCCTTCCTTCGGCCAGTCCTCTTCCTCGCCGCCGCGTGTCTTCCATAGCGAATAGAGCACACCGGCAGCGATCAGGGCGGCGGTCACACCGAGGCTGACCCAGGCGGGGAACTTCTCTCCGCCGAGGAGGAAGTCGGCGACGAAGATTTTGCTGCCGATGAACACCAGCACGGCTGCCAACGCGTATTTCAGGTAGTGGAAGCGGTGAACCATCGCGGCGAGCGCGAAGTAGAGCGCCCGCAAGCCGAGGATCGCGAAAATATTCGAGGTATAGACGATGAAGGTATCGGTCGTGATCGCGAAGATTGCGGGAACGCTGTCGACCGCGAAGACCAGATCAGCCAGATTGATCACCACCAATGCCAGCAGCAGCGGGGTTGCGGCGCGAACCATGCGTCCCGTTTTTTCGTCGCGCACCCTCACCAGAAATTTCTGCCCATGAAGTTCGGGCGTCACGCGCATGTGGCGGCTGATCCAGCGGACTACCGGATTGTTGCCCACGTCCATGGGCTGATCCCCGGCGAAGAACATCTTGATGCCGGTGAAGATGAGGAAAGCAGCGAATATATAGAGCACCCAATAGGCTTCGGCCAGCAAGGCGGCGCCGCCCGCGATCATCAAGCCGCGCAGCACGATCACCGCCAGGATGCCCCACAGCAGCGCGCGATATTGGTATTTTGCGGGAATCGCGAAGTAGGTGAAGATCAGGCTGATCACGAAGACATTGTCGATCGACAAAGCCTTTTCGATGAAGAAACCCGTGAAATACTGCATGCCAGCCGTATCACCACGCTCGAACCAGACCCACACGCCGAAAAGCAGCGCCACCCCGATATAGAAGGCCGAAAGCTTGAGGCTCTCGCCGATGCCTAGTTCGCGATCTTCCTTGTGCAGGATGCCCAGATCGAACGCTGTCAGGGCGATGACGATGCCGAGGAAAGCCGTCCAGAACCAGACCGGCGTGCCGAGCCAGTCGGCCATGAAGAGATCAAGCATGGAGGGCGTCTTTGCCGATGATGCGACCGGCCCGAGGCGTGCCGGCCAGTACGGTCATGCCGATCAGCGCCGAAACCAGCGATCCGGACAATACACCCATTTTCACGGCATCGACCTGAGTCGAATCGACGAAAGCGAGACCGCCGATGAACAGGCTCATGGTGAAGCCGATACCGGCCAGGCATGACAGGCCATAGACATGCCTCCAGGTCACTTCCGGCGGCAATGTAGCCATTCCGGTCTTGGCCGCGATCCAGCAGGCACCGAAGATACCGATCTGCTTGCCCACGACGAGACCTGCGGCAATGCCGAGCGAGAGCGGCGCGAGGAGCGCTTCGAGCCCGGCCCCGGCAAAGGATACGCCTGCATTGGCGAATGCGAAGATCGGCAGCACCAGGAATGCGACCCAGGGGTGGAGTGCATGTTCCAGCCGCTCGAGCGGGCGTTCCTCGCCGGTCGCGATGGGGACGAACATCGCCGTTACCACGCCCGCCAGCGTCGCGTGGACGCCGGACTTGAGAACGCAGATCCACAGGAAGGCGCCGAGCAGGAAATAGGGGATGGTTCGCGCAACGCCGAAGCGGTTGAGCAGCAGCATTCCGGCCGCCGGAACGAGCGCGAGCGCCAGTGCGGAAAGGTTCATGTTCTCTGTGTAGAACAGGGCGATAATGGCGATCGCACCGATATCGTCGATGATCGCGATGGCGAGCAGCAATGCCTTGAGAGCTACCGGCACACGGCTGCCAAGTAGGGCGAGCAGGCCCAGGGCGAAGGCGATATCGGTCGCGGCCGGGATGGCCCATCCACGGATGTTTTCGGGCGATCCGGCATTGATGGCGACGAAAACCAGAGCCGGGACCGCCATGCCGCCAATCGCGGCATACACGGGCAACGAGGCCTGCTTCCAATTGCGTAGCTGCCCGGTGACGATTTCGCGTTTAACTTCGAGCCCGATCAGGAAGAAGAACAGAGCCATCAGGCCGTCGTTGATCCACAGCACCAAGGGCTTGTCGATCGTAACCAGATCACCGGCGGTGAAATTCACCGGAGTGGCGAGAAAACCCTGATACTGGGAGAGGAGAGACGAATTGGCGATGGCCAGCGCGATCGTGGCGGCCACGATCAGCATGATGCCGCCTGCGCTTTCGCTGGAGATGAAGGCGCGGAGACGCTCGGTGGGGGTTGGCTGGGTCATGGGTTAATGGGGCGACGACCGGAGGGGGGAGGATGGGGATGGGGGTTCCGACCGTCGCCCCATGGGTCAGCCTGTAAGGCCGCGCCCGTAGTAATGCCGCTGGAGAGCGACGATCTTGTCCTTGAGGCGCAGACGCAGTCGCTTCAGCGCCTTCAGCTCGTCGCGCGCAATCGCCGATTTCGTGGTATCGATCAGGCGGTTCAGCTGGCGATGCTCACGCGTGAGCTTGCGCAGGTAAGGTATCATGATCTTTTCATCGGGTGACTTGCGAGTCATGCTGCTCTCCATTGTCTTGGACAGGGATATGCGTGAAAGCGGTGTGATAATCTAATTCAAATCCCATTCCTTAGCCAATAAGATATGCTAATGGGGGTGCGTGCCTACGCTCAGACAGTTCGAAATCTTCGTCAGATTGGCAGAAACCGGTAATATGGGTGAAGCTGCGCGGGGCCTTGGCCTCACCCAGCCCGCCTTGAGCCAGCAATTGCGTGCGCTCGAGGATAGGCTGGGCCTGCGCCTGTTCGAACGGGTCCCCAAAGGCATGCAACTGACACCCGCCGGGCGCGATCTGGTCGCCGGGGCGCGTAGTGTGATCGCCGCCGCCCGCGATTTTCGCGATGCCGCGGATCACGTCGCCGCAAAGCCCGCCGGTTCGATCCGCTTCGGCGTCAGTCCGACGATCGGGCCTTATCTCTTGCCTGCCGTCATCAAGATTCTACACGAACGCTATCCCGACCTACGCCTGTTCATGCGCGAAGGTATTCCGACCGCGCAGCACGCCGCGCTCGAGGCGGGCGAACTCGACATGATACTGTCCCCCCTGCCGATCGCCGGACGCGGGCTGCAGGTCGAACCACTGTTCCGCGAACCGCTGCGGATCGTCGCGCCACCCGACGACCCGCTGCATGCCAAGACCTCGCTCGTGCACGAAGACTTCCGCGGTCGGACCTTTCTCACGCTCGATCACCGGCATCACTATCATCGCCAGCTCATGGACATTTGCGACAAATTGGGAGCCTCGGTGCTGTCGGATTACGAGGGCACGAGTCTCGATGCCTTGCAACAGATGGTCGGTTCCGGTGTCGGGCTGGCGATCCTTCCCGAACTCTACATTCGCTCGGATGCGGGTGGGCTGGATATGGTGCGCATTGCCGAACCGGACGGCTGGGCGGAGTATCGCAGCCTCGCCGCAGCCTGGCGCCCCAGCGCGGCCTATGCCGATCTGTACGCCGAAGTCGCGCAGGTGATCGCCGACGAGGCTCGCAAGCGCGCAAGCCTTCAATTGGCTTAGTTTCGGTGCCTCGGGGTTGCACCGGCCAGTGTCTCAACGCGATTGACATCTCTTTGGCTGCCGGACACGTCCGGTGTCGATGCGGAAGACCGGACCAGTTCTGCTGCTCGTCGGGGGCGGGCATGCGCATCTCGGTGTGCTGGCTGACTGGGTAAAGCATGGCAGCCCGCGCGGCAGGACCATTCTGGTCACTCCGCACCGCCATGCACGCTATTCGGGCATGATCCCGGGAACCGTTGCGGGCGAATATGCGATCGACGAGGGAACCATCGACCTCGCCGCGTTGGCGAAGCGGGCCGGAGCGGAGCTGGTGCTCGACCGATGCACGGCGATCGACCCTTCGCATCGCTCGATCGAAACGGAGAAAGGTAGCCGCATCGCATTCGACTATTGCTCGATCGATATCGGCGCCGTTGCGCGGGCGCGGGAAGTGCTGGGCGAAGACCCGCGCCTGCTCGACGTTCGGCCGATTGCAAGTTTCATCTCGCGCCTGTCCGAAAAGTGCGAAGGAGCGGGTTCGGAGCGCAACCATATTGCAGTGATCGGGGGCGGTGCCGGAGGCGTGGAGCTGGCCTTCGCCGTGCGTCGCCGCTTCGAGGATCGTGGCACGCGCGTGACTCTCGTCACAGGCGAAGCGGGCCTGCTCGATGGCTTTTCCCGCCGCGCGAAGGCGCTGGCCGAGCGCGCGCTGCGGCACGATGACATTGCCCTCGTCGAACAGGATGCGCGCTTGGAGGCGGGGTGCCTTGTTGCCGGGATGCGCACGCTCGAACCGGTCGACTTTCTCATTGCATCGCTCGGCGGGGCTGCCCCGGCATGGCCCGGCAGGGGCGGGCTTGCCGTGAGCCGGGGCGGCTTCATCGCCGTCGATCGCCATCAGCGATCTGTGTCCCACCCGCATATTCTGGCAGCGGGCGACATCGCCATGCGACAGGACAGAATGGTGCCCCGTTCGGGGGTCCATGCGGTGCATAGCGGCCCCGTGCTCGCCTCCAATCTGCGCCGATTGCTGGGCGGCGGCGGTGCGATGCGCAGTTACAGGCCCCGGCCTGCCAGTCTCTACCTTGTCTCCACCGCTGACGGAAAAGCGATAGCCAGCTACGGCATATTCGCCGCCCATGGCCGCTGGGCGGGATGGCTCAAGCGCTGGATAGACACGCGCTGGATCGCATCTTTCGCCAAGCTGAGCGGGAGAGTGTAACCGGCAGGTAGCGGCGCACGAACAGGCGATCGACAGAAGGAATCCATGAAGAAACTCCTCATCATTCTGATTCTTGCGGCGCTGATCGCGGCCTATTTCGCCTTCGGTCTCGGCGACTATTTGACAGTCGAGGGCGTCAAGCAGGTCGCGGATGACGTCGGCGGTTACTACGCGCGCAATCCGGCGCAGGTGATCGCCTTGTTCTTCCTGGTCTATGTTGCGGTTACGGCGGCCTCGCTTCCGGGCGCGGCAGTGATGACGCTGGCGGCAGGCGCGATGTTCGGCGTGTTGGTCGGGACAATCGTGGTCTCCTTCGCCTCGACGCTGGGCGCCACGCTGGCCTTCCTCGCCTCGCGCTATGTGCTGCGCGACACAATCGAGGCGCGCTTCGGCGAGCGGTTGAAAGCCGTAAATCAGGGACTCGAGCGGGATGGGGCCTTCTACCTCTTCACCATTCGCATGATCCCGCTGTTCCCCTTTTTCGTAGTGAATTTGGTGATGGGTCTTACGCGGATCCGGGCGTGGACCTATGCCTGGGTCAGCCAGGTCGGCATGCTGCTCGGCACGATCGTCTATGTGAATGCGGGCACCCAGCTCGCGCGGATCGATAGTCCGGCCGGAATTGCCTCGCCCGCTGTCCTGATCTCTTTCGCGCTGCTCGGCATCGCGCCGTGGTTCGCCAAGGCGATCATCGCCTGGATCAAGCGGCGCAAGGTCTATGCGGGCTTTGACAAACCCAAGAGATTCGATCGCAATCTGGTTGTTATCGGCGCCGGATCGGCGGGGCTCGTTTCCGCGCTGATCGCGGCCACGGTGAAGGCCAAGGTCACGCTGGTCGAGGCTGACAAAATGGGCGGCGATTGCCTCAATACCGGCTGTGTTCCGTCCAAGGCGCTGATCAAGAGCGCAAAGGTCGCCGAGCAGATGCGCCGTGCCGACCGCTACGGGCTGGAACCGACGGAACCCAAGGTCCCCTTCAACCGGACGATCGAACGCGTCATGGGCGCGATCAGGGCAATCGAGCCGAACGACAGCGTCGAGCGCTATGAGGGCCTCGGTGTCGATGTGGTGGAGGGTTACGCGAAGATCGTCGATCCGTGGAGGGTCGAGATAACGTGCAAGGATGGCGGCGTGCAGCGCCTGACGACCCGGGCGATCGTAATTGCCGCAGGCGCCGATCCCGTCATACCCCCGATCGATGGCCTGGAAGGTAGCGGCTTTCTGACCAGCGATACCATGTGGGATGCCTTTGCGCAGATGGATGAGCCACCTGCGCGCGTCGTCGTGCTCGGCAGCGGCCCTATCGGATGCGAACTTTCACAGGCGCTTGCCCGGCTGGGTTCGCAGGTAACACAGATCGAGATGGAAGATCGCGTTCTCATCCGGGAAGACACCGAGGTCTCGGCACTTGCGAAGGCATCCCTGGAAGCATCGGGCGTTCGGGTACTCACCGGCCACCGCGCGGCCCGCATCGGTAAAGGCGAGCTTGTCGCCGATCACAAGGGCGCGGACATCACGATACCCTTCGATACGCTGATCGTCGCTGTCGGCCGTGCCGCGCGGCTCAAGGGCTATGGCCTCGAGGATATCGGCATCGACACCGACAGGACCATCGTCACCGACGATTTCCTCGCAACGAAGTTTCCGAACATCTACGCCGCTGGCGATGTCGCAGGGCCGTTTCAGCTCACCCATGTGGCCAGCCACCAGGCCTGGTTCGCCAGCGTCAATGCGCTGTTCGGACAGTTCAAGCGCTTCAAGGCGGATTACCGTGTGATCCCCGCCGTGACCTTCCTTGACCCCGAAGTGGCGCGCGTCGGCATCAACGAGAGCGAGGCGAAAGAGCAGGGGATCGATTACGAAGTCACCCGCTTCGATCTCGACGATCTCGACCGGGCGATTGCCGAAAGCGAGACCAAGGGCTTCGTCAAAGTGCTCACCCCTCCCGGCAAGGACACGATCCTCGGCGCGACCATCGTCGGGGCGCATGCCGGTGAGCTGCTGGCCGAATATGTGCTGGCGATGAAGCACAAGCTCGGCCTGGGCAAGATCCTCGGCACGATCCATTCCTATCCGACCATGGCCGAAGCCAACAAATTCGCCGCCGGCGAGTGGAAGAAGAAGCACAAGCCGGAAGGCTTGCTCAACCTCGTCGAGAAATACCACGCCTGGCGCCGCGGATAGCATCGCGCGCGGGTCAACGGAGACAACCCATGCTTTCCAGGATTTCCCTTCTCATCATGCGTGTTGGCACCGGTATGCTGCTCGTCCTGTGGGGCAGCGTCCGGCTGCTGGGCGATGGCATGGGCACCAAGCTGGCCGAAAAATATTACGGCGGTGTCGGTGCGGCCAATTCCTTCCAGCTCGCCTTCGCGACCGTTGAAGTCGTCATCGGTGTGCTGGTCGTGCTGGGCCTCTTGCGCCGCTACTCGCTGATTGGCTCGGCGATCATTCTCGTCGGCGGTGCCTTTCCGATCTGGCGCCACTTCCTCGACCCGTTCGGGCGCTATCTCTTCGCCAATCCCGAAGATGCCAACCTGCTGTTCTTCCCTTCGATCACCGTGGCTGGCGCGGCGCTTGCGCTGATCGCTTTTCGCGAACATGACACGCTGGCGCTGGACAGCCTGTTGAAGCGCAAGGACTGATCGGCGAGGGGAGCCCGTGGAGGTATTCGACCAGTTTCGCGGGCTTGCTGGCATTGCCTTGCTGGTATTGCTCGCGTGGGGATTGTCTGAGAACCGTGCCGGGCGTCCGTCCCTGGGCTGGATCGCAGGCGCGCTTGCGCTGCAGGTTTTCCTCGCGCTCCTGATCGTGCGGGTGCCGATCGTCTGGGATGCCGTGACCTTGGCGAACGATGCGGTCGCGGCAATCGAACGCGCCACGCTGGATGGCTCGTCCTACATGTTCGGGTATCTCGGCGGCGCGCCGCTGCCGTTCGAACTCAGCGAAGGCGCCGAGGCGCCGGTCGTTATCGCCTTCCAGATCCTCCCTTTGGTGATCGTGTTTTCCGCGCTTGCCGCGCTGCTGTGGCATTGGGGCGTGCTGCGCTGGCTGGTCGATGGCCTGTCCTATCTCCTGCGCCGCACGCTCAAGGTGAGCGGTGTCGTCGGCCTGTCGGGCGGGTCGAACCTGTTCCTCGGCGTGGTAGAAAGCCCGCTGGTGGTGCGGGCCTATTTCGCCAGGATGAGCCGGGCCGACCTGTTCCAGGTCATGGTCCTTGCCATGGCCACGATCAGCGGTGCGATCCTGATTCTCTACGCGACGACGCTGTCGCGGACCGTGCCCGACGCGGTGGGACACATGATCTCCGCTTCGCTCATATCGCTGCCGGCGGCCTTGCTGGTGGCGAAGCTGATGGTGCCGGGGGAAGCGGACGACGCCGATAGCGAAGAGCCGGCGCGCAATGAGCCGGGGCTGCGATACGAATCGAGCATCGATGCGATCATCAAGGGAACGATGGACGGCATGCAGCTGTTCCTCGCGGTCATTGCGGTCATCATCGTGGTCTTCGCGCTGGTTTCGCTGACCGATCAGGTGCTTGCGCTGCTGCCGCTGGTCGATGGCGACCCGCTGACGCTGAAACGCCTGTTCGGCTGGGCTTTCGCGCCGCTGATGTGGCTGATCGGGGTGCCCTGGGGCGAGGCGCAGGCGGCGGGCAGTCTGATGGGCACCAAGGCGATCCTCAACGAATATGTCGCCTATCTCGAACTTGCGGCACTACCCGATGGGACCTTCGCGCCGCGCAGTTTGCTGATCGTGACCTATGCGCTGTGCGGCGTGGCCAATCTTGCAAGCATTGGGCTGCTCGTCTCGACGATCGGCACGCTATGTCCGGAACGGCGCGGCGAGGTGGCCGGGCTCGGCATACGCAGTTGGATCGCGGGCAATATGGCCACGGCGATGACCGGCGCGTGGATCGGGCTCATCACCTGGGGCTGAAAAGAGGAAGGAGGAGGCGATGTTCGATGCCAGATTGCGCCCGCTGATCGATCCGCCGCTCAACCGGCTCGGCCGGATACTGGCGGGCTGGGGCGTAACTGCGAACACTCTGACATTCGCAGGACTTGCGCTGGGGCTGGGCGGCGCGGCGGCGATCGCTTTCGGGCAGTTTGCGCTCGGCCTCGCACTCATCCTCGTTAATCGCCTTTTCGACGGTCTCGATGGCGCCGTCGCCCGCGTCCACGGGCCGACGGCGCTGGGCGGTTACTTCGACATCGTCGCCGACTTCGCTTTCTACGTCTCGATCCCGCTGGCCTTCGGCTTGTTCGACCCGGCGAACACGCAGGCGGCGCTGGTGCTGGTGGCTAGCTTCGTTCTAACGGGCGTGAGCTTCCTCGCCTTTGCTGTAATCGCTGCCGAGCGCGGCGCGGAGACCACAGCGCATGGGAAGAAGAGTTTCTTCTATTCGACCGGGCTGGCCGAAGGGGGCGAGACCATCGCCGTATTCACCGCGTTTGCTCTGTTGCCGGCGTGGTTCGTGCCGATCGCCTATGGCTATGCCGGGCTGTGCCTGCTGACCGTGTTCCAGCGCAGTGCGCTAGCCGTGATCCAGTTCAGGGATTGAGCCGCGCGGCAACCGCCTCGCGCAGCTTGGCGATCCGCGCCGCATTCGCACCAAGGTCGCTCACGCCGACACGCGATACCGAACGGAAGTCGACCTGACCGTCGGACACCCGCGCAACCACGTCGTCCTTGAACCCGAACCAGAAGGTTTCCGCGACGCCTTCGACGCGGCTGTTGGCCATATCCGAAGTGACATCGTGGAAGCCCAGTTCCATCATGGATGCGGCCACGGCGACCATAACGTCTTCCGTGCTTGCCGAACCCGTGGGCAGCGGCACGAGGTCGGGATAGGCCTGCGCAATCACTTGCGCGTGCGACTGGTTGGCGAGCGGGGCTTCGCTGTTCGCCCACATCTCCAGCTCGCCCAGCGGCGTCGTATAGTCGTTGAGCGGATTAGCGTCGCTGGTCGCTCGCGCATCCAGCGTTACTTGCGAGAACGCCGGCGGGTTATCGACATCGGTCGCGACGTCGTGAATCGGTGGGATATCGGCGGCCTGCCCGCGAACATAGGCCAGCGTGCCGAAGATACCCAGCGGGACCAGCAGCGCGAGCAGGGACAGCAGCCAGCCGGTCCGTGGTTGGCGGATCAGCACGACGATCAGCGAAACCAGCGCGATCAGGGCGACAATGCCGAGCAATACCGGTCCCGCCTGTATCGTCAGGGTGATCAGGCCCGTGCGCCAGCCCCACAGGCCGAATTTGGTGCCCAGCGCCGCCACGGCAAAATAAACCGGCAGCAAAAGCGCGAGAACAAGGGCGAGACGGCTATGCCAGGGCGAGTGTGTCATGCCGACCTTGTAGCGCCCCGCAAACGCGCTGCAAACCGGGGCGGGCGTGCTTGCCTTCAGACGAAGGTCGCCGCCTGCGGTCCAGCCCGGCCTCCGCTCCCGCTTTTCATGGCAAGCGACCGCGCCGAGCATGGCGGATCATTGGCTATCCGACGCTGCGAAGCTTGCCGAAGAGGGCGGGGAGGGGTTCGGAGGCGAGGTCCCTGCTCATCGCTTCGACAACGGCGCGGGGCACCGAAATCTGCTCCGAGAAGGCGCGACGTTCGCTGAGCCCCACCGAGATTTCGTAAGCTCCGGGCTCGACGGTGAATTTGCCGTTGGTCTCGAAGTGGCCCAACTGATTGCCGCCAAGTTCGAACATCAGATTGCAGCTCTTACCGGCGTCCAGAGATATTCGCTGGAAATCCACCAGGGTACGTTCGGCGGCGCCGCGATCGATGGGGCGCCGGAGATAGAGTTGGACCGTCTCCATCCCTTCGCGTTCGCCGACATTGTGCAGGATACTGGTCACCACGATACGGTTGTGACCAAGCTCTATTCTCGGCTCTTCGATGCGAAACGGGGAAAAGCCCAGCCCATGACCCAGCGGGAGACCCTCGCGGGAATTGTCGATCAAGGCAACGGGCAGGCGCCCACGCGGCGCGAATGCCCCGGTCAGCACTTCGGCGATGGCATGGCCGGACATGCTGCCCAATTGCCCCGCATGAAGAACGCATGACAGTTTACTTCCCAGTATGTCCGGATCGAGCGGATGCGATCCGAGAGTGACCAGAATGGTATTGCGATTGGCGGAGCGCAGTCCCTCGAGCAGGTTACGTTGTGCCTCGCCCAACTCTGCCATGGCGCCAAGCACGGCAATCACCGTTTGCGATCTGCGCGCGGCTTCGCTCGCCAGGCCGATCGCCATTCGGTCGGCGGGCGCCAACCGGCCGGGATCGGAACCACCCTGGCGCAATGCCAGGCCGGGAACATATTTATAAGCGATCCCCAAGGCATCGAACCCGTCCGTCAGGCTGGCCCCCTCCCTGCCGGAGGACCCGGTCGGCAGCGCGCGATCGGTAGCAGCCGGGCCAACCACAACTATATCGCCCGAATCGATCCCCAGCGGCAGGAGAGCGGGCTCGTGGCGTAGCAACACGATGGCATGGCGCGCCGCGTCCAGTGCCAGCGCGCGGGTTTCCTCCGCCTCTATCGCCCGGTCGGTGTGCCGATCCAGTCCCTCGCTGCTGAACAGGCCGAGATCATATTTGGCCCCGATGACCTTGCGTACCTCGTCGTCGATCTGGAACGGCGCGATACGTCCGTCTTCGATCGCTGCCACCATCGCGCCGTGAGGCAGCCCCTCGAATGGTCCGGACGCCATTTCGAGACCGGCTGCCGCAGCGATCTTCGACCATCCGGCAAGGTCCAGCCCCTCATAGCCTCCGGGCTCACCGATCGACAGGGAGTGTTCGCGGGAGCCATCGGCGAGATCGGGAAAGCCATGCGCCATGGCCCCCAGCGCGACACTGCCCGGATCGGAGATGCGCAGGACGCCGGCGATCAGGCGAAGCTTGTCACGCATTCGCCGCGTATCGCGCCGGACAGTCCAGGAAGGATCGTCCAGCCTAAGACAGGCGAGCAGCCCCGGTTCCCGCACATCTTCCGACTGGAAGCCACGCACCCAGGCCGCGGCCATCCGACGGGCGAGCAATTCTACCGATCCCCAGCAATCCGCCAGATCGCTGTCGGTAACACTCGTGCAAAGCGACACATCCGGCCCCAACAGCCAGTTCCGTCCGGCGGCCTGCGCCTCTCCGGCGATCAAGCGGGCCGAGCGCTCTGCCAGCTCGCAATCCCAGCTCGATGCGAAAGCGAAGGATGATGGCAATACCGCTGTCTCGCCGCGTCCGGGGGCATCGGCGATGAACAGGGGGATACCCAGACGGGTTTCCTCCACGGCGATCCGCTGGAAAGCGGCATATTCGCTCGACAACCCCCATCCGACGAAGCCGCCCAGATGTCCGCGCCGCAATTGATCGCGTATCTGGTGATCGTGGCTCGAATCCCCTGCAACGGGTGGACGTTGCAACACGAGCTGACCGACTTTCTCCTCCACCGTCATGATGGCGAGCAAGTCTTCGACGAAACGCTCGCGCTCGGCGGCGTGATCGGAGCGGCGGCGGGGCATGACAGCCCCGCATCGCACGCAGTGGTAAACATCCCGTTTGGATGAGCACGATTATTGTCCAAGCATCTCTATGGGTCGATTTAGCTGAGCTGTGATTTACAGATATAAAAATACCTTTATATCTCCACCTGGAATGCGAACCGAAACCATCTTCCGTGCCCTTGCCGACCCCACGCGTCTGAGGATCATGCGCCTGCTGGGCTCGATGGAGCTTGCCGTTGGCGAGGTCGCGCAAGTGCTCGGCCAGAGCCAGCCCAGGGTTTCAAGGCATATCGGTATCCTGTGCGATGCGGGCCTCGCCGAAAGGCGCCGCGAAGGCAGTTGGGTTTTCCTACGGGCCTGCGCCAACGCCGTCGAGGTGCCACCGCTCTGCACGGCGATCGCCGAATTGCTCGTGGAAGCCGAGCGGGCCGACGCCCAATTCGCCGAAGAGTGCGAACGCGATCGCCGCAAGCTTGCCGAAATCCGGCACCATCGCGAGAGCGAGGCGCAGGCCTATTTCAGCGAACACGCGCATGATTGGGACGAACTGCGTCGCCTCCATTCTTCCGACGAAGCGGTCGAAGGTGCGTTGGCCGAGGCGCTTGGCGATGGTCCGCTCGGCCGTTTGCTGGACATCGGAACCGGTACCGGGCGCATGGCGGAGCTGTTTGCCGCGCGTGCCGAGCGTATCGTGGCGCTCGACAAGAGCCTGGCCATGCTGCGTGTCGCGCGCGCCAAGCTGCAGCACCTGCCGACCGAGACGGTCGAACTGGTGCAGGGCGATTTTTCCTCCCTGCCGTTCGCGCCCGACAGTTTCGATACTACCCTGTTCCATCAGGTGCTGCATTTCGCCCAGTATCCCGGAGCAGCGCTGGCCGAGGCAGCGCGCGTGACGCGGCCGGGGGGGCGGATCGCGATCGTCGATTTTGCTGCGCACCAGCGCGAAGAGTTGCGCGACCGGCATGCTCATGCCCGGCTCGGCTTCGAGGACAGTCAGATGGATAGCCTGCTGAGCGAAGCGGGTTTCGATGCCCTGACGCCGACGTCACTCGGCAATGGAGAACTGGTGGTCAAGATATGGATCGCGCACCGGCGCGCCGAAAACAGGAAAGCAGCCTCGTGAGCCCGACAATCGACCAAATGCGCGAGGCCCAGCGCGCGCTCGAAACGCCGCTGTTTTCCGGCCTGTCCGGCGATATCGAGGTGAGCTTCGAATTCTTCCCGCCCAAGAACGAGCGGATGAACGAGACGCTGTGGCACAGCGTCGAAACCCTGGCGCCTCTGGGGCCACGTTTCGCGAGCGTCACTTATGGCGCGGGTGGGTCCACGCGCGAGCGCACGCACCAGCAGGTCGTGCGGATCCAGAAGGAAGCCCACATCCCCGCCGCAGCGCATCTGACGTGCGTCGAGGCCACGCGCGAACAAGTCGACGAGGTCGCCCGCCACTATTGGGACGAAGGTATTCGTCACATCGTGGCCCTGCGGGGCGATCCGCCCGATGGCGCGAACAAGTACACGCCGCATCCAGGCGGTTATGCCAATGCCGTCGAACTCATCGCTGGCCTCAAGAAGGTCGCCGACTTCGAAATCTCGGTAGCCGCCTATCCCGAAGTCCACCCGGATTCCCCCGATGCGCAGGCCGATATCGATAATCTCAAGGCCAAGTTCGATGCCGGTGCCACGCGCGCGATCACCCAGTTTTTCTTCGATCCGCAGTGCTTCTTCGAATTTCGCGACAAGGCTGCGGCAGCGGGGATCGCGGGCGAGATCGTGCCCGGCATCATGCCGGTGCTCAGCTTCGCCGCTGTTCAGCGCATGTCGGGCCTGTGCGGCACGGCCATTCCGCACTGGATGGAAGGGCTGTTCGACGGCCTCGACGACCGGCCCGAAGCGCGCAAGCTGGTCAGCGCGACCATCGCCGCGGAATTGTGCCGCCGCCTCTATGCGGGCGGGGTGCGCCAATTCCATTTCTACACTCTCAACCGCGCCGAGCTGAGCTATGCGATCTGCCATATGCTCGGCCTGCGCCCGAAGGTCTGACAATGTCCAAGCGCGAAGACTTCGTATCCGCTGCGAAGCGGGGCATCCTCATCAAGGACGGGCCTTACGGAACCGAGATCCAACGCGCGAAACTTTCGCCCGAGGATTATTCCGCCGGCATCTTGCTGGAGCAGGACCAGAAGGGCAATAACGACCTCGTCAATCTTACGCAGCCGCAGGTCATCCGCAAAATCTGCGATAGCTATATCGATGCCGGGGCGCATATTCTGGCAACCAACACCTTCAACGCCAACCGGATCAGCCAGGCGGATTACGGCGCCGAGGCGCTGGTCCATGAAATCAACGTCGCGGCTGCGCGCATCATTCGCGATGCGGTCGACGCGCGCACCGACGGTGTGCCGCGCTTCGTCGCCGGGGCGGTGGGGCCGACCAACAAGACGCTGTCGCTTTCGCCCGATGTCGAGGATCCGGGTTTTCGCGAGGTGAGTTTCGACGAGATCGTGGAGGTTTATGTCGAACAGTGCCGCGCGCTGGTTGAGGGCGGGGCCGATTTCATCCTGATCGAAACGGTGTTCGATACGCTTAATTGCAAGGCCGCGATCATGGCGATCAGGCAGCTCGAGCGCGAGCTCGGCCGCGAGATTCCACTAATGATTTCGTTGACGCTCACCGATCTTTCGGGGCGTAATCTGTCGGGTCATACGGTCGAGGCGTTCTGGTACACGGTGCGGCATGCGAAACCGCTGACGATCGGGCTCAATTGCAGTTTCGGCGCGGAACAGCTTCGGCCGCATGTGCAGCTTCTGTCCGACATCGCGGATACCTGGCTGATGGCCTATCCCAATGCGGGATTGCCGAACGATCTCGGCGAATATGACGAGGTGCCGGAAACCACTGCCGCGCTGACGAAAGTCTGGGCGCAGAATGGCCGTGTGAATGTTCTGGGCGGATGCTGCGGCTCGACACCCGCCCATATCGCGGCCATGGCCGCGGCCGTCGAAGGTCTCTCTCCGCGCGCGGTGCCGAAGGTCGCTCCCGACATGCATCTTGCCGGCCTCGAACCTTTTACGCTTGCCGCATGACGGCGCACGATCCGACGAGGGCGGTGGTCCGCGAAGCCTGTGCCGACGACGCCGGCAGGTTGTCGCTGGTCGCCGATGCGACCTTTCTCGAGACCTTCGCAGGAATGATCTGCGGCGATGCGCTGGTGGCGCATTGCGAGCGGGCACATGATCCCGGTTTTCTGCGCGACCTTCTGGCCGCGGGCGCGCGGGCATGGCTGGCGGAAATCGACCGCGCGCCGATCGGTTACGCCCTGCTTACCGAGCCCGAACTCGAAGCCGCGCGCGACGGCGATATCGAACTCAAGAAGATCTACCTCCTGTCCCGCTTCCATGGCAGCGGGATCGCCCGTCGGCTGTTCGATGCGGCGCTGGCCGGGGCGGCGGGCCGAAAACGTCTGCTGCTCGGGGTGAAGAACGACAATCATCGCGCGATCGCCTTCTACACCAAACAGGGTTTCCGGCAGATCGCCACGCGCCGTTTCGATGTCGGCGGAATCCTTTATGACGATGTCGTGCTGGCGCGCGCCATCGAGCGGACCTGACACCATGAACGATCTCTCCACTGCCCGTTTCGTCAATATCGGGGAACGCACCAATGTCACCGGCTCCGCCCGGTTCAAGAAGCTCATCATGGCGGACGATTACGAAACCGCCGTCGAAGTCGCGCGCGATCAGGTCGAAAACGGCGCGCAGATAATCGACGTCAATATGGACGAAGGCCTGCTCGACGCCGAAAAGGCGATGACGACCTTCCTCAAGCTGATCGCCGCCGAACCCGATATCGCGCGGGTTCCGGTGATGATCGACAGTTCCAAATGGGACGTGATCGAAGCCGGGCTGAAATGCGTGTCCGGCAAACCCATCGTCAATTCGATCAGCATGAAGGAAGGCGAAGAGGAATTCCTCGCCCATGCGCGGAAGTGCATGGATTTTGGCGCGGCGGCCGTGGTCATGGCTTTCGACGAGACGGGGCAGGCCGACACCAAGGCGCGCAAGGTGGAAATCTGCGCCCGCGCCTACGAGCTTCTGACAGGTATCGGCTTCCCGCCCGAAGACATCATCTTCGATCCCAATATCTTCGCCGTTGCAACGGGTATCGAAGAGCACGACCGCTACGGGCTCGACTTCATCGAGGCGGTGGCCGAGATCAAGGCGCGCTGCCCGCATGCCAAGACGTCGGGCGGCCTGTCCAACCTCTCCTTCAGCTTTCGCGGCAACGAGACGGTGCGCCGCGCGATGCATTCGGTGTTTCTCTATCACGCGATCCCCGCCGGGCTCGACATGGCCATCGTCAATGCGGGCCAGCTCGACGTTTACGACCAGATCGACCCGACCCTGCGCGAGGCGTGCGAGGATGTGATCCTGATGCGCCGCGCGGATGCGACCGAGCGGCTGATCGAGCTTGCCGAGAGCTACAAGGGCAAGAGCGCTGCGGACGAAAAGGCGGCCGAGGAGTGGCGCGGCTGGGACGTCAAGCGCCGCCTCGAACATGCGCTGGTAAAGGGTATCGATGCCCATGTCGTCGCCGATACGGAAGAGGCGCGCGAACTGGTTGCGGCATCGGGAGGGCGCCCGATCGAGGTCATAGAAGGCCCGCTGATGGACGGGATGAATGTGGTCGGCGACCTGTTCGGTTCGGGCAAGATGTTCCTGCCGCAGGTGGTGAAATCGGCCCGCGTCATGAAAAAGGCCGTGGCCCACCTCATCCCTTTCATCGAAGCCGAGAAGGAAGCTTCGGGCCTGGCCGATCAGTCCAAGGGCAAGATCGTCATGGCCACGGTCAAGGGCGACGTTCACGACATCGGGAAGAACATCGTCGGCGTGGTTTTGCAGTGCAACGGTTACGAGGTAATCGACCTCGGCGTGATGGCGCCCTGGCAGAACATCCTTGCCGCCGCGAACGAGAACGGGGCCGACATGATCGGGCTTTCCGGCCTCATCACGCCCTCGCTCGACGAGATGGTGACGGTCGCCGAAGAAATGCAGCGCGCCGAAATGACCATGCCTTTGCTGATCGGTGGGGCGACCACCAGCAAGGTCCACACAGCGCTACGCATCGAACCGGCTTACGACGGGCCGGTGATCCACGTGCTCGACGCGAGCCGAGCGGTAGGGGTTGCCAGTCGCCTCCTTTCCGACACGCAGCGCGACGAATTCGTCGAAACGACCGCAGCGGAGTAC
The DNA here is from genome assembly GCF_003355455.1 of Erythrobacter aureus. Taxonomy (NCBI): domain Bacteria; kingdom Pseudomonadati; phylum Pseudomonadota; class Alphaproteobacteria; order Sphingomonadales; family Erythrobacteraceae; genus Erythrobacter; species Erythrobacter aureus. Next base: position 954,521 of record NZ_CP031357.1, read on the forward strand.
ATGAAGGTGCGCGCCGCGCGCGAAGGCAAGGGGCAGAGCGTGCTCCTGAGCCTTGATGAAGCGCGGGCAAATTTCTTCGATGCCTATCTCAGCGACAAGGCTGCGCCCCCGCTCGAGCCCGGTGTCCATGCCTTCGATGACTGGGACCTCGCCGAGCTGCGCGACTATATCGACTGGACGCCGTTCTTCCGCGCATGGGAACTGCACGGCAATTATCCCGCGATCCTGACCGACGATGTCGTCGGCGAGACGGCGCGGCAATTGTTCGACGATGCCAACGCGATGCTCGACCGGATCGTCGCCGAGAAATGGCTGGTGGCCAAGGGTGTGGCAGGATTCTGGCCCTGCGCGCGCGACGGAGACGATGTGACCATTCACCGCGTCAATCGCGAAGAGCACGTCGTCCTCCCCTTCCTGCGTCAGCAGGTGAAGAAATCGCGCGACCGGGCGAATATGTGCCTGGCCGATTTCATCGATCCGGCGGGCGACTGGATCGGTGGTTTCGCGGTCGGCATCCACGGTCTCGAGCCATATTCGGCGCGGTTCAAGGACGACAAGGACGATTATTCGGACATCCTCCTGAAGGCGCTGGCCGATCGCTTCGCCGAAGCCTTCGCCGAGCGGCTGCACCAGCATGTCCGCACCGATCTGTGGGGCTATGCTCCGCAGGAACAGCTTACCAACGAGGCGCTGATCAAGGAGCAGTATCGCGGCATTCGCCCGGCGCCGGGCTATCCGGCCTGCCCCGATCACAGCCTCAAACCGATCCTGTTCGACCTGCTCGATGCCGAAGCGAACACCGGCATCAGGCTGACCGAAAATTTCGCCATGTATCCCACGGCGGCGGTCAGCGGGTTCTATTTCGGCCATCCCGAAGCGGAGTATTTCGGGGTGGCGCGGATCGGGCGCGACCAGTTGGAAGACTATGCGCGGCGACGCGGCGTGGACATGGCGACGGCGGAAAGATGGCTCAGGCCCAATCTCGATTGAGGAGCGACACCCTTCGAGCGTATCACGTCCGGGCCGAGGTGCGGCTTGCCCCGCGCCATCAGAGGGCGTTTTCCCGAGCGAACCGATGACGCCGTAGCCAGGGTTCGGCGAACCGAGACGGCAATGGTTCGTATGATCGGGCTGTCATTTGTCGGGGGCGAACCGGGTTCGACCTCAACTCGCGATTGACCGCGCGCGTACAATCGCGCAGGGCATACCGCGTCGGCTGTAGGAGCGATTCTGCGGCAGGCACGCACGGGAGAGATCGGGTGGCAGCGGCCATCCGGCGCCGAAGGAGCAACCGCCCCGGAAACTCTCAGGCTACACGGACCGTGCGGGCCATCGACACTCTGGAAAGCGCCCGGCGTTCACCGGGCCACCGAAGGGGTAAGCGTGCTCATCTGCGCGTCAGTCTCTCAGGTTTCCCGACAGAGGGGGCATGGGTTTTATGTGCGCGCACCGGCAAGGGGCGCACCCATGCTTGCGAGGGACGGGACTTGAGCGACGATACCGAAGACCAGATTGCCGAAATCGAAACGCTGCCGCTGGATGCCTGGCATCGCCGCAAGGGCGCGCGCATGGTGCCCTTCGCGGGTTATCACATGCCGATCCAGTTCGAAGGCATTGTGGCCGAACACAATTGGACCCGGCAGCAGGCGGGCCTGTTCGACGTCAGCCATATGGGTCAGTTGCTGGTCAGCGGGGAAAGGGCCGCCGAGGAGCTTGAAAAGCTGCTGCCCGGCGCGATCGCTTCGCTGAAGCCCGGCAAGGTGCGCTACTCTCTGCTGGTCGATCAAGATGGCGGCATCCTCGATGATCTGATGGTGACCAACGCCACACCCTGGATCGACGGCGACGAGGAGGAAGGCACCGAAGGGCATTGGGGCGAACCGGCCTATTACCTCGTGGTCAACGGCGCGACCAAATGGGACGATATCGCCCATTTGCGCGAACATCTCGATGACGATGTGACGCTCACCCACATGGACGACCATGCGCTAATCGCGTTGCAGGGGCCGAATGCGGCGACCGCGCTCAACCGGGTGATGCGCAATGTCATCGACGACATGGTCTTCATGGAAAGCGTGGTTCACGATTTCGGCGAATGGCCGCTGCGCATCACGCGTTCCGGTTATACTGGCGAGGACGGTTTCGAAATTTCGGTCCCCGCCGAATTCGCCGAAAGCCTTGCCGACCGTCTCTGCGCCGAAATCGAAGTGCGCCCGATCGGCCTGGGCGCGCGCGACAGCCTGCGTCTCGAAGCGGGCCTCCCGCTCTATGGCCATGACATCACCACCGAAACCGATCCTGTATCCGCCGATCTTGGCTTCGCGCTGACCAAGCGCCGCCGCGAGGAAGGCGGCTGGATGGGCCACGACAAGGTGATGCAGGTGTTCGAGAGCGGCCCGGCGCGGAAACGCGTCGGTCTCGCCATCGAAGGCCGTATGCCCGCGCGCGAAGGGGCCTCGATCTATTCCGGCGATACGCAGGTGGGCCGTGTCACCAGCGGCGGCTTCTCGCCCACGCTCGAGCGGCCCATCGCCATGGGCTATGTCGACACCCGGTTCGCCGAAGAGGGAACCGAACTCGAAGTCGAGGTTCGTAACAAGAGATTACCGACGAAGGTGGCCAAGCTTCCTTTCGTCCCCCACCGCTATCACAGAGGAAAGTGAGAGATGGCCCGATACTTCACCGACGAGCATGAGTGGATCGATGTCGAGGGCGACACGGCCACCGTTGGCATTACCGATTATGCGCAGGGACAGCTGGGCGATATCGTCTTCGTCGAACTGCCGGGTTCGGGCACCACGCTTAGCAAGGGTGGCGACGCGGCGGTTGTCGAAAGCGTCAAGGCGGCAAGCGACGTCTACGCCCCGATCGACGGCGAAGTGACGGAAGCCAACGAGGCGCTGGAAGACGATCCGGCATTGGTCAACACCGCGCCCGAAAGCGATGGCTGGTTTTTCCGCATGACCATTGGCGACAAGTCGCAGCTCGAAGGGCTGATGGACGAGGCCGCCTATAAAAGCTTCTGCGACGGGCTCTAACATTCGTCATCCCAGCGAAAGCTGGGATCGCTGTCCGCCTGGTCGGACTTCGCTGCACCAGATCCCAGCTTTCGCTGGGATGACGGGATTTTAAAATGCGCTACCTACCCCTGACCGATACCGACCGTTCGGATATGCTCGAGAAAGTCGGTGCGCCCGACATCGATGCGCTGTTTTCGGACGTGCCCGAGGAAGCGCGGCTTTCCGGCCCGATCGAGGGCCTGCCGATGCATGCCAGCGAAATGGCTGTCGAAAAGCACATGCGGCGGCTGTCGAAGAAAAACCTCGCGGCTTCCGATGCGGCGTTCTTCCTGGGGGCAGGGGCTTACAAGCATCACATCCCGGCCAGCGTCGATCACATCATCCAGCGCGGCGAGTTCCTGACCGCCTACACGCCCTACCAACCGGAAATCGCGCAGGGCACGCTGCAGATGCTGTTCGAGTTTCAGACGCAGGTGGCGCGGCTTTATGGCTGTGCGGTGGCCAATGCTTCGATGTATGACGGCTCGACCGCCTGCTGGGAAGCGGTGGCCATGGCCGGACGCGTGGCGCGCGGCAGGAAACGCAAAGTCGTGCTCTCCGGCGCGCTTCATCCGCACTATGCCGAAGTGGTGCGCACCATGGCCAAGTTCACCGAGGACGAGATCGCCGATGCCCCGCCGAGCCTGGCACCCGCGCCGGACGATGACGGGCTGATCGCCCGGATCGACGAGAACACGAGCTGCGTCGTGGTGCAGTATCCCGATATTCTTGGCCGCTTGCCGGACCTCGCGCGTATTGCCGAGGCCGCGCATGAAAAGGGCGCGCTGCTGATTGCGGTCAATACCGAACCCGTGGCGCTGGGCGCGATCAAGTCGCCGGGTGAACTCGGCGCGGATATCGTCGTCGGCGAAGGTCAGTCGATCGGCGTCGGCCTCCAGTTCGGCGGCCCCTATCTCGGCCTCTTCGCGGTGCGCGACCCAAAACACGTTCGCATGATGCCCGGACGGCTGTGCGGCGAGACGGTGGACGCGGAAGGCAAGCGCGGTTTCGTGCTCACGCTTTCAACCCGCGAGCAGCACATTCGCCGCGAGAAGGCGACCAGCAATATCTGCACCAATTCGGGCCTCTGCGCGCTCGCCTTCAGTGTTCACATGACGCTGCTCGGTGAAAAGGGCCTGCGCCAGATGGCAATGGAAAACCATCGTCTCGCCTGCCTTGCCGCCGACAGACTGGCCAGGGTGCCCGGCGTGACGTTGCTCAACGACAGCTTCTTCAACGAATTCACCATCAGGCTCGGCACGGATGCCCGCACGATCGTGCGCGCGCTGGCCGATAAGGGCGTGCTGGCGGGCGTCTCGCTCGGCCGGCTCTTCCCCGACAATCCCGAACTCGCGGACGGCCTGCTCGTCGCGGTGACCGAGACCACGAGCGAAGAGGATATCGAAACGCTCGCCTCCGCTCTCGAAGGAGAACTGGCATGAACGCGCCCAACGCCTCGGGCTGGAAGCCCGGCACCCCGGTCGAAGGGCACAATGCGATGAGCGGTCCGGACACCGCCACCGGCAACCGCGCGCTGATGCTGGAAGAGCCGCTGATCTTCGAGATCGGCCATGCCGAAACGACCGGGGTCGACTTCCCCACTCCCCTCCCCGGCGGGGAGGGGGCCAAGGCGCGCCTTGCGGGAATGGAGCGCACCGATCCGATCGGTCTTCCCGGGCTTTCCGAGCCGGAAACCATCCGTCATTACACGCGCCTCAGCCGCCAGAACTATGCCATCGACCTCGGCCTCTTCCCGCTGGGCTCGTGCACCATGAAGCACAATCCGCGCCTCAACGAGAAAGTCGCGCGCATGCCCGGCTTTGCCGATGTGCATCCCCTGCAGCCGGTCGATACCGTGCGCGGCGCACTGGAGGTGGTGAACGAGCTGGCCCACTGGCTGATCGATCTGACCGGCATGCACGGCGTTGCGATGAGCCCCAAGGCGGGCGCGCATGGCGAGCTGTGCGGCATTCTGTGCATTCGCGCAGCGCTCGAGGCACGCGGCGATGCGCGCGAGGTCATCCTCGTGCCCGAAAGCGCGCATGGCACCAATCCGGCCACCGCCGCCTTCGCGGGCTACAAGGTCGAGGACATCCCGGCGACGCCCGAAGGCCGGGTGGACCTTGAAGCGCTGAAAGCGCGGCTCGGCCCCGATGTCGCCGGGGTGATGATCACCAATCCCAACACTTGCGGCCTGTTCGAGCCTGACATGAAGGCGATCTCCGATGCGGTCCACGAAGCGGGTGGCTTCGTCTATTGCGACGGTGCGAACTTCAACGCCATCGTCGGCAAGGTGCGCCCGGGCGATCTCGGCGTCGATGCCATGCACATCAATCTGCACAAGACCTTCTCCACCCCGCATGGCGGTGGCGGCCCCGGCTCGGGTCCGGTGGTGCTGTCAGAAGCGCTTGCGCCCTATGGCCCGCTGCCATTCACGGCGCGTGACGGCGACGGCGTGGTTCATCTCGTCGAAGAAGAGAACGCGGCCGAGTTCGACCACACTAGGGCGTTCGGTCGCATGACCGCCTTTCACGGACAGATGGGCATGTTCACCCGCGCGCTGGCCTATATGCTCAGCCACGGCGCCGACGGGTTGAAACAGGTCGCCGAAGACGCGGTGCTCAATGCAAATTACGTGCTGCGCAGCCTTGAGGATGTGCTCGATGCGCCCTTTGGCCATAGCGGGCCGTGCATGCACGAGGCGCTGTTCAGCGACAAAGGCTTCGCCGAAGGCCTCTCCACACTCGATCTGGCGAAGGCGTTGATCGACGAGGGCTATCACCCGATGACCATGTATTTCCCGCTGGTGGTGCATGGCGCGATGCTGGTCGAGCCGACGGAGACCGAGAGCAAGGCGGCGCTCGACCAGTTTATCATGGCCCTGCGCAGCGTTGCCGAACGCGCCAAGTCGGGGGATGAAAGCCTCAAAACCGCGCCGCATTATGCGCCGCGCCGCCGCCTCGACGAAACCCAGGCAGCGAGAAAGCCGATCCTGGCCTGGAACGATCCCGACATGGTCTGACGCGAGGGGGCGCGGCTGGCGCCCCCTCTCTGCCGCGTTGGACCAGCAAGGCAGGATCGGTTTGTCCGATCGCTGCAACCCGTCCTCGGCCATCCCCTAGGCTTTCGGCGGGAGATCGGCCTTCGGTTTGACGGTGATGGTGATCTGCGAAAGCGAGATGATCGCCACCCAGAAGCCGATGACCGACAGGGCGGAGGAGCCGAGCACGGTGAAGGCCGCGCCTTTGGTTCCGTTCCAGCCCATGGCCACATCGAGCAGTGCCAGCCCGATGAGCGTGGGAATCGCACGGATGAAAAAGGCCGTCCCCGCGCGGCCCGCGCTGACCAGGAGCGATTCGAGGCTTGCCCCGACCAGCTCGATCGCCCCGGCAATGGCGAGGATTACCATCGTCCAGAACACGCGGAATTCCGGCCCGGCGATCAGGGCAAGGGCGGTTCGGCCGAAGAATAGGGTTACCAGAACCGCGAGCACCCCGGCAATCAATGCAATGTTCGCCATGCGGCGGGCCATCTCATGCGCTGTCTCTTGGGCGTGAACCAGCTCCGGGTAAATGGCCTTCGATACGGTTTGCGCCAGGCTGACGAGCGCCTGTCCCAACTGGCTGGCGACACGGAAGCCGCCCGCGGCCGTTTCGCCGCCTATGGCGCCGACCAGCAGGATCAGGACCTGCTTCGATCCGACATTGAGACTGCCCGACATATTCGTCGACCAGACAAACCGCCAGGCACCGGGATGCGCGCGCGGAATGCGGGTGAAGCTGATACGCGACAGGTCGATCTTTTCCTGTTTCGAAGCCGCGATCCACAGCGCCGTCGCCACCGCGATTTCCGCCGCCGCCCAGGCCAGAACGAAACCGGTGACCGTGGGCATGGCCACCGCCGCGATCCCGGCGCCTGCTGCGCGCACCATGGGCTGAACCGATTCCGCCGCCGTAGCCCTTGCATAGGCAAAGCGCAGGCGCAGCAGCCCGGTGGGCGTGGTTCGGATCGACAGAAGGGCGACCACGCAATAGCCGAATGCGACCGGAAGCAATTCCGCGGGCAGGGGCAGCCATAGAGGGGCGCTCCAGACCAGCGCAGCCGCCAGCACCAGGCCGATGGCAACCGACAGCATATCGAGCGCGATCGCGAAGCCAGTTGCATCGCCGGGGCCGTCTTCGCCGACGCCCCAGCGCACCACGAATTGCCAGGTCTGGAAATTGGCGAGCCCGGTCACCGTCTGGCCGAGCGCCAGAATGATCGCGAAATAGCCGAAATGGTCGAGGCCCAGCGTCCGCGTGGCCAAGGCGAGATAGACGATGCTCAGCACGGCATTGACGCCGCGCCCCGTCAGGAGCCAGCCGATATTGCGGATCAGACGGTGCATCGGTCCGCTGCGGGTATCAGGCAGTCGCCAGCCGCTTGACGAGCAGCTTTTCCGTCACGTCGAAAGTGCGTTCGTTATCGACATCGATCGCACAGTAACCGTGGCTCATCACCAGCGGCTTGAGCGTAAATCCGAACCGGCGCGATACTTGAGCGAACAGCTTTTCCTTCGTGCCCCAGCCGAGGAAGAAGCGGATCAGATTGACCACGCCGAAAGCCTTGGCGATGCGGCTGGGGAATTTCACGAACTGGCCGCCGCCCCGCATGATCTCGGCGGCGGAAAGCGCCTTGGCATTGCCGATCCAGTAGGCGTTGCAGTTCGAATACCCGCCATCGGAGAATTCATAGAACTTGGCCTGTCCCTGCGGATCGGCGGCGATCACGTCTTCCTTGCGCGCCAATGCGGCGGCCGCACCGGCGCCGCTGGCGATCGCCTTGTCGGCGAATTCGGTGAAATCCTCGGGCAGCCACAGGCAATTGTCGGCGGTGGTGATGAGGATCGGATAGCTTGCGCCCTCGGCTCCGGCGAAAACGCTGTCCACGAGGTTGAAGGCACCCGGCTTGAACACCACACGGCCTTCATCGACCAGCTTGGCGATCGAGGGAATCGCGGCGATCTCGTCAGGCTCGTGCGCGACCACGCGGATTTCGCCGATGCGCGGGCTGGCCGCGACGTTCATCACCACGCGCTCGATCATCGGCATGCCGCCGACCGGAACCACGCATTTCTGGGCCACGCCGGCACGCTCGGCAAGCGGATCGAGCACGCCCGAACGCTTTCCCGCCATGATGAGTGCGGTGACCTTGCCCTTGTTCTCGTCAGTCATGGCCGGGCAGATAGGCCCGAATGGCGCGGTTGTCACGGTCTGGCAGTTGCGGCACGAGACGCCGATGCGGATCATCTTTTCTCGCAAGGGCTTCGACAGCGCGGCGGGTGGCGGGCCTTCGCCGATCTTCGCTGGTCGTCCGGTGAGCCTGCCGATCCCGGCAGGGGCTGCATCGCGCACCACCTATGGCGATCTGGGACTGGGTGCATATGCCGCGGCGGCCAGCCGTGGGCGCCTGGGTGCGGAGGATTTGTGCCACCACGATCCGATGTTCCTTCCCGACGGCACCTGCCTGTTCGGCCAGTGCGGCGCGGCGCAGACGCATCTGGCCAATCAGGGCGTCGGGGTAGGCGATGTGTTCCTGTTCTTCGGCCTGTTCCGCGAGGAGGGCGGTGAGCCGCATCACCGCATATTCGGCTATCTCGAAGTGGAGGAGATTGCCGTGCTCGGCGACGGTGTGCCCGGCCATCTGGTCGAACGCGGCCATCCGCATGCCCTCGCGCTGCACGCCGCCAATGATGTCGTCTATGCCGGAGCCGGCGAGGAAGCGCGCCATGCCAGCGACGGCCTGCGGCTGACCGTGGCAGGCGGGCCGCCGTCGCTCTGGAACCGCCCAGCTTGGCTGAAACGGGGTGGGCTCAGCTATCACGACCGCGCCGACCGCTGGCTGCGCGGCGGGCGGTTGCAGAGCGTGGCGCGCGGGCAGGAATTCGTTGCCGATGTGGGGCGCCGCAAGGCCCCGCGCGAATGGCTCGCGCGGGTGCTGGCCGAAATCAGAGCGTCTTGATGATCGCCGAGAAATCGAGCCCGGCATTTTCCTCGGCAAACCGTTCGTAGAGCTCCTTGGCGTGGCGCCCGAGCGGGGTGGAGGCATCGGCGGTTTCCGCCGCTTCCATCGCCAGGCGCAAATCCTTGAGCATCAGCCCGGTGGCGAAGCCGCCCTGGTAACCCTTGTCCGCCGGGCTTTCGACGCCGATGCCGGGCATGGGCGTATAGGCATTCAAGGACCAGCAATAGCCCGAGGACTGGCTGGAGATTTCGTAGAATTTCTGCGGGTCGAGGCCGAGTTTCTCGGCCATCTTCATGGCCTCGGCAGTCCCGATCATGCTGATCGCGAGCAGCATGTTGTTGCAGATCTTGGCAGTCTGTCCCGCGCCCGCATCGCCGGCGTGAATCACCGCCTTGCCCATCGCTTTCAGCACATCTTCGGCGCGCTTGAACGCCTTCTCGGTGCCGCCGACCATAAAGGTCAGCGTGCCGCCATTCGCCGCTGCGATCCCGCCCGACACTGGAGCATCGACCATGTCGTATCCGGCGGCTTCGGCAGTCGCGATGACCTCTTTCGCGGTTGCCACGTCGATCGTCGAGCAATCGAGCAACACCGCGCCAGCGGGCGCCTTGCCGATGACGCTGGCTTCATAGACCGACTTCACGATCCCGCCATTGGGCAGCATGGTCACCACGCCGTCGACACCCTGTACGGCTTCGGACGCATCGGTGAAAGTCGCGCAGCCATTGGACTTGGCCGTGGCAAGCGCCTCTTCGGACAGGTCGAATGCGTTGACCGCGTGTCCCGCATTCACGAGGTTCGCGGCCATTCCGCCGCCCATATTGCCGAGGCCGATAAAGGCGATTTTCATTCTCTTTTCCTCTCGCAAACTGTTTATTCGCGCTGCTGTAGGTGACACAAGGTTACACCGGTGTCCGCCAAATCCAACAGCTCAAACCACTGAATCCAAATATCATTTCCTGTCCAGGGTGACAGATTGGGCCGATCTAGGCGCGGGGGCTGTTCCTCCCATGCGCCGCTTAACCCAAGTAGGGAAGGTGCACCGCGAAGCTAGCAGGGATGGCGCGCTGTAGGAAAGAACACATCCCGGAGCATCGCGATACCACCCATATTGCCGAGGCCGGTGAGGGCGGTTTTCATGGTCTGCATCCTCCCCCATCGGTCATTGCGAGCGGCGAAGCAGCGCGGCAATCCAGTCTCGCGCTTTCGGTAAAGGTCGGGAGCTGGATTGCTTCGTCGCTATGCGCCTCGCAATGACGAGGGGAATGGGGCGGGATTACCGCCCCTTCCACTTGCCCTCGCGCTTTTCGACGAATGCGGCCATGCCTTCGGCCTTGTCCTCGCTCGCGGCGAGGATCTGGAAGATGCGGCGTTCGACGATCAGACCCTGATCGAGGCTGGTTTCGAAAGCGGCATTGACCATTTCCTTGTTCGCGATCGCGGCCATGGGCGGCATTGCGGCGATTTGCGCGGCGCTCTTCATCGCTTCGTCGAGAAGCTGTTCATGCGGGACGACACGCGCGACCAGATTGCTGCGCTCGGCTTCCTCGGCATCCATCATGCGGCCCGTCAGGCACATTTCCATCGCCTTGGACTTGCCCACCGCCTTGGTCAGCCGCTGCGATCCACCCATTCCGGGGGCAACGCCCAGCTTGATTTCGGGCTGGCCGAATTTGGCGTTCTCGCTCGCAATGATGAAGTCGGCCATCATCGCCAGCTCGCAGCCGCCGCCAAGCGCGAAACCGTTGACCGCCGCGATCCACGGCTTGCGGGTCTTCTTGACGATTTCGCTGGTCCAGGGTGCGAAGAAATCGTCGAGATAGAAGTCGGCCGCTGCCTTCTCGCTCATCTCCTTGATGTCGGCGCCGGCGGCAAAGGCCTTGTCGCCCGATCCGGTCAGGACCGCGCATAGCTGGCTGCCATCCGCCTGATAGGCGGCGAAGGCGTGGATCAGTTCGTCGAGCACCGTGCTGTTGAGCGCATTCAGCGCCTTGGGACGATTGAGGGTAATCAGCGTAACCGCGTCACGCTGTTCGACGGTGATGGTTTCGTAGTCGGCCATTCGGCTTTCTCCAATTCGTCACCCTGAACTCGTTTCAGGGTCCATGTTGCTGTCCGCACCGTCCCCCGTGGGGCGAGATGGATGCTGAAACGAGTTCAGCATGACGGTGCGGGGCTTTACTTCAACGGCGCCCATTCCTCGCCGTCGGGAAGCGGCGCGAAGATGCTGTCGATCAGCTCCTCGCTGACCTCTTCTGCCGTCGCGGGGTTCCATTTCGGGTCATGCGTCTTGTCGACAATCACCGCGCGCACGCCCTCGGCAAAATCGGGGCGGGTCAGCACGCGGCTGGCGATGCGGTATTCCATGCGCATATTGTCGGCGAAACTGTCCAGCTCCGCGCTGTCGGCAAGCTGGCGCAGGGCAACCTTGCAGGTCTGCGGGCTCTTGGTGCGCAGAGTGGCGAGTTCCTTGGCCGCCCATTCGCTGTCATCGGCCTCGAGGCTGGCGAGGATATCTTCGTAGCGGTCGGAGGCGAAATGCTTGTTGATCCGGTCGCAATTCTCCTCGACCCGCGCCTGAGGCGGAGTGACGGACAATTCGGACAGGATGCCCGCAATCCGATCGGGGTTTTCGGCGATGCGCGCCTTGGCCTCGGCGAGCTTGTCGGCAGGCAGGTAATGCGTGGCGATCCCGGCAAAATGGCATTCCGCCCCGTCGAGCCGCGCCCCGGTCAGCGCGAGGAACTGGCCCAGCCGCCCGCCGAGCCGCGACAGATGCCAGCCGCCGCCGACATCGGGGAACAGGCCGATACCCGTTTCCGGCATGGCGAAGCGCGTGTTTTCCGTCGCGACGCGGTATTTGCAGGGCAGGGCGATGCCGACGCCGCCGCCCATGGTGATGCCGTCCATGAAGGCGACGATCGGCTTGGCATATTCGAACATCTGGTGATTGAGCTGGTATTCGTCATGGAAGAAAGCGCGTCCGCCTGCGCCGCCATCGTTCAGCGCGGAATGGCGCAGCAGGTTGATATCGCCTCCGGCGCAAAAGCCGCGGCCTTCGGCATGGTCGAGGATGACGGCCTCGATCGCATCGTCGGCAGCCCAATCGGTCAGCGCCGCGCTCATCGCGTGGCACATGTCGAGCGTCAGCGCATGCAGCGCCTTGGGGCGGTTGAGCGAGAGATGGCCGGTGTTGCCGTGGGTGTGGATGTTTACTTCGTTGATCATGCAGTTTTCTCGTATTCGATCAGATCCCAGCGATTGCCGAAAGGGTCGCTGAATACGGCGACAGTGCCGTAGCTCTCGCGGCGCGGGCTTTCTTCGAAAGAAATGCCCGCATCGCTCAATTTGCGGTGGGTTGCGGCGAAATCGTCCGTCTGGAGAAACAGGCCAACCCGGCCGCCGAACTGGTTGCCGATAGCGGCATGCTGCTCGTCACCTTTGGCCTTGGCGAGCAGGATACGCCCACCCGTTTGGCCACCGACGACCACCCAGCGCTTGCCTTCGCCAAGGTCGCTATCCTCGATCAGAGCGAAATCGAGCACCTTCGTGAAGAAGGCAGCGGCTTGGTCGTAATCGGGGATGACCAGCGTCACCAGTGCAAGGCTGGTGGCGCTCACTGCCGCAGCATCTCCCGACCCACGATCATGCGCATGACCTGATTGGTGCCTTCGAGGATCGAATGGACGCGCAGATCGCGCCAGAAGCGTTCGATCGGGTATTCCTTCAGATAGCCGTAGCCGCCGAAGAGCTGCAGCGCATCGTTGACGATCTTGCTGCCGCTGTCGGTCGCCAGGCGCTTGGCCATGGCGGAAAACTTGCTTTTGTCGGGCGCGTTGTCGGTGACCTTGGCTGCCGCGAGATAAAGCAGGGCGCGCGCCGCCTCCAGCTCTGTCGCCATGTCGGCGAGCATGAACTGGGTGTTCTGGAAATCGGCGATCGGCTGGCCGAATTGCTGGCGTTCCCTTGTATAGTTCACCGCCTCGTCGAGGCAGCGCTGGGCGCCGCCGAGCGAACAGGCGCCGATATTGAGGCGCCCGCCATCGAGGCCGGCCATGGCATAGCGGAAGCCGTCGCCTTCCGGCCCCACGCGGTTGGCCACCGGAACGCGGGCATCCTCGAATATGACCTGCGCGGTGGGCGAGGCGTTCCAGCCGAGCTTCTTCTCCGGCTTGCCGAAGGAAACGCCGGGCGTGTCCTTGTCGATGACCAGGCAGGTGATGCCCTTGGTCTTGTGTTCGCCGGTGCGGACCATGGTGACGTAGATGTCGTTGAAGCCGCCACCCGAGATGAACTGTTTGGTGCCGTTCAGAACGTAGTGGTCGCCATCGAGCTTGGCGCTCGTCTTCAGGCCGGCCGCATCCGAGCCGCTGCCGGGTTCGGTAAGCGCATAGCTGGCGACCTTTTCCATGGTCACAAGGTCGGGAAGGTATTTCGCCTTCAATTCCTCGCCGCCAAAGCGGTCGATCATCCATGCGGCCATATTGTGGATCGAGATGAACGAGCTGGTCGCGGGGCAGCCATAGGCCATGGCTTCCATGATCAGCGCCGCCTCGAGTCGGCCGAGGCCGATCCCGCCCGATTCCTCGCTGACATAAATCGCGCCGAAGCCCAGCTCGGCGCTCTGTTTGATCACGTCGATGGGAAAGTGCGATGTCTCGTCCCATTCGCCCGCGAAGGGGGTGATGTTGTCGGCGGTGAAGCGCTGCGCCATTTCCTGGATCTGCAGCTGCTCTTCGGTGAGTTGGAACTGTCCTGCATTCGTAGTCATGGCGCGGGCTCTAGCGCTCCGTGTGACGCTAGGGAAGGGGGCGCGGCGGTCAATCCGGCAGGATCGCCTCGGCCTCTATCTCCACCTTCCATTCGGGGCGGCACAGCCAAGCCACGCCCGCCATGGTCGCAGCGGGTTTTGCCTCACCGAAAAAACGTGCATGGACCGCGCCGACCGCGTCCTGGTCTGCCGGATCGGTCAACAGCATCCGTGTGCGCACAACGTCCATGGCACTGCCGCCAAGTTCCTCGATGGCGCGCAGGATCAGGACGCAACACCGCTCTGCCTGCGCGGCAGCGCCTCCCGTGGTGGAAGAACCGTCTTCCTCGACCGGGCCGGTGCCCGCAACAATGATACGATTGCCCACGCGCACGGCGCGGGCAAAGCCGAACCGGGCTTCGTAGGGCGAGCCGGTGAAGGCGCGGCGGCGGCTCACCCGCAGGTGATTTCGGTGATTGTCATCGCCTCATCATACTGCACGTTCACGCGGTCCGAGCGGTAGTCCATCGTCCAGACCGAATTGGGCGGACCCCAGCGCAGGGTTTTGGCGCCGCTTTTATCGACGATCTCCGCGCCGATTTGGTCGCTCGCCTCGCGGCCCAGATAGCCCTGTACGGCATCCGCATCGCATGTGCCGCCCGTGAGTTGGCGCATCCGGTCGGTCGGTGTTTCGGCCGTCTCGGCATATCCCGCGCAGGCGGCCAGCGGCAAGGCGAGACTGGTAAGGATCGGGATGCGCATGGTACTGCCTCGCTATTCGCATTTCTTCAGGGGCATGGGCTCGAACTGCTCTTCGTCGACCGGCTTCGGGGTCAGGGTTCCGCCGTCCCCGGAAAGGGTAAACAGGCGGGTCATCTGCCATTTTTCGCCTTCGCCTTCCATGGCGAGGCTTACGACGATGCGGCGCGGGCTGTCGACTTCGACACGCGTCACTTCGCCATAGGATTCGTAAAATTGCATGCCACGCGGGGTAATTTCCACGCGCAGGTCGGATGCGGGGTTACAGGTGCCCTCGACATAGTCCCAAACCCCGAGAAAGGCGGCGGGGATCGTGTCCGCTTCCACTTCCAGCGGCCCCGCCCCATCGCCGATTCCCCCATCGGGTTCGACGGGTAACATGGTTTCGCCGGGGGTCGGTTCGGCAGGTTCGTCCGGTTCAGCGGAACATGCCGCCAGAGCCAGCGAGGCCGGTAGAGCGATGAGGAGGTATGTGCGTATTATCATCGCTCTTCAACGCTCCGACCGTCTTTCCTATCCCATCGTCGGGATGACAAAGGCGTTCGAGCCATCGCCGCCGCCATCGGGCCAGCGCTGGGTAATCTTCTTGGATTTGGTCCAGAAACGCAGGCCTTCCATGCCGTATTGATCGATATCGCCGAAGCCGCTGCGCTTCCAGCCGCCGAAGCTGTGATAGCTCACCGGCACCGGGATCGGCACGTTGATGCCGACCATGCCGACATTCACACGGCTGGCGAATTCGCGCGCGGCATGGCCGTTGCGGGTGAAGATGGCCACGCCATTGCCATATTGATGGTCGCTGGGCAGGCGCACCGCCTCTTCGAAATCCTTCGCGCGCACGATTTGGAGGACCGGGCCGAAGATCTCTTCCTTGTAGCTTTCCATGTCGGTGGTGACCCGATCGAGCAGGGTCGGGCCGACGAAGAAGCCATCCTCATGCCCCTGGAGCGTAAAGCCGCGCCCGTCGATGACGACTTCGGCGCCTTCCTTTTCTGCCGTGTCGATCCAGCCTTCGACGCGCGCCTTGTGTTCGGGTGTGACGACGGGGCCGTAATGCGCATCCGCGTCGTTCGAGACGCCGACCCGCAGGGCATTGATCGCGGGGATCAGCTTCTCGCGCAGCTTGTCCGCCGTATCCTCGCCCACGGGCACGACGACGGGCAGGGCCATGCAGCGTTCGCCCGCAGATCCGAAGGCGGCCCCGGCAAGATCGTTTACCACCTGGTCCAGATCGGCATCGGGCATGACGATGCCGTGGTTCTTCGCGCCGCCGAAGGCCTGCACGCGCTTGGCGTTGGCCGAACCGCGCGAGTAGATATACTGCGCGATGTCGGACGAGCCGACGAAGCTGATCGCCGGGATGTCGGGATGGTCGAGGATCGCATCGACCATTTCCTTGTCGCCATGGACGACCTGCAGCAGCCCTTCGGGCGCGCCCGCCTCCAGGAACAGTTCGGCCAAGCGCACCGGAACGCTGGGATCGCGCTCCGACGGTTTGAGGATAAAGGCGTTGCCCGCCGCGATCGCCATGCCGAACATCCACATCGGGATCATCGCCGGAAAGTTGAACGGGGTGATCCCCGCGCCGATGCCGAGCGGCTGGCGCATCGAATAGACATCGATGCCCGGGCCTGCGCCTTGCGTATATTCGCCCTTCAGCGCCTGCGGGATGCCGCAGGCGAATTCAATCACTTCCAGCCCGCGCTGCACATCGCCATGCGCGTCGTCGACCACCTTGCCATGCTCGCTAGACAGCAGCTCGGCCAGCTCCTGCTTGTTGGCTTCGACCAGACGCTTGAATTCGAACATGATGCGGGCGCGGCGCTGGGGGTTGGTCGCCGCCCATTCGGGCTGGACCTGCTTCGCGGCGGCGACCGCCTGTTCGAGCAGCGCCGCATCGCCCAGCGCGACCTCGGCCTGAACCTCGCCGGTGGAGGGGTTCCAGATCTTGTGAGTGCGGCCCGTGGCGGGGTTATCGCCGACGATGAAATGGTCAACTTGGCGCATGATAAATCCTCTCGTGTCTTGGTAACGGCCAATAGCCGCGAGGGGTCCGAAATCAACCGGTTTCAGGTGAAACCGGCACGGCTCGCGGCTAGCCGACCGCAGCCATCCATTGCGCGCACAGTATCGCGCCATAAGTGCCCAGTGCATAGCCGAGCACGGCGAGCAAGACGCCGACCGGGGCAAGGGCGGGGTGGAAGGCGGCTGCAACCACCGGGGCCGATGCCGCCCCACCCACATTCGCCTTGCTGCCCACCGCGACGAAGAAGAACGGCGCCTTGATGATCTTGGCGACCACCAGCAGCAGAATGACGTGGAACAGCATCCAGATGAAGCCGATCGCCATGAAGGCGGGGGCATCGGCGATCTTGGTCACATCCATTCTCGTTCCGATCACCGCGACCAGCAGGAAGATGAACAGGACGCCGAATTTGCTCGCCCCGATTCCCTCGAGTTCGCGGGCGCGGGTGAAGCTGGCAAGGAGCCCGGCAGTGGTCGAGATCACCACGACCCAGAAGAATTCGCTCGCCAGCGTCGCTTCCTCGCCCTGTAATTCGGCGAAGAATTCGCCGAGCCAGGTGCCGAGCAGATGCGACAAGCCGACAACCGCGAAAGTCACGCCGAACAGCAGGACATAGTCGTTGGCCTTGGCCACACGCTCGATGCTTTCGGTATAATCCGCCATCGTGTCGCGCAGCTTCGCGATGGCGGAACTGTCCGCGCCGAGCCATTTATCGACCCGCTCATGCGCGCCCGCGCCATAAAGCAGGAAGATCATCCAGATTTCCGCAACGATGATGTCCACCGCCAGCAGGGCGGCGAAGCCTTCCAGCGGATAGCCATAGATTTCCAGCATGGCCGTCTGGTTGGCGCCGCCACCGATCCAGCTCCCGGCAAGAGTCGCCAGGCCGCGCCACGCAGCGGTATCGCCCGATCCGATGATCGAGGGTTCGAACTGGGCGACGATCCACAGCGCCAGGGGACCGCCGATCACGATGCCGATCGTGGCGGTCAGAAACATGATGATCGCCTTGTTGCCGAGACCGAGGATGCCCTTGATGTCGATACTGAGTGTCATCAGGAACAGCGCGGCAGGCAGAAAATAATCCTTCGCGGTCGGCCACAGATTGCTTTCGGACACATCGATAAGACCGAAGGTGGTCATCAGGCTGGGCACCAGATAGCACACCAGAATGATCGGCACGAAGACGTAGAAACGCTGCCAGCCGGGGCGGTCCCTAGTGGCGAAGACGAATCCCAGTATCAGGGCCAAGAGCCCGAGAATAATCCTGTCGTCGCTGATCATTTGCCCTGCGGCCCCGCCCATCGTTCCTGTTCCAGGCTGGACCTAGCGCGCCGCGAGGCGAATGCCAAACGGCGCGGCGGTGGCTTACACCGCGGAACTGAAGCGGCGTGCGGAAACCGGCCGATAGGCATCGAAGATCGCAGCGATGGAGCGCGCATAGGGCAATCCTTCGGGCAGGATTTCGAGCCATTGCCGATCGATCGACGCCAGTCCGCGATCGAGGAACGGCCGGAGCCGACCCGATGCTTCGTGCATCAAGCAGGCACCGAGCCGCGCGCGGCCCTGGCATAGCAATTGTTCGATCACCGCGCCGCGATAGCGATCGTCCGCGCTGCGGGTCACGCCCCTGCCAGCCGACAGAAGGCCTTGCGAAGAGAGCATCCGATAGCGGCCGCTATTCTTCTCGTTCTGTGCCAGAAGCTGCGGGAAGCTGCTGATGGACGACGCGCCGAGCCCGATCAGCACCTCGCTCTGGTCGTCGGTAAAGCCCTGGAAGTTGCGCTTCAGTCGGCCCTCGAACGCGGCCTTTGCCAGCGGATCGCCGCCCGGTTTCGCGAAATGGTCGAACCCGATCGGGGTGTAGCCATGGGTCGCGAGATAGGCATAGCCCATTTCCGCCATGGCGAAGCGTTCGGCCTGATCGGGCAGATCGGTGGTATCGATAACGCGCTGGCGCGGGACGATATGCGGGACATGGGCATAGCCGAACAGGGCAATCCTGTCGGCGCCGAGCACGCGGGTGCGCTGAAGGGTATCCTCAAGGTCGTGCATGTACTGGCCGGGCAGGCCGTACATGAGATCGAAATTGAGCGAGGTGACGCCTGCATCGCGCAGCCAGTCCACCGTTTCCACGATGCACTCTTCCGGCTGCACCCGGCCGATGGCCTTCTGACAATGCTCGGCAAAGGTCTGGACCCCCAGGCTGGCGCGCGAAATGCCGTGTTCGGCAATGACGTTGGCCCATTCCGCCGTCATGGTTCGCGGATCGAGTTCGATCGAAAGCGTGGGATCGTCCAGCGAGAAACGGCTTTCCAATGCCGCGAAAAGCGACCGGAAATCATCGGGTGTTATGGCGTTGGGGCTGCCCCCGCCGAAGGCGATTCTGCCGACGCGGACGTCATCCGGCAGCTCGCGCGACACGGTCGCGATTTCGTTGTGCAGGGCGTCGAGATAGGATTCGAGCCGTTGGCGGCGGTTCGCCTTTCCGGTGTTGCAGCCACAATAGAAACAGATCTTTTCGCAAAACGGGATGTGCACGTAGAGCGAGACCGTTCCCGAGGTTTCCTGCAAGGCCGTGCGATAGGCATCGACAGGTATGTCGGCGAATTCCGCGGCGGTCGGATAGCTCGTGTAACGGGGCACGGGCGTGGCGAGCAGATCGGGATAATATGTCCACATGCCTGCCTTCTGGGCAGGATGGGTCACAGCGTCATTGCGCTGAATCAAATTTCTTGCGGCAGGAACCGGCATGACACCCCTTCGCGGTGCAGGGCGCCTGCGGTTGGCGGTCGCGCTCGATCGGGATTTCTATCGTACCGCCCCCGCATATCTGGGCGGTAATGCTGCGCGCCTGCGCGGGCAGAGGCCCGATCGCCAGCGGAAGCAGTGCCATCACGGCGAGCGAGAGGGGCCGGTTCATTCGCTTTCGTCCTCTTCCTCGTCATCGATGAGGATGCGCTGGGCGGCCCCGTCGAGATCGTCGAACTGGCCCTTGCGCATGGCCCAGAAAAACCCGGCCAGGCCCAGCAGCCCCATGCCCAGCGCGATGGGGATCAGAAAGGCGAGCCCGCTCATCGGGCGGCCCGGGCGAGGCGCAGCGAATTGCCGACCACGACCAGCGAGCTGAGCGACATGGCCACCGCGGCGATCAACGGCGTAACCAATCCGGCCAGCGCGATCGGCAGGGCGAAGACATTGTAAAGGATGGCGAAAGCGAAATTCTGCCGCACGATCCGCATGGTCTGCCGCGCCACATTCACCGCCAGCGAAACCGGCATCAATGCCTTGCCCAGAAATACCGCATCGGCGGCCTGCTGGCTGACGTCGCTGGCGCTTCCCGGGGCGATCGAGGCGTGGGCAGCGGCAAGCGCCGGGCCGTCATTGATGCCGTCACCGATCATCAGGGGGCGATGACCGTCGGCTTTGAGTTGATCGAGCAGTGCCAGCTTGTCGTCGGGGAGCAGGTGTGCGTCCCAGGCGATGTCG
Organism: Erythrobacter aureus; assembly: GCF_003355455.1. Taxonomy (NCBI): domain Bacteria; kingdom Pseudomonadati; phylum Pseudomonadota; class Alphaproteobacteria; order Sphingomonadales; family Erythrobacteraceae; genus Erythrobacter; species Erythrobacter aureus. The sequence goes on from NZ_CP031357.1 coordinate 974,607, forward strand.
AACTCGCGCCCGACGGCTTCGACCGCGGATGCGCGATCGCCCGAAACGATACGGCTTTCGATGCCCTGGTCGCGCAAAGAGCCGATCGCCTCGCGCACATCGCTGCGCAGCGGATCGGAAAAGGGAATGGCGACGATTGCGTCCCCTATTCGCAAGGCGGTCGAAAGGGTGGCGGTTTCCGCTTCGGACCGTTCGAGCGCGACGCGAACGCCGTCGATGCTGCCCGACACGCCGCGCCCGCCTTCCTCGCGCGGATCGTCGACTGCGGCGGGGACGATATCGTGTTGTCCGAGCGCTTTTGCGATTCCTTTGCTGAGCGGGTGACGGCTCGATTGCGCCAGCGCCAGCGCCACACCGGCTTCGCGGGGAGAGAGATGATCGATTTGCGGCACCGGCTCTCCGACAGTCAGCGTGCCGGTCTTGTCGAACAGGGCCATGTCGACTTCCGACAGCCGTTCCAGCGCGCTGCCGTCTTTCACCAGCAGGCCGCGCTTCGCCAGGGCGCCCGAGGCCACCACCTGCGCCGCGGGCACGGCCAGCCCCATGGCGCAGGGGCAGGTGATGATGAGCACCGCAATCGCGATCACCAGCGACTGGTGCCAACCCGCGCCCGCCACCATCCAGCCGATAAAGGCCAGCAATGCCAGTGAGTGGACGGCCGGTGCGTAGAGGCGCGAAGCACGATCGGCGATCCGCACGTAACTGCTACGCGACTGCCCTGCCTCGTCCATCAGGCGAGCGATTTCGGCCAGCACCGTGTCGGAGGCGGCCGCGCTTACGCGAACCCGTATCGGATTCCCCAGATTGACGGCCCCGGCATACACGCTCTCGTCAGCGGCGACCGGCTGGGGGACGCTTTCCCCCGTCAGCATCGAATTGTCGAGCGTCGACGCGCCGTGTTCTATGACGCCGTCGGCAGCGAGCGCTTCTCCTGCTGCGACCAGCATGAGCATTCCCGGCTCGAGTTTTTCGGCGGCCACCATGCGGCTCGCTCCGGTTTCGTCCACCACGGTCGCGCTCTTGCCCATCCGCGACAGCAGGGCACCGATCCCGGCGCGGGTCTTGTCGCGCATGGTCGCATCCAGCGCGCGTCCGGCCAGCAGGAAGAACAGCAGCATCACCGCGCCGTCGAAATAGGCATGCTCGCCGCCGCTGGCCGTCTCGTAGATACTCAGCGCGACGGCCAGCAGCACACCGATGGAGATCGGCACGTCCATGTTGGTCCGCCGGTGGCGCAGCGCCATGATCGCGCTGGCAAAGAACGGGCGGCCGGCATAGGCGACCACGGGAATGGCGATCAGCGCCGAAAGCCAGTGGAACAGGTCGCGGGTCACGCCGCCCGCGCCGGACCATACGCTGACCGACAGCAGCATGATGTTCATCATGCCGAAGCCTGCCACGGCCAGCGACCGCAGAAGGGCTTTCGTTTCCTTCTCGTCCTTGCCCATCGGATTGTCGGCGACCGCCTGGGCCTCGAAACCGATCCCGGCGATCGCGCGGACAAGGTCTTCCTCGCTCAGCGAGGCTTCGTGGCGCACGGCCACACGCTTCGACGAGAAATTGACCCGTGCCGATTCCACCCCTTCGAGGCCCGCCAGGCCACGCTCGATCTTGGCGATGCAACCGGCGCAGCGCATGCCCGGCACGGTGAACCGGCTGTCCTCCAGCCTGGCACCCTCGAGCGTGTCGAGAGGAACCGGGGCGTTCATCGGATCTCGGTTTCGTCGATCCAGCGGGCGCCGCCGCCATCGATGGTCAGCCTCACGATCCAGCGTCCGGCGGGAAGTGCGCGAGTGGAGACGTAGCGGTTCTGCCCGGCCTGCTCGAATTGCAGTTCCATGTCCTCGGGCTTGCCTAGGGGACGCCGGAGATCGGCGGAGAGCAGGGCGGATTGGGGGACCTTTTCCGTGGTCACGACCAGCCGCCCCTCGGCATCGCGCGCGAGGGAAGCGGAATAGCCCAGCCGTTCGCTCTCGCGCGCCTGCTCCAGCCAGCCGTTGAACTTCTGGCTCGCGACATAGGAGTTTTCGACCACGACACCGCCAAAGCCCGCAATGGCGCGCGAGGCCATGTAGAAATTGACCGCGATCACGATCCCGAAGCCCACGACCATGATCAAGGCCATGTGCTTGCCGGTGAATTCACGCCGCATCATTCGCTCTCCGGCGCATCGAAACGGGTCTGCACGACATCGCTTTCCCGTTGTTCGTCAAGCGAGGTTACACGGAAAGAGAACTCTTGCGAGGGGGTACCGGCGGGAACGGCAACGTAAGCGCGCACCTGACGAACGAGGTCCGCCGGGACGGCTACGGTCTGCGTCGGCGCGGCCTCTGTGCGATTGACGTTTTCCGTCCACATGACCGCTCCGGGCAGTCCCTCGATGGCGATCTCCATGTCGCGCGGGCGGCTTTCCATATTGCGCAGCTTGAGCGTGTAGGCATTGCGTACCGATCCGTCGCTCAGCAGCATGAAGGGCGGATTTCGGTCGGGTGCTACGGTAAGATCGGTATGGCTGCGAACGCCGAGCGCGAACAGCATCGCACCGCCAATGCCGCCCCAGATCATGGAATAGACAAGGGTGCGCGGGCGGAACAAAGTGCGCCAGGGCGATTTGGGCTCGCCACCGGCGGCTTCGCGTTCGCAATCTTCCAGCGTCGCATAGTCGATCAGGCCACGCGGGCGGCCGATATCCTTCATCACCCGGTCGCAGGCATCGATACATAGGGCGCAGGTGATACAGCCGATCTGCGGCCCTTCGCGAATATCGATCCCGGTCGGGCAGACCTGGACGCATTGCTGGCAGTCGATGCAGTCGCCGAACGCGCCGGGGTTCTTCTGCGCCTTCTTGATGCTGCCGCGCGGCTCCCCGCGCCAGTCCTTGTAGGTAACGAGCAGCGACTGTTCGTCCATCATGGCGGTCTGGATGCGCGGCCAGGGGCACATGTAGATACAAACCTGCTCGCGCATGAAGCCGCCCAGCGTGACCGTGGTCAGGGTCAGGACGGCGACGGTGCCATAGGCCACGGGTGCCGCCTCGCCCGCGAAGAAATCGCGCAGCAGCGTCGGCGCGTCGGCGAAATAGAGGATCCAGGCGCCGCCGGTAATCAGGCCGATGAAGAGATAGACCGTCCATTTCGACGCCCGGCGCAGGATCTTGCCGAATGTCCACGGGGCCTTGTCCAGGCGGTGTCGGGCATTGCGATCGCCGTCGAACAAACGGTCGATATGCTGGAACAGATCGGTCCAGACGGTTTGCGGGCAGGCATACCCGCACCACGCGCGGCCTACCGCGCTGGTGATCAGGAACAGGCCGATCCCGGCCATGATGAGCAGGCCGGCGACGAAATAGAATTCGTGCGGCCAGATCTCGATGCCGAACATGTAGAAGCGGCGATTGGCGAGATCGACCAGCACCGCCTGGTCGGGCGCATAGGGACCACGGTCCCAGCGAATCCATGGCGTGATGTAATAGATCGCCAGAGTGACGACCATCACCAGCCATTTGAAGCGGCGAAACGGCCCGTCGATGCGCTTGTTGTGAACGACCGCGCGCTTTTCGTAGAGTTTTTCGGGCAGATGCGCGCGGGCAGGTTCGTGCGGCTCGTGGCGACGGGTCGCCGCTTCGGGTTCGGCGACCGCGCTGGAAACCGGTTCGTTGGTCTTGGCGACCCCGTCCTCGACGACGACCGACCAGTCGCGGTCGTCGCCGGGTTTGCGTTCGTCAGGGTTGTTCATCGACCTCTGCCTCGGGGTTCTCCGCGACCTCCACGAAGTCTTCGCCTCCCCCGAGCGAATGGACATAGGCGGCCAGCATCTTGATGGTCACCGGATCGAGCCTGCCTTCCCATTTGGGCATCATGCCCATCCGGGGCTGCAGAATTTGGCGCTTGATCGCCTCGCGGCTGCTTCCGCGCAGCCAGATGGCGTCGTTGAGCGTCGGCGCACCCTGTGCACGGTCGCCGCCGCCTGCGGGGCCATGGCAGGCCGCGCAATTGTCGGCATAGATCCGGGCGCCCGTGGCGTTGGTTTCCGCCTTGCCGCTCAGCGAGAGCACATGGTCGACGAGCGCGTCGAGCTGCGCGGTGTCGAAAGCACCTTCGAACGGCGGCATCACGCTCATGCGGGTTTCATCGTCTCCCGCCTGGCGAATGCCGTGGACGAGCGTGTATTCGATCGCCTTCAGATCGCCGCCCCACAGCCAGTCATCGTCATTGAGGTTGGGATAGCCCAGTTCCTGGCTGCCGGCGGCGCCGGAGCCGTGGCACTGGACGCAGTTCACCCGGAACGCGGCTGCTCCGCCGGCCACCGCCTGCTGCATCAGGCCGCTTTCTTCGGGCAGGCGTTCGATCGGTATGCGGGCAAGTTGCTCGCGGACGGTCGCCCGCGCCTGATCGGCGGCGGACATGTCCTTCGCCAGCTCTCCCCGGCTGGACCAGTTGAGCATGCCCACGGTCGCCCGGTCGATCATCGGCCAGGCCGGATAGGCGATCACGTAGCCGATCGCGAAAATGATCGTCAGGTAGAAGGTCCACAGCCACCATCGCGGAAGCGGCGTGTTGAGTTCCTCGATACCGTCCCATTCGTGGCCGACTGTTTCGGTACCGGTCGGTTCGTCGATGCGCTTATTCGCCATCGTCTTGTCCCTTGAAAATCATCGTCGCGGCGTGGTGGTTGCGCTTTCCGGCGCCGGGCCGAAATGGCCAGGCACACAGCCCGACAAACAGAACCAGCATGGCTATCAATGCGTAGCTGTCGGCAAAATGGCGCAGGGTTTCATAGAAGCTCATCGACCCTTCTCCTCGGCCAATTCTTCCAGGGGCGCAGCGCTATCGAAATCGACCAGCGTGCCGAGCATCTGAAGATAGGCGATCAGCGCGTCCATTTCGGTCAGGCGATCGGGATCGCCGTCGAAATCGCGAATCAGCGCCTTGGGATAGCGCTCGGCCAGATCGCCCGGATCGGCATTGGGATCGGCCTGCGCCAGCATGTCGGCCTCGGCCTGTTCGATATCGTCGTCGCCATAGGGCACACCGACACGGCGCAGCGCGGTCAGCGTGGCGGTCGGATCGCCGATCTCGAGATCGGTTTCCTTGAGGAAGCCATATTGCGGCATCACGCTTTCGGGCACGACGCTTTGCGGGTTTTCGAGATGCTGAACGTGCCATTCGTCCGAATAGCGGCCACCCACGCGTGCAAGATCAGGCCCGGTACGCTTGGAACCCCACTGGAACGGGTGGTCGTACATGCTTTCCGCCGCGAGGCTGTAATGGCCGTAGCGTTCCACCTCGTCGCGGAACGGACGGACCATCTGGCTGTGACAGGTATAGCAACCTTCACGGATATAGATGTCGCGCCCGGCCTGTTCGAGCGGGGTATAGGGGCGCACGCCCTCCACTTCCTCGATCGTGTTCTCGAGATAGAACAGCGGCGTGATCTGGACGAGGCCGCCGATGGAGACGGTAATGAACGTCGCCACGGCCAGCAGGGTGATGTTGCGTTCGAGCCGTTTGTGGCCCTTGACGGTTTCTTCGACGACGGGGTCTGACATGGTCGTGCGATCCTATTCGGCCGGAACGGCTTCGGGGCGGGGCTGGACGATGGGGCGGTCGGCCTGCGGGTCGTAGGCTGCATCGCGGAGCGGTGCTTCTTCCCGCTGCTTCCCGGCGAGGGTCATCCAGATATTGTAGCTCATGATGATCGCGCCGCTGAGATACATCAGTCCGCCGGCCATGCGCATCACATACATCGGGAACATGGCGGCGACACTGTCGGCGAACGACCAAACAAGGTAGCCGTCAGGCCCGTATTCGCGCCACATGAGGCCCTGCATGATGCCGGCGACCCACATGCTGGAGGCATAGAAAACGATGCCGAGCGTCGCGAGCCAGAAGTGCCAGTTGATCATGCGCAGCGAATACATCCGCCCACGCTTCCACAGACGCGGGACCAGGAAGTAGACGCAGGCGAAGGTAATCATGCCGTTCCAGCCCAGGGCGCCGGAGTGGACGTGGCCGATGGTCCAGTCGGTATAGTGCGACAAGCTGTTGACGCTCTTGATCGACAGCATCGGCCCTTCGAAGGTGCTCATGCCGTAGAAGGCCAGCGCCATCACCATCATGCGAATGATCGGGTCGGTGCGGACCTTGTCCCATGCCCCGTTCAGGGTCATCAGGCCGTTGATCATACCGCCCCAGCTCGGCATCCACAGCATGACCGAGAAGACCATGCCCAGCGTCTGCGCCCAGTCGGGCAGCGCGGTGTAGTGGAGGTGGTGCGGGCCTGCCCAGATGTAGAGGAAGATCAGCGACCAGAAGTGGATGATCGACAGGCGATAGCTGTAAACCGGGCGTTCGGCCTGCTTGGGGACGAAGTAATACATCATCGCCAGGAAGCCCGCGGTCAGGAAGAAACCGACCGCGTTATGGCCGTACCACCACTGGGTCAGCGCGTCCTGGACACCGGCGAAGGCCGAATAGCTCTTGGCGCCCAGCAGGCTCACCGGCATCGCCAGATTGTTGACGATGTGGAGCATGGCGATCGTCACGATGAAGGCGAGGTAGAACCAGTTGGCCACGTAGATGTGCGGTTCCTTGCGCTTCGCAAGCGTACCGACGAAAACGATGAAATAGGCCACCCAGACGATCGTCAGCCACAGATCGACATACCATTCGGGTTCGGCATATTCGCGGGACTGGGTGATGCCGAGCAGATAGCCGGTGGCGGCCAGCACGATGAACAGCTGATACCCCCAGAACACGAAGCGCGCGAGACCCGGAAAGGCGAGCTGCGTGCGGCAGGTGCGCTGGACGACGTAGAAACTGGTCGCCAGCAGCGCATTGCCGCCGAAGGCGAAGATCACCGCGCTGGTGTGTAACGGACGGACGCGACCGAAATTGAGATAGGGTTCGAAATTGAGCTGCGGGAAAGCAAGCTGCGCGGCGATGAAAACACCGGCGAGCAGCCCGGCGAGACCCCAGAACATGGTCGCGATCACGCCCCAGCGAATCACGTCGTCGTCATAGCGGGACGGGCCATCGGGCATCTTGAAGAAGCCCTGCGCCTTGCCCATCGGATCGAAGCGCGACGCGCTCATCCAGATCATCGCAAAGGCGACGATGGCGATTATCGTGGCATGCGCGGCAAAACCGGCGTCAGCGGCCGCTACCGCCGACGCGATGGCCGCAAGCATGATTATGAACCATAGGCCAATCCGGCCCAGTGCGGCTTCAGCGTGCATAAGGGTCTCCGTCCGTTCAAGAGCGGCCTAGGCCGCCACCTCGGCAGTCGCATTGATCTGGATCAATTTGGTGAAAGAATTCATGCTGCATCACGCAGATAGCCGGCGCGCGCCTTCAGCATTTCCATCTCGCGCAGAACGATACCCGATCGCCCCGTTGTCTCGATCACGCCTGCCTCGCGCAGCAGGCTGAGCTGGCGGCTCACCGTTTCGATCGTCAGGCCGAGACTTTCCGCGATATCGCGGCGCGACATCGGCAATTCGAGAAGGACCGTTCCGTCCTGTTCCATGCCGATTCGCTCGCTCATCGCCAGAAGGAAAACCGCGACTCGTTCCGCGGCAGTCTTGCGGCCGAGGGCGATCGTCTTTTCGCGGCAACGCCGCAAGGAGCCGGTCGTATTGTCGAGCAGGTGGCGCAAAATCCCCGCTTCGCTTGCCGCGAGATCGAGAAAGTCGTCCGCCGGGAAGGTCAGGAGGCTGCAATCGCGCAAGGCGCATACCGAATAGGAATAATTGTCCTGTTCGGGCACCGAAAACACCTCGCCACCGAAATGAAAGGCGACGATCTGGTCGCGCGCCTCGGAAGCGTGGGCAACCAGCTTGGTTGCCCCCTGGCCGACAAATATGAGTTGCGAGGAATTTCCGTCAAAATCGAGCGAGCGGTCCTTTTCCAGCGCGACCTGCCGGGCCAGCGCCTGAAAACGGAGATGCGCCGCGTCGGACAGGTCCGGCGACAGGATCTTCAAGGCAAAGCTTTCGAAGGCTTCGGGGAAACTCGTCATGCCGCATCTCTCGCAATTCGCGACCTGCAAATCTTTGATCGAGATCAATGAAGGCCGAATATTCGGTCTCCAAACAGGGGGCAAGCGTTGCAACCATACTGAGTCGCACGGGGCGACCGCTGCAGCGCCATGAGGACAAAGACAATGAAGAAGCTGCTTGCAGCCGCTCTCGCCGGTGTAGCGATGATTGCCGCCCCCGCTCAGGCGCAGGACAATGACGGCAAGGTCCAGGTCAAGGTGCTGGGCACCTATGTGGCACCCGATGGCGAGATCACCGATCTGCGCACGGATATCGTCGGCCTCCCGGCAGGAACGCAAACCGAGGCAAACGACAACTTCGTGCCCACGCTGGCCATCGAATATTTCGTCAGCCCGAACATCTCGATCGAGACGATCTGCTGTGTCACCCAGCACGATGTCGATGCCGTGTCCGGCCTTCCCGGTGCCGAACTGGTTTCCGATGCCAAGCTGATCCCGGCGACTTTCACCGCGAAGTATCACTTCGACGTAGGCGGCGCGAAGCCTTATCTCGGTGCGGGCGCGACCTACTTCTGGTGGATCGATGTCGAGCCGGGTGCGGCAACTATCCCGCTGGGTGTCACCGAAACCACTCTGTCGGATGAATTCGGCTTCGTTCTCCAGGCGGGTATCGACGTGCCGATCAACGATAGCGGCCTCGGCTTCACCCTCGATGCGAAGCGCTATTTCGTCGACACCACGGCCCGCTGGTATGCCGGCAATACGCTGGCCATCGAGACCGAACACAAGCTCGATCCCTGGGTCCTGAGCGCAGGCTTCGCCTACCGCTTCTGATCGCAGCGATGCGCGAATGAAAGGCGACCTCCGGCGGATAGGCCGGGGGTCGCTTTTTATGTCCTGCCCATTGACCTGGCGCGCCCCTCAAGCCAATGGCGCCACCACCATGCGGGTGTAGCTCAATGGTAGAGCAGCAGCTTCCCAAGCTGACGACGAGGGTTCGATTCCCTTCACCCGCTCCAATCGTGCCGTTGCTTTCGATCGCTAGCGGGGGGCTATGCGCGACAGGATCGATACCTTCTACATGGCCGATCTCTATGGCGAGCTGCAGCTTTCGCCGAAGGCGGAGCGTCGCAGCTGGCATGCGCCCGTCCCCGGCTTGCTGCTGGTTACAATCGCCGCGTTGGCGGCCTTGTGGCTGAGCGACCATTATGGCGCGCCGCAGATCCTGCTGGGGCTTCTGCTCGGCTTTGCCCTGAACTTCGCAAGTGCCGACGAGCGGCTGAGGCCCGGGCTCGACATGGCTTCGCAGACTTTGCTGCGCTTCGGGATCGTCCTGCTGGGCCTGCGGGTCACCTTCGGCGAGATCGCCGCGCTGGGGCTGATTCCCTTCCTGGGCCTCGTGGCGATCATGGCGGCGGTGATCGGGACCGGGATGGTTGCGGCGCGCTGTGCCCGGCTCGATCTCCGGTTCGGGCTTCTCGCGGGCGGGGCCACGGCCATTTGCGGGGTCTCGGCAGCACTCGCGCTGTGGAGCGTCATCGGATCGAAAAGGGTGAGCCAGGAAGGTTTCGCCATCACCGTGCTCGGCGTCACGCTGGCCAGCGCGCTCGCTTTGGCGACCTATCCCGCGCTCGCCGCCATGCTCGGATTGACCGATACACAAGCCGGGTTTCTCGTCGGTGCCTCGATCCACGACGTGGCGCAGGCCATCGGCGGTGGTTTCGCGGTATCCGACAAGGCGGGAGAGGTGGCGACGGTGGTGAAACTGTCGCGCGTCACGCTGCTGGTCCCGCTGCTGCTGCTTGTCGCCCTGTTTCTCGGGCGGCAGGGCGGGGGTAACCGGTTCTCGCTGCGGCAGGGCGTGCCCTGGTTCATCGCGGCTTTCGTGGCCGTGGTCGCGCTCAACAGCTTCGTCCAAATTCCCGCTGCGGTGGGGCAGGCCGGAGCCTCGGCGGCGGGTTTCTTCCTGCTGCTGGCGGTGACCGCCGCCGCCATCAAAGCCGATCTTTCCGGCATTCTGTCGCATGGCTGGAAAGCCTTCGTGCCGGTCGCGGCGTCCACCTTGACTGCCTTCGCCCTCGCGCTCAGCGTCGCGTGGGCGCTCTGATCAATCTACAGGACCATCTGCCATGTCGATCTTTACCGACCACCCGCATTCGATCGGCGAGAGCTATTTCGAGCATTTCGTCAGCGCATCGCGCTTCGGCGCGAGATTGATCGGCGCCGGCCTCGCCTGCATCGTCCACGGGGTGTTCCCCTTCTGGTGCAAGACAACCGGCAGCAAGGCGGTCAGGCAATTGTCGGCCGAGATGATTCACGGTCGCGAGAAGTTCGGCCCCGGCGACCGGCGTCAGGGCGAACAGCGCGACTGGTGCATCTAGCGGTCATCGATGCGCTACCGCTTCGTTACTTGAGCGCGGGCGCTGGTTTTTCGACGCGCTATCGCTTCGCTACTTGAGCGCGGGCGTTGGTTTTTCGACGCGCTACCGCTTCGCTACTTGAGCGCGGGCTCTATTTCGGCGGCATCCGGATGGCACCATCCAGCCGGAACTGGTGGCCGTTAATGTAGCTGTTGCGCGCGATTTCGCAGATGAGGGAGGCGAATTCCTCGGGGTGGCCCAGCCGCTTGGGGAAGGGGACGGAGGCGTTGAGCTGATCCCACATCTGCGGGTTGCGATCCTTCATGCCCAGCATCAACGGAGTGGCGAAAATGCCCGGCATGACCGAATTCACGCGGATGCCGATGTCCATGAGATCGCGCGCCATGGGCAGAACGAGCCCGTTTACCCCCGCCTTGCAGCTCCCGTAAATGACCTGCCCGATCTGCCCGTCCTGCGCCGCCACGCTGGCGGTAAGCGTGATGCAGCCGCGTTCGCCGTCTTCGTTGAGCGGTTCGGCATTGGCCATGCCGAGCGCCGAGTGGCTGGCGACGCGATAGGATGAGACGAGAATCCCTTCCGCGCCGAAAGCGTAATCCTCCGTCGCCAGGCGTTTGTAGCGCCCGCTTTCCTTGTCCCAGCCCAGCGTTTTCCCGCGGCGACTGGTCATTGCGCAATGGACTGTCACGCGCTCCTGCCCATGCGCGGCGCGGGCTTTGTCGAACCCGGCGACCACCGATTGTTCCTGGGTAATGTCGACTCGCGCGAATGTGCCGCCAATGGCCTTTGCATGGGCTTCGCCCGCCTCTTCGTCGATGTCGAAAATCGTGACCTTGAGGCCCGCCTGGGCCAGCGCTTCGGCGCTCGCCCTGCCCAGACCCGATGCGCCCCCGGTGACCACCGCAGCCATGCCGTGCGTGAGTTCCATATCCGTTCTCCCCTGTGTTTCTCGCGCCAGCGTGCTATCGCAGACACCCGGGCATGAGAAGGGGAACCGGTCGCACCATGACATCGCTATTGTTCGCCATGGTCGCCAGCTTTCTTGCCGCCACCGGTGCGCGCGACCAATTGCTCGTCGCGCGCCTGTCGGCCGCGCTCGACCCTTCGACGGGCCTGCTCGCCATTGCTCTGGCCAGTTCCGCGATCACGGCGGGTATAGCTGCATGGTTCGGCGCACGGCTGGCGGAAACAATGTCCGAGAATGCAGCGACCATGTTCGTGGCGATTGCCTTGCTGCTGGCCGCGTTCGAATGTGCCTGGCCGAACCGGGAAAAGACACCAAAGGAGCCCACACGCTCGCTCGGCGCCATCGCCATCGTGCTGTTCGCGCGGCAACTGACCGATGCCTCGCGCTTCCTCATTGCAGCTTTCGCGGTCGTCTTCGCGTCATGGCCATTGGCGGGGTTCGGCGGCGCGCTTGGCGGCGGGGCGGCGGTTGCGATCGGCTGGGCCATGAATTCGGCATTGGAACAGCGGCTACCATTGCGGGCTATCCGGATCGGCCTGGCGCTGGCGCTGTTCGTGCTTGCGTCGATTACCGGGCTGACCGCGCGGGGAATAATCGTCTAAATCGATTACTGCGACTGCTATAATCGGGAAACTTAACCGCGCGGTGTCCGTTAGTGTGTTGAGAAACCAAATAACAGAAAGGGGTAATTTCATGGCTGAAGTCGGAGACAATTCGAAAGCCGGTCTGGTCGGCGCACTCAATGGCGCCCTGGCGGATACGGTGGCACTTTATTTCAAGACGAAAAACTTTCACTGGCACGTGGCCGGGCCGCGATTCCGCGATCTGCATGTGCTGTTCGACGAGCAGGCGGCGCAACTGATCGGGATGGTCGACGATCTCGGGGAGCGCGTCCGCAAGAACGACGAATTCACCCTCACTTCGATCGGGAGCGTCCAGAAACAGACGCGGATCGAGGATCAGGACGATGTGACACTCGCGGCCGATGCGATGGTTGTCGAACTGCGTGACGACAATAAGAAGCTGCATCGGCGTCTGGGCGAGGTAAAGGAAGCGGCCGAAGAGGCGGGCGACAACGCCACCAGCGGCATTGTCGATGACTGGATCGACCAGTGCGAGGAACGCATTTGGTTCCTCAACCAGACCAGCAAATAAACCCATCGCCATGCGAATGCGCATCGGGGCCGCCTTTCCCCTTGGGGATGGGCGGCCTTGGTGTATCAGGTGGCAATGGAAAACGTCACTATCGTCGAGGGATCCAGCGACAGCGCGATTGCGGACTGGCTGGCAGTGCAACTGGGCCGGGCGCTCGACGCTGGCGAGGGCTTGATTCCGATTACCGTGCCAGGTGGCTCCACGCCTTTCCCAATCATGGAAGCTTTGCTGGAGCACGATCTCGACTGGACCAGGCTGGTCGTCTGGCCTGGCGATGACCGCATGGTGCCCGAAGATCACGTGGCCTCCAACACAGGCAAGTTGCGGGATATGTTCGAACCGGCCGGCGCCGAAGTGGTCACGCTGACCGAGACCCTACCGGTGCCGCATTTCGCGCTCGCCTGGCTGGGAATGGGGGCCGATGGACACATTGCTTCGCTTTTCCCCAACACCGATCCCCAGATAGGCGAGCCGCGCAAGGTTGTGCGTCTTACCCCGGATCCGCTGCCTGAGGAGGCGCCGTTCGACCGGATCAGCCTGACGATCCCGGCGCTGCTCGCGAGCGATGGGATCGTGTTCGTCATCCGTGGGGATGAGAAACGGGCGGTGTTCGATCAGGCAGTTGCGGGAAAATCCGATCTCCCGGTTGCGCGGTTGCTGGCTGCGGCTAGACAACCGGTAACATGTTTCATCTGATCCCAAAGCCAGTGCACAAGCTGGCGCTCAGATTCGGTCATCGATTGCGTCATCACTGGCGCCGGATCACCGGCAGAACCGGACGGGGTGTGAGCATCGTCGGCCGCGACCTCGACGGCCGGATACTGCTGGTCCGGCACAGTTACGGTCCGAACGGCTGGTATTTCCCCGGCGGCGGGATCAGGCGAAACGAGACGAGCGAACAAGCCGCGTACCGCGAAATGCGCGAGGAGACCGGCTGCGCTATCGTGAGCATGGTGCTGGTCGGCGTGATCGAAGAGGAACTCTCCGGCGCGCCGCACACGGCCTATCTTTTCGACGGAGTGGTCGATGCCATGCCCCGGCCCGACGGCCGCGAAGTGATCGAGGCGCGTTTCTTTCCGACGCACTCGCTCCCCGAGCCGCTGAGCCCGCGAACGAGGGCACGGCTGAAATTGTGGCAGGCACGCAAAAGCTAGACGGTCTCCGCACGCATCTCAGGGTGAACTGTGGTCTCTTGGTAGCCGCTTCCCCAAGCTTGCCCGGATGTTACAGGAGCGAGAGCTGACTATCGGGACGCGTCTGCTCTTCCCCGCCCTCCCGCTCGAGCTTGGAGAGTGTCAGCCCCATCAACCGGATCGGCATCGGTAAGGGCAGCACTTCCTCGAGCAGCGCGCGGCCGATGGCTGCGAATTCCTCTTTCGAGGCGATGGGGCGGTCGACCGTCTTCGCTCGGCTGAAAATCTGAAAGTCGGTATATTTCATCTTCAGCGTGACCGTCCGACCTGTGGCTTCGGCGCGTTCGATATAGCCCCAGACGATATCGATGATGTCTTCCATGGTCTCGCGCAGTTCGCTGCCCGAGGACAGATCGCGACTGAAGGTCCGTTCGCCGCCGACCGACTTGCGGACGCGGCTGGAACGTACGGGGCGCAGGTCGATCCCACGCGCGGCTCGGTAAAGATAGTCGGCAAAGCTGCCGAAATGCGCGCGCAGCCACTCGATATCCTTCATCGCCAGATCGCCGCCCGTTGCGATTCCGAGCTTTGCCATTTTCTCCGCTCCCTTGGGACCGACGCCATGGAACCGCCTGATCGGCAGATCGGCGACAAAATGCGAGCCTTCGCCCGGACGGATGACGCACAGCCCATCCGGCTTGTTCTGATCGCTGGCGATCTTGGCGAGGAACTTGTTGTAGCTGACCCCCGCGCTCGCGGTCAGGCGCGTCTTCGCGCGGATTTCCTGTCGGATCAGCTCGGCGATCCGCGTCGCGCTGCCAATGCCGAGCTTGTCCTCGGTTACGTCGAGATAGGCTTCATCGAGGCTCAGCGGTTCGACCAGATCGGTATGGTGACGGAAGATCGCGCGGATTTGCTGCGAGACTTCGCGATAGACGTCGAAGCGGCTTTTGCAGAAAATCAGGTTGGGGCACAATCGCTTGGCGGTGACCGAGGGCATGGCGCTGCGCACGCCGAACTTGCGCGCTTCGTAACTTGCGGCGGCCACCACACCGCGCCCGCTCGATCCGCCAACGGCCACCGGCTTGCCGCGCAGTTCGGGGTTGTCGCGCTGTTCGACGCTGGCGAAGAAGGCGTCCATATCGACATGGATGATCTTGCGAAGGCCCTCGGCCTCGCCTTCGTCGTCCGTGTCTTTCGGGTCACTCATCGCTGCACCAGCATAAAGGCGCGGGTTGCAAAGCGGAACCTTGTCCGTCACCTGCCATTTCGTGCAAATGCGAAACGATCATCTTGCCAGCGGCGAAAGGCCGCTACCCGACCGTGCGCGCCGCCCGGCGATCGGGGAACGCGAGCTGATCTGGATGATGGCGCTGCTGATGGCGTGCAACGCTTTCGGTATCGATGCCATCCTGCCCGCTCTCGACGAGCTGGCCGGAAGTCTCGGTGCGCAAGGGAATGACCGGCAGTTCGTGGTCGGGGTTTATCTGCTGGCGGCGGGTTTCGGCACGCTGATTCCGGGCTCTTTCGCCGATCGCTTCGGCAGGCGGCCCGTGCTGTTTGCGGCGCTCGGCGCGTATATCGTGCTGTCACTGGCCTGTGCTGCTGCCACAAGCTTCACGCAGTTGATCGTTCTCCGGGCACTGCAGGGCTTCTTCGCGGCGGGGATCATTGCCTTGCCGCCCGCGATCATCCGCGACCGGGTGGGCGGCGACAAAATGGCGCGGATGATGAGCCTTATCTTCGTTATCTTCCTCCTGGTGCCGGCGGTGGCGCCAAGTATCGGGCAGGGTGTTCTGCTATTGCTGGGCGACTGGCGCTGGATTTTCGTCGCGATGGCCTTGCTCGGCGTGACGATGACGGTCTGGGTGTATGTGCGCCTGCCCGAGACGCTGCATGACGATGATCGCCAGGAGATCAATATCTCGGTTATCGGCCGGAACATGCGCAGGGCGGTCACCCTCCGGTCGACCATCGGCTATACGCTGGCGAGCGCGCTGGTTTTCGGCGGGTTGTTCGGCTTTATCAATTCCTCGCAGCAGCTCATCGGCGAAGCCTTCGGTGCGGGCGATATGTTCCCGCTGCTCTTCGCCTTCTGTGCGGGCAGCATGGCGCTCGCCAACTGGTCGAACAGCCGTATCGTCGAACGCTTCGGCGCGCGCCGGGTAAGCCATTCCGCGCTCTTCCTGTTCATCGTGGTGTCGGCCCTGCAATTGTGGTTCGCGACCCAACCGAACGAAAGCCTGTGGACCTTCGTGCCGCTGATGGCCGCGAATATGAGCCTGCTCGGCTTCATCGGCGCGAATTTCGGCTCGATCGCCATGCAGCCTTTTCGCCACATCGCGGGAGCGGCTTCGAGTGCACAAAGCTTCCTCCGCATGACCACTGGCGCTACGCTGGGGGCAGCGGTGGGTTATGCCTATGACGGCACGGCGCGCCCTTTGGCGCTCGCGCTACTGGTTTCCGCGATCATGAGCCTGCTATTCGTGCTTTATTCCGAGCGCGGCTCGCTGTTCGGGCCGCCGGAGCCCGAGGTGGAATAAGATCTCCGCAGGAGAACGGGCAAGAGCAGCAGGGCCGGGACGGATATCCTGACCGGATAGGGGATACGGGGATACTGGCCTATCCGCTTTCCAGCTTCCGCCATGCCAGCCCGGCAAATTCGCATAGCAGCGGGCGCGTGTCGCGCGGGTCGATGATGTCCTCGACATTGAAGCGTTCGGCGCTGCGGAACGGCGAGGTGACCTTGTCGAGCCGCGCGCGAATTGCGTCGAGCTCCGCCGCGGGATCTTCGGCGGCTTCCAACTCCGATTTATAGGCCACTTCCAGCCCGCCCGCGATCGGCAGGCTGCCCCAGTCGCCGCTCGGCCAGCAATAGCGATACTGGTAGGTTTCGGCATTGCTCATCGCGCTTCCCGCAATACCATAGGCACGGCGCAGGACGATCGAGGCGAGCGGGACACTTGCCTTGTAGATCGCGTTCATCGCCTGCACGCCGTAACGGATGGTCCCCGCCATTTCCGCCTCGCGCCCGATCATGAAGCCGGGATTGTCGACCAGATGGACGATGGGCAGGCGGAACTGGTCGGCAAGCTTGACGAACCGCTCCACCTTTTCGCTCGACTTGGCATCCCATGATCCGCCGAGATAGCTCGGGTCGCTTGCCAGAACCGCCACCGGCCAGCCATCGAGCCGTGCGAGCGCGGTAATGCAGGCGCGGCCCCACATGCGGCCGATTTCGAATACGGTGCCCTGGTCGAATACCATCTCCATACAGCGCCGCATCGAATAGACCTGCTTGTCCTGGCGCGGGACGAGCGAGAGCAGCGCTTCCTCGCGCCGGTGGACCGGGTCGGTACAGTTGGAGCGGCGCGCGAGCTGGCCGACATACTCGGGCATGAAGGACAGGAAATGCCGCGCGCGGGCGAAGGCTTCGGCTTCGCTCGATACTTCGTCATCGACCACGCCATTGCGGGTGTGGATGCCGCTTCCGCCCAGGTCTTCCTTGGCTTGGCTGTGGTCGTCGGAGCCCCTGTAGCTTTCACCCAGCCCATCGACCACGGCAGGCCCGGCGGCGAAAATCTGGCTGAGGCCCTTGACCATGATCGAATAATGGCTCGCGACCGTTCGCGCTGCACCAAGGCCTGCGGTGGGGCCGAGTGCGAGCGCCACCACAGGGACGGTGTCGAGGTTTTTCACTACGTCCGACCAGCCAGGCACGGCAGGGATATAGGTCGCGCCGATCTGTTCGAGCGTCTTGACGCTGCCGCCACCGCCCGTGCCGTCGATCATACGGATGAGCGGGAGTTTCAGCTCATGCGCCATCTTCTCGGCCTGCACCATCTTGCGGCTGATCCCGGCATCCGCCGCGCCGCCGCGAATGGTGAAATCGTCCGCCGTCGCGACGACGGGGCGGCCATTGATCAGTGCCTTGCCGAACAGAAAAGGGGCGGGAAGGACAGACTGTAGATTGCCCTCCTCGTCATAGGAGCCGCGCCCGGCGATCTTGCCGATCTCGCGGAAGCTGCCGTCGTCCACCAGCGCGGCAAGCCGGGCGCGGGCATCCATCTTGCCGCGTGCATGCTGACGGGCGACCTTCTCCTCGCCGCCCATCCGTTCGGCCAGCGCCTCGCGCTGGCGCAGTTCTTCGAGTTCTTTTTCCCAGCTCATCCTTGTCTCGTCCTTGCGAGTGCAGCGAAGCAATCCAGAGCAAAACGCGCGACAGTTCTGAATTGCCGCGTCGCTTCGCTCCTCGCAATGACGAAGTATTGAGGGCTTGCCTAGTCTTCCACAGGCTCCACCACCGCCAGCACGGCCTCGACCTGTACTTGCCCGCCTTCGCTGGCGGAAAGCTCGGTCACGGTCCCGTCGAACGGCGCGGTGAGCGCGTGTTCCATCTTCATCGCCTCGAGCACCATCAGCCGCTGGCCTGCGGTGACTGCGTCGCCCTCGGCTACATCGACCGCGATGACCTTGCCCGGCATTGGGGCAAGGATAGCGCCGTCACCCACCGCTCCGGCACCCGAACCGCGCGCCTGGCGTTCGAAGACGAAGCTCTGTCCGTCTGCGAAGACCACTGCGCGTTCGGGGTCAACGAAGCCGGTTGCATGGCTTTCGGCATGCGTACGCGCAGCAGGAATACTGCGCGTTTCGCCCTTGTGGGTGAGCACCGCGTCGAGCGCGCCCGGCGCGTTGAGGCGCAGACCGATGGGCAGGTCGTCGTGCTCCTCGGTCTCTGCCAGTGCGACGAAGTCGGCAGCGGTCTGCCAGATCTCGGCATCGGCCTCGTCGGAGGACACGAGCACGTCGAGCTTGGATTCGATGAAGCCGGTGTCGAGATTGGCTTCCTCGAAATCCTCATCGCGCAGGCAATTGGCGATGAAGGCTGCGTTGGTCTTGACCGGCCATATCTCGACGCTTTCGGCGATATCGGCGAGCTGGTCGATCGCCTCGGCGCGGGTCTCGCCCCAGACGACGAGTTTGGCGACCATCGGGTCATAGAAGGGCGAGATCATGTCGCCTTCCTCGACCCCGGTTTCGATCCGGCCTTCGACGCCGAGGTCGAAATGCTCGAGCCGTCCGGTCGAGGGCAGGAACCCGCCGGTCGGGTCTTCGGCATAGAGGCGCGCCTCGATCGAATGGCCGTCGATGAAGAGTTCGTCCTGCGTGGCCGGGATCGCCTCGCCGCCCGCCACGCGTAGCTGCCATTCGACCAAGTCCACCCCGGTGATCTCCTCGGTCACCGGGTGCTCGACCTGAAGCCGCGTGTTCATTTCCATGAAGAAGATGCGGTCGGCGCGCAGGCCTTCGCTGGCGTCGGCGATGAATTCGATCGTGCCCGCGCCCTCGTAGTCGACCGCCTTGGCAGCGCGGACGGCGGCGGCGCAGATTTCTTCGCGGGTCGCCTCGTCCATGCCGGGGGCGGGGGCTTCCTCGATCACTTTCTGGTGACGACGCTGCAATGAGCAGTCGCGTTCGAACAGGTGGACGACATTGCCGTGGCTGTCGCCAAAGACCTGCACTTCGATATGGCGGGGGCTTGTGATCCACTTTTCCAGCAGAACTTCGTCGTTGGAGAAGCTGGCCTTGGCCTCGCGCCGGCAACTTTCGAGCGAAGCTGCGAAGTCCTCGGCCTTGTCGACCTTGCGCATGCCCTTGCCGCCACCGCCCGCGACCGCCTTTATCAGCACGGGATAGCCGATGGCATCGGCCTCTTGCTTGAGGCGCTCGAACGACTGATCCTTGCCCTCATAGCCGGGCGTCACCGGCACGCCCGCCTCGCGCATCAGCTTCTTGGCGGCGTCCTTGAGGCCCATCGCCTCGATGCTCGACGGCTTCGGGCCGACCCAGATGAGGTCAGAGTCGATGACAGCCTGCGCGAAGCCCGCATTCTCCGACAGGAATCCGTAGCCGGGATGGATCGCTTCGGCGCCGGTCTGCCTGGCGGCGGCGATGATTTTCTCGCCTACCAGATAGCTCTCCGCAGCGGGGGAGGGGCCGATATGCACCGCCTCGTCGGCGCTGCGCACGTGGAGCGCCTTGGCATCGGCATCCGAATAGACTGCGACGGTGGCGATCCCCATCTCACGCGCGGTGCGGATGATGCGGCAGGCGATTTCGCCGCGATTGGCGATAAGGAGCTTCTGGATCATGCGGGTGCCGCTAACTCATTTTTCAAGTCATTGCGAGCCGCAGACGAAGCAATCTATCGCCAGTTGTGTCGGCAATCCTCATTGTTGGATGATGGATTGCCGCGTCGGCCCCGCAAGCCTGCTCGCAATGACTGCTAGTACGCTGTTACCACCCGGCGACAGGGCGGAAATCGTGGCGGCTCCAGATGATCGGCTCTTGCGGGCCGCTGGGGCGGTTCCAGACCGCCTCACCGAAAGCGGCGACGATGTGCCACAGCTTTTCCGGCCCGCTAACCCGTGTGCGGGTGTCCCATGCGACTTGCCCGCGATTCAGGACCTTGCGCCCGATCGCGCCATAGATGCGCGCGGCGGCGAGCACCGCCCAGCGCTGGCGAAACCGCAGCCGTTTGGCGCCGAGTTTGGAAGCGGCTTCGTGCTTTTCCATTAGCGCGATCATGCGGGGCATCAGGCTGGCGAGCTTGAAGCGGTTTTCGGGCAGCGCGTGTTCGCCCTGTTCCCAGCCCATCTCTTCGAGCCAGACCTTGGGCAGATAGCAGCGCCCGGCCTGCGCATCTTCCACGATATCGCGTGCGATATTGGCGATCTGGAAGGCCAGTCCCAGATCGCACGCCCGATCCAGCGTTTCCCCATCGTCTGCGGGGACGCCCATGATCCGGGCCATCATAATGCCGACCGCCCCGGCGACGTGATAGCAATACCGCATCATGTCCTGTTCGGTGGTGGGGCTCCAGCGCGTGGCGTCCAGCGCGAAACCGGCGATAACGTCGTTCGCCTCGTCCAGAGTCAGCCCGCATTCGTGGGCGACGAGACCGAACGCATCGAAGGCCGCATCGGCGGTAGGCTGCTCCTCGAAGGCGCGCTTCGTGAGGATGCGCAGTGCCTGAACGCGATCCTCTGCATCCTTGGGCGTGCCCTGGTCTCCCAGCGGACCGCCCTTGTCCTGATTGTCGGCGATATCATCGCAGCGGCGGCACCAGGCATAAAGCAGCCAGCTGCGTTCGCGCGTGGCCTTGTCGAACAGTTTCGAGGCGGCGGCGAAGCTGTGCGAACCCTGCTCGATCGAATCGAGCGATTTTTCGACCAGCATAGCCCGGTCCCGCCCGCCGCCAGCCCGGGCGGGCGTTGGTCGCAGATAGCGCGACGGGGCGAGAGGGCGGGGCTTGTTCAGAGGTCGTCGGCCTTCATCTGGAAGATCGGGGTGTGCGGCTCGTAGGCCGTCATTCGGTCGAGCAAACCGTCGAGCGTCGTGTCGTGGACGAGAATGCTCTGGTGGACGGGACGGACGAAACCGACATCGGCCATCTTGCGGTTAAAAGCGATCAATTCGTCATAGAAGCCGAAAGCGTTGAGCAGGCCGACCGGGTTGTTGTGATAGCCCAATTGTGCCCAGCTCATGGCCTCCCACAACTCGTCCATCGTGCCGACGCCGCCGGGAATGGTTATGAACCCATCGGACAAGTCGGTGAAGCGCTGCTTGCGCTCGTGCATGCCGCCGACGGTGTAAAGCTCGGTACAATCGTGATTGGCGACCTCGCTGTTGGCGAGCGCATCGGGGATGACGCCGACCACCTCTCCGCCTGCTTCCAGTGCGCCGCGCGCGGTGGCACCCATCAGACCGAGCCGGCCGCCACCATAGACGACGCCGATCCCTTTTTGGGCAAGACCCTTGCCGACATCGTAGGCGAGTTGAATATAGCGCGGATCATCCGGCGAAGCCGATCCGCAATAGATCGCAAGTCGTTTCATATCGCGGCTCATACCGCCAGATCCTCCAGCATAAGTCCCGCAGTCGCCTTGGCGCTGCCTACCACGCCGGGGATACCGGCGCCGGGATGCGTCCCAGCACCGACGAGGTAGAAATTGTCAAGCACATCATCGCGATTGTGCCCGCGGAACCAGGCGCTCTGCGTCAATACGGGTTCCAGGCTGAAGGCGCTGCCCATATGGGCGTTGAGGTCCATCGCGAAATCGCGCGGCGCGTAGTGGAACTTGGTCACGATCCGCGAATGGATATCGGGGATCAGGCGCCGCTCCAGCTCGTCGAGAATGCGTTTCTCGAGCAGCGGGCCCATTTCTTCCCAGTCGACTGCCAGCTTGCCCATATGGGCCACGGGCACCAGTGCGTAGAAAGTGCTCATGCCCTCGGGCGCCATGCTCGCATCGCTCACCGTCGGGTGATGCAGATAAATCGAGAAATCCTGCGGCAGCACGCCGTGATCGTATATGTCTTCGAGCAGGCCCTTATAGCGCGGCCCGAACAGGATCATGTGGTGCGGGATGCCCGGCCAGGTCCCTTCGATCCCGAAATGGACCACGAACAGGCTGGGGCTGAAGCTTTTGCGCGACAGGCTCCGGGCATAGTCCGCCCCGCGCTTGGAGCCAGCCAGCAGGTCCTTGTAGCTGTGCATGATGTCGGCATTGCTGGCGATTGCGTCGAAGCGGTGGCGCCAGCCCGAATGGGTTTCCACCTCGGTTACATGTTTTCCCAGAGTATGGATATGGACCACCGGATCGTGCAGTCGTACGGTCCCGCCGATCCGCTCGAAATGCTTGACCATGCCGGCGATCAGCCGGTTGGTGCCGCCCTTCGCCCACCACACGCCGCCATCCTTCTCCAATTTGTGGATCAGCGCATAGATGCTGCTGGTCTTCATCGGATTGCCGCCGACCAGCAGAGTGTGGAAGCTCAGTGCTTCGCGCAGTTTCTCGTTTTCGACATAGCTCGAAACCATCGAATAGACGCTGCGCCAGGCCTGCTGCTTGGCCAGCGCGGGCGCGGCCTTTATCATCGATTTGAAGTCCAGGAAGGGCACATGGCCGAGCTTGACGTAGCCTTCTTCGTAAACGGCTTCGGAATATTCGAGGAAGCGCTGATAGCCCGCGACATCGGCCGGGTTGAGCTGCGCGATTTCGCGGAATAGCTGTTCCTCGTCGTTCGAATAGTCGAACTGGGTGCCGTCGGGCCAGTGCAGGCGGTAAAACGGCATCACCGGCATCAGCTCGACGTCTTCGGCAATGTCGTGCCCGGTAAGCGCCCACAATTCCTTCAGGCAGTCGGGATCGGTGATGACCGTCGGCCCGGCATCGAAGGTGAACCCGTCCCGTTCCCAGAAATAGGCCCGACCGCCGGGTTTGTCGCGCGCTTCGACCACGGTAGTCTGGATACCGGCAGATTGCAGCCGGATGGCCAGCGCGAGACCGCCGAAACCGGCGCCGATCACGCAGGCGCTCTTGCCCGTGGCGACGGGATCGACGGGCTGTTCGCCGGAACCTGCGGCGGTGGGGGTGTTGAGTTCGGCGTTCATTGCGACCTTTCATGAACGAGCGGGTTGCCCTTGCCAAGCAGCGCCCGGATTGCGGCTGTTACAGCTACGGGCGGTTTGCCCGACAGGATGCGCAGCTTGTCCGCGAGCGTTGGACGCCCGGCATAGAAGCGTTCGACCAGCGGTTCGCGCAGGCGATAGAAGCGTTCGAACACGCGATATCGTTCCCCCGGCTTCGCGGCATCGAACAACATCCGGCCCAGCCGGCGGTAGAAGCGGGTGGCGCGCCAATGATCGTGGACGCGTTTCTCGAACAGCGCGGCGATCTGGGGTCCCGGCCTGTCTGCCACGCGGGCTAGGGCCAGGGCATTGGCAACGGCGAAGGGCAGAGTGTAACTGGTCAGCGGGTGCGTGAAGCCGCCGCGTGCCCCGGCGCGCACTATGCCAGCTTGGCCCAGGCTGCGGCGGTACGCGGTAAAATCACCGCCCGTGATTACCGGCAGGATTCCGGTTTCCCCGCCAAGGGTGTTTCCCCGCCACCCCATTGCCTGGCAATAGCTATCGATACGTTCCGACAGCACATCGCGATCGAGCACGGGGGCATCGGCGTAATAGGTGTCCTCTACGAAAAGCTCATTCGCGTTCAGCGGCAAAGTATATACGAACCGGTACGCGTCATGCTGCCTTACCCGCGCATCCATCACGATCGGACAGGCAAGCCCATGTGGGGTGTCCGTCCGCAGATGCCGTCCCATGAAGACCTGCCAGCCGCCGCGCAGATGCGCGGAAGGTTCGAAATCGCGGCAATCGACCACAACCCGGGCGGCCAGGCTCGCGCCGTTTTCAAGGGTGATACCATCCGGCGTCAGCTCGACGGCGCGCGAATTTGTGCGGATCGCATCCTGTGGCAGTTCGCGGCGCAAAGTCGCGTCGAAGTCGCGGCTTGCGAGCGATCGATAGGTCGAGCCGAGGCGGCGCTCATGGCCGGGAAAGAAGACGTCGTATCCGGCATCCCATTCGGTCTTTGCGAATGGGGCCAGCAGGGCGGCGCCATCATCGTCGAGATCGCTGGTGAACCAGCTCCACCGGTGGTTCCCGCCAAAGGCATCGCCCGCTTCGACAAGGGCGATCCGCATCTGGGGATGGCCCTTGCTGACGGCCAGCGCGGCCAGCCCGCCCGCCAGCCCGCCGCCCACGATGGCCATGTCGATCGCGCGCCCGTTCATTGCGTTCAGGGCTTAGGGGTGAAGTGCGGCTCCGGCAATTGCGCAGTTCCCGCACGGGCTAGAAACACGGTTCGGTGCCTGGTGGCGATGGCGACTGCCCGTCCCATTTCCACCTTTCCCGGTGGTCGTGCCGCAAAGTACGTGCCGCATTCGATCTGGCAAGAAGGCCAGGAACATGACATTGTCATAAGTGTTAGACAGCAAACAGGGAAATCCAGGGATATACTTATGAAATCGATGCTCGCCCTCACCGGCTCGCTGGCGTTGCTGGGTGCTGCGCCCGTGCAGGCACAAAATGTCGAGAACCTGCCTGCCGAAGAGGAAACGGTGTTCGATGGCGACTGGTTTTCCATCGGCGTAGGAGCCGTCTATTCGGCAAGCTACGATGGTTCCGACGACTATGTTTTCAGCCCGATTCCCATCGTGCAGGGGAAAATCGGCGGCGTGCGCATCAATCCGCGAGCGGGCGGGGTAGCCCTGGATTTCGTCAACGACCAGAGCGAAGGGGCGAAAATCTCGGGCGGGATCGCGGCGCGCCTCAATCGCAATCGTGCAACTCAGATCGAGGACACGGTGGTTTTGAGCTATGGCGAGCTCGACACGGCTTTCGAAGTCGGCCCCAGTGTGGGGATCAGCTTTCCCGGCGTGATGAACCGCTTCGACAGTCTCAGTTTCAATGTCGATACTCTGTGGGACGTTGCAGGCGCGCATGACGGCATCGTGGTCAGACCCACGGCGACATATTTCACGCCGCTCAGCCGCGGCATGGCAATCTCGCTTTCTGCTGGCGGAAGCTATGTCGACGACGATTACGCTCGATATTACTATTCCGTCCCCGCTGGCGGGGCCTTGCCGCAGTTTCAGGCCGAAGGGGGGTGGGACAGCGTCGGGGTGAACCTGCTCGCCGGGATCGATCTCAACGGCAATCTCGCCGATGGCGGTCTCGCACTGGTGGTGCTGGGAGGTTACTCGCGCATGCTGGGCGACGCCAAACAGACCCCCTTCACGTCCATTCGCGGTGATGCGGATCAATGGATGGGCGCCTTGGGGATCGGCTACACCTTCTAACCCTGGACGGGCCTGTCATTTGATGCGGATCAATGCATCGCTCTTCTCTCTCATGCGATAGATTCGCGCGAGAGAGGAGAGGCTGATGAACGTTGTCGGCAATATAGAGAGCGATACGGCGATCCATGTGGACGTGCTGATCGTGGGGGCTGGAATTTCGGGGATTGGCTCTGCCTATCACTTGCAGGAGCAGTGCCCTTGGGCGCGTTACGCCATCCTGGAGATGAAAGACACGTTCGGGGGCACCTGGGATACGCATAAATATCCCGGCGTGCGGTCCGACAGCGATCTCTACACCTTCGGTTACCGCTTCAAGCCCTGGGTCGGCGCGCCTATCGCCAGTGCCGGTGAAATCCTCAAATATATGGGCGAGGTGATCGAGGAAAACGGCATCGACGAGCATATCCGCTACGGCCACCGCATCACGTCCTGTGCCTATGCGCGCGATACCGGCCTCTGGACCGTTACGGCGACCCGGCTGGAAGACGGTGCCGAACTGACCTTTACCTGCAATTTTCTGTGGATGTGCCAAGGCTATTACGACCACGAAAACCCCTATCTCCCGCCCGAGTGGCAGGAAAAGGGGCTCGCCGACTTCCAGGGTGATTTCGTCCACGCGCAGGAATGGGACCCGGATTACGATTACGAAGGTAAGCGGATTCTTGTGATCGGATCGGGTGCTACCGCGGCCACCGTGGTTCCGGCCTTTGCCGAAAAGGCCGCGCATGTGACCATGCTGCAGCGCTCGCCGACCTATTTCTTCTGTAGCGAAAACAAGAACGAACTGGCCGACCGTCTGCGCGAAATCGGTGTCGACGAGCCAACCGTGCATCGCATCGTGCGCCAGCAGATCATGTACGATCAGGACCAGCTTACCCGTCGCTGCCAGAAAGAGCCCGATGTGGTGTTCGAGGAACTCAAGGAACTGGTGCGCGCCTTCACCGGCAAGCCCGATTTCGAGTTCGAACCGCATTTCACGCCGAAATACCGGGTTTGGCAGCAGCGCCTGGCATTCTGCCCGGACGGCGATGTGTTCAGGGCGGCGGTCGATGGCAATCTGACCGTGGTCACCGATACGATCGAGCGCTTTACCGAGACCGGCGTCACCACCTCTTCGGGCGAGGAGATCGAAGCAGACCTTATCGTGGCCTGTACCGGGTTCAACCTGCTTGTCATGGGCGGCATTCCGTTCACGGTCGATGGCGAACGTGTTGATTGGTCGGACACGGTGACCTACCGCGGGATGATGTTCACTGGCGTTCCGAACATGGCATGGGTGATGGGCTACTTCCGCGCTAGCTGGACCTTGCGCGTCGACATGATGGGCGATTTCGTTTGCGGGATGCTCAACCACATGCACGGCAGGGGCGTCGACCGTGTCGAAGTGCAGTTTCGCCCAGAGGACCGGGAAATGGACATCCTGCCCTGGATCGAGGCGGAGAATTTCAACCCCGGATATCTGATGCGCGGGCTCGATGCGATGCCGCGGCGCGGCGACAAATCCGAGTGGCGACACAATCAGGATTACTGGCGCGAACGTGAGGAGATCCCCCGGATTTCCTATGACGCGCCCGAATTCGTCTATTCCGGCGAACGATCGATAGGCACGAAGAAAAAGGAGCAGGCGGTCACCGCCTGAGACAAAAGATGGACGCGTTTGATCCCACCGCCTGGAGCGCCGCGTTGCTCGGCCTGTTCTGTATCGCCGTCGCTATCGGCGCATTGCGCCAGCCCGGCCTGTGGCGCCAGATGGTGGACGAGATCGACGGTTCGCCCGCACTCCAGCTCATCAGCGGGTTTTGCGAGCTTTCCGTCGGCGCGGCCATCTTTCTCCTCAACCCGTGGATTCAGGGCGATCTCCTGGCCATGATCGTGAAGACGATCGGCGGATTGATGATGGCGGAGGCGCTCGTCGTCATGGCGATGAGCGACATCTATTTCCACTTCTGGCTCAAGAATCTCGCCGCTTTGCACCGGCTATGGCCGCTCTTCACACTGATGGCCGGGCTGGCGCTCGCCACAGCGGGGATGATCCGACTCGCCTGAACGAAGCCGCCCGTCGATGGGAATCGCACGGTCGTCGGACGGTATGGTTGTGCCGCATCCACGGTTCTGTATTGCATGGGCAATACAGATGTCAGAGGAATATCCATGAAATTCGCACGCCACGCGCTCGCTTCGGGCGCCGCCCTCTCGCTTATCCTTGCCGCCGGTCCCGCACTGGCGCGCGATAGCGAGGAGACGACCCAATCCGCATCCGAGACGAGCGAACACGACAAGCTGTTTACCCTCTTCGCCGAATCCGATGCGCGCAGCCTCGCGCTCAACCCGATCGGTCGCCTGTTCCGAGGCGACGACACCAATGCCGACCGCCTCGGCGACTATTTCACCGATTCGATGTTCCTTGCCGCGCGGACCGACACCCAGCTCAATCTCGCGCTTCTCGCGCAGATCGACCGGGCGAAGCTGAGTGAAACCGATCAACTCGCCTATGACGTGTTCAAGTATAATCAGGAATCGGCGCTGCGCGGCCAGACCGACGAAATCCGCGAACTGACCGAAGTGCGCCCGATCAACCATTTCGCCGGCTTCCACACCTTTTACCCGAACTTCGCCAGTGGCGATAGCGCGGCGCAGTTCGAGACGATCGCCAATTACGAGGACAACCTCAGCCGTCACGACGACTATATCGCGATCACCGACCGCGCGATAGCACGCTCGCGTCAGGGGATGGAATCGGGTGTGGTCGAAACCCGGCTGACCATCGACCGGGTTGTCAAGCAGCTCGACACGCTGCTGGCGGTTCCGCTGGCGGATTCGATGTTCATGAAACCGGTGAAGACCTTCCCCGAGGATTTCTCTGCGGCAGACAAGGCGCGACTGACCTCGGCCTACGAAGCCAAGACGAAAGAGCTTTACGCCACGCATGAACGGCTGCGCGATTTCCTGCGCGACGATTATCTGCCGGTGGCCCGCGAAAGCGTCGGCCTGAGCCAAATGAAGGGCGGCGAGAAGCTCTACGCCCACATGATCGAGCAGACCACCACGCTGCCGCTTACGGCCGACTATCTGCACAATCTCGGCCTTAGCGAAGTGGCGCGGATCAAGGGCGCGCTGGAGGAGATCAAGGCCGAAGTTGGCTTTACTGGCACACTCAACGAATTCTTCGATTATGTCCGCACCGATGCCCAGTTCAAGCCGGAAAGTCGCGAGGCGCTGACCCAAAGCTATTACGATATCGGGAAAGAGGTCGATGCAAAGATCGGCCAGTATTTCTCGGTACTTCCCAAGGCCCCGCTCGAGATCAAGCCCTATGACGAATCGATCGAACAGTTTCAGGCTGGCGGTTCCTATCAGTCGGGTCCGCCTGACGCCTCGCGCCCCGGCACCTTCTACTTCAATGCCTATGACCTGCCGAGCCGCCTGACGACCGGCAATGTCACCCTCTACCTCCACGAAGGCGCGCCGGGTCATCACTTCCAGATCAGCCTGGCGCAGGAAAACGAGGATCTGCCTGCCTTCATGCGCTTCGGGGGCAACACCGCCTATGTCGAAGGCTGGGCGCTTTATTCCGAGACGCTGGGCTATGAGATGGGGTTCTTCGAGGACCCATGGAACCGCTACGGCACGCTGCAGGACGAACAGCTTCGCGCCATGCGACTGGTGGTCGATACCGGCCTCCACGCCAAGGGCTGGACCCGCCAGCAGGCGATCGACTTCATGCTGGAAAACTCAGGCATGACCGAGACCGAGGTGGTGGCCGAGGTAGAGCGCTATATCGCGATCCCGAGCCAGGCACTTGCCTACAAGGTCGGTGCTTTGAAAATTCAGGAACTGCGCCAGAAGGCGGAAGGCCGGTTGGGAGACGATTTCGACATCCGTGAATTCCACGCCCAAGTGCTCGATACCGGCAGCCTTCCGCTACCGGTGCTCGAGGCCAAGATCGACCGCTGGATTGCTTCCAAGGCCAGTTAGCAACGGGCTTGGGCGGGGATTGCCATCCGCCCCAACTGGCGACAGCCCCATCGCCGCGCTAACCCCGTCGCGCGTGTTTTCGTGACGGAGAGGAAGGGCGGCGATGGACTGGCTGCGCAGGGCGGACTGGCTGACGCACGAACGAGTGCGCGGCTACGCATTGCTCCTCACGTTCGTCAGCATTGGGGTGCTGGCCAATTCCTACATGAAGGCAATGGGGCCTGCGGGCACCGATTTCCTTGCCTTCTGGGGGGCGGGTCATGTCGTTATAGGAGGGGATCCCGCCGCCGCCTATGATCTGGCGTTGCAAGAGCGGGTCCAGACGGGGACGGGAAGCGAGGGATGGTTCGCATTCGTCAATCCGCCGCCTTTCCTGCTT
This sequence comes from Erythrobacter aureus, assembly GCF_003355455.1. Lineage (NCBI taxonomy): Bacteria > Pseudomonadati > Pseudomonadota > Alphaproteobacteria > Sphingomonadales > Erythrobacteraceae > Erythrobacter > Erythrobacter aureus. Next base: position 1,004,301 of record NZ_CP031357.1, read on the forward strand.
GCTGTCACGCCCTTTGGTGCCCTGCCGTTTCCGGTCGCATGGATAGCCTGGGTGGCCATCACCTGGAGCTTGTGGGCATGGGCCGGCATTCGTGCGTTTCCTCGCCTTTGGCCACTCGTCATTGCCTATCCCGGGGCGCTGATCGCGGCGGGACACGCACAGACCGGCCTCCTGACAGGCGCCTTGCTGGTGCTGGCCGCGCATGAATTGGGCAAACGGCAAGCAATATCGGGGGCGGCAATCGGTGCCTTGGTGATAAAACCGCATCTTGCAGTGCTGGCGCCGTTTTGGTTCGGTGCAGCGGGCAAGTGGCCCGCTTTCACCGTTGCCGGCGTCACGGCAACGGCGCTGGTCGCGATTTCATGGGCTGCTTTCGGCAGCGAAACCATCATGGCCTATACCACAAGCTGGCGCGCGAGCGGTGCCCTGCTGGAAGGCATCAATCCCGATTTCCTGCGGCGCATGACGACGTTCTATTCCCAGGCACGGCTATTGGGAGGCGATATCGCGGGTCTGGTACTGGCTGTCATATCGGGACTGGCGGCTTGCGCGGTGGCCCTGCTTGCCTCACGCCGCTTCGGCGGCGATGCGCGTGCAGCAGGGGCCGCAGTCCTCGCCGCGACGGCGCTCGCCTCTCCCTATCTCTTCAGCTACGATCTGCCTTTCCTGATCTTCCCTACGCTCTGGCTGGTCATGCAGGGGCTGAAGCACGGTTTTCGCCCCCATGAAAAGCTGTTGCTCGTGCTGCTCTATTTTGCGCCCTATGCCACCCGCGCACTAGCGTTGCCCGTCGGGGTGAACTTCATGCCGATCGCCGCATTGGTACTGCTGGCGCTAGTCTGGAGCCGTGGCGGGACCAGCGGGCCGGGAACCTCTCGCGCACCCTAGTGTTTTTACTCATCAGGACGGAGGGCAGAAGTTTCATGGAGGTACGCCATGTCGAGTTTGTCCTTCCGCAGCAGCCGCCCCGATGGCTGGGTGCAGCCGAAGCCTTATAGCGACAGTTCGCTGCGCTATCGGATGCACGGCAAGATCCAGCCGATGGAACAGCCGGGTTTCCTGGCTCGTCTGTTCGGGCTACGCTGAGGGTTCAGTCGCAAATGGACGGGGCCGGAGGTCATAGCGACCTCCGGCCCCAATTCTTTGGGATCAACCCCGGCTTCAGTATTCTTCGGGTTCTTCTGGTGTCTCGGCCGTGTGCGTCGGGCCTGCATCCCTCTGGCCCTGCGCCAGCTTGAATACCACCCCGCTGAGCAGGGCAAGGGCGAGAAGGTTCGGCAGGGCCATGGCGGCATTGGAAATGTCTCCCAGTCGCCAGACCAGCTCGCTCGGCTGTGCCGCGCCAAGGAAGATAACCACGCACCACAGGACGCGCCAAGCCATGTGTAGCTTTTTCTCGCCCGAACGGCTGGAGCCTTTCACACGGTCATAGAGGAAGGTGATCGCCCGTTCGCCGTAATAGCTCCAGGTCAGCAGCGTAGTGAAGACGAACAGGATCAGTGCGATCGAGGCTACCAGCGTACCGATCGGAACCGAGGCAATCTCGACCGGGAAGGCCGCAGCAAAGGCTCCACTGGTCATTTCGAAGCCGACCCGGTCGGATTGCCACGCGTGGGCCACGGCTTCGCCACCCGCCGTAAAATCGCCGCGCACCGTAAGGATGACGAGCGCGGTCATGGTGCAAATTACGATCGTGTCGATGAAGGTGCCGAGCATGGCCATGCGGCCTTGCGTTTCGGGATCGTTGGTCTGCGCGACGGCATGGGCGATGGCGGTCGAGCCCTGGCCGGCTTCGTTGGAGAACAGGCCCCGTGCGACGCCAGCACGGATCGCGAGGATGATCGCCGCACCCACGAAGCCGCCGCTGGCCGCCTGCGGATTGAAAGCGCCGTGGAAAATCAGGCCGAAGGTTTCACCCAGATCGCCGAAATTGAGGATCAGCGCAATGACCGCCATGACGATGTAGGTGGCCGCCATGAAGGGCACGATTTTCTCGGCAACATTGCCGATCGACTTGATGCCGCCGATGATGACGATGAAAACGAGGATCGCGACGATCAGCCCGCCGAGCCATTCCTCGATGCCGAACAGTTCGTTGAGGCCATCCGCCACGGCATTCGCCTGAATCGAGTTGCCCGTTACCAGCGCGGAAAACAGCGTGCCGAGGCAGAAAACCACGGCGAGCCAGGTCCATTTCTTGCCCAGACCCATCATGATGTAGGTCATCGGTCCGCCGCGCAGTACGCCATCGCTGGTGCGCTCGCGGTAGCGAATGGCGAGCGAGCCTTCGGCGAAGGCCAGTGCCATACCGAACAGGGCCGTGACCCACATCCAGAAGATCGCCCCGGGACCGCCCAGCGCGATGGCGGTTGCGACGCCGGCAAGGTTGCCTGTCCCGACCTGACCGGACAATGCGGTGGAAAGCGCCGCGAAAGGGGAAATTTCGCCTTCGCCCTGGCTCTTGCGGCCGGCGAAGAGGCCCTTGAAGGCGCTGCCGAGTTTGATGATGGGGTAGAATTTAAGCCCCACCATGATCCACAGGCCAATGCCCAGCAGGACAATGGTCATGGGCGGGAAGGGGAGCACTTCTGCCCCGTTCCAGGTCCCGCCCCAAATGAAATCGGATAAATTGGTGACCGGCTGAATCAGCCGCTCGCCCAGACTCGGTGCCTGGCTTGTTGCCATCGCGTAAATTCCCCTCATGCGTCCCTTGACCGGAAAGCGCGTAGGCTAGTCGCGGGCAACACACTTGCAAAGAGGAGATTCGCGCGAGTCCACCGCTTGCTTTTTCGGGTTCGCGGGACTAGTGCGACTGTGTCTTCCGACATTGGGAATCGAGAAAAGCCCCTCCCGGACTTGAACCGGGGCGGCGAGAGACCCTACCTGAAAGGGACGTGGCGGAAGGCGGCACGATTTTTACGCGAGAGACGTGAGCAATGGCAGACGAAAAGAAAACCAGCCCGGCGGAATTTCTTCGCCAGGTGCAGGCCGAAGGGCGCAAGGTCGTATGGCCGACGCGCGAGGAAACGGTGCGCACGGCGATTTTCGTGTTCATCATGACCGTCATCCTCTCGCTTTTCTTCCTTGGCATCGACTCGCTTTTCAGCGCCGTGGTGCGCTGGCTGCTGACGCTGGCCTGATGTTTCTGGCCTGAGCCGCATTTCGACAGGATAATAGAGAACACATGGCACGCTGGTACATCATCCACGCCTATTCCGGTTTCGAGAACAAGGTTCGCGACGCAATTATCGCCGAAGCCGAACGGCTTGGCCTTTCCGAAGGTGTCGAGGAAGTCGAAGTTCCGACCGAGACCGTGACCGAGGTGAAGCGCGGCAAGAAGGTCCAGGTCGAGCGCAAGTTCATGCCCGGTTACGTGCTGGCCAAGCTGAACATGACCGACGACGTCTATCACCTCGTCAAGAACACTCCGAAGGTGACCGGTTTCCTGGGCACCAACAACAAGCCGCAGCCGATTTCCGAAAAGGAAGCGGCGCGCTATTTCGGCGGTGTGGAAGAAGCGCGTGCGGCGCCGAAGAAGGAAATCAGCGTCGATTACGAGATCGGCGATCAGGTCAAGGTGCTGGACGGCCCGTTCGCAAGCTTCAACGGCCTTGTCGAAGAACTCGATTTCGACAAGCAGAAGGTCAAGGTCTCGGTCTCGATTTTCGGCCGCGCGACACCGGTCGAACTCGATTTCGAACAGGTCGAACTGGTCAAGTAAGGCTGCGACTATCGGCTTTCGAAAGGCCCCGCCGGGATATGCCCGGTGGGGCCTTTTCGATTCCGCATTGCTCCTTTCGCCAAACCGGGCCGCGGACTATCGCTTGGCCTTCGCGAAAAGGTTGACCAGTTCCTCGACCTTGGTGTGCTGTTTGCGCGTATCTCCCGAGGCAATTGCTTCGGCCACGCAATGCGAGGCGTGTTTCTTGAGGATTTCGTCCTCGGCGCGGGCAAGGGCCGATTTCACCGCCTGCAATTGATGCAGGATGTCGATGCAATACCGATCGTCCTCGACCATCTGTGTAACCCCGCGCACCTGCCCTTCCACCCTGCGAAGGCGATCGACAATACGTGCCTGTGCTGATTTCTCGGCCATCGGAACTCTCGCTTGAAAGATACCCTATAGGGGTATACTGCGCCCGAAACGGAAAAATGGCAAGCCAAATGCAAGTTTCGATCAATACAACCCGCAGATCGCTCATCAAAAGCGCCGTCGCCATTGGCGGTCTCGCGGCTATGCCCGCATGGGCGCGCGGTGTGTCGCATGGTCCGATCCGCCAGGGCTTCGACGAAGTATCAGGCCGGGTGATCGATCTCGCGGTCGGCGAAGGGCCGATTGCCGTTGCCGGTCGGCGCGGGCATGCCTTTGCGGTCAATGGCAGCATTCCCGGGCCGCTAGTCCGCCTCAAGGAAGGCGAGCCGGTCACGCTGCGGGTGGCAAACCGCCTTGCCGAAGATACGTCGATCCACTGGCACGGTCTGCTTGTCCCGTTCCAGTTCGACGGCGTACCGGGCGTCAGCTTTCCGGGTATCAAGCCGGGCGAGACCTTCGTTTACGAAATGCCCGCATTACGCCAGGCCGGTACGTACTGGTGGCACAGCCACTCGGGCCTGCAGGAGCAGGCCGGCCATTACGGTCCGCTGATTGTGGACCCTGCCGGACCCGACCCGGTGGAGGCCGATCGTGACTATGTGCTGATGCTGAGCGAATTCACTCCGCTGCACCCTCATACGATTATGGCCAAGCTCAAGAAGGGCGAGGAATATTTCAACCGCCAGAAGACGAGCTGGACGGACGAATATCCACTGAGCGGCGCGGACCGGAGGATGTGGGCGGGTATGCGGATGATGCCCACCGACATCGCCGATGTGACCGGTTCGACCTACACCTATCTCGCCAATGGCCATGCACCTTCGGACGGCCTCGAATATTTGTTCAAGCCCGGCGAACGTGTGCGGTTGCGCGTCATAAACGGCAGCGCAATGAGCTTTTTCAACGTTCGTATCCCCGGTGTCCGCATGACCGTGGTGCAGGCCGACGGCAAGAACGTACGCCCGGTCGAGGTGGACGAATTCCAGATCGGCACGGCGGAAACCTATGACATCGTGGTCGAGCCGACGGGCGAGGCTCACACGATCGTTGCCGAAGCGATGGACCGGTCTGGCATGGCAGTGGCGACGCTTGCCTCGCGCCCCGGCGCCCGCGCGCCGGTGCCGCCCTTGCGCGATCCGGTCCTGCTTACGATGAAGGACATGGGGCACGGCAGCATGGACCATTCCGGTATGGATCATGCCGCGATGGGCCACGATATGCCGATGGGCGAGATGGACCACGGCGCGATGAACATGCGTGATACCTCCACACTACCGGCCGATGTTAAGGTCGGCCCCGGTCTGGATATGGTCAGCGCCGAACCGATCGACCGCATGGGCGATCCAGGCTTGGGGCTCGACAAAATCGGCCACAAAGTGCTCACCTACAACGACCTGTCGGCGCTCGAGCCCAATGACGATTCGCGCAGTCCCAGCCGGTCGATGGAAATCCATCTTACCGGCAATATGGAACGCTATATGTGGTCGTTCGACGGGAAGAAATTCAACGCGGTTGCGGACCAGCCGATCAGGTTTGCCTTTAACGAGCGCGTGCGGGTGAAGTTGGTCAACGATACAATGATGGCGCACCCGATCCACCTCCACGGCCATTTCTTCGAACTGGTCAATGGCGCGGATCGGATGCACCAGCCGCAAAAGCACACCGTCATCGTCCAGCCGGGCGGCAGTGCCACATTCGATCTCACCGCTGACGAAGTGGGTGACTGGGCCTTTCACTGCCATCTGCTCTATCACATGCATGCAGGGATGTTTCAGGTGGTCACCGTCGCCTCGCCGGAGGGCGTGGCATGAGGACCGTAATCGCGTTTGCAATCGTCGCTGTTCCCGTGCCTGCCCTTGCGCAGCACGAGGGGCATGGCCAGCCCGAAGGTGAAAAGCCGGTCGACCATTCTGCGATGGACCATTCGCAGATGGATCACGGTGCCGTCGCAGCGACCTCGGGCGGTCCGGTGTTGCAGGGCCTCAAGCTCGATATTCCCAAGCCGCCCGAGGCACCGCCACCGGCGGCCGCGGGTAGCGGGCCGCCCCGCGCGGCCGACGCGATCTGGGGCGCGGAGGCGATGCGGGAGAGCCGTGAGGCTCTGGCGCGCGAAAATGGGGGGATGACGCTGTTCTGGGTTCAGGGCGACCGGCTCGAACTGCGCAGCCGCGAAGGACATGACGGTTTCCTGTGGGACATTCAGGGCTGGTATGGCGGCGATATCGACAAGCTTTGGGTCAAGACGGAGGGCGAAGGCGAAGTGAACGGCCCGCTCGAAGATGCGGAAGTGCAGGCGCTGTGGTCGCACGCCATCGGCCCGTGGTTCGATTTGCAGGCAGGCGTTCGGCAGGATCTTACCGGTCCCGAACGAACCCATGCGGTGATCGGGGTGCAGGGCCTCGCACCCTATCTCTTCGAAGTGGATGCCGCAGCCTTCGTGTCGAACAAGGGCGACATTACCGCGCGGATCGAAGCCGAACTCGATCAGCGGATTACGCAAAGCCTGATTCTCCAGCCGCGCATGGAACTGGGGTTATCGGCGCAGGACATTCCGGAACTGGGTGTGGGCGCGGGCATCGACCATTTCGAGGCGGGGCTGCGTCTGCGCTACGAATTCGCGCCCGAATTCGCGCCCTACGTCGGAATAGAGCAGGAATGGAAGCTCGGCGACAGCGCCAATTTCGCACGCTTGGAGGGCGAAGATCCTTCGGTCACGAGCGTCGTCGTGGGGGTGCGGTTCTGGTTCTGAAAGCCGCTGCCCGTTTCAAGCGCCGCCAGCCGGCGACAACTGACGCAAGTGATCCAGCACCAGGCCCGGTCGCTGGAACAGGATGAACCCGCCTGCACCGGCTATCGGCCCGACCGCTTCGAAGCCGTGCGCGCTGCAATGAGCCAGTTGCGTGGGAAAATCGTGGATCGTGTCCTCTTCGCCGACCAGCACGCGCACCGGCGCGCCTGGTGCATCGAGCCAGCGCGACCAGTCTTGCAGGATCAGCAGCAGCCCCATCGTCATTCCCCGCGCTGCACGGTCGGGACGCGAAACGAAAGCCCGGCGCACCGCCGCCTGCACGTCCGGTCTGCGCAGCGTTTCGCGGTCCAGGGGGCTTTTTTCGAGCAGCCGGTCGAAATAGCGGTAGGTTTCGCCGCGCATGGATAGGCGAACGACGGCGCGCACCAGCAGTTGGAGAAAGGCCGGGCTCGTGCGTGCCAGCAGTAGCGGTGCGCGCCACAGGGGATTGCGTGTGGCAGTGTCCCTTCCGTCTCGCATGGGAATGGGCGATCCGGTCAGCACCACGCCCGATATCCGGTCCCCGAGATGCGCCCGCACCGCCAATCCGTAGGCTGACGAAAAGCTCGTTGCCAGGACGACGCACCGTTCGATACCCAGCGCATCGAGCAGCATTCCCGCGCGGTGGGCGAAATCGTCGACCCCGGTTAGCACGTCTTCGGACGCATCTAGCTGGGTGTAGAACGGCATCCACGGAATGATGAGATCGAACGCTTCCGTCTTGGCCCGCTGTTCCAGGTCGGGCGTGAGGAAGGGACCTTCGATGGAACCATGGAGCACGAGAACCGGTGTCCCGCCGGGCATGCCGCTACGTTCGAAGGGCATTTCGCTGCCATCGGCAAGAACCGCTGCGGGTTGGGTCGCGCTTTCGCTTTGCAGGCTACCGGTCGGACCCATTTGACCCAGCCGCCACGTTTCCGAAAATCCCGCATAGAGCGCGACCAGCTCGCTCTGCGAAGCCACGCCCAGCTTGCGCATGGTCGCCTTGAGCTGATTGCGCGCGGTGCCGATGGAACGGTCGCGATCGGCAGCGAAATCGGTCAGGCTTCTGCCTTCGACAAGATAACGCATCAATTCGCTTTCCGCCGTGCTGAGGCCCATGGCTGTGGCGAATTCGGCCGCGACGGGATCGTCCCATGACAGGCTCAGGCGGCGCAGGTCGATCAGCCGCTGGTCTTCGCGTTCGCGCACCGTGGCGACCATCGGAACGCCGCGTTCGTCTTCCGGTGTTCGATGGATGCGCAGGATCATCGATTGCCGGGAATCCCGTCCTTCGACGAATTGCCTGAGCCGCTGGCGCCGTTCAGTATCGAAGCCGGTTGCGAAATCCGGCAGCGTTTCGCCGGGGACCCATGAGTGTGCCTGGCCACCATCGACTATGCGCAAGGCGTTATCGAGAGTGAAAGCGATGGCCGTGTCGAAGCCGTGCTTTTCGGTGGACGGCCCCAGGGACAGTCCGGCAAAATCGGAGTCCTCGGCGAAGTGCACCCGGTCGAATATTTCGCCGACCTGTTCGATATGTGGGGCCAGCATTCGCGGGGCGTCACTGCCCTTATCGGCTGCCTTCGCTACCCGAAGTTGCAGATCGAAAAGGTGCTCCGGGGCGGCGACGACCTCATAAGCTTCGCGTATCAGCCGGTCGCGAAACGCATCGTCCAATTCGCCTGCCACTTCCCATTCTTCATCATCCACCGGCTGTGTATTGCGGTTGTGCTTTGCTTTTCCAAGAAAAAAGCGGGAACGGTCCGGAACCGCCCCCGCTTGTCAGTCGGCCACCGTGCCGCATGGCGTTTTGGGAAGCCCTCGCGCCATGCGGACGTGGCTGTACAGGGGGACCGATCGGAATCGGTCACTCGGGTCGCCCTGGAGAAAGGGATGACGCGGCCCGCAATTACCTGATTGGGACCTAGGACGGGTGCGGGCCGCGTCGGCCGCGTGGTTCAGCGCCTCGTGGCGCCGCGGCGATAGGCGAAGGCAGCGACACTCTTGCCCGAAGCGACATTGTAATACTGGCAGTAGAAGTCGGTGCCCTTGTCATTGTGCAGATCGGGCATGTTGAAACCGAGCATGTGTTTGCCGCGACGCTTGAGATCGTTGTCCCAGGCGCGCGAGCGGTCGGAATTGCTCCCGCTGGCAGTCGGCTCGTAGCCCAGCGAATTGCCGGTGTGCAGCATGATGTCCTTGCCGGCGATATTGCTCCAGCTGGGGAAGGCTGCGGGATTGGCATTCTGGCCGGTGTCCATCTCGATGCACTGCATCTTCCAGCCGCCCTTCATCGACGCCCACCGATTGGCGGGCACTTCGATGTAAAGCACATCGCCCGAAGCCATCGAGGGCATGATACAGCCATTGCTGGCGCTGACCGGCTCGCGGTCGATGATGCCGCCGCGCTTCTCCTGCGAGAGGCCTTGCTGGAAGGTATAATCGCCGAACTTGCCGACAAAGGCATTGCTGATCGGCAGCCCGGCACACTTGGTCATCGAAGTGAACTTGGCCGAAGGCGTCGGGGCGCGGCCTGCATATCCCGGACGCTTGGCCGTGCAACGACCGGTCCCGCCGGTCGCGTCGCAACCGCTGCGACTGGCGGCGCTTGCCGCTACGCCTGTGGCGATGGCTGCATTGCGCCCGCCGGCAACGGCAGCGGCCGCACCCACGACGTTGCGGCCCTTGGTGCGGCGGGTTTCTTCGACCACCTCGACGGCAGTATTGGCATCTTCCGCCGCTTTCTCGACCTTCTTGACGGCCTTCTTGAGTTTGTCGAACGGACCCGCGCTAACGGGAGTGGTGGCGATTCCCGTGGCGGCAACGGCCAATCCTGCGGCGATGAGAATTTGATGTTTCATGGTCACGATCCCTTGATTCCAAAAGGTTCGTGACGATTACGGGCGCCCTCTTTCCGCCTGAATGTCCCATCTGGTACATAGCCCGCAAAGAACCGGGCTCAGCGCGAACAGGCTCGCTCATCGGTAGCCCGCATTCGCGATGCGAGTGTGGAAGTGCGCAGGCGAATCGCCGATCTGTCGCATTTCTTGAGTTGAAACCGGACTTTGCGGTCCTTGAAATCCAGCGAAACCCGGCGGAAATTCTCCATAAGATCGGTGCCGAGCAGGAGCGAGGGTTCGTCCTGGAGGCCGAAGACTTCGAAAGGCGGAATGTCGGCGAAAGCGATTGGTACGTTACGCAGGGCGACTGGCCCGAGCTTGAGTTCCTGGATCACCATGAAATCCAGATCCAGAGCCTTTCCGGTAACGCCATAAACCGTGATCTTTTGGAGCTTGTCCTTGCGCCTGAGCTTCAAACGCTCGCGCAACGCCGTATTGCCGATGGTGATTTCGGACCCGGTATCGACCACTGCGTCGACCGATACACGGCCTGCCTTGACTTCGGTCAGGATCAGTTGGCCGCTCTGAAGGCGCCCCTTGACGATAATCACACCGCCTACCAGCGGGGCCGGGGTGAAACCGTCGTCCACGCTGATGTGCCGTTTCTCGAAATCGATGAGGAGGCGCTGTTCGACCAGGGCATCCAGGCCGATCATGCCATCGCCGCCAAGGTCCCGTTCGTCGAGCACCGGCAGTTCCAGATCGGTCGTTGCTGTCGGGCCGAGCATCAGTTCATCGACGAACACGCGGTCGACCATCTTGCTCTCCGTCACCCCGTGCAGCATCGTCGGCTCGCCAGGCGGCATTGCCAGTTTCCCGGCCAGCCTTTCGCCGACCACCGATGTGTCGGCCCCACTGTCGACGACGAATTTGTGCGGCCCGGTGCCATTGACCATGACGTCTACCGTCATGCGGCTGCGCAACTTGCGCGCATCGATTTCTTCGCCACTGATAGCCAGCGTTTCGTCGAACTCGGCTGCCGGAATGGCGGGTAGTGGCGTATTGGCGGGTTCCGGCAATTGCGGAGCCGGCTCCACCTGCGCAGAGGCGGCTGTGGCAATGCACAGCAAAGCCGAAAGAGCAATCGTCTGGACACTTCTGCTCATTCTCGATGCAATACACGCCCATCGGGCGATGAGCGAATCATCATCGACAAGGAACAAACCCGGTCCGACCGGAGAGGCGCGCGCCAACTACGCCTATTCGAAGGTCTCGTCGACGAGGCGGGCAGCGAGGGCAACGCTATCCGCATCCTGCGGATTGGCGAGCACGGCCGAGGCGGGCACTTCGAGCCGATATTCGAGCCCGTCATCGGTATAGGAACGGACCGCCTGTCCGCGCAGCACCTGCGGCACGATACGGGTCAGCAGTTTGGTTCCAAAGCCGCCTTCGGCAGGCCTGCCGCCATGCGTCTCGCCGCTGCGCGACATGGATTCGCGCCAGACGAGCGTGAAAACCTGGTCCTGTTCGGCCTCGGTGATGCTCCAGGAAACGTCGACCCGTACCTCTGGCCCGGCGGGCAGGCTGTATTTCTGGGCGTTGGTCGCCAGTTCGTGGATCGCGAGCGAAATCTGCTGTGCCGCTTCGCTGACGATCTGCGTGTCCGGCCCATCGATGGCAACCTGTTCCCCATAGGTCAGCAAAAGCGGATCGAGCTGTTGGCGGATGATCGTCTCCAGGTCTCCGGACTGGTTGTCGTCGCCCCGCAACACGGTCGAGGTTGCCCTCGCCAGGGACTGTATGCGGCCGAGCAGTGCTTCGACGAACTCTTCGGTCTGGTCGTGGCCGCGTGCGGTCTGCCTCGTAAGCGAAGTGACGACCGATAGGAGATTGCCACTGCGGTGTACGGCTTCGCGCGTCTGCACCGCAAGCTTGGCATTGGCGGCATGAAGCTCCTCGGTTCGCGCCGCCACCAGGTCTTCCAGCTTCGCCAGCGTTTCCTCATGCGCCCGCGCTTCGGCCTGGAGTTTCCGGTTGGCTTCGGCGAGCTGGGCAGGGGAGGGCAGGGAAACCAGGATCGGAATCAGGCGGAACAGCACTATGGCGGTGGCGGCGGAGACAAATCCGGTCGCTAGTTTTAGCAAACCGACCCAAGGATAGATCGGGTACCACAGGGTTACGATCCCCATCAGATGCGTCAGCCCGCACAGCAGGATGAAGCTGGCAAACAAGACAACCAGTCCCGAATAAGGAATGTCCTTGCGCCTGCGCAGCACCGTGAGCAGAGCCACGGGGATTGCCGTATAGGACAGGAAGATCAGCAGATCGCTGCCAGCCCAGAGGAAAACCAGCCACGGTTGCCACAGCAGACACATGCCGTGCGGCATATATTGCCAGATATCGACAAAGTTCTGCATGCGCGCTCCCCTTAGGAAGGGCACTCCTAGCACAGTCGGGTCAAAGCGATAGGCGCAAGGGTCTATTTTGTTGTTCTCAAGGGGAAAATACATTGTGAGCGGGCTGCCGGGAGGCTTGCGTAGAGGGCGGTGCGGGAGGAAGGAACCGGTCTCTTTGCCGCCGCCGAATAATGGGGCGAATCGCTTGCATTCGGGCGCAAAACCGTTATGTGCGCGCCTTCCCAAGTCATCCTCGGGAACCCGTGCGGGAGGTCTGATCCGTCAGACCGCTTGACCGCTTACCATGAGCCCCGGTTCGAGAGTGCCGTGGCGAAAGTGAGAAAGGAGGCCAGTTATGGCCAAGAAGATCGACGGCTATATCAAGCTGCAGGTGCCTGCCGGCACCGCCAACCCCTCGCCGCCCATAGGCCCTGCGCTGGGTCAGCGCGGCGTGAACATCATGGAATTCTGCAAGGCCTTCAATGCCGCCACCGGCGACATGGAAAAGGGCATGCCGATTCCGACCACCATCACGGTCTATGCCGACCGTTCGTTCACCTTCGTGACCAAGACCCCGCCGGCCAGCTTCCTCATCAAGAAGGCCGCCAAGCTCAAGTCGGGCTCGAAGGAGCCGGGCAAGGTTTCGGCCGGTAGCATCAAGCGTTCGGCTCTGGCGGAAATCGCCGAGCAGAAGATGAAGGACCTGAACGCGAACGACATCGAACAGGCCACCAAGATCATCGAAGGCAGCGCGCGTTCGATGGGCCTCGACGTGGTGGAGGGCTAAGATAATGGCTAAGCAGACCAAGAAGCAGCAGCTCGTCGCCAAGCTCGACAGCGAAAAGCTCTACAGTGTGGACGAAGCACTCGCCACGCTGCGCGAGCACAAGGCGAAGTTCGACGAGACTGTCGAAGTCGCGATGAACCTCGGCGTCGACCCCCGCCACGCCGACCAGATGGTCCGCGGTATGGTTTCGCTCCCGAGCGGCACCGGCAAGGACGTCAAGGTCGCCGTGTTCGCCAAGGGCGACAATGCCGAGAAGGCCAAGGCCGCCGGCGCCGACAAGGTGGGCGCGGAAGACCTCATGGAAGACATGCAGAACGGTAATCTCGACTATGACCGCGTGATCGCCACGCCGGACATGATGGGCGTCGTCGGTCGTCTCGGTAAAATCCTTGGCCCCAAGGGCCTGATGCCGAACCCGAAGCTGGGCACCGTGACCCCGAACGTGGAACAGGCCGTGAAGGACGCCAAGGGCGGCCAGGTCGAATTCCGTGTCGAAAAGCAGGGCATCATCCACTCGGGCATCGGCAAGCTCTCGTTCAAGGACGAGGACCTCAAGGCCAACTTCAAGGCCATGACCGACGCCATCGTCAAGGCCAAGCCTTCGGGCGCCAAGGGCAAGTACGTTCGCAAGGTCACGCTGACCTCGTCGATGGGTCCGGGCCTCAAGGTCGACCTGGCTGAAGTCGAAGGCGCGTAAGCACAGCTTCGCGGCCGTCGCCAAGACATATGAAAGGGCCGGTGGGTGCAGACCCGCCGGCCCTTTTCCGTGAGGAGCGCGGAGCCGTTCCCTAGCGCAAAAGGCGCCGCAGAGTGCCCTCGACGCCGGTTTGCCGTGCAAGCCGTTTCACGGACTTCACCGTGCCATCGAAGCCGCCGAGGCTCGCAATCACGGCGCGATTGGCCCAGGTCGGGCGAAGCATCAGGAAGCTGGCGCAATCCACGCTGTCGGTTCCGAACAGCGCCTTGTGCGCGCCTTCGCCCTCGGTGAAGTCGAAATATTGGTAGCGTCCCTCGGCAAAGAGATTCTCGAGCGCTGCCATCTGCAGCACCGTGCCGGGCGACAGACCGGCATGGCCGGGATCGAAGCCGAGATAGGCATAGACCAGCGTCTCGCGCTCCACCGGAAGGTAGAGATAGGCGACCGGAGCGTTGTCGAGGAAAAGCAGAAAAGCGCGCAGACGGTCCTCTGCCGCCAGATCGCGTCTCTCCGCCTGGGCGGCTTCGCCTTCGGGCAAGCCCGCGTCGAGCAGGCGCGCCTGATAGGTTCTGCGCGATAGCGGCTGGGCCAGCGCTGTGAATGTGTCGATTTCCTCGGGTGTGCGATAGGCACGCAGATCGAGCGAACCGCCCGCCGCCTTTTCGAACTTGCGGCGTTTGCGGCGCAGCGTCGAACGGGTCTTGGCCGAGAAGCGCGAGAAGTAATCTTCGTAACTGCCCGCCATGTCGATGAAGTATCGGGCATATTGTTCGCGCGAGCCGATCAGGAAGCCCGGCATCGCTGAGCGCAGGCGAAGTTCCGCCGCCGTCGGAGCGGAAAGCACCCGCAGCCCTTCCACACTGTTCAGCGCGGGCACCGGCGGCACCCGCCCGGCGAGAATATCCTGCAGCGAAAAGGCCAGCGTGGCGACCGAGCGCTCGATCGAAAACAGCCGCCGCGATCCTACCGTGAACGGGATGCGATATTCGGTGGAAGGCGTGAGATCACCCGTCACGATGCGCCGTAGAGCATATTGGAGGCGAGCTGTTCCATAACCCGTGCCGCGGAGCGGAAGGGGCTGTGCGGCATGGCGGCCGCGCCGGTCCCGTCACCGATTTGCGGCGGGTGGCTGGTGAAGGTCGCCCCATGCGCTCCCGGCGTCGCCGCTATGCTCGCGCAGAATCTGGCAAAGCGATCGCGGAGGATCGTGTTGGCGCGCGTACGGTCGCGGCTCATCAGCTCGAAGCTGTGGCTTACGATATTGAGCATGGCGGCGCCTTCGCGCACGCAAAAGCGCAGCGCCGCAGCCAGCTCGCGGTGCGAAAGTGCGGTGATCTGCGCATGGCGCTGGCCACCATGGCTGCGGATCGATCCTACGGGGACTTCGATCGTGCCGTGGTGGCAAACGACTTGGCGGTCGTCGGCGGACAGCGAAATGCGGCATTCCGAACCAGCGATCCCCGGCACATGGCTGCTATCGTAACGGATCCCCACCTTCGCCAGCGCGCGCAGTGTCGCATCGTCCGCGCCGAAATTGCCCGCCCTGAAGGCGGTGGGGGCCGGAGCCCCGGCCCGCATTAGAAACTCGCGCGCGATTTCGATCAGTTCGACCTGCTCCGACTCCGTAAAATCGTGCATGTTGCGGCCCGTCCGACCCGGCAGGGGATTGGCATCGCCGGCAATCTCCAACCATTCGGGGTGGAGATGCAGTTGTACCTCGTGGCCGCGTTCGAGTATGGGTTCGACCACGGCGGCAATCGCTCCTGTCCCCCACACCAGCGCGGGCATCGGGTCGACGAAGAACACGCCCTTGACCCCGTTCGCGTCCATCACATCCATTTGATGCCCAGTTCCGACTTGGCCCTGTGGGGTGCAGCAGGAAATTGATCGTTCGAACACTTCCTCGCGGGCTTTCGCGCCGAGGCGCAATGTGAGGCCCGGTGAATATTCGGTGTCGATGGTTATGTAGACTGCGGTCATCCATGTGACCTTATCACACGGAAGTTAATTGGGTAATGATAGACTTAGCGGTTCAGATGCCGCCGGGAGTGAAGTCGAAACCGGCAGTGGCAAGCCCGTCGCACAGGCTATCGACGCAGCTCTGGAGCTCTTCCTCCCGTGTCGAGCGGACGACGAAATTAGCGCCCACCCGCCCTTCGCGAAAGAAGGGATAACTGCCGATCTGACACTGCGGATGGGCCTGTTCGACCTGGCGCAGAATGTCGGCGACCTCGCTTTCGGGCGTCCAGCATCCGACCGTTTCGGACAGTAGCGGAGCGCCGCCTTCGAGTGTACCGGTCAGCGCATCGAGCATCCCGGCGGTAATATGCGGCACACCGGCCATGAGATGCAGATTGCCGAGCTTGATCCCCGGTGCACCCGACATCCGGTTGGGGATCAGTTCGGCGCCTTCGGGCACGCGCGCCATGCGCAGGCGCGCCTCGGTCAATTCCTTGCCGATGCTGGCGTAATAGCGTTCGAGCATGGCCTTCGCCTCGGGATGGATGACCACCGGAACACCAATCGCCTCTGCCACCGCATCCACGGTTATGTCGTCATGGGTGGGGCCGATACCGCCGGTGGTGAAGAGGTAGTCATACGCTTCGCGCAAGGCATTCACCGCTTCGACGATGCGATCCATCACATCGGGCACCACGCGCACTTCCGACAGGCGAATGCCCTGCACCTGTAGCCAACTGGCGACCTGGGCGATGTTCTTGTCGTGCGTGCGCCCCGAAAGGATCTCGTCGCCGATGACGACCAGACCCGCAGTATAGATGCGTTCATTCATGGATGGCACGCCTAACGTGCTCGGCGCATGAATGCTACTCTGCTGCTTCCAATTGCTGGTCGGCCGCGCGCGCATTGGCACCATGACGGCGGAATTCCAGCAGGCCATCGTCGACCGGCTCTTCCTTCATGCGTTTGCGATCGACCACATATTCCTGATTCAGCCGCCAGGGATAAGCGACCGCGTTTTTCGGCATGATCGATTTGGCGCGCTGGATATAGCCCGACGAGAAATCGAAGATGTCGTCTTCCTCGATCCGGGCTTCTGCCTCGGCTGTCAGAACCGGCTCGACTACATCGACACCCTTCGCGCGGCTCTCGTTGAGCACCCGGCAGATATAATCGGAATTGATATCCGCGCGCAGAGTCCAACTGGCGTTGAGATAGCCGAACACAACCGCCAAATTGGGCAGGTTCGAGAACATGCAGCCCTTGTAATAATAATGCTGGGCGAGATCGATGGCCTGCCCTTCGCGCGCGAGCTGGATCTTGCCTGCCACCGCGAGCTTGAGGCCAGTCGCGGTCACGACGATATCGGCGGGCAGGAAACGATCGTCGGTCAGACGCACTCCGCCTTTTTCGAAGGCTTTGATATGGCCGGTGACCACGTCGGCCTTGCCACTCTTGAGCGCGGTGAACAGATCGTCGTCGGGGACCAGGCACAGGCGCTGGTCCCAGGGGTTGTAGGGCGGGGTAAAGGGCGCGAGATCGTAATCCTCGCCCATCGACTTGCGAATACGTTTGTGAAGCGTCGCAGCCATTTTCTCCGGCTGGGTCCGCGCGCGTTTGAAGCCGAAATCCTGCAAGGTGATGTTCTTCCACCGCGTGATCCGGTAGGCGAGTTTCTCGGGCAGGATCTTGCGCAGGAAATTGGCCAGCGCATCCTTCGCCGGACGGCTGAACATCCAGGTCGGCGTGCGCTGCAACATGGTCACCTTGGCGGCCTTGTCGCTCATCGAGGGAACGATCGTCACCGCAGTGGCACCCGATCCGATCACGACGACATTCTTGCCGGTGTAATCGAGGTCCTCGGGCCAGAACTGCGGATGCACAATCCGACCGTCGAATTCGCCGAAGTCGAAGCCCGGATCATAGGGTTCGTCATAGTCGTAATAGCCCGACCCGAGATAAAGCCAGTTGGCGGTAAGGTGCTTTTTCTCGCCCTCGCCCGTCTCGAGCGTTACGTGCCAGCGCCCATCGCTCTCGCGCCAGTCGGCGGCGAGCACTTTGTGCCCGAACCGCATATGCTTGCGGATGTCGCGTTCATCGACGATCCGGTCGAGATATTCGAGAATGGCAGGCCCATCGGCGATCGACTTCTCGTGTTTCCACGGTTCGAAATCGAAGCCCAGCGTATGCATGTCGCTATCCGAACGGATGCCGGGATAGCGGAACAGGTCCCAGGTGCCGCCCAGGTTCTCGCGGCGTTCGACAATGACGAAATCATGGCCCGGCGCCTTTTCCTTCATATGCGCTGCCATGCCGATGCCGGAAATTCCCGCACCCACGATCATAACATCGAAATCGGTCGCCGTGTTCGTCATCTGTCTCTCCCAAGTTCCCGGAACCTAGCTCAGTCTGAACGAAAGCACCAGCCTCGGTTGCAGGGCGCAACCTAATTTGCGGGGTTCGGCTCCATCGGCGACTGGATCGCTTCCGCGTCCTGCTTGGCTATCGCTTTCGCGCAGAGCCTGCGTTAGGGCGGTCGGAAAGGGGAGCCTTCGCAGCATGTCTAGCAGCGCCAAGCAGAAGCCGCGGCGGGTCACTTCGATAGACGTGGCCGAACGCGCTGGGGTGAGCCAGTCGACCGTAAGTCGCGCGCTGGCCGGTTCGGAAACCATCACTCCGGCGACCCGCCGCCGGGTCGAACTGGCGGCGGAGGAACTGGGCTATCACGTCAATATGCGTGCCGCAGGCCTGCGGCGCGGTGAGACGGGCACGATAGCGATCGTCGTCATCGGGCGCGAGGGGCAGGGTCCCGCAGCCATCAATCCGTTTTACTACAGCCTGCTGGGAAGCACCTGCGCCGCGGCGGCAGAGCGCGGATACGAGGCGTTGGTCTCGTTCCAGGCCAAGCCGGAGGAGCTTTTCGGCCATTACGTCGCGCGCCGCCAGGCCGATGGTGTGGTCGTCATCGGGACGGCGACCAATCACGCAGCCTGGGATTATTTCCGCAAATGCGCGGAAGATACCGAAGGCATCGCTTTTTGGGGCTCGCCCTTCGACGACAGTGTCTGGGTCCGCTCGGACAATCGCGACGGCGGGCGGATTGCAGTGGAACGCCTGGTGGCCAGTGGTGCCCGGCAAATCGTGTTCGTCGGCGATACCGCATCTTCCCAGCGCCAGTTTCGCGAGCGCTACGATGGCTATCGCAGCGCCATGGAAGCGGCGGGGCTTGCGCCGGTGGATGCCGTGGTCAGCGAAGGCAGCGATCGCGTCTCTCAAGGCCGAAACGCCGTCGCGCAGTTGGTGGGCAGCGGGGCGCGCTTCGATGGCCTTTTCTTCGCCTGCGACGCGATGGCCTTGGGCGCGCTGGAGGAACTGGCCGCGCGCGCCATCGATGTACCGAACGATGTCGGCGTTATCGGCTTCGACGGTCTCGGCTCGGGCGAGTTCAGTTCGCCGCCCCTCACCACGGTCGAACCCGATTTCGCCCAGGCCGGCATGCTGTTGATCGATACTGCCCTCGCATCGCAGGACGAATGCCCCGAGCGCCGTGTTGCTGTCCATCTCGTCGAGCGCGCCAGCGTGCGCCGGCCAATCGAATAATCCACCCGGAGAGACCCATGAAAACCAGTATTGCCTCCGTGCTTGCCGCACTCTTCGTCAGCCAGGCCGCCCATGCCCAAGACCCGCAGCCGAGCCCCAACCCGGTGGAGGAGCAGGAAGTCGATGCATCGGCGGAGGACGGCCCCGCCGAAGGCAGCGGCCTGGCTGTCGATGCAGCTCCTGCAACGGCCAATCCGGCCGCCGAGGCCGAGGACGAAAAATGGGATGTCACCGCACCGCGCGGTGCGACCATCCGGCAGGTGCCGATCCGCACGGACGAAGGTACCTGGATGGATGTGGATGTGTCCCCCGACGGACGCATGCTCACCTTCTCGCTGCTGGGCGATATCTACACCATGCCGATCACGGGCGGTACGCCGACGCGCATTGCCGACGGTCTCGCATGGGAAGTGCAGCCGCGCTTTTCGCCCGATGGGCGGCGTATCGCCTTTACCTCCGACCGCGGCGGTGGCGACAATATCTGGATCATGAATGCCGACGGTTCGGACAAGCGCCAGCTGACCAAGGAAGACTTCCGGCTTCTCAACCAGCCGAGCTGGTCGCCCGACGGCAATTACATCGTCGCCAAGAAGCATTTCACCACCCAGCGCTCGCTCGGCACGGGCGAGATCTGGCTCTACCACGTCTCGGGCGGCGGCGGCGTGAAGCTGGTCAAACGGGCCAGCGAAGCGTTGCAGAAGGAACTGGGCGAGCCGGTCTATGCGCCCGATGGCGAGGCAGTCTATTACTCGCGCAACGTTACCGGCGGTCCGATCTTCGAATACGCGCAGGATTCGACGCAGGGCACTTTCGCGATCGAGCGGTACGAGCTGGCCACCGGCGAGGTGACCACGGCCGTCAGCGGCTTTGGCGGTGCTGTCCGCCCGCAGCCTTCGCCCGACGGCAACAGCCTAGCCTTCATCCGCCGCGACAAGGACCAAACCGAGCTGTGGGTGAAGAACCTCGCTACCGGCCAGCAGCGCATGATCTATGGCGATCTCGACATGGACATGCAGGAAACCTGGGCTGTCCATGGTTTCTATCCGCTGATGGACTGGGTGCCGGACGGCAATTCCATCGTGCTGTGGGCCGGCGGCAAGCTGAAGCGCGTGGCAGCCGATGGCAGTGGCGCGAGCGATATTCCCTTCAGCATCAACGATACGCGCGGCATGGCCGATGCGCCGCACCCGGTGATCCCGGTATCGCCCGACAGCTTCACCGCGAAGATACCGCGTTTCGCCAGCGTTTCGCCCGACGGGCGTACGGTCGTGTTCGAAAGCCTCGGCAAGCTTTATGCGAAACCGGTCGGCGGCGGCGCGGAGCGCAGGCTCACCTCGGGCACTGACGACGCGCTCGAGCTGTGGCCCTCGTGGTCGCGCGACGGGCGGCGGATTACCTATGTCCGCTGGACCGACAGCGGCCTCGGCCAGATCATGACCGCCAATGCCAATGGTTCCGGGGCGAGGGCGATCACCACCATGCGCGGCCACTATGCGAACCCGCGTTTCTCGCCCACCGGCGACACTATCGTGTTCGAAAAGCGCTCGGGCGGATACCTCACCTCGCCTGAATTCTCCGAGAACGCGGGCGTCTACAGCGTAAGCGCAGCGGGCGGTACGCCCCAACTCGTCGCACGCGACACGTCGAACCCGCAATTCGGCGCCGATAGCGACCGCCTGTTCATGCTGGGCCGCAAGGATGGCAAGCTGCAACTGCTCTCCGCCGATCTCGACGGCGAAGCGCGGCAGGTCCATGCCGAGGGCGAACTGGCGACCGAATATCACGTCAGTCCGCGCGGCGATTTCGTCGCCTTCCGCGAGAATTACGAGGTCTTCGCCACGCCGCTGATGCCCGGTGGGCAGGCGGTGACGGTGGGCGAAAAGGCCAGTTCGCTGCCTGTGGTGCGCGCATCGAAGGGCGGGGCGGACTACATCGGCTGGAGCGAGGGCGGCGACATGCTGACCTGGTCGATGGGGCCGGTGCTCTACCGCGCCAGCCTCGCCTCGATGTTCGCCAATGCGCCTAAGGACAAGGACGCGCCCGCTTTCGTTCCGCCGACCAGCGGCACCTCGCTCGAGCGCTCGGTTGCCGCCGACAAGCCGCGCGGCACGGTGGCGATAACCGGCGCGAAGATATTGACCATGGCGGGTGACGGTGCCGGTGCAATCGCCAATGGCACGATCGTCATCACCGGTGACAGGATCGCCGCCATTGGCCCGGCGTCCTCGGTCCAGGTCCCGCAGGGCGCGACGGTGATCGATGCGGCGGGCAAGACCATCATGCCCGGCCTTGTCGACGCGCATGCGCATGGGCCGCAGGGCACGGGCGATCTGGTGCCGCAGCAAAACTGGTCGTTGGTTCAGAACCTGGCCATGGGCACGACGACGCTCCACGATCCCTCGTCGCAGGCCAGCATGATCTTTGCCGCGGCAGAGCGTCAGCGCGCCGGCACGCTGCTCGCCCCGCGCATCTTCTCGACGGCGGAAATCGTCTATGGGGCCAAGGCGCCGAGCGTCTATGCGCGGATCGACAGCTACGAGGATGCGCTCGCGCATATCCAGCGGATCAAGGCGCAGGGCGGCATTTCGATCAAGAACTACAACCAGCCCCGGCGCGACCAGCGCCAGCAGGTGGTGGCCGCCGCACGCGCGGAGAACATGCTGGTGGTGGCCGAAGGGGGTTCGCTGTTCGGCATGGACATGAACTTGATCGCCGATGGCAATTCCACCCTCGAGCACAATGTTCCCGGCGAAGTCTTCTACGAGGATGTGCTGCAATTCTGGGCTGGGACGAACGTCAATTACACGCCGACGCTGGTGGTGACCTATGGCGGCCTGGCCGGCGATCCTTACTGGCGGCAGGCGACCGATGTGTTCGCCAACCCGCTGATGGTCCACACCCCGCCGCGACAGCTGATTGCGCAAACGGCACGGCGCGTGAAAGCACCCGACTGGGCTTTCGTCGACGACGAGGCTGCGCGCGAAGCGAAGAAGCTCGCCCAGCGCGGGGTCAAGGTTAGCATCGGGGCGCATGGCCAGCAGGCCGGTGTCGCTGCCCATTGGGAGCTGTGGAGCTTTGCCCGGGGCGGGATGTCGGCGGTCGAAGCGCTGCGGGCGGGAACGATCGAGCCTGCCAAATCGCTGGGCATGGAGCGCGATATCGGCAGTCTCGAAGTCGGCAAGCTGGCCGATCTCATCGTCCTGAATTCCGATCCCAGCGAGAATATCCGCAATTCGGACAAGATCGACCGCGTGATGCTGGGCGGTCGCCTTTACGATGCGCGGACGATGAACGAGGTCGAGACCGGCAACGCCCGGCGCCTACCCTATTGGTGGGAATGACCCCGGCCAGGACGGGTAGTGCGGATTGCGGTTCCGCGCTGCCCGTCGGCCGGGTCTGCATGAAGGCTTCTATTCCGCGCGGATCTGCCCCAGAAAGGCCTGTACGCGCTGTTTGAGCGCGCTGGCCTGACCTTCGAGTTCGCTGGCCGAATTGAGCACCTGGCTCGCGGCGGTGCCGGTGGTGATGCTGGTTTCGCGGAACTCGTCGATATGCGATGCGACCTCGTCGGTCGAACGGGCGGCGAGATCGATGCTGCGGGCGAGATCCTGCCCGGCGACCGATTGCTGGTCCACCGCGCTGGCAATCGAAATCGCGGTCGACTCCAGTTCCTTGATCTGCCCGGCGATCGAACGCAGCGCGCCGACGCTGGCGCCGGTCGAATCCTGCATTGCACGGATCTGCGCGGCCACGTCCTCGGTCGCGCGGCTGGTCTGGGCGGCCAGTTCCTTGACCTCGCTGGCGACCACCGCGAAGCCGCGGCCTGCCTCCCCACCGCGCGCCGCCTCGATCGAGGCGTTGAGGGCGAGCAGGTTGGTGCGCTGGGCGATCGACTGGATCAGCTCGACGATTTGCCCGACCTGGTCCGCCGAAACCGCAAGGGCGGAAATGGTCTCGTCGGCCCCGCTGGCGGCGTCGGTCGCCTTGCGCGCCAGTTCGGCCGAATGGGCCGCCTGACGGCTGATCTCACCGATCGACAGGGCGAATTCGTCGGAGGCCGCCGCCGCGGCGGTCACGCCATTATTCGCCTGGTTCATCGACTGGGAAACGCGCTGCGACTGATCGGCTGCACGCTCCGCGCTGGTTGCCATCCCCGAGGCTGTCACATTCAGTTGGCTCGCCGCAGTCGCCACGCCGCTGACCACATCTGCGACTTCACTCTCGAAGGCGCCGGCCATGCGGATCAGCTCAGTCTTGCGCTTTTTCGCCGCTTCCTTGCGGCCGGCGAACAGTTCGTCGAGCTTGTGACCGGATTTCAGAAACACTTCCAACGATCGGGCAAGATCGCCGATTTCATCTTCGCGGTCGAGGCCTGCCACCTCGATGTCGCGGGAGCCCCGGGCCAGACGGGCCATGCCGTGCGACACCTGGAGAAACGGTTCGATGACTTGATCGAGTATCAGTTTGAAGCTTACGATGCCGCCGACGAGAGATATTGCGGCGATGGCTATCACCGCGAACCGGGCGGTTTCCGCAAATTCGGGATAGGTCAGACCGATCACGGCGAGAAACGCAATTACGAGCAGACCGCCGAGCGTGATACCCGATGCCAGCTTTGCCTTGCGCGCCAACGACAAATCCATGAACCAGCGCGACAGCGCCGAATTGCGCGTTCGCGATTGCGAATAGTCTATATCCACATCCGCGATTTCCTGGACCAATTCGTCGGCCATGATCGAACTGTATGCGGTCATCCCCGTTTACCCCCTTAAGGCTGCGTCAACCGTAAGGACGGATTGCTTGCAATCGGGTTAAGCGGCGCGCACGTGTTGAAGGAATTGCGAGACCTGCGTCTGGAGCGTCATCGCCTGTGCCTCGAGCTCGGTCGAGGAATTGAGCACCTGACTGGCGGCCGCTCCGGTGGCGTAGCTGGTTTCGCGAACCTGCACGATATTCGATGACACCTCGTCGGCGGATCGTGCGGCAAGATCGATGCTGCGGGCGAGATCCTGCCCGGCGACCGATTGCTGATCCACCGCGCTGGCTATCGATGTGGCGGTGCTTTCCAGTTCCTTGATCTGCTCGGCGATCGAGCGCAACGCGCCGACGCTGGCACCGGTGGAATCCTGCATGGCGCGGATCTGCGCGGCGACTTCCTCGGTCGCGCGGCTGGTCTGGGTGGCCAGTTCCTTGACCTCGCTGGCAACCACGGCGAAACCGCGCCCCGCTTCCCCTCCACGGGCCGCCTCGATCGAAGCGTTGAGAGCGAGAAGGTTGGTGCGCTGGGCGATCGACTGAATCAGTTCGACGATTTGCCCGACTTGGTCCGCCGAAATGGAAAGGGCGGAAATCGTTTCGTCGGCACCGCTCGCGGCAGCGGTTGCCTTGCGGGCCAAGGCAGCCGAATGGGCCGCCTGGCGGCTGATTTCGCCGATCGACATGGCGAATTCGTCCGAGGCGGCGGCGGCGGCGGTCACGCCATTCGATGCCTGCTCCATCGAATCGGTGACATTGGTCGTCTGGACGGATGCCTGTTCGGCGGCGGAAGCCATGGAGTCGGCCGTGGTCTTGAGCTGAGCGGAAGCCGACGCCACCCCGTTGACCACCTCGCCCACAGTCGTTTTAAACCGCTGAGCGAAGCGCGCCATTTCCTGCCTGCGTTCCTTGCGCAGGGCTTCACGCTCCTGCGCCATGCTCTCGATCTGTCTTGCTGCCTGAAGGAATACCTCCAGAGCACGGGCGAGGTCGCCGATTTCGTCGCGACGATGTGTGGCCGGGATATGAATGTCCTTTTCGCCATCGGCGAGGCGCGTTGCTACATCGGTCATCCGGCCAAGGGTCTGCGATACGTCGCGGCCGAGGAAGCGCGCGCTCATCCAGACAATGGCGATTCCGGTCGCGGCGACGACGAAAAAAGCAACGAACAGCCACATCACCAGAGTTTGCGAACCCGCATCGGATATCTTTCCGATTGCTTCGATATCCTCGCGGGTTTTCTCGGCCCGGTCCGCGAAGTCCTGGCCTTCGAAATAGACGCTGTCGGCGAATTCCTGCCATTGCGCTTGTGAGCCGCGCGATTGCTGCGCTGCCTCGACCCGCGTTCGCATCGAGGCCAGCATCCCGTTGAGCTGCTCGATCTGCGGCAGGACGATCGGCGCGGCTTCGGTCACGTGATGTGTCAATCGGCTGAGATCGCGATCGGTCTCGGTGAGGGCATCCTCCGCCGAGACGAGATCATTGCGATCGCCCGAAACGGCATAACGCTGTACGAAGAGGAGGCCTTCATTGGTATCCGCCACCATCCGTTCGGCCAGACGGGCAGCGGCCGAGATTTCCATTCGCTCGGCCCGCGCACCGAGGGCGAAATATCCGCCCAGAAGCGTGGCGATCAGGCAGACCAACACCACTGCGGCATTGCCTATCGAAATGGCCCGCAGCTTTCCGCCGACCGAAAGACGCGACGGCCATCGGGCGCTACCCTGTGCGTCAATCCCTCCATCGCTGGCATGCGCCCGAACGGACGGTGCGTGCGACAGGGTTTCGTTCGGGCGATCTTCGGGAGATATCTCGTGTTCGGCCACCATGCCGTTGACCATGTCCTGCAGCGCGCTCATGCGACTTTTTCATTCCTGTTTCTGGAGAGGTTCGGAAGTCCGGCCGGCTTGCCGAGATGCTGGGCGATGTCTTCCGCCGGCATGGCCTTGAAATAGAGCCAGCCCTGGATTTGATCGCATCCCGCCGCACGGACCATCGCCGCCTGCTCTTCGGTTTCGACACCTTCCGCGGTTACAGCCATCTTCATGGCGCGCGCGACGGTGATGCTGGAAAGCATCATTGCCCGGCTGCCTTCGTCCTCGCTCGCCTGAACCACCAGGCTGCGATCGAGCTTCAGCTTCTCGAAGCGGAACTGCCGCAGGAAGCCGATCGAGGCATAGCCGGTACCGAAATCGTCGAGCGAGATTTTCACGCCGAAGCGGCGGACAACCGCCAGACTGCGTTCCGCGACCACGGGTTCGAGTACGAGGCAGGTTTCGGTGATCTCCAGCTCGAGGCGTTCGGGGTCGAAGCCGGTTTCTTCGAGGATGTGGCCGAGCTGGATCGGGAATTCCGGATTACGCAATTGGGCGGCCGAAATATTGACCGAGAGCGTAATATCGTCCCAGGCGAGTGCATCGCAACATGCCTTGCGCAAAACCCAAAGGCCGATCGAGTTGATCAGCCCGCTTTCCTCGGCCACCGGAATGAAGATGTTCGGGCCGACATGTTTCCCGTCGGGGCGTTCCCATCGCAACAGGCATTCCACTGCCACGATCCGGCGTGAATGGCTGTCGACGAGCGGTTGGTAGTTGAGGCGAAACTCGTTCCTTGCCAGCGCTTCGCGAAGCTCGTCGTTCATCTCTCTGAGCTGTTCGCGGCTCTTGTCGAAACTCGAGCTGAACCATGTGCAGCGCATCTTGCCGCCGCGTTTGGAAGCATACATTGCGATATCGGCGCGCCGGAGCAGTTCGGACGATGCGACCTCTTCGCGGGGGCTATGGCGGGCAAGGCCCATGCTCGCCCCTAGGGTAAGCCTGCGGTCCTCCACCTGGACGGGTTTGGCAAGGCGTTCGATAATGCGCCGACACACTCCCTCGAGGAGCGTGCCTGCAACCGGGCCGCCGATCATCATCGCGTATTCGTCGCCGCCAAGACGGTAGACCCGGGCTTCGCCATCGCTGACTTGCTTGAAGATTTCGGCGCATTCGCGGATCGCCGCATCGCCGACGAAGTGACCATAGTGGTCGTTTATCAGCTTGAAACCGTCGAGATCGATCATGGCGAGGGCGACTTCGTGGCCCTGTCTGTATTCATGTTGGATGTCGGAATGCAGCGCACGGCGATTGGGCAGAAGTGTCAGGCTGTCGCTGCGAGAAAGCTGTTCAACGCGGCGGATGTAGCGGATCCCGATAAATGCCGAAATCGCGGCTGCGATGCTGAACGCCACGGCGCCGAAAACGAGGATCGAGGACGAAGTCGCGAAGCCGAGAAAGCGATTGGCCAAGGCCACGGACCATGTCAGGAGAAAACTCCCGCCGAGCGCCGCCATGGGGCCAAATATGATGGCCCGCGTACCGTCGCTCGCATGTGAGATGTCCGTGCTGGCAGTCATCCTTCCCGACGCGTCCCTCTTGCGACCCTTGGCGACGGAGTAAATTGCATTCGCTAAAGAAGCGTAAACCGGCGGTTTACCTTGTCCGGTCGTCGTCCTTGCGGGCTAGGTGGCCGCTGCGCGCAGGCGCGGAAGGAAATTCACCCGGTCTTCCAGAACCGGGCTGTAAAGCGAGGATCCGAATTCTGCCGGTTTGAATTTCTCAGTCTGTCCCACCACGGTTTCGCCCGCGCCGAGCATCAGCCATCCATCGGGGGCGATACCGCTGGCCAGCCTGTCGAATGCGGCGGCGCGCGTTTCGGGATCGAAATAGAGCAGCACGTTCCGGCACATGACCAGATCGAAACGGCCCGGCGGTGGCGGAGCATTGAGGATGTTGTGTTGCTGGAACCGGGTCATGGACCGGATGCTGTCGATCGCCTGCCAATGGCCGCTGTCCTCGACGAAGAAATTCAGCATTTGCGAGACGCTGATTCCGCGCTGGATTTCGAATTGGGTGTAGCACCCGCTGCGGGCATGATCGATCGCCTTGCCGGAAACATCGGTGCCGAGAATCTCGATCTTCCAGTCTTTCCACCGGCCGGGCTGTTCGGCGAATATCATCGCGAGGCTCAACGCTTCCTGCCCGGTCGAACAGCCCGCCGACCAGATCGTCAGCCGCTTCTTCCCGTCCCGCTTGCTAGCGAGATCGGGCAGGACCTGATTGGCCAACACCGAGAAGTACGCTTGATCGCGGAAGAAATAGGTTTCGTTGTTGAGCAATGCCTCGACCACTCGCGTAGCGAGATGGCGTTCGCCGGGGCGCTCGAGCATGCATGCGAGCTGGTCTACATTCTCTATGCCGAACTCGCGGAAAAGGCCGGCAAGGGCGCTCGACACGCGCCAGCGGCGGCCTTCCGTCAGTTGCTGTCCCGTACGCTGCGCAAGTAAATCGCCGATAATCCGATGCGCGGCGTCGTCTACCGCCATGCGTCGGCTCCCGCGCCAGACAGCAATTTGTCGGCAAGGTCGGCGGGGGGCAGGACGGCGCTGGCAAGGCCCAATTCGGTAACGGCACGGGGCATGCCCCAGACTGCGCAAGTTTCGGCGCTCTGCGCGAAAATCGTGCCGCCGGCCGATGCGATGGATTGCGCGCCGTCGGTTCCGTCGCGCCCCATGCCGGACAAGAGTACCGCCGCGACATGTCCGTCGTACGCTTCGGCCAGGGTCTCGAACATCGGATCGACCGATGGCATGCACCCGCTTTTGACCGGATGGTAGGCCAGTCCCAGCACGCGACAGCCCGTCGATTTGCGAGCAACCAGATGGCCGTGGCCCGGCGCGATATAGATTTTGCCCCGCTCGATCTCGATCCCTTCATCCGAAAGGATCGCGTCGCGGCCTGCCGCCAGTTTCATTTGCTGCGCGAAGACCGGGATGAAACTGGAGGGCAGATGCTGGGTGATCAGGATCGGCAAATCGAAATTGGCCGGTATCTGGCGCAGGAACAGGTTCAGCGCGTGGATGCCGCCCGTCGAAGCGCCGATGGCCACGACCTTGGGTGGCTTTCCCGCCCTCTTCCTGGTGCCGGATGCCCGGACCATATCGGACGGGCCGAGTTCCGAAACACCCTTAAGCGCCCGGATCTTGTCCAGCAGAGCGGATTTGTATTCATCATCGAAGCCGCCGGGACGGGGTTTGAGCATGGTATCCGCAGCGCCCAGCGACAGGGCGCTCACAGTTGCTTCCGCGCCATCGGCGGTGAGCGAGGAAATCACCAGGACCTGCGTGTCGGGCGCCGCTTCGAGAATCTTGGGCAGCGCTTCCAATCCGCCCATTCCCGGCATTTCCAGATCCAGCAGCATCACGTCCGGTCTGACCGAAGCGAGTTCGGCGAGGCCGCTTTCCGCAGTGCTTGCGGTTGCAACGATGCGCATGTCGTTTTCCCGGCCGATCATGCGCGAAAAGACCGTGCGGACGGTGAGCGAATCGTCGACGATCATGACATTTACCGGATCGGCGCAGGACGTGTCCTGTGTATCCGATGTCAGGTCTGCGGAATTGAAGAGTGCGCCCATTTCGAGCCTCCTCAGGCCATTCCGACAAGCTGGAGCTTGATCTGCAGGGTTTCGTGATCGAAGGGCTTCATGACGTATTCGTCGGCCCCCGCGCTGATTGCCTCGCGAATGTGGGCGACATCGTTTTCCGTAGTGCAGAACACCACCTTGGGCTTGTCCCCGCCCTCACGCTGGCGCAACTGGGTGATGAATTCGATGCCGGTCATGACGGGCATGTTCCAGTCCAGAAGGACCACGTCAGGCATACCGTCATCGCATTTATCGAGGCCTTCCTGGCCGTTTTCGGCCTCTTCGACAGTGAAGCCGAGAGTTTCGAGAATGTGCCTCGAAACCTTCCGGATGACGCGCGAATCATCGACGATTAGGCAGGATTTCATTTCTATGACCTCTGCAGTGTTCGGCTGGTTGCTAGCGCCGGTAGGTAACTATTCGCTTAAGCTGCCCGGGCCACAGGGCCAGCCACGAGCGCATCGACATCGATCAGCAGAGTGGGGCCGCAATCGGTTTCGACCATCCCCCTTGCGGCCATCTGCCATCCGTGACCGAAACCCCCTGGTACCTCGATCGGGTCGCTACGGGCTTCGCCGACATCATATGCTTCTTCGACCAACAGGGCGTAGGAATGCCCACCGACCTGGACGACTGCCGCTCGGCGGTCGGAATCCTGCTCCTGCCCGCCAAATCCCAGCGCAATCTGGCAGTCTATCACGGTGAGCGCCTGGCTGCGCATGGCGGTCAGGCCGAGAATGAAATCGGGCGCTCCGGGAATAGGCGTGATTTGATCGATCTCGATCACCGACTGGACAAGGGCCGCGGGGATCGCCGCGCGACGGCCCGCGATCAGGCACATCAGAAGAAGATCGTTCATGCCGTTTTCTCTACTCTGGCTCGTTTCAAAGCGCTCAGCAGCGCCTCTCGGTCGTATCGATAAATGCTCTCATCGTCGTTCTCGGCCGGCTCGGGCTCCGGGCGCAGGCGAATGATATGGCGGGCGGGGAATGCAGGCCGCGGATCGTCATCGACCAGTTCGATTGCGACGTCGGTCTCCTCTTCCGGTTCGGTCGACACGCGATAGCCGGCCGCCTCGACCAGCGGTTCCAGAATGGTGCGCGCCCAGTCGCTGCTCGCTGGCAGGTGGCAGGACGCCGTCCGACCGGTCTTGCGAGCGGTGCCCTGGGCCGCGAACAACCCATGGCCGTCGATGACCGGCACGGGTTCACCGCCGATCAGTGTGACGCCCTCGACAGCGGGATCGGCACTGGAAGGAACGATTTCGCCATCCATATCGGCGGCGTCGAGCACTTCGCTTACGGCATAGACTACTTCGTGTTCGCCATCGGACAGGCGCAAGAGACGGCATCGGCCTTCCGGCAGCTCGCCATACTCCAGCCCGAGAAGCGAGAAGATGGCGCCGTCGATCACCGCCTGTTTGCGCGATCCCTCGATATCGATCGCCTCGCGGGAAATGGTGTCGATCCTGCGGACCAATTCGAGACGAACGGCGCGGCGGCGTCCGTCGAGGCCGGTGAACAGCATCACTGGCCGGGCCTTGCGTTGCTCGGTCTGTTCCTCCTCGGGCAGTGTTCGGGCCATGCTGCGCATCTCGTCGACCAGCCGGTGCTTTTGCGCAATGCTGGGGAGGTCCAGAAGCATCATGGGCCGACCATCGTCCAGCAGGGTCGTGCCGGCATAGAGGCCGGTTTCCATGATCGCGGGTGCGATCGGTTTCACCACGACATCTTCGTGATCGTAAACCCGGTCGACCGCGAGGGCGAAGACATCGTTCGAGGCCATGCGGACGAGAACGAGCGTCATGCTTGCCCAATCGACGCTGCCGGGGTCCTCGCTTCCGAGAATTTCGCCCAAGGCGAGGCAGGGCACGCGTTTGCCCCTGAAGGTGACGAGGCGGCGATCTCCGGCCTCGGCGAAATCGACATGGTCGCTGGATCCGAAGACGATCTCTTCGACATAGCTTCGCGGAATGGCATAGCGCTGGCCGCCGCTGCCCACGGTCAGCGCGGCGATGATGCTCAGTGTCAGCGGCAGCTTGAGATGAAAGCTGGTGCCTTCGCCCGGTTTGGTCGTGACGTCGATCGAGCCGCCGACATGTTCGATATTGGCGCGCACCACATCCATGCCCACGCCGCGCCCCGATACGGAACTGACTTTTTCCGCAGTGGAAAGGCCCGGTTCGAAGATGAGGTGGTGTTTGCGCCTTTCCGACATCTCGTCGATTTCCGCCTGGCTGTATATCCCGGCCGCCACGGCCTTTGCTGCCAGGCGATCGGCATCGATACCGCGCCCGTCGTCGCTGATGGCCAAAGTGATTTGGTTGCCCGACTGGCGAGCGGCGAATTTGAGCAGGCCGATCTCGTGCTTGCCGGATTTGATACGCTCGCCCGGCCCTTCCAGGCCATGGTCGATCGCATTGCGAATGATGTGGGTCAGGGGATCGCGGACCATTTCGATCATCTCGCGATCCAGTTCCACTTCGCCGCCTTCGAAATCGACCATCACCTGTTTGCCGAGTTCCGTCGAAAGATCGCGCACCAGGCGGGGCAGGGAGCTGAAGAGATGTTCGAGCCGCTGCATGCGCATGCGCGTGATGGAGCTGCGAACTTCGGCGAGGATCGTGCTCAGCCGATCGAACGGGCCGTCGATCTCCGGGTGATCTCCGGCGTCGCGCAATCGGCGGGCGAGGTCGTTGCGAGCCAGGACCATGTCCGACACGCCTTTCATCACCTCGTCGAGCAGTTCGGTCGGCAGGCGAATGGTGCGCTGGACGCTCGCAGCGCGCGCGGGTTTGGGGCCAGCATCCGCCTTGCCCTCAGCGGGCGATGTGGCTGTGACCTGTGTGGTTTCTGACGGTTTGTGTGGCTCGGCCGGGGACATGCCAGGCGTGTCGTCATGCGGGTTCAGCGCGGCGATCAGCGCATCGTCGCCGCCTTCGGGATGGTCTTCGCCCGCTTCGATGGAATCGATCATTTCGCTGATGCGATCGATGATGGCGAGCACTGCGGAAACGAGCGTGCTGTCGGCTTCGCGGCGGCCGGCGCGGCAATCGGCCAGTGCGTCTTCGGCGGCATGGCTGAGCTTTTCCAGATGCGGAAAGTCGAAGAAGCCGCAATTGCCCTTCACCGTATGGACGAAGCGGAAAATGGTATCGAGCCGCGCCCTGTCCGAGGGATCGGCTTCCCAGGCGACGATTTCGCCGCCGCTCGCTTCCAGCATTTCCCGGGTTTCCGCGACGAAATCCGCCAGCAGGTCATCCATGATACAAGGCCCCTCGTACGATCGGGAAAGGCTATGGACGAGGATGGTTAACGTTTGGTTTGACTATCGGCGCCCATCGTCGGGGCCGGAACGCAGCACTCTCCAGACTATGAGGGCCGCAAGGAGGCCGCCCGCAAGATTGGCCACCAGTTCGGCGGCATAGATCGCATCGGAGCCCCATTCGGTCCTGAGAACCCAGCCGAAAGGCAACATGACAAGGAACACGCGCGCGGCGCTCTGGGCCAGAGCGAAACCGGCGCGATCGACGGCGTTGAGCGCGCCATTGGCCACGATCAGCAGGCCGAACCCGACATAGCCCCACACCGAAATTTCCAGATAGCGCGTGAACTGTTCGATGACGGTGGGGTCTTCGGTGAAGAACCCGGCGAACCAGCCGCCCGTGGCATAGAGCAATACCGCTATGCCGAGGCCGTAGGCGATGCAGAACAGGCCCGACCACCACATCGCCCGGCGCGATCGGTCGGCGCGGCGGGCGCCCCAGTTCTGGCCCACGATCGCCCCGATCGAGCCGGACAGCGCGAGCAGGGGGACGACCGCGAAACTCTGCAACCGTCCCGCCGCGCCGAAACCCGCGACGGCGGATTCGCCCTGGCTCGCGAGCAGCGCAGTCAGCACCGAAAGACCGATCGGGTTGATCGCATTGGAGAAGGCGGCCGGCCCCGCCACCGACAGGATCGCCTTGCTCGATGCGCCGACGTCGCAATCGCGGATCGCCGCCGGGTGGATCTGCAACTGCGCGCCCTTGATCAGCCATAGGGCGACGAGAATGGCGATGAAGAACCCCGCAATCGTGGCATAGGCGGCGCCCGCCACGCCGAACCCCGCGAAGCCGAAGGCCCCGGTGATCAGGATCGGGTCGAGCACCCAGTTCGCGAGCGAGTACGTGATCGAGACATAGCTGGTCTTGCGCGCCTCGCCCTGTCCGCGCAGCACGCCGTTCAGCCCCATCTGCAACAGCATGACCGGGAGCCCCAATGCATAGGGCCGCATATATTGCCCGATCAGCGGGAGCAGGTCTTCCGATGCCTGCATCAGGCGGAACAGCGGGTCGAGCAGGATGTAGAGAACCACGCCGAGGACCACGCCGGTCGCCAGCGCGAACACTGCGCCGAAATTCGCCCGCCTTTCGGCCCGCGCCGAATCGCCTTCGCCCAGCGCGCGGGCGATGACCGAATTGATCCCGACCATGACGCCGACACCCAGGCTGGAAAGCGCGATGGTGATGGGGAAGATGAAGCTGACCGCCGCCAGCTCTTTCGCCCCAAGCTGGCCGATGAAATAGGCGTCGATCAGGCCGACCGACATGATCGCCGCGACGCCGAATATCATTGGCATGGTCTGGCTTACGAGGTGGCCGCGAATGCTGCCGCGGGTCAGTTTTGCCATCTCGCTCATCGCTTGGGGCGGTAGCGGGCGGCGGCGAGCTTGCCTAGCGCGGAGTCCTGCCCGCTTGCGGACCGCCGCATCCTCATGCGATACAGGTCTCGAAACAAAACCCCTTACGGAGAGACGACGCCATGGCCACGCAGATGAAGACCCGCGATTTCGAATGCAGCGATGCCGAATGGCAGGCGCGGCAGGACCTGGCGGCGTGCTATCGCATTTTCGAACATCTCGGCTGGGGTGAAAGCATTTACAACCACATCTCGGTTGCCGTGCCGGGCGAGGACGATACCTTCCTCATCAACCCTTTCGGGCTGCTTTATGACGAAGTGACGGCGTCGAACCTGGTCAAGATCGATGTGGAGGGCAATAATGTCGGCCCGTCGCAATATATGGTCAACAAGGCCGGCTTCACCCAGCATGCCTACTTCCACAAGCACCTGGGCACCCGCGCCAATGCGATCTGTCATGTACACACCACTGCCACCATGGCGGTATGCAGTCACAAGGACGGACTGGTGCCGACCAATTTCTACGCCTGCAATTTCCAGAACCAGATCGGCTATCACGATTTCGAAGGCGTCACGGTGCGCCCGGAAGAAGGCGAGCGGCTGGTCGAGAATCTGGGCGATCATTCGATCCTGATGCTGCGCAATCACGGCCCGGTGGTGATGGATAAGACGATCCCCGGCATGTTCGTGAAGATGTGGGCGTTGCAGCGCGCCTGCGAAATCCAGATCGCGACGCTCAGCCAAGGGGCAGCCAATGTCGTCTCGCAGGAGGTTGTCGACGTTCACCAGCGCGACCTGTCCGTCATGCAATCGCAGGGCGGGGCGGGCGTATTCGATTTCGAAGCGTGGAAGCGCCGCGTGTCGAAGATCGACGATAGCTGGAAATACTGACGCCTAGCGTCGGGGCGCCCGCCGCATGACCAGCATGACTGTCAACGGGAAGCCGATGCGCTTCCTGATGGACCCGGATACGCCGCTGCTGTGGGCGCTGCGCGATGCCGCCAATCTGACCGGTACGAAATTCGGGTGCGGCGAGGGCGATTGCGGCGCCTGCATGGTCCATGTGGACGGCGAGGCGCTGCGATCCTGCCTCATCACCATTGCCGAGGCCGAAGGGCGGTTCATCACCACGATCGAAGGGCTGAGCCGCGACCGCTCGCATCCGGTCCAGCAAGCGATGGTGGCGGAACAGGCGATCCAATGCGGCTATTGCACGCCGGGGATCGTCATGGCGGCGAGTGCTCTTCTGGCCAAGACGGCAGCACCGACCGAGGCGGAAATCAAGGCCGGGATACCCAATCTTTGCCGCTGCGGTGTATATCCGAGACTGGTCCGCGCCATCCAGCGCGCGGGCCGCGTGGCGCGGCGCAGCGAGACGATCAGTGCCGCTCCAGCACCCGGTATCAATGCCGGGGACGCCGCGCGGGAAGTCCCCGCGATCAGCGCACCCGCGGACCAGTCGGACTAGAGCGACGAAGGCGACACCCTGTCACCCGGGTTTTGCGGCCCGATCACTCTGAAAAAAAAGAGTAATTTTGGGATGCGGGCGGGTGACATATGGCGCCAAGCCCCCCCCGGGGGCAGCACGGCACGACAGGAAACGGCGGGCACCATAGGTACCCGCCGCTCGTGTAGGAAAGCCTGTTATCTCCCGCGAAGGCGGGGACTCTCGTCAGATTTCGAGCCGGACCCCGATCCGCGCGCTGAAGGGTTCGGCGGGCTGGACGTTCCTGTCGCCATAGGCGCTCGGATAGTAGGTCTCGTCGAACAGGTTTTCGATGTTGAGCTGCACGCTGAAGCGATCGCTTACGGTGTAATAGGCCGCCGCATCGATACGCCAGTAGCTGGGCAGTTCGACCGTGTTCGAGAAGCTGGCGTACTGGTCCGCCTGGTGAATTACGCCGAAGCCGAAGCCGAGCGCCTCGGTCACGTCGAAGCGGTTCCAGGCAGCGATCTGGTGTTTCGGGGTCTGCCGAAGGCGCTGACCGGCGGGTCCGAAGCTGCTGGCGGTCCGCAGTTCGCCATCGAGATAGGTGTATCCGACATTGGCCTGCCAGAAGTCGGTGATTTCGCCCACTGCGCCGATTTCGAACCCGTCGACGCGGCTTTCACCGGTCAGCGTGGTGTTCCCCAGCCCGTCGGTGAAGGGTGTCTTGCTCCGCTCGAGACGGAAAAGGGCCGCCGTCACCAGCACCTTGTCGAGCGGCGCCCATTTGAGGCCGAGCTCGTAATTGGTGAACTTCTCAGGCTCGAACTGCGCCGAGGTCGGGCTCAGCACGAGGAACTGGTCGCCCGCCTGGGGCAGGAAGCTCTCGGCATAGGACGCGTAGATCGAAAGATCGGGATTCGGCTTGACGATCAGGCCCAGACGCGGGCTGACCTTTTCATCGACCCGGTCACCCGCAACGCCACCCTTTACGTCGAGAGTCTGAAGGTCGAAGCGGTCCCAGCGCAGGCCGCCGACCAGTTCGATGTGCTCGCCGATCTGGAGCTGTTCCTGAACGTAGACACTGAGGGTCTCGAGCTGAGAATCGCGCGAGCGTGTTCCCAGATCGAGCGTGTAGGGCGGCACGAAGATCGTTTCGGCCAGGGGGGTTTCATTCGGATCGAGCCCGCCCGGGACGGCTGCCCGCGTAAAGATCACCCCATCGCGGCTGTTGATCGTATCCTGGCGGCTGGCTTCGAAGCCGAGCAGCAGCGTGGATTCAATCGTATCGCCACCCGTCTGCCAGACCAGATTGCCCTGGCCGATCCAGTTTTCGCGATCGGTGAAGTCGCGATAGCCGCTGAGGAAGACGGTGTTTTCTACCGAGTCGACGCCGGTCGGGAGGATATTGGCATAGACCTTGTCGTAATCGGCATACTGAATGGTGGCATTGGCGGTCAGGCCACTGCCGAAATCGTGTTCGATGCGAACGCGGCCGATATGAACCTGCGCTTCCGCCTCGTTGAATTCGGGATCGCCGAAGAAGGTCTTATCGAAACCGCGCAGTGGCCCGGTGCCGCCGACCGATGGTATGCCGCGATCGGTGACGCGCTTGTCATCGTCATAGGTATAGCTGGCAATCAGCGTGGTTTGCGGCCCCAACTGAGCGGTCAGGGTCGGCGAGATACCGAAGAAGCGGCCTTCGTAGAAATCGCGGTGGCTGTCGAATTCCTCGTAGGTGCCGTTCACGCGCAATGCGACGCCATCGGACAGCGGCTGGTTGACATCCGCCAGCAGGGCGAAGGCGCCGAAGCTGTCGACCGACGCCTCGCCGGAGATGGCCTGGCCCGACAGCTTGGCGCGCTTGGCCACGCGATTGACGGCTCCGCCGCCAGCGCCGCGGCCGAAGATCAGCGCATTGGCGCCCTTGAGCACTTCGACCCGTTCGATGTTGTAGAGCGAACGATAATATTGCGCATCGTCGCGCAGACCGTCGATGTAGAAATCGGCGGTGCTTGTCTGTCCGCGGATAATCACTTCGTCACGGTGTCCCTCGCCGGTTCTCATACTGATCCCGGGGACGTAGCGCAGCGCATCGTTGAGCTGATGGATCGCCTGGTCTTCCAGTTGATCCTCGGTGATGAAGCTGACACCCTGCGGGACGTCGATCAGCGGGGTCGGCGTCTTGGTCGCGGTCGAGCCATCGTCATTGTCATATCCCGTACCGCGATCGCCGGTAACGATAATGTCGGTCGGCAGATAGTCGCGTTCGGGCTGACCTCCGTCCTCGGCGAGGGCGGGGGTGGCGGCAAAGACGAAAGCGGCACCGGCGAAGAGCGCGGCGCGCGAAAAACGATCCCTCATGGAAAACTTTCTAATTCTGCGAGTGGTTATCAAACGATGCGCGCCTGCTATTGATAGCTATTCGCATTTGCAAGCGTCATCTGCGTGAAAAAATCGCAAGGGTCGCTTTCACTGATCGCAACACTCGCTTAGGCGACGGCGCGAACCAAGGAGATTCGACCCATGAAAGCGACCATCTGGCACAATCCCAAATGCGGCACCTCGCGCAAGACGCTCGCCATTCTCGAGAACCTTTCGAAGGTTGAGGTCGAGGTCGTCGAGTATCTCAAGGACCCGCCCAGCTCCGAAAAGCTCGCGCAGCTCTACAAGGATGCGGGCATCGCTCCGCAGCAGGGCTTGCGCCTGCGCGGAACCGACGCCGAGGAGCGCGGCCTTCCCGCTGCCGATGACGCGACCGTGCTGGCGGCCATGGCGGCCGAACCGATGCTGATCGAACGCCCGCTGGTGGAAACCGACAAGGGCGCGCGCCTGTGCCGTCCGCAGGACCGCGTGCTCGAAATCCTCTAGCCCCTCAGCGCCGGTCGAGCGTCAGCGTGCTGTCGGCCTGCAGCGCTCGCGAGCCATAGGCGAAAACGACCAGGCACAGGGCGACGATCAGGCCGAAGCCCAGCCAGTCGGAATAGTTGTAGAGCCAGACGCCGAGCGCCGGGGCGTAGATGAAACTCGCCCCGGCGACCGAGGCAGTGACGCCCCCGGCCTGGCCCTGTTCGGCCCGCGAGACCGCGAGCGATGTGCCCGAAGTATTGCCCGGCCGAAACAGGCCGAAGCCGAGCGAGGCGATCGAATAGCCGAGCGCGATCGTGTGCAGGTTCTGTCCCAGGCCCAGCACTACCGTACCGAGCGCCGCAATGGCGATCCCCCATAACGATGCGGCGCGCGGCCCCAGCTTAAGCCGCGGGATGAGCCCCCATTGGGCAAGCAGGGTGGCGATGGCACCGGCCATGAGGACAAGACCGACCGGCCCTGCGCCGGCAGCCGGATCGCCGCGCAGTCCCAACCGGTCGAGCACGAGGAAGCCTGCGATCCCGAGGATCATCGCCTGGGCATGCCCGCCGATCAGGCCCGAGACGACCCACGGGCGCAGGCGCGGCTCGAACCAGCGCAATCTCGCCGGAGCGTTCTGGCTCTCTTCCTGCTCCTCTTTCGAGACCTCGGCGGTCGGGCTGCCTGAATAGGGCGCGTCATAGGCACTGCCACGGGCCGGAAACCGGGGCACGTCGTCGGGCAGTCGCAAGCGCAGGGCAATCAGCGTGACCAGGCCGATCAGCGCGAAGATCAGGAACGGGCCGGCAAGCCCAAAGAAGGGAAGCACCATAAGCGGAGCGAGCGCGGGGCCGATTACTGTCCCCAGGCCGAAGCTGGACGCCACCAGCGAAAGCGCCTGCGTGCGCTCCGACCGGGGCGTGCGGCTGGCGACATAGGCCTGGACTGCGGGCGGTGCGGCGCTGCCGAACCCGCCATAGAGGCTCCGTGCCGCCGCGAACAGCAGCAAGGCCCAGAAGGCCGGAAGAATCCCGACAAGCCCCATCCACAGCATGATGCCGCACAGCAGGAAGCTGGCGATGAAGCCGAGCATCCCCAGCGCCATCATTGCCTTGCGTCCACGCCGGTCCGACCGCTGCGCCCAGATCGGGGCGCAGATCACCCACAACAATGCCGACCAGCTATAGGCCAGGCTGATCCAGACATCGTCGACGCCCAGCGAGGTTCCGATGGAGGGCATGACCGACTGCATTGCGGTATTGCCCGCCGCAGTGGTCAACATGACCGTGAACAGCAGCGCCATGCGCCCACGCGGAATGGCGCGCTGTCCGGCTGCCGGAGGCGCCGTATCAGAACTGGCGGGGTCGAAGTCTGCCATTGTGAGGGCGGTAGGGCGGCGCCGGTCAGCTTGCAATGGCGCAGCGAGCCTGCCAGACGGCCACACCAACGAAATTGTCACAGGGTTTGCGATTTTGACCGGACATCAGGGCTTTGGCGTTATCGAGCGCACGAGCTGGCGCAAGCGCGCGGCGCGGCTTTTCGGCCAATGGGGTGTGTTCTTCCGCGGGTTTGTCGAAGAGCCGCGCATGGTCGGCTCGATCATCCCATCCTCGCGCTTCACCATCCGCAAAATGCTGGCTCCGGTCGATTGGGAGCGGTGCGAGGTGTTCGTCGAATACGGCCCGGGCGTCGGAACCTTCTGCCAGCCGGTCCTCGATCGTTTGCGGCGCGACGGCACGCTGATCGTGATCGACACCAATCCGCTCTATATCGACTATCTCAAGAAGCACTTTACGGACAGTCGTTTCCACGCCGTGCACGGTTCGGCTGCCGATGTGGTCGACATCGTCGAGGCGCATGGTCACGACGGGGCGGACTACGTTCTTTCCGGCCTGCCTTTCTCGACCCTGCCCGATGGCGTCGGGCCGGCGATCGCGAAATCGACCTACGACGTTATCCGGCCGGGCGGCGCCTTTCTGGTCTACCAGTTTTCGGCCAAGGCGCGTGAGTTCATGGCCCGGCATTTCAAGCGCATCGATAGCGGTTTCGAATTCTGGAACGTGTTGCCGTGCCAACTCTTCTGGGGCTGGAAAGACCGCGAAGACTAGTCCTCGGTCGTGGCATCCGGATTATCGGACAGCCGGCCGAGCTGGGTGTGAACGGCCGCCAGGACGCACACGATAACCACGATCATGATCGCATTGAGCAGGCCTGAAATCACGGCCTCGCCCAGCAGCGCGGCCTGTTCTCCCGCGATCGCGAAGGCCAGCCCCAGGACCAGCGAGATCACGATCGAGAGGACCACGAAGGCGGCGAGCAGCAGCAGATAGAAGAAAAACAGCCGGATGCTGTTACCGCGGGTCAGCGCCCAGGACCGTTGCAGCGCCCTGATGGGATTGAGTTCGCCATCGATCGCGATCACCGGTGCCGCCAGCGAAAGCTTGGTCACGATGTAGCACACGACCACGAAGGCGATCACGCCGCCCAGCACCGCCAGCGCCGGCAATCCGGTGACTGCGCCGACTCCGATGAGAAGCCCCGCGACAATGGCGAACAGAGCGGTTTGAAGCAGTTGCGCCGCTATGTAGGTCGGGACCGATTTCACCCCGGTCGACAATGCTTGGCCCACAGTGGGATTCGCGCGTCGGCGCACCAGCGCCAGCATCGCCAGCAATCCGATGCCCTGAACGATTGCGAGAATAAGATAGACCCACCAATAGCTGGCATAGAGATCGTTGATGGCCCCCATCATCGCGTCCAGGTTGCCGCTCGCCTGGGCAGCCTCGAGATCGCCCATTTCGGGCAAGGCGATCGCCAGCGCGGCATAGGGCAGGAAAAAGAACACGCCGGCAATGACGGCCAGCAGACCCCGATTGCGGGACAGCAGCCCCGTGGTGTCTTTCCAGGCGGTGTCGAGATCGAATTTCATGCAGCGCTTCTCCCGTTTGCCCCTTGATAAGCGCTTCCCCAGTCGCCACGCAATCGCGCATGTCGTCCAATTTACCCGAAAATATCGAATGGCATGCCGAAGCGAGGCCAATCGGCTATCGCGAAGCACTCGAACGAATGACTGCTCGCAATCGGGCGATTGCCGAGGGCGAGGCGCGCGAGATGGTCTGGCTGCTCGAACACCCGCCGGTCTATACCGCCGGAACCAGCGCCGACGGGGCGGAACTGCTCGACCCGCGCTTCGAAGTGGTCGAAGCCGGGCGCGGCGGTCGCTACACCTATCACGGGCCGGGCCAGCGCGTCGGCTATATCATGCTGGACCTGAAAGACCGGGGCCGCGATGTGCGCTGTTTCGTCCATGCGCTCGAAGGCTGGGTCATCGCCACGCTGGCCGATATCGGGGTGGAGAGCTGGCGCAGCGAAGGGCGGATCGGCATCTGGACTCGCGACATCGACGGGCGCGAAGCAAAGATCGGCGCTATCGGCGTGCGGGTAAGGCGCTGGGTAACGATGCACGGATTTTCGGTGAACCTTGCGCCCGATCTGTCTCACTTCACCGGAATAGTTCCCTGCGGCATCGAGGAATTCGGCGTCACCAGCCTGGCACGGCTGGGAATCGACCTTGCGCCGTCGGCCTTCGATGAGGCATTGCATGCGCGCTTTGCCGATTTCCTCGGAACTCTAGCCGGAAAGGAGAGCTGCCTGCCATGAGATCACCACCTGTCGTCCTGCTCGCATGCGGGCTCGCAGTGCTAACCGCCTGCGGCAACGAGACCCCGGTGGAGGAAACGGGACAGGAGGCGGATCGCGATGCCAAGGGCGAGGTGATCGGCGGCACGATCGGCGACGATATGATCCCGCTGGATCGGCTGCGCTCGCAGTCGCCGCCAGTGCGCGCGGCGCAGGATTCGCCCCAGCCCGAACCCACCGCCGATTCGGATGAAGGCGACGCAACCGGACCGGAAACCTAATCCTCGCCCAATAGTCGCCTCGCGCGTTCCAGGTCGCTGCGATCCACGCGCCGGTCGCCTACCGTAAGCATGGTCGCGCCGGGATTGGTCGAGAATGCCGAGACGATCTTGAGCGCTTCGGACATCTCGCTTTCGAGCGGTGCGAAGGCCGCGTTGATCCCGGGAAGCTGCGAGGGATGGATAGCGAACATGCCCGTGAAGCCATCCGCCCGCGCCGCCTCGGCGATACGGGTGCAGACCTCGTCATCGCGCGCGTCGCGAAAGGGATGTTCGATCGCGCCGATCCCGCGAGCATGGGCGACCAACAGGATCTGCGCGCGGACATGGGCGAACCCATCGCTCCATCGCCCCGCCGGACCGCGCAGGCGGCGTGCGCCGAAAGAGTGGGCCAGCCCGACGGCGTCCCAGGTCAGTGCGGAAACCCGGGGGTGCAGTTCATCTGCAAGTCGCCCGATCGCCAGGGCGCTGGCGGGAGTCGATCCGAGTTCGGGCATGATGCGGGTGATATTCGCCGCAAGACCGCTGCGATCTTCGATTTCGTACAAGACCGAAGCCAGTTGACGGATATCGTCCGCCCCGCGGCACCGGCTCAGCACGATTCCATGCGGCGATCCCTCCATCGCGGCGTCGAGATCCGCGCGCCAGTCGGCGGTATCCATGCCGCCGATCCTGGCCCAGCGCTGAAATCTGCGCGTGGCCAGGACCTGTTCGCGGTGCGAGCGTAGCCAGTTGGCCGCCTCGATCCTGGCTCGTGCCTTGCGCGTCGGCGCGCCGGAGCGAGCGAGATCCAGAACGATCGCATCGGCCCCCGATCCGGCTATCGACCCGAGCGCCTCGCTCTTATCCGTCGGGACCAGGATCCACGAACGCATGATCGCCTCCAAATGATCGCCGCACGGCGAATCACTCGGCGGCAGCTTGCTCTTGCGCAATTAGCATAGGGTAATCGACATACCCTTCGGGACCGCGTCCATACCAGCTATGCGGCACGTTTTCATTAGGCGCTATCGCTGCGCCGAGGCGGAAGCGTTCCGGCAGGTCGGGATTTGAAATGAAATCCCTGCCCCAACTGATCGCGTCGGCACGGCCCGCATCGATGTCGGCGACGGCATCCTCTGGCGAATAATCGCTGTTGAGGATGAGCGGTCCCGAATAGATCTGGCGGATGAGCGGGCTCTGCTTGGGAACCTCGGTGGCCCCGAAAGTCCCGTCCGGTCCCGGCTCGCGCAGCTCGAGGAAGGCGATGCCGAGATCCTCGATCACCCTGGCCGCGGCGCCGAAGGTTGCCGCGGGATCGCTGTCGTCGCACCCTTGCGTTTCGCCATTGGGTGACAGGCGAACGCCGACGCGGTCCGCACCCCAGACATCGACGAGCGCGGTGAGCACTTCGCGCAGGAAGCGGGTGCGGTTTTCCGGGCTGCCGCCATATTCGTCGGTGCGCAGATTGGTGCTGTCGCGCAGGAACTGGTCCACCAGATAGCCATTCGCGCCGTGCAACTGGACGCCATCGAAGCCTGCCTTTTTGGCGTTTTCGGCAGCGTGGCGGTAGTCTTCGACGATCCGATTGATGTCCTCGGTCGTCGCCTCGCGCGCCTGTTCGTAATCCTTGCGGCCTTCGAACGTGTGCGCATGACCCGGTGCGGTTGTCGCGCTGGCCGAAACCGGTGGATTGCCGCCGAGGAACAGCGGGTGGACGAGGCGGCCCATATGCCACAGTTGGAGGACGATCAGTCCCCCTTCCTCGTGCACCGCGTCGGTCACCAGTTTCCAGCCCTCGACCTGTTCTTCGCTCCAGATGCCGGGCGCCGCAGGCCAGCCGAGCCCTTCCACGCTGATCCCGGTAGCTTCCGAAATGATCAGTCCGGCGCTCGCCCGCTGGCGATAATAGGTCGCCATCATTTCGTTCGGGACCGAACCGGGCTGGGTCGAGCGGCCACGGGTGAGCGGCGCCATGAAAACGCGGTTTCTGGCTTCGAGAGCGCCCATGGTGAGCGGCTGGAACAGGCTATCGTGCATGCGGGGACAAATCCTTTTTGCTGGCGCGACTTGGCCCTTGAGCTAAGGGCGGCTCATGAGCAGCGCAACCACCGCACCGGACAAGAATGGCTTTCAGACAAGTGCATGGCACTTTGCCGCGCTGATCGCTGGAAACATCGCGCTTGCGCTGGGGCCGTGGCTGGTACGACTATCGGATACGGGGCCGGTTTCGGCGGCGTTCTGGCGCCTGCTGTTGCCCGTTCCGATCCTTGCGATCCTGGCTTGGCGCGCGCGATCGCCCGGCCCACTGGACCGCAGGCTGGCCTTGTTGTGCATGGCGGCTGGCGCCTTTTTCGCCTTCGATCTTGCGAGCTGGCATGTCGGTATCGAGCGGACCCGATTGGCGAATGCGACGCTGTTCGGCAATTCCGGCGGGGTTATCCTGATGATCTGGGGCCTGATCGCGGCGCGCAG
This sequence comes from Erythrobacter aureus, assembly GCF_003355455.1. NCBI lineage: Bacteria > Pseudomonadati > Pseudomonadota > Alphaproteobacteria > Sphingomonadales > Erythrobacteraceae > Erythrobacter > Erythrobacter aureus. The sequence continues at coordinate 1,048,981 of NZ_CP031357.1, forward strand.
GGCGCCCACGGGGCAGGAAGGCGCCGGGGTGCTGGCGGCGCTGATCGGGGCGGCGATTCTGCTTGGTCGCAGCCTGGAGATTTCCGCAGCGACCTTCGTCGGAGACCTGTTTTGCCTAGCCGCTGGGATTTTCTATGCCTTTTACCTGTTGCCGGCCCAGCGCGCACGGGCCGTGCTCGGCCCCTGGAGTGTCCTGTTGCTGGTCAGCCTGGTGGCATCGCCCCTGCTCCTCGGCATGGCGCTGCTGGCGGGGGAGCCGATTTTTCCCGGCGAGGCCGGTTGGACACCGCTCCTCACCCTCGCAGTTAGTAGCCAGATCGTGGGACAAGGGCTGTTGGTGTTCTCGCTGCGCCATTTCCCGCCGCTCATCATCGGAATGGCGTTGCTGACGCAGCCTGCCGTTGCTGCGCTGGTCGGGTGGCTTGCCTTCGGCGAGATGCTTGTGCCGCTCGATATTCTCGGCATGGCGCTGGTCGGCGCCGCGCTCGTCCTGGCGCGGGCGCCCGGCAAGGTGGGCCGGGTCCGCTAGAAGGTTACCAGAAGGTCCTGTTGAACTGGACAATGTGGTCATCGAACCGTTCGAGGTCCGGGCCGACAAGAATGAGTCGCGCTTGTTCAGCCAGCTTTTCCGCTTCGCGCTTGAGCAGGCTCTGTCGCCGTTCGTCCTTGATTGGCACTGCCGTATTGGCGAGCGTGTCGAGCATCACTTCCGCAGCGATGGGCGAACTGGCCACGGCGCTGCGGATCGCCCCGAAACCGCGCTTCACATAGTGATCGAAATCGTCCGGGACGGGAATGACGGGGCAATCATCCCTATCTTCGCCGCAAATATCCTTGCGCAAATCGCGTCGGCCGATTTCCGCCGTCGCGGCGCCCAGCCAATGGAGCGCGGTGATCGCCGTGAAGGGGTCGTTGATGCCGGGCGACAAGGCGCGCAGACCGATCTCGACCAGTTCGTCGATAAGAAATTGTGGATCTTGTTCGGGCGTGCGTGTCGAACCGAGTGTGAAGCAATCGCGCACGCGGTCCTCGATACATTCGGGCTCGCAGCCCTTTATGTCCATGAACGGCACATCGCGGTGCACGAAATCGCCCGTGCGCACGCGAAGCGAAAAGGTGCAGCCGCAGTCGCGGGCGATCTTCGCCAGTTCCTCGAAATCGATCAACTGGACATAACCCGTTCCCCAGGCGGTGATCGGCTCGCCTCCAGCAGGCTCGACCGCGTCGCTGAATTTATCCTCGACCGGATAGGTATCGCGGATTGCCTCCAGCAGGCGTTCGCCGATGCCCTTGAGGACCTTGTTTATGCGAATGCTCGAGGGGATATGGTTGAGAAAGAAGACCAGCACGGCCACGCACAGGCCCATGAGAATATAGGCCACGAGGAGGGAAAGCTGCGGGGTAAAGCCGGGCAGGGCGGTGGCCGCTGCATCCGCGCCGGTCGCCGCGGTCTCGTCCTCCGCCCGAACGGCGCGCAGCACGATGATGGCGTACACAAAGCTACCGATGAAGGTCGCGAGGCTGAGCTGGTTGCCGCGATCCTCCATGAAGTTGGTCAGCAGGCGCGGCCCGTAATTGCCGCTGGCATAGGCGACCGCGGCAATGGTGATCGAAAACACGGTGGAGGCGACACCGATCATGCTGCCCGCCATGACGGTGAGCATGTTGGCCGCGCCTTGCGGGCGGGCGGGCACGATCCAGTCCACGTCGTTCAGAAACTCTGCGAAACCGGCCCGATCGACCGCCACCATGGCAAAAGCCAGCGCCGCCGCGACGAGCGAGAACAGCGCCGGATAGAACCAGTAATTCGCGTTAAGCCGTGCCCAGAAAAAACGTATGTCGGCGGTCAAGCGGGCATCCCTTGCCAGTTGCGGTCAGGGGATGAACGCGCGAATCGCAATTGGGTGCCTCACTCCGCTCCGCTGCCGATCTCGCGGTTGAGATAGGCGAGTAGCAGGGCGGCGCGCTTGGCGTCCTCCTCGTGGTCCGAGCCGACCGAATGCCCGCCTTCGCGATATTCGTGGTAGTAGAAGGTCTGGCCATAGGCCTCGTGCTTGGCCGCCGCCTTGCGCGCGTGGCCCGGATGCACCCGGTCGTCGAGCGTCGAGAGGTAATAGAAGGCGGCGGGGACATCGGGGCCGTCGCGCATGTTCTGATAGGGCGACCAGGCGCGCATGAAGGCCCAGTCCTCGGGCACATCCGGGTTGCCGTATTCGGCCATCCACGATGCGCCCGCGAGCAGCTTGTTATAGCGCTTCATGTCGATCAACGGGCTGCCCGAAATGATCGCGCCGTAAAGGTCGGGCCGCTGGTTGGCGACCGCGCCCACCAGTACGCCGCCATTCGACCGGCCGCTTGCCGCAATGCGACCCGGCGATGCGAGACGATTGGCGACGAGATCGTCGGCCACGGCGTGGAAATCGTCGAAGCTGTTCTGGCGTTTGTCGCGCAGCGCATCCTCGTGCCAGCGCGGACCGTATTCGCCGCCGCCACGGATATTGGCGAGGACATAGGCATTGCCGCTTTCGACCCAGAACAGGCCCAGCGGGCCGCTGCGATAGGGCTCTGCGGTCAGATATTTGGGCGTCTGCGCCGCGCGGAAACCGCCATAGGCGTGGATCAGCGTGGGCAGCGGGCCTTCGGCGCCCTTGGGCCGGACGAGGTAATAGGGGACCTTCGTGCCATCCTTCGAAGTCGCGAATTTCTGCTCGAAGGTAAACTTGTCCGCATCGAACTGCGCCGGTTCGCTGGCGATGGCGACCGGTTGGCCCTCGCTCGGAACGGCATAGAGCGTCGGCGGGGTGAGCATGTTTTCGACTGTGACGAAGGCAGTGTCGCCCTCGCCGCTGGTCTCGGCGATCTGGAGCGTGCTGTTGGCCGGAAGGTCCATGGCGCGCGCGGCCCAGCCCTCGGCTCCCGGGGTCAGCGCGATCAGCTTGCCCGAGACATCGTCGAGCACCTTCACCCAGAGCTTGTTTTCGGATGCGGCGACTTCTTCGATGGCCTGTGTCTCGCTCGGGCGGAAAACGACGACGGGATCGGGATCGGAACCGCGCAACACGTCTTCCAGCGACCATGCGAGCAGGGTGCCGGGCTGTGCGACACCGCGCGGGGTTTCGAAAGCGGAATTGAGCTTGGCGATCACCTGGCCGCCGAGAACCGCTTCGAATTCGGCGTCTTCGGGCAAGGGCAGCGGTGCGAGCGTGCCATCCTCGCGCGCGAGGCTGTACTGGCTGGTCCAGAAGCTCGGCCCCCGGCGCACGAAACGCCAGCGGGTGTCACCGTCGAGGATCGAAAAGCCGTTCATGCTGATGTCGGTCTGTTCGCCTTCGGCGATCTGGCGTGCCTCGGCGAATTCGGTGCCGCGCTGCCACAGTTTCACGAGGCGCGGATAGCCCGAGTCGGTCAGCGATCCTGCGCCTTCGTCGGTGCCGACGAACAGCGTGTCGCGATCGAACCAGGCGACGTTCGACTTGGCCTCGGGCAGGGTAAAGCCGCTCTCGACGAAAGCGCCGGTGCCGATATCGAATTCGCGCACGACATCGGCATCGGTTCCGCCTGGGCTGAGCGAGATTAGGCAGCGGGTGTATTCCGGCGCGAGGCAGTCGGCACCGTGCCAGATCCAGCTTTCGCCTTCCTCTTCCCCCAACCGATCGACATCGATCAGCACGCGCCATTCGGGCGCACCGGCCATATAGCTATCGAGGCTGGCGATCCGCCACAGCCCGCGCGGATTGTCCGCATCGCGCCACAGATTTGTAACCTGATCGCCCATGATCGCATCCGGCATCGCAATCTGGCGCGTGTCGTCGAGGATTTGCTTCGCCCAAGCCTTGGCGAGCGGATATTCGGGCTGCGCCGTCAGCACGGCTTCGGTATCGGCGTTCCACTGATCGACCTTGGCCAGCGCCCGCTCGCCCTGGATTTCCTCGAGCCAGATATACGGGTCGTCCGCATCCGTTTCCTGCGCGGCGAGGGGGGCGGCGGTGAATGCAAGCGCTGCGGCGAGCGCGAAGCGTGCGACGGGCGTGGTCTGTGTCATGCCGGGTGGTGTATGTGTGCGGCGGGAGAGGGGCAAGTGCGGAGTGCACGTCCGGAAACCCGTGCCTAAGGCGCAGCCGCCGGACTGGATTGCCGCGTCGCTGCGCTCCTCGCAATGACGAGAAGGCGGGAAAGGGGCCAAAACGGAAAGAAGCTCAATCAAGCTTGCCCCTCCGTCATTGCGAGCCGAAGGCGAAGCAATCCAGAGGCCGTCAGGCGCGAATCTCGGCAAACAGGTCCTGCCAGTGCGGATTGTCCCGTTAGATCAGGGGCAGCTTTTTCTTCCGCGATCCGCCCTTCAGCTGTTTTTCGCGCAGGATCGCGCTTTCCATATCGCCGTGCATTTCGAACCAGACGAGCAGCTTGCAGCGGTATCGCTTGGTAAAGCCGTCGATTATCCCTTCGCGATGCTGGCCGGCGCGTTGCGGCAGGTTCGAGGTCACGCCGACATAGATCGTGCCGTTTCGCTTGCTGGCCATGATGTAGACGGCGGGTTCGACAATGCGGCGCATTGGACTGGATTGCCGCGTCGCTGCGCTCCTCGCAATGACGAGCGGAGGAGATTGGTCCAAAGCCGAGTCAGTTCGCTTTGGTCACCCCATCCCATTTCGTCGTTGCGAGCCGCAGGCGAAGCAATCCAGAACGGTCAGACCTCGTCAAACCCGCCCCAGATCGCCCTTGCCGATCGTGCCGCTGGCCATTTCCAGCATGCGGTCGAGGCTTTGCTTGGCTTTCAGGCGCAGGCCTTCCTCGATCTCGATGCGCGGTTCCAGATCGCGCAGGCAGGCGTACATTTTCTCCATCGTGTTGAGCGCCATATAGGGGCAGATGTTGCAGCTACAGTTGCCGTCCGCGCCGGGCGCGCCGATGAAGGTCTTTTCGGGCAGCGCCTTTTCCATCTGGTGGATAATGTGCGGCTCGGTCGCCACGATCAGCGTGTCGCCTTCGAAGGTCTTGGCGAATTGCAGGATGCCGCTGGTCGACCCGACATAGTCGGCGTGGTCGATAATCGTCGGCGGGCATTCGGGGTGCGCGGCAACCGGCGCATCGGGGTGCTGCGCCTTGAGCTTGAGCAGCTCCGTCTCGCTGAAGGCTTCGTGGACGATGCACACGCCCGGCCACAGCAGCATTTCGCGATTGAACTTGCGGCTCATATAGCCGCCCAGATGCCGATCCGGGCCGAAGATGATCTTCTGGTCCTCGGGAATCTGGCTGATGATCGTCTCCGCGCTGGAGCTGGTGACGATCACATCGCTCAGCGCCTTAACCTCGGTCGAGCAATTGATGTAGGTCAGCGCGATATGGTCGGGATGCGCCTCGCGGAAGGCCTTGAATTTTTCCGGCGGGCAACTGTCTTCGAGGCTGCAGCCGGCATCCATGTCGGGCAGGACGACGATCTTTTCCGGAGACAGGATCTTGGCCGTATCGGCCATGAACTTCACGCCGCAGAACACGATCACATCGGCATCGGTTTCGGCCGCCTTGCGCGACAGTTCGAGGCTGTCGCCCACGAAATCGGCGATGTCCTGAATGTCGGCGGTCTGGTAGTAATGCGCGAGGATGATCGCGTTCCTCTCCTTGCGGAGGCGATCGATTTCCGCGAGCAGATCGGTGCCGGTCGGCAGGCTGGTTTCGGCAGTCATTGAATATCCCGTTGGATGCGTGTGAGGCGCTTATAGCTGCAACGGACGCGATGGCGAGTGCGTTCCGGGCAAGCGCGTTTGCATCCCGTCACATGGCGAAGCCCGGCGGGAGGAAGGCCTCCATCGGACGCTCTGCTCCGGCGCTGTCGGCGATGACCCATTCGGTGAAAGCGTAGCCCATCGGGGAATAGGCAAGCAGCATCGAAACGATGAAGGTCGCGGCGTACATGCCCAGTCCCCAGCGATAGGCCGGGTGGATGCCGCCGTGCCCGCGCCTGTCCGCGATCATCCCGATGATCGGAAAGACCATCGTGGCGGCCGTCGTTATGGTCCAGGCATTGGGGATCATCAGCGGCATGGGAAGCAGGCGGCCAAGGCCGGGTCCCGTCAGCACCGCCATCGAACACAGCATGAGGCGGCGATGCCAGCCATTGTAGCGCTGGCGGCGCAGTGCCCATAGCGCAAGGCCGCCGAAGCACAGCAGCAGGGCCAGGTTGCTGATGAGGAATTCGTTCACGTCGAAAAAGAACGGGCCGCCCGTGCGGCGCGCGACCACGATCATGATCGCGCCGCCCGCGATCACCATGGCCGGAACCCAGAGATAGGCGAATTTGCCGAGCGCGGCGTGGAGCTTCCAATTGCGCTGCGACGCCGTCACATGCTGCGCGAGATAAAGGCCGATCCAGCCCATGAAGACGAGAGCGTGGACGTGGTAGGCAGCGGGCACGTCGAAGCTCGACCGGCCCATGGCCAGATTGACCGAAAATCCGGCGACGATGATGAACGACATGACGAAAGCCATGATCGTGAAAAAGCGCGTATCGCCGTGAACGATCGTTTCACGCGGCGCGGTTGCGATGGCCATGGTCCCAAGCCCCCCCCTAAGCCAAGCGACCGATCTGTCTTTTGGCCAAGGCCTATAGCGGCGCCGGGACAAGGTCAAATCACTCGGGCGCGGGCTCCCCGTCGAAGCGCACCTCGACCGAGACGTCGCCATAGCCCGCGACCTGCATCGGGATGGCGAGGTTCTGCCGCACCGCATCCTTTGCCGCTTGCCGGGCAAGCGCGAGAACCTGCGGGTTCTTGGCGAATTCGGCGGCCTTGCGCTCGGCCTGCTGCGAATTGTTGCGCGCCAGATCCGCGCTCGCATCGCGGCTGACATAGGTGCCCTCGGTAAAGGTCTTCTGCGCACCCTCGTCGAGATTGGGGCGCGAAATCCGCAGCGGCGGGAGGATGACGCTCAGCGTCTCGCGCTCCTCGTCCCAGGCAAACCGGTCGCGGTCCATGCTGGACAGGTCGAGGCGGTATTCGACCGTCGCCGGGATGATCGCCGCCTGACGGCTTTCCAGCAGGTCGAGATTGAGCACGCCGCGCCGGTCGACACTTTCCGCGACGACTTCGAAGCGGGAGGAGAAGACAGTCAGCGAATTCTGTTTTTCGAAGGCCAGCATCGCGCTGCCCACCGGATCGCCCTCTTCCTGATAGAAAAAGGCCCGCCAGCCGAGCCAGGCGACGGCGGCCAGCAAGACGATCACGATCAGCCACGGCACCGCCTGGATGCGGGCGAGCGGCTGCTCGCGCCGAACCTCGGGTTGGATTTCGGGTGTCTCGGTCTTCAGATCGTCTGCCATACATCGCCCGAACGGGCGACGAGGCCGCGCTGTTCCAGATCGATCAGATGCGCGGTGACCGACATCTCGGCTGCCTTGTGCAGTTTGGGGTCGAGCCCCTTGTACATTTTGGGCACGAAATCGGCCGCCTCATGCGGTCCTTCGGCAAGATGGCGCACGATCTGGTTCTCGCGCTGGCGGCGATGGCCGATCATGCCGCGCACCAGTTGGCGCGGTTTTTCGACCGCCTCGCCATGCGCGGGATAGAAAACCCGATCCTCGCGCGCATAGAGCTTGTCGAGGCTTTTCATGTAATCGCCCATGTCGCCATCGGGCGGGATCACCACGCTGGTCGACCAGCCCATCACATGATCGCCGGTAAACAGCGCGCCGCTCTCCTCCAGGGCGAAGCACAGATGGTTGGAGACATGACCGGGCGTCGCCACGGCGGTCAGCGTCCAGCCGGGGCCGGTCATTCGTTCGCCGTCCTCCATCACCCGGTCGGGCTCATAGGTCGGGTCGAAAGCCTCATCGGAACGCGGCAGGTTGCTGTCGATCACCAGCGGCGCGCAGCCGACGATGGCCGCGCCGGTCCTGGCCGCCAGCGTCTTCGCGGCCGGCGAGTGGTCGCGATGCGTATGCGTGCACATGATCGCACAGACATGTTCCTCGCCGATCGCCGCATCGAGCGCGAGCAGATGCTCTTTCTCGTCCGGTCCGGGATCGATCACCGCGCAGCCATCACCGAGGCCGACGATATAAGTCTGCGTTCCGGTGAAGGTATAGGGCGACGGATTGGGAGCGAGCACGCGGCGGACCAGCGGTTCGAGCTGCATCGCCTTGCCGGTCGGCCACGGTTTGGGAGGAATTCCAGCCATTGCCATACAACTCTAGAGGTTCGGATCGCGCGAAGTCGAGACAGATTGTGCCCGGGCCGGTCGAGTTCTGCTTTCAGCAGGGCGTTGCATCGGATCGAGCCGAGCGGCAGAAGAGCCGCATGGGAGAACACATACTCGTCCTCGATGCAGGTACCACTTCCACCCGGGCGATGACTTTCGCACCCGATGGAACGGTGGAAGCGGTCGCGCAGAAGGACCTTACGCAGCATTATCCGAAGCCCGGCTGGGTCGAACACGATGCGGCCGAGATCTGGGACAAGACGCTCGCCTGCGCGCGCGAGGTCGTGCGCGGGGATGCCGGACGCATCGCCGCGATCGGTATCACCAATCAGCGCGAAACCGTGGTCGCGTGGGACCGAACCAGCGGCGAGCCGCTGACGCGCGCGATCGTATGGCAGGATCGGCGGACAGCGGAATTCTGCGCGGGCATGAAGGAATACGGTCACGAAGCCGAGGTTCAGAAGCGGACCGGCCTGCTGCTCGATCCCTATTTCTCGGGCACCAAGATGCGCTGGCTGCTCGACCATGACGAAGGCGTGCGCGCTGCCGCAGCACAGGGAACGCTGGCTTTCGGCACGGTCGAAAGCTGGCTGGTGTTCAAACTGTCGGGCGGCGCGCATCTGAGCGATGCGAGCAATGCCAGCCGCACGCTGCTGCTGGCGCTCGACGGGGCGCAGTTCGACGAGGATATGTGCGAACTGTTCGGCGTACCGCGTGCCACGCTGCCCGAAGTGGTCGATACGCATGGACGGCTGGCCGAATGCGACGCCGACCTGCTCGGCGCGGCGATCCCGATCTGCGGCCTTGCGGGCGATCAGCAGTCGGCGACGATCGGCCAGGGATGCCTTGCGTTCGGCGAGACCAAGGCGACCTATGGCACCGGCGCGTTCGTGCTGACCAATAAGGGGCGGGATATCCCGCATTCGGACCATCGCCTGCTCGGCACCGTGCTTTACCAGGAGAACGGCACGCGGACCTATGCCATTGAAGGCGCGTGTTTCGTCGCGGGCAGCCTCGTGCAGTATCTTCGCGACCAGCTCGGGCTGATAGGCAATGCCGCGGAGACCGAGGAGCTGGCCCGCTCGATCGAAGATAGCGGCGAAGTGGTGATCGTGCCTGCGCTGGCCGGGCTTGGCGCGCCGCACTGGCTGCCCGATGCGCGCGGCGTGATTTCGGGCCTCAGCTTCGCCAGCGGGCGCGCGCAAATCGCCCGCGCTGCGCTGGAGGCGATGGCGCACCAGACCCACGATCTTGCCAGCGCTTTCGATGCCGATGGCGCGCCCTGGTCGCGTCTGAGGATCGATGGGGGGATGAGCGCGAATGACTGGATGGCGCAGGATCTGGCCGATATTCTCGATCTGCCGGTCGAACGACCCGATTTCATCGAAACGACCGCGCTCGGCGCGGCTATCCTTGCCGCGGTCGGCTGCGGTATGCACGACACTCTCGAATCCGCGGCGCGAGCGATGCGCGGGAAGGCAAGCGTGTTCGAGCCCGACATGGGGATCGAGGTGCGCGAAGCCCGTCTTGCGCGATATGCCAAGGCGCTGGCGGCGGTGTGATCAGGCCGGGGCGAAGGCTTGCGCGATCCGGTCCTGGAGCGAGGCGACCGGCATATCGCCCCCCTGCCTTTCGCGGCGCCAGTCCCGATCGAGGCGGGCGACCCTCGCGTGCAGCCTTTCGCTCTCCTCGATCAAAGAACGGGTCTCGGGCTCCAGCCGCGCGAGATTGTCAGGGTCCGGCTCGCGTTCCACTGGCAAGGTTCCACATCGCTCGAGCTGCCGTTCGGAAAGCTCCCCGGCACGGTAGGCGCGCTGGTTGAGCAGCCAGGCGAGGATATGCATCAATCGTGTGGTCGTGCGCAGCCCCTCGATCGAAAGCGCTACCCGCGTGAGGTCTCCGACATGGGACACATCGTCCCGAAACCGCAAATCGAAGGCCGCGCGCGCATCGTCCGCGAGCACGAGGGCTTCCGAATAGAGATCCTCGATGATTTCTTCGTTGATGTCGCGAGCTGGCATGAAAAGGCAATTACGCCTCCGCCTCGCTTGCCGCCAGCGAATTAACCACACTTGTGCCGCGCTGATACGCGCCAGGCCTCAAGAGGCCGATTTCACGCGATGATATCCGGCAGCAGAACATCCTCGATGGCTGCTATCCGGTCCTTGAGCGCAAGCTTACGCTTCTTCAGCCGGGCCATCTGCAACTGGTCGACGAAACCGCTTTGCGCACCGGCATCCGCCAGCGCCGCGATTGCCACATCCAGATCGCGGTGCTCGCTGCGCAGCGATGCCAGCCTTTTGCGCAGTTCCTGTTCGTTCACGCCGACCTTTCCGGAAAATCGCCTCGTTCGACCGTTTCGTCGCATGCCTTCAACAAGGCTCTTTGTAAATTATCAATCCTGTGGTTTGATACTTGTTCTGCGGCCCGTGCCGCACCTGCGCACGAGTCGCTCCTGAGGTCGCACAACCGTCAAGGAGACAATCCGATGCAATCATCCCATGTCGATGCGCTCAAAGCCAAGCACGCCGGTCTCGAGGCCCGCCTGCACGAAGAGCAAACCCGACCGGCGCCCGACATCGCGATGATCCAGCAGATCAAGAAGCAAAAGCTCCTTATCAAGGAAGAACTCGCTTCCTGCTAAACTTGGCTATCAGGGGGCGGGACTACGCGTCCCGCTTCCGCCTGCCAACGAATTTGGTATAGGCAGCGGCTATGTCAGCCGCATCTTCAGCACGCCAGATACTCACCCGCCTGCACGAGGTCATGGCCGGGCGCACCCATGCCCAGCACAAGCTCGACCGGGTGGTAGAGATCATTGCCGAGAGCCTGACGAGCGAAGTTTGCTCGATCTACCTGCTGCGCGAGGGCGCGCTGGAGCTTTACGCCACGCAGGGCCTCAATCCCGAAGCGGTTCACGTAACCCGGCTGGCGATCGGCGAGGGTCTGGCAGGCACGATCGCGCAGAATATCGAAACGCTCAATCTGGCCGAGGCCAAGGCACACCCGGACTTCGCCTATCGCCCGGAGACGGGCGAGGAAAAATTCCATTCCTTCGCCGGTGTACCGATCGTCTACCGCGAACGGGCAGTCGGCGTGTTGTGCGTCCAGCATGTCGAGCCGCGCCGATACGAGGATGTGGAGATCGAGGCGCTGCAGACCACTGCCATGGTGCTGTCCGAACTTATCGCGCACAAGGAACTTGTCGACGAGGAAGGGCAGATCGATCTCGAAATCGCGCATATCGAAAACGATGTGCTACAGGGATTGACCTTGGTGAAGGGCCTCGCGGCCGGGCGGGCGGTATTCCACCAGCCGCGCATCGAGATCGACCAGGTCGTGGCGGAGGATATCGAGGCCGAACGGCAACGCGTCTATCGCGCTTTCGACAAGATGCGCGACCAGATCGACGCGCTCGGCAAGGAACCGGAATTCGGTAAGGGTGGCGAGCATGTCGAAGTGCTCGAAACCTACAAGATGTTCGCTTATGACGAAGGGTGGAGCCGCCGGATCAACGAGGCGATCGATAGCGGGTTGACCGCCGAGGCGGCGATCGAACGCGTGCAGCAGCGCACCCGTATGCGGATGCGCGAGATCGACGACCCGCTGCTGGCCGACCGGATGCACGATCTGGAGGATCTGTCCAACCGCCTGCTCCGGATCGTATCCGGCCAGTTGGGCACTGCGGCAACGCAGGGCCTGAGGCGCGACACGATCCTGTTCGCCCGCAATCTGGGCCCTGCCGAACTGCTCGAATACGACCGGCGGCGGCTCAAGGGCGTGGTTCTCGAAGAGGGCTCGCTCACCGCCCATGTGGTCATCGTCGCCCGCGCGATGGGTGTGCCGGTATTGGGGCGGGTATCCGGCATTCGCACCCGCGTCGCGGAAGGCGACGAGGTCATTCTCGATGCAGTCGAGGGCACTGTCACGCTGCGCCCGACGCCGCAGGTGGTCGACGCCTTTGCAACGCGTTTCGCCAAAACGCGTGAGAAGCAGGCGACCTATGCCGAATTGCGCGATGTCGAACCTTTTACGCGCGACGGCACGCGCATCACGGTAATGATGAATGCAGGCCTGCGCGACGATATGAGCGCGCTGGCGATGAGCGGCGCGGATGGCGTGGGGTTATTTCGAACCGAGTTCCAATTCCTCGTCTCTTCCACGCTTCCGCAGCGCGACCGTCAGTTGCGGCTTTACCGTGATGTGCTCGACGCCGCAGGGGACAAGCCGGTGGTGTTTCGCACCGTCGATATCGGCGGGGACAAGGCAGTTCCCTATCTCGACAGTGCGGTGGGCGAGCGCGACGAGAACCCGGCCATGGGCTGGCGCGCCTTGCGCCTGTCGTTAGAGCGGGAAGGCCTGCTGAAGGCGCAGGCGCGCGCATTGCTGGAAGCGGCCGGGGGCCGTTCGCTTTCGGTCATGTTCCCGATGGTGAGCGAACCGTGGGAATTCGATGCCGGAAAGCAGGTGTTCGAAGACCAGCTCCGGTTCCTGCGCGAGCGCCGCAAGCTGGTGCCCGAAACGATCGAATATGGGTGCATGCTCGAGGTGCCGGCGCTGGCCGATGCCCTCGACATTCTCGCTCCCAAGCTCTCGTTTATTTCGGTCGGCACCAACGACCTCACGCAATTCCTCTTTGCCGCCGATCGGGCCAACCCCAAGCTGGCCGAACGGTATGACTGGTTGAGCCCTGCCATTTTGCGCTTCCTGGCGCGGGTCGCGCAGTCGCTTGTGGGGCAGAATGTCAGGCTGGGCGTATGCGGCGAAATGGGCGGGCGCAGGCTCGAGGCGCTGGCGCTTCTCGGCATCGGCTACCGGCGTCTTTCGATCACGCCGGCGGCAGTGGGTCCGATCAAGGAACTGGTCCGCAAGGTGGATCTCAACGAACTGACGCAGCAGATGACTCGTTGGCTGGCTACGCCGCCGGGCGATATGCGCGCGGAGCTTCAGCGCTGGGCGGCCCAACACGATATCGATCTCGACTGATTTCGTCGCGAAACCGCCTCTCTTCGTCGGTACGCGTTTAATGTGTTATACTGCGATCTTGACAGAAGGTCGGCCGTGTCGCTTGTCCGCTGTCAAGACCAGAGGCGGGGAAACCGCGGGATCGCATTATTCGGGGATCGCATGAGCGAGGAAGACAATCACGAGCAGGACCAGCGGGAAGAACCCGATCGGGTTGGCGCAAGACTGAGGCGCGCACGCGAAGCGGCGGGGCTGGATATCGCCCAGGTGGCGGCGGAAACCCGTATTCCCCAGCGGCATCTGCTGACGATCGAGAATGGGGCGCTGGCCGATCTGCCGGCGCGCACCTATGCGGTTGGATTTTCGCGCACCTATGCGCGTCTGGTCGGGCTCGACGAGCGAGAGATCGTCGAACAGGTCCGCGAGGAATTGGCGGAAGGCGACGAGAACGGTGTCGGCCCCGCCAAGTTCGAACCCGGCGATCCTGCCCGTGTGCCGGGGCGTGGTCTTGCATGGTTCGCGCTGTTCGCCGCAGTGCTTTTATTGGGCGGGATATACGCCTTCTATAACAGCTATTTCGCCCCGGGGATGGGGCCTGCTCCGCTGAGCCAGCCGCAGGAACAGGCAGCTCTCGACCAGCAAGACGGGGGTGAGGCTTCGCAGCGCCCCGAAGCCCCTGCCGCATCCGGGCCGGTGGTGTTCACCAGCGAGATGGACGGCACATGGGTCAAATTCTACGATGCCAATGGTGAACGCCTCTACGAAGCGCAGATGGCGGAGGGCGACAGTTTCACGGTGCCCCCGGACGCCGAAGGGCCGCAGGTCTGGACCGGCCGTCCCTATGCCCTGGCAATAACGATCGGCGGACGCCCCGTTCCCAAACTCTCCGAAGATGACGAGATTATCAAGGATGTGCCGGTAACGGCGGAAGCGCTGCTGGCGCGAACCGATGATCGAGCCGCTCCCGAAACCGAGAGCAGTAGCGGCGGCTGATCGCACCATCCCCCCGGAAGGGGATAAGCCTGCTTCATGGCCTCGACAGATTCGCGAGGCTAGGGCACTCTCGCAACATACGGATATCCCACGAGGAGCCTCCCCCGATGACGTTCGGATCCTTCGCCCGCAACCTGTCCTTTCTCGGAGCGGGTTTTGCCTTGCTCGCCACCTCGACGCCGGCGCTGCCGCAGGATGGCAATGACGAGGCGCGCCTGCGGCGCCTCGAAGCCGAAGTGCGAGCCTTGCAGCGCAAGGTTTTTCCTGGCGGGGACGGGCGCTTCTTCGAACCCGAGATTAGCGCGCAGCCCTCGGTGCGGTCGACCGTGTCGGGTTCCTCGACCACGGCGGTCACCGATATCCTCGCACGGCTCGATGCGCTCGAGACGCAGCTTCAGCGCCAGACCGCGCAGAACGAGGAGAATGCGAATACGATCCGATTGCTTACCGAGCGGATCGATGCGCTGGAAGGCGGCGGTGCCGGCAATCCGGAGCCGGTCGCGGTCACTACGGGTGGGGGCGAGGAAGCACCCGGCGCCTCGCGCTCGCTGGCGGCGGAGATTTCCGGCCCGAGCGACGAGCGCCTTGCCGCAGTCCAGTCGATCGCCAAGCCCCAGACCGACGATCCGGCGGACGATGAATATTCCTATGGTTATCGTCTCTGGAATGCGGGCTTCTATCCCGAGGCGCAGCAGCAGCTTACGCTGTTCGTCGAGCAGAACCCCGGACACTGGCGCACGACGTACGGACGCAACCTTCTGGGCCGGGCCTATCTGGACGATGGCAAGGCAAAGGAAGCCGCCCCTTGGTTCCTCAAGAATTATCAGGAAGATAAAACCGGGGCGCGGGCGGGCGACAGCCTGCTCTATCTTGCCGAGGCGATGATTGCGCTCGACGATAGCCGCCGGGCCTGCATTGCCCTGGCCGAATTTTCCGAGACCTATCCGGCGCTCGCTGCGGGCCGCCTGCAAGGTCAGTATGAGGCCAGCCGTGCCAAGGTGAATTGCGATTGACGAGCGGTTAGACCAAGCTGTTCTCGCGCGGTTCGAAGCCGGTTTTCGCGCGCATAGGCCCGATGGCCAGCTCGGGCTGGCGGTATCGGGCGGGGCGGATAGCATGGCGCTGCTGGTTCTCGCCCATGCTTTTTTCGACCGTATGATCGAGGTTGCAACGGTCGATCACGGCCTGCGGCCCGAAGCCGGTGAGGAATGCGCGCTCGTGGCGCGCACATGCGAGGAGCGGGGCATCGCGTGCCATATCCTCAAGGTAACAGTGGCCGAGGGGAACCTGCAGGACCGCGCGCGTTCGGCCCGCTATGCCGCTCTTGGTCAGTGGGCTCGCGACCGGCAACTGGCGGCCATCGCCACCGCTCATCATGCCGACGACCAAGCCGAAACGCTGCTGATGCGGCTCAACAGAGGCAGCGGGCTGGCTGGTCTGGCCGGAATTCGTTCGTCGACGATGATCGAGGGATGTCCCGTTCCCGTGATCCGCCCCCTTTTGCAGTTCCGCAGGGAGGAGCTGCGCGCCATCCTGCGCGGGACGGGCACCCCTTTCGCCGACGATCCCAGCAACCGCGACGAGAGCTTCGAGCGTGTGAGGATAAGGCGCGAACTCGAAAAGGCGGACTGGATCGACCCGCTCGCCCTCGCACGCTCCGCTGCCCATCTCGAAGAGACCGAGCGCGCGCTCGCATCGATTGCGGATCAGTTGTGGGATAGCGAAGTCACAGTGACCGACGGACATATTGCCGTACCGATCGCGGATTCGATCGATGTGTCGTCGCGCCTCGTGGCACGCGCCATTTCGGGCTTCGGGCAGACCGTGTCGCTTGGGGAAGTCGCCGGCTTCCTCAAAACGCTCGACAGACGCGGCAATATTGCCGGTATATTGATCGAGAAACAGCAGGATGTGTACGCCTGCTCGCCCGAGCCGCCGCGCCGGTCGGGTTGAGCGCGATCAGATGATGCTATCGCCCATACCCATCCGCTTGCCGTCGGTAATCACGACACGGTCGCCCTCTTTGGCGATGGCGAACAGGCGCTTTGCAATATCGTCGGGAACGCCGATACAACCATGGCTGGCATACCCGTTTTCCACTTCGCTCCCCCCGTGGATCGCAATCCCGTCATTGGTCAGGAACATGCTCCAGGGCATCGGCGCATTGCCGTATTTCTCCGAAACATTGTGCCTCTGTTTCCACAAGATCGGAAAGACTCCGGTGGGGGTCGGGTGTTGATCGGTACCCAGCATGACGGCTGCGGCGCCGATTTCGTATCCGCCCCGGAATATCGAAATCACACGGGCCTGCAGATCGACCGTGACCAGTAGCGGGCCATCCGGAACGTTCTCATCGTCCCAATGCCATTCGCCATATTTTATCGGCCCGTCGATCGGCAGGACGCGGCGAACCGTATAAAGCCGCTTGGCATCGGTCGCGGCCTTAGCCGCGATCGCGCCGTGGGCGAAAACGGGTTGCGACACGGGCGTCGGCGCTTCGATGGCGGGCTCGGACATGTCGTTTTCCGCCGTTGCACGGCCACCGATGGCGATGCCTGCAAGCACCAGCGCCGCTGCCACGGTTCCGCCACCAATCCATTTCAGAATCACGTCCATGCGGCCAATATGCGCCTGCAATGGTGAATTTTCCAGTTTCACCTTGGAAACCGTCTCGAACCGGCACTGTCCGGACGACGGGAGCTAACCGGCCAAAGCGGCAGCTTCCCGCGCCAGCGCTTCGACGTTTTTTTCGTTCACCGGCCCGCGAGGAGCGACCCAGCTACCCCCGACACACAGCACCGGATCGAGAGCCAGCCACTCGCCCGCATCGGCGAGGGAGATGCCGCCGGTCGGGCAGAAGCGGCACTGGCTAAAGGGCGCGGCAAGGGCTTTCAAGGCGGGCAGGCCGCCAGCAGCCATTGCCGGAAAAAATTTGAAATGGGTCAGCCCAAGGTCGAGCCCGCGCATGATGTCGCCTGCATTCGCGATGCCAGGCAGGAACGGAATGCCTGCGCGAATGGCCGCCTTGCCAAGCGGTTCGGTAAGGCCCGGTGAGACGATGAACTGGCTTCCCGCATCGATTGCCTCGGCAAGCTCATGCTGATTGGTCACTGTTCCGGCGCCGACTATCGCGCCGTCGACCTCGCTCATAACGCGGATGGCGTCGAGGGCGACCGGGGTACGCAGCGTGACTTCGAGCACCGGCAGACCGCCCGCCACCAAAGCGCGGGCCAGCGGCCGGGCATGCTCCACCTCGTCCACCACGATGACCGGAATTACCGGGGCGGTCTGCATGATATCGCCGATGGTCATTTATGCTCTCTTACGAAGGCCGCCGCGGCACCGAACAGGCCCGGTTGCGGGTGGGTGATAAGTTTGACGGGGATCGAGGCCATCAGTTCCCGGAAACGCCCCTTGGCTTTGAACCTCTCGGCAAAGCCCGATCTGAGCAGCGTTTCCCGGATCCTGTAACCCAGCCCCCCGGCAATCACGACGCCGCCGAAGCCACCCTGGGCAAGCGCGATGTCGCCCGCGACGCTGCCGAGCGACATGCAGAAGCGATCTACCGCTGCTGCGGCAAGACTGTCGCTGCCATCCTGTCCGCGCGTCCAGATGGCAACATCGTCTTCCTCGGCGACCGGCTTGCCCTCCATCGCGGCAAGCGTCTGATAAATGTCCGATATGGCCGGGCCTGCCACGACCCGCTCCACCGAGACGCGCGTGTGGCGCTTGCGCAGGCGCGCAAGGATCGCGTCGTCGATCTGGTCGAGCGGGGCAAAGTCGATATGACCGCCTTCGGTGGCGGATACGCGGTAAGCCCCGTCCGTTTCGCGATAGAGGTGCGCAACCCCGAGGCCGGTACCGGGGCCAATCACGCTGAGGCGACCGGTGGGGGCAAGAGGTTTGTCGGGGCCGGTCAGATGGATGAACTGGTCTTCGCCGACGCGTGCGACGGTATGCGCCACCGCCTCGAAATCGTTGACAATGCAGTATTGTTCGACGCCCAGCTTCTCCTTCAACAGGGCTGGGCGGATGATCCATGGATTGTTGGTAAAACGGATGACATCATCGTTGACCCGGCCAGCTATGGCCATCGCAACGCGGGGCGGAAGGGTGCCCCCGGTCCGTTCGCGGAAACTCTCCCATGCGGTCCGAAAACTCGCATGATCCTTTGTATGAAGCGTTTCGGGATCGCTCAGCGCAATCCTACCGTCGCCCGTCGCGGTGGCTATGGCGAAACGCGCATGGGTGCCGCCGATATCGACGGTGACGATCTCCATGCTCACAGCCCCGCCATCGCCAACATCGATGAGGCCCCCTGTTCCGCGCCATCGGCATGCTGGCGGAACATTGCGAAGAACTCGCGCCCCATGCCCATTTCGGTCTCGGGCTGGGGCACGGCCTCACGATTGCCGAGATCGGCCGTCGTCGAAAGCTCGCCGGTGGCGGCGCACACACGTATATGGTCGCCATCCCGCAATCGGGACAGCGGGCCGCCGCCCAATGCTTCCGGGGTACAGTGGATCGCGGCGGGCACCTTGCCGGACGCGCCCGACATGCGCCCATCGGTTACCAAGGCTACCTTATAGCCGCGGTCCTGCAGCACGCCGAGCGCGGGGGTCAGTTTGTGAAGTTCGGGCATGCCATTGGCGCGCGGGCCTTGGAAACGGACGACGACCACGACGTCGCGGTCGAGTTCGCCCTTGGTGAAAGCCTCGTTCACATCGCGCTGGGTCTCGAACACGCGGCACGGCGCCTCGATGGTCCAGCGCTCGCGCTCGACCGCTGAGGATTTGAAGCAGGCGCGGCCCAAATTGCCTTCGACGAGGCGCATGCCGCCATCGGGCTGGAACGGATCGGAGGCAGGCCGCAGCATTGTGGTGTCGCCCGATGGCCCGGGATCGCGCCAGGCGAGCGCGTCGCCATCCATGCCCGGTTCGCGGCTGTAGGCCTCGAGCCCGCCTTCCCAGATGGTCTGGATATCCGCGTGGGCAAGGCCTTCTTCGAGCAGCGTGCCGATGACGTAGCCCATGCCGCCCGCTTCGTGGAAATGATTCACATCCCCCGACCCGTTGGGATATACCCGCGCGACCAGCGGGACCGCGCTCGAGAGTTCCGACAGATCGGTCCAGTCGAACGCGATGCCTGCCGCCCGTGCCATAGCGGGGATGTGGATCGCATGATTGGTCGATCCGCCCGTGGCGAGAAGGCCGATGGCGGCGTTCACGATCGCTTTCTCGTCGACGACACGC
This sequence comes from Erythrobacter aureus, assembly GCF_003355455.1. Classification (NCBI taxonomy): domain Bacteria; kingdom Pseudomonadati; phylum Pseudomonadota; class Alphaproteobacteria; order Sphingomonadales; family Erythrobacteraceae; genus Erythrobacter; species Erythrobacter aureus. The sequence goes on from NZ_CP031357.1 coordinate 1,068,384, forward strand.
GAAAGCGGGCGGAAATCCTCGCCCCGCTTGCCGATGGCGGCCAGACGGTGCGTGGCCGCGCGGCTCAATTCCTGCCGGAGCTTGGCCCCCGGATGGATGAAGGCCGCACCGGGAACGTGGAGGCCCATCATCTCCATCATCATCTGGTTGGAATTGGCTGTGCCGTAGAAGGTGCAGGTGCCGGGCGAGTGATAGCTGCCCATCTCGCTGGCGAGCAATTCCTCGCGTCCGACCTTGCCTTCGGCATAGAGCTGGCGGGTACGCTGCTTTTCCCTGTTGGAGATACCGGTGCCCATGGGGCCGGAGGGCACGAAGATCGCCGGCAAATGCCCGAAGCGCAGCGCGCCCATGAGCAGGCCGGGCACGATCTTGTCGCAAATGCCCAGAAGCGCGACACCGTCATACATGGAATGGCTCAGCGCGACGACGGTCGAAAGCGCGATCGTGTCGCGGCTGAAAAGCGAAAGCTCCATGCCCGCTTCGCCCTGTGTGACACCGTCGCACATTGCCGGTGTCCCGCCGGCTACCTGGACGGTCGCCCCGACCTCGCGCGCCCAGATCTTCATCAGCTCGGGATAACGGTGATAGGGCTGATGGGCCGAGAGCATGTCGTTATAGGCCGTCACCACACCAAGGTTCGGCCCCTTGGCGGCCATGATTGCGGCCTGGTCTTCCTCCGCCCCGGCAAAGGCATGGGCCAGATTCGAGCAAGAGAGCGTACCGCGATTGACCTGTCGATCGCTTTCGCGGTCCATCAGGTCGAGATAATTCGCGCGGCTTTGCCGCGAGTTTTCGATTACCCGCCGGGTCACCCGATGAATCGTGTCGTTCAGCGGTCTATTCGTCATGCCAGCTCACCCCGTCGCGTTCGGCCAGAGCAATCGCCGCGCTCGGCCCCCAGCTGCCTGCACCATAGGATTTAGGCGTGATGACTTCCTCCTCCCACAGGGTGCGAATGGCGTCGATCCATTCCCACTGTGCCTCCACCTCGTCGCGGCGGACGAACAGCGTCTGATCGCCTCCGATCAGATCGAGTAACAGCCGTTCGTAAGCGATGCGCCGCACGGTACCGGAAAAAGCGTCCGGCATGGCGATGTCGAGCGGGATCTGGCGCAGGCGAATGCCCTCGCGGTCGAGGCCGGGCACCTTTGCCATCATCGATAGCTGGACGTTTTCCTCGGGCTGGATCCCGATGACCAGACGGTTGGGCCGGGTAGTCGCGCCGCGATCGGCAAAGATCGAATGCGGAATGCAGCGGAACTGGACCACGATTTCGGTCACTCGCTCCGGCAGGCGTTTGCCGGTGCGCATGTAGAAAGGCACGCCCTTCCAGCGCCAGTTGTCGACATGGGCCTTGAGCGCCACGAAGGTCTCGGTCTCGCTGTCCTTGCCCAGTTCCTCGTCATAGCCGGGAACCGCCTCGCCGTTCACGGCCCCGGCACGGTACTGGCCGGTCACTGTCTCGTCCTTAGCAACGGGGCGCAAAGCGCGCAGCACCTTGACCTTCTCGTCCCGCACCGCAGTGGAATCGAAGCTGGTGGGCGGTTCCATCGCGACCAGCGCAAGCAGTTGCAACATGTGGTTCTGGACCATGTCGCGCAGCGCCCCGCTGTCGTCGTAATAGCCAATGCGCGATTCCAGGCCCACCGTCTCGGCAACCGTGATCTGGACGTGATCGATATAGGTCGCGTTCCAGACAGGCTCGAACAGCAGGTTCGCGAAACGCAGCGCCAGGAGATTCTGCACCGTTTCCTTGCCGAGATAATGATCGATCCGGAATATCCGGTCTTCCGAGAAGGCTCTCGCTACAGCGTCATTGATTTCCTCGCTCGAGGCGAGATCGGTGCCGAGCGGCTTTTCCAGCCCGATCCGGACGTTTCCCTCGGTCAGCCCGGCATGGACGAGACCGTCGATTGTCGGCTCGAACAGGCTGGGTGCGGTCGACAGGAAGATCGCCAGACCCTTGGCGTATTCGCCCACCTCCTCGGCCAGCACCTCATACCCCCCGAGCGTGGTCGCATCGACGGGCACATAGCTCAGCCGATCGAGAAATTGCGCGATACCCCCGCGCCGGTTTTCGGGAAGGTACTTTTCCAGCGCCGCACGTGCGAAATCGCGATAGGCCGCAGTGGTCATTTCCGAACGTGCAGTTCCGACCACCCTGAGGTCGGGTTCCAGCAACCCATCGGCGTCCAGCGCGCACAGGGAAGGTAACAGCATGCGTTGCGCCAGATCGCCGGTGGCTCCGAACAGCAAGAGGCGGTCCGCGGTAATATTCATGCAGTGGCCCACGCGATCATCGTGTCATTGCTCCTCGTGAGTTCGGGTATCAGTGCGAGAGCGAGCACACCAGTCGGCTGCATTCCTATTCTTGCGAAACCGAAACCGAACTCGTGCGGAAGTCGCTTGGCCCGAAGCTTGTGAGAAAGCTCACATCCGCGGCATCGCGTCCGACGCCGATCTTCACGGTCTGGGAAGGGTCGGCCATCCCGGTCGGATCGACCAATTGCCATGTCCCCCCGGCGGGTGTCGCCGGGTCGGCAAGGAAGACTTCGGCAACCGCGTGAAAGTCGGGCGGATCAACCCCGGGGGCGTAACAGGCGACGTAGCGTGCGGGAATTGCACTGGCGCGCGCGAGGGCAATCAGGACATGGGCATAATCGCGGCAGATACCCTGCCGCGCAATGAAGCTCTGGGCGGCGCCGGTCCCGGAATCCGATACGCCGGGAACATAGGTGAAATTCTCGCCGATCCAGTCCCTCATCCGAGCGATGCGCGCGCCGCCCGCGGTATCGCCGAACTGTGCATCGACGAAAGACTGGAAGTCGTCCGCCGGGCAGTACCGACTGTCGAAGAGATATTCGACCGCTTCGCCTGGCAGTTGGTGGGCGGGCAGGGCAGACAGCTCTTCCAGATTGGAAACCTGTCGTTCGATATCGACACGTGCGCGATAGGCGACGGTGCACTCGCCTTGCGCCCTGATCCAGATCCGTTCGCCGATGTCGTGCTGCGCCGAAACACGCGCGCACCGCTCGTCCGGGTCCAGATCGGTATCGCTCGAAAGGATAGTCTGCTCGGGGATCGCAGCAGCTTCGAACTGCAACAGGATATCCGTCGGTGCAGCGAGGTGGAAGGCGAAGCGGGTTTCGATGGAGATCGGCATATGGCCGGTCAACGAGGGAGAGGCGGGGAGGTTTCGTCCTTATGCCGTGAGCGGCGCCCGGGAACCCCCGCGAAAACGAAAAAGGGCCCCGAAACGGGGCCCTTCGAATTCTATGTGGCGGTAACGCTCAGTCTTCGCTGAACAGCCACTTCCAGATGCTCCACATGGTCGTACCTCCTGTTACTTCAGGAGTTATATGCCATTAACCATAAGCGTTTGTAAAGTTTAAACCATGTTTGCGGCTGGCCTGTTTAGAGTAAAGTCTTGATATTCCAGAAGATCAGATAGAGATAAGGGGCGCGAAAATGCAAAGCCCTGGACCTGCTGGCAGCCCGCTTCCTCAAAAAGAACGATGTCTTGCGGGTTTTCCAGACCCTCCGCCACCACGGTGATTCGCGCCTCGCGGCCCATTGCGGCTATGCTCGATACGATGGCCCTTGCCTTGGGGTCCTTCGCCATATTGGCAACGAAGAGCCTGTCGATTTTCAGCTCGTCGAAGGGCAGTTCGTAGAAGGCTTCGAAGCTGGCGGCGCCGACGCCGAAATCATCCATCGAAATCTTGACGCCGAGGGATCTGAGTTCCTCGAGAATACTCGCCGCGACGGTATGGTCGGAAATGCGTGCTGTTTCGGTGATTTCCAGGGTCAGATACGAGGGATCGAAACGCGTTGCCTGCAGAACGTTGCGGACGATACCGGCGATCCGCATATCGCCGAGAAGGGTGGCCGAGATATTGACTGCCATGGAGATTACGCGCCCGCGAAAATGGAGCAATTGTCCGGCCGAACAGGCGCTTTGCAGAACATAGCGGGTCAAATGCTCCATCCGTCCCGCTTTTTCGCACTGCTGGATGAAGTGCTGGGGCGAAATGAAGCCACGTGCGGGATCGTGCCATCTGACGAGCGCCTCCACACCGGCAATCGACTTGGATGCGAGGTCGATCTTGGGTTGATAGACGCAATAGATCTCGCCCGCCTCCATCGCCTCGTCGATGCGTGCCCGCAGGGAGATGTCCCACAACAAGTCGCTTTGCGACCCTGTTTCGGCAACTGCGATAGGATTGTGGGCTTCCGAGGTCTCTTCGGCGGCGGCGATGGCGGCCGCTAACCGAACGGTCGGATCATCATCGATCGCCGCAACGCCGAACGTGATTCCCACATCCACCGAGAACCCGCCTACCTGAACGGGTGCGGCGAAAATGGCGCGCAACCCCTCGAGGTGATCGGTTACCGCATTGGTGTCGTCGCTTGCTACATGCCAGCCCAGATGGTGCCCATCGCTATAGATGGCCAGATTGGGATCGGCTGCGCGCAATCGGTCGACAAGTTTGAGGACATAGCTCCCCTTATCGTCCGAGCGTAAGGTCTTGAGAACACGTTCGTAGTTCTGGATTTTGGCTATGACGACATGGCCGCTTCCGGTTTTGTCACGTATGAGTCGGCTTTCGAGAGCGCGAAGTTTTGGCAGGCCGGTTTCGCTGTTCACCATCTCTACACGGCGCTTCCACCGTGCGCGCCAGCGGAAAGCCGCATAAAACCCAAGAAAACCCAGGGCGTAGGATAGATCAAGCCGGGTTCCGAGTTTGGATGAGGCAACGAAGAGGGCCGGGATCGTGAGAAAAATGGCCGCATATGCCACCCATCTACGCTTGCGTGTTCGACAAGCAAGAAGTGCTGCGATTAAGAGTAAGGCGAATATTGACAGTATCGTAGTGGCCCGAAGGTACCGCGTGTTGCCTGCCTTAAGTGTTTCGCCAGCATAAATATCAATAACGCTCGCTGGCGCATTCACGCGGCCCGGAATTGGTTGCTGTGTCCCTGGAACAATGTTTGTATGACCAAAAACTACTGTCTTGCCGGTAATATCGACCGGTGGCCGTGTTGCTCTTGGGTTGCCACTGTTTAGATCAGTTAACGGAAGAAAAGGGATTTCTTGACTGGCAAAGCCATAGTCTACGGAGAATTTCTTTCTGCTGGGCTCGCTAACTCCGCCAATTGCTGCGCCAAGCGACCGGACTAAAGAGCCATTTACTTCGTACCCATAGTGGATCTCCCATGCGAAACCGAAGAAGTTCCGATCAGTCTGATCCGATACGACACGCCCGGCCGGACTTGCGATATCGGGTGACGTTTTTCGGAGTATTCTCTCGCTCCCTGTCCCAGCAACAATTTGATCGACCAATGTGATGCGGGGACCGAGATCGGCAATTGCGCGGGCAAGCCGCGCGTCGGCAGCCGGATTGTCGGACGTTTCGAACGTGACATCGAGGAAGACCTTGCCGACGCCGAGCCGATCGAGCTCGTCGAGCGCTGCGGCCACTTTATATCGCCGCTCCGGCGCGGTGGGATCGTTGAGCGCTTCGTCGGAGCCGACAAACACGACGTCACCGGATGGATGCCGGTCGGCGATACGCGATTGGATCAGCCAGAGGAACTGATCGACCGGTTCGAACAGAAGAACGGCGTATGTGGCAAGCGTAATCAACCCCGCCCAAAACAGGTGTCGTAGGCGTTCGAACAGGCGCCTGCTGAGCAGCGCGCGTCCGCCACCGACGATTGCCTCTGCCGCCTTCAAGATGCGTGTTTCACCCATCGAACGCCCTTATGGCGCTCTTAAGTTTAAGAAAGGCTTGATGGTCCTCTCGCTGCAACCCCTTGCCCCAAGAGTACCGGGGGTTGCGAAGGTTAATGCGGATTTAGGAACTTGCCTGAACGAAATTCGAACCGCAGCTGGATTTGCGGATCATCCGGGGACGATTTCCCGTTCCGATTGAATTGGATAAGCGCACGGGGGAAAGGTAACCCGGCGGGGTTAACAGGCCGGATGTGGCCGTATCAGTGTACCGCTCCATACAAGTCGTGCGCGTCACTGTCCTCTATTGAGACAGTTACGATATCGCCCGCCGCGAGGGAGCTCGGCACGTTGCGCAGGTAAACCGCCCCGTCGATCTCCGGCGCGTCTGCCTGGCTGCGCCCGGTTGCGCCGATGTCGCCATCTTCATCCGGTTCGCCGACTTCGTCGATGATGACCGGAATTGTGGCCCCCACCTTGGCCGCGAGCTTCGCCGCGCTGATCCGTTCGGTGACTTCCATGATCCGGGCGTAGCGGTCTTCCTTGATGTCTTCCGGCACAGGGTCGGGGAGGCTGTTGGCCCGTGCGCCTTCGACGGGCTCGAAGCGGAAGGCACCGACACGGTCGAGCTGGGCTTCCTCGAGCCAATCGAGCAGGTACTGGAAATCCCCTTCGGTTTCGCCGGGGAAGCCGACCACGAAGCTCGAACGGATGGCGATTTCGGGACAGGTCTCGCGCCACGACTTGAGGCGTTCGAGAACCCTGGCCTCGTTTGCCGGACGTTTCATCGCGCGCAGCACCTTGGGGCTCGCATGCTGAAACGGGATATCGAGATAGGGCGTAAGCAGCCCCTCCGCCATCAACGGAATTACCGCGTCGACATGGGGATAGGGGTAGACATAATGCAGCCTAACCCATGGCGGCGTGCCCCCACCGATGTCGAGCTGGCCCAGCTCGCGCGCGAGATCGGTCATATGCGCGCGCACTTCGCGGCCTTTCCACATACGGCTCTCGTGCCGCGTATCGACGCCATAGGCACTGGTGTCCTGGCTGATGACCAGCAGTTCCTTGGTGCCCGCAGCGACCAGCTTTTCCGCTTCGCGCAGAACAGCATCGATCCGGCGGCTGGCGAGCTTCCCACGCAGGTCCGGGATGATGCAGAAGGCGCAGGAATGATTGCAGCCTTCGGAGATCTTCAGATAGCTGTAGTGGCGGGGCGTCAGTTTGACATCGGGCTGGGGGATCAGGTCGATGAACGGGCCTTGGGTCGGCGGCGCGTATTCGTGCACGGCCTCGACCACCTGTTCGTATTGATGCGCCCCGGTGACCGCGAGCACCTGTGGATGCGCCGCGCGAATGGCGTCGGCTTCCTCGCCCATGCAGCCGGTCACGATGACGCGGCCATTCTCGGCAATCGCCTCGCCAATGGCCTGCAGGCTTTCTTCCTTGGCGGAATCGAGAAAGCCGCAGGTATTCACCAGCACCACGTCGGCACCGGCATAATCCGGGCTCATCGCATAGCCGTCGGCGCGTAGGCGGGTGAGGATGCGCTCGGAATCGACCAGCGCCTTGGGACAGCCGAGGGAAACCATACCGACCTTCTTCTGGTCGGGGATCGGGGTAGTGGTCGTGCTCATGATTGCGCGCGCCTCTACACCCGTGGGCGGCTTTGCGCTAGCTTAGAGCGCATCGGGTGTTCGAGGGAGACGGAGAAATGGGTGAGATCAACTGGTTGCCTGTGCTGCTTGGCGCGCTGGCATTCTTTCTGGTGGGGGCCATCTGGTACGGAGTGCTGTTCAGCAAGGCGTGGCAAAAGGCGGCGGGCATTAGCGACGAGCAGCTTCAGGGCGGAAATATGGCGCTGATCTTCGGCCTGACATTCCTTGCAGAAGTCGTGATTGCGATGACGTTGTGGCATCTGATCGTCCGTACTGGCGCCAGCGACCGGGCGGTGATGATGATGGCAATCGGATTTGGCGCCACGATCATGACCCCGGCCATCGGGATCAACTACCTCTACCTACGAAAGACGCTGGCCCATTTCCTTATCGATGCCGGTCACTTCATCGTGGGTATGGCGGCGATGGGCGGTGTCTTCCTTTATTTCCGCTAATCCTCAAGCCTCCTTTTGCGGTCCTCGCGAGCGTGCCCGTCGCCCTTGGTCTCACCATTGGTGGTGGGCACGATTTCGACCACCACGTCGCCTGGCTGCAAGCGCTGGCATTCGTCTTCCCAGAAACCGAGCGCTCTGCCGTCGCGATAGACCCGCAAGCCCCGGCCCCCGGTTCGCAGCTCGCCGATAGCGCTGCCACATTCTTCCTCGGTGATCTCACGCTCGACCAGTTGGACTCGGCCGGTGACACTGGCGAGGTCTGCGAGATATTCGGCGATATGTTCCCCTTTGGCGCTGCCGGCGAGCAGCAGGCCGGTAAAGCGCACGGGATTGATGACATTGTCGGCGCCCGCCTGGCGCGCGAGCGATTCGTTGTCATCGGCGCGCACGACGGCACTGATCGGAACATTGGGGGCGAGCGCGCGCACAGTCAGCGTTATCAGTATCGTGGTATCGTCGCGTCCGGCCGATACGAGGACGTTCTGAGCCTCGGCAATCCGCACTGCCTTGAGCGTCTGGTCGCGCGTGGCATCGGCGGCCATGACATTGCAGCCCAGCGCTTCGGCTTCTGAGAGCCTGTCTTCGCTGGGATCGATTACGACGATACAGGATGGGTCCGTGCCGCGCTCGATCAGTTCGCTGACCGCTTCGGAGCCGGATATGCCATAGCCAAGCACGACGATGTGATCGGAGAGCTGTTCCTGGATGCGGGCCATGCGCCATTTCTCCCAGCTGCGCTTGATGATGAAATTATACGCCGTGCCGACGAAGATGAAGAAGACGGCAAAGCGGATCGGAGTCACAATGACCGCTTCGACGAGTCGCGCACGGTCCGAAATCGGGGCGATATCGCCAAAGCCTGTGGTAGTAATCGATATCATCGTGAAATAGATGACGTCGAGGAAGCTGACCTCGCCGTCGAGATTGTCGACCAATCCTTCGCGGTCCCACCAGTGGACCATGATGACGATGAAAATCAGGAACAGCGCCAGACCGAGCCGGATACCGAGATCGCCCCAGACCGGGAGCTTGACCGCGCGCCTGAGCGGCTGGAACCGCGGCCCGCGATAGCTGCGGGGCGGATTGGTAGGGGCGATCCTGTCGACCTGCTTGTCGCTGCTCATCGCGAGCCTTGGTGCGCGCGGAAGCACGCAGGGTCAATAGGATAGCGCGGGATCACCCTTCGAAGCGCTCGGCCAGCGCGCCGAGCGAAGAGTGGTGGGTGAGGTCGAGTTGAAGCGGGGTCACCGAAATATACCCCTCGTCGATTGCTTCGAGATCGGTGCCATGGTCGAGCGTGTGCTCGATCGCTTCGAGGCCGAACCAGTAATACTGGAATCCGCGTGGATCGCGGCCTTCGACTACCGTCCCGCGCGAGTAATCGTGAAAGCCCTGGCGCACCGCGCGGATGCCTTTCACTTCGGACGGAGGCACAGGCGGAAAGTTCACATTGACCAGCGTGCGCTTGGGTAGCGGCGTGTCGAGCAGCGGCGCCAGCACTTTCGCGCCCCATTCCGTCGCCGGGCCGAAGGGGCCGTTTTCGCCCATGCCCTCTTTCGAATAGACCTGACTCAGCGCGATCGAGCGCACCCCGGCCAGCGCACCTTCGATGGCCGCCGAAACGGTGCCCGAATAGGTGATGTCGTCGGCCAGGTTCGCTCCGCGATTGACGCCCGACAGGATGACATCGGGCTGTGCCTCGATCACCTTGCGCAGTCCCATGGTGACCGCATCGGTTGGCGTTCCGGTGACCGAGAACCGGCGCTCGCCATGCTTGCGTAGCCGCACCGGGCGGGTGAGGGTGAGCGCATGGCCCATGCCCGATTGTTCCTCGTCGGGCGCGCAGATCCAGATGTCGTCCGAAAACTGGCGCGCAATCGCTTCGAGCACTTCGAGGCCCGGTGCGTGGATGCCATCGTCATTGGTGAGCAGGATACGCATCAGGATATCGGCTCCAGTCTGGTTACGCCGCCCATATAGGGCGCAAGGCATTGCGGCACGGTGACGCTGCCATCGGCCTGCTGGTAGTTTTCCATCACCGCGACCAGCGTGCGGCCGACGGCGAGGCCCGAACCATTGAGGGTATGGACGAAGGCGGTCTTCTTCTCGCCTTCGGGGCGATAGCGCGCATTCATGCGGCGGGCCTGGAAATCGCCCGTGTTCGAACAGGACGAAATCTCGCGCCAGGCACCCTGACCGGGCAGCCACACTTCGAGATCGTAGGTCTTGCGTGCGCCGAAGCCCATATCGCCGGTGCACAGCAGCATGCGGCGATAGGGCAGGTTCAGCGCTTCGAGCACGCCTTCCGCGCATTTGGTCATGCGCTCGTGTTCCGCCTCGCTGTCTTCGGGGCGACAGACGCTGACCAGTTCGACCTTTTCGAACTGGTGCTGGCGGATGAACCCTCGCGTATCGCGGCCAGCGGAGCCGGCTTCGGAACGGAAGCACAGCGTATGCGCGGTCATGCGGATCGGCTCGGCCAGATCGGGCAGGATGTCGCCCGCGACCGAATAGGTGAGGGGGACTTCCGAGGTGGGCACGAGCCAAAGACGCTCTGGCAGATCGACATTGTTGTCGTATGCGGACATCGCGGCACGCAAAGTATCGCGAATAGAAGCGCCTGCCGGAAGAACTCGGCTAAGCTCGTCCTGCATCTTTTCATTCAGGCTTTTGAACGTCGAGAACGAGTCTTCTGGGAATTTCGGCAGCTTGTCGGTGCCGTACATCGCATCGTCGCCCACCAGCACGGGCGGGTTGCATTCGGTATAGCCGTTCTCGCGCGTTTGCTTGTCGAGCATGAACTGCGCGAGCGCGCGATGGAGGCGGGCGATGTCGCCGCGCAGGAAGGTAAAGCGCGCGCCCGACAGCTTGGTGCCGGTTTCGAAATCCATGCCGAGCGCGGGGCCGATGTCGGCGTGTTCCTTGGGCTCGAAATCGAACTCGCGCTTCGTGCCCCACTGGTGCTGCTCGACATTGTCGGTCTCGTCCACCCCTTGCGGCACGTCGTCTGCGGGCAGGTTGGGCAGGGTGGCGAGCAGATCGTGCAGCTCGGTTCCCGCAGCGCGCTCGGCCTCTTCCCATTCGGGCATGTTTGCCTTGATCTCGGCCACTTCGGCCTTCAGCGCTTCGGCCTTGTCCTTATCGCCCTGGCCCATTGCCTGGCCGATTGCCTTGGAGGCCTCGTTGCGGCGACTCTGCGCCTGCTGGACCCGGGTTGCCGCCTCGCGCTTCTTGGCGTCGAGCGCGACGATGCGGTCGGCCACCGGCTCCGCCCCGCGGCGGGCGAGGGCGGCATCGAAGTCGGACGGGTTGGCTCGAATAAAGGCGATATCGTGCATGGCCGGGCCTATGCCTTTTCGTATTGGCCTTGGCCAGACACTTCGCGGCCCCGCCCTTGTCCTTTCCGGGGCACGGTTCTAGTCCCCACTCGTTCAGGGGCAATTCCAAGAGCTTGAAAAGGCCATCCAGCTTGAACGACCAGCCGATCCAGCCACCGCGCCGAACCCGCTTCATCGATATCGCGGATGGCGTGATCCGGGGTGGGCGCAGGCTGGGGGTGATCGATCCGGCGCGGCTCGACAGGAACTTCTTGCTGGAACAAGCGGTTGACGCGACCGGCCTCGACGATTTCGGTGATCGGTGGTTCGAACGCCCGTTCGACGTGCTGCTCGATAGTGTTCGGCACGAGGCACAGCTCAATGCGGCGGGCGATTTCTCCGCCATGAAGATGTTCCATCATGTGCTGCGCGACCGGCTCTACACCCAGATGTGGTTTGCCCGGCATCCCGAAATCCTCGCCCGGCCGCTGAAGAACCCCGTGGTGATCGTCGGTCCGATGCGGTCGGGAACGACCCGGCTGCACCGGCTGCTGGCGAGCGATAAACGCTTTGCCCATTTGCGCAGCTTCGAGACGATCAGCCCCGTGCCGCGCCCCGAATTCGAGGCAGTGCTGGCGGGCGAGGCGGAAGATTTCCGGCCCAAGCTTGCGAGCCGCATCCTCAAGGTGGCGCGGCTGGCCAATCCGCGCACGCTGTCGATCCACCCGACCGGGCCGTTCGAGCCCGAGGAGGAGCTCGGCCTGGTTGCCGCCTCGATGTACGGGATGAAATGGGAAGCGCAGTGGCATGTGCCGGGATATTCCGAGTGGTGTGCGAGCGAATCCGCCGTGCCTGCCTATCGCCACATGGCCAATCTGCTGCGGCTGATCGGCTGGTCGCAGCAGGAAAGCTCTTTGCGGCCTTGGATCCTCAAGACCCCGCAACACATGCTCGATCTGCCCGCGCTACTCGAAGTGTTTCCCGATGCGCGGCTGATTTTTACCCACCGCGATCCACGGCAGGTCGTCGGCAGCGCCGCCTCGCTCGCGTGGAACCAGACGACGATCTACACCGATCGCGTATCGCCTGAGGAAACCGGGCGGCAGTGGCTCGACAAGACCGAGCAGATGATCGCGAAGATGCGATCGGCGCGCGATGCCATCCCGCGCGACCGCATGATCGATGTGCAATATGAGGATATGGAGCGGGACTGGCGCGAAACGATGGAGCGGGTCTATCGCTTCCTCGGCCTCGACATGGAACCGGCGGTGCCGGCAATGCAGCGCTATCTCGACCGTTCGGCCAATCTGAAGCGCAACCCGCACCGCTACAGCCTGGAAGAATTCGGCCTCAGCGAAGGCGAGGTGAACGAACGCTTCGCCGACTATACCGAGATATACGGCATCCCGGTGGAAGGACGGGCGGCGCCCATGTCGAGGCGGGTCGCCAAATAGGTAGGAAAAAGGGGCCGGAAGCCAGGCGTCCGACCCCTCTTGCGATCCGGATGGATCAGTAGGTGAAGGTTACCGAAGCGAAGACCTGCCTCGGGTTGCCGTAGAAGGCCGTCAACGTGCCTTCGGGGCCGAGGGTCGGAATGGGGTATCCGTTCGCACCATTCTGGATCGCGCCCGTCCTTGGATCGGTCCTCACAAAGGTATAGCCGCTGGTCTTGTACTCCTTGTCGAGCAGGTTCTTGCCGTAGAGCCCCACGCTCCAGCGATTGCCGGGGGCCGTATAGACCACGCTCGCATCGAGCAGCGCAAAGCCGTCCTGGTCGAGGAAGGGGTTCGGAATCTCGAACTGGCTCGTCTTGCTGCGGTAGGACAGCGTCGTTGCGAGATAGAGATCGCCTGCGCCCACCGGCGTATCATAGCTGGCGGTGATGCTGCCGGTTAGCTCGGGCGTGTTCTGAACCACGCGGGATTCCGCCACATCGGTCGGCGTATTGCCGATATTGGTGATGTATTCGTCATATTGCGCGTCGATATAGCCGAGCGATCCGGCAAGGCCGAACCCGCCGGGGAAGCGCGCATTGGCCTCTAGTTCGAGGCCCTTGAAGGTGGCCTTGCCCGCATTGGAGACGACGCCGCAGAAGGTCGTCACGCCCCCGACCTGACACGCGACCGAGCCCGGAATCTGAACGTCGGTGTAGTCGGCATAGAAGGCCGCTGCGGCGATGTTCAGGATACCGATATTGCCCTTGTAACCGATCTCGTAGCTGTCGACTTCCTCGGGCGCGAAACTCAGGAAGTCGGCGACCTCTTGGTCGGTCGGGCCTCCCTGCGTCGTGGTGGGCGCATTGAGGCCGACCCCGCGTGGATCGAAACCGCCGCCCTTGAAGCCTTTTGAATAGCTTGCATAAATATTGTGATCGGGCGTGGGCTTGAAGCTTATCGAGGCCCGGGGCGTGAATTTCTTGAACTCGCGGCTACCTTCGAAGTCGGTGCTCGGCCCGCCGAAAGGAACGCCGGCACCGCCGAAGACCGGTGAACCGCCGCCCAGATAGTTCTGGCGGAGGATTTCGGCGCTGCGTTCATCCCAGGTGTAGCGCCCGCCGACCGACAGGCTGAATTGCTCGTTCAGATCGTAGGTGAAATCGCCGAAGATGGCATAGGTTTCGGTATCCACATTGGCCTGGGTGAAGGCGGTAAACCCTGCGAAGGTGGTGAAAAGGCGCACGTCGAACAGCGTGTCGGCCTTGGCGTCGAGATAATAGAAGCCGAGCAACCCGCTGAACGGCCCGCCATCGTCCCAGACGAGCTGGAATTCCTGGCTGAGCTGCTCGTTGAAATAGGCGCCGGGCACATCGAGGTCGACCGCCGGAAGCGCGTCGAAATCGATCGGGGTGAAGCTGTCGTCCTTCCTCCATGCCGAGATCGAACGGAAGGTCAGCGCATTGCTCAGTTCGACCTCCGCATGCAGCGACAGGCCGTAGGATTCGACTTCCTGTTCCGGATCGTTGAGCGCGCCGCGCGTGTCGAAGACATTGTCGAGAACTGGCGCACCCGAAACGAGCCCCGGGATCAGCCGGTGGCCGCCGCGCGGATTGCTCTTGTCTTTGGTGTAATCGCCCTGCACGCGGATAAAGACCGGCTCGCCATAGCCGCCAAGCTCGAGGCTCGCGCGGCCGGCCCAGATATCCTTGTTGTAGTTTTCAAGGCCGGTGGTGAGATTGTCGCCGAAACCGCCGCGCGAAAGCCGCGCGATCGACCCGCCGATACGGGCCAAGTCGCCAAGCGGGGTCGAGGCGGTGATGACGCCTTCCGCCTGATCGTAAGTGCCATAGGTCGCGCGCACTTTCAACGCGGTGTCCTGCGGCAGGCGCCGGGTGACATATTTGACCGCGCCGCCGATCGTATTGCGGCCGTAGAGCGTACCCTGCGGGCCGCGCAGCACCTCGATCCGCTCGACATCGTAGATGTCGAGCACCGCCGCCTGCGGGCGGTTGAGATAGACATCGTCGAGATAGATGCCGACGCCCTGCTCGAAGCCGGAAACCGGGTCCTGCTGGCCGATCCCGCGGATGAAGGCGGACAGGGTGGAATTGGTCGCGCGACTGGCCTCGAGCGTGACATTGGGCACGGTCTGCCCGACATCGGTAATGTCGAGAGCACCCCGCTGCGAAAGCTGCTCGCCGCTGATGGCACTCACGGCCACGGGCACGTCCAGCAGTCTCTCTTCGCGGCGTCGGGCGGTGACGATGATGACATCTTCGTCGGCGGCAGGGGCAGCTTCCGAGATCGCGTCTTCAGCCGATTGCGCCTGCACGGGCGCGGCAATGAGTGCTGTCGTGGCTGCGCTGCAGAGCAGGCTTGCGGCTAGAATTCTGGTCGAACGCATTTCGGATTCTCCCTCCCGATCTTTATCTCTTGCTGGTAGCGATACTGAAACCTGAACCAACTTTCAAGTTTGTTCTTGCGCGAGGGTGGCGTTTGATAGGTAGGGGCATTCGGGTTGGGGATCGGCGCATGACAATGGCGGGCGAATTGAACGACAAGACGCCGCGCACCGAGCGCGGGCGGCGGACCTTGCGCAAGCTACTGGATGCAGCGGCAACCGAGTTTGCCGAGCGGGGTTTTCACGAGGCGTCTATCAGCGGCATCACGCGTAGCGCCGGTGTCGCGCTGGGCACGTTCTATACCTATTTCGACAGCAAGGATGCGATCTTTCGCGCTCTCGTCTCCGATATGAGCGCCGGTGTCGGCAAGGCGGCGCGCGAAGCGCTCGATCCGTCGATGGGCGCGCTGGAAGTGGAACGTGTCGCCCTGCGCGCATTCCTCGAATTCGCTTCCGAGCATAAGGAGATATACCGGATCATCGACGAGGCGGAGTTCGTCGATCCAGAAAGCTATCGCGCGCATTACGAAACCATCGGCGCGCGGATCGAAGAGCGCTTGAAAAAAGGCGCGGAGAGCGAGGAATTCCTACCGGGTCTCGGCACTCCCGAAGCCTGGGCACTGATGGGAATGAACGTCTTTCTCGGTCTGCGCTATGTGATCTGGGCGCGCGAAGGCGATCCCGATTTCCAGGAAATCGCGCGCCGGGCCAATGCCATGCTAGCCAACGGGATTGGCGGATCGGCCGAGTGATCGCGGAACCGCGTGCTCACGCTACCGTTGGTCTTGTGAAGGAGCATCGACATGATAGGCAAGGTCATCGGAGCATTCGTGGGCGATCGGATCGCCAGGCAGACAAGTGGCATCGGAGGCGCGAGCGGAGCCGCCTTGGGCGTCGTCGCAACTACCGTTCTGCGGCGCATGAGCCTTCCCGCTATGATCGCTCTCGGTGTGGGCGGCTATGTCGCGAAAACGGTGCTCGACAAGAGACAGCAGGAAAAGAACCGTTCATCCGGCGAGCCAACATCTCGCGCGGAAAATGGCAACGGCAGGGCTCGGGCCGCCTGACGACCAAACTCAACCGCCAGTACAATCCCAGGGGCCGCATCCAAGGGCGGCCCTTTTGGTTTACACATGGCGCGCATTTGCATCTTTCGGCAGGCTTTCTATGGTCGTGCCTAACGACCTTTCCCAGAAACATCAGAAACTTCAAACATCAGAAACTTCGCGCCTCTCCAAGGGCGTCAGGGCAGGAGACAGCATGACCGGAGAGACCGATACCACAATCGAGCCTCCATTGGTCGACCTGCCCATCAAGACAGCATCACGTGGATTTTACGACGGTTTCAGTCGCGAAGTGACGATTCCATCGAAGGTGATTGTGTCGCTGCTCATCATGTGGGCGATTTTCTTCCCGGTCAGCGCGAGCGAGACCCTGACCGCCGCCAATTCCACCATCATTTCCTCGTTTTCGTGGTGGTACGTTTATCTGGTCGCTTTCCTAATGTTCGCCTGCCTCACCCTGGCGATCATCCCGCAATCGGGCGAGTTGCGGATCGGCAATCCCGGAGAGAAGCCCGAGTTCGGCCGGTTTTCCTGGTTCGCCATGCTGTTCGGCGCAGGCATCGGTATCGGGATGTTGACCTATTCGACCGGCGAGCCACTGGCGCATTTCTCGAACAATCCCGAAATCATTCGCGGTGCGATCGAAGCGCGGTCGGTCGAAGCCGTGCGACCGGCCTATATCTACACGTTCCTGCACTGGGGCTTCGCTGCCTGGGGGACATATGCGCTGGTAGGGCTGGCGATTGGGTATGTGGCGTACCGGCGCGATTTGCCGCTTACCATCCGTTCGGCGCTTGCACCGCTGTTCGGGCTGCACCTTTCGGGGCGGTGGGGCCATCTGGTCGATATCGTGGCGGTCGTGGCGACGATCCTCGGGGTCGCGGTGACCATGGGCCTTGGCGTCGAACAATTCATCGCGGGCCTCGCCCGGCTGGGTCTGGGAGACTGGCTGCTCGATCGTGACGGGTCCTCCTCGGCAATGGCTGTGATCCTGGCTCTTGTCGTCCTTGTCGGCGCCTCCACGCTGAGTGCGCTTTCCGGCGTCGGCCGCGGGATCAAATGGTTGTCCAATCTCAATATGGCCCTGTCTTTCGCACTTCTCGCCCTGTTCATGATTGTCGGGTCCGGTCTGTTCGGCCTGCGTCTTTTGGGCACGGGTCTATGGGATTATCTGCGCACGCTGATCCCGAATTCGCTTACTCTGTTCGAAGGCGGAGGCGCGATGGGCGACGCGCTGGTGCAATGGCAACTCGACTGGTCCGTGTTCTATTGGGCATGGTGGATCGCCTTTGCGCCTTTCGTGGGCATGTTCATCGCCCGGATTTCGCGCGGACGAACGATCCGCGAATATGTCCTGGGCGTGATTCTCGTGCCCTCGCTCATGTGTTTTGTGTGGATGACGATCGTCGGCGGCACAGCCATCGATCTCGAACTGAGCGGAACTGCCCAGGGCGCGATCGTCGACACCGGCATTTCCGACCAGCTTTATGCCACGCTGGCCGTTCTGCTCGATCCGGCGGTCGCCACGCTGGTCTCGGGCCTCGTTGTCGTCCTGCTGATGACCTATCTGATCACATCGACGGACAGCGCGATCCTGATTGTCAACACCATCAACGGTGCCGGAGACAGCGAAGGCGAACAGCGTTACCATATTTTCTTCTGGGGCGCGGCACTGGCATTCGTCGTCGGGAGCATGCTGATTCTCGGCGGGATCGATGCAATCCGGATCACCATGATTATCGGAGCCCTGCCGTTCAGCTTCGTAGTCGCCATAATGGCGGTTTCGATCCTCAAGGCGGTCGTCTTCGATCTGAGGCGCAAACGGCACGGCGTACCCACTACTGCCCAGGGATGTGCCGATCTGATGGCTGGAAAGTAACGCCTTTCGTGCTTGCCATCGCGCAGTGACTTTTGCCTTCGCTTCTGCGCCTGTGCATTCGGGAGTGCGGTTCAGCCTTCCTTGGCACTCTTGTAGGCCTGGATTATCTGATGTTCGGCGTGGAGTTTGCCTGCCAGGGTGTGGCTGGCCGCCACTTTGAGCGTTCTTCGCGCGACATCGGAAACGGACCGCGGTGCCGCGGCGACCCTTGTGGCGACCTGGCAGGCTCTCTCCGGCAGCGCCCGATCGTCGACGATCTCGTTGACCAGACCAATCCTCAATGCAGTCGGCGCGTCGATCTTCTCGCCGGTGAGCATTGCTTGACTGGCCCATCGCGTGCCCACCGCCTCGCTCAGCAGGCTCGCCAGCCCGGTCCCTGAAAAGGCCCCGAGCATGGCGTGCGTATCCGCAAAGACCGCGCTTTCGCCAGCAAGGATGAAATCGCAGCGTAGCGCCAGTTCCAGGCCGCCGGTGATGGCCGGGCCATTCACGGCCGCGATGACAGGTTTGCCAGCCTCGCTTACCGCGCAAATGGAATCGGCGATGTGCGCTCTCGACCGGCTCGGATCGCTGAATTCCTTCAGATCGAGCCCTGCGCAAAAGGAGCTGCCCGATCCGGTGAGAACACAGGCTCGCCAGTGTGAATCGGCGCGAAGTTCGGCGAGTGCTTCGAGAAGGTTCTCGGCGAGGGGCGAGTTAAGCGCGTTGCGGGCGTCTGGCCGGTTGAGGGTGAGTAGCATCACCCCGTCGGCGGGTTCGGATTTCAGCAGGGGGGCGGGCAGGGCGCTTCTCCTCGATCGGCATCGACATGCATC
Source organism: Erythrobacter aureus (assembly GCF_003355455.1). NCBI lineage: Bacteria > Pseudomonadati > Pseudomonadota > Alphaproteobacteria > Sphingomonadales > Erythrobacteraceae > Erythrobacter > Erythrobacter aureus. The sequence goes on from NZ_CP031357.1 coordinate 1,087,143, forward strand.
ACAATGCAATCAGAGCTTTTCGGTGAGCTCTGGCACGATTTTGAAGAGGTCTCCGACGAGGCCGATATCGGCGACCTGGAAGATGGGGGCGTCTTCGTCCTTGTTGATGGCGATGATGGTCTTGGAATCCTTCATGCCCGCAAGGTGCTGGATCGCGCCCGAGATGCCGATGGCGATATAGACTTCCGGGGCCACGATCTTGCCGGTCTGGCCGACCTGGTAATCGTTGGGGACATAGCCCGCATCGACCGCCGCGCGGCTCGCGCCGATCCCGGCGCCGAGCTTGTCGGCGAGCGGGGTGATGACCTGCTCGAAGGTTTCCGCATCCTTCAGCGCGCGGCCGCCCGAGACGATCACCTTGGCGCTGGTCAGTTCGGGGCGATCGCTCTCGGCGATCTCTTCGCTGACGAAGGCCGAGATCCCGGCATCGGTCGGACCGGATACCTCTTCGATCTCCGCTGAGCCGCCGGTCGCTTCGGCCTTGTCGAAGGCCGTGCCGCGCACGGTGACGACCAGCTTTTCGTCCGAGCTTTCGACCGTCGCGATGGCGTTGCCGGCATAGATCGGCCGGGTGAAGCTCTTCTCGCCCTCGACCGAGAGAATGTCCGAGATCTGCATCACGTCGAGCAGCGCGGCAACGCGCGGCGCGATGTTTTTGCCGGTGGTGGTCGCAGGCGCGACGAAAGCATCGTGATGGCCCATCAGATCGGCCACCAGCGGCGCGACGTTCTCGGCCAGCGCATGCTCATAGGCCGCATCGTCGGCAAGGTGGACCTTGCCCACGCCCGCGATTGCCGCGGCCTGTTCGGCCACCGCGCGGCAGCCCGATCCGGCAACCAGCAGATGGACTTCGCCGAGCTTCGCAGCAGCGGTCACCGCAGCCAGCGTGGCATCGGCGAGGCTCTTATTGTCGTGTTCGACCCAAACGAGGGTTTTCATATCTGTCTTCCTTCTCGTCTCTGGGGTTCAGGCGATGCCCAGCGCTTTGATCTTGGCGACCAGCGCATCGACATCCTCGACCTTCTCGCCCGCCTGGCGAACCGGGGGCTCGGAGACAGTGGTGGTCTTCAGCCGCGGCGCGGTGTCGACGCCGTAATCGCCCGGGGTCTTGGTATCGAGCGGCTTCTTCTTCGCCTTCATGATGTTGGGCAGCGAGGCATAGCGCGGCTCGTTCAAACGCAAATCGGTGGTGACGATGGCGGGCAGCGTCAGCTTGACCGTCTGCAGGCCGCCATCGACCTCGCGCTTCACGGTGACGTGATCGCCCTCGACCTCGACCGTGTTGGCGAAAGTGCCCTGCGGGCGGCCCATCAGCGCCGCCAGCATCTGGCCGGTCTGGTTCGAATCGTCGTCGATCGCCTGCTTGCCCAGCATCACGATGCCGGGCTGCTCCTCATCGGCGATCGCCTTCAATATCTTGGCCACCGCCAGCGGCTCGACCTCGTCCTCGGTCTCGATCAGGATCGCCCGGTCGGCGCCCATCGCCAGCGCGGTGCGCAGCGTCTCCTGCGCCTTGGCCGGGCCGACCGACACGGCGACGACCTCTTCCGCCTTGCCCGCTTCCTTGATGCGGATCGCTTCCTCCACCGCAATCTCGTCGAACGGGTTCATGCTCATCTTGACGTTGGCAAGATCAACGCCAGACCCATCCGCCTTCACGCGCGGCTTGACGTTGTAATCGATCACCCGCTTCACGGGGACGAGGATTTTCATGCAATACCTTCCGTTAAAAAAGGGAGCCGCCAGGTCAGAAACGAATTTCCGTCCTGGCGGCAGGAGAGAGGGTGGAATGACAGGGGGAGGGCAGGACGTACCCGCGAACGGTCCCTGTCAGTATCGATAGCCCAGAGTGACCCCGTAAGTGGCGGGTATGCCAGCGATGCGCGAGACATAGTCCGTCAGATGGGTCACATTGTTATAGTAGAACGCATTGGTGACATTACGGCCCCAGATCTGGGCCGACCAACCGGCGTCCTCGTCCTCGATACCGAGCCGCAGGTCGAGCAGCGCCACCGAAGGCAGTTCGAAGATGGGGTTCTCACCGAACGCGGCCGGGCTCGAATCGCGAACCGTCAGGCTTGCGCCGAGGACCGCACCCAGGCCGCCATCACCGAGCGAGAAGCGATATTCCGCATCGGCATTGACTTGCCAGGGGGGCGTGTTGGGGAAGCTTTCACCCACGTAACTGGTCAAGGCGCCGAACGGATCGCGAGGTTCGGCCGGAGCCTGCGGATCCTGCTGCACCTTGGTTTTTACATGAGTGATGCTGAGGCTGAAGCGCAATCCGCGGATCGGCCGAAGGACACCCGTGGCCTCGAACCCGTACACTTCCGATTCCGGAATGTTCACGAGTTGGGGTAGCGGGCCGAACACGGGCGTCAGGACAATTCCCTGCAACTGCTTGTCGCGATAGTCATTGTAGAACGCGGCGAATTCGAAGCTGAAGGTTTCGTCCAGCGTGCTGAAACGCGATCCGACCTCGTATGCCAGGACCGATTCCTGGGTGACCGGCGTGAACTGGCTGGACAGGATCGCGGGCACCAGGCCGTAACTCCCCGCCTTGTAGCCGCGCGTGACATTGGCATAGATCAGCGCATCGGGCGAAAGCTTGTAGTCGATCCCCACCCGCCAGGAGATATTGTCCTCGTCGAGGCTCGATGTCGCCAGACCGGGCGCGAAAGTCGCCGCGTCGAGCGTTACGCAGCCGCCTGGCGGGATCGTGGTCGGGGTGCCCGACAGGATCGTGGCCAGGAAGGAAAAGGCATCGCCGGCGCTTACACCGACCACGCCCGCTCCGGCGTCGCTGATACAGCCGGCGAAGTCCCGTTTCTGCGACGCGTAGCGGATCGACCCCTGCAGGGTCAGATCCTCGGTCAGATGGAAATCGAGACTGCCGAAGACCGATGCGGTTTCGACATTCTGCACGGCAAGCTGGCCTAGCGGAGAGAAGATGAACGGGCCGATGGTCCCATTGGTGCCCTGGGCGATCGTATAGGTCGATTCGCGCAGATCCTCGTCCTGGTAGTTGCCGCCAATCATCCAGTCGACATTGCCCACCGATCCCGAAAGGCGCAGTTCCTGAGAGAAGGTTTCGATACGCGTCGGGTGTTCGGCGACGAGGAAATTGTTGAACGCCGTACCGTCGATATCGATCGGCTGATTGCCATCGAATTCCGACCAGGCTGTGATCGATGTCAGCAAGATATCGTCCGACAGGTCAAGATCGGCGCGCAGCGACAATTGATAGAATTCATCGTCCCGGCGCAGATCGGCTCCGGCGTCCCAATCGGCTTCGCGCGGATTGTCCCCGGCGGGTGGAGAGGCCTGCATCGCATCCGCAATGTACTGTGTCAGCGGAGTGACGGGCACGGCCGGGGTGAACTGGATGAACTGCGCCGCCTGGCTTTCCGAACGATCCCGCCATGCGGATGCGCCGAACTGGAGGCTGAGCGTATCGGTCGGTTCCCAGTCGACGAGCAAGCGACCGTTGAGGAAATCCTTCTTGCCGAGCCGGTCATCGGGCCGGGTCGTGCTGTATTGCCAGCCGTCGCGCGTTTCGTATTGCACGGCAACACGGGCAGCCAGAGTGTCGCCCAGCGGACCGCTGACAAAACCTTCGAGATTGAATTCGTTGAAGCGGCCATAGGTCGCCGTCCCGCCGAATTCGAGCTGATCGGTGGGGCGCGCGGCGATGAAATTGATGGCGCCGCCAGTGGAGTTCATGCCGAACAGCGTGCCCTGCGGTCCCTTGAGGACTTCGACTCGCTCGAGATCGAGCACTGCTCCCCGGGTCATCGAAGAATAGGGTAGTGCGACCTGGTCGACATAAGCTGTAACGGCCGGTCCCGCGGAGGCCGAATTGTCGGCATAGCCGATGCCGCGGATCGACAGGATCGGTGTGCCGAACGCGCCCTGCTGATAGTTGAACCCGGGTACGACCTTGACCAGATCCGCCGCTTCGGAAACGCCTGCCGTCACCAGCGCCTCGCCGGTGATGGCGGTGATGGACATGGGAACTTCGGCGAGGTTTTCCGCGCGCTTCTGCGCTGTCACGATAATGACGGTGCCGCCGTTCTCGTCCGCGCCGTTTTCGTCGTCCGTCTCCTGTGCCAGTGCCGAAACCGGCACGAGCGCTGCACACATAGCAGCAGAAGACAGCAACAGGGTTTTGCCACCTAGCATTCGATATTCCTCCCCATAAAGAGTCTGGCTGTACCCGGTTTCCCGATCCAGCGGTCGCTTCACTGTCGACTTGAAGGGGCAAATCGCGGAAAATAAATCCCACGAAAGTCTCCGGATAACCGAAGACTTCCCCGATCGACGCGGACCGGCCGGCGAAGACCGAAACCGTAATCGCCAAACCTGTGAACCCCGGAAATCACTCTTCGGTAATCCTCCCTGGTTCCGATATTTTGGTATCGGTGCAAAAGCTGAGGTGCCACTCGGTTCGTGCTCGCTTTGCCGTAACGGCATGCGGCCATATCCGGGCGGCGATCAATCATTGTTTTCACCGTGGCAAGGCGGGGCGTCCGCGAAGGCCTGCGCGATCATGGTGTGACGTTCCGAGACAGGCGTGAGCCATTCCGCATGGGTCGCGATATGGCGCCTTCGATCGAGCATCCCGGTGAGGATTATCTCAGCCGCTTCCTCCGCAGCGATAACGCGGCACAGTTCCGGATCCATGATGGGCGGCTGATCGGTGTCGGTCTTGTCCTGGATCGTCGTGGCTATCCAGCCCGGGCACACGATCGACACATCGATGCCCCTCGGCGCAAGCTCTTCTGCCAGCACTTCGCTGTAGCCGACAACGGCATGCTTGCTGGCGGAATAGATGCCGAAACCGGGCAGCGGAACCAGCCCGGCCATGGACGCGATATTCACGATGTGGCCGCGCCCCGCATCGGACATCATCGGGATGAAAGCCGCGGTGCAATTGACCAGCCCGACAAGATTGACCGACAATATGCGCGCCCAATCGCGGGCATCGCAATCGACCAGCGGGCGGCAGATCGCTATTCCGGCATTGTTGATCAGGAAGTCGCAGCCACCGAAGTGCGTTCTGCATTCTTCCGCCAGCGCGGCCATGGTATCGGCGCAGGCGATGTCGCCCTGAAAGGCGAGCGCGCGTACCCCGCCTTCACAAAGTTCCTCTGCCACCCTGTCGGCAGCGTCGCCATCGATATCGACGACCATGATACTGCCGCCCTCGGCGGCGCATTGCCGGGCGAGCGCTTCGCCCAGTCCGGCGGCGGCTCCGGTGATGACGACACAGCGCCCCTCCAGGCGGTTCTGCGCCATCGCTAGCGGCCGATGAATTCGGGTTTGCTCCGCGCACGAAACGCATCGACCGCGATGCGGTGATCCTGGGTCAGCATGGACAGATTCTCGTAAGCTGCGGCGCGGTCGATGATGGCGTTCGCCGTCACCTTGAGCCCGGCATTGATGGAGGACTTGGTCCATTTCACGGCCAGTGTCGCAGCCTTGGCTATGCGCTGGGCCATCGCATCGACGACTTCGTCGATCCGCTCCCGTTCGACCGCTTCGGTGATCAGGCCGATTTCTGCCGCCTCGCTGCCCATGATCGGGTCGCCGGTAAGAAGGTATTTGCGGGCACGCGCATAGCCAATGAGCTGCGGCCAGATAACGGCCCCGCCATCGCCGGCGACCAGGCCGATTGCGACGTGCGGATCGGCAAACCGCGCATCGGGTGTGGCGTAAACGAAGTCGCAGAACAGCGCCAGGGAACAGCCCAGACCGACTGCGGGGCCGACGACACGCGCGATGATCGGCTTCTCGAGATCGAGCAGCGAGTTCTGGATGCGGCGATCGTTCTCGATGCTGGCGGAGGTCGCCGCGAGGTCGCCATCGAGCGACACGAGCCAGTCGATGTCGCCGCCGGCGCTGAACGCCTCGCCCGAACCGGTCAGGACGACGACCGACACTTCGGGATCGCGATCGACGTCGTAGAAGATGCGCGAGAATTCGTCATGGATCTGCGGATTGACCGCATTTTTCACCTCCGGCCGGTCGATCGTGATCGTCAGGATCGAACCGTCCCGGTCGATTTTTAGCGCTTCGTACCCATCATACTTCATCAGCCTGCTCCGTGATTTCTTCGCTGGTTGTGCCGAACCGAGCGGCCATTTTCGGCCGCAGTTCGTGTTTGACGATTTTCCCCGATGCCGTGGTCGGCATTGCGTCGACGAACGCGATGTAGCGTGGCACCTTCCAGCGAGAGACTTGGCTGAAGCACCAGTCCCGAACCGCATCCGCATCGGCATGGTCCGGGCGTGCGGGGCGCAACACCGCGCACAGCTCTTCGCCGTATTTGTCGTCGGGCAATCCGAAGACCGCCGCTTCGGCGATATCGGGATGTTCGATCAGATAGGCTTCGATTTCGGCGGGATAGAGGTTTTCGCCGCCGCGAATGACCATTTCCTTCAGCCGGCCCACGATGGTCACGTAACCTTCGCTGTCCATTGTGGCGATGTCGCCCGTCCTGAGCCAGCCGTCGCTGTCGAAGGCTTCGTCGGTGGCGGCAGTGTCGCCGTAGCGCAGCATCTTGCCGGGGCCATCGACACACAGCTCCCCCGGCGTGTCGCAAGGCAGCACCTGCCCCTTCGCGTCGACGACCTTGAGACTTACACCTTCAAGGGCGAGGCCGCTGGTTGCGGTCTTCTTTTCGGCGCTATCGTCCATCCTTACGCTTGCGCTTACACCGCAGCTTTCGGTCTGACCGTAGCCGTTGAGCATGGGCACGCCGAACGTGTCTTCGCACCGTTTGAGAAAGGGTGGGGGCACTGCCGCCCCGCCGATCACGATCCGTTGCAAGGCCGACAGGTCGCGCGCAGCGAAGCCGGGCTCTTCCATCATGGCGGTGAGCATGGAGGGAACACCGATGAAACCGGTGCAGCGTTCGCGTTCGAGGATGTCCAGCGCCTGCCCGGCGTTGAAAATATAGATCGGCAGCGTGGTCGCGCCGACGATCAGCGACCCCGGCGTCGAGCTGCCCGACCCGCCGACATGGAACAGCGGAAAGCCATGACACACGCGATCGCCATGCCCGAAGCCCCAGCGCTTGTAGGTGCGCGCCGCGATGGCGGTGATGCCCCCATGCGGCAGCCACGCCGCCTTGGGCACGCCCGTGGTGCCCGATGTGTACTGGATCATGCAGACATCGTCCGCCGCAACGTCGGGCAGCCGCGTGCCGGGGCGGGCTGCGCAGGCGATCCGCTCCAGATCGCAGGTCAGATCGAAACGGGCACGCAGCAGCGGCGTTTCGTCCGCGATATTCGTGAGTATGTGGGCGGCCGATGCGCCGCCGACCTGGCCGCCATGAAAAACGGCCACCACCTGCGATGCCTTCAAGGCATAAGCGAGTTCGCGTTCACGATAGAGCGGATTGATCGCGACCAGGATCATTCCGGCCTTGGCGATGGCATATTGCAGAAAGATCCAGTTCGGATGGTTCGAAGCCCAGACGCCGATCCGATCGCCCGCTCTAAAACCATGCGCGATCAAACCGCGCGCCAGTTCGTCGGACAGCCGGTCGAGCTCGCCGAAGGTCCAGCGGAAGTCGCCGATCGCTGGCTGGTGGACGAAGGCGAGGGCAGCATCGTCGGCCCATTTTTCAGCCGAACGGGACAGCGCTTCGCCGATGGTCGTGCGCGCTGCGGTCGGATCATCGGCCGTGTCGATCCAGAGTGATTGGCGCAGTGCCAATATCCCCTCCATTAACATTGGGAGCGCGGCTGAGCGGCGCTTCGATTGCCATCGTCATAGGCAGCCCAAAGGCCGCACGGCTGCTCGCCTATCGCTCGCAAACGCGCCCGATCTGTTGCGGATCGGCCGGTCGCGGGCCAACATCCAGGCATCAAAGATCGGTCGTCTGCGGATCGTGACGGTCCGGACTGCCGATTGCAGGGCCGGTGTTCTTTTAGGGGGACGGAATGACGAGCCTACCCGACACAGTGAAGGATTGGCTGGGCAAGCCGGTGATCGTGATGGACCATGTCCTTACGGTGGAACAGGGCCTGTGGGCCAATTTCTGCGTGGCGATCGAAGACGCGAATCCACTCTACTGGGATTACCGTCTGGCGCGCGAGGAAACCGAGACGGTGATCGCACCGCCCATGATGCTGCCGAGCTGGGCCATCGACCATGACTGGCGGCCCGAGCGCGAAGGTCCGGCCCCGCGTACCCTGGAACTGCATTTCATGGTCAAGGATGCGCTTGGATATAAGAATGGCCTTGTGACGGAGGTCGAACTCGAACTTCACGAGCCTCTTCGCGCAGGCGATTCCGTCAAGGCCGAACAGATATTGCGTAGTGTCGGCGATGAGCGCGAGACCAAGCTCGGGACGGGGCGTAACTGGGAAATCGATGTTGTCTATCGCAAGCCGGACGGCACCCTTGCCGGTGTCCAGAGCCTGACTTTCCTCGGATATGGGAGGGTTGACGCATGAACCGCGCGCCCAAGCCACATATCGGCATGAAACTGCCCGACCTGCTTCTGCCGGTCACGCGCAGACTCGTGAGCATGGGGGCGGCTGCGTCGAGGGACTGGCAGCCGCAGCACCACGATCCCGACTGGGCGCGGGAGGCCGGCCTGCCCGACATCATCATGAACAATTACACCCAGGCGGGACTGATCAGCCGGTTCGTTACCGATTGGAGCGGGCCATCGGGACGCATCGGCAGGCTGCGCTTTGCCATGCGCCGGCCGCTATGCCCGGTGGGGAACCTCACGATCCGCGGCGCCGTGGTCGATCTGTCGGCCGAATCCGACACGCTCGTATGGGTGGAGATCGACGCGGAAATTCTGGTCGGTGACGATATCGTCACGACTGCGACGATCCGCGTCGCGCTGCCCGGCCCGGGCGGGGATTCGTCGGCCTGGCACTGCTCGGGCTCGCGCTGGAATCCTTGAGGGTTCGGCTTCGGAAATATGAGTTCGAACAGAGTTGAGGTGAGCGCGGCCATCTGACCACTTCCCGGTGACTTTAGCGATTGGGAAGATGAGGCGCGCATGGACCTCGGGCTGTCCGACGAACAGAGAATGCTGCAGGATATGGTCCGCGACCTGTGCGAGGACCGGTTCCCGCTGACGGCGCTGCGTCGGCTCGAGTCCGATGACGATGGGCTCGATCGGGATTTCTGGCACGCCCTCGCCGATCAGGGGCTATGTGGTATTTCGATTGCCGAGGCCCATGGCGGCCACGGTCTCGGCCTGCTCGAATGTGCCCTCGTGCACGAGCAGTTCGGCTATCATCTCGCGCAGTCTCCCCATCTCGCCAGCTCGGTCTTGGCTGCATCCTTCATCGAGGCGGCTGGCGACGCTTCCCTGTCGGCGGCACTGTTGCCGGGAATCGCCGATGGCTCGCGCATCGTCGCGATCGCATCGAGCGAGGCGGGGAGGGGCGAAGATCTGAGCGACCAGCAGGCCGTGCTCCGCCGCGATCCGAAGGGCGTGCGGATTTCGGGCACGAAACACTTCGTTTCCTTCGCCAGCATCGCCGACGATCTCATTGTTTTCGGCCGCGATGAACAAGGCGGCCACGTGGTCGCCCTGGCCGTATCCCCCGGGGCCGACGGCATCACTTTGCGCAGGCAGCAGACCATGGCGAGCGAGCCCTGTTTCGAAGTGCAATTCGAAGATGTCTTCGTTCCGTCTGAGCGGGTTTTCGCCGATGGCGCCGATCCGACAGAAGCCTGGCGGGCGGCGATGTCCAAGGCCTGCGTCGTCATCGCCGCGGCTGCAACCGGCGCCGCGCGGCGGATTCACGAAATCAGCACCGCCTATGCCAAGGAACGCGAAGCCTTCGGCAAGCCGATCGGGGCGTTTCAGGCCATCGCCCATTATCTCGCCGATGCAATCGTCGAGATCGAAGGCGCCCGTGTGCTCTATCGCAATGCGGCCTGGATGCATGACGAGGCGCGGCCCTACGCGCTCGAGGCGGCGATCGCGAAACTGCAGGCCTGCAACATTTTCCGGCGGGCATCGGCGCTCGGCATCCAGGTCCATGGCGGGCTTGGCTACACGACCGAAGCGGATCCTCAGCTTTTCTACCGCCGGGCCAAGCAATGGCAGATCCTCAATGGCAGCGAGGCCTGGCTGACGGAGGAAATTTCCCGTCTCGATGCGAGCGGAGGGCATGCGGGTGTTTGAGACACTCGATTATTCGGTCCGCGACGGCGTCGCCGAGTTGCGCCTTCAGCGCCCCGAACGGCGCAATGCGGTCAACCACCGGATGCATGTGGAATTGCCGCAAGCCTGGTCCGCAATCCGGCGTGACCCGCAGGTTGTCGTGGCGATTGTGACCGGGGCGGGGAGCAAGGCCTTCTGCACCGGCGCCGATCTTGCCGACCTTCCGCCTGTCGAGGAGAGCGACGGGCACGGCGCGATGGCCTGGACCGGGCTGCGCAACAATGTCTGGAAACCGGTGATCTGCGCGATCAACGGGCAGGTGGTCGGAGGCGGGCTGCATTTCGTAGCCGATGCCGACATTGTCATCGCCAGCGATGAGGCGACATTCTGCGATAGCCACGTCAGCAGCGGGCTGGTCGCCGGATTGGAGCCGGTGGCACTGGCCCGCAAGATTCCGCTCGAAGCGGTCTTGCGGCTGGCGCTGGTCGGGCGCGGCTATACCATGTCCGCCGCGCGCGCATGCGAGCTGGGCCTGGTCGGCGAAGTCGTCCCCGCATCTCAGTTGATGGAACGAGCGCGCGAACTCGCGGCCCTCATCGCAGCCAATTCCCCATCCGCGATGGCGAGGACCAAGCGGGCGATCTGGAGGTCGCTGGAACTGCCGCTGTCGCAATCCCTGGATGCTGCTTGGCGCGATATCGAAACGCACAATCGCGGACCCGATTTTCAGGAGGGGATCGACGCCTTTCTGGAGCGTCGCCCGCCCGAATGGGCCGCTTACGATCCCGAGGCGCGCGATGACGGGTAAGCAGCAGGTGCAGGTCGACAGGATCGGCAGGACGGGGATTATCCGCCTCGACCGGCCCGATGTGCTCAACGCCTATACGCCCGATATGGGGGACGAGCTGGTCGACGCATTCCGCACCCTGGCGTCCGACAGCGAGGTCTGCGCCATCGTCCTGACCGGCAAGGGCAGGGCCTTTTGTGTCGGCGCCGATCGCAACTTCCTGAACGGCGAGAAGGGGCAGAACGGGCTGCGCCTCGGCGAAGAGGATTTCATCGGCGGGTTCGCGACCGAATTGCTGACGATCGCCAAGCCGACCATCGCGGCGATCAATGGCAAGGCGGTCGGGCTTGGCTGCACCATGCTGCTGCCGCTCGATTTCCGGATCGCCGCGGACAGCGCAAGTTTCTCTTTCCCCTTCGCACGTCTCGGCCTGATGCCGGGAATGGGATCGACTTTCCTGCTGCCCAGGATTGTCGGGGATGTCGCCGCGCGCGAAATCATCTTCGGCAGCGCGGTTCTGGATAGCGGGGCTGCCCTTCGGGCCGGGCTGATCGGCGAAGTGGTCGCGGACGATCGGTTGCAGGATGCGGCCATGCGGCTCGCAGCCACATTCGAAACCGCCGACGCGGCAACGCTGGCGGCGATCAAATCCACTCTCAACGGCGCCGCCGTCCGGGCGATGAACATCGCGGTCGAAACCGAGCTGCGCAAGGCGCGCGAATGCCTTGCCGCGCGATCGGCCATGCACAAGCAGGAACCCATCCCGACATGACGAACGATACGATCCGGTACGACGATCTCGACGCCTTGGCGCAACGTGTGGGGGGCGAGTTCGGGGCGTGGAGCCCTGCCATCGAAGTGCCCCAGCGCATGATCGACGAATTCGCCGAAATGACCGGCGATCACCAGTGGATTCATGTCGATCCCGCACGCGCTTCCGAAACGCCTCTCGGAACCACGATTGCGCATGGCTTCCTGATTCTGGCGCTTTCCAGCGTGATCAAGAACAGTTCCGACCTGGCCATAGTCGGTCATGGCAGCGCTCTGAATTACGGGCTCGACAATGTCCGGTTCGTGTCGCCGGTGCACTCGGGGGCACGGATACACGGCCGAACGAAAGTCTCCGCGGTGGCCGAGGAAAAAGGCGGCACCATGCTGACCGTGAGCGTCGCGATCCATGTGGTCGGTTCCGAAAAACCAGCGGTCTGCTTCGACTGGAAGCTGCTGTACCGGGCATGAGCCGATGATCGAAAGCATACCCCTTCCGATCGTGGACGATCCCGTCGACCGGGCTTTCTGGCAAGCTTGCGACGAAGGCCGGCTGTTGGTCCAGACCTGCACGCAATGCGGGCACCGCCAACACCCGCCCCGAGCGATGTGTCCCGCCTGTCGCTCGATGGAGCTGGGCTGGCAGGAATGCGCGCCGACCGGGCAGTTGTGGTCCTACGTGGTGCCGCACCCGCCGCTGCTCCCCGCCTTCGCCCCGCTCGCCCCCTACATCGTGGGGCTGATCATACCCGATGGGTTCCCGGGGATCAGGATGGTGGGGGCGATCGTCGCCTCCGCGGAAGAAGGCATCGGTTCGGTCGCGCCGGCCGAGATCGCGATCGGCGACCGGATGCGCCTCACATTTGTTCGATTGGCGGAGGATGTCGCTCTGCCCTGCTGGGTCCCGGATGCGGCCTGCGCCCTCTCTGAAAGGGAAGAAAAGCCATGAATATCAAATCGCTCGGATATGTGGGTATCGGCACGGCGAATCCCGGTGCCTGGCGGGATTTCGCGGTCGAGGTGCTTGGCATGATGCCTGCCCGCGCCGTGCCTGGCGAAGGCTGGGGCGAACCGGGCCAACCGCGCCCCGACACAGGGCGTCCCGAAGGGGTTGCCGAGGATGGATCGGTCTATCTCAAGATGGACGAACGCCAATGGCGCGTGGCGGTCCACAAAAGCGAGGAAGACGGCAAGCTGCTCTATTTCGGGCTCGAACTGGACGGGCATCTTGAGCTGGCGGCTGCGGTGGCGGAATTGCGCGCCGAAGGTATCGAGGTGCGCGAAGGGACGCCTGCGGATGCCCTGGCGCGGGCCGTGACGGGGATTGCCTATTGCGCCGATCCGTCCGGGAACCAGCTCGAACTCTATTACGGCCCGACGACCGACTACAATTTCGCCTCGCCCGTTCCCGACCTGAAATTCGTCGCCGGGGCGCTTGGGGTCGGCCACTTCAATCTCTTCGTCGACGATCAGGAAAAGTGCTTCGATTTCTATACGCGTGTGCTCGGCTTCAAGCTGTCCGATTACATCCGCTTCGGTCCCGATGCAGCGCTGCAGTTCCTGCGCTGCAATGCCCGCCATCACAGCATCGCCATGGTGGATATGGGGGCGGGCAACGTGCTGCAGCACATGCTCGTCGAAATGACCGATATCGACGATGTCGGAAAGACGCTGGACCGCGCGAAGCGATATGGCCTCGATGTGGTCAGCACGCTCGGGCGGCACCGGAACGATGGCATGCTGTCGTTCTATATGCGCGCGCCGGGCGGGTTCGATGTCGAGGTCGGCTGCGGGGGCAAGTTGCTCGATGAAAGCTGGTCGCCGAACGAATTCTGCGAAGGTGACGTGTGGGGGCATGACGGACTTGTCGAAGCCGTGGTGGAGGCGAGCGAAACGGCGCGGGCACGGATGCAAGCGGCCGCGTCATGACCGAAACAAGTATCGATTTGGAGTATCGCCTCGAAGACCGGTACACCCAGCGTTCGGGGCGCGTGTTCCTGTCGGGATCGCAAGCGCTTGTCCGCCTGCCGCTGATGCAGCGCCAGCGCGATATCGACGCAGGGCTCAATACTGCGGGCTTCATATCGGGTTACACCGGGTCGCCGCTCGGTGGATACGACATCGCGCTCAATCAGGTGCCCGAACTGCTCGAAGAGCATCACATCCATTTCGAGCCGGGGATCAACGAGGATCTCGGCGCCACCGCCGTTTGGGGTTCGCAGCAGGTCGGCCTGTTCGGCAATGCGCGATATGACGGTGTTTTCGGCATCTGGTACGGCAAGGGTCCGGGCGTGGACCGTTCGGGCGACGCGCTGAAGCACGGGAGCTATTCGGGTTCCGCACCCAATGGCGGCGTGCTGGTCCTCGCCGGAGACGATCATGGCGCGAAATCGTCCACCACGGCCCATCAGAGCGACCACGCCTTCATCCATTTCGGGATGCCTTTCCTGAACCCGTCGTCGGTGCAGGATTATCTCGATCTCGGCCTGCACGGTTTTGCCATGTCTCGCCATTCGGGCTGCTGGATTGGGATGAAATGCGTTACCGATATCATCGAAAGCAGCGCATCGGTCGATATCGACCCGAACCGGCCATCGATCACGATTCCCGACAGGGATGGCGAGGGACTGGCCGCGCGTTGGGGCGTCCCGGCCCTCAAAGCGGAAGATCGCCAGTACAATCAGCGCATCCCCGCGCTGCTCGAATATGTCAGGGTCAACCGGCTCAATCGAGAGGCGATTGCGGCACCATCCCGCACTTTGGGCATCGTGACCAGCGGCAAGGCCTATCTCGACGTCATGCAGGCGCTCGAGGACCTCGGCCTGGATGCTGCGCGGTGCAGGGAACTGGGTGTCTCGGTGTTCAAGGTGGCGATGCCTTGGCCGCTGGAGCCTGAAACGCTTTGCGAGTTTGCCGAGGGTCATCGCGAAATCCTGGTGGTCGAGGAAAAACGCCCGGTGATCGAGGACCAGATCGCCAGCCTGTTCGTCAACCGCGCAAATGCGCCGCTGCTGACTGGAAAGATAGACCCGGACGGATCGCCGCTGGTCCCGGCGGTGGGCGAGACGACCCCACTCATCGCCGCGCGGTCGATCGCTGCGAGACTCATCGCTTTGACCGGAGATGACGGCCTCCGCGCGGCGCTGGATGGTCTGGAGGCGGAAAGCGCGCCTCCGGCTCTGCCGGCGGCCACACTGGCCCGAATGCCGAGCTTCTGTGCAGGCTGCCCGCACAACCGGTCGACCAAAGTTCCCGATGGCAGCGTGGCCTTCGGCGGCATCGGTTGCCACGGGATGGCCACCTTCCTGCCCGAGCGGAACACGCCGACCCTGTTCCAGATGGGCGGCGAAGGCGCGCCCTGGATCGGCATTTCGCCCTTCACCGGCACCGATCATATCTTCCAGAACCTGGGGGACGGGACCTACTATCACTCGGGCCTGCTCGCCATTCGCGCGGCGGTCGCGGCCGGGGTCAACATCACCTACAAGATCCTCGCCAACGATGCGATCGCCATGACGGGCGGGCAGGAAATAGCGGGCCAGATGCGGGTCGATACGTTGAGCCGACAGATTCACGCGGAAGGTGTCGAGGCAATTGCCATCGTCTCGGACGAGCCCGATACCTATTCGCCCGACGCAGATTTCGCTCCGGGTACGACCATCCACCACCGCGACGAGATGGACGCGGTCCAGCGCCGGATGCGCGATACGCCGGGTGTGACGGCGATCATCTACGATCAGAATTGCGCCACCGAATTGCGGCGTCGGCGCAAGAGGGGGCTGGCGCCCGATCCGGATTCGCGCCCTTTCATCAATACCCGCGTATGCGAAGGCTGCGGCGATTGCTCGGTGCAATCGAATTGCATCGCACTGGAGCCTGTCGAGACGCGGTTCGGGCGCAAGCGGCGCGTCAACCAGTCGGCCTGTAATAAGGATTTTTCCTGCACGGATGGCTATTGCCCCAGCTTCGTCGTCGTGAATGGCGGGCAGCCGCGCAAGCGGTCGGACGGGCAGCAGGACTACACGCGATATGTCGATGCGCTGCCCGTGCCCGAAGCGGCATCCACCGCCTCGCCGTTCAGCCTGCTGGTGACCGGTATCGGTGGGGCCGGCGTGGTCACACTGGGGGCAATCCTCGGCATGGCGGCGCATCTGGAAGGCAAGGGTGCGTCGGTCCTTGATGTGACCGGTCTGGCGCAGCGCAATGGCCCGGTGACGAGCCATGTGAAGGTCGCCAATTCGCCGCAGGCGCTCAAGACAAGCCGGATCGGCCGTGCCGATCTGGTGATCGGCAGCGACATGGTGGTAACGGCATCGGCCGATGTGCTTGGGCGGATGCGCAAGCGGATGACGAAAGCCGTGGTCAACAGCCGGGTGGCGCCCACTTCGGACTTCGCGACCAACCCCGATCTCGATCTCGGCACGGACGAGATGGAGCGGGCTATCGCGCAGCGTTCGGCCGATTCCGAGTTCATCGAAGCCGGCCGGTTGGCCTACGCGCTGACAGGAAACGAAGTGGCGGCCAATCTCATGCTCGTGGGGTTTGCGGCGCAGCGCGGATGGCTGCCGGTTTCGCTCGACGCCCTCGATCGCGCCATCCAACTGAACGGTGCCGCCGTCGAGATGAACCGTGCTTCCGTTGCCTGGGGACGCTTGCTGGCGCATGATCCGACTCTCGTCGCGGAGCTGGTCGCGGCGAAGAATACCGCCGATCCGCAGTCCGTGTCGCTCGACGATCTGATCGCCGACTATGCGCGGGAACTCGAAGCCTATCAGGATCGGGCCTACGCGCAGCGATATGTCGATCTCGTAGCGCAAGTGCGCGCCGCGGAAAGCGCCCTGGCCGGGAACGATGGTCGGCTCGCGACCGCTGTGGCCCGATATTACTATAAGCTGTTGGCCTATAAGGACGAGTATGAAGTCGCCCGCCATCTAAGCAGCGAGGCATTTCGCGACGCGATCGCGGAAGAATTCGAAGGCGAATACTCGATCGAATTCCTCATGGCCCCGCCGATCCTGCAGCGGCGCGATCCGGTTACCGGGCGTTATCCCAAACGCCGGTTCGGTAGCTGGATATTGCCCGCGCTGAAGCTGCTATCCCGCTTCAAGCGGCTGCGCGGCACGCCTTTCGATCCGTTTGGCTATGCGGCCCATCGCAAAATGGAACGGGGGCTCATCGCGCAATATGAAAGCGACATCGCCATGGTGATCAAGCGGTTGGACGCCAAGCGATACGAAGCTGCGACCGAGATCGCGAGCTGGCCGGAACTCGTGCGCGGATACGACACGGTGAAGGACGAGCATATCGCGGCGCTCGAGGAAATGCGGGGCAGCCTGCTGGCAAGCCTGGCCGGCCCCGTGGCCACAATACCATCGCGCATCGCCGCTGACAGGAAGGAAAAAGTGTCATGAGCATTCTCGATGGGAAAGCCGCCATCGTGACCGGTGGCGGACGCGGCATCGGCAAGGGGCATTGCCTGGCTCTGGCGCGCTGCGGTGCCAGTGTGATCGTGAACGATATCGATCGCAGTGTCGCGGCGGAGACTGTGGAGGCCATCGAGGCATCGGGCGGAAAGGCTGCGGCCAGCGATGCCAATATCGCATCGCGCGGGGGCGCCGAGGCCCTGATAGGGCAGTGTGTCGATGCGTTTGGCGCGGTCGATATTCTGGTCAACAATGCCGGAAACCTGCGCAACCGATCCTTCCTCAAAATGAGCGACGAGGAATTCGATTCCGTTTGGCAGGTTCATGTCAAAGGCACCTTCTGGTGCAGCCAGACCGCCGCCCTGGCAATGCGAGAGGCGGGTCGCGGCGGAGCGATCGTCAACACGACATCGGGCGCACATTTCGGCAGCTTCGGCCAGACCAACTATGCGGCCGCCAAGGGCGCCATCGCCTCGATGACCTATAGCTGGGCGCTCGAGCTTGCCCGGTACGGCATCCGCGTGAATGCAATCGGCCCGACGGGCACCACACGCATGTCGGATACGTTCGCGGGCAAACCGTTGCCGTTCGTCGATCCCGGCCTCAACGGCGATCTGGTCGCCTTTCTGTGCAGCGATCTGGCGGAAAGTGTCAGCGGTCAGATCTTCGGATCGGGCGGGGAACGTGTCGCGCATATGGTCCAGCCGCATTATGGCAAGACGCTGATCCGGGAGGGGGGCTGGACTCTCGAGGCGTTGCAGGATCACTTCCTGCCGCAACTTGCCAGCCAGTTCGGGCCTCTCGGCATGCTTGGGCAACCCTATCCCTTCCATGATGGCGTCTCGGCGCAGGGACAAGAGGCGTGAGCGATCGCGCCGCCCTGAAAGACCGGACCGCGATCGTCGGTATCGGGCAGACGGAGTTCGGCAAGAACCTGGAGCACACGGAGCTTCAGTTGGCGTGCATGGCGATCCGTAACGCACTGGACGATGCCGGGATAGACGCGTCAGACGTGGACGCTCTGGGATGCTTCACGCAGGAAACGACTCCGGAGTTCGAGATCGCGCGCAATCTGGGCTTCGGAGAACTGCATTTCTTCAGTCAGGTGGCGCATGGCGGGGGGGCGGTTTGCGGCGCGATCGGACAGGTTGCCATGGCGATCGCGCTCGGCATCGCGAAAGTCGGTGTCGTGTGGCGGTCCCGCAAGCGCGGCGACCCTTCCAAACGGCAATGGGCGGGCGTGCAGCCGAGGATCGGCGATCATTGGAAATGGTCGCGCCCGCACGGCCTGTCGCGTCCGGTGGACGAGGTGGCCATGCTCATGCGGCGCTACATGCACGATCATGGGGCGACACGCGAGCAGCTCGCTGCGGTTGCGCTGACCCAGCGGGCCTATGCCAGGCGCAACCCCGATGCTCTCATGCGCGACAAGGCAATGGATCTGGACGATTATCTCGGTGCCCGGATGATCTCCGATCCGCTGTGCCTGTTCGACAATTGCCTGGAGAGCGACGGGGCCATTGCCATCGTGCTGACGGGGGAGGATCGGGCTGCGGATTGCAGACATCGTCCGGTGCTGATCCATGCCTTTTCGCAGGGGATGAGCCGCGAACACCAGCTGATGACCAATTATCACGGGGCCGATCCGTTCGTCAGTTCCTCGTCGGCGACGGCCCGGAACCTGTGGCGCCAGTCCGATCTGGCACCGCCGGATATCGATGTCGCGCAGATATACGACGCCTTCTCGCCGCTGGTACTGTTCAGCCTCGAAAACTACGGCTTCTGCGGGCGCGGCGAGGCCGCGCAAATGGCGGCGTCCGGCGCGCTAGGAGCGGGGGGGCAGCTTCCGGTCAACACTTCGGGCGGCAGCCTTTCGGAAGTCTATCTGCACGGCGCCAATCTGGTGACCGAGGCCGTACGCCAGATCAGGGGAACCTCGCCGAACCAGGTTTCCGATGCACGAAACTGCTTCATCAGCACCTGCGACAGCACCCCCAATGGTGCCCTCATTCTTCGTCGGCAATAGGGGAGATTGCAATGGAAACAGCACTGGAACACCGCGCGTTCGATGTCGGTTTTGTAACGCGAGATGCCGAACCCATGCAGCGATTCTATCAGGATGTGCTGGGATTGCAGCACGTTGCGACGATCCCGGTCGGGCCGGATACGCTGATCAAACTCGCCTATGGCCGCAGCATTCTGAAACTCTACGTGCCGGCCGCGCCACCGACACCGAGTGCCGATCCGGAACGATGGGCCTCGCAGGCCGGTATTCGCTACATCACGGTTCCCGTGGACGATGCGCGTGCGACACTCGAGAGATGCCGCAATGCTGGGGCTCCAATCTACTCCGAAATCGTCGAGCTGCCCGCAGATAGAAGGGCGGCCATCGTGGGCGATCCCGACGGGAATGCCATTGAGCTATTCGAGGATCCGGCCAGTATGGCACGGAAAACTGGGGAGACAGCTTGAACATGCCGACGTCAGAAGCACCCGCAACCCTCGTCATCACCGGTGCCAGCCGGGGGATCGGCCTCGAAACAGCGCGGCTCTTCGCGGAACATGGCTATCGCATCGTCAACATATCCCGCAGTCCGATCCCGATTGAGGGGGCGGTGGACATCACTGCCGATCTGGCCAGCCCGGACTGGGCCGAGCGGATCAAGGAAGAGCTCGATGCGGCGCTGGCTGGATCGGGCGAGATCAGCCTGATCCACAACTCGGCCATTCAACTGCCCGGCGCTATCGACCAGGTCGATGCGGGCGATTTCCGAAAGACGCTCGAACTGGCGGTTGTGGCTCCATCGATCCTCAATCGGCTGGTGCTGCCCCACCAGTCGGCCGGATCGTCGATCATCTATGTCGGATCCACGCTGAGCCAGCGTGCCAGCAAAGGGCTGGCGGCCTATGTGGCGAGCAAACATGCGGTCGTGGGTTTGATGCGAAGCACGGCGCAGGACCTTGGCGGGACGGGCATCCACACAGCCTGTGTCTGCCCCGGTTTCACCGATACCGAAATGCTGCGCGAATATGGCGGAGAGGCGACCGAATACCTCAAATCGCTGGTACACGAAAAACGGCTCATCGACCCGGACGAGATTGCGCGCATGCTGCTTTTTGCCG
The DNA here is from genome assembly GCF_003355455.1 of Erythrobacter aureus. NCBI lineage: Bacteria > Pseudomonadati > Pseudomonadota > Alphaproteobacteria > Sphingomonadales > Erythrobacteraceae > Erythrobacter > Erythrobacter aureus. The sequence goes on from NZ_CP031357.1 coordinate 1,107,391, forward strand.
CGCGGAATCCGGTGGTGAACGGGTCGATTTTGCAGGCCGAACTGTGCTTCGTCCAACCCTGAAGCGGCCCGAAAATCCATAAAGCGAGTTCAATGTGAGCAAATTTTCAGTTTTTCTGATACTCTCGCAGACCGCCGCGGGAATGAGTGGGGACGGGGCGGCAGGCGCCGCTGGAAACAGCGCAAAGCTGGTTCGAATGCCCCGGCGATAATGGCGGTCGATAAGAATGGGAGACGGAGATATGACGGTATTGGATGCTCAGCTCGCACCGCGTAAGGTGCCTAAGCAGCAGCGCGCACAATTCACCGTGGATTGCATTTTGCGGGCGGCCGAATCCATTATCATGAAAAGCGGCTATGATGCCGCCAACACCAACCACATTGCCGAAGTGGCGGGCGTCAGCATCGGTTCGCTCTACCAGTATTTTTCCAGCAAGGAAGCCATCGCCGCGGCACTGGTCGAAAACGCGGTCATCAATGCCTCAGAGGTCCTGCGTGATTGCCTGATCGAAAACATGGCCAAGCCGCTCGAAGATTCGGCGCAGGCCATCATCGAGACGATCCTGAAAACACGGAAGCAATACAGCTTCATCTTCCTGCGCCTGCCCCGTGAAGTCCCCAAGCTGGGCAGGCTGTCGCGCACGGTTACGACGGAGAAGTTCCTCTATCATACGATCCGGGCCTATTATCAGCAGCACCGCGCGGAGATAAACGTCGACGATCTCGAAGTGGCGATGTTCGTATCGGAACACATTATCGTCGGCAGTATCGACGCCTATCTGGAAAACAATTCCCCAGCGATCACCGACGAACAGCTCGTCCAGCAGCTCTCCGACGCGTTCGTCAAATATCTCACCAAATAGTCTGCACGGGAACCCCGCCATGAATTTCGATTTCGATGCCGATCAGGTAGCGTTCGTCGCGCGTGTTCGGGAGTTTCTCGCCGAGGTGCGGGAATGGCCGGATGCGGACGACATCATGTGCCCGGAACGCGAATCGGATTCCATTCTGGCGGACACACCGGCGCGCAGGGCCTTCAACAAGGAACTGGCGCGCAGGGGGTACCTCGGCATGTCCTGGCCAAAGGAATATGGCGGGCAGGAAAAGCCGGGCATCTACGAATATCTCCTCAACGAAGAGCTTTCGCGCGTCGGTGCCCCCCTGATCGGGAAGGGGGTCGGATGTGTGGGGCAGACGCTCATTCGGCACGGGTCCGACAAGTTGAAGGCCGAGTTCCTGCCCAAGATCCTGTCGGCCGATGTCGAGTTTGCTCTCGGCTATTCGGAACCCCATGCCGGATCGGATCTGGCATCGCTGCGGCTGCGCGCGGAACGCGTCGAAGGCGGATGGATGCTCAACGGTCAGAAGATGTTCACCACCTCGGCCCATTTCGCGGACTGGTACTGGCTCGCCGCGCGGACCGATTTCGATGCGCCGAAGCATAAGGGCATCAGCCTGTTTCTTCTGCCGATGGATCAGGAGGGGATCACGATCCAGCCGATCGAAACGATGGGCGAGCATGTCACCAACGCGGTTTTTCTCGACAACATCTTCGTCCCGGAAGACTATCTGGTCGGCGAGTTGAACCGGGGGTGGCCCTATATTTGCGAAGCGCTCGATTACGAACGCTTCACCTTCTACACCTACAGCCCCCTAGAGGAAAAGCTCAAGGTGCTCAAAGGGTTGCTCGGCGAAACCAAGCGCAATGGCGAGCGCCTGGACGCGTCCACAGAGGTCCGGCACGGCCTCGCACGGCTTACGGCCGACGTTCAGATGGCCAAGATGCTGCAGCGCCGCGTTATCTACGCCTCCTCGCAGGGGCGCGTCCCCACGATCGAGGCCGCCATGTGCAAGCTCTACAGCACGGCACTCCACCAGAAGCTGGCAGACTTCGCGATCGATAGGCTTGGCGCGGATGGCCTGCTGCACAAGGCCGATCCCGACGCTCCCGCCGGCGGGAAGTGGGAATGGTCCTATCGCGCCACTGCACTCGACACGATCGGTGCGGGCACTTCGGAAGTTCAGAAGAACATCATCGCGAGGCGCGAGCTCGGCCTGCCGCTGGAGTTCTGATCAGGGTGCCGCTTCGATCAGAGCGGCTCGGAAGTCGGGGTGCGCGATCGCCACGAGCTCGGCAGCCCTCTCGCTCGCTGTCTTTGCGCGCAAGTCGGCGATCCCGTATTCCGTGACCACGAAATCCACATCGGTTCGCGCGATGGTGACCGGCAATGTCGAGGCCAACGAAGACACGATCCGCGATCGTTTGCCGCGTGAAGCCGTCGAGGGAAGGGCAATGATCGAACATCCTCCCGAGGATTGATGACCGGCCCGGCAGAATTCGGGCAATCCGCCCGGCGCGCTTATCGGCTTCGCTCCGAAACCCTCGGAGTTGACTTGCCCCAGCAGGTCCACCTGCAGCGCCGAATTTACGGCCACGAATTTCTCGATCCGCGACAATATGGACGCGCTATGGGTATGTCGCACCGGATTGAGGAGGAAGTCCTCCCGCCCATCCAGCCAGCAATAGAACGCGTGCGATCCGGCGATGGTGGCACACACGATCGGGAATTCCCTGTCGATCGAGTCGGCTTCGACGAGTCCGCGGATGGATTCCGTTACGATGCCGGAGTGGACTCGAAGCCGCTTCTTCGATCTCAAATGCTTGAGAAAAAGGCTCGGGACCTTGCCAATGCCGCATTGGATCGCCGCGCCATCATCGACGAGGCTGACCACGTTTCGTGCGATTTCGTCACCGATATCGTCGGGGTCGGTACCGCCCGACGCCAGCGCCAGCGGTGCTGCTTCGTCATTGAAAATTGCCGAAAATTCGTCGCGGTGAATGAGGTCGCCATTGATCAGGCGAGGGAGGGCCGGGTTGGCAAGCGCGACGACCCGCCCGGATGTTTCGAGCGCATCCCGCACGAACTCGGCGGACAGGCCGCAACCGACATAGCCGCGTGCGTCGGGAATGGTGGTCGGAACGAAGGTGATGTCCGGTGCGAATTGCGCAAGCTGCCGGCCGATGCCGGAATAGGTCGCGATGATTTGACGATAGGCCGGGAGTTCCGATGCAGGGAAAAAGCCTGCACTTTCCATCGCACCGGTCAGGACGGGATGGGCGAAATCGTTGAGGCCCGCGACGAAGTTCGTCAGCACCGACAGATGCCCAAGGCTGTCTTCATGTTCCTCGAGCCGGTTGCGCAGCGCAAGCGGTTCGCCGGTGGTGCCCGGAAGGAACAGGCGCGTGCTTTCGTGCAGCAGATCGGTCAGCGCGGCAGCCGTCAGGTTCTCGATCAAGATTTCAGTTCGCGTGCGGTTTGAACGAGATCGGTAGCTGGCAGAAGCCCTGGAGGAATTCTCCGCGAATCCGTTCGCAGCGATCGTGCCGAACTTCGAAATCGCCGACAGCAGCCAGAATTTCCTGGAGCAGGACCTGCCCTTCGAGCCGGGCGAGATGCTGGCCGAGGCAGAAGTGCAGGCCCGTGCCGAACGAAAGATTGCGGCGCTGGCGGCGGGTGATGTCGAAGCGGTCGGGCTCGTCGAACTCGCGCTCGTCGCGGCACGCCGCGGCGTACAGGAACAGAACAGACTGCCCCGGTCGCATGGTCTCGCCATGAAGTTCGACCTCCTGGCAAACCCTGCGGCCGAGCATGTTTGTCGGCTGATCGAAGCGGGCCGCCTCTTCGAAAGCGGCGGCGCAGAGCGTCGGGTCGTCCCTGACCATACCGAGCTGGTCAGGGTTCGCGGCGAGATTGTAGACCGTGCATGCCGTGGTCAGGGGGAGCGTGTCGGAGCCTGTGATGACCATGGCGAAGATGCTGAAGAAAATCTGCTCGTCGGTCAGCCGGTTGCCGTCGACGTCGGCATTGAGCCAGGTGACGATATGGCTGTGTTCGGCAGGTGGGTTCTGGCGGTACTTTTCGATCAGCCCCATAATGTATTCACGCGCCTCGGCAAAGGCCTGGGCACCTTCGGGCGTGGTACCGCGCACACCGGGCTCGCGCAGGTAGAACCGGTCGATATAGCCGCGGATGCGCAAGGCTTCCTCGTATTCCAGACCGATGAACGCGGCGATCAGTTGGAGCGCCGTCCGGCTGGCCAGCCGGTAGACATCGATCTCCCCCGTCGACAGCATGGGCGCTGTTTCAGTGCGAACCACACCGCGGACATGGTCTTCGATCAGTGCGATCTTGTCCTTCAGGTAGGACCGCCCGATGAGCCCCCGGGTACGGCCATGCGCAGGAGGGTCCATGAACAGGAACACCTCTGGCTGCGGCGCTTCGGACAGGAACAGCGCATCGGGGGATGTGCCGTGTGTGGCCGTGTAGGCCTTGCGGTCCATGCTCGCCTTCCAGATGTCTTCGAAGCGGGTCAGCGCCCAGCAGTCGAGGTCCTCGATGTAATAGGCGGGCGCCTCATCCTGCATCCGCTTGTAGGTGTCCCAAGGATGGGACCACAGGCTTTCGTCATAGGGCGAGTAGCTGATGGACATCGGACAGTCCTTTCATCGTGTCTTGGTGGTAATCGCACCGGCTGCATCGGAGTGAGCCAGAGCGCGGCATCGCGGCGCGATTGGTCCGCGCCAGTTGGTCAGCGCGGCAATGGCGGGCGAGGGGCTCATGAACCCGCGCCCGCGCGTTCGGCCGCGAGGATCGCATCGTGTCTTGCGGTCAGAAAATGCCAGAGCGGTTTGGGCCTGTTGCTCAAAACGGCTCTCGCCATCTCGCGCGCCCAATATCCCTCGTTCCCGAAGTCGCGCCGCCATTCCTGCGCCCTGAGCGAGAATTCATGCAGGTCGTATTCGCGCGTGAAGCCTATGGCGCCATGCACCTGATGGGCGATGTCGAAGACCCTATCCGCAGCCTTGCCGACACGCCATTTCGCCGCCGCGACCTCGAATGCCGCGTCGCCCAGCGCCATTGCCTGACAGGCGCTCGCGGCCGCGCAGGATGCCGCTGCGCTTTCTTCCATTGCGAGGGCGAGCTGGTGCTGGATGGCCTGGAAGGAGGAAAGCGACCTGCCGAACTGCTGGCGGTCGCGGGTATACTCGATGGCGAGGGCTACCATGGCCTCGATCGCGCCTGCCATCTGGCACGCGCGCATCAACGCGGCCTGGCGCGCATGATCCTGCGGCCCGCCGTCCAGTGGGCCTTCCGCGATGAGCGCAGCGCCGAGGTCTTTCGAGATCAGTTCTGCCCTTGAAGGTCGCGTGCCATTGGTGGTGGAACCGAACTCTCTCAGATCGACCAGTCGCCAGCTCTTGTCTCCAAGAGCCAGGACCCAATCCAGTTTTCCGGCCGCCAGCATCCGTTCGAGCCCCGCCGGACCTGCGGGATCGACCGAATGGAGGAGAAAACCGCCCATGCCATCGGGACATTTGAGCGAGAGCCCGGCCAGCCATGAACAGGCGAGTATTGTCTCGCTCACGGGGATTTCGAGCCGGTGGATCGCGCTGGCCCTGAATACCGCCCCCGCATCCTCCCAATCGCCACCGAAGCCCTCTGCTTCTTGTGATTGCAGAAGGCCGGGCAGACCCAGCTCGTCGATCGCGTGCCAGCTTGCGCGAGGGTCGGCGGTTCGATCCGCCGCCAGATCGGCGAAAAGGCGCTCGACCGTCTCCTTGAGAATGGACCGATGTTCGTTCATCGCAGGCCGAGCTCCCGGGCAATGATTCCACGCAGGATTTCTCGCGTTCCCCCTCTGAGGGAAAAGCAGGGCGAGCTTGCGATGAGATAGGTCAGGACAGGTTCGATCCCGGCTCCTGCATCGCTGAAGGACGATGCGGTGAATGCTCCCGAGAGGTCGCGCGCGATCGACTGCTCGTAGCGTGCGCCCAGGTCTTTAACGATCGCGGCTTCGAGCATCGGCGCCTCACCGCGTTCCAACCGAGACGCGACGGAAAGCGACATCTGCCTCAAAACCCACAGCTCCGCGGCCCATTCGCCCAGAAGTGCGAGCATCGCATCGTCCGGTTGCTCGTTCAGTGTTTCGCAGACCGATTCGAGCAGCACATGGCTGCTGAGAAACCGTTCCGGACCGCTTCGTTCGAGCGCCAGTTCGGCGGTGACTTGCGCCCAGCCCTGGCCTTCCTCGCCAAGCAGCATGCGGTCGGGCACGAAAACACTATCGAAGAAAACCTCGCAGAAATGCGCCGCCCCGGTCTGATCCTCGATCGGCCGGATGGTCACCCCCTCGCTCGACAGATCGACCACAAGCTGGCTGAGCCCGTCCCGCGACGACCGCGCGTCTTGCTGGGCGGTACGGACGAGGGCGATCATGAATTGGGACTTGTCGGCAAAAGTGGTCCAGATCTTTGAGCCGCTGACCGACCAGCCGCCGTCCACCCTTTCCGCGCGAGTCCTGAGCGATGCCAGATCGGAGCCCGAATTGGGCTCGCTCATCCCGATGCAGAAAAAGAGTTTGCCCGTCGCGATCCGCGGTACCAATTCGCGCTTCAGATCGTCGCTGCCGAATTTCAGGATCAGCGCGCCGCTCTGGCGGTCGGCGATCCAGTGGGCGGCGACGGGGGCGCCGACAGCGAGCATCTCCTCAGCAACGGTGTAGCGTTCCAGTTGGCTTGCCGCCTGTCCGCCGAAAGCCGTTGGCCAGGTCATGCCGATCCAGCCACGTGCGCCCATATCGGCGCTCAGCGCATCATCCCACCCCGACCAGCTTTGTGCGCGGATCTCGGGCGGCAATTCGCCGATCCTCTCGGATAGGAAAGCGCGGACATCGGCGCGCAAGGCGCTTGTACCGGAAGCCGTCCTGATGGGTTCGAATTGCGCATTCATCGGGCGAAAGCGCCTGACGCGATCGTTTCCGGGCTATTCCCGGTCCGCTGGTTCGGAGAGCCATGTGACATGCCCGCCTGCCTAGCGGGCGCCCCAGTCACCAACATCTCGCATTGGGCTCACTTGTCCCGAAAGGCGATCGCGGCAGCACGATCAGGTGGCGATATGGAAGCCGCCATCGACCGACAGATGCTGTCCGGTCACATAGCTCGCGGCGTCTGTCAGGAAGAACCAGGTTGCCGGCGATACTTCGTCGGGATCGGCGAAGCGACCCAGCGGAATCTGCGCCAGATAGCGTTCGCGGAAGCGCTCGTTGCGGATCGTTTCGGTCATCGGCGTTTCGACCACACCGTAGCAAATACTGTTCACGGTGATTCCGTGACGCGCCCATTCACGTGCCGCGCTCATCGTCAGGCCCAGCACGCCCGATTTCGCTGCCCCGTAATTGATCTGACCGATAGTGCCGCGGCGCCCGGCGTCGGAGGAAATGTTGACGATCCGTCCGGGCGATTGCACGCCGCGCTGCGCCTTCTCGATCAGCGCCCGGCCCACGGCACGAAGGCACAGGAATGCGCCTGTCAGATTGACGTCGATAACTTTCTGCCAGGTTTCCAGCGACATTTCATGCGCCAGAGCCGCGCGGATCACGCCGGCATTGTTGATGAGCCCGTCGAGGTCCCCGAACCGGTCGATCGTCCCGGCGACCAATTCGTCGACTTCCGATTCGACAGCCACATTGCTCGCAAAGCAGGCGAGGTTGGGGCTGTCGATTTCGTCGCGCGCCTGCTCGAGTGCTTCGGCATTGATGTCGACCAAGGCGATGTTGGCCCCCCGCGCGAGGCCGAATTCGGCAAGGGCACGGCCCACACCCTGGGCGCCGCCGGTTACGATAATCGTACGGCCTTCGAGGCCGAAAGCGTCGGTCATAGTTTTTCTCCGGATTGGGGTGAAAGTCAGCAGGTGCCGATTACGGAAATGCTGCAGACGTTCTTGTTCGGGAAACCACCGAGATTGTGCGTCAGTCCCAGCTTCGGCGTGTCCAGTTGCCGGTCGCCCGCCTGGCCGCGAAGCTGGAGATAGATTTCATAGACCATGCGCAGGCCGGTTGCCCCGATCGGATGGCCGAAGCACTTGAGGCCCCCATCGAGATTGCAGGGCACTTTCCCATCGGCGTCATAGGTCCCGGCCAGGACGTCGCGCCAGCCTTCGCCGGGCTTGGACAGTCCGAGATCTTCCATCGTGACCAGTTCGGTTACCGAGAAACAATCGTGGACTTCGATGAGATCGAGTTCCTCGCGCGGGTTTTCGATCCCCGCCTCGCGATAGGCGCGCTGTGATGCCAGGCGTGTCGTCAGAGCGTAGCTACCGTCCCATCCATCGAAACCGATTTCCGAACCATTGCTGAGCGCGAGCTGCATCGATTTGACCGTTACCATCGGCCCTTCGCCGACCAGCTTTTCGGCAATTGCCGGAGTGGTTACGATCGCGCAGGCCGAACCGTCGCTCACCCCGCAGCAATCGAACAGGCCGAGCGGATAGGCGATCATCGGCGCGTTGAGGATCTTGTCCTTGTCCACGCGCTTGCGCAGATGCGCCTTGGGGTTCTTGGCGCCGTTCTCGTGGCTCTTCCACGAGACATGCGCCATCGCCTCCTTGAGCTGCTCCATATCGATGCCGTGCGCCTCGACATAGGAACTGGCGAACTGCGCGAAACTGCCCGGAGCGGTGACACTGGGGAACCATAGATCCTCGAAGGTGCCCTTGGTCCTCTCCGGCAGGCCGCCATAGCCGGTGTCCTTGAGCTTCTCGACACCGAGCGCCAAGGCAACATCATAGGCGCCGGACGCCACACCATAGACCGCGCCGCGCAGGGCTTCGGTGCCCGTGGCGCACATATTCTCGACGCGCGTTGCGGCGATATTGGGCAGGCGAAGGGCGGTGGAAAGCGAAAGGGCCGATTTGCCGGGGCCCTGATCGTCGGAGGACAGGCCGAACCAGGCCGCCTCGATGCGATCGCGCTCGATATTGGCGTCTGCCAGCGCTTCTTCGAATGCCTCGACCATCAGGTCTTCGGCGCTGCAATTCCAGCGTTCGCCGAAGCGCGTGCAGCCCATTCCGACGATAGCGACCTTGTCGCGAATACCTTCAGCCATGGTGTGTCGTTCCTTGCTTTGCGGGGGAACGGTGCGGGGCCGTCCAAGTTGCGGGCGGCACTGCCTTCCAGCAGTAGCGGCGGAATCCGCGCTGCGGGTCGATGTCCTTGATGCGGAACTGCATCGCGAGCGGAGACCCCACTGCGACCTCGCCCGGAGCGAAATCGCTGAATTCGAGCATCGTCACACCGCCGCCGTCGAAGCGGATGTTGCCGTAGATCAGGGGCGGGTTGAACGATAAGGCCAGCCAGTCTTCGGTGAAGGATTTGACCGATGCGCGCTTGTCGGCGAACGGCTCCTTCACTTGGGTTCCGGTCGACCGGCAGGATGGGTTCACGCATACCCGCGTCCGCGGGAATTGCGGTGTGTCGCATTCGGTGCAGCGTCCGCCGACAAAGCCGGTTACCGTGTCGCGATGTCGGAAGAATGCCGATTGTGCCGTGCGGTTGTCGCGCTCCGCGCGCATTCCCCAGTCCATTTCGACCAAGCCGTTGAAGGACAGGAAGCGCAGATAGTTGTCGTCTTCCACGAAATCGGCGAGCATTGCCCGTGCGCCGACCAGTGGCGCGGCGTTGCCGATGCGATCGGTGGTCCTGAACAGGATCAGCTCGGCGCCCTGGCCGTAGCCCAGCAACAGAACGAGTTCGCCGGGACCTGCATTCTGAAGCGTGAGGGTCAGCGAAAGTAGTGGCTGGGCACAACCGGTGTCGCCAGCCTTCGAGATAATCTCTTCGGGAATGGCCTGCGCCGCGATTCCGCATGCCGCAGCCATCGAACTGGCATCGCGCGGATTGAGACCCGCAGGCACGAAATGGGCGATGTCGGTCGCTTCTATCCCGGCCTTCTCGAGCAATCCCGTGACTGCCTGAGGGATGATCCGAGAAAGCCCTTCGTCGCGTGCCCAGCGTTCTTCGAGCACATAGTCGAACGACGCTCCGCTGGAGCGGTAATGATCGGTGAAATCCACCGAAGTGGCGTGGGCGCAGACGAATTCGGCCAGCAGCCCTGTTTCGCCGACCGAGAAGGCTGCCGCCGCATCGCCGTATTTGAGTTCCTGGGGGCTACCGGGTTTCGTCCGCCGCTTGTCGGCAGCGACGACGAGGCTGTCTCCCGCCCCTTCCAGGGCCAGGCGTAACGCCGTTACACCCGCTTTCAGCGAACCGCCTATATCGGCGGATGCCGCAGCATCGTCCAGGCCTGCTGCTGCGGCGATCAGCCCGGCATTCTGGCGATCGGCGAATGGCATGGTGGTCGAGGCGAAGAACAGCGATCCCGGATCGCCGGAGCCGCCAAGGCCGTCCAACGCATGACGCGTTGCCGCGACCGCCATCGTGATACTGTCTTCATCGTGAGAACAGATCGCGCGATGCCCCTTGGCCGCACCGGGCTTCGAAGGTGTGGCCCATCTGACCGCCGAGGCGATTGCCTCGCGTGGAAGTCTTCGGCGCGGCACATAGGCGCCGAATGAGGTAATCCCGCGTTGCTTCAATTCCTGCTCCTGCCGAAAGTCGGCCATCTGCCGAGTCTGGTGGCCCGATCGCGCTCTCTCCGCCCCAGGGAGGCCTGAGGATGCGCGGCTGACTTGGCGGCTAGAGGAGCTCCCGCTCAGCTTGAACTCGCATCGAACCGCATTCATCCGGGCGATGAGCCGCTCCCCATTTGCGAGTTTGAAGTGAGGATGGCCGTTCGTAGGCCAGCGCGATGTGGCCAGCGGCTTTGCATCCCGTCGGCCCGAAGCAATATCGGGAATTAGAGAATGGCGCCGTCCGAGGACAATGAACATCTGACGATGCTGCGCGACACCTTGCGCCGCTTCATCGAGAACGAAATGCCGCGTGATCGGGTCTCGCGCTGGGACAAGGAAAACCGCTTTCCACGCGACGTGCATGACAAGCTGGTCGAACTCGGCCTCACCGGCCTGACCGTACCCGAGGAATACGGAGGCTCGGGCCGCGACATTCTCGCGACGATCCTCGTGATCGAGGAGCTTTGCTCGCGAAGTATGGCGGTCGGGTGCGCCTATATCCAATCGAGTTGCTATGCCGGCCTCAACCTGTGTGAAGTGGCCAGCGACGAGCAGAAGGAGACGCTGCTGCCGAAGGTCGCGCAGGAAGGCCTGATGTTCGCTTACGGCTTCACCGAACCGGATGTCGGGGCCGATCTTGCCAGCGTCAGCACCACCGCCCGGCGCGAGGGCGACGAGTTGGTCGTCAACGGGGCAAAGCGGTTCTGTTCGGGCGCGGCGATCTCGGACTATATCTACGCACTGGTACGCACCGGTTCGCCGGAGGAGAAATACCGCAATCTCTCGCTGGTTCTCATAAGGCCCGACGCCCCGGGAGTGACGCTGACGCCGCAGGACACGCTGGGGCTCAAGGGCGGGGGCACCTTCGATGTCAGTTTCGACGATGTGCGGATTCCGGTAAGCGACGTTGTCGGAGGCGAGGAAGGCCTGGGGCTGGGGTGGCAAAAGCTTGTCGGCCCAGGCCTCGACATCGAAAAGCTGGAGGTTGCCGCGATGGCGCTCGGCATTGCCCGCGGCGCCGTGGGCGATGCCTGGGACTATGCCCAGCAGCGCGTCCAGTTCGGCAAGCCCATCTGCACCATTCAGTCGGTTCGCCATATGCTGGCCGACGTGAAGACCAAGTTCGAAGCCTGCCGTCTGATGACCTACAACGCAGCCGAACTGGTCGCCTCGGGAGAGCCTGCCGCGGCGGAAACTTCGATGGCCAAGCTCTTCGTGTGCGATACCGCCCGCGATATCGTCCTGACCTGCCAGCAAATCATGGGCGCTTACGGCTATGTCCGCGATTTCGATATGGAGCGCTACGTTCGCGACATTCTGGTCATGCCGATCCTGGGGGGCTCCTCCGCCATCCAGCGCAACAATATCGCCAATCTGCTCAAGTTGCCGCGTTAGGCACCTTCGATGGCTGCCCCGCCTTGCTTGGCACCCGATCGCCAAGCTGAGCAAAAGCGAGTTTCCGGCGAGTTGAGCGAAAGCTCTGGACCGCCAACCCTTCGCTCATTGGTTCGGCGGCGCGGGGGTGACGCATGCTCTACCCGATGGGGCCGACTAGGAGACATCATTCGCGGAGCGATGGGCGATGGGAATTATCAGCAGCAGTTTTGTCAGGAATTGCTGGTACGTAGCCGGTTTCTCGCACGATTTCCCCGCCGACCGGATCGAAAGTCGGAAGATCGCGGGCGACCCCGTGGTGTTGTATCGCCGGAGCGACGGCCATCTTGCGGCGCTGGCGGACCGGTGTGCCCACCGCCATGCACCGCTCTCGCTCGGGCGGATCGAAGGCGACGATCTACGCTGTATGTATCACGGCCTCAAATTCAGCCCGGACGGGACATGTGTCGAGATTCCCGGGCAGGACCGGATTCCTGACAGAAGCTGCGTAAGAAGCTATCCGCTTGTCGAAAAAGGCGGCTGGGTATGGATATGGATGGGCCACAGCGATGCCTGCGATCCCGGCCTTATTCCGCCCGTCTGCGATTTCGACGATCCGGAATGGGTACAGAGTTCCGGTCAGCTCGATTACGAGGCGCCTTACGAGCTGATAAACGATAATCTGCTCGACCTGTCCCATCTCGCCTTCGTCCACGCGGATTCCTTCGGGGCGACGACGGGATGGAGCGACCGCCAACCTCGCCACATGCTCCTCGATCGCGGCATTCGCGTCGAGCGCTGGATCGAGGCGGCACCCCCTATCCCGCCATTGCCGCAGCTCTCGGCGTCGGACACCGTCGATATCCGGTCATGCTATGAATTCCACATCCCGGGAATATTCCTGATGCGCACCTCGTTCCACCGGACGGGAGCGGCAAAGGCCGCGAATTGGGGCGATCCGGTCGATGAGGAACTGTTCGCCCATTATTCGTGCCAGTCGGTCACTCCGATCGATATGCGTAGGTCGCGAACGCTGTTCAGTTGGGGGCCGGGGGCGGCATTCGGGGATAGGGCGATGGCGCAGCAGATGATCGCCATGGCGGATCACGCCTTCAGGGAAGACAAGGTCATCATCGAAGCCCAATTCGCCAATCTCGACGAGGAATCGGGCGTGCCAATGCTTGCCACCCAGGCCGACAAGCCGCTCACCATCTTTCGCGGAATCATGCAGAAGGCGCGCAACCGCGAACGCGATGGTTCCGTTGCCGAGGCCGCGCAGGCTGCGGTTCCGACCGAGGTCCCGCCCATGGCACAGGCCTCGTAGCGGTGCTTGGGGCAACGACCGGCATGGCCTGTCAATCCGCAACCGCATCGGGCGATCGCCGCGCCGCCATGGCCGCGCCGGACGGCGAGGTATCCGCTCTGCTCGCGGAAGCACGGGCGCTTGCGGGATACGATGATTTCGGGGACCTCGCCTTTCTGGAACCGCTCGCAATGCTGCTGCGCTGCGTCAGGGCCGATGGCAATCTATCGCAATCCGGCGAAGTGGCATTTCGGCGCAATATTCTGCGCTGCCTGGTGAACCGCCTGTGGACCCAGCGGGACTTTTCGGCCCATCCGGAAATTTTCGAGGAAGACGTCGACGATCCCATCGTAATCATCGGCCTGCCGCGATCTGGCACGACCAAGATGCAGCGTCTCCTGTCCGCGCTTCCCGATGAGGATGTCCAGCGCACGCCCTTGTGGCGCATGCTCTATCCGGCCCCGTTCGAGGGCACGCGCGCCGATGATTCCACCCGCCGCATAGCAGCGGTGGCATCGATCGGCTTCCATTCGGACGGGAACGCCGACCTGGCGGCGGCGCATCACATGGCGGCGCAGGAGCCGGAAGAAGACGTCCTGCTGTTCGATGCCACATTCGACGACTGGCTGTGGCCATCGATCTATGCGCCGTCGGTGCAGTATTACGAATGGGTCATCCAGCGACCGAGGATGGACAATTACCGTTACCTCAAGCGGATGTACCAATACCTGCAATGGCAGGACGGTGGCCGCAGGGGGCGTCGCTGGATCAGCAAGAACGTTCAGCATATCGCATCGCTGGAAGAACTGCTCCGGTGTTTCCCCAAGGCAACCATCGTTCAGTGCCACCGCGATCCGAGAGTTTCGATCCCGTCCCTAGCCAAGCTGACCCACACCCTCTGGTCGGCATTGGTGAACGATCCCGATCCGCATTTCGTCGGCGCCTGCATGCTCGATTGGTGGGCACGCGCGACCGATAGCTATCTCGAGACCCGCGATCGTCTGGGCGATGAGTTGCAGATCATCGATCTGCCATACGATCGTATCAAGAGCGACGCCGCTGGCGCAGCCATCGCGGTGGCCGAAGCTGCCGGAATACCGATGAGTGCAGAGAAAGCCGCCCTCCTGCGCGGGTGGGAAGCTGCGAACCCGCAGCACAAACATGGCCGCAACGACTACAGCGCCGACCAATTCGGCCTCGACGAGGAGGCCATCGGAGAGCGCTTTGCAACCTACATCGACCGTTTTGTCACTCAGGGGAGAGGCGCATGACCGTTTTGGAAGCCGACAATCCGGCGATGCTCAAGCAACTGGCCATCGATGCCTACATTTGGGGTATCCCGCTGGTTCAGACACGCATGTATCTGGAACTCGCCGAACGGCTCGAACTACCGTTCAACCAGCTCTTCGGCACGCCCGAACTGTGTACTCCGCAAAGCCTGGTTCCCTTGCCGAATGTCGATACTCTATACGGAATAGGGTGGCTCGACCTGACCACGCAGCCGCAATTGCTGAGTGTGCCCGAGGCTCACGACCGCTATTATCTCGTCCAGCTCAACGATGCCTATCTCAACAGTTTTTCCTATATCGGCCGACGGACCACCGGCACCGCGCCGGGCCTGTTTGCAATTTGCGGGCCGGGCTGGGAAGGGGATTTGCCAGAGGGTGCAATCCGCGTCGATGCGCCGACGAACCACGTTCTGGTCATAACGCGCGTGATGGTGGTGGATCGCGACGATCTGGCGGAGGCTCTCAGAGTTCAGCAAGGGTTATCCCTCACCGGGCTGTCGGATTTCCCCAGGATCACCAATCCCAACCGCCCGATCGACGATGCGTTCGACAATTTTCCGATCTCGCAGCCCGCGCGGCTTGGAGCGCGATATTTCGACGAGCTGTGCGCCGGATTGCTTGAGAACCCACCACCTGAAGAAGACGGACCATTTCTGGAAGAGCTTACCGCGCTTGGCATCCGGCCGGGGGCCAAACCGAGCCAATCGGGGGACGGCGAATTGGTCGACCTGCTCGATCAGGCGGCGAGCGAAGCCAACGCCATCATCCACGGCAGGGCCGGATGGCTGATCGACACGCGCGACGTGAACGGGTGGCAGGTCAGCTACGGGATCACGCAGCGGATCGAAGACCCTCTCGATCGCGCGGTGGTCGCGAAACTCGGCCCCGGCTGCCTCGTCCCGCAAGAAGGCCTGTATTTCTCGCTGAGACAGGGGCCGGACGGAGAGCTTCTGAGCGGCGACAAGAGCTATGTGTTGATCTTCCCGCCCGGGCAGACACCGCCCGTCGATGCCTTCTGGTCGCTGACCATGTATGGAGATGACTGGTCGCTCGTCGAAAACCCGATAGATCGTTATGCGATCAGCAATCGCACCCCTGGCCTGCGCTATGAAGACGACGGCTCGCTGATACTGCATATCCAGCACGAGCGGCCGGCGAGTGGCACCAGCAACTGGCTGCCGTGTCCGCCACCCGGATCGCCGCCCTTCCATCTCTTCATGCGGACATATCAGCCCCGCGCGGAGCTATCGGACGGCCGCTACGAGATGCCACCGCTCCAGCTTGGCGATAGCGCTCGATAACGCCGGAAACCACTCGGGCTGGCTCGTCAGCAGGACCGGCCCGGCCGATGATGGGGGCGCGGCAAGGATCGAACTTGCGGCCCCACCTGTCGGTAGCTTTCGCGAAGTTTCGAAGCGCTACTATGCCGCGCTACTCCATTGCAAAATGTGGTGGCGGGATCTGCCCTGGCCGATGTCTTCGTAAGCCGATAGGATAAGCCCTCCCTGACCGTCGAACTGCGCCAGCCGACGCTGTTCGGTTCCGGTCATGTCGGGATTAAGCGACATGGCGACCTCATGCACGACCTCTTCCCCTTCGATCCGCCATGGGCCGGCATAGTGGAAATAGCTGTCGAAGGCGGCCGACTTTTGCGCGGAAGCGGCATTGCGGGCATTGGCAATACCGAATTTCTGCCGGTCCCCTTTGGCAATGCTGGCGGTCATCGTGCCATCCGCCGAATAGACGATATAGCCCTGTGCCCGCTCTCCGAACGGGCGCGTCACGCCGCCGTCATCATATTCGATCCGCCAGTCGACCAGCTTCCATGCCCCGATGAAGTCTTCCGGTTTATGCGGCATCGGCCACCTCCTCACGCGTGGCCGGTCGGCGGCTCTGGACGATGCGGAACCGACCGGCGACGAAGGCAAGGTCGGCAAGGCAGGCATTGCCGGCCGGGTTGAGCCCAGTCACATGGTAGTCGCTATAAGCGGCTGCGAAATTCGCCCACATCGCGCCGTGGAGGTTGATCGAAAGATTCATGCCCGAAACCGTATAGGCATCCAGCGAACGGGCGATGAAAGCCTCGTCGGTCGAATAGAGGTAGGACGATATGGCGCCGTGTTCGCGCACTAGCTGCGTTGCTTCCTCGACCGCGTCGTCACCGGATTCGGCTGCGATGATAAACATCACCGGCCCGAAATGTTCCTCGGCATAGAGCGCTGCATTGTCGGCCGGGAGCGCGACGATCAGCGGTGTCATTGTGCGGGCATCGGGGAAGTCCGGATGTTCATAGGGGGTGGGGCGGCGCAGCACCTTTGCAGTGCGATGTCCCTCAGCCTCTTTTTCCAGTCGTCGAACGATATCGCAACTTGGCTCGGCCTGCACAGCGCCCATGATCCCGGCGGCCATGGCCGGATGCTCTGCGATTTCGTCGACCGCCGCAACCAGCGCCTGCGCCACATCGTCGAACGAAACAGGCCCCGTTGCCGTCGTGAAACCTTTCCTGGGAACATAGATGTTCTGCGGGCTGGTGCACATTTGCGCGGAAAACAGACAGGTTGCCCGCGCGATTGCCTTGGCTGTCTCGGCAAGGTCTTCGCAGCTTTCGAGGACAACCGAATTGATGCCTGCCGTCTCGGTGAAAAGCAGCTTGCCGGTAAGGGTTCGCTCGAGATGGCTGCCGTAACGCGGGCTTCCGGTGAAATCGACGATTTGAACGGCGGGATGATCTATGAATTCCTGTGCGACGGGGTGCTCCAACGTATCGACCGCCAGTGTCACCAAATTCGGATCGCAACCGAAATCGGCCAGCACGCGGCGACATTCCTGCACCGCAATGGCCATTGGCAGGATCGCGATCGGGTGTGGCTTGACGATTACCGGGTTGCCCGTTGCGAGGCTTGCGAACATCGCCGGATAAGCATTCCAGGTCGGGAACGACGCGCAGCAGATTACCAGTCCGATACCGCGCGGCACCAGCGTGTATTGCTTGTCGAGCACGACATCTTCCTTGCCGAAGGTCCGCTCCCATCTGGCCGAAGGCGATACGTCGCGCATTGCCTTGGCGGCATAGGCCAGCGCCTCGATCCCGCGATCTAGCGCGTTCGGACCGCTGCCGCTGAACGCTTGTGTGTAGCTTTGCCCCGCGACGTGCATCACGGAATGCGCCATCTCGAAATTGCGATCGTAAATCCGCTCCGCCATCTCCAGGCACAAGGCGATGCGCGCCTTCGATGCGGTTTTGCGCCATGCCGGCATCGCCGCCTGTGCCGCTTCGATCAGGGTAGCCGGATCGCCCTGAGGGTAGGTGATCCCCAGCGGTTGCCGCGTGAAGGGCGATACCTCCGAACCGAGCTGCCCGATCGTGCCCGGTTGCTGAAGGTCGAACGGTTTGCCGAGCAGCGTTTCGAATGCAGCCTTGCCAGCCCCGGGTTTCCCCGGCGCATGAAATTTCGAGCTGGGAGAATCGCGAAACGGGCTCCAGTTCTTGCGAGTCTCGATAGCGTCGATCGCTGCATCGAGTGTTGTAGCATGGCGAGCGATGAGGTGCTCAAGCGTTTCGGTCATTTCAGGATTCCATCAGCTCTTCAGTTGAGTCGTTCGACCACCATCGCCGCGCCGGTGCCCGAAGCGCCGGTGACCACCACCAGGCCGAGCGTTCCGTCGACCGCGTCGAGCGTGTCCAGCAGGGTCGAAGTCAGGATCGCGCCGCTTGCGCCGAGCGGATGCCCCTTGGCGATGTGCCCCCCGCTGACATTCACCTTTGCCGGATCGGGTCTGCGGTCGCGCAGGAATTTGGCGATCGTCACCGCAAACGACTCCATGAACTCGATCCGGTCCATGTCATCGAGCGTCATGCCGGCGCGTTCCAATGCCTTGTCCATCGAGGCCAGCCCTGCGGTAAGCGAAGCGGCAGGGTCGCCCCCGCATTCGGCATAGGCGACAATGCGGGCGCGCGGGCTTTCACTCAGTTCGCGTCTGCCGACCAGAGCCAGGGCGGCTCCGTCGCAGACGGGCGGAGCGTGTCCTATCGTGTGGAGCGGCTTGAAATGCTCATTCCCCAAGGCTTCGCCATAGTGCTCTTGAAGGGCACCAAATCCGGGCGGCATCGCGGCCAGAGATTCGTCATCCGTGCCGGGGCGTATACACTCTTCGCCATCGAGCGTTCCGGTTGCGATACGCGAGCGTTGTAGCGCCGGATCATTTTCCGCAGCGGCGGCCTTTTGCTGGGAGGCGAGGGCAACGGCATCGAGTTCTTCCCGCTTGATCCCCTCGGCATTGGCCAATCGGTCCGCCGCCAGCACAACCGGGATATAACGCGCGCGGAGCGGAAGGGATGCATCGCCGTAATAGGCTGCTCGGTCGCCCATAAAGGGAACGCGGCTCATGCATTCGACGCCGCCGGCGAGCACGCCTTGGGCTTGCCCGCTCGCGACCAGGCTGGCTCCTTGCCCGATCGCCGTCAGGCCCGAAGCGCAGTAATTGTTGAGCGAGATCGCGGCGGTATCGTCAGGCAGCCCCGCATGCAGCTTGGCGATAAGCGCGATATGTCCGCCCTGATCATCGGCCTGGCCAACACAGCCAAGCATGAGGGAATCGGGAGCGCGTGCATGTGTGCCGCAACGCTGCTCCAGGGCATCGATCTGCTGGCGGACGAGCTCCTGTGGACTGAGAGCGGCAAGCCCACCGCCTTCTTTCGCTTTTCCGCGCGGGGTACGAAGCGCGTCGTGGATGAATACTCCTTCCATGTCATCAGAATCCGACAACGAAGCTGCACGCGGTCGTAGCGCTGCCGCCGACATTGAAGGTCGCGATGTTGCGCGCGCCATCGATCTGGTAGTCTCCGGCATTGCCGGTGACCTGCCGCCAGCTATCGAGCATCATGCGAACGCCCGTCGCGCCCACCGGATGGCCGGTTCCGATCAGCCCGCCCGAGGCGTTGACCGGCACTTTCCCGCCGAGAGCGATTGTGCCATCCTCGATCGCGCGCCAGCTTTCACCCGGCGGTGTGATCCCGAAATGGTCGATCGCCATATACTCGGTTATCGAGAAGCAATCGTGCACTTCGACACCGTCGCACGCATAGACATCTGCCAGCCCGGCGCGACCCAGCGCATCCATCATGGCCTTGCGGACAAAGGGAAAAACGTAGGGCTGTCCCTTGCTGTCGTTGATTTTGCGCTGATACATGAGCGGTGCGGTGGTGTGGCCCCACCCCTTGATCCGCGGCACGGATTCCAGCGCAATGCCGCGACGCTTCGCCCATTTTTCTGCGTATGCGCGCGAGGCGAGAAAGATCGCCGCTGCCCCATCGGTCACCTGACCGCAATCGGATTTGCGCAACCGGCCTTCGATGCGCGGGTTCACCTCGTCATTCTCTCCCAAATGCTCATCGGTGATCGCCCAACCGCGCGTTTGCGCATTGGGATTGCGCTTGCCATTGGCGAAGTTGTTTTCCGAGATCGCGCGCAAGTGGGCACGGTCGATTCCGTGTCGCTTCTCGTACTCCTCTTCAACCCTGGAGAACATCCAGGGCCACAGATAGCGAGCCTCGTTCGCTTCCTGCCCGACCCACGCCGCCGCCCCCAGATGCTCCGCTGCCGTCTGCCCGGGTACATTGCGCATGAGCTCGATCCCGAGCACGAGCGCGAGATCGTAGCGTCCGGCCTCGATTTCCGCCGATGCGGCCAGGATAGCGATGCTGCCCGATGCGCAGGCAGCCTCGTGCCGCGATGCGGGGACACCGGCCAAATCGGGATGAACATGACCGAAGAAGCCGCCGAGCTGACCTTGCCCGGTAAACAGTTCGCCCACAAAATTGCCGACATGCGCGGTGTCCACTTCGGCGGGCTCGACACCGGTCGCCGCAAACGAGGCCTCGGCCACTTCACGGAACAGGTCGAACATGCCGTTACCCTCGCGTTCCATGTTCCGCGCGAAATCGCTCTGCGCTCCCCCCAGAACGAAAACTTCGCCAGTCATATCGCTATGCTCCTTCCCGTGATCCAAGGGCATGCTCGCGCACTTCGCTGCGCATCGCCTTGTTCGTGACGTTGCGCGGCAGGGCTTCAAAGCGGTACATCCGCTCCGGCAGTTTAAACACGGCCAGATCCTTCTCGCGCAGGAAGTCCGTAACCTCCTCGAGTGTGATTTCCCGGTCTTCGCGCGGCACATAGGCCAGCCCAATTCGCTCCCCCATCACCGGATCGGGCAGGGAGAAGGCACAGGCCTCCGCCAATAGCGGATGCCCGCCGAGCAACTGATCGATCTCTTCCGGAGCGATATTCACACCGCCGCGAATGATCAGATCCTTGCAGCGACCGACAAAGCGATAGAAACGCCCATCGCCCGCGATCTCGAAAAGATCGCCGGTACGGAAGAACCCGTCTTGGGTGAATGCCGCCTCGGTTTGCTCGGGCGCGTCGTGGTAGCCTTCGAACACTGACGGCCCGCGAATCTCCAGCTCTCCCGGTACGCCCATTTCGGTGATCTCGCTGCCGTCACCGATTGAAACCAGCCGCGTTTCGGCCATTGCCGCCGCGGTGCCGCCCAGCATCGGCTCCAGCACCATTTCGCGCGGAAAATAGCTGGCGCGCTCGACCGGATCGGGAACCGCCTCGGGGCCGGTGACGAGCGACATTCCCTCGTTCGAGCCGAACAGGTTGACGACCATGATTCCAAAGCGTTCCTGAAAGCCGCTGACCATGGATGGGGCCAGCGGGGCCGACCCCGAACCGATAGTACGCAGGCTGGAAAGATCCACCTTCGCCAGCAGCTCCTCGTTCTGGAGCAGCATATTGAGCACGGCAGGCGGCGCGATGGTGAATTGCGGGCGTTCCGTCGCGATCTGGCCGAGAAATACCTGCGGATCGAAGGGGTGGTGCAGCACCATGGTGCCGCAGACGCGCAGCCAGCTCATCGTCACCCCGCCGATGCTGGCCATGTTGATAAGCGGGAACGGATTGAGCATCACGTCGCCATCCCGTAGCCCCGAAGGCTGGTACGTCCCCGGTGCGATTGCAATCCAGTGATTATGGCTGCGCGGCACGCCTTTAGGGGTGCCGGTGGTGCCTGACGTCCAGCAGATCGTGAATACATCGTCGGCGTCGACACGATGTGTCTTTCGATGTGCCGCGAGCAATCCCGGGTCGGCCCGGGCGGCGCTGAGATCGACCGTGTCATCGGGCGCATCAGGCCCGAAGGTCATGATCTGGCACCCCGCGCCAATCACCTTGCGCGCGGTCGAGAGATGATCGTTGCCCTTGAAGCGGGTTGCGCAGACGAATGCACTCGGCTTGGCGATGCGATACATCTCCGAGAGTTCATGGCTGCGATACTGGACCGCCGCCGGGCTCACGACCGCGCCGATCGTTGCGGCGGCGAAATACAGGTTCACGAACTCGCTGATATTGGGCAACTGGACCATGATCACATCGTCCTTGCCAATGCCATTCGCCAGCAGGGCACCGGCCAGTCGCTCGGTTTCCGCAAGCATCTGCGCATAGGTTAGCCGCTGCGGCTCTCCGAATGCGAAAACGGCGCGGTTCGGCGGGTCCACGAGCGCCAGCCGTTCGGGATGGATTCCGGCATTGGCGCGAAACATATCCGCTAGGGTCGTGTCACCCCACCAGCCCTGTTCGCGGTAAAGCTGCCGCTTGTCCTTCGTCGCCGTGACCATATCAGGCCGCGAGCACGCTGTTTTCCGGCATGCCGATATCGCTGCCATTGGCCCAGGTCGAATGCGTACCCGAACAGATCCTTTCCGGCAGGATGATGCGGCAGACCGGACCTGCCTCGATATCTTTCGCATCGAGGAGGATGCATTCGGATTGGTCCGCATTCACATCGGAGACGTAGGAAATGATGTAGCCATCATCCTCGTCCTTGGCGCCGATGCGGGGGACAAAAGGGCTTTCGCTAGCATAACGGCCTTCGCCCAACTCATAGCTCCAGCTCTCGCCGGTCTCGAGGTCGTGTTTCACGATTCCCTTGAACAGGAACCAATAGGGTTCCGGAATCGCGCTATAGGCATAGCGGTACTTCCGCCCGGCGTATCTCTGGTTGATCATGCCGAATTCGAGGATGCGGTCGTCCAGGCGTTGCTCCACGGTCTCGCCGGTTTTCATGTTGAAGCGCCAGCGGTGGAGCTTGGGCTTCATCAGGCCCTGGCTGAGATAGGCCATCATCCGTTCGAGCCCCTCGGGCGCGTCGGGATAGCTCTTGGGTTGCGGCTCTTCCTGGAAATATCCGTCGAGCACGATCTCGTCGCCTTCCTCATAGGCGTTGAGCCAGTGCAATGTGTAGGTCGGCTCGGCCTCGAACCAGCGGATATCCTCCGGCCGACCATAACGCGGGATAATCGCGAAACGTGTCTTCATTTCCGGATGGAACTCGACCGCATGGACATTGCGCTCGAGCAGTTCCTCGTTCCAGAACAAGGGCATGTCGTTGAGGATCGAGTAGTTTTCGGTGAAGCACATGTCATGCGGCAGGCGTGGCCCGGGCAGCGGGATCGGAACATAGTGCTTCAGCTTGTTGTCGGGTCCGACCACGCCATAATGCATGTAGGGCGCGTGCTTCGAGTAGTTGAAGAACAGTAGCTCGCCGGTCGCCTCATCGAGTTTGGTGTGAGCGGAAATTCCGTCGACTGGAACCCAGCCTTCGGTGCCGAACTGTTCCATGGTGAACGGATCGAGGCGATATCCCTCGCCGCATTGATAGAAGGTCGAGAGGATTTTGCCCGCATGCACCACGACATCGGTCGAGGAACTGTCTTTGAGCCATTCCTGCGCACCCCAGCCGGGGCGCGTGGATTTGTGCGGTGGCTCCATCAGTCCGGCCCATAGCGAGCGCCCGGCTTCCCGTTCGGCTTCGAAGCCCTTGGTGCGCACGAACCGGCTGCGATAACTCGCCTTGCCATCCTTGAAACTGATCGAATGGACAAAGCCGTCGCCATCGAAAGGGTGATAGCGCCCGATCGGTTCGTGAACCTGGTTCTCTCCGGTACGAACATAGACCCCGTCGATATCCTTCGGGATCTCGCCGATCACTTCGGCCTCGCCATCGGCAAAGGTCGCATTCCATTCGTTGAATGTCGGGCGCCAGGCTCCCTTCATATAGGGATGATCGTTGGGCTGGATCGTAGTCTTGATGGTTTCAACCAGTTCCGCAGGCATTTGTCTCACTCCTCGATCTGGAACGGCGGCATCTGCGCCGCGATTTGATATTCGTCTTGCAACCGCTCAACGATTGCACCGACAGGCTCGATGGCTTCAACTGCGCCGACACCCTGGCCGGCGGACCACACGTTCTTCCACGCCTTGGCGTCGTCCTGTGCATTCTCGAAATTGGGCTTCTTGTCCTCCGGCATGTTGTCGGGATCATGCCCCGCCGCGATCAGGCTGTCCCTGAGCCAGTTGGCGGTTACGCCGGTGATGCCCTTCGATGGCACGATCTGATCGGCCCCGGCTTCTACCACCATTTGCTTGTAGGCATCCGCAGCCATGCTTTCCCGGCAGGCGATCAGCGCCGTCCCGAGATAGGCGAGGTCCGCCCCCAATATTTCAGCAGCACGAATTGCATGCCCGGTCGAAATCGCTCCACCCAGCACGATCGGCCCATCCCAGAAGCGCCGAACTTCCTCGACGAAGGCAAATCCGGCGGTCTGTCCGGTGTGTCCTCCGGCACCCGATGCTACCAGCACCAGCCCGTCGACTCCAGCCATCGCCGCCTTTCGCGCGAAACCGACCGAGTTGACGTCCGCGAATACCAGGCCCCCATAGCCATGGACCCGATCAACTACCCGGCTCGGGCTGCCCAGTGCGGTGATGACCAGCGGGGCCTCGTACCGGACCACAAGGTCCAGATCAGCGGACAACCGATCGTTCGAAGGGTGCACCACGAGATTCGCCGCCCACGCCGCCGCTTGCGGGTCGGCGCCGAGAGCGTCGGTGATTGTCTCGAGCCACTGGTCGAGAATCTCGGGCGTCCGCGCATTGGGCGTAGGGAACGATCCGATCATGCCGGCACGCGATGCGGCGACGACCATGTCCGGTCCCGATACGAGAAACATAGGCGCGGCAATCGCCGGGATGCGCAAATTGCGCGTCAGTCGGGCTGGGAGCCTGTTCACCAGATCGCTCCTTTGAGAAAACCGCCTGTTGAGAGTTGCGTAGTCATACTAACTTGTATAAACATACTAAATCGGCAGTTGCAATAGTCGATCCGACACGGGCGCATCGCAACAGTCCAGAACGGGAGAGAGTCATGAGATCAATCGTCAAAATTCTGCTGGCCGGGACCGCTTTCGCAGCACCGGGACATATCCTTGCGCAAGACAATCTCGTGGCTGCTACGGGAGGTGACGGGGCCGAGGATGTCGAGGAGGCCGGTGGTCTGGACGTCATTGTTGTCACGGCGCAAAAACGCGAACAGGGGCTTTCCGACGTTCCGATTTCGATTTCGGCAGTTACCGGTGAAGCGATCGAGTCCTATGGCCAGGCCAATCTGGAATCGGTCTCGTCGTCGATCCCCAATCTCAAGATCACCCAGACGGCCATCGCAAACCGCATTGCCATTCGCGGCATCGCCTCGGGCGACAACAAGGGCTTCGAACAATCCGTGGCAATGTTCGTCGACGGCATTTACTACGGGCGCGACCAGTTGAGCCGCATGCCTCTGGTCGATCTGCAGCGGGTCGAGGTCCTGCGCGGGCCACAGCCAACGCTTTTCGGCAAGAACGCCATTGCCGGTGCTGTGAATGTGGTGAGCCGCCGTCCGGCCGACCATTTCGAAGGATCGCTCAGCGCGAGCTACGAATTCGAGCATGAGGAAACGCGTGTTACGGGCGTCGTTTCCGGGCCGATCTCCGACACGGTCGGCGCGCGCGTCGTGGGATATTACCGCGACATGGACGGCTACTTCTACAATACGCGGCAGGATCGCAACGAACCCAACGTCCGCGAAGCCTTCGTGCGCGGGATGTTGGCTTTCGAGGGCGATAGCCCCCTGTCAGCCGACCTGAAGGTCGAATATGCCGATTTCAAGACGAAAGGGCAGCCGCGCGAGGCATTCGGTCCGGCAGGAAGTTACAGCCTTGTATTTGCGGGGCCGCTATTCGTGGAAACGGATGAGGATTATGTCCGGGCCGACGGAGGTTACGAGAGCCGCAACAAGATATTCAACGCTGTGGTCAACGCCAATCTGGAGCTGGGGGATCATACGCTTACCTCGGTGACGGGCTATCTCGACTACGATGTCGAGGAGACGATCGACGTCGACTTCACCAATCTCCCCTTGCTCGACGGCACTGCCCAATCGGAAGACTATCGCCAGTTTTCGCAGGAACTGCGGATCGCCTCGCCGGGCGATCGGGCTTTCAACTACATCGCCGGCGTCTATTACCAGAACACCAAGCTGGGCGTGACCGATCACGTGCAGTTCAATCCGTTCTTCTTCGGAACGCCGTTCAGGGCGTTGGGCGATACCTCCAACGACCGCGACTATTCGCAAAAGTCGGACTTGTATTCCGTCTTCGCCCAGGGCGAATATTCTCTCACCGACGATCTGCGTATCACCGTGGGAGCCCGCTTCAATCACGAGAGCAAGACAGGTAGCCGCGCCCTCGAGATCAATCGTGGGCCGCTCAGCCTCGCCGCCACCCCGCCGATCATCGATCCGGTCGTGATCGGAACGTTCCGTGCCCTTAACATCGAGGCGCACACCATATCGGGCAAGCTGAGCGAAAGCTCGTTCAACCCGATGGCCAATATCCAGTATGACGTGACCGACGCCTTGATGCTTTACGCGTCGTTCGCGCGCGGATCCAAGGCCGGCGGTTTCGACGCTCGCGGCAATTCGCTGCCCAGCTCGACCACCGTCGCTTCACCCGGCGCATTCGAGTTCGGTGACGAGCGGGCCGACAACGTCGAAGTGGGGCTGAAATACCAGACCCGCGACCTGGCGTTTAACCTCTCGGCCTATCGCACGAAGTATAGCGATCTGCAGACCAACGTGTTCGACGGCGTACTCAACTTCAACGTCAAGAACGCCTCGGGCGCGACGACGCAGGGTGTCGAGGCGGACATGCGCTGGGCGCTGGACGAGCACTTCACCCTGAGCGCGGCAGTCGCCTATCTCGATTTCGAATTCACCGATTTTCCGCTCGGCCAGTGCTATTTCCAGCAGGTGCCGGATAATGGCGGCTTCTGCAGCTATTCGGGCAAGCGCAATGCCCTTACGCCGGAATGGTCAGGCAATCTCAACGGCGATTTCAATCACGAGATCGGCGGCAATCTGAAACTGGGCGTCAATCTCAACGCCGATTTTTCGAGCAGCTATATTGCCGCGGCCAACCTCGATCCGCGTACCAAGCAAGATGGCTATGTGAAGATGGGCGCTCGGCTCTCGCTCGGCCATGTCGATGATAACTGGACGATTGCCCTGATCGGCCGCAATCTAACCAATGAGCGGATCATGCAGACTGCCGGCGCCTTGCCCTTGGCCACCACCATCACGGGCGGGACGGGCATCGCCTACAACGCCATTTATGATCGGCCGCGCAATATCGCACTGCAATTCGATTTGACATTCTGACACATGAAGATTGGCCCAGTCCCGTGCCAGCCGCAGCTTGGCGGGACTCCCCCGCTAAGCTGCGCGCACGGCAGGGCCTGTTTACAGCCGCCAGCCTGCGGCCGGGGGACACTTTTCGGGGCAGCCTCCCGACAAGGTCTCGCGACGAGCTCGGTGCTGTCCATAGCGATCCGGCGACGGAGATGGTCGTTGTAAAGCTTGCATCCGCTCCAGTGGCAGCCGATGCGTATATCGACGGAGTGAGTTTGTCAGCCTACCAGGCTATTGCCGATCCTCTCGTGCAAAGAGAATGAACAACACCAATTGAGCGCATCGAGGCAGAAATGAAGCAGGAAACGATCAGGGCGTGCTCAATATGGCGTGCGCTGGAGGTCGTCGGCGATGTCCCGGTCCTGTTGATAATGGAGCGGGCGTTTCTCGGCACCAAGACGTTTCAGAGCTTCGTCGAAGAAACAGGCGTCCCACGCTCCGTGGTGAGTGATCGCCTGAAAAAACTGGTCGCCGAGGAATGTCTGTCGAAGCGACCGGTGGAACACAAACGGCACAGCCGCTACCACCTGACCGAGAAAGGGCGCGCATTGTTTCCCGTTGCGCTCGCCATGGTCGGTTGGCAGCACGAATGGGAGAGTGGGCAACGCGGCTTTTCCGTCCAACTGGTTCATGCAAGCTGCGGCCATGTGGTGGAACCGCATGCAAACTGTTCCTGTTGTGGCCAGGAGATCGACCCGCGAGATGTCGATTGGAAACCGGGGCCAGGCCTTGTCCAGGTCGTGCCGCATTACAGCGCGCGGCGGCGCCCCTCGAAGGGCGTGACAGATCGCCGCGACAAGGCCGCGCTGGTGGATACGGTCATTGCCTTGTTCGGGGATCGCTGGTCGACCCTGATCGTGCGAGCCATGTTTTCCGGATTTCATCGCTTTGAACAGATCCAGCAGGATACGCAGATGGCCCCGAATATCCTGTCGGGCCGCATCTCCGAATTGATGGAGGCGGGCATTCTGACCTCGCGGCGATACACCGATCACCCTCCACGGCAGGAATACCGGCTGACCGCCAAGGGAAGGGCGCTCTACCCGGTCATCCTTTCCTTACTGCAGTGGGGGGACCGCTACTACGCCGACGCGAAAGGCCCTCCCTTGCTGCTCTCGCACAAGCCGTGCGACAATCCGCTGGAGATGGTGATGGCGTGCGATCATTGCGGGCATCCATTGCAATTGGACGAAGTTACCTTCCAGACCGCATGAAACCGATCTCGCTGTCGAGATGACCGCAACGTGCTGGATGAACGCCGCTCATCCGTTGATGAAAGGCTGAGCGGTGTATGCCGACGCACCTACCCAGATGTTCAATTGGGCAGCGGACCGGGGATTGATTGTCGCCAACCCGCTCGCCGGGGTGCAGCGGCCGGAGCTCGGTTATGTCTCGCGGGAACGTGTGCTCACGGTCGAGGAGGTGCGACAGATACAGGACGTGGCTGGGAAAGCTGAGCAACGCGGGCCTGACACACATGGGGCGCAAGCGCCGGGACGTGCATGGCGAGCCCATGCCGACTGAGACCCGGCCTTGCCTCCGGTGCCGCAAGCCCTTCGAGAGCGAGGGCTCGCATCATCGGCTGTGCGGCCCCTGCGCCAATCGGGTGAGCGAGACGAGCCCGTATGCGGTCTAGTTGTGGATAAGTTCGCCAACAGCGAACTTTCGCTTGTATCTGGCGAACTGCCAACCTACATCAATCTCAGCGTTTGGGTAATGGAGATGCACTAGAAGCATGGCGGTCCGCCGCCAGTGAAGGTCCCAGTTAGGCCTTTACCACTTTGCCAGCTCTCGTTCCGGCGTCTCGGCGTCGGAGAAACGAAGATGGTCCCGGTATGCAGTTATTCGGTTTGTTCGAATTTCTTGTGTGCAGTGTGCGCCTAGAAGCAAAACCTCAACCCTGATCCGCTCTCGGACCAAGTGCAGATCGACAGGCAATTCGGCCGGTCGATGGTCTGGGAGACTCATGATGGCTCATTTGCCGAAAAAGAGCCCAGACGCCGGGTTGTGGAAGTACGGACGGCAGGCGGTCCGGCGCATTGTGAAAGCAGTGCGGTGGAGCCTCGATAAGGTTCTGCGGAACCGCCTTGTCCTGATGTCGCTGATCAAGATGGCGGAAGCCATCGTGAAACTGGTCAGCGCCGTCCTCGAGATGTTCCGTCACTTCTAGGCGTCATTACAGAAAGGACGCATGATGCTGAACGAGGCGCTGCGACTGGTTCGGGTGTTTCATGACCTGAACAAGACGCAGACCGCAGATCGCGTCGGGCTCTCGAAGTCGTACATCACCGAGCTCGAGCGCGGCGACAAAAAGGTGACTATGGAGGTGCTGGAGAAGTACGCGGATGCGTTCTCCATCCCGCTGTCGTCTCTCATGTTCTTCGCGGAACAGGCGGCAAACCCTTCGCCTGCGGAAAAGACGCGCACATTCGTGGCGGGCAAGACCCTCAAGATGCTTGATTGGATTTCGACTGTGACGGCCGAGCGGGACGAGCATGAGCACGCATAAGCGGGTCCCGCTCAAGGCAAGCGCTCTCTTTCGGCTGACCTCGCCGCGCCGTCTCGCAAACATCCTCATGGTGACGCCCACCGCGCTCGAGCGGCTGGTCCGATGGGGTGACGAAAATTATCTCGTCCGCCCCCTCGCCCAGGTGGAAGGGAAGGCACCGCGAATGATCGAGGAGCCGAAGCCGCAACTCAAGCTCATTCACCAGCGCTTTGCGCGGTTGCTCGCTCAAATCGAGACCCCCGACTATCTCCACTCTGGTGTGAAGGGCCGCTCCTACATCACCAATGCGAACGCGCACACGGCGGACAAGGCCTGCATCAAGCTCGACATCAAGAAGTTCTTTCCCTCCTCGAGCTCGCACTACGTCCAGCGCTTCTTCGAGGACGTGCTCGAGTACCCGCCGGACGTGGCGGCCCGGGCTAAGCAGTTGCTCACATACGATGGTCATCTGCCGACCGGCGGCAATGCCAGCACCATCATGTCGTTTTGGGCTTACAAGCCGATGTTCGATGAAATCGCGGCGCTCGCTGTCGAGCTGGGTTGCGAGTTCACGGTCTATGTCGATGACATGTCTATTACTGGTGTGTTCGCCAATCGAAAGTGCCAACAGGCGGCGCGAAAGATCATCGCTCGATATGGTTTGAAGGCCCACAAGGCGAACTCCTTCTCACCCGGTCAACCACGGGTGCTGACCGGCATCGCAAAGACGCGGCGCGGTCGGGAGGTCCCGCACCGCCGTGCGAAGGGCATTGCCGAGCTCGAGCAGGTGGAGGCGGCTGCGTCCACTGTCGAGGACAAGATGAAGGTCCTTCCCTCCCTCATCGGGAAGCTCAGCGAGGCGGCCATCGTGGATCCATCATGGACCGGCCGGAAGGACGCGGCCGTTCACCGGCGCAGGAGGCTTAAGGTCGGAGCCGGAGCGGAGTGAGGAGCTAGATCGCTACCCCGAAAATACCCCTGACGGGGGTAGTGGGGTCATCTATTCAGCTAAGTCTCTGAAAAGATGGTGGGCGCGGCAAGGATTGAACTTGCGACCCCACCCGTGTGAAGGGTGGTATCACACGTTTTAGGACGACTCTTTCGTTATTGACGTTATTGGAATCCGGCGAGTCGTAATATCATACTGTTTCTGGTGTTATTAGCATCTAGCAGGAATTACCAACGTTCTCGGTGAGGATACAGTGGGGCGATTTAGATTGCCCAAAGTCCGAAGATTCGCGTATATCCCACTCAATACCCCACTTCAATCATGGAGAGGGACAGTTGAGTGATCGGTACGGCTAAAGCAGTAAAAGCGATAAAGGCGGCGAAGAGGCCAATTGGTCGGCCACGGCGGTTTGCGCGTTTCGAAGAGTTTGAAGCTTCACTTCCAGCCCAGACTGGTAAGCGGGCGGCTTACTGCGATTGTATTGGCATCTACAAAGGCGCCAAGACAACCAGCGTCTTTGTCAAAATCACCTTACCTAAAGGCGGGATATTCAGGAAGCGCTCGATCCCGCCTGGGGACGCAGTGGAGATCAAGCTCGGGAAACGAAGTTCTTGGGATTGGCCCGAACTGACCTTGGAGCGCGATAGGCTTCAAGGGCTGGCCGATAAGGGATTGCCATTGGAGGCTGACGAAGTTCCGCATTTTGCAGACTATGCGGCGGATTGGCTGGAGCGTCGCAAACCTACAATGAGAAGTTTTGGGGTTACTCGAGGGAACGTCAAATCTGCACTCAATCCGTCATTCGGCAAAAAGGCACTCAACGCGATCTCTGTGAGCGATGTGAACCGTTGGATTGGACAGCAAAGCAAGAATCTCAAGCCAGCATCGGTTCAACGGCAGCTCAACACTTTCAACGCCATTATGAACGATGCAGTTCAGGCCGGACTGATCGACCGGAATCCGTCAGACAGAGCGGACAAGATTCGCGGCATTGAACCAAGGCTTCGGTTTGTTACCGATGACGAATGGACACACATTCTAGCGACGGCGGAGAAGATCGAAGCTGAGCAAAGGGAAGCCAAGAAGCGTGTTCCTCAACAGACTACGGGCTGGTTGAATCTGTTTTTGATCTGGGCGCTCAATTCTGGAATGCGTCGTTCGGAAATCATGAGTCTTACTTGGTCTAGCGTGCGAAAGATAGATCAAGAGACGACTGTAGTTGAAGTGTTGAACACGAAGACAAGCAGGCCTCGACATGTGACTTGTACGGACGAGATGAAGGCTGTCCTTGTTCAACTCGAACAGCTGGACCGAGCAGAAGGAGATCAGCGCCTTTTCCCGATTTCTATGACCACGCTGAAGCGGACCCTGTCGAAGCTTTGGAAGGAAACTGGTCTCGATATTCGCCTGCATGATTTGCGGCGGACACATGCGACTATCCTTGTTGGCAACAACGTCGATGTGAGGGCGGTTGCTAGCAGGTTGGGCCATTCTAACACTGCAATGCTCGCTCAACGATACGCTGTAGACAGGGGTGACATGGCAGCAGCGAGGGCGTTTAATGCAAAGCGCAGGTCCGATGAGGAATCCGCAAAGAAAGGCAATGGGAGCGGTGAAGAACCGAAGGAAGAGGGAGTTCGTGGAAGTCTTGGGAGGCCAAGTCTTAGGTCTTAGGTAGCAAGCGCACATTTGCCTATGGTCAGTGCCGTGCGGCGCAGCCTACTCAGAATCAGGCCAAATCCGAGTTTCTGCGAAGCATCGGCATTGATGGAGATCGGTTGAATAACTCTTACCGCTGTTCCTATTGTGGCGGTCATTGGTTCAACGGCAGTGGTGGAAGCAAGATCAGGCGCGGCTACGATGAAAACGGAGAATGGATTCCCGTACCCTAGAACGCGTGCGTGCGGCGGAGCGAAATAGCGATGGGCGTGCTGATTTATGGCCTCGTAGGCCTCCTTATTTTGGGTGCTACTGTTACTCTGTATTTTGGAGGAGGCGGCGATGTTCCAGCGACCCTGAACGAATGGGCGAGTTTCGGAACCTACATTGCTGGAATAGCTGGGCCGTTGCTTAGTTTCGTGGCATTGGTAGCGGTGGCGCGGACACTCCACCTCCAGCGTGAGACACTGGACCTTGATCGAGAAAAGCAACTGGCTGACCAGCACTTACGTTGGCTCGATGCGCTGTATTCTGACATCTCCGATGCCTTGAGCACACCGGTAGCGACCGGTGTTACCCTTGGCTCCGTCCTCGATGAGCAGGTCAATCCGAAAACCGTTGACCAGAAACGGCTGCAATCGCGGCTAGAAAATCTGTTGAAGCTCGCCTCGCATTACTGCCGAGCGGTCGATATGTATCGCGACAACGTATCCGAGTTTTACGACCTTCAAATTTATCAGGATAGAGGTGGACGCCTGCTAGACGCCATCAAACCCCTTTCCGGATACCTCAGTAATTGTCAGGTAGGCCCCACCATTGAGTTTTGCGATATGCATCTGCGCGGGGAGCATGAGCGGGCAAAGCCGGAAGCTATGACTCGAAGCTCACGAGGATATTAGCCCGAAGTTAAGAGCACGTCGCCATATCAACAAATATGGAGGATTCTGATCCCACCGCATTCGAAGCCGCACTAGGCTACCTTCGTCATCGGGTTGCAATTGCAGTGATCGGCTTCGGAGTATATTTTGGTTGGCTGGTAGCAAGCCTCATTCTCCTCACTGTCCTATTCTCTTATTCCAATACACTGCAATCCATGGACGTAGCGCTACGCCGCGCGATCTTTGGGAGCATTTTCCTATTGGCTGCTGCTCTAACCTATCGATGTCGCGGAATTGCTCTTCGAGCGGCTGCGCGAGAAGGTCCCGACAAACCCCTCAGAATGTGGAAGCGAGACACTGTGGATCAGATGGGCCGCGATGCGGCGAGAATATTATTTGGCTTAATCAGCTTCTTTGTTGGAGCCGCATTGCTTCTGGCATTGGGCTACGCTGGATATTTTTTGATCACCGCAGTTTCGACGCCAATCGCTATTCTGATTGGTGCCATCATAATCGCATTTGCTATCGTCGTGGCTGCATCGCGGTAGGGCATTGCCGAATTGCGCCGCTGGCGGCTTTGTGCGTTTGTCACCTAATACCGCAAGTCTTGCCTAGTCTTTTGGAAGTCTTTGACCCTCAATTGAGATTGGTAAGGATCGCGCCCCTCAAATGGCGTTCATGAAAATCTTGACTTTTCTGACGATTCCGGTTATAATATTGGTGTGAAGGGTGAGATTTTTGTTTCGCTTTTCGCTTCATTCGCTGCACGACAAAGAGGCATCAGGGGCTGAGATGAGCAAAGCCCGACCGCCCAAAGTGCAGTGTTCTTGGAAACTCTAACAATGGAAGCCCATTTTTATACCGACAAGGATGTCGCCCGCAGACTAAATTTCTCCCCTTCATGGGTCCGAGGCCAACGGCATAAGCGGAAGTCCGGTTTGCCTCATTTTCTCAACATCGAACCAAGATACATTGGTTCTAATCCCCGATACGTAGCTACAGAAGTCGAAGCCTTCATAGCGGCGATTGAAGCCGCTTAGGAGGTCGAGACATGTTACACTCAGAATATGCCGCAAAGCAGCGGCAATTGCTCCTGTGGGCCTCTCAGGAGCCTTCTCAGAGCGATCTCAAGAGATTGCGGGGTAAGGGTGTCTTTTTTGACGAACGTATCCAAATTGAGGAACCAGTAGGTTCAGCATTCACTGATCGAGTGCTGGAAATTCTCGGCGCTGCGTTTCCGAGAAGGCGCAAGTGGAAGAAAGTTGATTTCGAGCTTCACACACTAAGGGTATGCGCAATTCTAGCGAATGCCATGCGGGCGAGAATCTTTCGCGAAATTCCCGCCGTTCTCTACTACGCAAAAGCAGACGCTGAGGCCTACGCCGACAAGCCGAATTGGATACGCCACGGTGCGCTAGATCGAACCGTCAAGATGCTGGTGAAAGTAGGATTGTTGCATCGCATCGCTGGCAAGAAGATGCCCGCCAGTCACAACGAGCGTTCCTGGGTGTCTTCCTATCTCCCAACGAAAAGCTTGATGGCGTTGGCAGACGAGACCGGAGTGAAGGCTGATGTGATTAACTGGACGGGTCCGACCGACAAGCTGGTCCAGCTCTATGAACCGAAGCCCGACAAGTATTTCGACAGGTTCAAGGGTGAGCTTGTCCAGCCTCAAAGAAGTTCGCCAATTGCGTTCGAGCCAACCCCTGAAACTATCGAATGGTCAGAGGTGCTAAAGGCGATCAATTCCCATTACAGCGAGCAAGAGATTTCGATAGGTGGTGGTGGCTTCAAGCTGAGGAAATGGCTCAGCGACTACAACGCTAGCTCTGAACGCGGAGGCGCTCCGTACCGGTTGCCTGAGACCTTTAAGAGCGACCTGTACAGGGTGTTTAACAACGGAAGCAGGGATAATCCGAGGTTCGATGAAGGAGGGCGACTCTTTGGGGGCTGGTGGATGCAAGTTCCCGAAGAATTGCGAAAGGCTATCCACATCAATGGTCAACCGACCATTGAGCTAGACTACAAGAATTGCCATCCTCGAATGCTCTATCACCAGCGAGGCATTGAACCGCAGGATGATCTCTATTGCCTGCCGGAGATCGAAGCATATGAGCAAGAAATAGGTAAGAAAGCGGGTACATACCGAACCGGTATCAAATGGCTCATGCAGGTGCTCATAAATGGCCGTGGGAGGCCGGATGTTTCTGATCAGGCCAGCGATATTCTTCTTCCACCTGATCTTACTATTGCGGAAATTGTGAGGCTGATCGAAGCTCACCACGACCCAATTGCGGATGCTTTCGGTACAGGAGCAGGACTTCGCCTAATGCGTGTGGAATCAGACATTGCACTCGAGATCATTTCAACCGCGATGCAGGAGGGGTGGACGGCACTTTCAGTCCATGACTCATTTATCACTGAGCGGGATCAGAAGGAGCGGCTGAGTGCATTGATGATCGATTCCTACACCAAGCGGCTTGGAGTAGAACCAGTCATAAAGTGAGAAGAAAAGGAGGGGCTAGCAAAGAGAGATAGATAGAGGAAACTGAACTCTTAGTAGGTCTCCTCTTACTCCATCTCTAGGAACTCATAAAATTCAGGTGGAAGAGACTGCGCCTAGCCACAACAGTAGCTGCTGAGACATCTTTAGGGGTGTATCGCCTTACCATACGTAATCGAATGTGGCATACAATGGGGCATAACCAAGCCACTCACTACCGCCCAAGTCCTCCGCCAATTTCCTGACGCCGAAACCTGCCTCCAGCATCTGTTCGCCGTTCGCTTTGGCGAAGGCTTCGAGTGCCCCAAGTGCCGGCGATCTGGCGGGAGGCATCGTATCATGGCGGAGCGGGCCTATTCCTGCCAGTGGTGCGGTCACCACCTGCACCCCACGGGAGGCACTCCGTTCGAAAAGACGCGGACGCTGCTGCAGCTATGGTTCTACGCAATCAACCTGTTCAACACCACACGCCACGGTGTCAGCGCCAAGGAATTGCAGCGTCAGCTAGGGGTGACCCACAAGACCGCATGGCGCATGGCGCGATGGAATATGCCTACTTCGACTATCGCCTCGCCGAAACGGTCACGGTCAACGGCATCGAGAAATTCTGGCGGCACCTAAAGTGGTCGATTAACTGCACTTACACCAGCGTGAGCGCGAAGCACCTGAGCAGTTACGTCAAGGAATTCGAGTACCGTTTCAAACGTCGCAATCTTCCGGAGACGACGCTACCCGAGATTCTTTCGACTTTCCGGCCATTGAGCGCAGAGTAGCTTCGAAGGCCTCGCGGTCGCCGATCTCGCCTTTACACTCGGCGATGAACTGATCGAGATTTCCGCTCCTCGGAGCTTGCTTTAGGGTGGTCATCGTGCGATTCTCGCTGCATGGAGCGCGCAATGTCAAGCAACGATCACCAACCCGAGTCAGGCCGCTCTTGGCTGACAGGACTTGCCGTGATCATTGCTGTAATTGTGTCTTATATAGGCTTTGCGAGCGTTTCCGTCGAGTGGACGTTGGCAATCGCCACTGCCGTTTTCCTCGGCCTAATCCTATTTCTTTGGCGAACCGGCGTCCGGAAACAGCGGGATCGGCGATCCGGGCGGTAGTGGGTGCAAGACCTTGGTCACCCGGTGTGATCCGACAACAGGAACCCAGCCTTCTTCGGTGTAATCTTCGCGGTATTTGACCTCGATTTTCATTCTTATGCCTTCAGCTAAAGTGACTGGCAATGTCCGGTCATGAATGGCATCCAAGAACGTTTGGTCCTTCACTAGCGCGCTGAATTCTATCCCATCCTTGGCAAAGCGCCAGCGCCTCGGCTCAGGCACAAGCGTCGCTTTGATGAGGACTACGTTCCAGGTGTCGGTGATGGTCTGAGAGGACGGGTCTGATACCGTCCCGCCATCGCTCATCCATAGGCCGCTTCGTGCAGCAAACTCTTCCTTTGGAACTGTGTGCCTTGAGCCACCGCCATAGGGTCTAATAATGTCGATTTGCTTGTAGGCCGGCTCCTCCTGGAGAATGCCGTAAAACTCCATCTCACGCCTCTGGAGGTCATTGGACTCTCGCAACAGTCGATTGTTCTCTTCGAATACTTGCATCTGATCTGGAGGAAGTCGAGGATCGTCGGAGAACTTGTTTTCGAGACCGATGACAATCATCGTGCCGCCAATGAGGCCCCCTAAAGTGATAGCCGCTTTGCTGACTAGCGGATATTCACCCATACCTTCAATTAGGCTTTCTCCGAAATTCTCACAGCTCCGGAGGGCGAACTTGAAGACGTCACTACCGTCTTCAACGCCTACCAACCCAACTTCCATTTGAAGTTGCGGGGCGACCAATTCACCAGCGGTTTTCAGAATCTCCACGTATGCGGCCAATGCACGTATTACATTGTCGGCATCGGGGGTCTCGCCTTCCGCGATCTCGAAGCGCAGTGTGACGTCAGCTTCTGCCATGTAACCCCCTGAATAGTGGCGCGGAAGCTATGCCGCACCTGTCAGGGAGTCAATTCACGTATGCGAAGGGGATACGCTCCCATTTTTCTTGCTAGAACGCTTTCACATAAGGAACCCAGCTGTACAGGCTTGGCATGAGACTAGGAAAAAACGCGAATAGGAAGAACCCAAGCAGAGTCGCAATCACAGTGATGTGCAATGCTTCAACTTGCGCGTTCGCATGCTCTTGCTCCTGATCTTCTAACCTCGCACGAATGAAGTTGATCCAGAGAGGCAAAACTACGCAAAGAAACGCGAATGGCCAAGCAATGATGCTAGCACCCTGAAGGTCGATAGCCAACATTGTCCAATTGACGACAAATGCGGTGAAGGCGAGACAAAGGTATGATTGTCCAGCCGCAGAGACAATTGAGCCAGCTATAAAACGTCGCTTGCTCCTAATTCCCGGTTTCCCTGCGAGCAGAACTCCCGGTAGACCTGCGATGTTCAAAACGAGCACAATTAGAAAATGCGCTAAGACACCGTAAACAATCAGTATCCCAATCGTGAAAGCTGTAGCCATGTCTTGCCCCCCAACTGGCAGTCAAAACCCGCAGGTTTGGCGTGTGACCATGACAGCGCCAATCTCTCGACCGGACTTTTCGAGGTAAAGAAAGCGAACTGAAGCACCAGCACTGAGTATTGAGGGCGACATGCTGTCGGCACAGATCATGCTGGCAATGCGAGAACGGTCTTGTTCTGTTACCGAAATCCCGGTGGCATCTACAACGGCAGTGAAGAGGATTTGCGTTCCAATTGCCTCGACTTTGGTGATTTCGGTGATCTCGTCTAGCGGCATTGGAGTTTTGGAATTGGCGCTGGCAGCAGCGCTTTGAAGTGACGCTTCTAGGTTGTTTGGATCGATCGCTGGAGGAGCCGGAGCGGGCGATCTTTGACCTGGTGGGTTGCACGAACTGGCGATCTGATTGCCCAACTCTAGGCGACCTTCGGAATAGGCAAACTTTGCAGCACCGATGCAATCACCCTCTGCAAGCATTGCGCCGATCTTTTTTTTGAAACGCTTCTCCTTGTCGCCAAAGATCAGCTTGCCGAGTGCCCTCCCAAGCTCGGCCTGTCCTTGAGTATCGTATTGCTCGTTGCCTCCCATATCCATAGTGTTGCAGTGGATCATGCCGCCGCCCATATCCATGCAGGTCGTACTGCTATCTTGAGCATTAGCGAGGTTGGGGGTCAGTGCCGAAAATGCGACTAGGAGGAAGGCAGCGGTCGCCAATGCCGCGCCGAGTTGGAATTCTCGATAGTGTGACACTAGTCTTACTATTACCGATCTAGTCATTGATACCCTCAGGAATGGCGGATTCATGAAGGGAAGTGTTTAGTGGAAACTAGTTAATGAGATACAATAGCCCGTGGACGGATAAACCTCAATTGCGGCCTATGCTGGCCGATGGACGAGGCTACGATCCTTGGCGAACTTGGCGACAGGATACGTGTTCAACGTAAGTCCATTGGCTTGACTCAAGAGCAACTCGCGCTGGTGGCCGGAGTTGATCGATCCTATTTCGGCGCGGTGGAGAGAGGCGAACGGAACGTCACCTTTACTGTACTCTGCCGTATATGCCTCGCTTTGCAATGCGATGTTGCAGACATAACTTCCGGCATACCGACAGGATGCTCGGCCTAGAGTCAGGAGAATCAGCGTGCGAGGTTTTTTGATTTTTTGTCCGGCAAAGCAGGTGGTCATCCAAACATATCGAGCTGGATCGCTTCCATGCCTCCCCCCCTTGGCTTTAAGAAAAATAGCTAATTTACAGACAGGGTGAGTGGGGATGGAGTGGGGCAAATGAATCGCCTCCCTCGCATTCTAAGACTAAGTATCTGAAAATAATGGTGGGCGCGGCAAGGATTGAACTTGCGACCCCACCCGTGTGAAGGGTGTGCTCTACCACTGAGCTACGCGCCCGTCCGTGGCGCTGGTGCACCGGACAGGCGCGCGCCTTTACGCCGCGATGGGCGCCATTGCAAGCGTTGCTATCGTCCGAAGAGGGCCACCAGCTTGGCCAGCAGACCGTCGAGCCGGGCAGGGCTGGTGACGCGGTCTTTGACCGAAGGGCAGGCGAGGCACATCGCCTGCATCCCGCGCGCACCCATCAGGCGGTCGACATCGGCCTCGATGCGGGCGATTTGCGCCTGTTGACGCATCGCGATCAGCCCGGCGACATCGCGCCCTTCCGCCGCTTCTTCGCCTTCCCCGATCAGCAGGCTACGCAGCAGGGTATCGGCGGGGCTGGGCTCGGTGCCGATATATTGCGCATGCCAGTCGCCGTCCTCCAGATTGGCCTGCTGGGCGGCCCAGGCCAGGGCTTCGTCCAAACCGCCATATTGGTCGACGAGCCCGAGCTGCCGCGCGGTGCCGCCATCCCATACCTGACCCTGGCCGATCCGGTCGGCCTGATCGCGCGAAAGATTGCGCGCGCTGCCCACACGGCTGAGGAAATCCTCATACCCGTTCTCGATCGAGGCCTGGACGATGGCATCCACCTCCGGCGTGAAACCGCCGATGATGTTGGGCTGGCCCGATAGCGGCGTCGTGCTCACGCCGTCAGTGGTGATTCCGATCTCGGCCGCGGTATCCTCGAAGGTCGGGATGACGGCGAAAATGCCGATCGAGCCCGTGATCGTTTCCGGTTCGGCGAAAATGCGGTCTGCGGGCGTGGATACCCAATAGCCGCCACTGGCCGCGACATTGGCCATCGAAACGGCAATCGGGATGTTTTTCGCCTTGTGGCGCAGAATCGCCTCGCGGATCGCCTCGCTCGCCAGGACCGATCCGCCGGGTGAATCGACTCGCACTACCAGGGCTTTCAAATCGTCGTCGAGCGCTTCGTCGAGCAGATCGGCGATCCGGTCGCCACCGGCGATGCCCGGTCCGGCGTCGCCATCGACGATCTCCCCTGCCACGGTAACGACACCTATGGCGCTGCCCGAAGTGGGAGCCGGATTGTCCTGTAACCACGCGCCGAGCGAGGTGTGGGGATAGGCATTGGGGCCGTCTCCCCAATCGTCCTCGCCCACCAGTTCGACCAAGCGCGCATCGAAATCCGCGCGGCTTCCGAGCTTATCCACGAGGCCTGCCTCGAGCGCCGCCGTAGCGAGATCGCCGCGTGCGGCCTCTACCCATTCGACCGGCCGAGTCGTTACCCGTTCGATATCGGCGCCGGGGCGGGCCTTCTTGAAATTGGCGCGGTATTCTTCCCATAATGTGGCGAACAGCGCGCTGTAATTCTCGCGCGCGGGTTCGGACAGGCTGGTGCGGTCGTACGGTTCGACGGCGCTTTTATACTCGCCCACCTTGTAGATTCGCGCATTGACCCGAAGCTTGTCGAGCAGACCCTTATAGAAAAGGATATCTCCGCCGGGGCCGGCGATCACGGCCCCGCCCAGCGGATTGAGCCAGACCTCGCTCGCATGAGCGGCCAGGAGCATGGAGTCGTCGGTATAGGCGGTGGCATAGGTGAGGACAGGTTTGTCGGCGGCGCGGACGCGATCCAAGGCCGCGCCGACTTCGGTCAGGTGGACCTGGCCAGCGCCGAGAAACCCTTCGAGATCGAGCACCACGGCCTCAATCCGCTTGTCGGCGGCGGCGGCATCGAGCGCGCGGACGAGGTCGCGTGCCTGGAATTCGCCGATGGGCGCCTGCTGTGACAGGAGCGCCGCGAAAGGATCGACCTTGCTACGTTCTTCCACGATGATGCCCGACAAATCCATCACCAGCGCCCCTTCGCGGACGGCTCCGGGGCTGGGCCGGGCTGTCAGCACTGC
Source organism: Erythrobacter aureus (assembly GCF_003355455.1). Classification (NCBI taxonomy): domain Bacteria; kingdom Pseudomonadati; phylum Pseudomonadota; class Alphaproteobacteria; order Sphingomonadales; family Erythrobacteraceae; genus Erythrobacter; species Erythrobacter aureus. The sequence continues at coordinate 1,148,706 of NZ_CP031357.1, forward strand.
GAACAGCGCGGAAAAGAACAAGAGCATGAGGAGCAGGACCAGCCCGTCCTTGATGCCGACCAGCAGGCGCCATACTTTCCCGGCGAAACCCATATGCAAAATTCTCCTAATCCCTCCGGGTTAGGGAAACAGGCGCCGCATTTCCACTGGAAAGCGCTTGAGCGGTCGATAGACGTCGACTAAGGGCGTGGCCTCAATGACATCGACGGAATCCTCGCCCGACAAGGCCCGTTACCCGGCGGGTGCGCTCGCCTTTCCGCATCGCGACCTGATCGGTATCGGTCAGCTGGAACGGCATGAGGTCCTCTTTCTTCTCCACGAGGCGGAGCAATGGGTGGCTTTGAACCGGCAGCCGACGAAGCATGAAGAGCTGCTTTCGGGCCTCACGGTGATCAACGCCTTCTTCGAGAATTCGACCCGCACACTGCTCAGCTTCGAGATTGCGGGCAAACGACTGGGCGCCGATGTCGTCAATATGCACGCTGCGCAGTCGAGCGTGAAAAAAGGCGAGACGCTGATCGACACGGCGATCACGCTCAACGCCATGCGCGCGGATGCGATCGTGATCCGTCATGGATCGAGCGGCGCGACCCAGCTTATCGCGGACAAGGTCGATTGCCCGGTTCTCAATGCCGGCGACGGCCAGCATGAACATCCCACGCAGGCGCTGCTCGATGCCCTGGCACTGCGTCACGCCCTGCGCGATCGCGGCGAAACGGCGGAGGATTTCACCGGACTGAAGATCGTGATTTGCGGGGACATCCTGCATAGCCGCGTGGCACGGTCCAATCTGCTGTGTCTGCAAGCGCTCGGCGCGACAGTGCGCCTGTGTGCACCGCCCGCGCTGATGCCCGCCGGGATCGAAACCATGGGGGCCGAAGCCTACCACGATTTCGACGCCGCGCTCGACGGGGCGGATGTGGTGATGATGTTGCGGCTCCAGACCGAACGCATGAGCGGGCAGTTCATCCCTTCGGCGCGCGAATATCACCATCTCTACGGCTTGACGAAGACCCGGCTCGACCGCGCGGGCAAGGACGCGCTGGTCATGCATCCGGGGCCGATGAACCGCGGGGTCGAGATCGACAGCGAGGTCGCCGATATGATCGATCGTTCGATCATTACCCGCCAGGTCGAAATGGGAGTGGCGATCCGCATGGCAGCCCTCGACGTGCTTACGCGCCGCGCCCGTGGTGTGGATGGCTGGGGAGAGGCAGCATGAAGCAATTGCGGCCCTGTACCATCGTCGGCGGCAAGCTGGTCACATCCGGCGGGCTGGTCGACGGCTGTGTGAGGCTGGTCGACGGGCGTATCGACACGGTCGGCGCGGAAGTGCGGGATGGCGATGAAGTCATCGACGTCGACGGTAAGCTGGTCGGCCCGGGCCTGGTCGATCTCGGCGTATTTGCCGTGGACAAGCCGGCCTTCCATTTCGGCGGAATTACGCGGGCGGCACTCATGCCCGATCAGTCGCCGCCCTTGGACCTGCCGAGCCGGGTTTCGTACATTTCGAAGAGCGGCAAGCCCGATTTCTGGGTCCACCCGCTGGCCGCGGCGACGCGCGGCCTGGAGGGGCGCGAGATCGCCGAACTGGCTCTGATGCGGGAGGCCGGGGCACGCGGCGTCGCAACCGGGCGCCAGTGGATTGCCGATTCGGGCGTGATGCTCCGCCTGCTCCAATATTCCGCCATGCTGGACATGGTGGTGATCGCGCATGCCGAAGATGCTGCTCTCGTTGGTCAGGCAGTGGCAACCGCTGGCGAATTCGCCACGCGCCGAGGCTTGCCCAGCGCGCCAGCACAGGCGGAAGCGATCGCCTTGATGCGCGATGTCGCGCTGGCGGAAATGGCCGGTGCCCGGATTCACTTCCGCCAAGTGACGACGCGGGCGGGGCTCGATATCATCCGCCATGCGAAGGCGCGCGGAGTCGGTGTGACCTGCGGCGTCACGCCTGCGCACTTCATGCTATCCGATCTGGCGACGGTCGATTTTCGTACCTTCGCCCGCCTGTCGCCTCCCTTGCGCAGCGAGGATGATCGCCAAGCTGTACGTGAGGCAATCGCCGACGGAACCGTCGACGTGATTGCGAGCGGTCACGACCCGCGCGGACCGGAAGACAAGCGCCTGCCGTTCTCCGACGCCGAGCCCGGAATGGCCGGGGCTGAGACGCTGCTGGCGATGACCTTGTCGTTGGTGCGCGACGAGGTGATCGATATGTGTCGCGCTTTCGAACTCGTCGCGGCGAAACCCGCGGAGATACTCGGCGTCGAAGCCGGCCGGGTATCCGAAGGATTCGAGGCGGACATCGCGGTGATCGATCCGGACAAGCCCTGGGTTATCCAGAGCGCCCGAATGGAAGCGACTGCGGGCAATACCCCATTCGACGGACAGCCTACCCAGGGCCGTGTCACCAGCCTGTACAAGGGCGGAGTCCGGATCGACAGCTAGGCGATACGAAAGACCCCGCCCGGATCGCTCCGGACGGGGTCGCTCGATGGTACGGTGGATGCGCCTGTTAGCGCGCTGCGACCCGTACGTCGTTCTTGACCACGTCGATGGCACCCGGGAGCGGACGGGCCGATGCATAGGCAATGCACCCGCCACCCTTGCCCTTGACCGTCCTGCACATGGACTGCGCAGCCGCCTTGGCGAAACCGGCGGCGGCCACGCGGTAGTAGATCTTTCCGTTCACGCGCGCCTTGGTGATGACGCGCTCTGCATCTTCCAGTTCGGGATAGCGTTTGCGGAACTGCTTCCATGCCTCGTTGGCATCCGACATCGAGAAGTAGGAGCCCAGCTGGACATTGTAGTCGCCCCCGGCGGCAAGTGTCGGCGTCGCGGGGCTGGTCGTCCGGGAAGGGGAAGCCGCGCGTTTCGGGGTAGAAGCGGGCGTCTGCTGTACGATCTCTTTCGCTACGAAGCGAGTGCTCCCGGCGACGGGTACGAGAGCTGCATCGGCGAGGGCCGCATCTGCGCTGTCGTCACTTGCGCTCGCGGACTCGACCGGAGGCAGTTCCTTAGCGAAGGCGAAGTCACGGGTCGGGGCCTTGGTAACGGGTTCAAGCTCGGTAGCGTCCCCAGCGGCCAGCATATCCACGCTTGGGTGATTGATCAGCGCGAGCATTCTCGGCTGCCCGGGATCTGCCTGCGGCGTCACGCCCAGCAGACTTGCCACGCGGGCGGTAAACGCTTCCGGGCGCACCATGGCGGCCCACTGGGCCATCCGGTCGCCGACTTCGCCAGCGGGCACATCTTCCGCAGCCATGACCCGTGCAGCGCGCCAGTTCCCCTGCAAAGCGTAAGAATAGGCTAGGTTCTGCCGGACCTTGGGTGTGTTCTGGCCAGCGCGCAGCGCGTTGCTCAGCACATGGACACCTTGGTCGGGACGGCCGGCGAGAGCGATTGCCAGACCGAAATCGGCCGGGTCGAGCGCGCTTTCGAAGCGATCTAGAGTGGTAAGGGCGCCGACCTGATCGCCGATGGCGATCTGCGCCAGCGTATAGCTGATAATCGTCCGCGGCGCGGTATCGCCGAGCTCGATCGCTTCGGCAAAGGTACTCGCGGCGGAAGCGAAGCGGCCATCCTTGAGATAGGCATTGGCCAGCAATGTGCGGGTGTAGCCCTCGCGCGGATTGGCGAGGACTGCTGCCTCGGCATGTTGCACGGCCTTGGATGCCTTGCCCTTGGCGAGAGCCTTTTCCGCGTGCTCCGCCGAATAGGCGTGGCTGGGCGCGGTCTTGCCGGTGCATGCTGTAAGTGCGGTAGTCGCCAGCGCCGTGGTCACGGCGAGCTGGACGAACCGTTTGTTTCTGGCTTTCGTCTCGATGCTCATTCTAAATCCCCTCGAAGGCGATCCCACGTCGTTGAAGCTCATTTGGTTCCACCGCGCTGGACTTGGGCGGCGAGGCTTGCGATTTCCGGCATTTCGGCCAGCAATGCGTCGAGCGCATCCGTCACCAATTGCTGCGCACTGCGGCCGCGTACGGTGCAGGCCAGGCGCAGCATGAGATGACGTTCCTGGTCGAGCCTCAGTGTGAAGGCCGCGCGCTTGCCTTGCGCCAGGGCGGATTTCCGAACCGGCGGCCTGACCCGGGTCGGCGTGTCGAGTTGCGCCTGGATCTTGTCGAGGGATTCCCGGACCTGATTGGGCGCGCGGGCTTCGTTGGCGGCCTGCGGAGCGATGGCCACGACTTTCTCGGGAGTCGGCTGGGTCGTACCCTCTTCGTCGTCGCCCAGGTCGTTCCAACCCAGATCTTCCAGATTGGCGGCGGCTTCCTTGCCGTCGACGGGGCCCGGAACGCCCGATTGCGGGCGCATGGCCGGCTTCGCGCCGCCCTTGCGTGCCAAGAGGGTCGAGGAAAGAGAAGCGAAATTGGCGTCAGACATCTGGCGGCCTCCGCCTTTCCGGGCTTACTGGGCTACGCGGCGGCCGAAGCCGCCGGCAGGACGGTGGACACCAGGCAGTGCGGATTGCGCATGCGGTGCGGCGAAGATCGTGCGGCGAAAATTCTTCTCCAGACGGTCGGCGATATATTTCCACAGGGCCGTGACTTCGGCAGCGCTGCGGCTTTCCGGATCCACTTCCATGACCGTGCGGCCATCGATCATCGAGGCGGCGAAATCGGTGCGGTGATGCAGCGTGATGGGCGCGACCGTGCCATGCTGCGACAGCGCAACGGCGGCTTCCGACGTTATCTTGGCCTTGGGTGTCGCGGCATTGACGACGAAGACCAACGGCTTGCCGGCGCGTTCGCAAAGATCGACCGTGGCCCCGACGGCGCGCAGGTCGTGCGGGCTCGGGCGGGTCGGTACAACGATCAGTTCGGCCACCGAAATGACGGACTGAATGGCCATTGTGATGGCTGGCGGCGTGTCGAGTACGGCCAGCTTGAAGCCCTGCTGGCGGAGGATCGCAAGATCGCTTGCGAGGCGGGCGACCGTCGTCTGGGCGAAAGCGGGATACTCGTCCTCGCGCTCGTTCCACCAGTCGGCGAGCGATCCCTGTGGATCGATGTCGATCAAAACCACGGGTCCGGCTCCGGCGCGCTGCGCCTGGACGGCCAGATGCCCCGAGAGCGTGGTTTTGCCCGATCCGCCCTTCTGCGATGCCAATGCCAGTACACGCAAGACTTGGTCCCCCTGGGTTTGCGCCTGTTTCCAGTCCAATGTGCTGCAAGGTTTCGCAGCGGTTTCATCCTGGCAATCGCAGACTACCCCTAATTTTGGGTTAACCGGGCCGTGTGAAGAGCCGGTCGGATGGCGATGATTTGTTGGCAACATTTTGCTAACAGGTGATTTACTATAGGGTGCTGCCGATACAGCGCGTTTGCGCGCGCCGCCGCAGGGAAGGGTTCCGCTTATGCCACGATTTTCGAAAGCAGCTTGGAAGGTCGCGGCCGCGCTGGCCGCGGGCTTGGCATCCAGCCCCGCGCAGGCGGATGTCAAGGCAGGTGTCGATGCGTGGACACGTGGCGATTTCGCTTCCGCCGTGCGCGAATGGGCGGGGCCGGCGGCACAGGGCGATCCCGATGCGCAGTTCAACATGGCACAGGCCTATCGTCTTGGGCGCGGGGTCGAGATCGACACCGAACAGGCCGAAGCGCTCTATGCCAAGGCCGCAGCGCAGGGGCATATCAAGGCCGCCGACAATTATGGCCTGCTATTGTTCCAGCGGGGTGCACGCGAAGAGGCACTGCCTTATATATCCGCGGCGGCGATGCGCGGCGACCCGCGTGCGCAGTACATTCTCGGCATTGCGCATTTCAACGGCGATCTGGTGGCGAAGGACTGGCGCCGGGCTTATGCGCTTCTCACCCTGGCGAACTCCGCCGGTCTGCCCCAGGCGCGCGGGGCCCTGGCGCAAATGGACGAATACGTTCCGCTGGAGGATCGCCAGGCGGCTCAACCGCTTGCCGCATCGCTCAAGGCCGAGGCCGATGCCGCAAGGGCGCGTGAGCTGGCTGCGGTCGATCTCGCCCTCGCAACCGACGCGCCGAGCGGGTCGGCAGTGACGCCGCCCCGCCAGCCGCCGGTCACGCGTCCCGCCGGACCGCCGCAGGGGGGGCGCCAAGCCAAGGGCGCCGGTACGGCGGGGGCGGACTATACCTTGCCCGCGTCGCGCCCGACGGTCATCGCGCGACAGGAAGAGGAAGCGCTGTCCCGTGAAGCGGTGGCAGTGTCGAGCGCGCCTGCGCCTGCCGAACCGCAGCCAGTACCGGCCACGCGCGTCGCCACGTCCGAAGGGCCGTGGAAAGTCCAGTTGGGGGCCTTCGGCGTTCCTGGAAATGCCGAGCGCTTATGGAGCCAGCTATCGGGCCGCGCGGAAATAGCCGGGCGTGAGCGCATGCTTATCAAATCCGGCCGCCTGACCCGGCTTCTGGCAGGTGGCTATGCGTCACGGGCCGAGGCCAACTCAGCCTGTGCTTCGCTGAAGCGCAGCGGTCAGGGCTGCCTGGTTACTCGATAACCGCAATCCGTTTCACAAAGTGGTTGACCGTGCTAATGCGGCGATACGCAAGGAGATCGCATGAGCACGGCATACACTTCCGGACCGGAGGTCGGCGCAACCGGTCCGGCCTTACCGCTCGCAGCATCGGCGAGTCGGCGAATCGCAAGCCTGGACTTCATCCGGGGGCTTGCCGTCATGGGTATTCTGGCGGCGAATATCGTCGCCTTCGGTCAGCCGATGCCGGCTTATATGTTTCCCGACGCTTTCACCGTCCCGCATAGCGAGGCGGAGGACTGGATGTGGGTCGGGCAATTCATTCTGATCGACGGGAAAATGCGCGGGCTGTTCTCGCTGCTGTTCGGCGCTGGAATGTATCTGTTCCTGGAAAAAGCCTGGGCGCGCGGGCAGGGGGTCTGGTTACAAGTCCAGCGACTGTTCTGGCTCGGTGTGATCGGTCTGCTGCACTATTTCTTCATCTGGCGCGGCGACATTCTTTTTCTCTACGCTTGTGCAGGGCTTGCGGGCCTGTTGTTCGTGGCCCTGTCGCGCCGCAAGCAGCTCGTGCTCGGCGTGCTCGGCTATCTGGGCGGATGCCTGCTTTACGGCGGATTCGTGGGCTTTCTCCCCGCGGTCGCGGATACCGAAGTCGGCCAAAATCCGGCCTATTCGGAAATGGCCCGGGAACTGGAGGAGGAGAAGCAAGCCGATCTGGCGGATGGCGAACTCGAGACGCGGCTGATCTCAAGCGGCAGTTATGGTGCGTGGGTTTCGCACAATATCTCCGATCATGCCGGCGATCTGCCGTTTTATCTGTTCCTGTTCTGGTTCGAAACGCTTCCGCTGATGCTGATCGGCATGGCGGCTTATCGGTACGGCCTGTTCGATGGCGGGGTCGATCCCGGACGACAGCGCAAATGGGGTTGGGCGCTGCTGGTGGTCGGGACTGCCCTGACCGTGCCGGTGGCGCTGTGGGCCAAGAATGGCGGATTGACGTATTATGGCACGCTGGCGGCAATGGCCGGCTTCTCAATGCTTCCGCGCGGGCTGATCATTCTCGGTCTCGTTGCTTTGCTGGCCTTGTGGGGGCAGACGGTCAGTGGCGGGCTGGCCGAACGCGTCTCGGCGGCCGGGCGTGCCGCTTTCACGAATTATCTCGGCACGTCGATCCTCATGCTGCTTGTGTTCCACGGCTGGGGTTTGGGATTGTTCGGAGCGCTCGGACGCAGTGAACTGTATCTCGTGATGCTATTCACATGGGTGTTGATGCTGCTGTGGTCCAAGCCCTGGCTCGAACGCTTCCGGTTCGGTCCGCTCGAATGGGTGTGGCGCTGCCTGACTTACCGGAAGCTCTTCCCCTTGCGGCGGTGAAGGCGATTGCCTCTCCCGTCTCTCGCGGCAAGGAAGCGGGGAGATGCCGCAAGCGGGATATCCATCCCTTTTGCTAGTTCGTTTCGCCCAATTCAGCCCGCCATGTAGCAGTGGCGCTTGCTATTGAGAACGACTCGCACTAGATATGCTCTTGCGAATCAATCGCAGGAGTTTTCGAGTGTACGTTTGCATCTGTAATGCGATCCGCGAAAACGAATTGCGCCGTGCGGCGCGTCACGTTTCGGGAGATGCGGAAGCCTGCTACGCTGCCTTGGGCAAGGCCCCCTGTTGCGGCTCGTGCCTCGACGAGGCCGATGATATCCTTCAGGAAGAACGCGAATTCGGATTCATACCCGCGGCAGCCTGATTTCCCGCTAACGCAAATCGCTCGCAACTGGCGGAATTCCGCCACTTTTTACCGATACTACCTTGCCAAGCCGTCTCCTCAGGGCGCATAGGGGCGGCCTATTCAGCAGCAAGGAGACGGGGCCGTGAAAGGCGATCAAAAGGTTATCGAGTTCCTCAACAAGGCGCTCACCAACGAACTGACCGCCATCAATCAATATTGGCTCCACTACCGTGTGCTCGCCGATTGGGGCGTGACCAAGCTCGCCGAATATGAGCGTCACGAATCGATCGACGAGATGAAGCACGCCGACGTGCTGGCCGAGCGCATCCTGTTCCTCAACGGGCTTCCCAACTTCCAGGCGATCCATAAGCTCAAGGTCGGGGAAACGGTGGAGGAAATTCTCAAGGCCGACCTTGCGGTGGAAATGGAAGCGATCCCCTTGCTCAAGGACGCGATCGCCTATTGCGAGGAAGTACGCGACTTTACCACGCGTGAGATCTTCGAGCGCATCCTCGAAAGCGAGGAAGAGCATGTCGATTTCCTCGAGACGCAATTCGACATGATCGCCCGAATGGGGCTGGAAAACTATGTCCAGCTCAACAGCAAACCCGCAGGCGAGGGTGAAGACGGCTGACCGCGTTCACGTGACACGCCAGAACGTGGCATAGTGGCCGCCATGCTTTGAAAGCCGGGCAAGGCGGCGCCCGCCGTCCCAGATTTCCGCATCGCCCGCGCCAACATTGATATCGGCGATAGTCAAAGCGGTAGCGATATCGAGCGCTTCCAGGGCGACGGGTGCGCCGTCCGGCATTTCGCCGTCGTGAATTGAAACGCGGAATTTGTTCATCCTTCGCCTCCTTGTTCAGGCGGCTTTATCGCATGGATAGATGAACCCCGCCCGACACGATCGCGCTACTCGTCGCGGAATTGACTTCGGCTGGCCGCTACAGGTTTGTTCTGCGCGGCGGGACGTTACGGCATCGCGGATTTGCGCCGCTCGCGCATGCGTTGGCGGTTACGCCGCGCCGCGGTGCGCGTTTCCATCCAGAAAGATCCGAGACCGGCCACCAGCAGTCCCATGCAGATTACCCAGACAGCCGACACGAGCGAGCCAAGCGCAGTCTCCACGAATGCGCTGACGAACAACAATACGATGACGATGCTGATGGCGAGCGCGGACGCAGTGCTGAACATCACCGCGCGCTGGGCATAGATCCGCCGCTGCTCGAGGGCGGGCAATTCCCGGCGCAGGGCCGCGACATCGCCATCGTCGCCTGCATCGAGAATCCGTTCGATCTTGTTGGCCACCCAGATCAGGCGATTCGTCATCACGTTCATCACCGCGCCGATCGCGGCCAACAGAAAGGCCGGTGCAAGGCTGAGCTGAACCACTTGCTGCACGCGCAGGGTCGAGCTCGTCCGCTCGAGTAAGTCGCTGCCGGGCAGGGCGGTCAAGATATCCAGCAACACTAATGCTCCCCGCTGTAATTGCCGCCGCCGCCCTTATTGGCGTTATAGGGGTTCTTGGGGCTCTTGAGGACGACGCGCACCGGCACTGCCTCGAAGCCGAGTTTCGCGCGGATGCCGTTCACCAGATAGCGCTCATAGCTCTTCGGTAGCGAATCGAGGCGCGTACCGAAGACCACGAATCGAGGCGGGCGGGTGCTGGCCTGCGTGATGTAACGCAGCTTTATGCGGCGACCCCCTGGGGCTGGCGGCGGATTGGCTTCCAGAGCATCGTCGAACCAACGGTTGAGCGCGGCAGTGGGCACACGGCGGCTCCAGGCTTCGCGCAATTCGAAGGCCGCGCCGATCATCTGGTCGAGTCCCTTGCCGGTTTTCGCGCTTACCGCGAAGAGCGGCACACCGCGGACCTGGGCCAGCCCTTCGTTCAGCGCATCCCGAATGCCATTGAACAGGGCGCTGGCGCCTTCGGCGACGTCCCATTTGTTGATCGCGATCATCAGCGCGCGGCCTTCCTCGAGCACCATGTTGGCGATCTTGAGGTCCTGAGATTCAAGCCCGCGTGTTGCATCGAGCAGCAAAACGACAACCTCGGCGAAATCGACCGCTCGGCGCGCATCGGCGACCGAGAGTTTTTCGAGCTTTTCCGTGACTTGTGCTCTCTTGCGCATGCCTGCGGTATCGATCAGACGTATCTCTCGGGTCTCGCCGCTCTTGGGATCGGGCCATTCCCAGTCGATTGCGATTGAATCACGGGTGATGCCGGCTTCCGGGCCGGTCAGCAGGCGATCCTCCCCCAGCAGCCGGTTGATAAGTGTCGACTTGCCGGCATTGGGACGACCGACAATGGCCAGCTTCAGCGGGCCAGCCAATAAAGCTTCCTCGTCTTCCTCGTCGATCTGCGATTCGATCTCGGCGGCTTCCGCCTTGGCACCGATGATGGGCCAGAGATGGTCGAACAAATCGGCAATGCCTTCGCCGTGTTCGGCACTGATCGCGGCGGGTTCGCCGAAGCCGAGGGAAAAGCTCTCGTAGATGCCGGCATCGCCCTGGCTGCCTTCGGCCTTGTTGGCGACCAGCACGACGGGCACTTCCTGTTCGCGTAGCCAGCGCGCGATTTCCTCGTCGAGCGGAGTCAGGCCTACGCGGGAATCGAAGACGAAGAGAGCCGCATCCGCCCCCTCGAGGCTGATTTCGGTTTGCTTGCGCATCCGGCCGGGGAGGCTTTCGGGATCGTCGTCTTCCCAGCCGGCCGTGTCGACCACCTGGAATTCGAGCCCGGCGATCGTCGCATCGCCAAACCGGCGGTCGCGTGTCACACCGGGCTGATCGTCGACGAGCGCAAGGCGTTTGCCGACAAGGCGGTTGAACAACGTCGACTTGCCGACATTGGGGCGGCCGATGATGATCACCGTGGGTTTGGTAGAGGAAGGTACCATGATGGCGCGGCAAGTGGCGCTTTGCGCGCTGCATTGCAAGCGGCACTGCCCGTCCGGTTAACTCGTGTTAACCCTATGCGGAAGGAAGGCGACAAGGGTGCCCGGCATATTCCTGCCGATATGAGGAAAAACCTTGCCGCTTTAGCCCTGCTTGTCTGTGCCAGCCCGGTCATCGCAGAAGATTACGCCGGCTTCGCCCGCAGCGATACCGAACTGGAAGCTTATCTCCAGTGTGTTCCCTATGCACGCGAGGTCTCCGGCATCCAGATTTATGGCGATGCGTACACTTGGTGGGACCAGGCTCAGGGGCGCTATGCGACCGGCACTGCGCCGCGCCCCGGTGCGGTGATGGCTTTCCGCCCGCATCGCAGCATGCAGCTGGGCCACGTTGCCGCCGTTAGCCAGGTGCTCGATTCACGCCGGGTCCTGCTCGACCATGCGAATTGGTCGCCGATCAACGGTCGTCGTGGCCAGATCGAGAAGGACGTGCTGGCAGTCGATGTCTCGCCCGCGAATGACTGGAGCCAAGTTCGCGTCTGGTATGCGCCGCTCGGCAAGGTCGGAACGACTGCCTGGCCGGTCGAAGGTTTCATCTATTCGGACCGCAGGCCGCAGCAACCGCGCGTACAATACGCGATGGCACCGGCACGCAAACAGACATCGAAACGCTTTCTCAGCGCTTTCGCCGCCTACGCCGACTAATCAGTCGGCCTTTGCGACGGGCGGTTCCTCGCCCAAATCTTCGAACCATGCCTCGACAGGGCCGCTGAGCTTGAGAGTCAGCGGATTGCCTTTGCGATCGACGGTTCTGCCGGCCTGAACGCGCACCCATCCTTCGGAAATCGAATATTCCTCGATATCGGTGCGCTGCTTACCCTTGAACCGGATGCCGACGCCGCGTTGCAGCACCTCGGCGTCGAAATGCTCGCTTCGCGGGTTGACCGAAAGGCGATCGGGCGGGGTCTGGCTCTTGGTTTCTTCGCTCATGGCGCGCGGCCCTAATCGGCGCCGTGGCGCCCGGCAAGAGCAATTGATCGAGAGGTGCGTCCAGCGCGCTTGCGCATTGCGCCGCTCTCTACTAGAGGCACGCGCCTACACGCGAAGGTTTGGGCCGTTCGCGCGGCTTCGTTCGGGTAAGCGGGCGTGGCGGAACTGGTAGACGCGCTGGTTTTAGGTACCAGTATCGAAAGATGTGGGGGTTCGAGTCCCTTCGCCCGCACCAGTGCCGCCGCAGCGCGATGCCCCATCGCACATTATCGCTTTTGGAAAGTCACGAGTTTCAACCCATGCAGATCAAAGAGACCGCCAACGAGGGCCTCAAACGCGCCTACACCGTCACCATTCCGGCCAAGGAAATCGACGAGCGCGTCAACAGCGAAGTGAAGAAGATCGCTCCGCAGGTGAAAATGCCGGGTTTCCGCCCCGGCAAGGTGCCGGCGAACCTCGTGCGCAAGATGCATGGCGAGCAGTTGCACGCGCAGACGGTTAACGACGTGATTCGCGAATCGGTCGACAAGGTGATGGTGGAAAACAAGCTGCGTCCCGCCATGCAGCCCAAGGTCGAGCTCGCGGAAGGCTATGAGGAAGGCAAGGACGCGTCGCTCAGCGTCGAGGTCGAAGTCCTCCCCGAGATCGAAGCTCCCGAAACCGATGGCCTCAAGCTCGAGCGCCTGACCGTTCCGGTGACCGACGAGCAGGTCGACGAAGCGGTCGAGCGGATCGCGTCGAACAATAAGAACTACAAGGACGCCGCGAAGACCAAGAAGGCCGCCGACGGCGATCAGTTGATCATCGATTTCGTCGGCCGCGTCGATGGCACCGAATTCGAAGGCGGCAAGGCCGAGAACACCCCGCTGGTGATCGGTTCGGGCCAGTTCATTCCCGGCTTCGAGGAACAGCTGACGGGTGTGAAGACCGGTGATGAAAAGACCATCACGGTCACTTTCCCGGAAGACTATCCGGCCGAAAACCTCAAGGGCAAGGAAGCCGAGTTCGACGTCACCGTCCAGCAGGTGAAGGTCCCGGCCGACACCAAGATCGACGATGAGTTCGCCAAGAATCTTGGCCTTGAAAACCTCGACAAGCTGAAGGAGCTTTTGCGCGGTCAGCTTGAGCAGGAAACTGCCGGTCTCACCCGCACGCAGATGAAGCGCCAGCTTCTCGACACGCTGGCTGCAGGCCATGACTTCGCCGTGCCGCAGGGCATGGTCGATGCCGAGTTCGAGCAGATCTGGGCGCAGCTCCAGCAGGAAGCCGCACAGTCGGACGACGCCGAAGCCATGCTCAAGGAAATGGAAGACGAGAAGGACGATTACCGCAACATCGCCGAACGTCGTGTCCGCCTTGGTCTGCTGCTCTCGGAAATCGGCCAGAAGAATGGGGTCGAGGTCAACGCCAATGAGATGAACATGCTCATCCAGCAGGCAGCCCAGCAATATCGCGCCGAAGACCGCGAGCGGTTCGTTCAGTACGTCCAGCAGGAGCCGATGGCCGCCGCCCAGTTGCGCGCGCCGCTCTATGAAGACAAGGTTGTCGACTTCCTCTTCGACAAGGCCGAAATCACAGACCGCGAAGTGACGCGCGAGGAGCTCGAAGCGGCAATCGAGGCGGAAGAAACCACCGAGGAAACACCCAAGAAGAAGGCTCCGGCCAAGAAAGCTCCGGCCAAGAAAGCTCCGGCAAAGAAGACCGCTTCAAAGAAGGCCGACGACAAGCCTGCTGCGAAGAAGGCCCCGGCCAAGAAGGCTCCCGCGAAGAAGGCGGCTGCGAAGAAGGCGGACGATAAGGAACCGGCCAAGAAGGCGGCTGCCAAGAAGGCTCCAGCCAAAAAGGCCGCTGCCAAGAAATAAGCGGCCGCGAGCTGCACGTATCTGCGAGGGGCGGCGGACTTTCGGTTCGCCGCCCCTTCTCTTATGGCGCGACCTTATTCCGGTTTTGCCGATTTTTCGATTTCGAGGTCGGGACCGTCGGGCGACAGGGATGCCATACTGCTATCCTGCCCGGTATGGATATGCGCGCGGCGATTCTCGACATGCCGGATGAAGGGTCCGGAAAAAACGCCGTGAACCACGATCGACAGCAGAATGGCAAAGCTTACCGTTGCCCATAACAGGTCGATCTGCGCGAAGTCGGCGCTGTTCTGACCATAGGCAAGATAATAGATCGAACCCATGCCCCGTACGCCAAGGAATGCGACGGCGAGCTTGCCGATCATCGGCAGGTTGCAATTCATTTCCGCCAGCAATCCGGAGAGCGGCCGGATAACGAAGACCAGTGCGATGCCTACCAATGCAGCGGGCCAAGTCAGCGCTTCGAGCACACCGCTGGCGAGCATAGCGCCGAACCCGAACAGGACGGCCACCAGCACGATCTGTTCGATCTGGTCGATGAAGTGGTGGCTGATCTTGTGATAGCGGCTGCGATTCTCGCGTTGTCTCATCGTGATCGCACCGACGAACACCGCGAGAAAACCATAACCCTCGGTCAGTTCCGCCAGCCCGTATGCCAGTAGCAACGTGCCGAGTACGATCAACCCTTCGCTGGTCGAGTATACAGGGCGGTCAGCGCCTTCGCTTGCCTCGTCGATATCCTCCATCGGCGCGTCTGCCTCTCGCTCGAAGACGTACCACGAGCCGATCCGGCCCACGAGCCATCCGACAAGGCAGCCCGCCAGGATCCGCCAGCCGAGGTCGAGCGCGGCCCATTCCAGCGTCCAGCCTCCCAGCGCGGTCATTCCCACGGCGGCGATGGCGAGATAGGTGAAGGGGAAGGCCAGTCCATCATTCAGTCCGGCTTCCACTGTCAGGCTGAAACGCACATCGTGGCGCTGGTCTTCGCCAGGAGGGCCGACCTGCACACTGCGTGCGAGCACCGGATCGGTCGGAGCCAGCGCCGCGCCGAGCAGGATGGCGCTGGCCGGGGCCAGGCCCAGCGCCCACCACCCTAGCAAAGCTACTGCTGTGATCGTCAGCGGCATGGCGATGACGAGTAGTGGCCAGATCTGGCGCCAATTGGCCCAGCTCACGGGGCGGTCGATCGCAATGCCGGCCGCCATGAGCGAGGCGATGACGATGAATTCCGTCGCATATTCGAGCGTGAGAGCATCGAAACCATCCACTGTCGGGTTGAAGTGCGGCAGCCCCAGAGGCAGCGACCAGATGACATATCCGGCAGCGACATAAAGGATTGGCAGTGAGAGCCAGAAGCGCGCCAGCCAACGTTCCAGCGTGACGGCCAGGGTCAGGCCCGCGCCGAACACGACGAACATCAAGATGCGCGGGTCGAGTTCCATGGGGTGTCAGTCCACGGGCGCCAAATCGGGTTCCCAGCGCTCGAAGGAAGGTTGGGGTATCGTGGCGCTTCGGCCCCGTTCATAGGCAGCACCGATTGCGAGGATAGAGGCATCCTGCCAGGCGCCGCCCATGAAGCTGATGCCGATGGGCAGACGTTCAACCGCGCCCATCGGCACCGTGAGATGCGGATAGCCTGCGATTGCGGCGAGCGATCCGGCACCGATGCTGCCATTGAAGTTGTCGCCATTGACGAGGTCGCTTGTCCACGCCGGACCGCGGGTCGGGGCGACGAGCGCATCGACCTTATGCTCGCGCATCAACCGGTCGATCGCCTCTTCGCCCGCCAGCCGCAATGATGTGGCTCTTGCTTCGCCGTAGGCGGCTTCGTCGGTGGTTTCGAGAGCCTGTTCGAAAAGCGACTGGCCGAACCAGCGCAATTCGCTGCGTGCGTTTTCGACGTTGAAGGCAATCAGACCGGCGAGGTCGCGAGGCATGTTTTTGCCCGGGATTGAGGCGAGATAGGCTGCCATGCCGGTGCGCAGCTCATACAGCAGGACGGTGAATTCGGCCCCGAACATCTCGCCTGGCGCTTCATATTCGATTTCGACCAGCTCGGCTCCGGCGCGTTCCATGTCGGCCAGTGCGGTTTCGAACACCTCGCGGACGTCCTGCCGATTGCCGATCTGGTTGACGAGCACGCCGATGCGCACGCCTTCGAGAGAGGCATCGGCCAGACCCGCAGTGAAATCGGCGACATGCGCGTCCGCCTCAGCCGTCGCGGGATCGGCGGGATCGCTTCCAGCGATCGCCCCCAGCAGCAGGGCGGCATCGAAGACGGTGCGCGTCATCGGCCCGGCCGTGTCCTGCGAGTGGCTGATGGGAACGACATGCGTCCTGCTGACCATGCCGACTGTCGGCTTGAACCCCACCACGCCGTTGACACTGGCAGGGCAAGTGATCGAGCCGTCGGTTTCCGTCCCGATCGCGGCCCAAGCAAACCCTGCAGCAACTGCTGCTCCGCTGCCCGAGGACGAACCGCAGGTGTTGCGATCGATTGCATGCGGATTACGGGTCAACCCGCCCACGGCGCTCCATCCGCTGGTCGAATTGCCGTCCCGTATATTCGCCCATTCGGAAAGGTTGGTTTTGCCCATCATCACCCCGCCGGCCCGGCGAAGATTGGCGATCAGCGGTGCGTCGCGCCGGGTCCAGTTATCGGCCAGGGCGAGGCTGCCCGCAGTGGTCGGCAGCTCGCGTGTTTCGATGTTGTCCTTCACCAGCACGGTGCGGCCTTTCAACGCCGTGTGTCGGCTGCGCGCGCTTCGAATCTGCGCCGTGATATCGGGAGCGAGCGCGATGACGGCGTTCAGGCCATCGGGGCCGCTGTCGTAACGCGCGATCCGGTAGGCCTGACCGACAGCCGCCCCTTCCGCTGCGGTGGTTGCGGGTTCCAGGCCTTCGGGCAGTTCCATCTTCGGAATTTCGATCGTTGCGACGGGACGCCCCGTGTCCTGGGCGGCAAGCGGAGCTGCGAGGGAACAGAGCGAGGCGGCCAGGAGCAGTATCGTGCGCATGAGTAGGGTTCTGCCACCCGGCCACCCGAAAGCAAAGGCGCTAGCTAGAAATCCCCACTGATCGTCAGCCGAAAGATCGGCCCGATGCGGCGATCCTGATACTCCCTGAACAATATGGCGCCGTCCGGGCGTGGCCCGTCATAGACCGTTCGGCGGAAGAAGTTGCGAGCGCCCAGCAAGTTGTTGGCGCGCGCTTGAACCGTGAGACCGAGCACGTCCTTATGCTCGATATACAGCGAGCCCCAAACCGGTCCTTCCCAATCGCGACCTTCTTCGAAACGGCGCGAATAGGGTGCTTGATCGTAGTGCTCGAGGTTGGCGCCCCAAGCCCAGTCGGTTGAAGGTATATCGTGCCGGAAGTCGATCTCGAACATACCCTCCTGGTCGTAGGAGAAGGGGCGGTCGAGCCCTGTGAAGGGGTCGGTAACGCTCATCCAGCGTTTGACCGCCTCGATGTCGAGCCGTGCGCCTTTGAAGCCGACCGGGTCGAAATTGATCGTCGCATTGGCCTGCAGATGCAAACGGTCGGCGTCGCCGATATTACCGCGCGCCTCCCCGCCGCCAGGCAGCGGAAACCAGTCGATGAAATCTTCGAACCAAGCCTGGCGCGCCTGCAATTGGATCGATCCCCATGGGCCAAGCGTCTTGTTCGCCTCGATTTCGACGTTCCAGCTCTGATAGGGGACGAGCTCGTTATTGCCGCCATTTGCGTTGTCGTTGTTGAGGTTCACGCTGGCGAGAAAATCGCCGAAGGATAGCTGACTGACACGTCGGGCGATTGTGACCGAGACGTCGAAATCGTTAGTCGGCTTCCAGGTGGCGGCAAAAGATCCCTTGGGCCGCTTGAAGCTGCGCGAATTGGCAGCGGCGCCGGTCTGCTCGATTTTGGAAAACTCCATCGCGCCGATCAGTTGGAGCGAAAGCGTTTCGGACAATGTGCGGGACAGGCTCAGACTGGTTTCGTAGCGGTCCTCGGTTACTCCGCCAGTGCCTTGCGGGAAGGCAAGTTGGACGAATTCTCCGCCGGGAGACAGTTCGAACAGTTTCGAGGCCCGGTCGAGCCGGTTGAAGGCCGCTTCACCGGATAATTGCCAATCGGCATTCCACAGCTTCCAGCCATATTCGAAGCGACCGATCCGCTCGCCAGCGCCATTCACTTGTTCGAAGTGAAAGCCGGTGGAAGGGCGAGCGTCCGAAAAGCTATCGACCACCGTGGACTGGAAATTGTCGCGTTCATAGCGTTCCAGCCCGATGAGTTTGAGCGTACCCGGGCCGACGGGGAACTGGATATCGGCGCCGATTTCATATTCCGGACCATCTTCCTCACGGCGGGCATCGCGCGTGCGAATCGGGCCGCTTACCGGCGTTGCGATTTCGCTTTCGCGCCTTTTGAAATAGTCCTCGCGGTAGCTGAGATTGAGGTTCGCAACCACACCGCTGCCGAAATCATAGGCGAAGATCGTGGCCAGTTTCGGGTTGTCGAACTTGCCCGAAAACTTGGTGTCCTGTCTTTCGATCAGATCCCCGCTACCGTCGGAGATGATGATCGGCCCGTCGGCGCCGAAGCGATCATTGTCGTTGGTCAGCGAGACTGTGTAGTCGAGCGCGCCGCTGCTTCCACTCAGCGAAGCCTCGCCGCGCAATAGCTGCGCTTCGGTATTGTGCGGGCGGAAGCCGGTGGTCCAGCGGAACTGTCCGGACGCGCCGCTGCTGGTGTAGACAACGTTCGCGACCTGCCCGGTGAGGCCGGGAATCCCTGTTGCATTGCCATCGACGATTTCGATCCGAAGCACGTCGGAAGCCGGAATACGCCGTAGCTGATCCTGTACGCTTTCCGACTTGCTCGACAAGCGATCGCCGTTGACGATGACGTTCTGCGTCGCCTGTCCGAGCCCCCTTTGGCCCTGATTGTTGCCACCACTGATGGTGAAGCCGGGAATGCGTTCAACCATGTCGAGCGCATTGCGCGGGGCGAATTGGATGAAATAGTCGGGGTCGAAAGCCTGCGCGCCGGGCGTAGGGGCCGGTGCGACGGGTGCTGCCACATCGAGCGCATCCGTATCCTGCGCATGCGCTGCAGCGTTGACAGACATGGCAAGCGTCAACGTCGCTGTCGAGCATAGAAGCGGGCGTAAAGTCATGAAATAGCGGTCGTCCCTCGTTTCCCTCCTGCCGTGTCTACACCTGTAGGCGCGCGCACCAATTCCGCCTCGACCGATGACATCTGTCATCCGACGAACGGATTCACCTGCTGGATCGGTTGCCCGAACACCGCCGAACAGCTTGCCGAGGCCACTCGATCGGCGCCGTGCGCTACATATCCGCCGCTTTCATGGGTAAAGCCTCTTGAACATCTTGCGGGGCATGGCGACATAGGCGGCCAATTGACCCGACAAGAGGACTATTCATGATCGACCTGTTCGGCAGCGACGCCCACGGCGCCCAGGGCCAGTTCACCACCGACCCAGCCACCGGCGCGCTCGTGCCTGTCGTCGTGGAACAGACCAGCCGTGGCGAGCGCAGCTTCGACATCTTCAGCCGCCTGTTGCGCGAACGCATCGTGTTCGTCACGGGCCAGGTCGAGGACGGCATGGCCTCGCTCATCACCGCGCAGCTATTGTTCCTGGAAAGCGAAAATCCGTCCAAGCCGATCAGCATGTATATCAACTCGCCCGGCGGCGTGGTGACGGCGGGCATGGCGATCCACGACACAATGCAATACATCAAACCAAGGGTTTCGACCGTATGCATGGGGCAGGCCGCCAGCATGGGCAGCTTCCTCCTCGCTGCGGGAGAACCCGGTATGCGGATCGCGCTGCCCAACGCCCGTATCATGGTTCACCAGCCTTCGGGCGGCGCGCGCGGCATGGCGTCGGATATCGAGATCCAGGCCCGAGAAATCCTGCGCATCAAAAAGCGGATGAACGACCTCTATGTCAAATATACCGGGCAGAGCCTGGATGAGATCGAGAAGGCGATGGACCGAGACACCTTCCTCGAGGCGGACGAGGCCATGAAGTTCGGCATCGTCGACAAGGTTTTCGAAACCCGCCCCGAAAACGAGGGTGCCAGCGCCGACGGTTCGGGCGGCGCGCCCGAGTAATCCGCGCCCTGTATGCGCGCATGACATCTGTTCCCGTACGGGACTGTTGCAAGAATGTCGTAGGAATTGAGCAACCTTGCCGCTTCAGCTTGCGGCAAGGGGTGCGCGCTACCTAGGATATTGACCCATGACCTGCGTACCCTACAGTCGGGATTCTTCCGACGGGCACGCGGGGAAGACGTTTAGGATATGACCAAGTTGAGCGGTACCGACAGCAAATCGACCCTATATTGCAGCTTTTGCGGCAAGTCGCAGCACGAGGTGAGGAAGCTCATCGCGGGTCCGACCGTGTTCATCTGCGATGAATGCGTCGAACTGTGCAATGATATCATCCGCGAGGAAACCAAGGCGGGACTGGTCGGCAAGAAAGAAGGGGACGTTCCCACACCTGCCGAAATTTGCGCCACGCTGGCGGATTACGTGATCGGGCAGGATCGCGCCAAGCGCGTTCTTTCCGTTGCAGTGCACAACCACTACAAACGCCTGAAGCACGGCGCGAAGGCTGGCGATGTCGAACTTGCGAAGTCGAACATCCTGCTGGTCGGCCCGACCGGCTCGGGCAAGACGCTGCTGGCGCAGACGCTGGCGCGCACCTTCGATGTTCCCTTCACCATGGCCGACGCCACCACGCTGACCGAAGCCGGTTACGTGGGCGAGGATGTCGAGAACATCATCCTCAAGCTGCTTCAGGCCAGCGACTACAATGTCGAGAAGGCGCAGCACGGCATCGTCTACATCGACGAGATCGACAAGATCACGCGCAAGGCGGAAAACCCTTCGATCACGCGCGATGTTTCGGGCGAGGGCGTACAGCAAGCGCTGCTCAAACTGATGGAAGGCACCACCGCCAGCGTACCGCCACAGGGCGGGCGCAAGCATCCGCAGCAGGAATTCCTTCAGGTCGACACCACGAACATCCTGTTCATCTGCGGCGGCGCTTTTGCCGGACTCGACAAGATCATTGCCGACCGTCTGCAGAAGCGTTCGATCGGTTTTGGCGCTCATGTCGCCGATCCTGACAAGCGCCGCATCGGCGAATTGCTGGAAAAGAGCGAGCCGGAAGACCTGCTCAAATTCGGTCTGATCCCCGAATTCGTCGGTCGTCTGCCGGTCATCGCCACTCTGCACGATCTCGATGTCGATGCGCTGGTGACGATTCTGCAGGAGCCGAAGAACGCCATCGTCAAACAGTATCACAAGCTGTTCGAGCTCGAGGATGTCGAGCTTACCTTCACCGACGAGGCATTGCGCGCCATTGCCGAACGGGCGATCAAGCGCAAGACCGGCGCTCGCGGCCTGCGTTCGATCGTCGAGGCGATCCTGCTCGATACCATGTTCGATCTTCCCGACATGGATGGCGTGTCCGAAATCGTGATCGACAAGGATGTCGTCGAGGGCAAGAAGGAGCCCATTCAGGTGCACGGCGGCAAGAAGGAACAGGACAAGGAAGAGGCGGCCTGACCGCCAAACCGAATTCGCTGTGAAATAAGGGTGACGCGCTGCGGGATGATGGTCCTGTGGCGCGTTTTTCCTTATAGGGTCGGGGCATGAAAACCATCGGCCTGATCGGCGGAATGAGCTGGGAAAGCTCGCTTCACTACTATCGCCTTATCAATCAAGGCGTGCGCGCCGCTCGCGGCGGCATCGTATCCGCACCCCTGCTGCTTCACAGCTTCGATTTCGCGGAGATCGCGGCCATGCAGGCGGCTGGAGAGTGGGGCGCGCTGGCAGATCGGTTGGCCGCGGCGGCGCAGGGTCTCCACGCGGCGGGGGCCGAAGCGATCCTCATTTGCACCAACACCATGCACAAGGTGGCCCAGGCAGTGGACGACGCATCGCCTGCGGCGCTGATTCATATCGCCGATCCGCTGGCCGATGCTGTCATTTCGGCCGGACATTCGAGCGTCGGCTTGCTGGGCACGCGTTTCACGATGAACGAACCATTTTATCACGAGCGTCTTCGGGCGCGCGGCCTCCAGACGGCCTCGCCGCCGGTGGAGGAGCGTGACGAGCTCAACCGGATCATTTTCGAGGAATTATGCGCGGGGCGGGTCAACGATTCCTCGCGCGCGACATATATCGATAGCATCTCGCGCATGGCAGCGAACGGAGCGGACTGTGTCGCCTTGGCCTGTACGGAGATCATGCTGCTTGTCGAACCGGAAGACAGTATGCTGCCCTCCTTCGACACGACTGCGCTTCACGCCGCTGCGGCGGTCGATTTCGTGTTGTCGTAAGAGCCCCCCGCCTAATCCGCTACCAGCCGACTCGACACAGGGTGGATGCCGTGCCGCGGCAGGCGGGACGCATCAGCAGCACGCCTTGTCCGGATGGCTTCGCTCGATCTGGATGGTCGCGTGGCCGATCCGGTGGTGATGGTCCAGATCGCGCTGGATTTCGCGCAGCACGTCATCGCCCGGATGGCCACCGGGCATGACCAGATGCGCGGTCAGCGCGGTTTCTGTCGTGCTCATCGGCCAGATATGGAGGCTGTGAACCGCTTCCACTCCGGGCCGTGCCGATAGGTAGGCGCGCACTCCCGCTTCCGAAATGCCCTTGGGGACTGCGAGCAGGCTCATCGCCACGCTATCCTTCAATAGGCCCCAGGTGCCCCAGGCGATGACCAGCACGATCACCAGGCTCACGACCGGATCGATCCACCGTTCGCCGGTCCAGATGATGGCGAGACCGGCGATGACGACCCCCAGGCTGACCAGGGCATCGGCTGCCATATGCAAAAAAGCACCGCGGATATTGATGTCGTGCTGCCCGCGCATGAACAACGCGGCAGTGCCGGCATTGATGAGGATGCCGATCCCGGCGACGATGGCCATGGTGTCGCCCTGGACCGGAGCAGGCTCTGCAATACGATGCAGGGTTTCGAACAGAATCGCGCCGATAGCCACCAGCAACAGGCCCGCATTGGCCAGCGCGGCGAGAATGGTCGAGCTTTTGAAACCGTAGGTGAAGCGTTCCGAAGGGGGGCGCTCGGCCGCAATACTCGCCGTCCAGGCGAGCACCAAGGCGAGCACGTCCGATAGATTGTGTCCGGCATCGGCGAGCAGCGCCATCGAGCCGGATATCCAGCCATAAACCGCCTCGACAATGACGAAGCCGGTATTGAGTATGATGCCGATCAGGAAGGCGTTGCCGAAATCGGCAGGGGCATGGGCATGCCCGTGCCCATGATCGTGCGAATGGCTGTGACCCGAACCCATGGGATTTACCGATATACGCAGGAATCGAGCCCGTCACGGGCTACCGAGCCAATTCGCGCGGCGATCGTATTGCCGTGACGGGCGAGCCAGCCACGCGGATTCGTCACCGAGCGTTCCTTGGGCAGGGGAAGCGCGGCGGCCATGCGCGCAGCTTCGATCGGGGTGAGCGAGGCGGCCGATTTGCCGTAATAGCGGCGGGCACCTGCCTCCACGCCATAAGTGCCGATGCCGGTTTCCGCGACGTTGAGATAAACCTCCATGATCCGCCGTTTGCCCCAGATCTGTTCGATCAACACGGTGAACCAGGCTTCGAACCCTTTGCGGACATAGCCGCCGCCCTGCCACAGGAAGACGTTCTTTGCCGTCTGCTGGCTTATGGTCGAGCCGCCACGGATGCGCCCGCCCCGGGCGTTGTCCTCGATGGCTTTCTCGATCGCCTCGCGGTCGAAACCGTCGTGATTGCAGAACTTCCCGTCCTCCGCAGCGATGGCCGCGCGTACCATGTTGCGGTCGATGTTCGACAGCGACGTCCAGTCCTTGGTTATTCCGTTGCCATCCATCAGCATGGTCGCCGTGACGGGCACGGGCACGAAGCGGAACAACAGAACGAGCAGCAGGCTCAGGCCGATGAAGCCGATCACGGCCTTGAACAGGAAACGGACCAGCCAACGCATAGTGCGCCTCTAACCTTGCAAATGTCCCTGCGCAATCTGCCAGCTTGCCCTATGCCGTATCGCATGCTTACCCTGCGCCAGAAACAAGGGGCGCCACGAGGGAGAATTCATGCGCAAGGCACTTATCGGATTGGCCGTATCGGCCATGGCTCTATCACTGGGCGCAACGCCCGCTTCGGCAGATCCGGCCGCAGTGAAGCAGGCAGTGGCGGCGGATTACGATCGCCATCTTGAAAAGCTGTTCCTGCATTTTCATGCAAACCCGGAACTGTCCTTTCTGGAAACCGAGACCGCCAAACGGATGGCGGCGGAACTCCGCGATGCCGGGCTGGAAGTGACCGAAGGCGTAGGCGGCACTGGCGTCGTGGGCATGGCACGCAATGGCGATGGGCCGTTGATCCTGCTGCGCGCGGATATGGACGGGTTACCGATGCCGGAAAAGACCGGCCTCGATTATGCCTCCACGGCGACGCAGACCGGCCTGGACGGCAAGGAATATCCGGTCATGCATGCCTGCGGTCACGACGTTCACATCACCTCGATGGTCGGCACCGCGCGCCGCCTGATGGAGATGAAGGATGATTGGGCAGGCACGCTGATGTTCGTGGTGCAGCCGGCCGAAGAACGCGTTGGCGGTGCGGCGGCCATGCTGGAGGACGGCCTGTACGACCGGTTCGGCACGCCCGATTACGCGCTGGCTTTCCACGTCGCGTCGATCTTGCCGACAGGGAAGATTTCGGCCTCGGAAGGGATCCAGTATTCCAGCGCGGATTCGGTCGACATCGTCGTGCCCGGTGTCGGCGCGCATGGGGCAAGCCCGCATATGGGCCGCGACCCGGTCTATATCGCGTCGCAGATCGTCACGGCCATGCAATCGATCGTAAGCCGGGAAATCGAGCCGCTTTCGCCTGCGGTAATTACCGTGGGCGCATTCCATTCGGGCACCAAACACAACATCATATCGGATCGGGCCGAATTGCAGCTGACGGTCCGCGCCAATGACGAGGATACGCGCGCGCAACTGCTCGCGGCGATCGAGCGTGTCGCCGTCAATATCGGCAAGGCCCACGGGCTGCCCGACGAGCTTCCCGTTCAGGTGACCGTTTCGGAGGGGACGCCGGTGACGAATAACGACGCGAAGCTTGCGAGTCGGCTGAATTCGGTGATGCAGCGCGATCTTGGCGAGGACGTGCTGATCCCATGGCAGCAGCGCGGCATGGGGGCAGAGGATTTCGCTTATTTCGTGGCCGAGGAATATGGCGTGCCGGGCTATTACTTCGCGGTTGGCGGAACGCCGCAAGCAGCCTTCGATGTGGCGGAGGCTGGCGGCCCGCCTGTGCCCTCGCATCATTCGCCGCTGTTCAAGGTCGCGCCGCGGGAAAGCGTGACGCTGGGGACCGAAGCGATGGTCGCAGCGGTCCTCGATCTCGCCCCAGCGGAGTGAGTGACGGATCAAACGAAAAGGTCGCCGATCCCGGCTGGGTATCGGCGACCTTTTCGCGTTTGCGCTATGCGCGACTGATCAGGCGACGCCCGGCAGTAGCCTTTCGCCGGCGATCGCCTTCATCGCCTTCTGAAGTTTCTCGAACGCGCGCACCTCGATCTGGCGGATGCGTTCGCGGCTGACATTATACACCTGGCTCAGCTCCTCCAGCGTCTGCGGATTCTCCGTCAGGCGGCGTTCGGTGAGAATGTGCTTTTCACGCTCGTTGAGGCTGTCCATCGCCTCGACGAGCATGTCGTGACGCACGTTCGATTCCTGCGCGTCGGCGACCAGCTCGTCCTGCAGCGGACCATCGTCCTTGAGCCAGTCCATCCATTCGCCCGAGCCTTCTTCGCCATTGCGCATCGGGACGTTCAAGGAACCATCGCCGCCCATCAGCATGCGGCGGTTCATGTTGATCACTTCCTGCTCGGGCACGCCGAGGTCCGTCGCGATCTTTTTTACGTCGTCGGGATGAAGATCGGTGTCCTCGTAAGCGTCGAGGTTTTTCTTCATCCGGCGCAGGTTGAAGAACAGCTTTTTCTGCGCGGCGGTGGTCCCCATCTTCACGAGGCTCCACGAACGCAGGATGTATTCCTGAATGCTCGCCTTGATCCACCACATGGCATAGGTCGCCAGGCGGAAACCGCGATCGGCTTCGAACTTCTTGACGCCCTGCATCAGGCCGACATTGCCTTCGGAAATGAGATCGGACACCGGCAGTCCGTAGCCGCGATAGCCCATGGCGATTTTCGCCACCAGTCGCAGATGCGAGGTAACGAGCTGCGCCGCAGCTTCGGGATCGTCATGTTCCTCGTAACGCTTGGCAAGCATGTATTCCTGCTCTTGCGTCAGCACGGGGAACTTCTTGATTTCGGAAAGATAGCGATTGAGGCTCTGCTCACCGCCGAGCGCCGGGACGCTCAAAGTTTTGGTGTTACTCACTTGTACCCTGACCTTTCTAGCGTCGACCTCTTTCGCCGGACCCCTGCTGGGCATCCGACTCTCGGGCCACTGCGGTTACGTATAGCGGATGCGTGCGAAATTGCACATGGCTTTCGTCGATTTCAACGAGCGGTTTGGTCGATGAGTTCCCGCATATCGGCAGGCAGTTCGGCGCGGAAATCCAAGGTTTCAGCGCTGATAGGATGTCTGAATCCGAGCCGCGCGGCGTGGAGCGCCTGACGGTCGAAACCAAGCTCGTCGAGAAGCGGCCTGAGGGCCTTGGGCGTGCGTCCATATACTGGGTCCCCCAATAGCGCATGACCTATTGACGCACAGTGAACGCGGACCTGGTGCGTGCGCCCGGTTTCAAGCCGACATTCGATAAGCGCGGCATGGTCCAGGCGGCGGATGGTTTCGTAATGCGTCACCGCGTGTTTCCCGCGCGTCGCCTCGTCCGGCAGTACCGCCATCTTCTTGCGGTCGCGATCCGATCGTCCGATCCGGCCAGCGATCGTACCCGATGATGGATTGGGGTGTCCGGCGCAGACGGCCAGATATCGGCGGGCGATGGAATGATCGGCGAACTGCCTGGCCAGCCCCTCATGTGCGGCATCGGACTTGGCCACCACGAGCAGACCCGACGTATCCTTGTCGATCCGGTGCACGATACCGGGTCGGGCTACGCCGTTAATGCCCGACAGTTGCCCCTTGCAATGATGCAGCAGCGCGTTGACCAGCGTACCATCCCGATTGCCGACTGCCGGATGGACGACCATGCCAGCGGGTTTGTTCACCACAATCAGATGTTCGTCTTCGAACACGACATCCAGCGGGATGTCCTGTGGCTGCGCGGCCAGCGGTTCGGGTGGGGGCAGGGCGATGGTAAAAACGGTTCCCGCTTCGGCCTTTGCCGATCCGCTCTTCGCAGGCTTTCCGCCGATTTCGACCGCGCCATCGGCAATCAGCCCTTTCACCCGCTCGCGTGACAATCCGCTTGCCGCAGCCAGCGCCTTGTCGAGACGGCCGGTGTCGACGAGCGTTCCGGTGATGATTTCGCCGTCATCCATGCTAGGGCCATGCGCGATGCCAATCGAAGTCTCAAGCGAAGTCATCGAAACGCTTCTTGGCGAAGCAGCGCGCGCATATCCGCACGAATGCTGCGGGCTCCTGTTCGGCAAGGGTGACGAGATTATCTCTGCCAAGCCTACCGCAAACGTACATCCCGAACCCTCCAGGCATTTCGAAATCGATCCTCGGGCGCTTCTCGACGCCCACCGCGCTGCGCGCGGCGGCGACCGACAAGTGGTTGGCTATTATCATTCGCATCCCAATGGCGCCGCCGAACCATCCGCCACCGATCGGGCCATGGCAGCGCCCGACGGGGCGATCTGGGCGATAATCGCGGCGGGGCGAATCACGCTATGGCGTTCGGGGGATGCGGGGTTCGCAGCGCTTCCCTATGTGGTCGCCCCTCGCTAAGACGCTTACCAATTATTCATCTACCGGAACCCCAATGGACGACCGCCAATCGATCGATCTTGCCGCGATGCTGTGCTCGCGCCTGTGCCATGACATGCTCAGCCCGGTCGGGGCTCTTTCGAACGGGCTCGAGCTGCTCGCGATGGAAACCGATCCCGAAATGCGTGCCAATGTTATGCAATTGCTGGAACAGAGCGCGCTGATCAGCACCAACAAGCTCAAGTTCTTCCGTCTCGCCTTCGGGGCGGCTGGCGGCTTCGGCGAGCACGTTGAAGTGGCAGAGCCCCAGGCCCTGATCGAGGCGCTTATTGCGGATAAGGGCAATATCACCATCAATTGGGCACTGGCGGAGCCAACCCTTGGGAAACCGGCGGTGAAGGTGCTGCTGAACTTCGCCCAGATCGCAATCGACGCGCTGGTTCGGGGTGGAACGCTGGATATCGGCGCCGAAGTCAGGGATGGCGCCTGTGAGATCGTGGTTCGCGCAGGTGGACCCAAGATCGCTTTCGACGAAACGATCGGCAAGGCGCTCGATGGGTCACTCGACCGGAGTGAACTGACCAGCCGCACGGCTGCCGCGCATATGATCAACCTGCTGGCGAGCGAGAGCGGCGGCGGGCTGCAATACCACAAGGGCGCCGATATGCTCGTGCTCGGTGCGGTCCTGCCGCAGGGCGGGGGGCTGATCGGTTGACCGGCTCTTCGGGCGAGATGGACGAACTCGTCCAGCAGGAACGGCTCTCCCCCAATTTTGACGAGCGCAATGCGCCGGTGGAGATCGTCGTTCTTCACTACACCGAAATGCTCGGTCCCGATGTGGCGATCGAGCGGATGTGCGACCCGCAGGCCAAGGTTTCCGCGCATTACCTGATCGCCGAGGACGGCACGGTGACGAGGCTGGTGCCCGAAGACAAACGTGCCTGGCATGCCGGCGTGTCCTATTGGCGCGGCCACAAGGACATCAACTCGGTAAGCATCGGGATCGAGCTCGACCATCCGGGACACCTGCATGGCTATCGCGATTTCAGCGAGCCGCAGTTCGAAGCGCTGGTGCCGCTGCTATCCTCGATTATGAAGCGGCACGACATTCCCCGCGCCAATGTGCTCGGCCATTCCGACGTTGCCCCGCAGCGCAAGATCGACCCCGGCGAACTCTTTCCGTGGGAGCGGCTCGCCGAATACGGCCTTTGCCTCCCCGCCCCGAAGATCGAGCTGGGCGATCCCTTCGACAATGATGGCGCTTTCTATCTCGCGCTGGAACGCTTCGGCTACGACGTCACCGACGGGCATAAGGCGGTCGAGGCCTTTCAACGTCGCTGGCGTCCGCGCAAGATCGATGGGGAAATCGATGGTGAAGTCCGTGCGATCCTGTTCCAGCTCCTGATCGAGCGCGATCGGGGAAAGCCCGCTAGGTCAGATCCCAGAAGCGGGGCTGGCGTCCGGGCTGCGCACGGAACGCGACTCATGGCCGAACGAACGCGTCATATCATTACCGAAGCGCGCGGTTTTCTTCGTCTCCTTCTTGGAGAAATTGCTTATGTGATGCCACCTTGGCACTTCGAATTGCTCCCCTCGGCGCGATACCGTAGATGAGCGCCATGGATCGGCACGATATCCATTCCGTCTTCGACGCGCTTACCGAAAAGCAGGATGAAGCCCTACGGCTGGCCTGCCAGCATCTGACGTCCAAGCAAATCGCGCAGGAGCTGAATGTCGCCCCGGTGACGATCGACAAGCGTATCGATGCGGTCCGGGTCAAGCTCGGCCACATGCCCCGCACCGATGTTTTGCGACACTATAGAGCCTGGGCGGAAGGGTATGATCGAACCATAGATGACCCGACCATACTGGCGACCCCCCGGCAGGATGATGCACGGCGGCCCCGGCAGCCACGCGAGAGTTCCTACGTCTTCGAGGACTCTTTCGCTTTCGATACGAGAGCGTCCTGGGACCGGAATTCGCAATGGCTGCCGCCGAGGATAAGACCTTCGGACCTGAGAGTGGGCAGCCGGCTGTTGCTCATACTCGCGGGGGCGGTTGCGATCATGATCGTTGCCGTCCTCTCCATGGCCTTCGCCCATGCGCTGGGAACCATGTTCTAGGTCCGCAGCCACTCCTCGGCTCGTCTGCCAGAGGAGAATGCCGATGTCGCTTGATCTGCCTACCGCTACCGCCCGTATCGCCCGGGAATTGACGGAATCCGAAACCGCCATCGCCGACGCGTTGGCAAAGGCGACGGCTCTCCTGCACAGTGCTGCCCTTGCCGGTCGCGATCTCGGTGGCGCACCGGAGCTGGAAGGTCAGCGCGCCCTTCTGCGGCTCGAGAAAATCGTCCGCAGTCTGATCGATGTACGCGGTGAGACCGGCCGGGCGCACGGACAGTTGCGCGACATAGCGGTCGAAACGGGGGCTGGCGAAGAACCGGCCTGTCCCGACAACGGCTTCACCTCCGCCGAGCAGTTGACCACTATCGCAGCCTGACTTGTCTAAGCGAAGGCGAGGCTCCAAGGGCATGTGCCATGACCCGGTTTCTGATCCAGGTAGCACTTACCCTAGCGGTCCTCGTCCTCGCCTGGAGCAAGGGCGGAAAGCCGGAACGCTATGTCGCAACAATCTATTTCGCGCTGGTCTTCTCGGGGATCGCGCGCTGGCTGGTCGTCGGTCATTGGAGCGAGGAAGGTTATACCTCGGTGCAGACCTTCCGTTTCGTGGTCGATGCCGCCGCGCTGTTCGCGGTCACGGCTGTCGCGCTTTCCTATGACCGGTGGTGGCCCCTATGGGTAAGTTCGGCACAATTCATCGCAGTCGTTTCGCACCTACTGCGCGCGGCAGGCATGCCTCTCGAGCCGATCGTCTATGCGATAATGGAACGGTGGCCGGTCTGGCTGGCGCTGATCATTACCGGTCTCGGCACCCTGGCGCATTATCGCCGGTCGCGGATCGATCGCACCATCTGACCGGTTTGCTCGCGCCGCTCAGCGCGGATCCCCGGGAGCTTGCGGAACGCCTGCTGAAACGGTTCGGATCGATCAGCGCCCTGACCTACGCCAGCGAAGCGGACCTGCGTCAGTGTGCTTCCCACGGCGAACACTGGGTCGAGGCGTTTCTTGCTATCCGGCAATTGCTGCATGACGGTTCGCGAGAACAGATGGTTCAGACGCCTCTGGGCGACGATCGCAGCGCGCTCGACCGCTATCTCGTGGACACTATGGGCGGATTGCGCCGTGAACGAATGATAGCGATCATGGCCGATGGCGCCGGTTTCGTGATCTCGGAAGAAATCGTGGCGGATGGGGCGGAAGGCGAGATTCAAGTGTCTCCGCGCATCTTGTTCGGTCGGGCTCTCGCGCTCGATGCGCGGAGCATGCTTATCGCTCACAATCATCCCTCGGGGTGTGCCGAGCCCAGCGAGACCGACATACGCCAGACCAGGCAACTGGTGTCGCAAGCCGATAGGCTGGGTGTCTGCGTGTACGACCATCTCGTGATCGGCAGACGCACAGTTGTCAGCATGCGTGAGAGGGGGCTTCTGTGATGTCTACCGTAACGGCGGTTTTACGCGGGTTGGAGGAGCGGCTCTTCTCGTTCGCCGATTGGAAAAGAGCGCTGCACGCAATTTCGCAAGGGCGCCGAGCCGATCACACGCGAGGGGAAGACGATACGCCGAAAGAGAATGGCGGAATTCCGTCGGTCGACATGTCCGAACAGTCCGCTTGGGACATCCTGCTCTATCTATTCGTCCTTCACGCCAACGGGCGACCCGGAAGCCTTTCGGGCTCCTCCAGGGCGGCCGGTCTCGCAAAGGAGATAACCTCTCGCCGCATAGACAAGCTCGCCGCCGACCGGTTGGTGATTTTGAACCGCAGCCGGACGGACACTCGGGAAATGGAGGTACGGCTATCGCCTCACGGATTTCGAGTGGCCGAAGAGGGCATGCAGGGGTTCGTGATGGACGGACTGGCGCAGAGGGTGGATGCTGCGCGAAATACCGTTGGCGAGACTCCGTTCGATCAACGCATAGCGCACGAACTGAAAATCAACCTGGAATCGGTCGAGTTGCATCGCGCCAATGTGACGGCGAAGCGTATTCCGACGGGTTAGGCAATATCGTCGAGGTCAGCAGGTCCCAGATCGCTGGCCACGATCCCGAGCGCGGTCGCGGCGATGGCCCCGGTCATGGCGTGGGCCAGCGAATCCGGACTGGAAAAACTTCTTTCTATATCCAGACTTGGCACCGCGATGGTGGCGATGGCATCGCCCGATGCCGCTCGCGATGCCATCAGGCCCACCCTCTCGGTCGTCAGCAGCAATATTTGCTCCGTCCAACCGCGCTCGACAAGCCGCGCGACAGTGCTGCTCAGGGGTGGCTCGAAGTGCTCTCTCACCGCGTCCGGAGCTTCGTCAAGAATTTGGCAGAGCCGATGTGCCAGCGCCGAGATATCTTCACGGTTTGGCGCCCGTATTCGTTCGCAGTGGTCGAGAAACTCGCTCAACACCCTGTGCCACGGCGTGCCGGTAGAATTGTTCAAGCTCCGTCTCCTGCCCGTACTTAAAACAATTCCGAAATATCCAAGTCATGGTTGTATACTACCGCGCTTCTATTCAAGTCAATTTTTTGCCCGGAAAGGTATACAGATCGCTTATGGTGCTTCCGATTTAGGATAGCGCAAGTTACGCTTACCTTCGACCGATTGGGAAGTGCAACCTATCGGCCCTTGGCGAAGGAACGGTTATCGCCTATCTGCCGCGGCGCCAGGGGGCCGGGCAGCCGCGTGACTTCGGTCACGAGGAAAGTCCGGGCTCCACGAAACAAGGGTGGCGGGTAACGCCCGCCGGACGCGAGTCCAGGGAAAGTGCCACAGAGAGCATACCGCCGATGGCCCCCTCGGGGGATCAGGCAAGGGTGAAAGGGTGCGGTAAGAGCGCACCGGGGCTTCGGCAACGCAGCCCGCATGGCAAACCCCACCCGGAGCAAGGCCGAATAGGGGCGGCACGCTCGCGCAAGCGGGCAGGTGCGTTTCGCATCGACCGCCCGGGTTGGCTGCTGGAGCTCTGGAGCAATCCAGAGCCTAGACGAATGGCTGCCTCCGCGTAGCTGGTGTGCAAGCATACCGTGCGCGGGACAGAACCCGGCTTACAGGCCCCCTGGCAATTTTCGCGCGGTTCCGGTTTCGCGCAGTTCCGGCGATTACCGCGACCGCGTGGCCATCAGGCGAATTCGTCATGTGCGACAGTGATCGATCCGTCGCGCTCACGCGCCTGGATGATGCGACGTTGGTCCCCTTCCAATACCAGGGCCGTCAGATTGCCGGTGCGGAAGGCGCCGGTATCTATTCCGATACGATAGGGCGTGTGCTCGAGGTTCTCGAAAATGGTGTGGCCGTGCACGACCACGTGGCTGAATGGCTCGCGGTGTTTGAGGAATCGATCGCGGATCCAGCGCAGGTCCGACCTTTTCTGATCCTCGATGCTGTG
Source organism: Erythrobacter aureus (assembly GCF_003355455.1). NCBI lineage: Bacteria > Pseudomonadati > Pseudomonadota > Alphaproteobacteria > Sphingomonadales > Erythrobacteraceae > Erythrobacter > Erythrobacter aureus. Next base: position 1,182,017 of record NZ_CP031357.1, read on the forward strand.
CTTGGGATTGATGCCGGCGTGGACGAAGACATAGTCACCGGCGATGACGATGTCCTCCATCGCTTCCAGGAACTTGCGGTGCTTTGCCGGTACCAGATCGTGCAGTTCGCGCTGGAGCTCCTTCATCGTGAGTTCGTTGTAGCGCCGCTTCTTGATGCCGTAGCTGAGGACGGTTTCCTTGCCGCCGTGCTTGAGGAAGTGCCGCAGCATCTCCTTGTCCTCGAAGCTCTCCAGGAACATCTCTTCGTGATTTCCCGCAATGTAGCGTACCTTGCGGCGTTTGCCCCACTGACGGGCGGTTTCGATTACGCGTGCGCTTTCCGGGCCGCGATCGACCAGATCGCCCAGCAGGACCACCGTGCTCTGGGCGTCGGCTGCCCGCTCGTCGTCCTTCTCGATTGCCAGGATCAATTGGTCGAACAGATCGCAGCGGCCGTGGATGTCGCCCACAACGTAATAGCGCTCGCCCTGCGGCACGCTGGGACGGGGCTTCGTTTTGCCCCTTTTTTTCAGAAATTGTGCGAACTTGATCATGAACAGCTGTAGGATTTCGGCAGTGGTTCCGGAGGCCGTCCAGATAGGCGCATGGCGCGGCAGGGGCAATAAAGGCGCCTTCGCTTGTGTTTGCGCAGTTGCGAAAAAAGCACAGCTTATGTTGCGAATGCGAAAACCATCCGAGCGGATCTTGCGCATGGCGGTTCGGGTGTGCACATTTATGACCGTATCCGATCGAGGAGCCTAACAAAATGGCCCCGGCGGATTCGCAGGTGGGACGAAGCGACACTCGTATAGGAGTCTGTAATGCTCACGTCCTTTCGCGGTCTGGTGGCCGTATCGCTCGCTGCGGCGGGCCTTTCCCTCACAACCCCAGCCATTGCGCAGTCGGATGACGAAGTCGCCAGCGACTTCACGGTTTCGGCCAATGTGGCACTGACGACCGACTATCGGTTCCGCGGTGTGTCGCTTTCGGGCGGCGATCCGGCCCTCCAGGGGGGCTTCGATGTCGCGCATGACAGCGGATTCTACATCGGCACCTGGGCATCGTCGATCGACGGCGGTGCTGCTTACGGCGATCTCGAACTCGATATTTACGCAGGCTGGAGCGGAAACCTCAGCGACGCGGTCAGCGTCGATGTCGGGGTGCTCTACTATATTTATCCGACCGAGGATCTCGGGCTCGATACCGACTATATCGAACCCTATGCGTCGGTCGGAGTGAACTTCGGCCCAGCGGAAGCGACTTTCGGCGTCGCCTACGCTCCGGAACAGGATTCGCTTGGCGGGGACGACAATCTCTACCTCTATACCGATGTCGGTTTCGGTCTGCCCGGCACGCCGCTGACGGTCACGGGGCATCTGGGCTATACCGATGGATCGCTGGCGCCGCCGCTGCTTGCGGGCACGACCGATGACACCGGTCTGGACTGGTCCCTCGGTGCCAGCGTCGCGCAGGGGAATTTCGAGGTCGGCGTCGCCTATATCGGCGTGGAAGGACCTGCCATCGATGGCTTCACCGACGATGCGATCGTCGGCACCATTTCTGCCAGCTTCTGACCATACAGCGGCGAATTTGAGGGTAGGGGGCGCCGCATTGGGGCGCCCCCTACACGTCACTCGATCAGTCGAGCGCGAAATCGACTGTGGTCACGACCCGCACTTTTTTGAAGGGCGTGTCTCCGACACCCCAGCCACCGGCTTCGCCATCGCGTGCGTCGATCGAGAAATAGCCTTGGGTTGCCTTGCGGATGCTGCCGACATCGGCGCCCGAATCCTCGGCGAACTGCTCGGCCGCCATGCGCGCATCGCGCGTGGCCTCCGCCACCATTTCCGGCTTGATGGCATTGAGCCCCGTGAAGGTGTAGGTAATGCCCGACCCGTCTTCCAGCACCACACCCTTGCGAACCAGTTCGGCCTGCCTGCGAACAGCCCGCTGCGCCCGTTCGATATCCTTGGTCCGAAGAACGATGCGCTGGCGTACGGTGTAGAAAACGATACCGTCGTCGGTGTAATTGGACACGTTGACACCGGCCGGCGTGAGTTCGTTTTCGGGAAAGCCGAGATCGTCGAAGAACTCCCTTACGGCCGTAGCATCGCGATCGGTGCTCGCCTGCGCGGTTCTCAGATCGGTTGCGGTCGAGGCGAAAGACACGGTCCACGTCGCCAGGTCGGCCGTAACCTCGCGCTCGGCTAGGCCGCGCACGGTAACGCTTCGCTCGGCGGCTTTCATTCGGACCAGCCCGTCACCCAGGACAAAACCGCCCACGATCAGTCCAACCGCAACGATACCGGCACTGGCGAGCCATCGCACGAGCATTGCCTTGTCCGCCCGCGGCGTGGCACCAGTGTCGGTAATCTCGGCTTCGTCGGTCATGATCGCGCTCCTTATTGGGTTTCCCCCGCCCGTGGTTTGCTAGTCATCGGTCGATGAACCGTGCTTTAATGTCGACAAATGGAGTTCGAATTGACCGAATATCTGCACACCATGATCCGGGTGACGGACCCGGATGCCACGATCGATTTCTTCAGGTTAATCGGCCTCGAGGAAGCTCGCCGCTTCGATGTCGAGGCTGGGCGCTTCACGCTGATTTTCCTTGCCGCACCGGGTCAGGAAGGCGTTGCCGAGGTGGAGCTGACCTATAACTGGCCAGCGGAGGACGGCAGCCCGCCCGAACGTTATGACGCCGGGCGCAATTTCGGCCATCTCGCTTACCGGGTCGCGGATATCTACGAGACCTGCAAGAAGATCATGGATGCGGGCCACACGATCCACCGCCCGCCGCGCGACGGGCACATGGCTTTCGTCAAGACACCCGATGGCATCTCGGTGGAACTGCTGCAGGACGGCTATCTCGAACCGAAGGAACCGTGGGCGAGCATGGAAAACAGCGGAAGCTGGTAACTACGGCTGGTCGATATAAGGAGATACGGCATCGTCCGGGTGCTTCGCAGACATGCGCAGGATCGCATAACCCGCGATTGCGGATATCAGCGAGCCCAGCAGGATGCCGATCTTCGCTTCGTTTATCAGCAATTGCTGGCCTGCGAAGGCAAGGCCGCTAATGAACAGGGACATGGTGAAGCCGATGCCGCACAGGATCGACACACCCCAGATTTCAGTCCAGCTCGCCTGGTCCGGGCGCGGGGCGAAACCGATCTTGTCGGCGGCAAAGATGGCCGCGAAAATACCCACCTGCTTGCCGAGGAAAAGGCCCGCGGCGATCGCCAGAGGCAGCGGGGCGAGCAAATGCTCCACGCCCATTCCGGCCAGCGGAACGCCGGCATTGGCGAACCCGAAGACGGGCACGACCAGATAGGCGCTCCACGGGGCGAGACCGTGCTCCATGCGCTCCACCATTGTCTGGTCGTCGGGACCGACCATCGGGATGCACAGCGCCGCCACAACCCCGGCGATGGTCGCGTGGATGCCGGTGTTGAGCACGAAATACCACAGCACCAGTGCCAGCAGGACGAAAGGCCAGTACGACGAAACCCGCATACGGTTCAGGACCATCATCAACACGACCACGCCCCCAGCCGCCGCCAACCAGCCCAGCTTGATGTTGGCCGTGTAAAACAAGGCGATGACCATCACCGCGCCGATATCGTCGACGATCGCCACGGTCAGCAGGAACAGGCGGAGCGAAGCGGGGCAGCGATTGCCGAGCAGCCCCAGCACTCCCATCGCGAAGGCGATGTCCGTGGCGGCGGGGATGGCCCAGCCGCGCAGCAACTCCGCATCGTCCCCGACAACGCCGACATAAAACAGCGCGGGAATGGCCATGCCTGCCACCGCCGCCAGGATCGGAAGCCTGCGCGATTGCGGCGTGGAGAGCTGCCCTTCGATCCATTCGCGCTTCACTTCGAGCCCGACGACAAAGAAGAATACCGCCATCAGACCGTCGTTGATCCATAGGTGCAGATCATAAAGCTTGGGGATCGGCGTCCATGGCAGTTTGCCGTAAAACAGTTGCTCGTATTCGCCGGCGAACGGCGAGTTGGCCGCGATCATCGCGGCGGCGGCAACCAGGATCAGCAGGATGCCGGCAGACGCGTCGCTGACGAAAAGGGCGCGGACAGGGGCGAATACCAGGCGGAAGGCAGAAGGACGTTCGGTCATTATGGGCACGCTCTCTTTCGCAAAGCGGCCCACGTTGCAAGTCCTGAAACTCGAAGCTATCCAGAAAGGCAGGGGGGTGCCGTTTGGTACTAGGGTCGTTTACGATCGCGGAATGGCTCGTGCTGGTGCAGCACGAATTGCTGCTGTTTGCGGCGGCATTCTTTCTGCTCGGCCTCGTCGATGAACTGGCGCTCGACTGCACCTATTTCTGGTACCGGATCACGGGCCGTATCCGGACCCCGCGATTGCGCCACGGGCATGGCGACGACATTTCCAGCCTTGCCGGCCGGGCGGCAGTCTTCATTCCCACATGGCAGGAGGCCGATGTCATCGGTCCGACGCTGGCCCACATGCTCGGTGCCTGGCGGCAGGAAGAACTCACCGTTTATGTGGGATGCTACCGGAACGACGATGCGACGATGGCTTCGGTTCTCGCTGCGGTGCGTGGCGATCGCCGGGTGCGGCTCGTCATTCACGGAGCGGACGGCCCGACTTCCAAAGCGGATTGCCTCAATCGCCTTTACGCAGCGCTGGTCAAGGATGAAAAGCGCTCGGGTGTCGAGGCGCGGATGGTCATTCTCCACGATGCGGAGGATATGGTCGATCCGGCGGCGCTTTCGCTGCTGGACCGGGCCTTGTGGCACGCGCATTTCGTCCAGCTCCCGGTTCTCGCGCTGCCCCAGCGGCATTCCCCCTGGATCGGCTCGCACTATTCCGACGAATTCGCGGAATCGCACGCAAAGGTTTTGGTCGTGCGCGACGCTCTGGGCGCGGCGATTCCGGGAGCCGGTGTCGGCTGCGCGGTTGCGCGCGGTTCGCTGGCTGCGCTGGCTCGCGAGGAAGGGGGGCACCCTTTCGCGGCAGAATCGCTGACAGAAGATTACGAGCTCGGGCTCCGGATCGCGCAGGCTGGAGGAAAAGGGCGCTTCCTCAGAGTCCGGGATGAGGACGGGCGCCTCATCGCGACCCGCGCTTTTTTCCCGTCCCGGCTCGACGCGGCAATTCGGCAGAAGACGCGTTGGATGCACGGTATCGCCTTGCAGGGCTGGGACCGGTTGGGGTGGGGGCACACGCCTGTCGACCTGTGGATGCTTTTGCGCGACCGGCGCGGCCCCGTGGCCGCCATCCTTCTCGTCGTGGCTTATGCGCTGGTGGGGCTCATCACGCTCAATCTGGGGTTGCAGATGATGAACATAATCGAGCTCCCGCCGCTTTCGCCGCTGCTCCTCATGCTGCTCGCAATCAACTTCGCGGGATTGCTGCTGCGCCTTTGCCTTCGTGCGTGTTTCACCGCACGTGAATATGGCTGGCGTCAGGGGCTTCTCGCCATTCCTCGTACGCTGGTGTCGAATATCGTCGCAGTCATGGCGGGGCGCCGAGCGCTCTCCGCCTATATCGGCACGTTGCGCGGCGCTCCGCTGATGTGGGACAAAACCGAACATCGGGAACATCCGGTACTCAGCCTGTTCGGTGAAAACCGCCTATGAGGGATGCGGTCGCGCGGCGGCAGGGCCAGCCGGTCCTCTTTCTCGCACTCCTGCTCGCAGGATGGTGTCTGCTCAGAATAGTGACCTGGGAAAATCCCTGGCCCCTGAACAGCGTGTTGTCCGAGCCTTTCCGGCTGACCAACGCCGATCTCGTGGGGGAGCGCCAGGATAGTGCGCGCAGCGCCAGATCGCTTGGCACTGTCTCGCGAATTGCGGAGGAGGTCGGCGATCGGGGAGGCTTGGTGCGGGTGGCCCCATTGCCTTCGGCTTTCGATCCGGTGGTTAGATCAGAGGTCGGCGAGCCGACTCCATTGGCCACTTTCGACGAGCATTTCGACAGGCATCGCCGCGCGGTAGGCCATAATCTCCTCTTCGCCGCGAGCATGGCAAATCTGCCAATGCCGCGCAGCGTGTCCGACATGCTCGATCGGCGGCGCGAAGCACTTCCGCCGCGGCGTGAGCGCGTCGGCATCCCGCGTCCCGGCTGGCGGGCGGATAGTTGGCTCATGCTTCGCCCGGCAGGCAGTGGCTCAATCGGGTCCGGAGGGCGCCCGCCTGCCTACGGAAGCAGCCAGGCGGGCGCAGTCCTGACGTATCGCCTGGCACCGGCAAGCAGGCATGCCCCGGCCGCGTTCGTGCGCGCGAGCAGAGCGCTCGTAAGGGCCGGCGAAAGCGAAATGGCTGTCGGTTTTCGTATTCGTCCGGTCGCGCGCATTCCGATCGATCTGCATCTGGAAGCCCGTGCCACCGATCGGTCCGGTTCGACGGAAATTCGACCCGCCGCCTTTCTCGCCGGTGGTTTCGACGAAGTCGCCTTGCCAGGCGGACTGGATGCGCGCGGTTATGTTCAGGCGGGCTACGTGCACGGTCGTTTCGCTACCGGCTTCATCGATGGGAAAGCTGTCGCCACGCGCGAAGTCGCACGATTCGATCTGGGGCGGCTAAACGTGGGCGCGGGGGCCTGGGGCGGTGCGCAGAAGGATTCGAGCCGCCTCGATATAGGACCGTCCCTATCTCTCGATCTGCGACTAGGCCAGGCGGATACCAGGCTGGAGGCGGATTACCGCTGGCGCGTCGCAGGCCATGCGGAGCCTGGCAATGGGGGCGTTCTCACGCTTTCGACGGGCTTCTGACACGGTTCAGCTTTTATCCGTGACGCCCCTGCGATAGGGCGCAGCTATGGACGTCTACCTCCCTATCGCGAACCTGTCGGTGAACGGGCTGTGGATCGTCGCGCTCGGCGCGCTCACGGGGGTTTTGTCGGGCCTTTTCGGGGTCGGCGGTGGGTTCCTGACCACGCCGCTGCTGATCTTTTATGGAATTCCGCCGACGGTGGCCGCCGCTTCGGCATCGACGCAGGTCACGGGCGCCAGTGTCACCGGCGTGCTTGCCCATGGCAATCGCGGCGGGGTCGATTACCGCATGGGCATGGTGATGGTCGCGGGCGGGGTCATCGGGTCGGGGTTCGGTGCGCTGCTGTTCCGTTTTTTCCGGGCGATCGGACAAATCGACGTGGTCATCAGCGCGCTGTATGTGATTCTGCTGGGCACCATCGGCATGCTGATGGCGCGCGAGGCGGTCCAGACGTTGCGCGGCACCGGCAGCAGGCAGGCGGCGCGGCGCAGACACCATCCGCTGGTCGCCAGCCTGCCGATGCGCTGGCGTTTCTATCGCTCGGGTCTCTATATCTCGCCGCTCGCGCCGCTCATCGTAGGAGTCGCGGTCGGCATTCTGACCATGCTGATGGGCGTGGGCGGCGGGTTCATCCTCGTACCCGCGATGCTGTATATTCTCGGCATGAGCGCGAATGTCGTCGTGGGGACCTCACTCTACAATATTCTGTTCGTGACGATGGCGACCACGATCATGCATTCCTTGACCACCAAGGCGGTCGATATCGTATTGGTGTTTCTGTTGTTGATCGGTTCGGTGACGGGGGCGCAGCTTGGGTCGCAAATCGCCGTCAAGGCCAAGCCGGAATACCTCCGCCTGATCCTTGCCACCGTCGTCCTACTGGTCGCCTTCCGGATGTTTCTGGGCCTGTTTTATCAGCCCGACGAAATTTATACGGTATACCCGCTGTGAGAGCGCTGCTGCTCATCGTCTTCGCATTTGCGCTGATGGGGCAGCGCGACCCGATCCTGGTTCCCGAGGTGAGCCAGCACGATGTCGAGGTGCGCCAGGGATTTACCGGAACCGAATTGCTGCTCTTCGGCGCGGTGCTCGATCCACGGGGGCGGGCCGCAGGGAGCGACTACGATATCGTGGTCGTACTCAAAGGCCCGTCGCGGCCGGTCCGCCTGCGTGAAAAAGAACGCTTCATCGGCGTATGGATCAATGCGGCCAGCAGCGATTTCCGGTCTGTGCCGTCCTTCTTCGCCGTTGCGTCCTCGCGCCCGATTCCACAGATCGTCGACGAGAAGACCGCCGCGATCTACGAGTTCGGCACCGACTATATCCAGCTTTCGCCGAGCGGCGCGATCGACCCCGAGGAACGGGCGCGTTTCAAGGATGGGCTGGTCGACCTCAAGACACGCGAGCAGCTCTATAATCAGGACTTCGGCGGCGTGCAGATCAGCGAGCAGGTTCTTTACCAGGCCCGGATCACCTTGCCGTCGAACGTCACCACCGGCACTTACACTGCAGAAACCTTCGCCGTGCGCGGTGGGCGCGTAATCGCATCGGCCATGACCGAGGTCGAGGTGCAGAAGGTCGGGTTCGAACGCAAGGTCGAGGAATATTCGCAAGACCTTGCCTTGGTTTACGGTCTTCTCGCCGTGTTTCTCTCGGTTGGGATGGGCTGGCTCGCGGGGCGCCTTTTCGCGCTGATCTGACCCCGGCGACACCGCGCTATTGACGACATTTTAAGCAGTTTCGGGCAGGCGGTTCCGGTGCGCTCGGCATGCACGCTACGTGGGACATAATCAGACCGATGAACGACATGGGCAATCCGAACGACCGCACCTTCGACCCGCCGGGAGAAGAGGGTGCGGAATCATCGCAGTTCCGCAGAATATCCCTACGCGACCGGATTCGGCGCAGCGCGGAGACGGCCCCCCACACCCCCCCGCATCGCCGTCCGGCTACGTTCATCAGCCTGTTGCCGAAAAATCCTCGACAGAAGTCCGGCCCGAGCCGCCGACGAATCCGAAACCGATCCCCGAGAGACCGGCCACGGTCCCGTCCGAACAGCGGCCCTCCGCAACGGTCGACCAAGCCGGACCGCAGGCAGCAGACTCGACCGCAGGCACGCATATGGAGACCACGCCCGCCGCACGGGACGAACCCGACGACATGGGCGAGGATATGGGCGAGAATGCGACGCGGGCCATCGGAGAGGTGCTCGAAATCGCCGGTTCCGGATCGCAGGTCGCGATCGACCGCCGCCGGCTCGGCGAATGCGCCGACGATACCGACCCGGCGATCGCGATGGCCGGCCAGGTCGGCTCGCAGATCAAAGTCCGTGTCGGCAATAGCTGGCTGCTCGCCAGTATCCGCAATCAGCGGCAGGACCGCGACGCGGGTTCGATCCTCGCCAATATCGACTTTCTCGGCGAGGGGCTGGAAGAAAAGCTCACCGGCAAGCTGCACGGCTTTCGCCGGGGCGTGACGCGTTATCCGATACCGGGTGCCCCGGTCTATCCCGCCACGACGCAGGATCTGCGGCAGGTCTATGCCAGCGACGGCCGCAGTTCGGTCGGCATAGGAAAGGTCTATCCCACCAGAGACATCCGCGCCGGACTCTATGTCGATGCCATGCTGGGCAAGCACTTCGCCCTGCTGGGATCGACGGGTACGGGCAAGTCGACCGGCGCAGCCCTGATTCTGCACCGGATTTGCGAGGTCGCGCCGGAAGGCCATATCGTCATGATCGACCCGCATGGCGAATATTCGGCCGCCTTCCAGAATATCGGCGTTATCCTGGATGTCTCCAACCTGCAGATGCCCTACTGGATCATGAATTTCGAGGAGCACTGCGAGGTTCTGCTGACCAGCAATGGCAGCGAGCGGCAGATCGATGCCGATATTCTGGCGAAGTGTCTGCTCAAGGCGCGCCAGAAAAGTCGGCTGGCGGAAAACATGGGCAAGATCACGGTGGATTCGCCCATTCCCTATCTGCTGTCCGACCTGTCGAACGAGATCCAGGACGCGATGGGCAAGCTCGACAAGTCGACCAATTCGGCCCCCTACATGCGGATCAAGAACAAGCTCGACGAGTTGAAGGCCGATCCGCGATACCAGTTCATGTTTTCCGGAATGCTGGTGGCCGACACCATGGCCGACTTCATCTCGAAGATTTTCCGCATGCCGTCGAACGGCAAGCCGATCTCGATCATCGACGTCTCGGGCGTGCCGTCGGACATTACCGCCACCGTGGTCGCCGTGCTCAGCCGGCTGGTCTTCGATTTCGCCATCTGGGGCCGCGAGGAACGCACCAACCCGATCCTGCTGGTCTGCGAGGAGGCCCATCGTTACGTTCCGAGCGAGAAGCACGCCGATGGCAATTCGGTCGGCAAGATCCTCAGCCGGATCGCCAAGGAGGGCCGTAAATACGGCATCGGCCTCGGCCTCGTCACGCAGCGCCCCTCCGACCTGGCCGAGGGCGTATTGTCGCAATGCGGCACGATCATCTCGATGCGCCTCAACAACGACCGCGACCAGGAATTCGTGCGCGCGGCGATGCCCGAAGGCGCGCGCGGCTTCCTCGACGCGATTCCGGCGCTGCGCAATCGCGAATGCATCATCTGCGGCGAGGGCGTGGCGATCCCCGTCCGCGCCAGTTTCGACAATCTCGAGGAATCCAAGCGTCCGGCGTCGGAAGATCCGAGCTTCATCGAGCTGTGGAACGAGACCGGTGGGGAAGAGGAGATCGTCGAACGAACCGTGCGGCGGTGGCGGAGCCAGGGATAGAGGTAGCCTTGTATTACGCACCGACCTCCGTCGGTGCATCCTCGCTAGACGTGCAGCAAGCTGCACCCGCTGCGGGCGGCCAGTCGGCCTTGCCTCGCCGAGCGGCTCGGAGACTTTCGCCAAGCGCCGACAACCGCAAGAGTACCGGGCCGACCAGGACCGGCAAGGGCGACCGCCCGCCCGCAGGTGCTCGACGCGCAGCGTCGAAACAGCGCCGAGGACGCAGCCACGGAGGTGGCTGCGAAAAGCATTCACGTCCCCCTAGTATCGCCGAACAGGTGGATATGCAGCCGGTCGCTCATCCGGAAACCATGCTCGACGCATAGCGGGGCGAGCCATTTCTCGCGCGCGCGCAGCGTCTCGCTGTCGGTGCCTTCGGGCATCAGGAAGACGTGGTCAGGGCGGAAGCGATAGCGTTCGCGCAGCGCCAGCACCTCGTCGAGGTCGGAGGGTTCGGCGATGACGAATTTGAACCAGGCGCGTGGATCGGTGGCATAGGCGTCGAGCCGTTCGGGGATCAGGGCGAGTTCGGCGGGATTGCCGCTATGCGCCAGCTTGGGGCTGACATTGAACTGGTCGATGCGGATGTCGAGCCGGGGCGGGGCCTTGATGGTGCCGTTGGTCTCGATCTCGACGCCGATGTCGGGCAGCAGATCGAGCAGTTTGGCGAGCGCGGGGGCCTGCAAGAGCGGCTCGCCCCCGGTAATCACCAGGCGGTTTTGGCCAAGTGCCATGATGCGCGCGGCAACCTCGTCCTCGTCGAGCGTAACCTGATTGGCCTTGCGGTCATAGGTCTGGCCATCGCGGTGCGGGCGATTGTCGCCTTCGAACCGCCAGGTATAGGCGGTGTCGCACCATATGCAGGCAAGGTTGCAGCGCGACAGGCGCATAAAGGAGACCGGCATCCCCATGCTCGGACCCTCGCCCTGGACCGAGGCGAAGATTTCCGGCCCGCCGCCGTCATCGGTGGCGAGCGTCAGCATGGCGTGTAGGTGACACAAGGTGACACCGGTGTCACCCAAGTCCTACAGCTTAGTACCCTGAAAAATATGCCTTTCCTCCGTGCAGGATGACACATTCCCGGTTTTTGGGGAGGGGGGGTGTTCCCGTTGGGGGCAGCGCTTCACCATTTCAGCATGTCCCTGCCACAATTGGACCGGTGTAGGAAACTCCGCAATCGGTTGATCGCCATCGGTGCTGGCACACCCCTCCCGGCCTCCCCTTGAGGGGAGGGGCTTTGGGCGGTGGCCGAAAGGGCCAGGCACGCGCCCATTCCGGAGGAGACAGCGAGTGCGGCGGCTAGCCCAGCCGTGCCAGCGCCGCTTCGAGCCGGGCCACTTCGGCCACGTGATGCGCATGGTCGGCACGGGCCTTTTCGACCGCTTCGGGCTTGGCGCGTTCGACGAAGTTCGCATTCGATAGGCGGCCTTCGAGCGATTTGGCTTCCTTCGCACTCGCCGCGAGCGCCTTTTCGAGGCGGGCCTTTTCGGCTTCGATATCGATCACACCTTCCAGCGGGATGACGAATTCGTCCTCGCCCGCCGCGATCTGCATCGCCGCCCCCGAAGGCGCTTCGCCGAAGGTGACCGGGGTCAGGCGCGCCAGCCGTTCGATCGCGCCGGCATTCGTCTCGACCACCGATTTCGCCAGCGGGCTGGGCGATGCGCAAAAGGCCTGCAGCTTCGCGCCCGGCGCGATGCCGAGCTCGTTCTTCGCGGTGCGCGTGGCCGATGTGAGCGCGATCAGCCAATCGATCTCCGCCTTGGCCTCCGCGTCCACTTCCGCCTGCGGGTCGGGCCATTGGGCGGTGATGAGCGGATAGTCGGCGCGATCCCCCTGCTTCGACCACAGCTCTTCGGTGATGAAGGGCATGAAGGGGTGCAGCATGACGAGGATCTGGTCGAGCGCCCAACCGGCGACTGCCTTGGTCTCCTCGTCGAAATTGCCTTTGACCAGTTCGATATACCAGTCGCAGAAGCGGTCCCATACGAAGTGGTAGATCGTGTTCGCGGCGGCATCGAAGCGCAGGTCCGCCAGTGCAGCGTCGAGCGCCTGCTTGGTCTCGACCACCTCGCCGATAATCCAGCGATTGACCGCGTGGCTCGCCTTGGGGGCTGCGATGGACGTGCTCGCGCCGATGCCATTCGCTTGGCAAAAGCGCGTGGCATTCCACAGCTTGGTCGCGAAGTTGCGATAGCCCTCGATCCGCTTGTCATCCATCTTGATGTCGCGGCCCTGGCTTTCCATCGCCGCCATGAAGAAGCGCAGCGCATCGGCGCCATACTGGTCGATCAGGCCGAGCGGATCGACGACATTGCCCTTGGACTTGGACATCTTCTGTCCGTCGGCCGCGCGCACCAGGCCGTGGAGATAGAGCTTGGGCCAGGGGTTCTTACCCGTATTGTACTGCCCCATCATCATCATCCGCGCATCCCAGAAGAACAGGATGTCGAAGCCCGAAATGAGCAGATTGTTGGGGTAATGTTTGTCGAACAGCGAAGCCCTCTCCCCCTGCGGGAGAGGGTTGGGAGAGGGGTTCGTCGCGTCAGCGGCGACCATCGTCGCCGTCCCCTCTCCCTCCGCGCCTGTCGGCGCTCCTCCCTCTCCCGCAAGGGGAGAGGGGTTGCTCTCCGGCCAGCCGAGCGTGGCGAAGGGCCACAGGGCGGAGGAGAACCAGGTGTCGAGCACGTCTTCGTCGCGGGTCAGCGTGGCGCCTTCGCCTGCTTGGGCCTGCGCTTCTTCCTCGGTCATGGCGACATAGGGCTTCCCCTCGGCATCGTACCACGCCGGAATCCGGTGCCCCCACCATAGCTGGCGGCTGACGCACCAGGGCTGGATGTTCTCCATCCAGTTGAAGAAGGTCTTCTCCCAGCTCTTGGGGACGATCTCGATCTCGCCGCTCTTGACCGCGTCGATGGGCTTCACCGCGAGCTTTTCCGCGTCGACATACCACTGGTCGGTCAGCCAGGGTTCGATCACCACGCCGCCGCGATCGCCGAAGGGGGTGGCGATGGTGCGGGGTTCGGCGTCGAGTACCTGTTCCTCGCCCTTCTTCGTCTTGGCGATATGCGGGATGAGGTGGCCGGATTCCTTGAGCCGCTGCACCACCAGCTCGCGCGCACCGTCCACGCCGTCACGCTTGAAGCGGTGCAGGCCGAGGAATTCCTCGGGCACCAGGCCGTCGGCGGTCTGGCAGACATTGGCTTCGGCATCGAGCATGTTGAGCATTTCGGCGGGAGCGAAGCCTGCGCGCTTACCCACGTCGAAATCGTTGAAGTCGTGGCCGGGCGTGATCTTCACCGCGCCGCTGCCCAGTTCGGGATCGGCATGCTCGTCGGCGACAATCGGCACGCGGCGGCCGGTGATCGGCAGGACGACATGCTTGCCGACCACGCTCTTGTAGCGCGCGTCATCGGGATGCACCGCCACCGCCATATCGGCGAGCATGGTTTCGGGCCGCGTCGTCGCAACCTCGATATAGTCGCGCCCGTCATCCAGCGTGACGCCCTCTTCGAGCGGATATTTGAAGTGCCAGAAGTGGCCCTTCACATCCTGCGTCTCGACCTCGAGGTCGGAGATCGCGGTTTTCAGCTTGGGGTCCCAGTTCACCAGCCGCTTGTCGCGGTAGATCAGCCCGTCATTGTAGAGATCGACGAAGGTCTTGAGCACGGCTTTCGAAAAGTGCTCGTCCATGGTGAACTGTTCGCGCGGCCAGTCCATCGAACAGCCGAGGCGGCGCAGTTGGCGGGTGATCGTGCCACCCGATTGCTCTTTCCATTCCCAGACATGTTCGAGAAAGGCCTCCCGGCTCATGTCGGTGCGTTTCAGGCCTTGGGAATTGAGGTTGCGTTCGACGACCATCTGCGTCGCAATGCCCGCATGGTCGGTGCCGACCACCCACAGCGCATCCTTGCCGCGCAGCCGTTCGTAACGGATCATCACGTCCTGCAACGTGTTGTCGAGCGCATGGCCGATATGCAGGCTGCCGGTGACGTTGGGCGGCGGGTTGACGATCGTATAGGGCTGCGCGTCGGGGCGCTCGGGCCGGAACAGGCCGTTCTCCTCCCAATGCGCGTACCAACGCGCCTCGATGTCGGCGGGGTCGAAAGTCTTCGGTAGCTCGGTGGTCATTGCTGGGTTCGCTCGCGCTCACTGGCGGCACCGGCCCGCTCCCCTCCCGGCCACCCATGGCATTATCCTGTTGGGTGGCCGGGAGGGGAGCGGGCCGGTGCCGGAAATTCGATAGCAAGCCCATGCCAGCGCCCATACTGCGATGCAACGTTGCAGGTGATCCGGATCGATCACCGCTTGGCAAGCGCCTGATTTCCCCGCATACCGCGCCGCGATGGGTGGTATTGCCGAATACGAATTGGTCGAGGGGGACGACGGGGGCACAGTGCTGGCCTTGTCGGGACCCTATCTGGTGTCCACCATCGGTGCGATCGACCACGAATTGCGCGGTCTCGAAGGGCCGATCTCCAGCATCGATCTGGCCGCCGTGAGCGAAATCGACACGGTAGGGGCGTGGACGGCGACCCGATTGGCCAGTGCGCATAAGGCGGAGATTTCGGGTGCGAGCGAGCGCGCCGAACGCCTGATCGAGGCCTTGAAGAATGTGCGCGCGGAAGAGGAAATCGCCGCGCCGCGCCTGCCGGTATGGGAACGCGTGCCGCAGGCCATGGGCGAAAAGATGTTCGATGCGCGCAAGGGCGTGTACGGCGTTGTCGGCTTTCTCGGTGCATTGCTGGTGGCTTTCGCCAGCCTGATGCGTCACCCGAGCCGGTTCCGCTGGCTCGCGCTCGTCCGTCAGCTCGAACTGGTCGGCGTGTCGGCGCTGCCGATCATCGGCCTGATGAGCTTCCTGATCGGCATCGTCATCGCGCAGCAGGGGGCAGTGCAGCTTGCCCAGTTCGGGGCGGAGACGCTGACCGTCAATCTGGTCGGCCGGATCACCTTGCGCGAACTTGGCGTGTTGATGACCGCGATCATGGTCGCGGGCCGTTCCGGCAGCGCCTTCGCCGCCCAGATCGGGACCATGCGGCTGACCGAGGAAGTCGATGCGATGCAGACTATCGGCATTTCGCCGATGGAGGCGCTGGTCGTCCCGCGCATTCTCGCCGCGATCCTGATGATGCCGCTGTTGGGCTTCTATTCCGCCGGCGTCGCGATCGTCGGCGGCGCGTTCGTGGGCCAGTTCATGCTGGGAATACCCTTCTGGACGTTTCTTTCCCGCATTCAGGACGTGGTGCCGATTTACGATCTGTGGGTCGGCCTGATCAAGGCGCCGGTATTCGGCCTGATCGTGGCCCTGGCGGGCTGCTATCACGGCATGAACGTCAAGGGGAATTCCGAAGAGGTCGGCCTGCGCACCACCATGGCGGTGGTCACCGGCATCTTCGCGGTGATCGTGATCGATGCCTTCTTCGCCGTGTTCTTTACCGAGATCGGGTGGGGCTGATGGCGCAGGATGAAACCGGGCGCGAACTGGGCCGCCATGAGCGCTATCGCGGCGAATATCCGATCGTTGTGGAAGGGCTGAAGACGGCTTTCGGCCCGCAGGTCGTCCATCAGGACCTCGATCTCAAGGTCAGACGCGGCGAAATTCTCGGCGTGGTCGGCGGTTCGGGTACGGGCAAATCGGTGCTGATGCGCGCGATCATAGGATTGCAGCGCCCCACCGAAGGCGAAGTCAGCGTGTTCGGGCGCTCGATCGCCGGGAGCGATCCGCAGCAGGAGATCGGCATTCGCAATCGCTGGGGCGTCCTCTTCCAGGGCGGGGCGCTGTTCAGCACGCTGACGGTGGGCGAAAATGTCGAAGTGCCCCTGAAGCAGTTCTATCCCGACATCGAACCCGAACTGCGTCACGAAATCGCGCGTTATAAAGTGGTGCTCTCGGGCCTGCCGGAAGAAGCGGTCAGCAAATACCCTTCCGAGCTGTCGGGCGGCATGAAGAAGCGTGCCGGTCTCGCGAGGGCGCTGGCGCTCGATCCGGAATTGCTGTTTCTGGACGAACCGACCGCCGGGCTCGACCCGATCGGCGCCGCGGCATTCGACCGGTTAACGCTGGAACTCAAGGAAACGCTCGGCCTGACCGTGTTCCTCATCACGCACGATCTCGATACGTTGCACGAGATATGCGACCGGGTGGCGGTGATCGCCGACAAGAAAGTTATCGCGGTCGATACGGTCCCCAATCTGATGGAACTCGATCACCCCTGGATCCAGGAATATTTCAACGGTCCGCGCGGACGCGCCGCGCTGACCGCCCAGGCGCTCGACGAATTGCGCAAGCATATGGACGAGCCCGTGGCGGCACATGCGGTCAAAGCGTTGGACAAAGCGGATTCGAAGAAGGATAAGGCGTAGCTCAATGGAAACGCGGGCAAATCACGTTTGGGTGGGGGCGGTGACACTGCTGATCCTCGGCGCGCTCGCGCTGTTCATCGTCTGGCTCGCGCGGCTCGGCGGCGGGGCGCAGAACGAATACGACATCTTCTTCAAGCAATCGGTCGCCGGGCTCGCCAATGGCAGCTCGGTCGATTTCGCCGGCGTTCCGGTGGGGCAGGTGAACGAGATCGTGCTGTGGGACAAGGACCCCGAATTCGTCCGCGTGCGGATCAAGGTGCAGGAAAGCGTGCCCATTCTGGTCGGCACCACGGCCACAATCCAGGGCAGCTTTACCGGCGTTTCGACGATCACGCTCGATGGCGCGCGCAGCGGTGCCCCGCCGATTTCCTGCGAAACGACCGCCTGCACCGAAGGCGTGCCGATCATCCCGCCGACGACGGGCGGCGGTTTCGGTGCCGTGCTTGCCAGTGCGCCCCTGTTGCTCGAACGCCTGGCCACGCTGACCGAGCGGTTGACCATGCTGCTGAGCGATCGCAATCAGGAAGAAATTTCGCAGATTCTCGCCAATACCAATGCCGCGAGCGCGGGCTTCGCGGCGGCGGCCCCGCAGATGGAGCGGACCATGGCCGAATTGCAGGTGACGCTGCGCGAGGCGAGCGAGGCACTCGATCAGTTCGAACAGGTCACCGCCACGACCGATCGTATCCTTAACGAGGAAGGCGAGGCCATCGCCAAGGATCTGCGGGCAACGCTCAAATCGGCGAGCGGCGCGGCCAAGGCGCTCGAGGACACGTTGAACGATGCGCGGCCGGCCACCAAGCAGCTCACCGAAAGCACGCTGCCCGCAGCCGAAGCCACGCTGAAGGACCTGCGCGCCACCAGCAAGGCCTTGCGGGGCGTGACCGAAAAGCTCGACGAGCAGGGAGCCGGCGCGCTGCTTTCGAACCAGCCGCTGCCCGATTACAAGCCGTGAGAGGCAAAAGCATGAACAGCACCATCAAACTCGCCGCGCTGGCCCCAGCCCTGCTGCTGGGCGGTTGTCTCAGCCTCGGCGGCGAAGTCCCCGACAGCCTGTTGACGCTCACCCCCACCGCTTCGGCGCCTGTCGGGTCCGGCGGTGCGGACGCGCAGGTAGGGGCGCTGATCATCGCGGAATTCGAAGTGCCCAAGGCGCTCGATGTCACGCGCGTGCCGGTGCAGGTCACGGATACGCAGATGGCCTATCTCCAGGACGCCGTATGGGTCGAACGCCCGGCACGCCTGTTCGGGCGCCTGGTCGCCGAAACGGTCCGGACACGGTCGAACCGCATTGTCATCGATGGCGACGATCCCGGCGTGAGCGCGAACGACCGGTTGCACGGCTCGCTGCGTGCGTTTGGTTACGACGCCCGCACGCGCGAAGCCGTGGTCACCTTCGATGCGGTCCGCAATCGCAGCGACTCGACAGTGAGCACCCGCCGCTTCGAAGCGCGCGTGCCGGTCGCCGCTCCGGAAACGGCATTCGTGGGTCCGGCGCTCAACGAGGCGGCCAACGATGTGGCCGGACAGGTCGCCGACTGGATCGGCTGACGCGCTACACCGGCTCCAGCGCCAGATGCGGCAGGGGCGGCAGTTGCACCGTTATCCTATCGCCGGGCCTGATCGCACCGCCGGTCAGGGCGATGGCCATCACCCCTGCCTTGCGGATGAGGGACCCGTCCGCCTTCCTGTCCAGCACTGCGGACAGCAGGCCGCGCTGAAAGGCGTCGATCTGGGCGCAGGGATTGCGCAGACCCGTGATCTCCAGCCGCGCACCGGAGGGATCGATCGTCAGGATGCTGCCACGCGGCAACGCGAGCAGGTCAATTCCGGTGGTGAGGATGTTCTCGCCCAGATCGCCGGGCTCGACCGCGAAGCCGCGTTGGTGCAATTCGGTCAGCAATTCGGCGTGGATCAGGTGGACCTGTCGCAGATTGGGCTGGTTCGGATCGCCGCGCACACGCGAACGGTGCTTGACGGTTCTGCCTGCATGCGCATCGCCCGCGATACCGATTCCGGCGATGATCTCGATCCTGTCGCGGACCGTCTTGGAGAAGCCGTGCCCGCAACTCGCCGCAACGGTCTGGACACGTGCCATCGCACCTATCTCGCCAGCCGCGCGAATTCCATCGCCTTGAGGAAGCTCGCCAGCCGCCTCGCGCGGCGGTCGGCGGCTTCCTCGTCTTCGCCCCATTGCTCGACCTGCCAGTCTTCCTCCAGATTGGCGGCGGCCCAGAGCTGCTCGCCATCGGCATTCTCCTCCAGCGCGGCGAGGCCGATGCAGAGCGAGGCGGCGAGCGAGGTAAGCTGTTCGAGTGCCGTGAGAGCGAAGTGGTCGTGGCTGTCGAGGCGCATCTTCAGGCGATCCATCGTCTCGGGCGTGTGCGGCCGCGCGACGACACCGCTCACGCGCTCAAGTTTCACCCCTTCGCGCAATTCCAGTGTTTCGACCAGCGGGTCCCAGACCTTGCGCTGGCGGTGCCACAACGGCTCGTCCGGATCGGCGCGGTAGCACAGCGTATCGGTTTCCGCATAACGCAGCAGCTTGGCCACGATCTCGGCACGGGTGGCCGGAACGACGTCGAGCGCGTAATCGGTCATGTCGCGCAGGGCGAAGCGCGCAGGGTCGATCGTGTCGCCCTGTCCGGCCCATTCCGCCGCCAGCGCCTCGGCCAGGGCTTTCGACCTGACAAGCTGCGGATCGCCGCCCTGCGTCTTGATCGGCCGTCCGTCGAGCGCGACATGGTAGGCCGGGCCGGACTGTTCGACCGACACGCTCTTGTAGAATCGCTTCACGCGCGGCTGCTCCACCGTTTGGCCAGAATGGTCGGCAGGATGAAGACATCGAACGCGCCGAATGCAAGCAGCAGATAGCCGACCAGTTCGGGCAAGGGCAGGATCTCGCCAAGGACTAGCGCGCCGAGTACGCCCAGCACCACGCCCGACAATCGCACCGCTTGAATCATGAAGAACCGCGCTTTTGCCGGATCATGAGGCGCCGGATCATGCTGGTCCACGGATCATGTCTCCCAATTGACGGGCCGTGTCGGCCACTGCGCTGGCCCCCGTATCGAACAGTTCCTGCGGCTCGTGATAGCCCCAGGACACGCCGATGGCGCGGACACCGGCGGCAACGGCCATTTCCATGTCGAAACTGGTATCGCCGATCATCACCGCCTCGCCCGGCGCAACCCCGGCATCGACCAGCGCCGCTTCGAGCATGGCGGGATGCGGTTTGGAGGGGTGGCGGTCGGCCGTCTGCAGCGACACGAAGCGGTGCCTGATGCCATGTGTGTCGAGACAGGCGTGAAGGCCCCGGTCGCTCTTGCCGGTTGCCACGGCGAGCAGCCGGTTCTCGGCATCGAGCTCCTCGATCAGCGCGCCGATCCCTTCGAACAACGGCTCTCGCAAGGCGCCCGACAGGCGCAGGTCGCGAAAGCCGATCTTGTAGGCTTCCACCACGGCCTGGCGTTCGTCGTCGCTCGCATCGGGGGCCAGTTCGCGCAGCGCATAGGGCAGGCTGAGACCGACCATGCGCCGCACCTGCTGCCGGTCGGGCGCGACCAGACCGGCGCTGGCAAAAGCCTGCTCCATCGTCTCGCAAATCGCCGCCTGCCCGTCGACCAGCGTGCCATCGCAATCGAAGACGACCAGGCGGGTCATGCCGCCCGGTCTCGCATCCAGCGGGACATGGACCGATTGCCTTCCGCTTCGATATGATCGGCGAGCGCCCGCGCCACCGGGGCGGGTTTGTTCTGGCTCAGTTTCAGCGTGTCGCGCATCGCGGTGATGGAGAATTCGAAGCCCACGATACCGCGCAGCAAAGCCCGGCGCGCGGGGTCCGACATTTTCGCCATCGTCCACGGCACGCCGCCAGTGCTAATCCGCGCCTCGTGGCGGTCCGACAGGTCGGAAACCAGTTGTTCGGTCCGGCCATCGCCGAGCCGCGAAACCGTGCCATCGCATTCCAGAGCGACGTAATTCCAGGTCGGCACCTGATCGGCTGCATCGTACCATCGCGCCGAAACATAAGCGTCGGGACCTTGCAGCACCAGCATCGCCTGCGCGCCATCCAAATGGCGCGTCAGAGCGTTCGGCCGCGCGAGGTGAAACAGGAGCCGTCCGGTCTCCGATCTCAGGACAGGGACATGCGCCGCGCGGGGGCCATCCGGCGAATGGGCGAAAAGGGTGGCGAATGCCGACCCTTCAAGCAGGCGGTCGAGCAACGCGCCCGGATCGCCGCGAAACGCCGCATTCGGGTGCATCAGCGCTTCCTTCCCGGCTTGCGGGACTTTGCGCCAGCGCTGCCGCGGGCGCGACGCGGCGAACGCTGCGACTTGCGGTAGTTCTTGGCGTGCTGGCGCGCCTGCTGTTTCTTTTCCTCGCGGCTCTTGGGCGGCGGGTCGTCGCGCATTGGCGTTGCGTCGCTGGTGCTTTCGTCGAAACCGAGATGCTCCATCGAGCCTGCGAAATGCTCGGGCAGATCGGCCGTCACGTCGAGCTTGCCGCCATCGGGGCTGTCGATAATCAGGCGCCGGGCATGGAGGTGCATCTTGCGGCTGATCGCGCCGGTCAGGAAAGCGTCCCGTCCGCCATATTTGCCGTCGCCGACGATCGGATGCCCCATTGCCGCGCAATGCACGCGCAGCTGGTGGGTCCGCCCGGTCAGCGGCTGGAGTTCGAGCCAGGCGGCTTTCTTGCCCACGCTATCGACCACGCGGTACTTGGTTTTGGCCGGTTGGCCGTCCTCGTGGTCGACATGCATCTTTTCGCCGCCCGAGCCGGGCTGCTTGGCAAGCGGGGCCTCGATCACGCCTTCCCTGACGTCGGGCACGCCGATGACGAGCGCCCAGTAGATCTTCTTGGCGCTGCGCCCGGAAAAGCGTTTGGAAAAGAAGGCCGCGCTGCCGGGCGTGCGGGCGACCAGCAACACGCCCGAAGTATCCTTGTCGAGCCGGTGGACGAGGCGCGGGCGCACGTCTTCCTCGCCCGGGGCAAAGGCATCGAGCAAGCCGTCGACATGATTGAACGTGTTCGTTCCGCCCTGCGTCGCAAGGCCGGGCGGCTTGTTCAGCACCAGCGCGCCCTTGGTCCGGTGGATCACCATGCCCTCGGCCTGTTCGATCTCGGCCTTGGTCAGCTCGCGCTTGGCCTTGGCTTGCTTATGCGGTGCGTCGCCCCCCGGGGGCACGCGAATTTGCTGCCCTTGGGCAAGCCGGTCGTCGGGCTTCACCCGCTTGCCATCGACCCGGACCTGGCCGGTGCGCGCCCATTTGCTGACCGTGCCGAAGCCGATTTGCGGCAGGTGGCGCTTGAACCAGCGATCCACGCGAATGCCGTCATCGTCCGCCGCCACGGTGAAGATGCGTACTTCGTCGGAGGTCTTCATCCCACCATCCTCATCACGCCCAGGCCGACCATGAGGCCGGTGATGCCGAGCGCGATCGACAGAATCGCATAGAGCAGGGCGAAGAGATACTGCCCGCGCTGAAGCAGCATCACCATTTCCAGACTGAAGGCGCTGAAAGTGGTGAAACCGCCCAGCAGGCCAACACCCAGCAATAGCCGTAATTGATCCCCGTCGCCGCTGCCGTTGCGGGCGAGCCATCCGGCGAGTACCCCCATCAGCAGGCTGCCCGCGGCATTGGCGGCCAGCGTGGCGAAGGGGAAAGCGGTGACGATGGGTGCGCCGAGCCAGCCGGTCATAGCGCGACCCAATTGCCATCGCAGTACCGCGCCGACCCCGCCGCCGATGAAGACGTGCAATGCGGCAACTAAAGGAGAGAATGAGGACATTATGGCTCGCCTTAGCTGCCAAATCTCCATTCGTCATCCCGATGCGCGCGGTTGCGACAAAGACTTGCCATTGTCGGCACGAATCCGTATGTGCGCCTGCGTTCGAGCCGGTCCGGAACGGATTCGGCGCGTTTTTCGTTCTCTTGGCGAAACCGTTTTTCAAGGAGGCAAAACCCGCTGCTGCGGGCTCTGGCCCGCTTAGTGAGGTGTTTGAATTTATGCAGATCATCGTTCGCGATAACAATGTCGACCAGGCCCTGCGCGCGCTCAAGAAGAAGCTGCAGCGCGAAGGCGTGTATCGCGAAATGAAGCTGCGCCGCCACTACGAGAAGCCGAGCGAAAAGCGCGCCCGCGAAAAGGCTGCCGCCGTTCGCCGCGCCCGCAAGCTCGAGCGCAAGCGCATGGAGCGCGACGGCGCGAAGTAAGTCGCTATTGCGGCTATAACCAAGCTAAGCCATGAGGGCGCGGAGCAATCCGCGCCCTTTGCGTATCCGGAAGAGACATCCATGACCGAGATTACCCGCGTTCCCCTCCAGTCCATCAAGAAGGGCTCACTGACCAAGCTCTGGCTCGGTATCATCGTGGCCGTCGTGCTCGGCGCCGGCCTCGCCTGGGCCGCCGTGCCCAAGGGGCTCGATGTCGAAACGGTAACCGCGGGCACAGGCGATTCGCCCAAGCTGGGCGATGTGGTCTTCGTCAATTACGTCGGCAAACTGGCCGACGGGACCGAATTCGACCGTTCGCAGCCCATGCCGATCCCGCCGGGCCTGTTTCCCGAAGGCAACCCGCTATTGCTGGAAGAAGGCGCGATCATCGACGGCTTCATCGAAGGCCTGACCCAGATGCAGAAGGGCGGCAGCTATGTCCTCACCATCCCGGCCGAGCAGGCCTATGGCGCCGCACCGCCTCCGGGTTCGCCGATCCCGCCCAATGCCGATCTGGTGTTCGAGGTCGACGTCGTCGATTTCATGAGCCGCGAGGATTTCCAGACCCGGGCCGCCGCCCTTCAGTCCATGATGGGTTCAGGTGAGGAAGGCGAAGCGGGGACATCGCCAACCGAATAGACGCCACCGGGGGAGGGCGCATGAACGACACTATCGAGGATCACGCGCCCGAAACCCATAGCGACTGGCCGCTGCGCCCTTGGGCGCTGGCGGCTCTGCTGGGCCTTGCCGGGCTGGGCATTCACCTTATCGGCGAATGGGGATCGGACAGTTGGGTGCCGTGGCGCGCGGCGCTGTCCGCCGCAGTCGCGTTCGGAGCGTTGGCTTTCGCCTTCACGCTGGACCGCGATCGCTGGAAGCAGCCGCTGGCCTTTGCCGCGATCGTCGCGCTGGTCATGGCGGGTATTGCATGGCGGGTCGCCAGTGCGGGCGACCACCATGCCGACGAACCCTTCTGGCTTGCTGCCGGTGTGGTGGCCATCGCGCTGGCACTGCCGCTGTTCCAGGCCGGTTTTCATCGCCTGCGCTGGCGCACGCCCTACCGGCAAACGCATTTCCACGTCTGGGCCGATGCGATCAGCGCCGGTGGCGCGGTGGCTTTCACAGGCCTTTCATGGCTACTTCTGATCCTGCTTTCGACGCTGTTTTCCGCTATCGAGATCGACCTGCTCAAGGATTTGGTGAACGAGGGGTGGTTCGGCTGGACTTTCTCCGGCGCCGCTTTCGGCGCGGCGCTGGGCGTGCTGCGCAATCAACTCAAGATAATCGGCACGCTGCAATCGGTGGTGATGCTGGTGTTTTCGATCATCGCCGTGCCTTTGGCGATTGCGCTGGCGATTTTCATCGTCGCGGTGCTCGCAAGCGGGATATCGGTCCTGTGGAACGCCACCGAAAGCCCGACTCCGCTGTTGCTATCGGTCGCGGTGGCCAGCTTTATTCTGGTCAATGCCGTGGTCCGCAATGGCGATGCGGAGGCGAGCGAGAACCGCATATTGCGCTGGGCGGCACTGGTGCTGGCGCTGGCGATCTTGCCGCTAGCCCTGCTCGCGGCGATTTCCACCGGTACCCGCATTTCCGAATACGGCCTGAGCCCAGAGCGTTTGTGGGGCATCGTCGCGGTGGCCGTGGCGGTCGCTTATGGCCTTGCCTATTTCGTCGCGCCGATCCGTGGAGGTCTGACCGGGTGGATGGAACGCGTGCGCAGCGCCAATATGCATCTGGCCGTCGGCACTTGCGCCATCGCCTTCATTCTCGCGCTGCCGCTGTTCGATTTCGGCGCGATTTCGGCGCGCAACCAGGTCGCGCGGCTGGAAGCGGGCAAGGTGGCGGTTGACAAGTTCGATTTCGATGCGCTGCGCTGGGATTTCGGCGATGCAGGCAGAGAGGTATTGGAGGCACTGGCCAGCGACGACAATGCGGAAATTGCCAGATTGGCCGCCAAGGCCCGGGCTCGGGACAAGCGTGTCTACCGGCCACAACGGGATCACAACCGGGACCAGAGGCTCGCCAACCTTCGGTTTGGCTTCGATGCCCCCGATTTGCGTGAGGATGTTACCGATCTCGTCCGGGTGGCCGTCTGGCACTGTAACAAGCCCTGCGTCGCGCTCGATTTGGGCGAGGACGACGATGGCCGCCGCCGAATCGCACTCGTCGAAAACGGGAATGTCCAGTGGGAGGTCCTGCCAGCCGAAGGGGCACCCGAACCGGCGCATATGATCGAAAATCCGCAGCCCGAACAGAATGCCGATTCGCAGGTCGAAATCCGCGAATGGTCGGGACGCCGCATCTATATCGACGGTAAGCCCGCTGGCACGCCTTTCGAATAGGGCGCACACCCGTATCCCGGCTTGAAGCGCGGCCCCCGCGCGGCTAACGCGCGAGCCATGTCAGTAACACGCGAAGAAGTGGCCAAGATCGCCTCGCTCGCCCGCATAAGGATGGGCGATGCCGAGCTCGATCGTATGGTCCCCGAACTCAACAATATTCTCGCTTGGGTCGAACAGCTCGGCGAGGTCGATTGCAGCGGCGTCGAACCGATGACCGCGGTCATTCCCAATCACCTTCGCCTGCGCGACGACGTGGTCGATGCCATCCCCGAAACGGGCGGCGGCAGGCGCGACGATGTGCTCGCCAATGCCCCCGCCGCCGAACACGGTTTCTTCGGCGTGCCCAAGGTGATCGAATGATGGCTTGGGCTATTTATCGTCACCCCAGCGAAAGCTGGGATCTGCCTCAGCTTGGCGCGAGCCCGATAGAGATCCCAGCTTTCGCTGGGATGACGGAAGTTTAGAATGACCGACCTCACAAATCTTGGCGTCAAGGCCATCCGCGACGGCGTGACCGGTGGCGATTTCACCGCGCGCGAAGTGGCCGAAGCCTTCAACGCGGCAGTCGCCGAAGCGGCAGACCTCAACGCCTTCATCGTCACCACGCCCGACCATGCGCTCGCCGCCGCCGATACGGTGGACGCAAAGCGCGCGAAGGGCGAACACCTCGGCGCAATGGGCGGCGTGCCCATCGGGATGAAGGACCTGTTTGCCACCAAGGGCGTGCAGACCACTGCGGCGAGCCACATCCTCGAAGGCTTTACGCCGCAGTACGAAAGCACCGTGTCGCAGAATCTGTGGGATGCGGGCGCGGGCATGCTGGGCAAGCTCAATCTCGACCAGTTCGCCATGGGTAGCTCGAACGAGACCAGCTATTTCGGCAATGTCGCCTCGCCCTGGAAGAAAGACGGCGCCAATGCCGCGATGAGCCCGGGCGGGTCGTCGGGCGGTTCGTCCAGCGCCGTGGCCGCGCGCATTGCGCCCGCCGCCACCGGGACCGACACGGGCGGTTCGATCCGCCAGCCCGCCGCCTTCACCGGTATCTGCGGGATCAAGCCGACCTATGGCCGCTGCAGCCGCTGGGGCGTGGTCGCCTTTGCCAGCAGCCTCGACCAGGCGGGGCCGATGGCGCGCAGCGTCGAAGATTGCGCGATCATGCTCGAAGCCATGGCCGGTTTCGATCCGAAGGACGCTACCAGCCTCCAGATGGACGTTCCCGCATGGGAGGCCGGCCTCAATGCGGACCTCAAAGGCAAGAAAATCGGTATCCCGAAGGAATACCGGATGGACGGCACGGATGAGGAAATCCTCAAGAGCTGGGAACAGGGCAAGGAATGGCTGCGCGATGCGGGCGCGGAGATCGTCGATATCTCGCTGCCGCATACCAAATATGCGCTGCCCGCCTATTACATCATCGCGCCCGCAGAGGCTTCGTCCAACCTCGCCCGCTATGACGGTGTGCGCTACGGCCTGCGCGATCTGCCCGAGGGGGCGGGCTTGCAGGACATGTATGCTGCCACCCGTGCCGCCGGTTTCGGCGACGAGGTCAAGCGCCGCGTGCTGATCGGGACCTATGTTCTGAGCGCGGGCTTCTACGACGCGTATTATACGCAGGCGCAGAAGATCCGCACGCTGGTGGCGCAGGACTTCGAGAAGGCCTGGGCGCAGTGCGACGCGATCCTCGCGCCGACCACGCCGACGGCGAGCTTCCCGCTCGGCAGCCTCGATGCCGACCCGCTGACGATGTATCTGAACGACGTCTTCGCGGTTCCCGCCAGCCTTGCGGGCCTTCCCGCCATGAGCGTGCCCGCCATGCTCAACGGCGACGGCCTGCCGCTCGGCCTGCAGATCGTCGGCAAGCCTTTCGACGAACAGGGCGTACTGAATGCGGGTCTGGCAATCCAGCAGCGTGCCGGGTTCGACACGCAACCGGAGAAGTGGTGGTAATGCCCGGGGTCGGAATGCTTCTGGTCATCGTCGGGGCGATATTCCTGACCGGTGCGGTTGCGTTCTACATTTCGCGCAACGTCGAGCATGGCGAAGCGCGGTTCGGCCCCGGCGGCGAGCAACTGCCCGAGCATCCGCCGTCTCCCGAGACCAAAGACATGAGCGTGACCGTCACGCAGAGCGAGAAGATCGATGACTAAGTACCGCATCCAGGGCGCAACGGGCGAATGGGAGGTCGTGATCGGCCTCGAAGTCCATGCGCAGGTCACTTCCAACGCCAAGCTGTTCAGCGGCGCTTCCACCGCCTTCGGGGCGGAGCCGAACACGCAGGTCTCCCTCGTCGATGCGGCAATGCCGGGCATGCTGCCCGTTCCCAATCGCGAGTGTATCCGCCAGGCGGTTCGCACAGGCATGGCGATCGAGGCGCAGATCAACAAATGGTCGCGCTTCGACCGCAAGAACTACTTCTATGCCGACTTGCCGCAGGGCTACCAGATTTCGCAGCTCTACCACCCGCTGGTGGGCGAAGGTGCGCTGCATATCGAGGCGGACGAGAAGGCCGGAATCGCGGAAGACAAGGTCATCGGCATCGAGCGCATCCATGTCGAGCAGGACGCGGGCAAGCTGATGCACGACCAGCATCCGACCATGTCCTATGTCGACCTCAATCGCAGCGGCGTGGCGCTGATGGAGATCGTTTCCCGACCCGACATGCGCTCACCCGCAGAGGCCGGCGCCTATGTCCGCAAGCTGCGCAGCATCCTGCGCTATGTCGGATCGTGCGACGGGAATATGGAAGAAGGTTCGATGCGCGCCGATGTGAACGTTTCGGTGCGCAAGCCGGGCGAGGAATTCGGCACGCGGACCGAGACCAAGAATGTCAATTCGGTGCGCTTCGTGATGCAGGTCATCGAATACGAGGCCAACCGCCAGGTCGATGTGCTGGAAAATGGCGGCACGGTCGACCAGGAAACGCGCCTGTTCGATCCCGGCACCGGCACCACGCGGACCATGCGGTCGAAGGAAGACGCGCACGACTATCGCTATTTCCCCGATCCCGACCTGCTCCCGCTCGAGCTGGAGGAGGATTTCCTGGAAGAGTGCCGCGCCTCGCTGCCCGAACTACCCGACGCCAAGCGCAAGCGGTACGAGGAAGAGCTGGGCCTCACGCCCTACAATGCGCGCGAACTGACCGCCGAGGTCGAGACTTTCGCCCGCTTCGAAACGCTGCTGGCGGCCACCGCGAACGGCATCGGCAAGCCGGAGAAGGCTGTCGCGACGCAGGTTGCCAATTGGGCGCTCTCGGTCGCGCCGGGTGTGATCAAGTCGCTCGGCGAGGAAGCCAATCCCGCCCATGCCACGGCAGAGGCGCAGGCGAGCATCCTCGATATGCAGGCCAAGGGCGAAATTTCCGGCGGGCAGGCCAAGGAAATTTTCGAGATCGTGCTCAAGACCGGTCGCGATCCCGAGGAAATCGCCGAGACCGAGGGCCTCAAGCAGGTCAGCGATACCGGCGCCATCGAAGCCGCCATCGACGAGATTCTCGCCAATAACGAGGACAAGGTCGAGCAGTATAAGGGCGGCAAGGACAAGCTGTTCGGCTTCTTCGTCGGCCAGACGATGAAAGCGATGCAGGGCAAGGCGAATCCGGCGGTGGTCAATCAGATCCTGAAGGACAAGCTGGGCTGACGCCATTGGCGCCCGGTACGGGCCATCTCAGCGTCCCTGATCGAGTCGTCATGTCGCTGGCCGAGCGGGCGCTTGCCCCGGTCCCGTGCGCGAGGTAGCTTCACGGACATTCTTGCGCGTTTCGCGCAGATGGAAGGGGTCTAAATTCCAATGAAGAAAACCGCCGTTGTCGCAGCGCTCATGGCCTGCGCCGCATCCGCACCGCTCGCCGCCAAGGAGGGGATGTTCACCCCCGGCCAGCTTCCCGAAATCGCCGAGGACCTGCGCAAGACCGGGCTCGAGGTATCGCCCGAGGCGCTGTCGGACCTCACCGGTTTCCCCATGGGGGCGATCGTGCAACTCCAGGGTTGCTCGGGCAGCTTCGTGTCGGATGAAGGCCTGGTGGTCACCAACCACCACTGCGCGCGCGGATCGGTGCAGTTCAATTCCACTGCCGAGAACAATTATCTCGAAAACGGTTTCCTTGCCGAAACCAAGGGCGAGGAATTGCCCGCCGCACCCGGCTCGCGCGTTTATGTGACGACCGAAATCAGCGATGTCACCGCGCGCGTGCGCGACGGGATCGACGCCATGTCGCCCACCGAACGCTACGATACGGTCGACCAGCGGGTGAAGGACATCACCGCCGAATGCGAGCAGGCCGCAGGCTTCCGCTGCCTCGTCGCCAGCTTCTATGGCGGCAAGGAATACACGCTTATCAAGCGGCTCGAGGTCAAGGATGTGCGGCTGGTCTATGCGCCCGCCGATGCGGTCGGGAAATATGGCGGCGATATCGATAACTGGATGTGGCCGCGCCACACGGGCGACTTCGCCTTCTACCGCGCCTATGTCGCGCCCGACGGCTCCTCGGCCGAATACTCCGAGGACAACGTCCCCTACGCGCCCGAGCACCACCTCAAGGTGAGCGCGGCCGGGCTCGACGATGGCGATTTCGTGATGGCTGCGGGCTATCCCGGTTCGACCAATCGCTATACCCGTCTGGGCGAGGTGAAGAACACCTTCGAGTGGAGCTATCCGACCTTCGTCACGCTGCTGAACGACTGGATCGACACGATCGAAGCGGCTGCGCCCGAAGGGTCGGACGCGCGCGTGAAATACGAATCCCGCCTCGCCGGGCTCAACAATTTCGAGAAAAACCTGCGCGGCCAGATCGATGGCGCCCGCCGTGTCGGCCTGGTCGATCGCCGCCGCGCGCGCGAGGATGCGCTCAACGCCTGGATCGCCGCCGATGCGTCGCGCCAGCCCTATGCCGCGGCGATCGCCTCGCTCGATGCCCTGTCGGAAGAGAGCGCCACTGCCGCACGGACCAATTTCTGGTACAACAACGCCACCCGTCCGCAACTGCTGGGCGCGGCGCAGCGGCTCTACCGTCTCGCGAAGGAGAAGGAAAAGCCCAACGCGCAGCGCGAAAGCGGCTATCAGGATCGCGACATGGCGTTCTTCCGCCAGGGTCTGCAGGCGCTCGACCGCCGCTATGACGCATCGGTCGACAAGGCCGAATGGCTGCTGTTCCTCAATGGCTATCTCGCACAGCCCGAGGCGGAGCGCGTGGCAGCGTTCGACCAGGCGCTGGGCCTGACCGGCGTGGACGATGCCAAACAGATCGATGCCATTGTCGATGGCTATTACACGGGCACATCGCTCGACGAGAGCGACACGCGGCTCGCGCTGATGGATGCCACTGCTGCTGAGCTCGAGGCGAGCGACGATCCATTCATGAAGCTGGCGATCGCGCTCTACACCTACGAGCGCAAGCTGGAAGACGAGAGCGAAGAGCGCTCGGGCCGCGCACTCGCGCTGCGTCCCGCCTATATGGACGCGATCACGCAGTGGCAGCGCGAGCAGGGCCTGGCGACCTATCCCGACGCCAACAGCACGCTGCGCGTGACTTACGGCACGGTCCTCGGCGGCTCGCCCAAGGACGGCATGGCCTATTTGCCGTTCACCACGCTGGAGGGCATTCTGGCAAAGGATACCGGCGTGGACCCGTTCAATGCGCCCGAGACACAGCTCAAGGAAATCCGCGAGAAGGACTATGGCGGCTACGCGCTCGACAGCATCGGCTCGGTGCCGGTGAACTTCCTGTCGGACCTCGACAGCACCGGCGGCAATAGCGGCTCGGCCACATTGAACGGCCGCGCCGAACTGGTCGGCCTGCTGTTCGACGGTACGTTCGAAAGCGTCAATTCGGATTGGGATTTCGATCCGCGCACCACGCGCACGATCCATGTCGACACGCGCTACATGCTGTGGGTGATGGACAAGGTCGACGGGGCGCATAACCTGATCGAGGAAATGGACGTGGTGCGGTAAGCACAGCCATCAGATCGCATAGAAGGGGCCGCCGGAGCGATCCGGCGGCCTTTTTCTTGCACGGACGATGTCGTCATCAGTCGAAGGGCACGGGGACGGGCGGTCGAAAGCCAGGATTCAGTTGACCGAAGGTATCCGCCACCTAGGATTGGGCCAAATTAAGAGGGGGTTGCATGAAACTATCGAAATTCGGTGCGGCGATATCCGCGTTCCTGCTTTCGACCACGCCGCTGGCGGCCGAGACACTGGACAATACTTCGATCATCCAACTGGTGGAGATCAGCTTGGGTGAAGAAGCGATCGTGGCGAAAATCGATGCGACGGCAGCGCGCTTCGATGTGACGACCGATCAGCTCATTGTGCTCAAAAACCGAGGCGTCCCGTCATCCGTGATTGCGGCGATGATCGCCAAATCCAATGCCCCAACCGTGTCGGACGCGGCCAGCGTTTCGATGGATGATCCCGATCCGATGGTCCCCCATGCGTCGGGCGTGTATCTGATGGCCGACTGGCTCGCCGAGCCGAAAATGCAATATATCGACGCGACGACGACCAACCAGACGAAGACCGGCGGGTTTCTGGGCTATGCACTCACGGGTGGCATCGCTTCGATGAGCTTCAAGACGGTTATTCCGCAGCCCTCCGCCCGCATCGCGACGCGCCAGCCGCGACCGACATTCTATTTCTATTTCGATCAGGCCAACAGTTCGCTGTCGAACCGGGGAGGGGCCAATTTCTGGATGGCGGGTGCAGTAACGTCGCCGGCGGAATTCAGCCTGGTGCGGTTCAAGGTCAAGAATGATCGCCGCGAAGCGAAGGTGGGCAAGATCAACATTGGCGGCGCCAAGGCCGGGGTGATGGCGAAAGACCAGATCCCCTTCGATTACGAGCGCCTGGCCCCCGGAGTGTTCAGGGTGACGCCGAATGTCGAACTTGAACCGGGTGAGTATGGATTTCTCTATTCGTCCCAGACGGGAAGCGGCGTTGGAATGGCCGGGGTAGGGGCGCAGACCTCGCGTATTTTCGATTTTTCCATCACCGGCTGAGAAACGCCTGGTGCCGTAAGCAAAAAGGGCCGCCGGATCGCTCCGGCGGCCCCTTTTTTCGTCCTGGCGCGGCGTTCAGCCCTGGCGCTGGCCGGTCAGCGGCATGTCGCCGAACGCGCCGGCATTGACGGTGCCGGTCATCTGATCGCCATTCACGGTGGCGGTGCAGTTGAGCGTCATCGGCATCGGCACGGTCATGTCCATCTTCCACTTGAGCGTGTCGCCGCCTTCGATGGTGCCATCGGTGATGTCCATCGAACCCATGCCGCCGGCCATCGAGCCGGTGAAGCTGTTGCCATCATCGCCGGGCACGACGGTCAGCGTGCCCTTCTGGTCACCCATCGGGCTCTTGACCACGGTGTCATAAGTACCTGCTACGGACATGGATATTCCTTTCTTCGGTTGAGAATGCGAGTGGGCTTTCAATCGGGATTACTTACACGATTGTCAATTACTCGCTCGCGCCCATTTCCACGCGTTCGACCGGCAGCCCAAGCTGTTCGAGTTGCGGGGCGACGATTTCCGCGTCGCCCACCACGACCCATACGAACCGATCGGGATCGATCGCCGCGCGAGCTGCGGCATCGAGGCTTTCGGTCGTCTGCGCACGATAGCGGTTCGCCAAACGTTCGTAATGATCGTCCGGACGACCGTAGAGCGCATTGGTCTGCATAGCCCGCAGGATCGCGCCGGACGTTTCGAACTGGCCGGGCAATTCGCCGATCTCCGCGGTCACTATCCGGGTCAGTTCCTCGTCGCTGACACCGTTGGTGCCCAGAAACTCGCTCGTTTCGCGAATGAGTTCGGCCAGTGCATCGCCGGTACGGTCTGCCTGAACCGGCGCGCGCACGGTGTAGGCAACGGCCTTCTCGTTGGTCAGCGGAGCGCCCCGGACACCATAGCTCCACCCCTTCGCCTCGCGCAGGTTCATATTGAGCCGGGCGAGGAAGTTCCCGCCAAGTGCATTGTTGGCATTGAGGAAATCGACATAGGTTTCGTCACGCGCATCGGCCGGGGTCATCTGACCGCCATAGATGTAGCTCTGCGGCGAATTGGGCCGGTCGACCAGGACGATACGGCTGGCTTCGGCTTCTTTCGGTTGGGTTGCGAAGGCTTTTTCACCCTTGGCAACCGTCGGCGCCTGCCAATCGCCGAACACGGCATCGAGCGCGGTCACGATTTCGTCGATCGGCCGATCGGAAACCACGAACACCTCGCCATTGTCGGGCCGGATCCAGCGGTTCTTGAACCCGGTGATGTCGTCCCGCGTGATCGAGCGGAGCGAGGCCACCGTTCCATTGCCCGGCCCCGCATAAGGGCTGTTCTCGCCATAAATCAGCGGAGCCGCCGTACGCGCCGCAATCGATGCGGGTGTGCGCAGTTCCTGCTCGACACCGGTGATCTGCTGGGCGCGCACGCGCTCGACCTCTGCGGAATCGAATGCCGGGTTGCGCACGATATCGGACAAGAGCTCGAGCGAGGGCACGAGGTTGGCCGACAGGGCGGAAAGCGTGAAGCTGGACCGATCGGCCCCTCCGCCTAACGAAACATCCGCTCCCAAGCGCTCGCCCGTTTCGGCAATCTCGCGTGAACTCAGGCTGGTCGTGCCTTCTTCGAACAGGCCCAGCGTAAGGCTTTCCAAGCCGCGCTTGTCCAGCGGATCGGCGGCGCTGCCGGCGTCGAAGGACAGGGTGACGTAAGTCGCCGGAACGGCATCGCGCATCGCGTAATGGAGCGTCATGCCGTTGGCGAGCGTCCGGTGCTCGACATCGGGAAAGTCGAGTTCGGCGATAGAAGCGATCGGCGGGGCCGGCCTTACCTGCGTGACGGTTATCTCGTCGTCGGCGGCTTCGCTTGCGGAACCCCCGTCGCTTGCGGCAACGCTGGCGGCTTCTTCATAGTCCGCATCGCGCTCGCCCGGCTCGAGGACCAAGGTCATGGCCGGCCGCGTCATCCAACGCTGCATCGCGGCCTGCACTTCGGCAGGAGTGAGCGTCGCCAGAATCTCGAACTGACGGGCGTAGAAATCGGGGTCGTCGGCCAGCACCTCGCCCGAAGCGAGCGTAACCGCTTTGCCGCCGCGGCCACCGACCTGTTCGAGCCCGCGGATGGTGTCCGCCACCGAACTGGTCGCTGCCCGGCGGACTTCGTCTTCGGTCGGGCCTTCGGCGATGAACTGATCGACCAGTTCGTTGAGGCGCCGTTCCACCAGCGCCGCATCGGCATCGGGAGCGGCGGTGGCGGAAACGGTGAGAATGCCGACGCGCTGGAAGGCATAATTGCCGCCCGAAACGCCCACGGCGATCTTCTCGTCGCGCACCAGCGCATTGTCGAGACGGCTCGACGACAGGCCGCCGAGGATCTGTGCCCCGACGGTGAGCGCCGTCAACTCGCGGTCCGAAATGCCGGGCGCGGTCCAGTATTTGTTGATGCTGGTCGCCGCGACCTGATCGCGCATGACGGTGCGGACATCCTCGGCAAGCTCGGGAATATTGGCCTGGGCGGGATTGTTCACCGGGCCGCGCGCGATGGGGCCGAAATATTTTTCGACCAGCGGGCGTGCTTCGGCTGCCGATACATCACCCGCGAGAACCACCGTGGCGTTGTTCGGGCCGTACTTGTCGCGGAACCAGTCCCGCACGTCTTCCATGCTGGCGCTGTCGAGATCCGCCATCGAACCGATCGGCGTATGGTCATAAGGGTGCGGGGCGGGGAAAAGCGTTTCGACGATTTCATAGAAGATCAGGCCGCCGGGCTGATTATCGCCCTGACGCTTCTCGTTCTGGACCACGCCGCGCTGATTATCGAGCTTGGCTTGTGTAACCGCGCCGAGCAAATAGCCCATACGGTCGCTTTCGAGCCACAGCGCACGTTCGAGCGCGGGTGTCGGCACGGTCTGGAAATAGTTCGTCCGGTCGAAATTCGTCGTGCCGTTATAATCGGTGGCACCCATTTCCTGGAGATACTGGAAATAGTCGTTGGGTGCGTTTTCCGACCCGTTGAACATCAGATGTTCGAACAGATGCGCAAAACCCGATTTGCCTTCGGGCTCGTCCTTCGAACCGACATTGTACCACACGGCGACCGCGACGACGGGCGCCTTGCGGTCGGTATGGACGATGACGTCGAGCCCGTTATCGAGCGTGAATTTCTCGTAGGGAATGTCGACTTCGTCGACTAGCTCGGTCAGCGCGGCCGGTTCCGCGTCAGCGGCAGTTGTTTGCGCATGGGCGGCAGGGGCGATGCCCAGACCAGGAGTTGTGGCGCCCATGCCCAGGGCTAGGGCGAAAATGCTGGCGGTCAGAAAATGCTGTCTGCGCATGATACCTCGATATTCGATTCGGTTTTTCAATGGGGTTTGACGCTACGGCTTCCGGGCCGGTTCGTCACGGTCTTCCGGCTCGCTGCATTCGCTATCGCATCTTCGCGCCAGAAATTGACCGGCTTCAAGCGATGCTGGATGAACAGCGTAGCCTGATCGACATAATGCGGCGATGTCGGGCGCGTGGTGGCTGCGCCAAAGGGCTGGATCGATTGCGACCGCACGCGTTTCCCCGGAGCCCATTCGACGAACTGAATGAAGCTGTCCCCGTGTTTGACCGATAGCCGACCGTCTTCCTCCACCTCCCAGGTGGTCGACGCGCGCAATGTGTCCGAACCGCCATCCAGGGGCAGGTCGACATCCCCCTGCCGCAGGCGCAGCAGGTCCCCCATGGGCGGATCGATCCGGCCGAAATATGTGTTGAGATGATCGACCGACCATTCGAGCTGCTCGCGAACGTCGGGCAAGGGCTTGTTCTGATATTCGGCGGACATGAATTCCTTGATCATCAGCAGTGCCAACGCATCGCCTGGGCCGACATTGTCGGCGGTGAAGTCCCAGTCGACCAGCAAGGCGCGGGCGCGGCCGAGCTCGCTGTCGGGATCGAGTTCGAGCCGTTCGAGCGCATCCCACAGGTCGGCGACATATCCTTCGCGCTCGTAGGCAGTATCGTATTTGATCTGCTTCAACCGATCGAGTGTTATCGGCCCATCCTCGCTCATCAGCTTCCACGCCCGGCGCGAGCGGTTGGTCTGTTTGAGCTCCACCCCCAGTTCGGGCGGGACGGTGTCCGGCGCCAGATCGCTGCCTTCGCCTGCGGCGGTGAAGGGCGTGTTGTTGGCATTGTAGAGCCAGCCCGAAGCCGGATTGATATATTTCGGCAGGGCTTCGTAAGATACCGGCGCGTTCCACAATGCCTTGGGATCGTTGCCAGGCAGGACGCCGCGCCAGTCATATCCCTTGGCCCGATCGGGCAGGGCGGCATTATAGACATAAGCGATATTGCCCCCCTCATCGGCATAGATGAAGTTGGTCGAGGGGATATCCATCCGCGCCAGGATAGCCTGCCATTCCTCAAGCGTTTCCGCCTTGTTGAGCCGGTAATAGGCGTCGAGCTGTCCCAGATTGTCGATCCCGCCATAACGGATGGCGAAAGCACCCCTGTCGTTCTTGATGACCGGGCCGTGGACGCTGCGATATACCGTTCGCCGGACGGGGAGAACCACCGGCCCGAAGCGCACCGGAAGCGTGACCGTCTCTTCCTCCAGGTCGAGCCAGCGGTCCCCCATGCGATACTTCCTGCCGCTGTCGTCGAGCACCAGCTTGTACACGTCGGTCATGTCGGGCCGATTGACTGTATTGGTCCAGCCCAGATGTTCGTTATGTCCAAGGAAGGGAAACGGACTGCCGGGGAAATTGGCGCCGGCATAATGCCAGCCTTCGCCGCTTTGGACCACGAGTTCGTACCACGCCACGCCCCCGCGCCATGGCTGGTGACTGTTGGAGACGAGACGAGTCACGCCGTCGCCCGATTTTTCCGGCGCGATCGCAAAGGCGTTCGATCCCGCCAGGGCACCGTCTTCGCCCCAGGGCAATGGGTAGGCGCGGGCCTGGGCGGGGATTTCTTCCGCTCCGATGGATGGCCCGAATTCGGGCCAGAGGTCCTCGCCCGCAACCAGCGGTTCGATGGTGTTGTTCAACCCGAAGAAGAAGGGTTGGCGCAAGGCAAAGCCGGCGGCAACGTCCATGCCGTCAACTGGAAACAGATTTGCGAGCTTGATCTCTTGCGGGTGCGCCTCCGCATAGTCGTTGAGGCCCGTGGCGTAGGCTTCGAACAGCGCGCGCGTGTCTTCCGGCAGGTCGGGGTAGTTTCGTTCCGCAGTCCCGCGCGCATCGAGCAGGTGGTAGACATAGTCCACCGCCGCGCCATCGGGTCCGGCAATGGCGCCATACCGCCCGCGCGCCATGGCGATGACGTCTTGCAGCGTGAAGAAATCGTCTTCGGAATGGGCAATGGCGACACCATAGGCCACGTCGGCATCCCGTTCGCCGTAAATGTGCGGAACACCGAACTCGTCGCGGATGATTTCCGCCGTATAGCTATCGTTCGACTGCGCGACATCGCCCCGCTTGGCGAAGAACGGCTCCCAGGTGGCCAGTCCGACGAATGCCACCAGCACGAGTAGGAGCAGCACAAGGCCGATGCGGCCCAGCAATTTTGTCATAAAAATCCGTCCTCTGTTGCAACCGGCCTAGCGAGGAGGCGGTCGAGACGCAACGCGATTGGGCAAAACCGCGCCGGGCATGTTCCCCAGCGGGGATTCGGCTGGCTAACCACATGCGAGTGACAGCGCAGATCACCATTGGCCACGAATCTTCCGGCAAGCCGGTCGAGTTCGATATCGAGGAACTCCTCGCCACCCGCTTGCTCGTCCAGGGCAATTCGGGCAGCGGCAAGTCGCACCTGATCCGCCGGTTGCTCGAAGAGAGCGCCGGGATGGTCCAGCAGGTGGTGATCGATCCGGAAGGCGACTTCCCCTCGCTGGCCGAGGAATTCGGCCATGTGGTGATCGACGGATCGGCCTATTCGCCCGGCGAGATCGAAGCGCTCGCCCGGCGCATCCGCGAACACCGCGCCAGCGTCGTGCTCGATCTCGACGGGCTCGAGGTCGAGCAACAGATCCGCTGCGCCGCCCAGTTTCT
Source organism: Erythrobacter aureus (assembly GCF_003355455.1). Lineage (NCBI taxonomy): Bacteria > Pseudomonadati > Pseudomonadota > Alphaproteobacteria > Sphingomonadales > Erythrobacteraceae > Erythrobacter > Erythrobacter aureus. The sequence continues at coordinate 1,220,484 of NZ_CP031357.1, forward strand.
GACCGCGCTGTTCGATGCCCCGCGCGAACACTGGTATCCTGCGCTGGTGGTGGTCGATGAGGCGCAGATGTTCGCTCCTGCGGCGGCTGGCGAAATGGCCGAGGACACGCGGCGCATGACGCTGTCGGCGATGACCAACCTGATGTGTCGCGGGCGCAAGCGCGGCCTTGCCGGGATTGTCGCTACCCAGCGGCTGGCCAAGCTCGCCAAGAATGTGGCCGCCGAGGCCTCGAACTTTCTGATGGGGCGGACCTTCCTCGATATCGACATGGTCCGCGCCGCCGACCTGCTCGGGATGGAGCGGCGGCAGGCGGAGCGTATTCGCGAGCTCGAACGCGGGCATTTCCTCGCGCTCGGGCCGGCGATCACGCGTGTGCCGCTGGCGGTGAAGATCGGCCCGGTGAAGACCGGCCACGCCGTCCGGAGCGAAGGGCTGATGGCGCTGCCCGATACGGCGCCCGAAGACATGGCCGCCTTGCTTACCACCGATCTGGCTAGCGAAGTCGCCAAGGCGCCGCCGCCGCCCGCCCCGCCGCCCGCACCACGGGTCGAGGAAGTGGCCGACAGCATCGCCGGGGCCGAGGAACGCCAGGTGGACACGCCTGCCGAGCCGGTCGACACCTCTGCCGTTGCCGCTCGGATAGCGGAAATCATCGGCGAGCTGGCGCAGGAGGAGGGGATCGCCTTCCAGTCGGCCAGCGCGCAATACCAGACCTTCCTCACGCGGTGCCGCCGCGAACGGCTGATCGGACCCATGCCCGACATGCGCGCTTTCCGGCGCCGTTTCGCGATCGCCGGGGCGGGACTGGGCGAACTCGAGGAGGCGCTACAGACGCGGATCATGGGTTTGGCCAAGGCGGTCGAAGAAGATCTTCTCGGTCCGTTTCTCGTTATCGCCAAGGCCGCCCATGCGGGCGAGACCCAAGTCGATGAGAACGAACTCGCGCGGGCTTACGGCACCAGTTCGCCGGGGCGTATCCGCCGATTGCTCGACCATCTGGAGCGGCAGGGCCTGGTCGTCGTGCGCGAGGATTTCGGCGGCGATCGCACGGTGATGGTCCCCGGCCTCGATACGATCGCCGTCCCTTAGGCGCGGCAAGTGCGCTGGTCAGAAACTGCCCTGGATGCCCAGCAGAAAAACATTTGTATTCACGTCCTGGCGTGACACGGTCGCGCCGCCTGGCAAATTGCCGCCGCTCAGGAAGTTTAGCGGTACGAACCCTTCGGCCAGGACATATTCGCCGAACAGATTGACATTGCCGACAGGGAACCAGGACAGGCCGGCGACGAACTGGCTCTGCGTTTCCCACGGTGCCCCTTCGTCCCCGGCGGTAAAGCGACTGAATTCGGCAGACAATGCGAATTCGCGCCGTGCATCGGCCCATTCTTGGCCGAAGCCGTAGCGCCCGCCGAAGGTGAAGGCGGTAGCTGGCACCGCTTCGAAGACACTCAGCGGGTTGGTAGGATCGGGCACGCGCGTACCTGGCCAGACTTTCGTGGTTTCGGCATATTCGCCCAACAGGTCGAAATCGCCAATCCGGGCCTTGCCATAGGCGGCCCAGGCCGGGTTGTTTTCCTGGCAGGAATTAAAGTGGGCAACCGGGTAGTCCTGGCAGTAGGCGCTGCCATGTATGTAACTTGCGCCGAGCGTGGCCGAGGCGAAATCGCTCAGCTTGGCAGTATAGTTGCCGTCGACGGCGAAGTTGTTGACCTTCGACGGAATGGACGTTCCATTGACGGGTGCGTTCGCGGCGCGGAACTGCGCGCCGCCCTGAACGGCCATGCCGCGAAGGTGGAAGCCGTCGGTATACAGCCCCACAGTGCCGCCGTAAGCAAGCCCGGCAAAAGCATGCCAATTGGTCGAGTTGGTGAACGGGCTGACAGTATCGTTAAGCCCGAACGGTACGTCCATCTTGCCGATCAGTGCATAAACGGGCGCTTTCTGCAGATCGCCCACCATGATCCAGCCGCGGCGCAGTTGAATTTGGTTGCGTGTCAGTGAGGTAATTGTGCCCGCCCCGAAGCTTTGCTGGGGATCGTAGAGAAACTCCGCATATCCCGTAATTCCATCGGTCAGTTGCGCGGTGACGGCGAGCTGTGCGGAATGCAGAACAATCTCGGACACCCGCTTGCCGCTCTGGTTGGCCCCTGTGGGGTGACGGGTAAGATAGCCGAAATTATTGTCGACATTGCTCAATTGCAGGTTGGCCAGCGCCGTGACCCCGCCCGAGAGAGTTACCGGATTGGAAAGCCGTTCGGCCGCTATGGCCTGCAACTGGTAAAGTGGCTTGGAGTTCGTTCGCTCGGCATGGTCGAGCATGGCGTAACCGTATTCCGGATCGATCCCCACCAGCGCGGTCGATTCCCGGCCTTGGATGGTGTTGTCGCCGCGTTCGGCCACCGTATCGCGTGTTCCATCAACCTCTGGCAGACGATCATATTGCGCTGCGGTACCATCTGCCTGACGCGGCTGTACGGCGATGGGCTGGCGCAGCGCTTCCACCTCGCCCCGCAAACGCGCATTTTCCGCTTCGAGGCGTTCGAGACGCGCCTCAATTGCCGCGAGCGCGCTGGCGTCCTGCGCCGCAGCAGGCCCGGCGATGGCAGCAACCATGGCGGCCCCTGACAATACACAGGCACGAACAGATAGTTTTGCCCTAAGGATTTGCATTTTTCAAAAGTCCCTGTCGATTTCGGGATCGGCCTAACTCATCATGGTTAACAGCCCACTAAGGTTTGGTGGTTTTTGGCAAGGGTCGGACACCTCGCGGGCGAATGGGACTTGCGTCGCTACCGCTGACGCCTACCTACAAACCTAATACACCTCGCGAAAAATAGCGGGGGCAGGTCTTGTGTTGTATAATTGCCACACCATATGAGGGCGGCAATTTCTGACTGGGGTGTTTGCATGAATCTCGAAAAGTTCACCGATCGCGCCAAGGGCTTCCTGCAGGCGGCGCAGACCGTCGCCATTCGCATGAACCATCAGCGAATTTCGTCGGCGCATTTGCTGAAGGCGCTGCTCGATGACGAAGAGGGCATGGCCGCGCAGCTTATCCAGCGAGCCGGGGGCAATCCTGGCGTGGCGATTACCGAGGTGGACAATACGCTGGCCAAGGTGCCGGCGGTGTCGGGTGGGGGGGCGCAGCAGACGCCCGGCCTCGACAATGATGCCGTGCGCGCGCTGGATCGGGCCGAACAGCTCGCCGAGAAGGCAGGCGACAGCTTCGTTCCCGTCCAGCGGCTGCTGCAAGCGCTGGCGCTGGCGGATAATGATGCGGGCAAGGCGCTGAAATCGGCAGGTGTCGACGCGAAGTCGCTCGAAGCCGCAATCCAGGAAGTGACCGGCGGTCGCACCGCGGACAGCGCCGGTGCCGAAGAAAGCTACGATGCGATGAAGAAATATGCGCGCGACCTCACGCAGGCAGCGCGCGACGGCAAGCTCGATCCTGTGATCGGCCGCGATGAGGAAATCCGCCGCACGGTGCAGATCCTCGCTCGCCGGACAAAGAACAATCCCGCCCTCATCGGCGAGCCCGGAACCGGCAAGACCGCGATCGCCGAAGGCCTGGCGCTGCGCATCGCCAATGGCGACGTGCCCGACAGCCTCAAGGGCCGCACGCTGATGGCGCTCGATATGGGCGCACTGATCGCGGGCGCGAAATATCGGGGTGAGTTCGAAGAGCGCCTCAAGGCCGTGCTCGACGAGGTGAAGGGCGCCGAGGGGCAGATTATCCTGTTTATCGACGAGATGCACACGCTGATCGGCGCAGGCGCGAGCGAAGGCAGCATGGATGCCTCCAACCTGCTGAAGCCTGCCCTGTCGCGCGGTGAGCTGCACTGTATCGGCGCGACCACGCTCGACGAATACCAGAAGTATATCGAGAAGGATCCCGCGCTCCAGCGGCGCTTTCAGCCCGTCTATATCGACGAGCCGAGCGTCGAGGACACCGTCAGCATCCTGCGCGGCATCAAGGACAAATACGAGCTGCATCACGGTGTGCGCATCACCGATGGCGCGATCGTCGCCGCGGCGCAGCTCAGCAATCGCTACATCCAGAACCGCTTCCTGCCCGACAAGGCGATCGACCTGATGGACGAAGCCGCCAGCCGCATCCGCATGGAGGTGGAAAGCAAGCCCGAGGAGATCGAAGGCCTCGACCGCCGCATCATCCAATTGCGGATCGAAGAGCAGGCGCTGCAAAAGGAAACCGACAGCGCTTCGAAGGATCGTCTGGAGTCGCTCCGCAAGGAACTGGCCGAGCTGGAACAGCAATCGTCCGAACTGACCACCCGCTGGCAGAACGAGCGCGACAAGATCCACGCCGAAGGCCGGATCAAGGAACAGCTCGATCAGGCCAGGCTCGAACTGGAACAGGCGCAGCGCGCCGGCGACCTCGCCAAGGCGGGCGAGCTGCAATACGGCCGCATTCCCGAGCTGGAGAAGAAGCTCGAGGAAGCCTCGGGCCAGACCGACAATGCCCTACTCAAGGAAGAAGTGACCGAAGACGACATCGCCGGTGTCGTCTCTCGCTGGACCGGCATCCCGGTCGACAAGATGATGGAAGGCGAGCGCGAGAAGCTGCTCGACATGGAGAATATCCTGTCGAAGCGGGTGATCGGGCAATCGCAGGCGATCGACGCCGTTTCCAAGGCCGTGCGCCGCGCGCGTGCGGGCCTGCAGGACCCGAACCGACCGCTGGGCAGCTTCCTCTTCCTCGGCCCGACCGGTGTCGGCAAGACCGAACTGACCAAGGCGCTGGCCGGCTTCCTGTTCGATGACGATACGGCCATGGTCCGCATCGACATGAGCGAGTTCATGGAGAAGCACGCGGTCGCTCGCCTGATCGGCGCGCCTCCGGGCTATGTCGGTTACGAGGAAGGCGGCGTGCTGACCGAGGCCGTGCGGCGCAGGCCCTATCAGGTGGTGCTCTTCGACGAGGTCGAGAAGGCGCATAGCGACGTGTTCAACGTGCTGCTGCAGGTGCTCGACGATGGCCGCCTAACCGACGGGCAGGGCCGCGTGGTCGATTTCAGCAACACGCTGATCATCCTGACCAGCAATCTCGGCAGCCAGTATCTCGCCAATATGGATGACGATCAGAAGGTCGAGGATGTCGAACCGCAGGTGATGGATGTGGTGCGCGGGCATTTCCGCCCCGAATTCCTCAACCGGCTGGACGAGATCATCCTGTTCCACCGCCTGGCGCAGGAGCACATGGCCCCGATCGTCGAGATCCAGGTGGCGCGGGTGCAGAAGCTGCTCAAGGATCGCAAGATCGTGCTCGACCTCACCGAAGGCGCGAAAAAGTGGCTGGGGCGGGTTGGCTACGATCCCGTCTATGGCGCGCGCCCGCTCAAACGCGCGGTGCAGCGCTACGTGCAGGACCCTCTGGCGGACATGATCCTGGCGGGCAAAGTGCCCGACGGCTCAACGGTGAAGATCGACGAGGGCGATGGGGAATTGGCGATGGGGGTTGGTTCCAACTAGAAAGGCCGCCCCGGCGGTCCCTCCAAATCTAGCGGGCGTTCGCGTATCCATTTGGAGAGGAGATATTTGGTGCCAGATTGGACAGGACACCCTGCATGAACAGATAGTGGACAAGGCTGCCCAGTGTGATCAATGTTTTGGAAGAGCAACGCGTCACCCGGCTTTCCTTTGAATGACCACTGGATAGCGTTAAACTGCGTTTCTCCTCCGGAGTAATCGTCATTTAGATATACAAGAAAAGTGAATTTTCGCTGATTTGCTGTATTGGGTAGGGTATCAAGATGCGACTTGTATTCTTGGCCTGTGTCGTAAGCGAGAATTTGGGTTGGCTCGCCCTGCTCGTAGGTTGAGTTGGTCGCTGCTGCGATTCGCCGATTAATCGCGTGCAATACCGCGTTCTCGCGCACGAAGGGGAAGGTCGCGGCGCGCGAATTGCGTATCGGGTCTTTCATAAGAGCGCCCGTGGCCGGATTGACCACTACCGAATCTCTTAGCTGCGGTTTTGAGAGATCTATTAGATATCTGCATTCAGAAGCCGATAAAAATCCACGGATCGCCCAGATATTCGGTTCAGAACGAACGGCTTCACGCTGCGCTATTGTCTCGGGATCGCCTTTGTCGTCGATATCCATCGCAGCCAGAAGCCTGAGCTCGTCTCGATAGGCTGGCATTTGGCTATTGCGCATCAAGGAGATCGTCTCGTTCCAGCGACGCGGGGAACCACCGGCACCTGTCGATAACAGCGCGAGAAAAATGTGCTCGGCATCCTTGTATTGGTGCTTGGCAGCAATGCCGTACAGTCGCTGCGCTTCAGTTAGATCCCTTCTGATAAGATCCCCGGACATCCGCCAGCTCGCGAGGGTATACGCCGCTGCAGGATCATTGTGGTCGGCCGCATCGCAAAGGATATTGAACGCATCGTGTATGCGTCCTTGGCTCACGGCTTCGAAAGCCCTTTCCGTTGCAGCAGGCATTGCGTCTCGACCTTTATGAACGAAAAGCGGGGCCGACCATTCCTGCCCGGCCCCGCTTGGGTATTCTGGCTAGCTCAGATCTGAATTAGAATTCAGCGCGTACACCAGCATAGAAATTTCGGCCTCGCACGGGGTAGATCGCGCTGCCGGCACCAATACCGGTAAGACCAAGAGGTGGGTTGGTGTTGAGGATATTATCCACGCCAAGAGTGAAGTCGAAATTCTCAAACTCAAAGCCGACACGGACGTCGTGATAAAACGTGTCCGGATAATATTCGACATCAGCATAGTCAGCGTTCTCGGGGGCGCGGCCCTGAAGCGAGAAGATGTCCTCGTAGTTGTTCAAGACCATCTTACCAATGAAACGCATTTCGTAGCCGAATGTGACCTCAGATAGCTTGAGATCCACGGTCCACCGGAACTCGTCCTGAGGGTCACCCAGTTCGCTTAAAATCCGGTTTTCGAAGTCGGGATTCGAGGGGTCTTCGAAATTGCTCCGCTCAAAGAGGTGGGTGTAGATAAAGCGAGTGCTAATCGCGTTGTCTTCACCGAACGGTCGCCTGTAGCTGACTTCGGCATCGATACCCCTTACAGTCCGGGCAGCGAAGTTGAGCGGTGTGATTTCCGCATCCGCATCCAGAATCTGACCTGGCTGCTCTTGGTTCGGACCTAAGCCGGCACCACGATACCTCTGAAAAATATCGCAGAACTGATTGTCCAGGCTCGGAAGATCGTAACAAGCGTTGACAATCTGCTGAGCAGACGGAGCGGAAATCACATCCTCCACTCGGATGTCATAGTAGTCGACCGTTAGAGAGAAGCCGGGAGCAAACGTCGGCGTGAAAACTGCGCCAATCGTGTATGAGTCCGATTTCTCTTCCGTGAGGTCTGGGTTCGAGCCACTGAGGATTTCCAACGAATAGTTGGGAAGGGTCGCGATCGAGGCCAGCAAATCCGGTCCGAGATCGGCAAGACAGTTCGCCGCCCGATTCTCGGAACCTGCCCCGATATTTGCCTCACGACAGGGATCCTGGAAACCAGGAGCAAAGTTCTGCGAAAGAGCCGAAGAAGTTTCGGACAGGTTCGGTGCGCGAACCGAGCGACCGTATTGCGCGCGGAAACGGATGTCGGGAATGGGTTGCCATTCCACGCCCGCATTATACGCCACTGTGGTCCCTACCGCGTTATCGTAATCCGAAACACGAACCGCACCCGATACCGTTAGCTCCTCAAAGAAAGGAGTGTTAGCGAGGATTGGGATACGAATTTCGCCAAAGGCCTCTTTCACCGTGAAAGGGTCTGGTGCGAAGGTAGGAAGGGCGTTGTAGAAAGTTCTTCCCGCCTCCACGATCGGATCCGCTTGGAAAAAGAGCTCTTCCCGGCGATATTCTGCGCCCACCGCAAAGCCGATCGGCCCGCCTGGCAATTCGAAGAAGCCGCTCGTATTGCCCGAAAGATACGCGGACGCAACGAACTGCTCCAGCTCGGCTACCGACGTGGTATCCTCGAGAATATAGGCCCCGGCAGCCGAGTTATCGGGTGCCCCAAAGGGATTGTATGGAACACAATTGGCTACGTCCTGATCGAGGAATGGCTCGTCAGCGGTATCATAAGCGATTGCCGCACTCGGATCGATTTGCGAACGGCAAACGATATTGCCCGTTGCAGGGTCAATCGCGGAGTCGAGGGCCAGCAGGAACCGATTCGGGACGATATTGCCCAAAACCCGCGTGGCCTCTTTAACCTTGCCGTAGTTCAGTGCGACTTCGTAGTTCCAAGCATTGCCGAACTCACCGCGAACGCCACCGACAATGCGATAGGTCTCGCGCTCGGACGCTTCATCTCGGCTACCAAGATCATCCAAGAAGCGGGAGAAGTCGAACCTGAACGAACCATCAGCAATAGCTGCCCTGTCGCCGGCGCTCAATTCGCGTGACAGAAACGCGTTCTTGATAAGGCTACCGCGGAGACCTGACGCCAAGAGCTGCTCGGTGATTACGCCTCGCGCTTGTTCGCTCAAGAATGGGTTGTCCAAGCGCACGCCTTCGCGGGAATCGCCGAAAGTCAGAAACTGCCCCTGGATAAAGGCGGGCGAGGATTGCTGACCCTGCGTTTTGATGTTCACGTATTTTGCTTCGACAAACGGAACAAGCGCCGGTGATATCTCAAATTTCGCGAGCAGATTAACGTTGATGCGTTCCTGATCGGGAAGCACCGATTGAAGGGTGCCTTCACGACCCGTCTGACCGTTGCCGCCGATTGCGGTACCGAAGGGGCCGCCGCCTATGATTGAACCTGCAGTTTCCGGAACCAGGCGGCCGTCCGCCGTAAAGAGGTACAGACAGTTGTAGGGCACGTCATTGTAGCCGACGCCGCAGCCGGGTGCATCGATCGTACCGACGCCATCGTCGATCTGAGCCTGCGTGGGCTGAGAGAACGGCACGAGGGTGTTGAAGAAAATCGTGCGGGAGCGGATATCCCTAACGAAGATACGATCAGGATTCCCATCGCTCCCGTTAGGGGTGCCCGCACCATCCGCGTCGACCACTACGAAGCCATCGTTGCGACGAAGATATGAAACGTCCGACCCGTAAACGCGTTCCTGATTCGCATACTCGGCGTGAAGAGTTACGTTGCCGCGACCGTCAGCGAAGTTCTGACCAATCATTCCCGATACATATTGGTTCGGGAAATTGCCCTCATAATTAACGCCGACATGCCCACGCAATTGGACGCCTTCGAAGTCATCGCGAAGAATGAAGTTCACCACACCCGCAATTGCGTCGGAGCCATAAATGGCCGAGTTGCCGCCAGTGACGACATCGACGCGTTCTATAAGATCGTTGGGGATAGAGTTGACGTCTACCGATGTGCCATTCGAAAGAATATCGGATGCGACATGGCGACGACCATTAACCAGCGTCAAAGTGCGTGAAGTGCCTAGGCCACGAAGGTCGAGGAGGTTAAGCCCGGTCGTACCGAGGAAACGACCCGCATTCGTTTGGCTGAAAGTACTACGCAGCTGAGGCAAGTCATTCAGCGTGTCGCCAACGTTGACCGAGCCTTGCTTAAAGAAAGCCTCGTTATCGAGCACGGTCACTGGGACGGCGGACTCGAGTTCAGGGCGCGCGATACGCGAGCCGGTCACCACGATCGCGTTGCTCGGCGGAGCAGAGGCGTCTTCAACGGTCTCGTCTTCGTCAACATCCTGCGCGAGCGCCGGCGTGGAGATCGCCATGGCGGCGAGGCCAGCACCGGTAAGCAGCGCGGCCCGACCACCCAAGGTGGCAAAGGTCTTTTTCATGATTTGCAGTCCCCTAAACTCGAGCCGGATCGGTCCGGCTAGTGTGCCGATAAGAGCAAGCCGTAAGCGCAGACGCAAGCAATGCGTCGCATAAATGGGTCCTGCATCTTACTATCCATGATGGAGAGTCACCAAATTGCCACACTTTTGGCCAGGCGGGACAGTTGTATGGACGGTTTGTGACAACGGGGCGGGCGCGGCGCGGCTCGTCCTGCTCTCGACGTATGCTGTTACCTGCTGTGGTATGCCGACAAGAGCATCGGGCGTGGTCGGTTGGCCAACGCACTTTTGCTACCGCGAATGCCTGTTGTGCAGATTCACCGGAAACTTTGATGAACCGAATGCTGATCTTGTCCTCGCTGCTCGGGACACTCGCTGCGCTCACCGCTTCTGCACAGGAAGTCCCGACCGCCAGCCCGGCGCTTGAGGAATGCCGGTTATCGGCAGCTATGGCACGGGTGGTAGCGACCGCCGTCCTACCATCGGCAATTACTTCAACTACGGCACCTACGACTTCCTGGGTCGTTCGGTGTTCCTCAACGTGACCCGCTCGTTCTGACGGTTTCCGAGAGATTGAATTGAGGAAAGGGGCGGAGTGATCTGCCCCTTTCTTTTTGCGCGAAGCGCACTGGCCGCGCCGCCGGCAGACCGCAAGCGTAGCCTCTTCTCACTGCGAAAAGGCGTAAGAAAAAGGGCGAGGATCGCGATCCTCGCCCTTTGGCAAATCCATTAGTGGCCCTGGACTCTACCGGATGCGACTGCCCTTGATCCCGCGTTGATTGTTGATGCGCAGGAAATAGGAACTGAGCGCACCGCTCTTTATTAGCAGCGTGTCGCCCTTGCGCGGTTCGAGCAGGCGCCCTGGTACGTCGTCGACCCGCCAGACCGCGCCTTCCGCAGTCCTGAGGGTATAGCCCGTCGAGTGCGATCCACTGACCGAAGCGATGGTGGTTTCCATTTGTGAAAACTCATCCTCGTCTTCGCGGTCGTCATCGCCCTTGCCGAAGATGCCGAAATCGGGAAGCGAGAAGCCGAAGAGTTTTCTGCGGGTCTTGCGAACCTCCTCGCGATCGACAAGCTTCAGTTCGCCCGCCTCGCTCGCTCCAACCATGGACTCGGCGGCGGTATCGAAACAGGCGAGCCGCGTTGCCGGGTCGCTCTCTGCCTGACAGGCCTTCAGTGCTTCCAGATAGGCGTTTGAAGGTGCCTGGTCATCGTCCATTGCGGCCGCAGCAGAGGCGCTGAATATGACAGCGAGAGCGCAAGAGGCACCGATCTGAAAATAGCCAAGGCGTCGCACCAATCTCTCCCGGGTCATCCTTTGAGTCCGCTAGAAGTCTATCGGAGCAGAAAATGAAAGCTACCTTTTTCGTCCAATTGTGTTCGACCCTGATGGACCGACCGTGTTAGGGAACGAGGGAATGTAGAATTGACAGGGAGTATCAGTATGAAATCGCGAACCCTTTGGAGCGCAATTGCCTTCATCGCAATCGCTTGCGCACCGGCGAGCGCGCAGCAGCCATCGGAGGGCGACAAGAGCGAAGAGGCCGTTGAGACAACGGGCGAAAAGTCGAATCTCGACGAGGTGATTTGTCGGACGTCGAAGGCGACCGGGTCGCGTGTGCGTACTTCGAAGCGGTGCCTGACCCGACGCCAGTGGACTGTGGAGCAGGCGCAGAATCGGCGCGATATAGACCGCGCGCAGACGTCTCGCGGTACCAGCGACTAGCTCAGCCCCGCAAGCGAGCTATGACAAACAGCTACTCGGTCGCATAATCCATTCGCTCCGCCCACGGGCGGAGCGTTTTCATTACGGGCTCAAGATGATCGGCATAACGCCGCCAGCGATAGCTAGCGCGGGTATATAGTTCCTCGCCAATTTGCGAATAGCTCGCCGTTCTGACCGGACCTCGTTTCCGCGCAGTTTGGGTATGATCGAGCAGGCCGTCGCTCCATTCAAGGCCAAGCCATTCGACAATCGGCTGCAGTTCGGCCTTCGGATCGATCACGAGCTTCTCGTATCGAACGGCCCGCCAGTCTACATCGAACAGGTCCACGGCGCGATGCCACGCCCGCCAGACGGCGTCATAGGTTCTTGCGGCCTCGTCGAGCGAGGTGAAGCTGCGCATGGCGAAATTAAGCGAAAAATTCGCCATGAAGCAGCTCAGCACCACATCATACGGATGTCGCTCGGCGAGGATGATTTTCGCTTCGGGGAACAGCCGGTGGATAAACGGCACGCGCTGCATGTGGAGCGGGTGCTTGTCTACCAGCCAGCGTTGATCGTCCCAGCCCTCCTCGGCGGCCCGAGCGAAGTACTCATCGCGTAGTTCCCCGATCCGCGTCTCGTCGAAGAGTGCGATGTCCTCACCCTCGATGCGCTTGATGATGCTGGCCATCATAGGGCGTTCTTCCAGAACGCTAAGATCGTCCAACCCCATCAGCATGGTATCGAGCAAGGTGGTCCCAGAACGCGGGAAGCCGACCAGGAATATGGGGTCACGGCGTCCGTCTGTGACTTTCGCATCAGAGAAGGTGCCAGCCCAGTCCGCAGTGCACTTTTCCAACTCGGCCTCCACCCGTTCGCGATAGTTTGCACCACGCGCGGGATGCGCCTCGGCAACGGCGGACTGGTTCATTCGCTCGAAGGCGGCAAAGGCCTTGTCAGCATTCTCCAGCCGGTCTTCGATACCCCCGACAAGTTGCCAGCGGCGCATTGGCAGGACGGTTTCCGGAATCGCATCGGCCAGTCGTGCCGCTTCCTCGAAATTGCCTGCCCGGCGCGCTTCCCAAGCGAGCAGAAAATTGGCCTCGGGTGGCGCGCTGGCCTTGTCGAAAGACGCGACGAGTTCGGCAAGCTCGTCGGTGCGGTTGAGCTTCTCCAGGATCATGCCGTATTCGACATGCGCCTCGCTGAAACCGTCGGTCAGCTCGATCGCTTTACGAAATGTGGCCATGGCATTGTCCAGATCGTCGACATGAGCATAGGCCATGCCGAGATCGATCAGCACGCGGAGATTGTCCGGTGCGATGCCGTGCGCGTCTTTGAGAACCTTTAGTCGTGGCCCACCACGATCGGCCAATCGCAGCAATTCGGCCAGATTGAGATAAATCTGGATATCCGCAGGGGCGAGGGTGATCGCTTGCTCAAATGCCGCAATCGCCTCGTCCCACTGTCTCTGCTCCATCAGCACGTTGCCGAGATTGTTGAGGCTGGCGAGGTCCGCAGGCTCTGCCGCTATCGCTCTGCGATAGGCATCAACCGCCGCCTCCAATTCGCCTCGCTTCTGGCGCACGAAACCTTCGATCCGGGCGAGAGAGGGCTCGGTCGAACCTTCGGCCATCGCCAGAGCTTCATCGAGCTGGTCCGCGCGAACCAAAGCAGCCGCGAGATTGTTTCGACTGGCCGTATCGCCAGGGTTGATGACCAGCAGTTCGCGAAGAAAGGGAATGGCTTTGTCGGTATTGTCCAGACGCAGGGCCGCCAGACTGCCCACGGCGAGAAAAGGGGCGCGCTCGGAAGTCTTCGTCAGGCAATCTTCGACGATTGCCAGCGCACCGGCCGGATCGCTGGACCGCAGCCGTTGCATGGCTTGCATCAATTCCGCGGGAGGGGGAGCAGCATTCATCCGGTTCAACCAATTCAGCTCTGTTGGGGGCGGGCGATGTCGAACGCCACGGTCATGCGTTCGCCCGCAGAGAACGGGCGCGTACCATGCCACATGGTACTTGGAAACAGCACTAGCCTACCTTGTTTCGGCTCGACGAGCCTCACGGGTTCGAGGCCAGGCAGGATATCACGGGATTCGCCCAGCGTCAGCCAGCCGGAATGGTCTGTTTCACCTTTACCCCGATCCTGGGCCTGTCCGATTGTGTCGGGCAGTGTGATATACAGCGCGGAGCTGATCCAGCCCTTGCTATGGACGTGGTCCGAATGGAAGCCCTCGTCCTTGAGCCGAACCGACCACGATCCAGCGACGCGCAGTGGATCGCGATCCTTCAAAAGCGTCGGGTGTCCCGCTTCGAACGGCGGCAGTTGCGCTACATGATCAGCGACCTTGGCAAGGATCGCCTTGCGGAGTTTCCGGATTGGGGCGGAAGTGCGCAGCAATAGATTGCCGTCGGTCTGGGTGCCTCCGCGAACGGATTGATCCAGCGGCTGTGCGCTAGCGAAATGCAAGTGGCGCAGATGCGATGCGAGCACGTCCAGATCGCCGAGAATGTTACCGAGATCATAGACGCTTATGAGCCGCTCGTCCGCTTCGAGCCAGCGATAGCGAGGGTTCTCCGTCAAACGCCAAGCCAGCGATAAATAAGGCCAGAGCAGATGATCATAGTCGCGGGCGATCACCGGTTCAATCAGCGCAGCCGCCTTTGCGGCTCGTCCGGCGCGAAGGTGATGGCGGGCGTGCAGAGAGGTGTCGTTGACACTAGAGCCTGGAGCGAGAGTGCCGAAGGTGGTGTCGGCCTCGGAGAGATTCCCCAATTCAGACATCGCATGTGCTGCCAAAATCCGGAGACTGGCGGGATCGCCCAGCTTGCCCCGGGCGTCCTGCAAACCGGCGAGCGCGCCTTCGAAGTCGAGCGCTTCGAGATGGGTACCGGCGAGCAAGGTCGTCAGTTCGAGTGAACGGGGCTGGCCAGCCAATGCCTTCGTAATGGTGGCATAAGGGTCGAGCCCCATCTGGCCGCGAATGTGCGCGGCATCGCGGTGGCCATCGATCCACAGAGGATTGGCGGCGAGCAGTGTGTCGAGATGGTCGACCGCGTCCTGGGCTCGGCCTTCGTGGAGGAGCGCGGCTCCCATGCCGAGCAGGGCGTGGCCATCCGTGGGAGCCATTTCGACCGCGCGCTGAAATAGAGCGACAGCAGGCGCTCCCGCCTCCAGTGCGCAACGTGCGTGGGAATGGGCGATCAGCGGATCGGAAGGGGCAAGTTTCGCGGCCTGTCCGAAGGCTTCCAGTGCCAGTGTGCTGTCCTGCGCCGTGCGTGCTGCAAGGCCGAGGAGCTGCTGCATGCGAGGGTCGCGGGGAAATTTGCGCGCCAGCTTACGTGCGATTGGCAGCAGGATCTCCGCATGATCGTTTCTGAGCAGGTCGAGGCCGACATTGAAGGCGGTTGCCGCATCGGTCTGCGGAATCGCTGCAATTGCCTGACGTGCGTCGGTACGGTTCACGGGGTTGGCACCTGTGTCGGATAACGTGGCAATGCCACAAACGAAAATGGCGGACCCGAAGGCCCGCCATTCCCTGTCTAGTCTGCGTGAAGCTTAGAATTCAAGCGTCACACCAGCGTAGATGTAGCGACCGATCGCGTCGTACACGGCGGCGTAAACGTTACCGTTACACGGACCCGACGGGCAGGACTGCGCCCCAACCAGCGGCGGTTCCTTGTCGAAGATGTTGTTCGCACCAAGACGGAAGTCGAAGTGGTCACCGGCTTCGTAGGTAAATGCCAGGTCGAAGTAGTTGACTGCGGGGAACCCGGCATTGCCCGGACGTGCCGGAGCAGCGTTCGGGTTCGGACCACCGGCAACACCGTCTTCATTATCGACGCTGCCGAAGTAACGCCAGCGGACCGAAGTTCCGATGCCGTTGGCGAAGTCGAAGCCAACGCGCATCTGATGACGCCATTCGGGATTCGGACCCCAGCTCAGTACGCCGGCCGAACAGGTGTTACCGAACAGGCCGGCACAATCGTATTCCGGAGCCTGTTCAAAGCCCGGATCCGTCGTCAACGACATCAGATAGGTTCCGACGAAGCTGAGGTTCAGACGACCGACATTGCCGATCTGCGTGCTGTAACTCGCCTGGACGTCGATACCCTCGGTGCCGATCCCACCAACGTTCGTGGAGAAGTCTTCCACGTAACCGGCGGAACTACGCCACAGCGAACCCGAGCCGTCACGATTGATCAGCGAGCAGAAGAACGGATCGGCAGTGTCGGTGCAGACCGCCAGGATGGTGTCCTGACCGTAGCCCTGGATCGCATCGACGAGGTCGATCTTGAACCAGTCCACGCTGGCGTTGAAGCCCGGCAGGAACTGCGGCGTAAGAACCACACCGGCGGTGTAGGTGTCCGCCGTTTCCGGCATCAGGTTCGCGTTGCCGCCGACCTGGCCGTTATACTGGGCCGCCGGGTTGGAACCAACCGTCTGGCCAACAGTGAGACCCTGCGCAAGACAGCCTGTATCTGCCGCCGTAATGACCCGGTCAGCACACGGATCGGTCGAGCCGTTAAGCTGAACACGGACCGGAGCAAAGAGATCCTGGACCGTCGGGGCACGCACAGCACGATTGTAGCCACCACGGATCATAAAGTCCGGGGTCGGCGACAGTTCAGCCTCGATCTTGTAGGTATCGGTGCTGAAGCCCAGCGAATAGTCGGAGTAGCGATAACCACCGGTAATGGTGAACTCGGTAAAGATCGAGTCCTGCACGATCGGCAGACGAACTTCCGTGAAGAACTCCTTGACGTCATAGGAACCCGAAACCGGAAGTGTCGGTGCCCCTTGGCCCGAAAGATCGCCGGCCTGGAAGGACGCATCCGAATCGAACTCAAGGCGTTCATTGCGGTATTCAGCGCCGAGAACGAGGCCAATACCTTCCGAAGCCCACGGACTCTGGATACCGTATTCGCCCAGTGCGCCGGAAACATAGGCCGAAAGGACCTGCTGACTCACAACACCGCGCGAAATGCCGGTGGTGCTGAGATAGTTGGTCGAGGCCGCGCTCGGGCTGGTGGAACCTGGGGAGAAAATATCCCAGGGAACACAGGCGGGATCGGTGCCATCGAGGGCCGAGCGGCAGACAGGGTCGCCATCCGGACCGGTTACAACGTCGAGCGCGCGGTTCAGACGAACGACCGAGAGGTCATTCGAATAGGTCTGCGCGAAGTTGGTCCGGCCATACTGGTAGTAGGTATCGTACGACCAAGCCGGACTGATGTCGCCCCGCATACCCAGGACAGCACGGTAGCTGGTGTGCTGGAGGTCGTCACGACGAGGGCCGCCCTCGATGTTACGACGAAGGAGCTGCAGGAAGCCGCGATTGTAGGTGTTGCCCGTGGTCGGATCGATGAAGTCGAACGGAGTGGTCGGCAGAGGCGCCAGCCCCTGCGCGGCGCGTGCCGCATTCGCCGCATCGACGTTGCCAACGACAGTGAAGGCTTCGGTCGGGTCCGGGCTTACAAGGAGGTTTTCTGTGTCGCAGAGCGCCGCCACTTGGTCCGGGCCAAGCAAGGGGTTGTCGCAGTTGATCGACAGTGTGTTACCGAAGTTACCCGACGGAGCGATCTGGGCGACCGTGCGGTCGTCCATGAACATGAACTCCATATACGGATGCAGCGCGGGGCTGATCTCGTAATCGGCGAAGACGCCTGCGGTGTAACGTTCATCGGGACGCTGGAAGTAGTTCAGCGGTGCATAGTTGAAGCGTTCGAACCCGGTCAGGGTACGATTCGCGCCGAAACCGGCCAGAGTCGAGGTGAAGTCGGGGATCCCGTCGGGAGTGCCGTCCGGACCAGTGAAATCAGGAACGGTGTCATAGTAAATCGCAGTACCACGAGGCGAGGTTAGCGAGCCACCGCACGTATAGAGGTTCGCACCGCCATCAACTGCCGCCTGGGTGTTGGCCGACAGCGCACAAGCCGAATAGTCGCGAGATGCCTGAAGGACTGCGTTGATCTTACGATAGCCGACATAGGCGGTGGCGCGGCCGCGACCATCGTCGAAGCTGGTGCCGAACGCGAGAGTTGCATCGAAAGTGCCGCCATTGGTCGACGTACCGGTCGGGTAACCGAAGCCACGCGCGTCGAGCGCATCGGTATAGATCGAGTTACCACGATTGTTGTGGTTGTAGACCGAATACTGGGTATCGAGCTTGAAGCCTTCGAAATCGGTATCCATTACGAAGTTGACAACGCCGGCCACAGCGTCGGCGCCATATACCGACGAAGCACCGCCGGTCAGGAGGTCAACGCGCTCGACAAGCACGGACGGGATCACGTTGATGTCGGCAGCCGATGTGGTGGGATCGCCCGGGACGAGGCGACGGCCATTGACCAACACCAGCGTACGCTCGGTACCGAGACCACGAAGGTTGAGGTTAGCGGCACCCGAGGCGCCGTTCGACAGCTGGCCGGCCTGTGAGGCAAAAACCTGCGGCAGCGAGTTGACGAGGTCTTCGACGCGGGTCGTACCCGTGACTTTGAACTCTTCATTGCTGATCACGGTGACCGGAGTGGCCGACTCAAGGTTCGGCTGCTTGATGCGCGAACCTGTGACGACGATTGCGCCCGCAGGTGCGGAGGAATCGACGCTTTCATCGTCTTCCGTCGCAACCTGGGCCATCGCCGGCTGCGCCAGAAGCGCAATGCCGAGAACGGCAGGCGCCGCGCTGGCTTTGAAGTAGGTGTGGAGTTTCACTTGATAATCCCTCTATTGATCGACCGACCCCTGAGGTCGGATCTCCAAGGAACCTCTGGACAAGGATGGTGGCCCGCAAGCGCTGAACGCTGAATACGTGTACGCAAATCCCTCCAGTGGAAGGCCGCATGTGCCTTTACGGACCCGGTCAATGCAAAGCTTTTGTTACATTGTGCACGGTTTGGCGTAAGGGGTGTGACGCCTATGTCACACCTCGCGATCTACCCTAAACTGGGCCTCACGGGACGATTCGATGAATGTGAAGCTTCAGAATTCGGCCTCGCTTGACGTGTACGTAAGGCGGGCCTAGGCAGCCGGTCCCTATTCAAAACCTACCTGCTTTCCCGTGCAAGAAGAGGATGATGATGCCTGAAGCCTATTTAGTCGAAGCCGTTCGCACCGCTGGTGGTAAGCGGGGCGGTCGCCTCGCGGGCGTGCATCCCGTGGATCTTGCCGCCAAGTCGCTCGATGCCATCATGGAACGCAGCGGGTTGGAGGCGAAGGCGATCGACGATGTCGTCATGGGCTGTGTCAGCCAGGGCGGCGAACAGGCGATGCAGGTGGGGCGCAATGCCGTGCTGGCCGCGAAACACCTTGGCGAGGGCGTTCCCGCGGTGACGATCGACCGGCAATGTGGGTCCTCGCAACAGGCGATTCAGTTCGCCGCACAGGCCGTGATGAGCGGGACGCAGGATGTCGTGATCGCCGCCGGTGTGGAAAGCATGAGCCGCGTGCCCATGGGGTCGACCGCGATGTTTCATATGAAAGAGGGTCTGGGCAATTACAAATCGCCCGGTCTCGAGGAGAAATATCCCGGCATCCAGTGGTCGCAGTTTATGGGCGCCGAGATGATCGCCCAGAAGCACGGTTTCTCAAAGGACGACCTCGACCGGTTTGCGCTGTCGAGCCACGAAAAGGCGATCGAGGCGACCAAGTCGGGCGCGTTCGCTGCCGAGATCGTGCCGGTCGAGATCGAGACCCCCGAAGGCACCGAGATGCACACGGTAGACGAAGGCATCCGCTTCGACGCGACGCTCGAAGGTATCGCCAGCGTCAAGCTGTTGAGCCCCGAAGGCAAGATCACCGCTGCAAGCAGCAGCCAGATCTGCGACGGTTCCAGCGCGGTGCTGGTGGTCAGCGAGAAGGCTCTGAAGGAATACGGTCTTACGCCGATGGCGCGCATACACAATCTGACCGTGACTGCCGGTGATCCGGTGATCATGCTCGAAGAACCGCTCTTTGCGACCGATCGCGCGCTGCAGCGTGCAGGGATGAACATTGGCGACATCGACTTGTACGAGGTCAACGAGGCCTTTGCACCGGTCCCGCTCGCCTGGCTCAAGCACACGGGCGCGGATCCCGAAAAGCTCAACGTCAATGGCGGCGCGATCGCGCTTGGACACCCGCTCGGCGCGAGCGGGACCAAGCTGATGGCCACGCTTGTCCACGCGCTGAAGGCGCGCGGCAAGAAATACGGCCTCCAGACGATGTGCGAAGGCGGCGGCGTCGCGAACGTGACCATCGTCGAGGCGCTTTGATTCAATGCGAGTTCCCGCGTAGGCGGGAAACCGCGATCGGATTGACACGATACCCCTGCCTTCGCGGGGGATCAGGAAGAGGAAGAGATAATGGAAGTCAGCAGCAATACCCCCGCAGTCGTCACCGGCGGCGCGTCGGGGCTTGGTGAAGCCACCGCCCGCGCGCTTGCCGCCAAGGGCGCCAAGGTCGCCATCTTCGACATGAACGAAGAAAAGGGCGAAGCAGTCGCCAAGGATATCGGCGGCGTTTTCTGCAAGGTGAACGTGACCAGCGATGAAGAGGTCGACGCCGGTTTCGCCAAGGCACGCGAGGCGCATAGTCAGGAGCGCATCCTCGTCAATTGCGCGGGCATTGGCAATGCGATCAAGACCGCCAAGCGCGACAAGCAGAGCGGCGAGATCAGCCACTTCCCGCTGTCGGCCTTCGATTTCGTGATCCAGGTCAACCTCGTCGGCACGTTCCGCTGCATCGCCAAGTCGGCGGCCGGAATGATGACGCTCGACCCGCTGAGCGAGGACGGCGATCGCGGCGCAATCGTCAACACCGCATCGGTTGCCGGTGAAGACGGCCAGATCGGCCAGGCGGCCTACTCCGCATCGAAGGGCGGCGTGATCGGCATGACCTTGCCCATCGCGCGCGACCTGATGAACGAAGGCATCCGCGTGAATACTATCCTGCCGGGTATCTTCGAAACGCCGCTGATGAACGCGGCCCCGCCTCAGGTAAAGGAAGCGCTGGCCGCCAGCGTCCCGTTCCCCAAGCGCCTCGGCAACCCGGAAGAATATGCCAAGCTCGCCATGTGCATGATCGAGACCGGCTATTTCAACGGCGAGGACGTCCGGCTCGATGGTGCTATTCGCATGGCGCCGCGATAAACGGAACTTTTTCGGAATACGGCGGACCTGTTCCCCGAAAGCATGGAGCCCGCGCAGTCCTGTGCGGGCTCCTTCTTTTTTGCGGATCGTGCAAGGAGCGGACCGGCCTGCCGCCTCTGGAATACCCGATCAGTCCGCCGACAGCAGGTGACGGGGGATGACTTCCTTGAGCTGGGCCATGGTGAATGGCTTGGTGATCGTCGGGACTTGCGCGAATTTCGAGTCCAGCATCGGTTCGCGGCCATAGCCGCTGGCAAAAACGAATGGCACGCCCGCATCGAGCAACCAATTTGCCGCCGCGATCGAGGTTTCGTTCCTGAGATTGATATCGAGCAGGGCGAAATCGACCGGAGAGGTCTGCAACGCGGTCAACGCATCGGCGCAATTCCCTGCCATCGTCACCCGGTCGGCGCCGAGGCTCAGCAGCATTCTCTTCTCGGTATTGGCGATCAGGAATTCATCTTCCAGGATGAGGAAATGCCGTTCGCCCGCCGAGGTGGTTTCGGGTGTTTGGCTGCGGTCCGAGGTTTGCGGCTGCGCGCGGTCGGTCGAGCGGGCGGTCTTGGGGGGCAGGTGCAAGCTAATCTCCATTCCTGATGTACGAGGGCGGATGTCGACACTGCCGGAAAGCTGAAAGGGAACCGCTTCTTCGATCAGTGCGGTGCCCGTGCCCGGTGTGCTGACATCAGACAGAGGTGGTCCACCCGTTTCTACCCAGTCGACGGTGAAACCGCCGTCATCCAACAAGGTGGTCGAAATAGTGACGCAACCCGTATCGTTGCTCAGCGAACCGTATTTCACGGCGTTGGTCGCGAGTTCGTGGATGACCAGTGCGAGAATCGGTATCGAATCGAAAGCGACGAAAATGTCCGGACCTTCAAACCTCGAGCGCCGCTTTTCCGGTCCCGGCCCTTCATAGGGTGCCAATTCGGATGCTATCAGATCCTTCAGCGAGATTGCCGACACCTCTTCCGAAGTCATCAGGTCGTGCGCGGTCGAAAGCGCGGAAATCCGGCCCTCCAGCATGGCCTTGTATTGATCGATCTCGGTTTGATTTTTCGATGATTGTTCGATGAGGCTGGCAATCAGTGTGATGATATTGCGAACCCGATGGTTGAGCTCGTCGATCAGCAATTGCTGTTTTTTGTTGGCACGGTCCTTTTCACGCGCGTCCTGTTCGGTCACCTTGAGGAGCACTTCGACGAACGTGGCGCGCAAGGCTTCGCCAGCGGCGATTTCGCGCTGTGTCCATTCATCCGAATAGCCGCGCACCGTTTCCTTCCATTCAGCGAAACCATCGCGCGGGGTCAGTTTGAAACTTCCCTTGGCGGCGATGGCGGGCTTCTCGGGATTGCCAGCCCATCTGACGCTCTTGGCCACTTCCGCACGGCACAGAATCAGATACGCGTCGGGCAGACGGGAAATTGGGATAACCAAAACACCTGCGGCAACATCCTTGAGTTCATCCGCATTCGCCAGATGATCGGACAACCGATCGGTCGCGAACACTTCGGTCCGGTCGCGCTCCCTCACGAAATCGAGGATCGCTCCGGACAGAAGCTCGTCGGGAGCCTTGCCATATCTGAGAAATTCGCCACCGATCTTCGCGATTACGCCATCGCATGGGATAACGCTGGTGATGAGATCGCCGATTTCGTCGAAGCGCGCCGAAATCCTGTTCGTCGACGCGAAGCACGCTGTGATCCGCGAGTGCACCATTAGCGTGCGTGCGGTGAGCTGGCGTCGCTCGAGAGCGCGACTCTCGCTGATCTTGGAGGATAAGATCTGGCCGAAAAGCTCGGCAGCGGACCGCTTAAGTTGCGAAATCCGCAGCGGACCCTGGACATGGTGGCACGCTACAAGGCCCCACAGCCCATCGATATCCATCAGGGAAATCGACATGGATGCACGAGCGCCCATATTCTTGAGATATTGGATGTGGACCGGCGAAATGGCCCGGCTGGCACACATGCTCAGGTCGAGAGGCGCGGCATGGCTCCGATTTCCGGTGCTCAGCAGTTCCGCCGTTTCGGCATCGACATCGGCAATCGAGCGGATGGGGTTGCGCCGATAAAGGGCGCGGGCCTGCTGGGGAATGTCGGTTGCCGGATATCGCAGGCCAAGAAAGGACTCGATCCCGGGGCCTCGCGCTTCGGCGATGACTTCGCCGCTGCCATCGGCATGGAATTTGTAAACCATCACGCGATCGAACCCGGTCAGCTCGCGCATATATTCCGCGCCATCCTGGGCAACGGCGGCCACACCGCTCCTGGAATCGAAACTCGTTGCAGCGTGGCGGACCTGCGGCAAGAAGTCGGTCTCTGTCCCGCCAAGGCACTCCTCTATCTCGACAACGATGCCCCGCCTGGAACGGGTCACGTTGACATCCGCCGGACGGTCGGGGAGGAAACCGTCAGTGTGGAAGATGCATTCGATCTGGTCCGCACTCGATATTGTACCCGCCGCTGCGACCACGGCTTTCCATGCCGCGTCGGCGAAGAGGGTCTGGGCCTCGCATTTCGGCAGTTCGCTCGCATCGATTTGAAGAAGCTCGGGTGCGTTTGCCGAATAGGTCAGCAACTCGCCGGTTTCGGAGAATTCCAGCAGTACCGCGAAGCTCTGAACATGGCCGATGATGTGGATCGGCTCGCGATCGCAGCCTGTGAGGTTCATCATGGTCATCTTCAAAGTAAGTACACCTTTTCGAATCCCGTGCGAGTAAAATTCGAATCCCGTGCGAGTAAAAAAGGACCTTTGGGGAAGGGGTTGCTTGCCACACCTCATTTGTTTCTTACGTTGTAGAGTGCCGGGGTGTACGCGGCGGGTCTGCTCTCGCCAGTCGGAATATGCCCCCGCACCATACGGGCGATACTGTTTCGGCGCCGTGAGAAACGCCATCGATTGCCGCCCCGACCAAGGCGTGCCACCATCTCCCCGACCCCGCTTTCACACCATGCCTGAAAAGCACGAAGGGCTACCAGGGAGAGACTACGCGATGACGGCTTTCACCCAGATTGTATTGGATAAGATCGACGGCGTTGCCACGATCACCCTCGACCGACCGGAAAAGATGAATGCTTTCACTGGCAGGATGGGCGCCGAAATCGCCGCGGCGATCGACGATACCGATGCCGACGACGAAGTGCGCGCCGTGATCGTGACCGGACGGGGCGAGCGCGCCTTCTGCGCCGGGGCCGATCTTACACCGGAAGATGGGGGCAGTGTTTTCTCCGACCCTTCGGCGGTAGACGATCTTGCCGACGAACGGGTTCGGGACGGCGGAGGGCGTCTGACCCTGCGCCTGTTCAGTTCCAGGAAACCGCTGATCGGGGCGTGCAATGGCGTGGCGGTCGGAGTGGGGGCGACCATGCAGCTTCCCTTCGATATTCGCCTGTGCTCGGAAAATGCGCGTTTCGGTTTCGTATTCGCGCGGCGCGGCATCGTTCCCGAAGCGGCTTCGAGCTGGTTTCTGCCCCGGCTGGTCGGCATGCAAACCGCGCTCGAATGGTGCATGACCGGGCGCATCTTCGATGCCGACGAAGCGCTGGATCGCGGCCTGGTCCGCTCGGTCCATCCGCAGGGCGAATTGATGGATGCGGCGATGGGCATCGCTCGCGAGATCGCGGACAACACATCGGCCGTTTCGGTTGCGATGACCCGCGCCATGCTGTGGCGGCTGGGTGCCGGGGGCCATCCGATGGATGCGCACCGGATCGACAGCCGGGCGATCTACCGCCTCAGCCGTAGCGAGGATGCGAAAGAGGGGATCGCCAGTTTCCTCGAGAAACGGCCACCAGCCTATCCCGACACGGTGAGCGCGAACATGCCCGATTTCTACCCGTGGTGGGAAGAGCCGACTTATGAGTGAGTCCGGGCGATAAGGTTACAATCGCAACGGCCTTGCCAAGCCGGAGGCGCGGTTTAAAGGTGTGGGCATGTCCAGACGTCAGCCCGCCCAACGCCTTGCCGAGTTCCTGCCTTATCAACTGTCGATCGCATCGAATGCTGTATCGACCCGGATAGCCGAACAGTACCGCAAGCGTTTCGCGCTCAAGACCACCGAATGGCGTATAATGGCGGTGCTGGGCGATCACGGTTCGCTGACCCAGCGCGATCTTTCGCAGCAAACCTTGATGGACAAGGTGCCGGTCAACCGCGCGTGTAAACGGCTGGAGGATCGCGGTCTGGTCCAGCGCTCGCCGAATGCCAGCGACGGGCGTTCGCATCTACTTGAACTGACGAGCGAAGGGCGCGCGGTCCATGCGGGGATCATGCCGTTGGCCCTGAAGATCGAGAGCGAGCTGTTTTCGGTGCTGAGCGAGGAAGAATGCGCCAGCCTGCTGGACATGCTCGTGCGTGTACGCGATCAGGCGGGCGACTTCGACGCGGAAAGCCTGGCCGACTGAAAATCGGCCAGGCTTCCTGTGCGACTGGCGCGGAAGAAGCGGGTTATCCGATACCGCCGCTGAAGGCATCGGCGATCGAACAGGCCGCCGGTCCGAGAATGACGATGAACAGGACTGGCAGGATGAACATGATCAGCGGCACGGTCATGATGGCCGGCAGGCGCGCGGCCTTTTCCTCGGCGCGCATCATACGCTCGTTGCGGAATTCGGCCGAAAGGACGCGCAAAGCGGAAGCTAGCGGGGTGCCATAGCGTTCGGTCTGAACCATGGTGGTGACGACGCCCTTCACCGCCTCCAGATTGACGCGGTAGGCGAGGTTGTCGAAGGCTTTCTTCCGTTCGTTGAGGAAGGACAATTCGATAGCGGTGAGCGCGAACTCTTCGCCCAGTTCCGGATAGGCGCGGCCCAGTTCCTTCGCCACCCGGTTGAAGGCAGCATCGACGGTCAGCCCCGCTTCCGCGCAGATGACCAGTAGGTCGAGCGCATCCGGAAGGCCCTTCCGGATCGCGTCCGAACGTTTGGACGCCAGATTGCTGAGGTAGATTTCCGGACCCTTGTATCCGAGAAACACGGCCAGCATCAGCGCGCCGTTGCGCTTCATCGGACCCCATTCGGGAAAGGTATCGAGCAAGAAGACGGATACAAAAACAAGGCTGCCCAGCAACACCGGCAGAACGGCGCGCAGGCCGATGATAACGATCGCCAGTTCCTTGTTGCGGATGCCTGCATGGGCCAGCTTTTGCTGAACGCCCTCTACCTGGCTCTCCTGCAACACTTTCATCTTGCCGAGCGTGTCTTTGATCTTCTCGGTCGTGTCGGTCTTGCGAACCAGGCTCTGCCGCTTCTTGGCGGACGCGGAAACCAGGCCCATCTTGAGCTCTTCCCGGCGGCCTTCGAGCGCTTTGACGCGCTTGCTCATCGGGTCCTTGATGGTGACCGCGGTGTAGATCGCGAACACCATGGCGGCGGCCGCGATCCCGATGAGGATCGAGCCGACCAGATAGACATCGAAGCCGAGAAGGGTGGGGCCGGTTGCAGCGTCCATAAGTCTAGTCCTTCCCCAGCTCAGATCTCGAAGCTGACCATCTTGGCCATGATGAAGGCGCCAATGCTCATCCACACGAGGCCGCCGAGGCCGGTTACGATCAGACGGTCATCCTCGAAGAAGCCGCCGATATATGTCGGGTTGATCCACCAGATCAGCCCGAAGACGATGAAGGGCAGGGCGCCGACAATATAGGCCGAAGCCTTCGATTCCGAGCTCATGGCCCTGATCTTGAGCTTCATCTGCGCCCGCTTGCGCAGCACGTCCGAAAGATTCGACAGGGTTTCGGCGAGGTTACCGCCGGTTTCGCGCTGGATGGCGAGGGTGATGCAGAAGAAGTTGAATTCCGGAATACCGAGCCTGTCCGCCGTTTCCTGAAGGGCATCCTCCATCGTGCGACCGATCTTGATCCGCTCGACGACGCCCTTGAATTCCTCGCCGACAGGGCCGGGGACCTCCTGCGCGACGACCGCCAGGGTCTCGGTCACCGGAAGGCCCGAGCGCAGGCCACGCACGAGCAGCTCGATGGCATCGGGGAACTTCGCGTTGAAATTGTTGGTGCGCTTCTTGATCGTCCGCCCGACGATGAAATGCGGTAATCCCGCCCCCACCAGTACGCCGATGGCAAGGGACAGGCCCGGCGATCCGCTGCGCAGGAACATGAGCAGCGTCACGACGATGCCCAGCCCGAGCGATGCATAGGCATATTGGCTGAGCGTCCATCCCTTTCCGGTTCGGTCGAGCCGATTTGCCAGCGCCTCGATCCGCGAGGTCGATCCGG
Organism: Erythrobacter aureus; assembly: GCF_003355455.1. Lineage (NCBI taxonomy): Bacteria > Pseudomonadati > Pseudomonadota > Alphaproteobacteria > Sphingomonadales > Erythrobacteraceae > Erythrobacter > Erythrobacter aureus. The sequence continues at coordinate 1,247,324 of NZ_CP031357.1, forward strand.
CGACTCGCTGCATTTTCGGCTTGCGCGCGGCAATGGCCTTTTTGAGCTGGGATTCGACCTTGGCGTCGGTGCTTTCCGAATGGCGATAGCGAAGCTGCTCCAGCCGCCGCTGGCTCGCCTTGGCCGCATTCGGGCCGGAGAGCATGGCGTATCCTATCGCCAGCAAGGCGAGGACCCCGACGGCCACAAGCACCGGCTGGATGATATTCATGCGTAGTCTCCGTCCATTTGCAAGCTACCCTAAGCGCGTCCTGGGTGCGGTCATTCCACAGGCTGGGCGGCCGGTGCGTCCTTTTTCTTCGCGAGCAGATTCTTGAAATCGAAACCGCCGAGCAGCGATTTCTTCGCGCCGGTCTCCTCGGCCGCATCGGCCTCTTCGGTGCCGATACCGATGACGCGGGCGCAAAGCTGCTTGATCGCTCCCGTCGCCTTGGCTCCGCTATTGGCATCGACGAAAGTCTTGCCGAGCTTGGCGGCATTGGCCGCAGCCTTCTGATCGTAGGGGATCGTCACATCGATCTTGCGCTCGATCGAGGCTTCGAAATCGGCCTTGCTGATTTCGGCGGCCCCCGGTTGAACCTTGTTGGCCGCGATCACGACATGCGAATGCGGCGCATTCGTCTTGAGCCACGAAAGGATGCGGATCGTATCGCGGGCCGAGGCCAGCGACATTTCGGTGGCGAGCACGACGACGTTTATATCGTTGAGCAGGTGAGGGAAATTGATCATCATATTGCGCGGCATGTCGAGCACGGTCATTTCGAATGAATGCCTGAACTCTTCCTGCAACTGCACGAAAGCCGAACCGTCGGTCATCAGCGGATGATTGATCGGCGCCTCTGCCGAAAGGATCGCGAGATTGTCGCTCGCGCGGATCATCGCGCGTTCGATGAACAACCCGTCGATCCGGCTCGGATTGTCGATCGCGTCGGTCAGCCCGCGACCGGGTTCCAGATCGAGCGCCAGAGCGCCGGTGCCGAAATGCACATCGAGATCGAGCAGGGCGGTCGGCATGTGTTTCTCGGTGGCGAAGAGCCAGGCGAGTGACGTCGCGAGCGTGGATGCGCCAACGCCGCCCCGCGTGCCGATCACGGCAGTCGACATATGACGTTTGACGCCCTCGGCTTCGCCGGCGCGCGGAGCGAGAAAAACAGCCTGCGCCTGATTGAGCGAATCGCGCAGCATATTGGCCGATAACGGCTTGAGCAGGTAATCGTGGATGCCGCTTGCGAGCAGGTCGCGATACAGGCGCACATCGTTGACCTGGCCGATGGCGATCACCACCGTGCCCGGTTCGCAGACTTCGGCCAGCGCGTTGATGTCGTTCAGCGGGTCGCCGCTTTCGGAAAGGTCCACCATCAAGATGTTGGGGCTGGCCGAAACCGATAGAGACTGAATCGCGTTGCGTAATCCGCCCTTATTGCATTTCTCGGGCTGCCAGCCGAGCTCGATCACCACCGGGCGCAGTACATCGAGAGCATTATCGTCGCAGATATAGGCCGCAAAGGCGTCGCGGTTGCCCGCCATGCCGGATTTGAGTGAAGCGCTCATGGCTGCTTAATCTCCCTTGCTGCTGACTTGCGACAGACCGCCCGCGCCGGTCGGAGCCTTTTCGCGATAGGCCTCGATCGCCTTGGTCGAAGTGGTGACCACGGTCTCGCCCGAGCCCTTCTGTCCCGAAATGAGATCTTCCGGGTTTGCGATCATCGCAGCGAGATTGCCGTTCACCGCGCAGCCGTAACCAGGGTAGGTTGCGTTATATTCGTTTGCTTCGTTGTTGGCCGACCAGTCGGGACACCCGGGAACGCTAGCCGTCGAACGGGTTATGACGATGCGCGCCTCACCCGGATCGATGTAGTCGGGAGTGACCGGGGAACTCTCGCTGACCAGCAGGCCATGCCGCCCGGCGAGAGCGGCGAGATCCTCTCTCACGGCCGGATTGGCGGTCGGATCGTCGAGCGAGATGCGATCGCCATAGCCAAGTTCCATGGCGTCGAACCAGCCCGCGACACGGCGCTGCTCGCCGAGCGGCAGGCCATCGCCCGCAGTGCGTATGTCGAGCGTGAAGTTGGTCCGTTCGACAACGGGCTGACGAGCGCTGTAAAGCGAACGGTTTTCGGTCGGGAAACCGCCGCAGGCACTCAGTGCGAGGCCGAGCGAGGCGGCCAGCGTACCGGCGAGCTTGCGATTGAATGCGATAGCCATGTTACGCGTCCCCTTATTCGAAACTGAAACCGGGCTTGGCCGAGGCGGTCCGCTCGTTGCGACGCGCTTCGGTTTTCCCGTCTGATGCTTGCTGGTCGCCACCGTCGACCGGCGTTCCTTGCGAAATAGCAGGTGCGGCAGGCTGCGACTGAACGGCTCGTGGTTTCGGACGGTCGCCGCCGGTCACGCCGTCGCTTTGCTGGAAGCCGAGCAGGCGCTGGAATTCGGTCGGCTTGCGGAAACCGTCGGTCGGCAGCTTGATGTCGTTCCCGTCGATCGGTTTCACCAGATAAGGCGTCACGACGATTACCAGTTCGGTTTCGCCCTTGCGGTAAGTGGTCGATCGGAACAGGTTGCCGAGGATCGGAACATCGCCGAGGCCCGGAGCCTTGTCGATCGTATTGGTCGCGTTGTTCGACAACAGGCCGGCGATCATGAAGCTCTGGCCCGAGCCGAGCTCGACGGTGGTTTCCGCGCGGCGGGTCACCAATGCGGGCACCTGGAAACCTTCCAGCGTGATCGCGCCCTGGCTGGACAATTCCGACACTTCCGGACGCACGCGCATCGATATACGACCGTTCGAAAGCACGGTCGGCGAATAGGCCAGACTTACGCCATATTTCTTATATTCGATCGAGGTTGTGCCAAGCCCCTGACTCAGCGGGATCGGGAATTCGCCACCGGCCAGGAATTCGGCCGTTTCGCCCGAAAGCGCGGTAAGATTGGGCTGCGAAAGCGTGGTCACGAGCCCTTCGGTTTCTGCCAGATCGAGCGCGGCGCCGATGTCGAGACCGAGAAACTTGCCGAATGCACCCAAAGTAGTGCCCGGCGAAATCGGGTTGACGGTGGAACCGGGCAATTCCTCGATCTCTCCGGTCACGGGATTGAAGACCCTTTCGACGGTTTTCGAACCGGTTCCCAGCGCCCTTCCGGGGTTGAATTCGGGAATTGCGCCTTGCCTTCCCTGGCCGATGCCGAACTTGAACCCGCTGCTGCTGTCGATGCTGGTCAGGTTGACGCCGAGCGCCCGCACGAAGCTGCGGCTTACCTCGGCGATGCGAACCTGCAGGTTCACTTGCAGCGGGGTGGCCATGCGCAGCCTGCTGATGACATTCGCATCTTCCCCGACAAAGGCTTCCACCAGGCGCTGTGCTTCTTCCGCATCCTCGGGACCGGCAACGGTTCCGGTGAGGAGAATGACGTTGGATCCCATGGTGGCGACCGATATCTTCGCCTGGGGCATGGCCAGCGCGAGAAGCTGATCGATGCTGCCGATGTTGGAACCGACGCGGATATTGGCCGACCAGATGATGTCTCCGGCCCGGTTGCTGGCGTAGATCGTGGTTTCGCCGCCCGCCTTGCCGAAGACGTAGAGCTGACGCTGGGATTTCACCTGAACGTCGGCAATCTGGTCGTTGGCGATGAAGACATCGGCCATGGCGCCGGGGACGTTGACCAATTCGCCGCGACCGATCGAAAGCACGATTTCCGAGCTCGGGCTCACGATCGACTGGGCTGTCGCGACGCTCGTCGGCGCGCTGGCCAGTGGCGCGATGGCCAGACTGGCGACCAGCAATTTCGTGGTAAGTCGACGTTTCATGGATGTGCCCCCTGATTGGCTACCCGTTTTTTCTTTCCGGCTCATGCGACGGCAACCGGCTGCGCGACCGGCCCGATCGTGGCTGGTAGCGAGGTTCCATCGGCCTGCCCGCCCTTGATGACGCCGGTCACGGCGCTGATCTTGGCGGCGCCGACCGGGACGCGTTCCGTTTCCTTGCCGCGGGTGACGCGCACGCTCGGCCCCTGGCGGACGGGCATGCTCGGTTCCCCGGCTGATTGGGGCGGCGGCGGACCCGCTACCGCGCCCTGCGGCGGTACCGTGCGACGCTGAAAACGCGAGACGTCGCCGCCGGTCACATAGGTGCTTTTCCCATCGTCGGGGCGCGCCATGGCCTGACGTAGGATGCGTTCCTCCTCTTCGGGAGTCGCGTCGTCGGGAATGGCGATGTCGCCTGCGGCGATCGCGCGCTCGAGCTCGGTCTGGTTGTCGGCCAGCGAGCGCAACGAAAGGCTGAGCGTACCGATCGTCTGCGCCACGGCGATCTTCTCGGCTATTACGGGCGTGACCTCGAGCGTGACGGTGCGAAATTCCTTCACCACCGTCGAGCCGTCTTCGGCCTGTTCCGAAACGGTCGACTGGTCCGTAGCCAGGACGCGAAGGTTACGCAGAATGGTTTCCGACGCGTTCAGGCTTGCGCCGTCATTGCCCCCCACTTCCTGGGTCAGCACCATGTCGACACGGTCGCCGGGAAAGACGAATCCGGCCACACCCGACTGAGCGGTGACGGGAACGGTAATGGCCCGCATGCCCGGGGCGAGGGCGGCGGCGAGGAAGCCGCGATCGCCCGGCGCGACGAGCGAACCCTGCGTGACCGGTTCGCCGGCGGTTATCGGGTGACGAACAACCGTACCGAGAAGCTTGTTCATATCGGCTTCGCCGTCGAGGAAGTAAGCGTCCTGAACCAGTTCTTCGGGCCAGAGCTGGTACCCGATCGCGTCGGCCGTTATGATTGTGCCGACAGGCAGCGCCCGCTGCGCGACGAGGACTTTGGGACCGCGCGCTTCGACCTGGGCGGCTTCGGCCTGAGGCGCGCTCGCACCGGCAAACATGCTCCGCGCGATGAGCGCCGTACCCACTGCAACGATCAGTGCGGCGACCAGCAGAACCAGTTTCTTCCTATCCATGGCTGTCTAGCCTCTCTCGTTCGGCCCGCGGAATCCCGGTGCGGGCAAGTATGGGTTCGTGCTGTAGGGTCGAATTGGTTAAAATCGCGTTCTCAGCCGCCGGTCATGGCCGGGTGGGCGGCCAGCAACTGCCCGCTGGCGACGATCCAGATACCGGCGAGCGAAATAGCCGGGCCATAGGGAACCCAGAGATCGCGCTCGTGCCGCCGAATGATGCGGATCGACCCAAGGGTGACCACGAGCAAGATGGCGAATGGTGCGAGTATCACAGCGATGGCCGCAAGGGGGGTGGAAGAAGTCGTTTCGACCAAACCCTCCGGCACGGGCAGCGTCGGCCCGCCGAGCACGGCGCTGGCGAAAAGCACGGCAATCAAGGTGCCCAGAACCAACAGCGCGGAATCGCGCGCAGGGCTGGTCTTGAAAGCATTGGAATGAGCCACCCGCCAGGCACCGACGGCCATGGTCAGCACCCACCCCAACATCGCCATGGCCACCAGCAAAAAGGTGAATTGCGAAGGCGGTATCCACAAGGAAAGGGCCGTGAGCAGCTTTACGTCTCCACCCCCCATCTGGCGGATGGCGAAGAGTACGCAGCAGACCGCGAAAACGACGGCTGCCAAACCCAGTTGAAACGCAATCCCGGGCCATAGCGGCAACCCGATCGACAGCCAGTATAGCGGCGCGCCGAGTGCCACCGTCATCGTCAGCCTGTTGCTGATCGTCCGGCTCTTGAGGTCGGTGACGATTACCCAGAGGAGTGCGATTGCCAACCCGGCAAGCAATACGTAGGTGAAAATCTGGCTTTGCATGACGCCCCCGACGCTTCCTTGACGGGAGGTGCTACACGAGCGTGCTTACCAAAAAGTAACCATTGAGGAGGTCGAGATCGCCGGCATGTCAGCGTCACACCAGACAATCGACCGCCGCGTTATTCCCCCTGCGGCAAAAGAATCGACTTTCACGCTGGCCGATGGGCACGCCATCAGGCGGATCGACTGGCCGGGGGTAGACGAAGGCGGGCGCGGTTCGCTGCTGTTCCTCCCGGGACGGGGTGATTTTTACGAAAAATACCTCGAAACGCTCGATCACTGGCATCGCGCAGGTTGGCGTGTCACGGCGGCCGACTGGCGAGGTCAGGCGGGCTCCGGCAGGCTGGGCGGCGATGCTGTTACCGGCCATATCGACGATTTCGCGACCTGGAGCGAAGACCTTGCTTGTCTGTGGAAGGCGTGGAAAGCGAAAACACCTGGGCCGCATATCCTCGGTGCCCATTCGATGGGGGCGCATGTGGTGATGCGCGCACTGGTCGATGGTCTCGTCGATCCCGAAGCAGTGGTTCTGAGCGCGCCGATGATCGGCATGGCGGGGCCGCCCCTACCCCTGGCTGTGCTTCATGGTGTCGCGCGAGCGATGACCCGGATCGGCAAGCCGACACGACCCGCATGGAAGTGGAGTGAAAAGCCCGGTGAAATGCCCGCCCGCCGCCGCGACCTACTCACTCATGATGCCGATCGCTATGCGGACGAGCTGTGGTGGCGCGAAAAACGGCCCGAGCTGGTGATGGGGCCTGGAAGCTGGGGCTGGGTAGAGCGTGCCTACGCTTCGGCCCGCCGATTGGGCGAGGCGGGGGCGATGGAAGCCGTCCGGGTTCCCGTCCTTATTATCAGCACCTCGGCGGACAGGCTGGTCGATCATGCGGCGGCCGTCCGCGCGGCGCGGCGCCTGCCCGGCGGCGAACTGATCGAGTTCGGGGAAGAGGCGCATCACGAAATCCTTCGCGAAGTCGATCCCGTGCGTGAGCGCGCGCTGGCGGGTATCGACGAATTCCTCGATCGCGTGGCCCCGCGGAAATGACCATGACCGTTTACGATTTTGCCATCGTTGGTGCCGGGATCGCGGGGGCCAGCCTCGCCGCTGAGTTGTCCGCAGGCGGTGCCCATGTACTTCTGCTGGAGGGGGAAGAGCGCCCGGGCTATCATGCAACGGGGCGCTCGGCGGCGTTCTGGGAAGAATGTTACGGCGGGCCTGAGATCGTGCCGCTGACGCTCGCTTCGGGGCCTTTTTTGCGTGACAACGGCTTTCTGCGCCAGCGCGGTGCCCTGTATATCGCCAGGGAGGGCGACGAGGAGCTGGTGACGCAATTCATGCGACGGTTCGTTCCGACCGGTGCCTCGATCCAGCACATGGGCCGCGCGGATATCCAGAAGAAATTGCCCGGAGTCCGGCGCGTCTGGTCCGATGCGATTTGGGAACCGGTATGCGCGGATATCGATGTGGCTGCCTTGCACTCGCACTATCTGGCCTTGGCGCGCGAGGGCGGTACCCGGCTCGAATGCAGAGCCCGTGTCGCCGATCTCGATCGCGGCCAGGGGGAATGGACTATCGCTGTCGCAGGTGGGGAAACCTTCCGCGCCGCAGTCGTAGTGAATGCGGCAGGCGCATGGGCCGACGAATTGGCAAGGATTGCCGGCGCGAAGCCTGCTGGTATCGTACCCTACCGGAGGACGGTCGCGCAGGTACGGGTAGACCCGCCCGTCGACGAAGACCTTCCCCTGGTGCTCGACATTCGCGGGCGCTTCTATTTCAAGCCCGAATCGGGCCGCCTGTGGCTCAGCCCGCACGATGAGGAACCGAGCGAGCCATGCGACGCGGCGCCGGAGGAACTGGCAGTTGCCGAGGCGATCGCGCGGCTCGAGGAAGTCGTCGACTGGAAGGTGACGGCGGTGGAGCACAAATGGGCGGGCCTGCGCAGCTTCGCGGCGGATCGGCGCCCGGTCTATGGCTACGATCCTGAGGCCGCCGGTTTCGCCTGGTTCGCCGGGCAGGGCGGGTTCGGGATCCAGACGGCCCCCGCGGCGGCGCGGCTCGCCCGGCAGCTTTTGCTGGACGAAGAGCGCGATGCGATGACCGGGCACCTCGATGCGGAACTCTACTCGCCCGCCCGCTTAGCCTAGCCAAGGGCGCGATACGCGCTAGGGTGGTCAAACCCCCGTAGAGTAGGAGCGACGACCGATGAGCCACCATTTCGAAATCTACAAGGACAAGGCGGGAGAATTCCGCGTGCGCTTCAAATATAACGCCGAAGTGATGTTCTCGACCGAAGGATATTCGTCGAAGGCGAGTGCACAGAACGCCATCGATTCGATCAAGAAGAATGGCCCGGGGGCCGAAGTCGTCGACAACAGCTAGTCAGGGCTAGCCCTGGCGCGCGATATGGTCTGCCTCGTTGCTGGCGAGGCGGTCCACGCGGTCGTTTTCTTCATGGCCTGAATGGCCTTTGACCCAGTGCCATTCGACATTGTGCCGTTCGGTCAATTCGATCAGGTCGTGCCACAGTTCCGCATTGCGGACCGGTTTGCGGCTGGCATTCACCCAACCGCGTTTCTTCCACCCGTGGACCCACTTGGTGATCCCGTCGATCAGATATTTGCTATCGGTGTAGAGATCGACTTGGCAGGGCTCGATTAATGCGCCCAAGGCCTTGATGGCAGCGGTCATCTCCATCCGATTGTTGGTGGTTTCGGCTTCGCCGCCGCTGATTTCCTTCTCATGCGGTCCCATTCGCAGCAGCGCGCCCCAGCCACCCGGACCGGGATTTCCCTTGCAGGCGCCATCGGTAAAAATTTCGACCTTTTTCATGCGAAGGCGCTTTGACCTGCTGCACGATAGAATTCCAGCCGCCGCATGAAATCCATCGGGTTCTTCCGCTGGACCAGGGCATCCTCGGGCGTGTCGAGCCAATCTTGCGCACGGCTGGCGATGAACCGCAGACAGGCTCCTTCGGCCAATAAGGGCAAGGCCGACCGTTCGATTTCGTTCAGCGGACGGGTTTCTTCATAGCCTTCGACAAGCGCGCGACCGAGCCGTTCGTCGAACTGCTCTCCGCGGGCGTCGAAGCACCAGGCCGCATGGGTCACCGCCAGATCGTAGGCCATGGCGCCGGTGCAGGCGAAATAGAAGTCGATAATTCCCGTAACCCGCTCGCCGAGCATCAGCACATTGTCCGGGAAAAGATCGGAATGGATGATCGATTGCGGCAATTCCTCGGGCCACTTACGCAAAATGCCCGCGCCGATCTCAAAAATGGCGGGAAGCTCCGTATCGATACCGTGCAGGGCGGCTGTTCCGCATTGTCGTAAGATGGCCAGCGTATCGGCGGGGGCGAGATCGTTGGGTCTTGCCCTAGGAAAATCACGGGCTGCCAGATGCGCCCGTGCCAGCGCACTTCCTACCGCGCGGGCTTGCCCAGGTTCCGGACTGGTCGGCGAAACGCCTGGTAGAAACTCGATGAGGGCTACGGCCTTGCCATCGATCATGCGCCAGGCATCGCCCGCACTATCGTGAATCGTGCGCGGCACCGGGCAGCCGGCTTCCGAAAGATGATCGAGCAGACCCAGGAAGAAAGGCAGATCCGCCGTGTCGATCCGCCGCTCGTACATGGTGAGGATGAAACGCCCCTCGCTCGTTTCCACCAGCCAGTTCGAATTCGACACGCCTTCCGCGATGCCCTTGGCGGAAACCAGATCGCCGACATCGTAATGCGCGATGAGGCGCGCCAGCTCCTCCGCGGCGAGGTGGGTATAGACGGCCACGTTATTCGGTGAGTTGGCGAGGGAGCTTGAAGATCATGTTCTCTTCGGCCGAGGTGACGATTTCCTCGTCGACCAGCCGCCAGTCGGACAAACGATCGACGACCTCGCGTACCAGCTTCTCCGGAGCCGATGCCCCGGCGGTAAGGCCCACGGTGCCGACGCCTTCGAGCCAGCTCGGATCGATTTCGTCGGCGCGCTGGATGAGCCTCGCCTCGGTGCCCATCCGATCCGCGACTTCGACAAGCCGGAGCGAGTTCGAGGAATTGGGCGCACCGATGACCAGCACCAGATCGCAGCTCGCCGCGATCTGCTTGACGGCGGCCTGCCGGTTGCTGGTGGCGTAGCAGATGTCCTCCGCCTTGGGCGCGACAATCTGCGGGAAACGTTCTTCCAGGGCGCGGATGATATCGCGCGTATCGTCCACCGAAAGCGTGGTTTGCGAGAGATAGGAAAGCGCATCGTCGGGCGAGAAATCCAGTTGCGCGACATCCTCAACGGTTTCGACCAGAGTGATCCGGCCCTCGGGAACCTGCCCCATCGTTCCAATAACTTCCGGATGGCCGGCATGGCCGATGAACAGGATGTGCTGCCCCTTTTCGATCTGACGCTCGGCCTGGCGGTGGACCTTGCTCACCAGTGGGCAGGTGGCATCGACATAGAGCATCTTGCGCCGCTCGGCCTCCGCCGGGACGGTCTTGGGAACACCATGCGCGCTGAACACGACCGGCGCATCGTCGGGCACCTCGTCCAGTTCATCGACGAAGATTGCGCCCTTGGCTTTCAGGCTGTCGACGACATAGCGATTATGCACGATCTCGTGCCGGACATAGACCGGGGCACCATATTTTTGCAGCGCCCGCTCGACAATTTCGATCGCCCGATCGACACCGGCGCAAAAGCCGCGGGGCGCAGCGATCAGCAGTTTGAGCGGGAGGCGCGGGTCGCCATCGGAAACGGCAGGCGTGGATGGAAAGGGGGCATTCATGTGTCGCCCTCTAGCGCTTTCGCGCGGGCCAAGCTAGGGCAAGCCGCAGCCTCCAGGGGCTATGAATTCGAATGACCGCAAAAGGGAAATTAGCCGCATGACCATCCGTACTCGCCTTCTTCCCGCGCTTGCCCTTGGCCTGGCGTTGGCCGGTTGCGCAAGGGAAGGTGAACTGGTCGTCGATCAGGGCGTCGGCATTTCCGCAGTCCGGACGACTTGCCCAGCCGTTGGAATTCCCGATTACACTGGCGATATCACGACGTTTCGCGCACCGGGTGCGATCACGATCGCAGACCTCGACGTGACGGCGGCGATCACCAATCTTCGTTCGAGCTGCAACGAAGAAACGGGCGACCGGGTGTATACCGAAGCGACGTTCGATGTGGTTGCGCGCCGTGCCGATACGCGCGGCAGCCGCACGGTCACCTTGCCCTATTTTTCGACAGTGGTCCGCGGCGGATCGGCCGTGGTGACGAAGCGTGTCGGAAGCGTGACCCTGCAATTCGCCGACGGGCAGGAACGCACTCAAACGCGGGGCACTGCCGGGGCCTATGTCGATCGCGGCGCCGCAACGCTTCCGGCCGATATTCGCGAACAGATCACCCGCAAGCGCAAGGCCGGCGATCCCGACGCCGCACTCGATCCGCTGGCCGATCCGGCCGTGCGCGCAGCGGTGCAGCGGGCCACCTTCGAGTTGCTGATCGGGTTTCAACTGACCGAAGACCAGCTCCGCTACAACGCCACGCGCTAAGCGCGCTCGCATCTTGCCATTTCGCGCCGATAGTCTAGGCGCGCGCCATGGCTGATATGCAGACACTTCACGCGGCCTTCGTGGCTCGCATCGATGCGGTATTGAACGCTCTCGAAATGGAGGGCGTCCTGCCCGCCAACACATCGCGCGCCAATGTGACGGTTGAGCCCCCGCGCGACCCCGCGTATGGCGATCTGGCGACCAATGCGGCGATGGTCCTCGCCAAGCAGGCGAAGACCAATCCGCGCGCGCTGGCCGAGAAGATCGTCGAGCATCTCCAGCGCGAACCCGACATTACCGAGGCGACCATCGCCGGTCCGGGCTTCATCAATTTGCGTCTGTCGCCCGAGGCATGGCGCCGCGAATTGCTCGCCATTTCAAAGCTGGGCGAGGATTACGGCCGTTCCGACATGGGTAAGGGCGCGACGGTCAATGTCGAATATGTCTCGGCCAATCCGACCGGCCCGATGCATATGGGCCATTGCCGCGGCGCGGTGGTGGGTGATGCGCTGTCGGGCCTGCTCGAATGGGCCGGTTATCGTGTCACGCGCGAATATTACGTAAACGATGCGGGCGGTCAGGTGGATGTGCTCGCCCGTTCCGCGCACCTTCGCTATCGCGAGGCGCTGGGCGAGGACATCGGCGAGATTCCCGAAGGTCTCTACCCTGGAGACTATCTGAAACCGGTGGGTGAGCGGCTCGCGCAGGAATTCGGCACGGCCTACCAGGACGCGCCCGAAAGCGAGTGGCTGGAGCTGTTCCGTCAGCGCTCGGTCGCCGCGATGATGGAAATGATCCGCGAGGATCTGGCGCTGCTTGGCATCCATCACGACCTGTTTTCTTCCGAAGCAGAATTGCAGGCTGCAAAGAAGCCCGAGGCGGCGGAAGCCTGGCTCCGTGAACACGGTTTCGTCTATGACGGCGTGCTCGAAGCGCCCAAGGGCAAGGCTCCGCCCGAGGATTGGGAGCCGGTCGAGCTACCGCTGTTCCGCTCTACCGAATTCGGCGACGATCAGGACCGCCCGATCAAGAAGTCGAACGGCGCCTGGACTTATTTCGGTGCCGATCTCGCCTATCACTTCCAGAAGGCCGAAAAGGCCGACGCACTGATCGACATATGGGGCGCCGACCACGCAGGTACGGTCAAGCGGATCAAGGCCGCAGTCGCCGCGCTGACCAAGGGCGCGGGGCGCGACGTGCCGTTCGACGTCAAGCTGGTGCAGATGGTCAAGCTGCTGCGCGACGGCGAGCCGGTCAAGATGTCCAAGCGTTCGGGCACTTTCGTTACGCTGGCGGATGTCGTGAACGAGGTGGGCAAGGACGTGGTGCGCTTCACCATGCTGACCCGCAAGCCCGACGCACAGATGGAATTCGACTTCGCCAAGGTGGTCGAGGCCTCGAAAGACAATCCGGTCTTCTACCTGCAATATGCGCATGCGCGCATCCATTCGACCCTGCGCAAGACAGGCGTCGAGCCGAGCGACACGCATTTGGACCGTCTCGGCGAGGAAGAGCTCGCGCTGGTGCGCGAGGCTTCGCAATTCCCGCGCGTGGTCGAATCCGCCGCCAAGGCGCGCGAACCTCATCGCATTGCCTTTTTCCTCGGCGATCTCGCCGCCGCCTTCCACAGTTTCTGGAATGGGGGTAATGACGATCCGTCGAAACGGATCATTCAGGAAGGCGATCCCGAACTGACCGCTGCGCGGCTGTTCTTGGCTACGCAGATCGGGCAGGTGATCCGCAACGGGCTTGCGATCCTGGGGGTCGAAGCGGTCGAGGAGATGTGAGCATGGCGGCGTCGACGCCCTACGATACGGACGAGGATTGGGAGGGTGAGGGCCAGCTGGACCTTGCCGATGACGAAAGCCTGCCGTGGCTCGAAGCGGGTGAGGACGAGGACGAAGCAGCGGGCTTCGACACGTCGCGCCTGTGGCTCATGGGCGTGCTCGCGCTGGCTCTGCTCGCCGTGGTCATAGGTGGCATCTGGTTCTTCTCCAACCAGGCCTCCGACGAGCCCCCGGCCGATGGCAGTGTAATCGCCGCGCCGGACGCCCCCTATAAGACCAAGCCCGAAAACCCGGGCGGCAAAACCTTTGCCGGGACGGGCGACACGAGCTTTGCCGTGGGCGAAGGGCAGACGCGCGAAGGAAAGTTGGCCGAACCGGCTGCCGCTCCCGCAGCGGGTTCGGGCGAGTCTGCTAGCCCAACCATTGCCTCGACGGTCAATGCGGGAAGCCGCAGCGCGCCTCTGCCCGGCACGGCGGTTCAAGTCGGTGCCTATCCTCGCCGCGCCGATGCCCAGGCTGCGTGGTCGAACCTGACCCGCCAGACCGAAGCGCTCAATGGTGTGAAGCACCGTGTGGTCGAGGCTCAGGTCGATATCGGCCGCGTCTATCGCCTGCAGGCGCTGGCCGGGGATCGCGCCTCCGCCAACCGGCTATGCGCTGCGCTCAAAGCCGATGGGCTCGCCTGTTTCGTCAAGTAGCTGCCGAATTTCCACACTTGGCACACAGCGCGCGCTTGCGCGGCTGGGGTGTTAGCGTCACCGTACCGCGCATGACACCCGCCATTTTCGGCATTTCCGGCCTCGACCTGACAGCCGAGGAACACGCCTTCTTCAAGGACGCCGATCCGGCGGGCTACATCCTGTTCGCGCGCAATTGCGATAACCGCGATCAATTGCGCAAGCTGACCGACGATCTGCGCGCGATCCATGGCCGCGACCGACTCATTATTTCGATCGATCAGGAAGGCGGCCGCGTCGTCCGGATGAAACCGCCCGAGTGGCAGCGCTATCCGGCGGGTGAGGCATTCGCCAGGCTGTGGGACATCGCCCCGGCGTCCGCGATCGAAGCGGCGCGGGTCAATGCCGAGGCCATGGGGCGCGAGCTTGCCGAAATGGGCATCACGGTCGATTATCATGCACCCTTCGATGTCCGGCGCCCGGAAACCGACGATGTGATCGGCGATCGGGCGCTGGGCAGCGAACCGATGCAGGTCGCGGCGCTGGGGCGCGCAGTGCTCGACGGGATGGGCCGTGCGGGCATCGTGGGGTGCCTCAAGCATATGCCCGGGCATGGCCGTGCAACCTGCGATTCGCACAAGGAGCTGCCGCATGTCGCCGCCAGCGATGTGGAACTCGCGATCGACATAGAGCCGTTCCGCACACTGGCCGCTCATCCGTTGGCGATGAGCGCGCATATCGTGTTCGAGGCGTGGGATGCGGAAAACCCGGCAACGCTCTCGAAAACCGTTATCAGCGAGATCGTCCGCGGGAAGATCGGTTTCGACGGTCTGCTGCTGTCCGACGATATCGACATGGAGGCGCTGGACGGGACGATTGCCGAGCGTTCGGTCCGCGCGCTGGCGGCGGGTTGCGACATCGTGCTGAATTGCTGGGCTAAAATGGACGATCAGATCGCCATTGCCGAGCGCTGCGGAAGCATGAATGCAAAGACCCGCGAGCGGCTCGAACGCGTGCATGCGGCCATGTGCGACGCGCAAGACGGCACCGATACCGAAGCACTGCTCGCGAAGCGCGATGCCTTGCTGGCAATCGCCGAGGGCCGCGCCGCATGACCAGCGACGGTCTCCTGTTCGCCGATGCCGATGCGGATACGCAGGAGGAATGGGATGGTATCGCGCGGGACAGACCGGACGACGGAAATGCGCTTTATCTCGAACTCGACGGGTGGGAAGGCCCGCTCGACCTGTTGCTCGACCTCGCGCGGCGGCAAAAGGTGGATTTGCGGTCGATCTCGATCCTGGCGCTGGTCGACCAGTATCTGGGCTATATCGACCGCGCCGAAGCGCTGAAGCTCGAACTGGCAGCCGACTATCTCGTGATGGCAGCGTGGCTTGCCTATCTCAAATCGGCGATGCTCCTGCCCAAGGAAGAGCAGGAAGACCCCAGTCCAGAAGAGCTTGCGCTCAAGCTGCAACTGCGCCTCCAGCGCCTTGGCGCGATGCGCGATGCGGCAGCGCGGTTGATGGGGGGCGACCGGATCGGGCGCGACGTGTTCCTGCGCGGCAACCCCGAAGGTCTCGACATCGTGCGCAAAACGAAATGGCGCTGCGATCAGTTCGCGCTGATCGAGGCCTATGGAAGGGTCAAGGCACGCACCGCGCCGGCCATCCATATGGTCCGCGAACGGCCTGTCATGACGCTCGAATCCGCTCTCGACCGGGTATCCAACATGCTTGGCGTGACGCTGGACTGGATGGAACTGCGCGATTTTCTTCCGCCCCATGCCGAACCGAGGCTCAAGCGTTCCGCGCTGGCTTCCAGCTTCGTTGCGGCGCTCGAACTGGCGCGGCTGGGCAAGGCGGAATTGCAGCAGGAGGATACTTTCGGACCCCTGCGCCTGCGTCGGATGCCCGGCTGATGGACGACCTCGTCCGCGCCGTCGAAGCCGCCTTGTTCGCTGCGGAAGAACCGATGACGGCAGAAGCACTGGCGGGCTTTCTCGGCGATGCAGCGGTGGGCGATGTCCGCGCGGCGTTGCGCCGCGTCGCCGAAGACTACGAAAAACGCGGCATCCACCTCGTCGAGCGCGGCAAGCGCTGGCATTTCGAGACCGCACCCGATCTCGCGCATCTTCTGCGCCGCGAGAAAGAGCAGCTCCGCCGTCTGAGCCGCGCGGCGACCGAAGTGCTGGCGATCATCGCCTATCACGAGCCGGTCAGCCGCGCCGAGATCGAATCGATTCGCGGCGTGCAGACATCGGGTGGCACGCTCGACGTGCTGATGGAGGCAGGCTGGGTGAAGATCGCAGGACGGCGCGAAGTGCCTGGGCGCCCGACGATTTATGCGACGACGCCCGAATTCCTCGATCATTTCGGCCTGTCGAGCCGCCGCGACCTGCCCGGAATCGCGGAATTGCGGGCGACCGGCCTGCTCGATCCTGTAGAAGATGCCTATGAAGAGTTGATCTCCGACCCCGCAGCCGGTGATTCGGACGCAAAAGAGGATGGTGAAGAGGCCTCGAGTGAAGCCTGACTGGCGCTAGGCCGCGGCAGCGCCTATATCGTCTGCAAGCAATTCGAAAGAGAAGGTCCCATGGGTCTCAGTGTCTGGCAGATCGCCATCATCGCCATCGTCGTCCTCGTCCTCTTCGGTCGGGGTCGCATCTCCGAAATGATGGGGGATTTCGGCAAGGGCATAAAAAGTTTCAAGCAAGGCATGAATGAAGACGAGGCACCTGCAAAGCAGATTGGCCACGAGGCGAAGCCCGCCGACGAAGGGCTGACGCCGGACCAGGTCAAGCAGCAAACCACCGACACCAAGTAAGTTCGCGAGAAGGCGAGGCAGGCCATGTTCGATATCGGCGCCAGCGAGCTGCTGGTGATCGTCATCGTGGCGATCCTCGTGATCGGCCCGAAGGACATGCCCAAGGCGCTGCGTCACGCAGGCCGCTGGATCGGCAAGCTGCGCCGCATGTCGAACCATTTCCGCGCCGGACTCGACGAGGTCGTCCGCCAGGCGGAAATCGAGGAAATGGAAGAGAAGTGGGCCGCGCGGAACAAGGATATCATGGCCAAATATCCCGACGGTTCGACGCCCGAGGCGGGGGCGCCCGAGAACCTGCTGCCCAACGAAATGGAGCCGCTTTCTTCGGCAGGCGAGGTCCCAGACGCGGACGCGGCGGCCGAGGCGGCGATCGAGCGCGCCGCGCCGGTGAAAGCGCCCGAGCATTCGAACGAACCGCCATTGCCGCTCGACCCGCCCCACGCGGGCAAGGACGCCTGACATGGCCGTCATCAAGGATATCGACGAGACACAGGCGCCGCTGCTCGATCACCTGATCGAATTGCGCGCGCGGCTGGTGCGCTGCGTGCTCGCGCTGGCGATCGCCTTCGGCATCAGCCTCTATTTCGCCGATCCGATCCTCGGCTTTCTCATCCAGCCGCTGAAGAACTCCTTCGCGGAAGGCGAGGGGCAACTCATCTTCACCAAGCTGTACGAAGTGTTCTTCGTCGAGCTGAAGGTCGCGCTGTTCGCGGGGTTCTGTCTCAGCTTCCCGATCATTGCCAACCAGCTTTGGGCCTTCATTGCGCCCGGGCTCTATGCGAAAGAGAAGAAGGCTTTCCTGCCTTTTCTGCTGGCGACGCCGATCCTGTTCACCATGGGCGCGGCCCTGGCCTATTACGTGGTGATGCCAACGGCGTTCCGCTGGTTCCTCGGCTTCGAAGGCACGGCGGGCGGGCTCGAGATCCAGGCGCTGCCGACCGCGAATGAATATCTCGGCCTGGTGATGCAGTTCATTCTCGCTTTCGGGATGAGCTTCCTGTTGCCTGTGTTGCTGCTGCTCCTGCACCGGGCAGGTATCGTAACGCGCGACCAGCTCGTTTCCGCACGCCGCTACGTCATCGTTGGGGTGGTCGCGCTGGCCGCTATTATCACGCCGCCCGATCCAGGCTCGCAGCTATTGCTGGCGATCCCGCTGCTGCTATTGTTCGAAGGCTCGCTCGTGCTGATGCGGCTGACCGAGAAGCGGCGCAAGGCGGAAGCGGGAAAGCCCGAGGAACCTCAGTCCGCGTCGTAGACCTTGCGTCCGCCGACCCAGGTTTCGAGCACTTTCGTCGCGCGCAGTTCGCTGGGCGTCGCCAGTAGCGGATCGCGGTCGATCAGGACGAAGTCGGCCCGTTCGCCCGGTAGCAGCCTGCCGAATCGTCCTTCCGCAAAACCGGCATAGGCGGCTTCGCTGGTGAAGCCGGCCAGCGCCTGCTCGCGATTGACCCGATCCTGCGGTCGCCAGCCGCCGAAAGGCTCGCCATTGGCGTCCATGCGTGTGGTTGCGGCGGCGAGGCCGGCGAAGGGATCGGGCGATTCCACCGGTGCATCCGACCCGAAGGCCAGCCGCCCGCCCAATTGCAGGATGCTGTTCCAGGCATAGGCGCCCTCGAGCCGGTCCGGACCGAGCCGCGCCTCCGCCATCAGCCTGTCGCTGGTCTGGTGCACCGGCTGCATCGAGGCGATGATACCGTTCCGTCCGAGCTTGGGCAGGTCGACCGGATCGACGATCTGGACATGCTCGATCCGCCAGCGGCGGTCGCCCGGAAAACTCTCGGCGATTTCCGCAATGGCGTTGAGCGCGTCCGCGTTCGCCGCCGTGCCGATTGCGTGGATCGCGGGTTGGAAATTGCCTTGGGCGGCGCGCACGAGGATGTTGCGCAGCTTGGCCGGGCCCGTAATCGGCAGACCGGTATTGCCCGGATCGTCGGCATAGGGGCGCTTGAGCCAGGCCCCGCGGCTGCCCAGGGCGCCATCGAGGTAGAGCTTAACCCCATTCATCCGCAGCCTATCATTGTAAAGCCAGGGCGAAGGGCGCGCGCCTGCGATCAGTTCCATCTGTTCAGGCCCTGCCGCGTAGGCCATGATCCTCAGCGTCAGCGCCCCTTTGTCACCCGCCCGGCGGAAGGCCTGCCAGTCCTCGATCGTGGTGCCCATATCGGCGACGGCGGTTATGCCATGGCGGTGCAGGACTTTCTGTGCCTCGGCAAAGGCGAGGTCGCGCTCGTTAGGTCGCGGGGCCGGGATGGCCGCCCGCATCAACTCTTCGGCGGCATCCACGAAGACGCCCGAGGGCTGCCGCGAACCGGGCAGGCGCTCGATCCGGCCACCGGCGGGGCTTTCGCTCGCCGCCGTAATTCCCGCCGCCTGCATGGCGAGCGTATTGGCCCAGCCGGCATGTCCGTCGACGCGCGCCAGATAGACCGGGCGGTCGGCGACCGCGCTGTCGAGTTCGGCAGCGGTGGGAAAGCGGCCCAGCCCCCATTTTTCCTGGTTCCAGCCGCGTCCCAGAATCCAGGGGCGGGCTTCGTTTTCCGCAGCGAACCGGCGGATTTTGTCCAGCGCTTCGGCAAGCGAATTGGTATCCGACAGGTCGAGCGTCAGCGCGCCGATGCCGATCCCCATGACATGTGCATGGGCATCGATCAGGCCTGGGATCATCACCGCACCCTGGCCATTCTCGCGGTAATCGGTCTGTGGCTTCTTCTCGCCCGATTCGAGGATTTGCGCGACCTTGCCGTCATCGTCGATCACCAGCGCGGTAAAGCGCTGGATTTTGCCATCCACACCGATGGTGATCCCTTCGACATTGTCGATCAGTACGTCAGCCTGCGTCGGCCCGGCGATTGCCAGCGCCATGGCACTGGCGAGATATTTGAACTTCATCTGAGGCGGCCCCTCCGGATTAGAGCGCCCGCGATAAGGCATAGCTTGCGCGAGGCAAACCCTTTCGGCGATTGCGTCGGAGCGGAGCGGGCCGTAGGGGCGATCCATGACCGAAGCATCTCCCGTGCGTGCCTCGAAGGCGACCGAGCTTTTGACTCTCGACGATGTCCGCGCCGCTGCGGCCCGGATCGAAGGCGCGGTGGTCCGCACGCCCATGCTTCACTCGCAAACACTGTCGGAGATTTGCGGAGCGGACATCTGGCTCAAATTCGAAAACCACCAGTTCACCGCCGCCTATAAGGAGCGCGGCGCATTGAATGCGCTACTGCATCTCGACGATGAACAGAAGGCGCGCGGCGTGATCGCGGCCTCGGCCGGCAATCATAGCCAGGGGCTCAGCTATCACGGTCGCCGCCTTGGCGTGCCGGTCACGATTGTCATGCCGCAAACCACGCCCAGCGTGAAAGTGATGCAGACCGAAAGCGTGGGCGGCAATGTCGAGCTGTTCGGCGAGACTTTCGACGAAGCCTATGCTCATGCGCGCGAGCTGGAAGAGGAGCGCGGGCTCACCTTCATCCATCCCTTCGACGATCCGCTGGTGGCGGCGGGGCAGGGTACGGTCGCGCTCGAAATGCTCGCGGACAAGGATGATTTCGATTGTCTCGTCGTGCCGATCGGCGGCGGCGGTTTGATGAGCGGCATGGCGACGGTCGCCAAGGCGGTGAAGCCCGAAATCGAAATGGTCGGGGTGCAGGCCGAACTCTACCCGTCGATGTATTCCGCCGTGACCGGAGACGATCGCCCCTGCGGTGGCGATACGCTGGCAGAAGGGATCGCCGTGAAGGCGCCGGGCCAATTCACCCGTCAGATCATCGCCGAACTGGTCGACGAGGTGCTGCTGGTGAAGGAACCGAAGCTTGAGCATTCGGTGTCGCTGCTGCTCCAGATCGAGAAGACCGTGGTCGAGGGCGCAGGGGCGGCGGGGCTCGCGGCCGTGCTGTCCAATCCAGAAAAATTCGCGGGCAAGACCGTCGGGCTGGTCCTGTGTGGCGGCAATATCGACACGCGCCTGCTCGCCAACGTCCTGCTGCGCGATCTGGCCCGTTCGGGCCGCCTGGCGCGGTTGCAGATCGTGTTGCAGGATCGCCCGGGGGCCTTGTTCAAGGTGATGCGCGAATTCAACGCGCATAACGTCAATATCATCGAGATCTACCACCAGCGCATTTTCACCACTTTGCCGGCGAAAGGGCTGACGGCGGAGATCGAATGCGAAGCCCGCGACGGGGAGCAGATCGACCGGTTGGTGGGTGCGCTTCGCGAAAAAGGCTACAGCGTGGAGCTTGCAGAGCTGGCCTGAATGGCACGCCTGGCCATCGCCGAAAATCCTCGGGTTCGGCGCGCTTTTCGAGCTAGTCGGCGGGCAAGGCCCGTTTTTCATGGTTAAGAGGGTTTTAACGCGGGTCCGGCTCTGGCATTGATACGTCCAACAGGTAAGGATTTCTTAGCCTTCGAGAGGACGCAGCGCCAAGTGACCGCCCCGATCCGCTTCCCCCGGTTTTTCGTAACCAGCCCCGCACCGTGCCCGTATCTGCCGGGCAAGAGCGAGCGAAAGGTCTTCACCGAATTGCGCGGCGACAATGCCGACGAACTGAACGAAGCTCTGGGCCGGATCGGCTTCCGCCGCAGCCAGACGGTTGCCTACCGCCCGTCCTGTCTCGATTGTCAGGCCTGTGTATCGGTTCGTGTGGTGGCCGATGAATTCAGGCCATCCTCCAGCCAGAAGCGCGCGCTGAAGGCCCATGACGATCTGATCGCCACCGAATGTCGACCCTGGGCAACCTCGGAACAGTTCGATCTGTTGCGGAAATATCTCGCTGCGCGTCATCCGGGTGGCGGAATGACGCAGATGGAAGAGACCGACTTTGCGGATATGGTGGAACACACCAGCGTATCCAGCTATGTCATTGAATATCGGGAGCCGGGGATCGGCGCCGAACCGGGTCGTCTGGTCGGAGCCTGTCTCACCGACTACCAGGGCGATGGGCTGTCGATGATCTACAGCTTCTACGACCCTGATCATAAGGATCGCGCAGGGCTTGGAAACTACATCATCCTCGACCATATCCGCCGTGCCGCCGAAAACGGACTGCCTTACGTCTATCTCGGCTATTGGGTCGAAGGGGCAGAGCGGATGCAGTACAAAATTCGCTACCGCCCGCTCGAACGGCTCGGCCGCAGTGGATGGGAACGCATGCCCGAGCATGAGCAGAAACGACTCATCGCCGTCGCTACGGCTCCCCGCGCCAAGCGGCGGGATGACGCTCTTCCGGCCAAAGATGGCCTCGCTGCGGAATACAAGATCGCCGAGTGACCGGATAGGGCTGGCCTTTGGCGCCTGCGCTGCCGCCATCGCGCTTTCGACTACTTCGCCGCTCGCCGCGCAGGACAGTGTTGCGCCGCCATCGCTCGAGGATCTGATACCCGACGAAGCAGTCGAGAACTCCGACGACTGGGCTCGGCGGGGGACCGACGATTCGGGCGCTTCCGAAACGGATGTACCTGCCGGCCCGGACTTGGAGGCGCCGATCGCCGAACTGCCCGGCATCTCGGTGGCTTGGCCTGAGGATATCGAGCTCGAGCCGCTTCAGTCGCTCGAGCCCGAGCAGGATATCGAGTTTGCGCAATTGCTCGAAGGCGCGCCGCAGATCGCGGTCGACGAGGCCGAGCTCGAGGAACTGTCCTCGACACTGGTCCTCGGCTTTCCGCAGAAGGAGCCGCCGTTCAGCCAGAGGGGTGATTTCGTCGATCGCTTCGAAGCGCTTTCGACTATCGAGGAGCTCGGCGGTGGCGACGAAAACGTCGCCCAGCTCGCCGCCCGGGCGCGCGAGGACGAAGAACTGCTCGGCAATCTGCTGCGCGTCTACGGCTATTACGATGGCGAGATCATTCGTACTATCGGCACACGCGATGCGGGTGAAGATGCGGCCGTGCAGAGACCCCGTGTGCGGTTCGATATCGTGCCGGGGCCTCGCTACAAGGTCGGCGTGGTCGATCTGGGCGAGCTCGGCACGGCATCCGACGCCGTTTCGTTGCGCAGGTCCTTCGGGGTCGAGACCGGGGACTATTTGCAATCGGATACCATCATCGCCGAGCGCTTCGACCTCGATCGGGCATTGGGCGAAAGCGGGTACGCCTTTGCCGAAATCGACGAGCCCGAACTGCTGATCGATCACGAGCGGGTCGAGGGCGACCTGACCATGCCGGTACGACCGAACGGCAAATATGTTTTCGGCGAAGTGATCAGCAGCGACGAGGCGTTTCTTTCCAGCCGCCACTTGGCGAGCATCGCCCGGTTCGATCCCGGCGACGTCTATCAACGCAGCCTGGAATTCGATCTTCGCCGTGCAGTGACCGCCACCGGCCTGGTGTCCACCGCCGGGGTCGAAGTGCGCGAAGTAGAGCCACCGCAGGGTGACGAACCCGGCGTGGTTGCGATTGATGTTACGATGGAGCGGGCGAAGCTGCGCACTATCTCGGGCGCAATCGGGTATGGTTCGGAAGAGGGTGTTCGCATCCAGGCGAGCTGGGAGCATCGCAACCTGTTTCCGCCCGAAGGCGCGCTGCGACTGCGCAGCATCCTGGGCACGCGCGAACAGCTTGCCGGGATCACCTTCCGCAAGAACAATTTCGGCGGGCGCGACAAGGTCCTCACTGTCGATGCCTATGCTTCCAGCGTCGATACGGTTGCCTATGACGCGCGCACGGTGGCGCTGACGGGCACGTATGAACGCACATCGACACTGCTGTTCCAGAAGCCGCTGGCCTGGGGCATCGGAGCGGAAATACTCGCCACCGACGAACGCAACCGGATCGTCGACGGGATTGCCCGCCCGCGCCAGACCTATTTCGTCGGCGCGCTGTTCGGCCGCGCCACGCTGGATACAAGCGATTCCCTGCTCGATCCCACGCGTGGCTATCGCGTGACCGGCTTCCTCGCTCCGGAAACCTCGCGCACGCGGGGGCAACAATATTATTACCTCCGCAACCGGGTCGATGCGTCCTATTACCAGTCGATCGGGGACCGGACGATACTTGCCGCACGCGCCGCTTTCGCCAGCATTCAGGGTGCCGATCTGATCGGGGTTGCGCCGTCGCGCAGGCTTTATGCCGGAGGCGGTGGCTCGGTCCGCGGGTATGGCTATCAGGCGATCGGCCCCAAGAATGAGTTCATGGAACCGATTGGCGGGCGCAGCCTCGTCGAAGCCTCGATCGAGGCGAGAATAGGGACCGGGTTTCTGGACGGCGCGGTTTCGGTCGTGCCGTTCTTCGATCTCGGCAGTGTATCGACCTCAGCCACGCCCGATTTCGGCGAAATCAAGATGGGTGCAGGTCTCGGCCTACGCTATACAACCGGCTTCGGACCGATCCGGTTCGACGTTGGCATCCCGCTCAATCCCGAACCGGAGGATTCCGCTGTCGGGGTCTATATCTCCTTGGGGCAGGCCTTCTGATGACCGAGGATATACGCGATCCGGCGGCAGAGGATATGGCACCCGCGCGCCGCAGCCGGTCCGGACGGCCAGGCAAATGGCTGCTGGGGGCGGTAGCGGCACTGGTCCTGCTCCTTGCCGGAGCACTCGTATTGCTCAATACGCCTTTGGGCGAACGCTTCCTGGCCAGTCGCATTGCCGAGCGGACGTTTCCCAATGGCTTGAATATCCAGATCGGCCGGATCGAAGGCAATTTGTACGGCGCAGCCACCTTGCACGATGTTCGCCTGTCCGATCCCAAAGGCGTGTTCCTGACGATTCCACGGGCGGAAATCGACTGGAACCCAGGTGCATGGCTTTCGAACCGGCTTGAAATCGACACATTCGCCGCGCGGCGCGCGGTCATGGCGCGTATTCCGGAGTTTCTCCCAAGCGAAGAGGACGGGCCGATCCTGCCCGGCTTCGACATCTCGATCGAAGAGCTGGAGATCGACCAGCTCACCCTGGCTCCGGGGATAGCTGGCGAGAATGCGCAGCGCGTCGATCTTGCGGGCAGTGCGCAGGTCGCCGACCGTCGGCTGTTGGTCGATGTCGACGGGCGGCTCGGACGGCGCGACCGGGTCGCCTTGCTGGTTGACGCGGAACCCGATGGCGATGATTTCGACCTGTCGCTCGATGTCGTTGCGGCAGCGGATGGACCGCTGGCCGCTCTGGCCGGTGTCGATACACCGCACACCGCCTCCATTCGCGGCGACGGTACATGGTCGCGGTGGTCCGGCGGACTGCTTGTCCGCAACGAGGGCGAGCGTGTCGCCGCCATGCGCATCACCAACCGGGCAGGCGTCTTTGGGTTGCTCGGCAAATTCGATCCTTCCGGTTTCCTGTCCGGAACCCCGGCCAAGGCCTTAGGGGACGATGTAGCCTTCAAGGCCGAACTGGCGATCGACAGCCGCATCTTCGATGGCCAGGCCAGGATGATCGGGCGTGGTATCGGTATCGATGCAGCCGGTCTCGTCGATTTGGGCGAGAACCGTGCCGAAGAGCTCCAGGTCGAGGCATTCGTGCGCGATCCCGATCTGCTGGGCGACGGTCTTGCTTTACGCGGTACTCGCCTGACGGCCACGCTCGACGGGCCTTTCCGCGACCTTGCGATTGTTCACGATCTCCGCGTGGAAGAGCTGGACCTTGGCGGTACGCTGCTCACCGACCTGCGGCAGCAGGGAACCGCCCGCTATGACGGCACGCGCTGGACGCTCCCGCTCGACCTGTCGCTGGCAAGGGTGACGAGCGGCAATACTCTGCTCGATCCTCGCTTGGTCGATGGCAGGGGGCGGGGCACGCTGGTGCTGAGCGGGTCGACTCTGCTGTCCGACGATGTGCAAATTGCCTTTCGGGGGACCTCGGCCAATCTGGCCCTGCGCGGCGATTTGTCCCGTGGGCGCTATCAGGTGCGCGGCCCCGTACAGGCGCGCGGGCTCACGCTTGATAACGTAGGCACCGCAGGCGGTACGGCCATGATCGATCTCGTCCTGGCACCGGGATCGCCCTGGCGCCTCGCGGCGGATGTCGATGCGCGGATTGCGCCCGTTTCCAATGCCACTCTCGCCAATCTGGCCGGTGCGCCGATACGCGTTCGGGGAGGCATCGCGGTGGGCGGTTCGGCGCCACTCGATTTCAATCGATTGCGTGTCGATGCAAGCAAGGTGCGGCTTGCTCTGGACGGGAGTGTCGCTCAGGGCACGACCCGCGTCGCCGGGGCAGGCACGCATGTCGATTTCGGAGACTTTACTATCGAAGCCAGCGTCGCCGACGCTGGCCCCAGCGCGGCGCTGGTGTTCGCACGACCGGCGACCGGATTGGAAAACGTCCGCGTGGCGATAGCGCCCAGCGATCAGGGATTTGCCATCGAGACCGAGGGCAGTTCCGTCCTCGGCCCCTTTGTCGGCGAACTGGGGCTGATCGCACCGGAAGATGGCCCAACGCGCATTGCGATCGAACGCATGCGCGTATCCGACACCGCTGTTACCGGCGCAGTCACGCTGGTCGATGGCGGTGTGGATGGCACCTTGGCTTTCGGCGGCGGCGGGCTCGACGGGACGGTCGCACTCGCGCCGCGCAATGGCGGACAGGGGCTCGACATCGCGCTGCAGGCGCGCAATGCGCGCTTCGGTGGTGACACGCCCCTGCGCATAGCACGGGGAAATCTCGAAGCCGCGGGCCTCATTCGCGAGGGCGATACGACCTTTTCGGGTTCGGGCACTGCCGCCGGACTGTCCTATGGTACGCTGTTCATCTCCCGGCTCGCGGCACAGGGCGAGATCGAAAACGGGATCGGACGCGTGGATGCTTCGCTGGCGGGCAGGCGCAGCGGACGTTTCGTGCTCGACCTCAATGCTCGCATCCGTCCCGAGCAGATCGCGCTGGCGGCACAGGGCGAGTTCGGGGGTAGGCGCATCTCCATGCCGCGCCGAGCTGTCCTGACCAGTATGGAGGGAGGCGGATGGCGCCTTTCGCCCACTCAGCTATCCTATGGCGACGGCGGTCTGATCGCTTCGGGTCTCTTTGGCGGCGGCGACCTCGATTTCGATTTCAAGCTCGCGCGTATGCCGCTCTCCCTCATCGATATCGTGCGGGCCGATACCGGATTGGGCGGCACAATCTCCGGCACTGTGGCTTATCGGACCGGGGCCGACGGGCTACCGGTGGGGGATGCCAAGGTCCGGATTGACGGGCTCACCCGGTCCGGCCTCGTCCTCACATCGCGGCCGGTCGATGTGGCGCTCATGGCGCGCCTCAGCGAGAGCGAACTCGAAGCGCGCGCGCTGCTGCGCAATGACGACATCCGCCGCGGCCGCGTACAAGCGCGGATTACGGGTCTGCCGTCCAAAGGAATGCTCATCGACCGGTTGCGAGCCGGGCGCCTTTTCGGCCAGTTGCGCTATAGCGGTGCGGCGGAAAGCCTGTGGCGCCTTGCCGCTCTCGACACCTTCGACATCACCGGACCGATCGATATCGCTGCGGACGCTTCGGGCAGCCTCGAGGATCCCACGGTGCGTGGTTCGATCTCGGGCGAGGATCTGCAATTGCGCAGCTCGCTCTCGGGTACCGATATTCGCGACATAGCCATGCGCGGCAGCTTCCGCGGCTCGCGGCTTCAACTGACGCGCTTTGCCGGCAGCCCAGCCACGGGCGGCAGTGTCAGCGGCAGCGGCATCGTGGACCTGCGCACTCTGGGGGAATCGGTGGAGGGCCGCGTACTGGAGATTCGCGGACCGATCATCGATCTGCGCGCTTCGGCGACGAATGCGCAACTGATAGATACCGGCGGATTGAGCGCCACGGTTACTGGTCCCCTGAGGATCGTATCCAACGGCCTGGGGGGGACCATCGCCGGCCGTGTTCGAATCGACCGGGCGAGTTGGCGGCTCGGCACCGCCGCCGACGACCTGAGACTGCCGCAAATCGTCACGCGCGAGGTCAATGCACCGGTGGGTCGGGCTCCGCGAGCTGCCCCCGGGAGGCCGTGGCGCTATCTTATCGATGCGCGGGCTGCCAGCCGTATCGATGTCGACGGCATGGGGCTCGATAGCGAATGGTCGGCGGACGTCATTTTGCGCGGGACAACCGACGATCCCCGGATCGGCGGCAGAGCCGAAGTGGTCCGCGGCGACTATACCTTCGCGGGAACACGGTTCGAGCTTACCCGCGGCGAGATCGAATTCGACGAGAATGTGCCGGTCGATCCCCGACTGGATATCCGAGCGGAGACACAGCGCGACGGGCTGACCGTGGAAGCGACAGTGAGGGGCAGCGCCACGCAACCAGAAATCGCCTTCAGCTCCAACCCGGCCCTGCCCGAAGAGGAACTGCTCGCCCGCTTGCTGTTCGGCGGGTCTGTCACCAGCCTCTCCGCCACGGATGCCGTGCAGCTCGGCGCGGCGGTGGCAAGTCTGCGCGGTGGCGGCGGCATGGATCCGATCAATCAGCTTCGCAGTGCGATCGGCTTGGACCGTCTGCGGATCGTCAGTGCGGACCCGGCACTCGGCCGCGGCACGGGGGTTGCTCTCGGCAAGAATTTCGGTCGCCGGTTCTATGCGGAAATCATCACCGATGGGCGTGGTTACAGCGCGACCGAGGTGGAGTTCCGCGTCACCAGTTGGTTGTCATTGCTGGCGGCTGTCTCGACCGTCGGACGCGAGAGCGTCGTTGCCGAGATCAGCCGCGATTATTGAGCACCCTTCAGCCTTTGGGCGGGAGCAGAACGGCATCGATGGGGATCACGACGCCATTGTTCGCGGCAATGGCAGCCCCTGAAAAAGCAGCGCGAGATGTGTCGCCCGTTGCGACGCTCAGTCGATCTCCGTCTCTGTCGAACGTGACTGTTGTCTGGCCGAGTGTGGTCATCGTGACGGGGCCTCCGGCCTGATCGATCGCCTCGCCAATCGCTTCCGGAGTGAGATGACCGGGCAGCAAATGATCGCGCAGAATTGCGACGAGGAGCGGGCGTTGCTCTTCCCGGAGGAGATCGGCGCCCTCTTCGCCCAAGGCTTCGAATGCTGCGTCGCGCGGCGCGAGCATGGTATAGCTTGCCGCCCCCTCGAATACGCCTGATAGCTCGGACTGTTCAATGGCCCTGCGCAGTGTATCCAATTGCTCGTCCGCGCCGAGGCCAGCAGCGAGCGTGAGCGTGCCGTCGTCGCGTGTCGCGGTTTCGGCAGGCGTCTCGTCTTGCTCACCACATGCCGCGATCAGCGGTAACGAGGCCAATGCGAATGCGGTAAGGGCGGTTTTGCATGTCTTTATCATGTCGTGCCCTCCTCAAACCAGCAGATCGATGGCAGCTGCCACAAGCTGTGTTTTGGGGTCGATCCGGTACACGTAACCGTCCGAATACCGATACCAGGCTTCCGGAGTATCGTAATACCGATCCCGGTAGGAATAGGGCACGTTGTAAACATCGTATCCCGACGGCATCGGACGCCCGATGGTGAATTCATCGCCGGTCAGCAAGGCCGCCACAGACGTTATCGCGGCGTCTTCCGGGTCGACCCGATAAATGACATTGTCCGCGTAACGGTATGACGAAACCGGCCCGAGATCGTAATAGTCGACATAATAGTCTGGCAGGGCATAGCTCTCGTAGGTCGAAGGCCACGCATTCCCGATCGCCAGCGCTCCGCCGAGCAGCGGAATGTAGCCGGCGATATTGCCGCTTCCGCCGCGCTGCAAGAGGTACCCATCGCGGTAAAAATAGGAGCCGGGAGCGTAATTGGTCAGGCCGAACAAGCCGGGCCGATATTTGTAGCCATTCCAGCGATCATTTCGATAGGTGGATTTCTTGGCCTGCCCCGGGGGCTGGCAGCCATTACGCTTCTTCGCCAGACCCGGCGGGCATCCGGCGATAGCGCTGCGATTGCGATCCCGCGTCAGAAATGCGCGATCACGGTCGAAACGCACGCGCTCGATATTGCGGAGCCGTGGCCCGGTCGTCTCGCGTGCAAGGGCATTGCGGTCGATACGCTTTTCGAGCGCGGCGCCGACATGCCGTTCAGCGTTTTTGTCTTTGGCGCGTCGGTTCTCGCGCGGGGCGCGATCTTTCATAACGCCGGGACCTGTCGGTCTGTCGACGGCATCGGCCCAGCCGCGATTATCGTGGACATCGACTCTTCTGTCGGAGCGGTCGGCCTTGCCGCGATCCGCCTTGGAAGGGCCGCGTTGTTCGGCGGCCTTCGGATTTCCATTGCCCTTGCCGGGATCGGCATGGGCGCTACCTGCGGCGAGCGCGAGGGCTGCCGCGCCAGCAAGCAAAAGTCTCATTTGTTAACTCCTTTTGCCTGTAACGGGAGCGGGCGCGTTCCGGTTCCGAATGAGGTCTCCGGTCGCCCGGCGTGCTCCGGGCCAAAGTGCGGATGGATCGCCTCCCGTCATCGTGCGGCCTGAACACGCGAGAGCCGTCGATCGCTACGGACAAGCCGCGCGAAGCTATTGTCCGACCGAACAAAAGAAGGGCCGCCCGGTTTCCCGGACGGCCCATTCCTTTCGAGCAAAAAGCGTCGTTAAATCAGAACTTGAAAGTAGCCGTGGCGCGATAGGTCTGCGCGTTGGCGTTCTTGCGTCCGATTGTCGTGTCGACGCCGAGGCCGAAGCTTGCCGCTCCGCTGCGGACCTGCGCCGAAAGCCCTGCTTCGGCCCAGTTCTTGTCGGGGCTGGCGATCGGGAAGATCGCGCCCGGGCCGGTTCCGTTCGCGAAGTTCGCGGCGAACCAGTACGGGCCGTCCTTGTACTCGTGCACGAAGTCCAAATTGGCATCGAGCTGGAAGCCGCTGCTGACCTTCTGATAGTCCAGACCGATCCGGCCCTGGAGGCTTTCGAAGTCCTCGCGGGTGATCTGCAAGGCGAGCGGCCCTCCGGTTTCCGTAACGACGTCGAAGGATTGATCCGCGTAGCGCAGCTCGATCCCCGGCGAGATCGTGCCGAGCGGGCCTTCGAGATCGTAGGAGAGGCCGAGCGCTGCGGTGAGGCCGCCATCGCTGCTCTCGCTGGTCAGCGTCTGCGTCCCACCAAGGAACGCCACCGTCCGCCGCGTGTCGACATCGAGATCGGTCAGGCTGACCTGCCCGTCGATGACGAAGCCGTCCACGGTCTTCGCGCTACCGTAGAGCGAGACCGCCAGCATCTTGGATTCGGCTTCCTGGTCGAGCACGACATCCGCGTCGAGATCCGAATAGTAGAGCGACAGGCCGACCATCGAGCTTTCGTTCGGGAAATGCTCGATACCGCCCCCGAAGAAGTAGCCGTCGACGTCGGTATCCGCTGCGGTGTAGCCCGGCATCGATTCGCCCTCGCCGTTGAGCAGGCCGCCGGCGAGGTAGATGGCGAAGTCCTCGCGGATGGCGCCATCGCGGACACGGGTGGGCTCGCTTGCCTGGTCGAGGCCGAGGGCACCGGCCGTGACCGGCTGGCTGCCACGCGAAACCTGCATCTGCGCCGTCTGGATCGGATTGCCGAGCGTGGCGATGGTGCCACCCGAGCTCTCCAGGGTCGACTCACGCAGCCGCGAAGCATTGAACGACTGCAGGTTGTTGTACGACTGCGCGGTCAACTGCAGCGCTGCCGATTCCGCAACCGGAGCCAGGCCGGTGAAGGTCGCCTGGATGGTGGCCGCATCGGCGAAGTCGAGCCCGTAAAGCTCGGCCAGGGCGGCATTGCCACGGTTCTGGTCGAACAGACGTGCATAGCCGAGCTGAACCGGATCGTTCCGGTCGATCGCCGTGGTGTAGCTGAGAGCGATGATCTCCATCAGCACTGCGGTATCGGTATAGCTGAAATTCTGGCGCAGGATGGCCGACAGTTCACCTTGCTCGAAGGTTCCGGTAACACCGCCAGCGGCAGTCAGGATGGTATATTCCTGACCAAGGCCATTGACCTGCTGCGTGATACCCGCGCCCACGGCTACAACGCCGCCGATCGATGCTTCACCAGTGACTGCCAGCAGGTCCGAGCTATTATCGGGACCGATGTCGATCATCAGGGTGGAGCCGGAGGAGAGGACGGCCGAACCATCGATGGTCAGCGTGTCGATGCCGCCAATCGTGCCCGGCGATATCGCACCAGTGATGTTGGTGACGAACGGCGCGGTGATCGTGCCGCCACCCTGCAGGGCGCCGCCAAAGATCGTGTAGTCGCCGACCGAAGTCAGCCCGCCATTCACCGTGATCGTTCCGCCGAACTGGCTGATGTCGATCAGCGACGTCAGACTGCCATCTGCGGTGATGTTGAGGCCAGCGCTGCTGCGCACGGTGAGACGGTCGATAGTAACATCGCTGCTAAGTGTTGTGGTGCCCGCATTGGCGAGGGTCACATCGAAATAGCGTGGATCGACATTAACGTCCGCATCGTCGCTGACAACCGGGTCGATATTGTTTGGCACGAAGTCGGTCGCACCGGGCAGGCCGTTGTCAAGCGTAGGATCCGGAAGCGGATCGCCCGAGAATTCGGGCTCGCCGCCATCGCTCGCGTGCGGAGCGTCTTCCGCAAACTCGACACCTCCGTTACCATGCGCGACCTCTTCCGCGAATTCCGGTCCACCATTGTGCGGCTCGTTGGCCATGATCAGACCATCACGAGCCAATGCACCGCGGCCACCGGCAGTGGTGCCATCTGCAGCAGCGACAGCTTCAGGCGATGCCTTGGTTTTGCCGCCACCCAGCGCGTTGAGCACCTCGCTATCGACTTCGCCGATCGCCGAAGTCGTCGTATCATCGCCATTGCGGGCCGGGGGTGTTTCTTCTCCGTCGGATAGGTCCTGGCAGCCCTCACCTGGATTATCGCCCTCGCGGTCGAAACAGATTTCACCCCATTGCGGAGCATCGCCTTCCGTCCCCGCACCCGGCGACGTGGGGACCCCGTTTACGATATCGCCGTCAGCATTGATAATGCGATAATTGGGGTCGAGTGTGGTCTCCCAATGGCTGGCATCTTCCCAATTGCCGTCACCCGCCTTGGCGGTGACATAGCGATAGGGATTGTTGGCAGAGATCCAGTCCCAATAAAGGAAAAGGGGCTGATAGTAGGTCTGGGTACCATAGCTGGAAAAGACCTGTGGGCCGAAAAAGCGCGAACCGCCAGAGAGGACCCCGATCACCAGATCTTCGTTGGTTATTGGATTGTTCGCTGCGTCGAGGATCAGCGGGCCACCCGAGTCGCCGCCAGCAGTCGTGGCCTCGCGTTCACGCGGCTCATCCTTAAAAAGGTTGAAGTCGAACGGGTTGGTCTTGTTCGGATCGTCGAAATCGAACGTATAGAGAACTTGGGGCAAACCGCTGTCGGGATTGCCGAAAAGGAAGGCGTTGCGCGAGTCGAACGAAGTCAGGGCGCCGATCATGTTCTCGGCCGCGCGACGCCGCCAATCGATCGCCTGAATGTCGCCAGCTGTACCATTGCCCGTGCGACCGTAACCGGTAATGTTCACGTGATAGCCGGTGCCGTCTTCGTCGGTGATTTCGCCCGGCGCGGGGAGCGGCGAGAACAGCAGCGACCAAGTCGGGATATTCGCAGCCGGCGTGTCGAGACTCGCAATTGCGACATCGGCCTCCAAGAAACCCTGCGCGGCAGGATCCTCCAGTGAGCGCGAATCGTAATAAATCCGATTGACGTTGAAGACCGCGATATCCGGATTGCTGGCAAAACCGTTCGCGAACCAGTTTTGAAAGCCAGGCAGGGCATTGAAGTTGAACGAAAAGGCAGAGCGTATGCCATCTTCGCGATAACGTGTCGCATCGACAACATTATCGTCTGCATCCCCGTTCACACAGTGCGCGGCGAAAAGCACGGTACGCGGATTGATCAAAGTACCTGTGCAGACGAAACCGTCATTTCTGAAAAACATACCAACGCCGCGAAATTCTTCATCTTCATCGACGATATCGTCTGGCGTGTAGTTGTCGTTAGGCACGATGGCGTGAGCAGGCGTGCTCATTGCGACGGTCGATAGAGCGATGGTGGCGGCGCCCGCCAGCAGACGACCGCCCGTACGGTTGAAACTCGATTTCATTACGAAAGCCCCTCCAGGAATGGTTCGCAAGCGCGGCCCTGAACCGCGCATGGGAATGTTCTAGGCCCAAGATAGGCGAAAATGGAAGGGCTTTGGGTGGAGCAAGGAACCCTTTTTGCGGGGTTATGTTGCAGTGAGGACGCACTTTTTCATGGTTTCCAACGAATAAGGCGGCCGGATCGCTCCAGCCGCCTTCTCGATATCAAATCCGCCTGATCGGCGGAGATGGATCAGGCGCTGTAATACATGTCGAACTCGGCCGGGCAGGGCGTGGTTTCGACACGCAGGACCTCTTCCCATTTGAGTTCGCAATAGGCTTCGATCTGATCCTTGGTGAAGACGTCACCCTTAAGCAGGAAGTCGTGGTCCGCCTCGAGGCTTTCGAGCGCTTCGCGCAAGCTGCCGCAGACGGTCGGAACGTCGGCGAGCTCTGCCGGGGGCAGGTCGTAGAGGTTTTTGTCCATCGCTTCGCCCGGATGGATCTTGTTGGTGATCCCGTCGAGGCCCGCCATCAGCAGCGCGGCATAGGCGAGATAGGGGTTGGCCATCGCGTCGGGGAAGCGGAATTCGACACGCTTGGCCTTGTCGCCCGCGCCATAGGGTATGCGGCACGAAGCCGAACGGTTGCGCGCCGAATAGGCGAGCAGCACGGGCGCCTCGAAACCCGGAACCAGGCGCTTATAGCTGTTGGTCGTCGGGTTGGTGAAGGCGTTCAGTGCTTTGGCATGCTTGATGACACCGCCGATATAGTAGAGGCAGTTTTCGCTCAGGCCGCCATACTGATTGCCGGCGAAGGTCGGCTTGCCGCCGTCCCAGATCGACATATGGGTGTGCATGCCCGAACCGTTATCGTCCTTGATCGGCTTCGGCATAAAGGTCGCGGTCTTGCCATAAATATGCGCGACCTGATGCACGACATATTTGTAGATCTGCATATTGTCGGCGGTCTCGACGAGCGTGCCGAAGGTTACGCCGAGTTCATGCTGCGCGGCCGCCACCTCGTGGTGATGCTTGTCGCAGGGCAGGCCCATTTCGATCATGGTCGAGACCATTTCGCCGCGTATGTCGACCGCGCTGTCCACGGGCGCCACCGGGAAATAGCCGCCCTTGGCGCGCGGACGGTGGGCGAGGTTGCCGCTTTCATATTCCTTGCCCGAATTGGTCGGTAGCTCGATATCGTCGATGGCGTAGCCCGATCCGGCATAGCCGTCTTCGAAACGGACATCGTCGAACATGAAAAATTCGGCTTCCGGACCGACATAGATGGTGTCGCCGATGCCGGTCGACTTGAGGTAGGCTTCGGCGCGCTTCGCGGTCGAGCGCGGGTCGCGGGCATACCATTCGCCGGTGGAGGGTTCGACGATGTCGCAGAAGACGATCAGCATCGGTTCGGCGCTGAAGGGATCGACATAGACGCGGTCGAGATCCGGCTTCAGGATCATGTCGCTTTCATTGATAACCTTCCAGCCGGCGATCGAGGAACCGTCGAACATCAGGCCGTCCTCGAGCTCGTCTTCGCCGAGTACGCCCGCGACCATGGTCAGGTGCTGCCACTTGCCCTTGGGGTCGGTAAAGCGCAGATCGACCCACTCGATGCCTTCGTCCTTGATCCGTTTCAGGACGTCGCTTGCACTTGCCATTGGTATTGCCTCCGTTTGAACTGGAATTGCGGTTGCGGGTCGTCCCCGCGAAAACTCAGATTGCGTCGTCGTCTTTTTCGCCCGTGCGAATTCGCAGCGCGCCTTCGATCGGCGAAATGAAGATCTTGCCGTCGCCAATACGCCCGGTCTGGGCGGCGGCGGCGATCGCTTCCACGGTGCGGTCGGCAGTGCCATCGGGGACCACGACCTCCAGTTTCACCTTGGGCAGGAAGTCGACGACATATTCGGCGCCGCGATAAAGCTCGGTATGCCCCTTCTGGCGCCCGAAACCCTTGGCCTCGGTCACGGTGATGCCGGACACGCCGATTTCGTGCAGCGCCTCCTTCACCTCGTCGAGCTTGAATGGCTTGATGATCGCTTCGATCTTTTTCACCTGGCGGTGTCCCCCGAGAGTTTAGGTACCCGTATCGCACGTGACTTACGCATCGCGCTCGCCCGTGTTCCAAGAACCGTGCCAAACGCGCAACGGGCGGATTTGCGTGGATCGGATAGGAGCGGATAGGCAATGGTGCCCGAAGAGCGGACAGGCAGTGCCTGTTTTTTAGGCACTCGGCAGCCGCAGGCCCGCCGTTTCCGGCAAGCCGCACATCAGATTGAGATTTTGCACCGCCGCCCCGCTAGCGCCCTTGCCGAGATTGTCCAGCCGCGCGACGAGGCGCGCGTTCCAGCCGCCTTCATTGCCGAAAACGAACAGTTCGAGGCCATCCGAAGGCGAGGTATCCCTGTCCAGCAGGAGTTCGCCGACCGGGGCCTTGCCGTGTACCGTCACTACCGGCGAGCCTTCGTAGAAGCTCGCAAGCGTATCGCGCAGGCTGTCGGCATGCGGATCGCCTTCCATGGCACCAAGGTGCAGCGGTACTTCCACGATCATGCCGCGGAATGCCGAGACGACCGAGGGCGCGAACAGGACCGGATGCTCGAGCCCGGCATGCGTCTTCATCTCGGGCAGGTGCTTGTGAGCCAGATCGTAGCCATAGGCGCGAAAAGCGGGCGCTCCGTCGGCTTCGAAACGCTCGATCAGAGCTTTGCCGCCGCCCGAATAGCCGCTCACGGCATTGACACTATAGGGCCAGTCGGCGGGAAGAATGCCTTCGCGGACCAGCGGCGCTACCAGGGCGAGAAAGCCGGTCGGATAACAGCCGGGATTGCTTACCCGGCGGGCGTCGGAGACCCGCTCCCGCCCGACCAGTTCGGGAAAACCGTAGCACCAGCCTTCGGCGGTGCGGTGGGCGCTCGAGGCGTCGATCACCCGCGTGCCATTTGCCGGATCGATCAGTTCCACAGCCTCGCGCGCGGCATCATCGGGCAGACACAGAATGGCGATATCGGCTTCGTTCAGCGCTTCGCGCCGCGCGCCGGTATCCTTGCGCTGCGCATCGTCGAGGCGGAGGAGCACGAATTCACTGCGGCCCTCGAGCCTTTCGGCGATTTCCAGGCCGGTTGTGCCGGCCGCGCCGTCGATGAAGATCTTATGCGTCACTGGCAGGGGCCAGCGCGTCAAGCCGGACATACCCGCTCGGCCCTTTGGGGCCGCAGGCGATCCATGCCCAGTCACCAGCGCAATCCAGCAATTCGATTTCCGCGCCTGCGTCGACCGTGGCGCCGGTATCGGCATCATCGCGCATGGCGAGCTTCAGCGCGACAGGCTGCGGGCCGATTTGCCGCACATGCGGAATGACGTAGTGGGCGGCCAGAAAATCCTCCGCCAGCGCAATATGCGCCAGATCCCCACGCAAGGGCAGCGTTCCCGGGGCGGGCCTTTCGACCCGGCCTTTCAGTCCGACAGTCTTTTCGGGAAGGGAATAGCTGGCTGGAACAGTCACGCTGTGTGAAGAATCCGGTTGTGAACGTTGCGGGCGCTTAGCCTTGCTGGACTGTTCAAGCAAGGCAACGCCGTTCAGCCTCCCCCGAAACGATCGCGCAGCATGTGCCAGGCGGCACGCAGTCCATAGGCATCCCCGCCCTTGGGGCGACCGGGCCTGGCGACCGGGCGCCAGGCAAAGGTATCGAAATGTGCCCAGTCGATCCCTTCGCCGACGAATCTGTCGAGGAACAGACCCGCCACGCTGGCTCCGGCAAAAGAATTCCCATGCGCATTTTGAATATCGGCAATGTCGGAATTCAGCCATTCACGATAGGCATCGGGCAGGGGCAGGCGCCAGGGTTCGTCATCATGTGCCTTGCCAGCCGCTATAAGGGCTGCGGCGGTGGAATCCTGACGGGTCATGAGCGCGGGAAACTCCGGACCCAGCGCCACGCGTGCCGCTCCGGTCAGTGTGGCGAAATCGATGATGAAGTCGGGCTTTTCCTCGCTTGCACGTTGCAGCGCATCGCCCAGGATCAACCGGCCTTCGGCATCGGTATTGCCGATCTCCACGGTCAGGCCCTTGCGGGATCTGAGCACGTCTCCGGGACGGAAACTGTTGGAACTGATCGCGTTTTCGACTGCCGGAACCAGCAGGTGCAACCGCACGGGCAGCCCCGCATCCATGACCAGCCCGGCCAGCGCGATCGCATGGGCCGCACCGCCCATGTCTTTTTTCATCAGCAACATGCCGGAGGAACTCTTGACGTCCAGCCCGCCGCTGTCGAAGCACACCCCCTTGCCCACGATCGCGAGGACCGGATCGCCTTCCTTGCCCCAGGTCAGGTGCATGATACGCGGCGCGTGATGGCGTGCGGCGGCGCGGCCCACGGCGTGGACCATAGGGTATTCCTGCTCCAGGGCATCGCCTCTGGTCACAGTCAGGCTGGCCGAATGCTGCTTGGCCAGCTTTTCGCATTGCTCCTCCAGCGCAGCAGGCCCCAGATCTTCGGCAGGCGTGTTCACAAGATCGCGCACGAGGCACACGGCCCGCGCTTCCGCCACTGCGCCGCCGATCGCCTTCACATTCTTGGTCAGCAGCACACGCGGCCCGACCGGTCGTTCGGGCTTTTTGTACCGGTCGAAAACATATTGCGCGGTCTGCCAGCCATGAAGCGCGGGTCCGGGCTCGCCATCGGCGCGGCGATAGATCCCCTCGGGCAGGCTTTCGGCCAGCTTTGCCATGCACCAGCTCGAAAGGTCCTGTGGATTGGCCACGCCGCCCACCGCGAACCAGCCGTCTTCGGCATTGTCTTTCGCCGGAACAATGCCGACTTGATATCCGCTACCGTCGAATTTCTGCGCCTCCAATGCCGCGCGCTGGCCAGCCGAGAGCTGCTTGATCCACTCGGGGAAGCCCTCGCGGTTGACGAGGTGGATCGAAATCGCCTCCTGCCCCCGGTCGGGCTGGATAAGCGGGTGGTTGTCGGCCATAGTCGGACTGTCCCTGTAATAATCGTATTCGTAAAGGAAACCGCGATGCGTGCGCCCCTGTTCCTGATTTCGCTCGCCCTGTCGAGTGCGGCCTGCTCCGATGGTGCGGAGTATGCGAAGACGGCAGACGGCACCGATCCCCAGAGCAGCGACGCTCAGGCTCTCGCATCCGCAGGCGCGATAGCGACAGCCGAGGCGCGATCCATCGCGGAGGAGACGGACCGATACGATTTCGCCTATTCCTGGCCCGCCGAGGCAGCCGCCGAACCGAAGCTCTCGGCCTATCTGGAGACAAAGGCCAAAGGGGTGCGCGAAGAATTAAAAGAAGAATCCGATGAGGACTGGGACGCGGCGCAAGGACAGGAATGGACGCCGCGCCAGCACAGCACCTCGGTAGAATGGAAAGTGGTTGCCGACATTCCCGGCTATCTCAGCCTGTCGCGCCACCTAGCGACCTATTCCGGAGGAGCGCACGGCATGTATGGTGTCCAGTCGCTGGTCTGGGACCGCGAGGCGGAAAAAGCCATGAAGGGGATCGAACTGTTCACTTCGCCCGTCGCGCTAGAGCAGGGCATCGGCCAGCGCTTGTGCGATACCCTGAACAAAGCGCGGGAAAAACGCCGCGGCATGGAAGTCGAGGAGGGCAGCGACGACATATTCGACAAGTGCCCCGGCCTCGACGAAGCCAGCATTTTGATCGGATCTTCCAATGGCAGGACGTTCGATCGCATTTCGGTCTATTTCGGACCCTATGTCGCGGGCGCCTATGCCGAGGGCGATTACGAACTGGACTTCGATGTGACAGCCAGTGTGATCGACGCGGTGAAGCCGGAATATGCGGATGCCTTCAGCGTCCGCGGTTAGGCATCTCGCAATCGGCGGATAAAGCGCCTATGTGGGCGGGATGACCGAATATCAGGTAATCGACGCGGACGAGACTGTCTATCGCGACGGCACGATCAAGCTCCATGGGCCGGAAGGCTTCGAGGGAATGCGCAAGGCAGGTCGCCTGGCGGCCGAAATCCTCGACGAACTGACCAGCTTCGTGAAGCCGGGCGTGACCACGGGCGAGATCGACGACAAGGCGCGGACCATGATGCTGGATGCCGGCGCGGTGCCTGCAACCATGGGCTATCGCGGTTACACGCATAGCTGCTGCACGTCGATCAACCATGTGATCTGTCACGGCATCCCTTCGGACAAGGCACTGAAGGAAGGCGATATCGTCAATATCGACGTGACCCCGCTATTGGACGACTGGCACGGCGATACCAGCCGCATGTTTTTTGCCGGTGAACCCTCGATCAAGGCCAAGCGGCTGGTGGAGGTCACCTATGAATGCCTGATGCTGGGGATCGAGGCGGCTTCCAGGCCCGGCGCGCGGCTGGGCGATATCGGCGCCGCGATCGAAGCGCATGCGCGCCAGTTCCGCTATGGCGTGGTGCAGGAGTTCTGCGGCCATGGCCTGGGCCGCCTGTTCCACGATGCGCCGGAGGTGATCCACGCCGCGCGCGCGGGCACCGGGCCGGAACTGAAAGCCGGAATGTTCTTCACCATCGAGCCGATGATCAATGCCGGGCGGCCCCACGCCAAGATTTTGCGCGACGGCTGGACGGCTGTGACCCGCGACAAGTCACTGTCGGCACAGTTCGAGCATTCGATCGGGATTACCGAAGACGGCGTGGAAATATTTACCGAAAGCCCCAAAGGGCTGCATAAGCCGCCATACTGAAGAAACGTGGGCGGGCGGACGGGCGTTCGCCAATTACCCTTCGCGCGCGGAACGTATTGCGGCGCCTGCGACGAAGGGCGTCACGGCGCACAGGCCCAGGCTGATCGCGGCGGCCAGGGCGATCCCGCCATCGCCGGTGGTAGAAAGCGCTCCGGCCCCGAAAATCAGAATGGGAACGGCCAGCGGGATCACCATCAGACCGGCCAGTGCCGCTCCTCCGCGCAGGGCTGCGGTAAGGGCTGCCACGGCGAGCCCCACGGCAGCGAGCCCGGGTGTTCCGGCAAGCAGGCCGAGCAGAACCGTGCGGGTCGTGGGGCCATCGAGGCCCAGCAATCCGGCCGCGGGAAGCGTCGCGAGAAGCAGCAAGGGGGCGAAGGCCAACCAATGCGCCAGCAAGCGTACCGCCATGACCAGCTCCTCGCTTATGCCCCGCAGGTGCAACTGGTCGAAAACCCCGGCATCGAGATCGCCCGACACCAATTTTTCGAGCGGAAGGATCGCTGCCAGAAGGGCGGCCACCCAGATCACACCGCCTCCGGTACGGGCGAGCAATTGCGCGTCCGGCCCCACGGCGAAGGGGTAAAGCATCGCAACGGCAAGAAAGAAGAGGAGCGGCAGAACGCCGCCGCCGCCACGCCCGCCGGGCAGCAGCAATCCGAGGTCCCGTCGCAGAAGCGTGCCGATCATGCGGCGAACTCCGCCAGCTCGACGCGGGTCGGCGAGGGGAGGGCGATATGCTGGTGCGAAGCAACGATCGCAATCCCGCCACCGGCGCAGTGCTGTTCGATCAGTGTCTCGAAGGTTTTCTGCGCCTGGCTGTCGAGCCCGTTGAGCGGTTCGTCCAGCAGCCAGATGGGACACCCCCGGTTGAGCAGGCGGGCCAGCGCGGCGCGTTTCTTCTGGCCTGTGGAAAGATAGCGTACCGGCACATCCATCAACGGTCCAAGCTGGAGCAGTTCGAGCGCGCGCCCGGGTTCTCGGCAGCCATCGATCCGTTGCCAGAAAGCCAGCGCCTTGCCGAGTGGAAGGTTCGCATCGAAAGCGAGTCGTTCGTCCACCAGACCCATGGCGCCCTTGCGATCCACTTTGCCGGCATAGGGTCGCAAGAGTCCGGCAAGGATGCGCATGAGGCTGGATTTGCCTATGCCATTCGCGCCGGTGATATGGCACGCATCGCCCGCACCGCATTCAAGCGTGAGTCCACGAAACAGCAGCCGCTCCCCGCGGCGGCAGGCAATATCCTTGGCGACGAGGCGAGCTTGCATGGGCAGGGGCGATAGGCAAAAGCGCCCCCAGCGACAAGGAAGAGGAGATTCGTGCCCATGACCGTCGAGCAATTGACCGCAGAGGAACGCGATAGCTGGCTGAGCGGGCTGAAGGGCTGGGCGCTTACGCGCGAGGGCAAGGCCATCCAACGCACCTTCGAGTTCGGCGACTTTTCCGAAGCCTTTTCTTTCATGACCCGCGTTGCGATGATCGCGGAGGCGCGCGACCATCATCCCGAATGGTTCAACGTCTATAACCGCGTGGAAATCACGCTCACCACGCATGATGCGGATGGGCTGAGCCGGCGCGACGTCAAGATGGCGCGCAAGATCGACGCACTACTGGCCTAGCGTTCCCTCGCGCGGGCGCGGTCCGAGGTCGTAGAGCAGGCATTCGTAATACAGGCGGGCACGG
Source organism: Erythrobacter aureus (assembly GCF_003355455.1). Lineage (NCBI taxonomy): Bacteria > Pseudomonadati > Pseudomonadota > Alphaproteobacteria > Sphingomonadales > Erythrobacteraceae > Erythrobacter > Erythrobacter aureus. The sequence goes on from NZ_CP031357.1 coordinate 1,289,195, forward strand.
CCCCGTGAGGCCGCGCCGGGTGTCGTCCAGCGGCTGTTTTCCAGCGTGCATTCGGTGTCGGCGCGCGCCTGTTCTTCTGGCGTACGCTCTCCCACTTCGGGTCCTCCGATCAGCGGATAGCTCTTATACTCGCGCTGCGGCGCGGCGAAGAGCAGGCGAAAGGCATCGAGCGCCATCGGATGGTAAAGCGTTCCGTGCGTTTCGCTCTCGCCCGCGTCGACGAATGTCCAGGCAAGCCCGTCGGGCGCCGAGGCGCGCAGCGCATCGACCAGCCGTTCGGTCCCCTCGCGGTGCCAGTCGCCTTCATTGGCGGTGGTGAGATAGAGGCGGCGGTCTCCCTCCGGGTGCCGCGCGAAATAGGCGGCAGCTTGCTTGCCGTATTTCATCTGCTCCCACCACATGCTGGGCGAGATGGCGATGTAATCGTCGAACAGTGTCGGTTCCTCGAGCAGGGTTTCCACCACGAACAGCGCGGCAAGCGATTCTCCGATGATCGCGTCGCGCCCATTGGTGCGGAAACTCGCCTCGACCAGCGGCTTCAGCTCTTCGCGCAGGAAGCGGCGATAGCTGGGCGATCCGCCGGGCGTGGCCCGCAGAAATTCTTGATAGGGCTTCGGATCGGCGACCGGTGGGGATAGTTCCTTTCGGCGGTTCACGCTTTCGATGCCGATGAGGATGAAGGGGGCGAACGACCAGTTCATATCGCGGCTCTGGGCGATACCGGCAATGTGCTCGAAATCCTGGTCCGGCCCGCCATCGAGGAGATAGACCACGGGATAGCGTCTTTCCGGCTCCTTATCGTAGCCGGTCGGAAGACGCACAGTTATCTTGCGGCTTTCCCCGTCCAGAACGCCGGTTTCGACCGTATAGGTCGTGGCGACCGCGAGCGGCTCGCCACCGGTGAGTTGCGCGGAGGCGGGTAGAGCGAACGCCAGCGCCGTGGCAGCACCGAAAACGGAAAGCAATCGCATGTATATGGCTCCGAAAGGCGTTACTGGCCCAGCGGGCGGAACGACGAACGGGTCTGCTTGCGGACGCGGCCAGGCAGCCAGCGCGCGGCGAAGGCCATGGTCTTGGCGGTCTTGCCCACGGTGGTGTGCAGCTTTTCGCCATGGACTGCGGCCCAGGCCGCGGCAGCGACTTCCTCGACCGGCGTTATCTCCAGCCCCGCGTCCCGCACCCGCTGGCGGATGCCTTCATTGGTCCGCGCATTGGGGTTATGGTCGAGCAGCGGGGTGTCGATGAAGCTGGGCATTAGCGAGCGCACCCTGATGCCATCCTCGGCCCATTCGCCATCGAGGCTTTCGGTAATCGCGCGAACCCCGAATTTGGTCGCCGAATAGACGCTGGCCCCGGGCGTGCCGTAAATGCCCGCCGCGCTGGCCGTGTTGAGCAGGCAGGAACTCGGCGCGGTCTTCTGGAGGTGGGCATACGCGGCCTGCGCACCGAACAGCACGCCTTTCAAGTTGATGTCGAGGCAGCGCTCGATTTCTTCGGTGCTGTTTTCGAGCAGCGATCCGCCGAGCGGGATGCCGGCATTGTTGAACACCACGTCGATGCGACCGCCGGCCGCAACCGAGAAGGCTTCGAGCGCTTCGTCCCAGGCCGCGCGGTCGCGGACGTCGAGAACATGCGAATAGACGAAGCCGTTGCCGATCTGCTCTTCGGTTTCGCGCATGCCCGCCTTGTCGATGTCGCCAAGGCCGACGAACCACCCGCGCGCGCCGAAATACAGGGCGACCGCCCGCCCGATGCCGGAGCCGCCCCCGGTGATGAAAATCGCCTTGCGATCGCTCATGTTCTCTCTCCCTCCAGCGGCTCTACAGCGCCGCGTTGTTATAGGTGTGCCAGGTGAAGATGGCCATCGCGCCGCGATGGGGCCGCCATTGCTCGCCTAGGGCTCGCGTTTGCTTCTCGCTCGGTCGTTCCGGCAGGTCGAGAAGCCGACCGACCGCTTCCTGAACGGCCAAATCGCCTGCGGGCCAGATGTCCGGACGGCCTTCGGCGAACAACAGATATATCTCTGCCGACCAGCGGCCGATTCCCTTGATCCGGGTCAATTCCGCAATCGCTTCTTCGTCGTCCGTCGGCAGATCTTCGAGGCAGATTTCCTCATTGGCGACGAGTTCGCATAGCGATCGCGCATAGCCCTGTTTCTGCCGCGACAGCCCGCATGCCCTTAAGGTATTGAAATCTCTCGAAAGCAATTCATGCGCGGGCATGTCTTCGCCCAGCTCCGCTTCGAGCTTGTTCCAGACCGATGCGGCAGCCGCCACACTGACCTGTTGGCCCACAATCGTACGCAGCAAGGTTTTGTAGCCGATCGGACGGATGCGTTCTTCGGGATAACCGCAACGCATGATCGCCGCGGCCACCGCCGCGTCGTCCGCAGCGACAATATCCAGATGCTCGCGCAATTGTGCATTGGTCAGCCCCATGGCGAGTGAACTTGCCTTCCCCGTCGCGATTGAATAGCAGCGCCACGCATAGGTTGGGCCAGTGGCCCTTTGCAACCGAGGATAGACGTAATGCCCAAACTGATCGTGACCACCCGCGAAGGCGAAACAAGCGAGATCGATGTCGCCGACGGCCTGACCGTTATGGAAGCGATCCGCGACAACGGCTTCGACGAACTCCTCGCATTATGCGGTGGCTGCTGTTCCTGCGCGACCTGTCACGTCCATGTCGATGCGGGTTTTGCCGACAAGCTTCCCGAAATGAGCGAGGATGAGGACGATCTGCTCGAATCGACCGACCATCGCGTAGCTACGTCGCGCCTGTCGTGTCAGATCCCGTTTACGGCGGAACTGGACGGCTTGAAGGTTACGATCGCGCCGGAGGATTAATGGCGTCTGTTCGCACCTGACTGCGTCAGTCGCTGCGCCCTGTCCCATCCCGCTCCCCTCCCGGCCACCCAAGGCATGGTATTCTGTGGGCGGTCGGGGGCGGCCGGGAGGGGGAGCAGGCTGGAACAGCAAGGTCGGGACGGATGTCCTGACCGCACCCAACAAGAACACCGGCAGGCGCGCGGGATGGAACATCCACGGGCCGGGCGGGTGTTCGGGGCGCACGGAACAAACACTCAATCCCCCTTTCCGCCCTGCAAGCGCTTGTAGTTTGCGCTCGCATCGGGGGCGCACTACCTCCGCATGCATGACTACAATTCCCGTACGCGAGCAGACGCTCGACCTCATCGGCAATACGCCGCTCGTCCGCCTGGAGGGGCCGAGCGCGGAAGCCGGTTGCGATATCTTCGGCAAATGCGAATTCGCCAATCCCGGCGCCTCGGTGAAGGACCGCGCAGCACTTTACATCATCCGCGATGCGGAAGAGCGGGGCGAATTGAAACCCGGCGGTACGGTGGTCGAAGGCACGGCCGGCAATACCGGTATCGGCATCGCGCTGGTGGCCAATGCCCTGGGCTATCGCACGATCATCGTAATGCCGGACAACCAGTCGAAGGAAAAGATGCAGACCATCCGCGCGCTGGGCGCGGAGCTGGTCACCGTCCCGCCGACCAAATATGCCGACTGCAACCATTTCCAGCACGTCTCGCGCCGCATGGCGGAAGAGATCGACGGCGCGATCTGGGCGGGCCAGTTCGACAATACGGCCAACCGCAAGGCGCATATCGAGACGACCGCGAAGGAGCTGTGGGATCAGCTCGATGGCCGGATCGACGGTTTTACCTGCGCAGCCGGCACCGGCGGGACGATCGCCGGAGTCGGGATGGGGCTCAAGGAACTGGACGAAAACGTCACCATCGCGCTGACCGATCCGCATGGCGCGGCGCTGTATAACTATTTTGCCCATGGCGAGCTGAAGGCGGAAGGATCTTCCGTGGCGGAGGGTATCGGGCAGGGGCGTATCACCGCCAATCTCGAAGGCGCGCCCATCGACACGCAATTCCGCGTCTCCGATGAGGAAGGCCTGGATTGGGTCGCCCGCCTGCTGCGCGACGAGGGGCTGTGCCTTGGCCTGTCCAGCGGCATCAATGTTGCCGGAGCGATCGCGCTCGGCAAGCAATTGGTCGCCGAAGGGCGCGAGAATCCTCGTGTCGCGACGATTCTGTGCGACACGGGTTTTCGCTACCTCTCGACGCTTTATAATGCGGAATGGCTGGCGGCGAAGGGCTTGCCGGTGTTTGACTGGTTGCAAACGGACGATTGACTGATGGGCGGGCCTCCCTAGGTTCATGCGCGTGCACCAATTCTTCGATATGAGCCGTAAGCCGCTGGTTGGCGACCTGCCCGACGTGCCCGGCAACGATGCGCGGCGTGCGCGGACGGTGCAGCGGTTGCAGATCGGCATCACCGGAATTGTCATGATGATCCTGCTGATCGGGCTGGCGAGCATCGTTCAGGACCGCGCTGCCGAAACCGACGCGACCACCGTGCCCGCTGCCGCGCCGACGACCGAACCGACACAGGCCGCTCCGCAGAACGATCCGTTGGTCGAGGCAGGGGTGGTGCCCGATCTGCCGGTAGAGCCGGATGTAACCGCCACCGCCATTCCGACATCCGGCCCGCAGACCGAAGACGATGTTCCAGCGGCTCAGAACTAGGGCGCTGCTGCCCTTTCTTGCGCTGCTGGCTGCTGCCTGTTCGGCAGGGCAGGCCGATCACGAAGATCTGCCCAAACCCCGCTTGGGCCTTTTCACGAGCATACCGCTTTACTGGGGTGAGGGCGAAATCGGGACTTTCATCGATGGCGAAGGAAAGTCCGACTGGGTGCGCGCGGAACTCGAAACGCGCTTTGAACTGGTTCCCCTCGATACGCTTGAGCAAGATGCGCTGGCAGGCCTGGACCGCGTAATCCTGGCGCAGCCCAGACCGCTTGCGCCGTCGGAAAACGTCGCGTTCGACCGATGGGTGGCAGAGGGAGGCAAGGCGGTGATCCTCGCCGATCCGATGCTGACCCGGCACACGCGCTATCCGATCGGAGACCGGCGCAGGCCGCAGGATGTGGTTCTGCTTTCGCCGATCTTGTCACGCTGGGGCGTGGAGCTGCAATTCGACGAGGATCAGCCTGGCGGCGATAGAATGATCGAAGTCGATGGCCGGGGCTTTCCGGTGAATTTGCGAGGCCGGTTCATCCGCAAGGATACCGGCGCGGCGGATCGGCCGTGCCAGCCCATGGGCGACGGGCTGTTTGCCCGGTGCGTGCGCGGGCGAGGGTCGGCGGTCCTTTACGCCGATGCCGCCGTGCTCGATTGGGAGGGGGCCGACCCGGTCCCTTCGGCACGCAGGGACGCACTCTGGCATCTTCTTCGCCCCTTGATGGACGAGCAGCGCGACCTCGCGCAGCCGGATGAAACCGCCGACGCGGCCTGAGACGGGAAATCGCGGGCAGAGCCCGGCGGCCCGCCCCGAACGCTTGACCGATTCCTTGAAAACACGCGCTTTTCCAAACCTTTCGTTAAGGAATTGGTAGGGTGTTCAAGAATGACGGTGGGAAAAATAGCAATGTAAATCAGAGGTTTGTCAGCTTTTCCCGTAAAATCCCGCAAATTTCCCTTCCATCCCCGCCTCTCCCGCTGTAAACCCGGACCACATCGGACAAGCACTGTCTATGCGCGCCCGGCCCGCAGGCTGGGTGGCTCGCCCGCATGCTCGGGCGAGTGCGGAGAAGTCTTGTCAGATGGGGAGGTAAGCAAAACCGATTTCGGGGTTTGGGTACAGTGTCTTTCGGAGGGTATAGCGGACAGGCCTATTCGCCCGCGGGCGACAAGGGCCGCTTCGTGCTTCCGCCCCTCTTCCGCAAAGCGGTCAAGGAAAGCAGCGACGGGCGCGTTTTGTGTCTGATGAAGCACCCGACATGGACCTGCCTGGTCGGCTTCGGCCTGTCCCGTAAGCCCGAACTCGAAGCCCAGCTCGACCGCGAAGAGGAAATGGCGGTTCGTCTCGGGAAAGACTTCGATCGCGATACCCGCTCCAGCCAGCTCTTCGGCTTTCAGGAATTGCCTTTCGACGATAGCGGGCGGTTCGTCATGCCCGACCATCTGCGCACGCTCGGCCAGATCGAGGGCGGTCTCTATTTTCAGGGCGGCGGCCGCTTCTTCACCCTGTGGAACCCGGATCAGCTCGGCAAGATGGGCGACGATTGGGCGGGCGCCAAGGCCGCCTGCGAGAGCTTCCTTGCCGACGCAAAGGCGAAAGGCAAATGACCGGCGCCCCGCACATCCCCGTCCTGCTCGACGAAGTGATCGAGGCGCTCGATCCGCAGCCCGGCGACGTCGTGATCGACGCGACCTTCGGCGCGGGCGGCTACACCCGTGCGCTGCTGGATCGCGGCGCGACCGTGCATGCCTTCGACCGGGATCCCGACGCAATTGCCCAGGGCCGCACCTGGCGCGAAACGGAGGACAATCCGCCACGCCTCACTCTTCATCCGCACCGCTTTTCGGAGATGCTCGACGTCATGACATCGAACGGCGTCGCGAAGGTCGACGGCGTGGTGATGGATATCGGCGTGTCCTCGATGCAACTCGACCAGGCGCATCGCGGATTTGCCTTCTCGTCCGACGGTCCGCTCGACATGCGGATGAGCCAGGACGGCCAAAGCGCGGCGGATTTCCTCAACACCGCCGACGAGGCGTCCATCGCCGATGTCCTCTATACCTATGGCGAGGAGCGCCAGTCGCGCCGCGTCGCGCGGGCGATTGTCGCCGCGCGTCCGCTGGAAACCACCGGGGCGCTGGCCCGCGTGGTACGCAAGGCCTTGGGTCACAAGCCGCATGACAAGAAAGACCCGGCCACCCGCACCTTTCAGGCCATCAGAATTCACGTGAACGGCGAGCTCGACGAACTGTCCCAAGGATTGTCGGCTGCCGAACACCTGCTGCGGGAAGGGGGCCGCCTTGCGGTGGTCAGCTTCCACAGCCTCGAAGACCGGATCGTCAAGCGCTACCTGCGCGAGGCGTCCTCAACCCCGAGCGCCTCGCGTCATGTCCCAATGGTTGCGCGGGACGATCCGGTTTTTTCGAAGATCTCCAAAGCGATAAAGCCGACAGATGCGGAAATCGAGCGCAACCCGCGTTCGCGTTCCTCGGTTCTGCGCCATGCAACGCGCACGGCGACGCCTGCGCGGGAGGCAGCGTGATGGTCGGCGGGTCGCGCATCAGGCAGATCGGCTGGGCACTGGTCCTCGGCGTGTGTTTCGCGCTGCTCCTCGCACTGACCTTCAAGGTCAATGCGGTGAAGAGCGACGTGCGTCTGGCCGAACGCCAGATCATTGCCGCGCAGCGTGCCAAGCTCATGCTTGAAACCGAATTCGAGACGCGCGCCAGCCAGCAACAATTATCCGACTGGAATGCAGTGGAATTCGGATATTCCGCGCCTCGCGCCGACCAGTATCTCGAGAGCGAAAGGCAGCTCGCCGTACTGGGTGCCCCGCGCGGCCTCCATGCGCCCGACCCGGTCCGCGTCGCGCTCAACCGCCCGGCGGCAGAAGAAGACGGGTTGTTTGCCGACTGGCTGGAGGACGATCCGGCGGGACGCGAAAAGGCGCGGCCGGCAAAGCATGAATTGGCGGCGACGGAGGCTCTGGCCGACCGGCTCGCCAGCCCTGCCGTCTCCATGGCCGCGGTTGCCGAGGTGAGCCAGTGAACGCCTTTTCCGGCTTCGGGCCTGCGATCGCCGCAGGCAAGAGCGGGCACGGGGCGGTGAGCATGGCCGTGGCCTCCGGCCGCGTCCAACTGGTCACCGTGCGGCAGCGCTCGCTGACGCTCGCTCGCTGGCGCATATTGTGGATCGTTCTGGGCTTCGTTTTCGTCGCCCTGCTGGCGCTGGTGCGGATTTCCTATCTCGGCATGTCCGACCAGGGATTGCGCGGGACGTCGCTCGAAGAGGCCTTGTTGCCCCCTCGTGGGGAAATTACCGATCGCAATGGTGTGCCGCTTGCCCGTGCGTTTCCGGCCTATGCTCTGTGGTTCAACCCGAAGGCGTTGGGCGAAGGCGGGGCTCCGCTGGTGCGCGATCCCGCAACCGTTGCGGCAAAGTTGAAAGCGATCTTCCCCGATCTCGACGAGACCGCCGTGACCGCCCAGCTCGCTTCGGGAAAACAGGGCTATATCCGCCGCCGCGTTCTGCCGGAAGAGGCCAATCGCGTGCAGGAAATCGGCGAACTCGCGCTGGAAATGCCGATGGAAAACGACCGGCATTATCCGCAGGGTTCGATGGCCGCGCATGTTCTTGGTTACGTCGCCGCCGATGGCAAGGGGCGCGTCGGGATGGAGCAAGTGCTCGACGCGCAGCTTTCCAATCCGGCAACGCGCGGCACTCCGGTCGCGCTGTCAATCGATTCCCGCGTTCAGGGCGCGCTGGAAGACGAATTGCGGCGTGGCATGAAGCTCGTCCAGGCGCAGGGCGGGGCGGGCATCGTGCTCGACGTCGATACGGGCGAGGTGCTCGCACTGGCCTCGCTGCCCGAATTCGACCCCAACAAGATCGATGCGCGCGGCGAAAAACTCATGTTCAACCGGGTGACCAACCAGGTCTATGAATTGGGTTCGACCTTCAAGCCCTTGTCGGTTGCCGCGGCGATCGATGCTGGCGTGGTGCGCAATCTGGGTCGGCGCTGGGATGCCAGCCCGGTCAAGGTCGGCCGCTTCAGTATCAAGGACAGCCATGACATGGGCGCCGACCTCAATGTGGTCGAGACGCTGATCCATTCGTCCAACACCGTTACCGCGCGCGTGGTCGACGAGCTGGGTCCCGAACGCATGCGCCGCACTATGATCGATCTCGGTATGAACGAGCGCCCCTATATCGAGCTCCCCGCAAAGGGTTTTCCGATCTGGCCCGGCGAGAAGTGGCGGCGCCTGCGCTCGATGACGATCGGCTACGGTCACGGGATCGCCGTGACCCCCCTGCATCTCGCCAGCGCCTATGCGGCGATGGTCAATGGCGGTATCTGGCGTCCGACGACCCTGAAAAAGCTCGGCCCGGGCGAGGCCCCCAAGGGGCGCCGGGTCTTCAAGGCCTCGACGTCGAGCAGGATGCGGCAGATTTTGCGGGCGATCTCGATCTACGGTACCGGCAAGAACGCCGATGCGCCGGGTTATCGCGTAGGCGGCAAGACCGGATCTGCCGAGAAACCGGGCGGTAAGGCGGGCTATCGGCGGACGGCGCTGGTTTCGACCTTCGCCGCGGCCTTTCCGATGGACCGGCCGCGCTACGTAGTTATCGCCATGCTCGACGAACCGCGCGGCACACTGGCCAGTTCCTACCAGCGTACCGCCGCCTGGAACGCGGCGCCCATCGTGGGCCGCCTGGTTCCGCGCATCGGCCCGCTTATCGGCGTGCGCCCCGACGATACGCGCGACGTCGATATTTCCGATATCAAGCCGCTGATCCCGGAGGCGAACAAGTGAAGCTTGCCAAGCTCTGCGCCGCAGCGGGGTATCCCTGCGATGCCGATATCAACGTGACCGGTTTCGCGATCGACAACCGCAAGGTTGCGCCCGGTACGGTGTTCGGAGCCTTTCAGGGCTCGCAGGTCAATGGCGAGGACTTCATCGACGCCGCTATCGAGAGCGGCGCAGTCGCGGTGGTCGCCCGGCCCGGTGCGAAGGTCGAAGGTGCTATCCATATCGCCGACGATACGCCGCGCCGCGCTTTCGCCGCTTTGGCTGCGCAATATTTCACGCCGGTGCCGGATCATATCGTCGCCGTCACGGGGACCAACGGCAAGACCTCTACCGTCGAAATGACGCGGCAGATCTGGCGCATGGCGGGCGAGCGCGCGGCAAGTATCGGAACGCTGGGCGTCACCACGCCGGATGAAAGCGTTTCGACCGGGCTGACGACGCCCGACATCGTCACCTTCCTGTCGAACCTCAGCGGGCTGGCGCGCGAAGGCGTGACCCATGTCGCCTATGAGGCTTCGAGCCACGGCCTTTCGCAATATCGCAATGAGGGTGTGGCGGTGGAAGCTGCCGGTTTCACCAATTTCAGCCGCGACCATCTCGACTACCATGCCGACATGGAAGAATATTTCGCGGCCAAGATGCGGCTGTTCGACGAAGTGGTATCCGACGGCGCAACTGCGGTCGTATGGATGGGCTCGGGCGAAAGCGGCTGGAATGCGCGTGCGGTCGAACATGCTTCAAAGCGCGGACTGGCCATCATGACCGTGGGCGAGCAGGGCGAGGCAATCCGGCTGACGAAGCGCGAGCCGACTCAACTCGGCCAGTCGCTGACGGTCGAACATGAGGGCAAGAACCGGACGATCAACCTGCCGCTGATCGGCGCCTATCAGGTTTCGAACGCTCTCGCGGCCGCCGGTCTTGCCTTGGCGACGGGTATCGATGCAGGGCTGGTGTGGGATGCGGTCGCCCGTTTGCAGCCAGTGCGCGGACGGCTCGAACGCGCTGTGATCGCGCCTTCGGGCGCGCCGGTCTATGTCGATTATGCCCACACGCCCGACGCGCTGGAAGCGGCGATCGCGGCGCTGCGTCCGCACGTCGATGGCAGACTGATCACAGTGTTCGGTGCCGGCGGCGACCGCGATCATGGCAAGCGCGTCCCCATGGGCGAGGCAGCCGCCAAGGCCAGCGATGTGGTAATCGTTACCGACGACAATCCGCGCGGCGAGGATCCTGCGGAAATCCGCCGCCAGGTGCTTGCCGGAGCGCCGCGGGCGCGCGAAGTTGGCGGACGTCGCGAAGCCATCCTCGCAGCTATTGCCGAAGCGGGCGCGGACGATATCGTCCTGGTCGCCGGCAAAGGACATGAAACGGGTCAGATCATCGGATCGGGAGAAAACATGCGTGTGTTGCCCTTCGACGACGTCGATGTCGCGCGCGAATGCGCTGCTGAAATAGCCAGAGGTGCCGCATGAGCGCGGCGATTCTGCGCCACCCGGCCTATGTCGAATGGCCCGCCGATCCGCGCGACCGGCTGCCGCTGACGCTGTGGGATGCGAAGAGCATCGCCGAGGCAGTCGGCGGCACTGCAAGTCATGATTTTCAGGTCGCCGGTGTCGAAATGGATAGCCGCGACGTGGTCAATGGCGATCTGTTCGTCGCGCTCAAGGGCGAGGCGATGGATGGCCATCGCTTTCTCGACAAGGCTTTCGCCAATGGCGCTGCCGGGGCGATCGTCGACCGCCCGGTCGAATGGCCGCACATACTCGTCGAAGACACCAGCAAGGCACTCGAGGCGCTGGCGCGCGCGGCCCGCAGCCGCGCCGAAGCGACAATCATCGGCGTGACCGGATCGGTGGGCAAAACCGGCGTCAAGGAAGCGATTTTCGCCAGCCTCGAACGCGCCAGCCGCGGTGCGGCGCACCGTTCGACCCGCAGCTACAACAACCATGTCGGTGTGCCGCTGAGCCTGGCCCGCATGCCCGCGCGCAGCCGCTTCGGCGTCTTCGAGATGGGTATGAATCATGCGGGCGAGATCGAGGGCCTCACGACGCAAGTGCGCCCGCATGTCGCGGTCATCACCACCATCGCCCCGGCGCATATCGAGAACCTCGGCAGCATGGAGGCGATCGCCGACGCCAAGGCGGAAATCTTCGCCGGGCTGGAGCCGGGTGGCGTTGCCGTGATCCCCGCCGATACCCCTCACTACGAACAGCTCAAGCTCGCGGCTCTGCGGGTGGGGGCGCGGGTCGTCAGCTTCGGCAGGGCGCGCTTTGCCGACATGCGCCTGCTCGACGCGATTCCCAGCGCCAATGGCGGCAGCCTCGTGACCTGCGAATTCCCCGAAGGACGGCTGTGCTACACCGTTGCCGAACCCGGCGATCACTGGGTGGTGAACTCGCTGGCGGTCATGGCGGCGGTGCGCGCGGCGGGCGGCGATCTGGCGGCGGCCGGTCTCGCACTTGCCGAAATGGGCGGCCTCAAGGGGCGCGGCGCGCGCCATGGCATCGACGCTCCCGGCGGAAAGGCGCTGTTAATCGACGAAAGTTACAATGCCAATCCCGCCAGCATGCGCGCCACGCTTGCGCAACTGGCCCAAACGCCTTCGACCCGGCGCATTACCGTTCTCGGAGCGATGAAGGAACTGGGCGATTTCGCTCCCAGGTTCCACGCCGCCCTGGCCGAGCCGATCATCGAAGCCGATGTCGATTACGCGTTGCTGGTTGGCGACGAGATGCGTGTGCTCGCGCGGGAATTGGGGAAACCGCAGAACACCGCGCTTGGCAAGCCGCTTGCCTACGCGCATTGCGATAGTGCCGACGAGGCGATCGAGCTGCTCGAGGACTTCGGTGTCGTCGCGGGCGATGCCATTCTGGTCAAGGGCTCCAACTCGGTCGGCCTTGGTCGGCTCGTGGATCATTTCACCCGCGTCGGCTGACGCGACGAGAGGCTTGCTTGCTTTATCTCCTCGCCGAATGGTTGAATTTCGAAGGCATCTTCAACCTCGTGCGCTATCAGACCTTCCGCGCCGGGGCGACGCTGATGACCGCGCTGGTGATCGGCCTGGTGATCGGCCCACGTTTCATCGACATGTTGCGTGTCCGGCAGGGCAAGGGGCAGCCGATCCGCGAAGACGGCCCGCAGAGCCATCTTGCCAAGCGCGGCACGCCGACCATGGGCGGGCTGATGATCCTCATCAGCCTGTCGCTGTCGGTCCTGGTATGGATGGATTTGCGCAACCCGTTCATCTGGGCGTGTCTCGCGGTCACGCTGGGGTTCGGCCTGATCGGCTTCCTCGACGATTACGACAAGGTTTCAAAGGCCAGCCACAAGGGCGTTTCCGCGCGTGTGCGGTTGCTGCTGGAATTCGCGGTGGCGGGCGTGGCCGCCTATATCACGGTCAGCCAGATCAACACTTTCGTCTATGTTCCCTTCGTCAATGATTTCGGCGTCGAGCTGGGCGCGTTCTACTATGTCTTCGCTGCCGTTGTGATCGTCGGGGCGGGCAATGCAGTGAATCTGACCGACGGGCTCGACGGGCTGGCAACCATGCCGGTAATCATCGCGGCCGGTACTTTCGCGCTGATCGCCTATCTCGTCGGCCGCGTGGACTATTCCGAATATCTCGGCATCCCGCATGTCGCGGGCGCGGGCGAACTGGCGATCTTCTGTGCCGCGATCATGGGCGCGGGGCTCGCCTTCCTGTGGTTCAACGCGCCGCCCGCCGCCGTCTTCATGGGCGACACGGGCAGTCTCGCATTGGGCGGTGCGCTCGGCGCGATTGCGGTGGCGACGCATCACGAGATCGTCCTGGCCATCGTCGGCGGCCTGTTCGTGTTCGAGGCGCTCAGCGTCATCATCCAGGTGTTCTGGTTCAAGCGCACCGGCAAGCGGGTGTTTCGCATGGCCCCGATCCACCACCATTTCGAACAGCTCGGCTGGTCGGAGAGCAAGGTCGTGATCCGCTTCTGGATCGTGTCGATCGTGCTCGCACTCATGGGGCTCGCGACGCTCAAGCTACGATGATCACCTCGACCGCCTGGAAGGACAAGAAATACGCGGTGCTCGGCCTCGCGCGGTCCGGCCGGGCCACGGTCGAGGCGCTGCTGACGGCAGGCGCGGACGTGCTCGTGTGGGACGACCGCGCCGAGGCGCGCGCGCCTTTTAGCGGGCGCTGCGCCATCGGCGATCCGCTGGAGGCGGACCTGACCGGCTATGCGGGCGTGGTGGTCAGCCCCGGCGTCCCGCTCAACACCCACCCGATCAAGCCCCATGCCGACAGCTTCGGCGCGCCGGTGATCGGCGATGTGGAGCTTTTTGCGCAGGCGAGGGCGGAACTGCCGCCGCACAAGATCGTCGGCATCACCGGCACCAACGGCAAGTCGACCACCACCGCGCTGGTTCACCACATTCTGCAAGAGGCAGGCGTGCCGACCACCATGGGCGGCAATATCGGCCTGCCGATTCTCGAGCAGGAGCCTTTGCCCGAAGGTGGGGTCTATGTGCTGGAGCTGTCGAGCTACCAGATCGATCTTACCTATTCGCTCGATTGCGACGTGGCGGTGCTGCTGAACATTACGCCGGATCATCTGGACCGGTACGATGGGGATTTCGCGAAATATGCGGCCAGCAAGTCGCGTCTGCTTGCGATGCAGAGGCGCGGTCAGAATTCCATCGCCCGATTTACCGATGCGCGGGTATTGGGCCAATTTGCCGAAGGTACGATTGCGAGCATCCTCGAGGATGTCTTGAAGAACAGGGGGGTGGAGCCCAGCGGGCAGGCCGATTGGCCATCGCTGCAAGGCCCTCACAATTTGGAGAACGCTGCCGCAGCCATCGAGGTCTGCGACATACTGGGCCTCGCCGGGCCGCAAATCCGCGCGGGACTAGAGAGTTACAGAGGCCTTCCGCACCGCATGGAGCGTGTCGCCGAAATCTCCGGTGTCGCCTATGTCAACGACAGCAAGGGCACCAATACCGCTGCCTCCGCTCCCGCGCTGGCCGCGTTCGACAACATCCACTGGATCGTCGGCGGGCTCGCCAAGGAGCCGGGGCTGGGCGAATGCGAGGCGGAGCTGGGCCACGTCAAGGCCGCCTACACCATCGGCAAGGCCGGGCCGGACTTCGCCGCATTGCTCCAGCCCCACGTGCCGGTGGAACAGTGCGAAACGCTCGACCGCGCCGTGGCTGCTGCCGCCGCGAAGGCCGAGGCGGGTGACACCGTCCTCCTCTCTCCCGCCTGCGCCAGCTTCGACCAGTATGCCGATTTCGAAAAACGCGGCGAGCATTTCCGCGCGCTGGTGGAGGGGCTGACATGAACACCATGCAGCCCTACGTCCCCGGCAAGCGCCAGCCCGCGCACATCCCCAAGGGCAAGATCTCTCGCTGGACCGAACTCAAGATCTGGTGGCGCGAGATCGACCGGGTGCTGCTGTTGCTGGTCCTGCTGCTGATGAGCTTCGGCACCATCGCCGTGGCCGCCGCCAGCCCGGCGAGTGCGGATCGGCTTTCGACTTCGAGCCAGACGCTCGACCCGCTCTATTTCTTCTACCGGCATCTCGCCTGGCAGGTCCTGGCGCTGGGAACCATGCTTGGAATATCCATGCTGGCGCGTGAGAATGCGCGGCGTCTCGGCATATTGCTCGCAGCGGTCATGACGGTGCTGCTGTTCCTCGTCCCCATAATCGGGGTAGAAATCAACGGGGCACGCCGCTGGATCAGTCTGGGCATGCAGTTCCAGCCTTCCGAGTTTCTCAAGCCCGGCTTCGCCATCGCCATGGCCTGGATCCTGAGCTGGCGCATGCGCGATCCCAACCTGCCGGTGCTGGGCATCGCCACTGCCTATCTGGCGCTGATTGCCGCGCTGATGATGATGCAGCCCAATTTCGGCGGCACGATCCTGTTCGGCGGCGTGTGGTTCGTGATGGTGGTGCTGTCTGGCGTCGACGTGAAGCGGCTTGGCGCGGTGATCGGCGGCGGGATTGTCGTTCTTACCGCGACCTATTTCCTGTATGACAATGCACGCCACCGGATCGATGCTTTTCTCGGCGGAGGCACGGCTTTCGATCAGGTCGATCTCGCCAGTCGCACCCTGCTGGCCGGGGGCTGGACGGGGGCGGGCTATGGCCTCGGCATCCGCAAGATGAGCCTGCCTGAGGCGCATACCGACTATATATTCAGCGTCATCGGCGAGGAATTCGGCCTGATCGCCTGCGGGCTGATCGTCCTGCTTTACCTTGCGATCGTGGTGCGGGTCCTGATGCGGTTGATCGATGAGGAGGATATTTTCGCGCTGCTGGCCGGGGCTGGGCTCATCGCCCTGCTCGGCGGGCAGGCTTTCATCAATATCCTCGTCAATCTGCAGCTTTTCCCTTCCAAGGGCATGACGCTGCCGCTGGTGAGCTATGGCGGATCGTCCACAATCGCGATCTGTCTCAATGTCGGGCTGATGCTGGCGGTCACGCGGCGCAATCCGTTCCTGAAAAGCAAGACCAGGGGACTTGGCGACAGGCTCGGCTTAGGGCAGACGGCCCCGATGAAAGACCAGACGGGTTCCGCACGGCGGGAGATACATCCATGACCGGTGCAAATCGCCACTATGTCCTCGCCGCTGGCGGCACGGGCGGGCACCTTTTGCCCGCCTTTGCGCTGGCCACCGAGCTGGAACGGCGCGGACACCATGTCGCGCTGATTACCGATGCGCGCGGCGCCGAGATTCCCGGCAAGCCCGACTTCCTGCCCGCGCATGTCATTCCGGCGGGGCGGTTCGGCCGCAATCCGCTCACCTGGTTCAAGGGACTGATGGCGGTTCTCGAGGGGCGCCGCATGGCTCTGCGTTTGTTCGACAGCTTCGAACCGAGTGCGGTCGTCGGGTTCGGCGGCTACCCTTCGCTGCCGACGATCCTTGCCGCCACCAGCGCGGATGTGCCGACCGTTGTGCATGAGCAGAACGCTGTTCTGGGCCGCGTGAACCGCCTGTTCGCAGGCCGGGTGCAGGCGATCGCAACCGCCTATCCGGAGGTCGAGCGGCTCGATACGAAACATGCGGAGAAGGTTCACCTTGTCGGCAATCCGGTGCGCGCGGGCGTGCTGTCGCTGCGCGAAGTGCCGTTTCCCGCCTTTACCGAAGACGGTCTGCTGCGCGTGTTGGTGACAGGCGGCAGTCAGGGTGCCCGGGTTTTGTCCGAAATCGTGCCCGACGGCCTCTCGATGCTGCCGCCCGCCTTGCGCCAGCGGCTGCAGGTCACTCAGCAATGCCGCCCCGAAGATCTGGACGCAGTGCGCGAGCGCTATCGCAACCACGGCATTCCGGCGGAACTGGCGACCTATTTCGAGGATATGGCCGCACGGCTTGCCGATGCGCATCTGTTCATCGGGCGCGCGGGCGCTTCGACGATTGCGGAACTGACCGCTGTCGGCCGCCCTGCAATCCTTATTCCGCTGCCGATCGCGACCGATGACCATCAGGCCGCCAATACGCGCGAGCTGACCCGGTCTGGCGGTGCGCGCATGATCCGGCAGGAACGCTTTTCCGGCAAGGAGCTGGCCAAGCAGATCAAGGCGCTGGCGGAAAATCCGCAGGGGCTCGCCAAAGCGGCGCATGCGGCGTGGAATTGCGGCAGGCCCCGGGCGGCCCAGGATCTCGCCGATCTCGTCGAAAGTTTCGGCGGAGCGGACATGATGGATGTGATCCGCGTGGGCGGCAACAATGCGCGCGGCGCTTCGCAGGGCATGGCCGCAGGCCAGGGCGCAAGCCGGGAGATCACGAAATGAGGGGCGTCCCGACAAGTATCGGCACCATTCACTTCGTCGGCATTGGCGGCATCGGCATGTCGGGCATTGCCGAGGTGATGGATAACCTTGGCTACGAGGTGCAGGGTTCCGACATGAAGGAAGGGCCGACGGTCGAGCGTCTGCGCAAACGCGGAATGAAGATCGCCATCGGTCACGCGCCGGAGAATGTCGAAGGCGCGGCTGTGGTCGTTACGTCCACGGCGGTCAAACGCACCAATCCCGAAGTCGCCTTTGCGCTGGAGAATCGCATCCCGGTCGTGCGTCGGGCCGAAATGCTGGCCGAGCTTATGCGGCTGAAGTCGACCGTTGCCGTGGCTGGAACCCATGGCAAGACGACCACCACCAGCATGATCGCCGCACTGCTCGATGCGGGCGGAATCGACCCCACAGTCATCAATGGCGGCATCATCGAACAATATGGTTCGAACGCACGCCTCGGCGACAGCGAATGGATGGTGGTCGAAGCCGACGAGAGCGATGGCAGCTTCCTGCGTCTCGATGGCACCATCGCCGTGGTCACCAATATCGATCCCGAACACCTCGACCACTATGGGGATTTCGATGGGGTGAAGGCTGCCTTCGTGGAATTCATCCACAATGTTCCGTTTTACGGTGCAGCGATATTGTGCATCGATCACGAGGATGTTCAGGCGGTGATCGGCAAGGTGCGCGACCGCAATGTCGTAACCTATGGCTTCAACCTTCAGGCCGATATTTGCGGCGTGAACGTGCGCCCCGATGCGGGCGGCAATTGTTTCGATGTCATCGTACGCCGCCGGGGCCAGGAAGACCGGCGGATCGAAGGCGTGCGCCTGCCGATGCCGGGGCGGCACAACGTCCAGAACGCGCTCGCCGCGATCGCGGTTTCGATCGAGATGGGGTGCCCCGACGATGTGATTTGCAATGGCTTTTCCGCCTTTGGCGGCGTCCGGCGACGTTTCACCAAAGTGGGTGAGGTGCCAAGCGGCGATGGCGTGGCGACGATCATCGACGACTATGGCCATCACCCGGTCGAGATAAAGGCCGTGCTTGATGCTGCGCGCGAAAGCGCCGGCGAGGGGCGCGTGATCGCCGTGGTTCAGCCGCATCGCTACACGCGTCTGCGCGATTTGATGGACGACTTTCAGAGCTGTTTCAACGCGGCGGACGAGGTCTATGTCACGCCCGTATATGCCGCGGGCGAGGACCCGATCGAAGGCGTCGACGCTGATGCGCTCGTTGCCGGTCTCAAGGCACGCGGCCACCGCGCCGCTGCCACGGTCGAGGACGAGGCGGAGCTTGCCGAAAAGCTCGCGAGTGATCTGCGCGCGGGTGATTTCGTGGTCTGCCTCGGCGCGGGCGACATCACTCAGTGGGCGGCAGGCCTGCAGAATGGCATCGCGAAGGCGACCACGGCATGAGCGATTGCGACCAGCCAGGCGATGCGTGGAACTGGGATAGCGGGATGGCGCCCGATTGCGAGGTCGAGGGCAGCATAGCCGCTCCCATCGACGTGCGCGGCCTCCGCGGCAAGCTCACGCCCGATGCGCCCTTGGCCAAGCTGGTCTGGTTCAAGTCGGGCGGCAGGGCGGACTGGCTGTTCGAGCCGGCCGATCTCGACGATCTCAGACTGTTTCTCGAACGGCTAGGCGGCAACCTTCCGGTGATGGCGCTGGGCTTGGGCTCGAACCTGATCGTGCGCGATGGCGGTGTTCCCGGCGTCGTCGTCAAGCTCGGCAAACCCTTTGCCGATATCGAGGTGGGCAACGATCACACGCTGACATGCGGTGCGGGGGCACATGGCATTTTGGTGGCATCGACAGCACGCGATGCGGGGATTGCCGGGGTCGAATTCATGCGCGGCATCCCCGGCACGGTGGGCGGATTCGTCCGGATGAATGGCGGGGCCTATGGCCGCGAAGTCAGCGATGTGCTGATCGACTGCGACGTGATCCTTCCGGGCGGGCAATTCGTTACGCTTCCGGCAGCGGATCTGCGCTATAGCTATCGCCACTCCGTGCTGCCCGATGGTGCGGTGGTGGTTCGCGCCCGTTTCCAGGGCGAGCCCGGCGATCCCGAGATTATCGGCGCGAAGATGGACGAAATCGCCGAAGCGCGCGAAAATTCGCAGCCGCTGCGGACCAAGACGGGCGGTTCGACATTCAAGAACCCGCCGGGCAGGAAGGCCTGGGAACTGGTCGATGCGGCCGGGTGCCGCGGCCTGAAGATGGGCGGCGCACAGGTGAGCGAAAAGCACACCAATTTCCTTATCAATATCGACAATGCGACCAGCGCCGACATCGAGGGGCTGGGCGAGGAGGTGAAACGCCGGGTCTATGCGAATTCGGGCGTCGAGCTCGAATGGGAAATCCAGCGCGTTGGGCGGCCGTAAGGACCAGGAATGACCGATCTCCCCAAACTCCATATCGCCGTGCTCATGGGCGGCTGGGCGAACGAGCGACCGGTAAGCCTCATGTCGGGCGAGGGCGTTGCCAAAGCGCTGGAAGAGCGCGGCCACACGGTGTCGCGGATCGACATGGACCGTCAGGTGGCCGCGCGCATCGCGGAGGCTGCGCCCGACGTGGTGTTCAATGCGCTGCACGGCGTGCCGGGCGAGGATGGCAGCGTGCAGGGCATGCTCGACCTGATGGGCATCGCCTATACCCATTCGGGCCTGGCGACCTCGGTTATCGCCATCGACAAGCAACTGACCAAGCAGGCGTTGGTGCCGCATGGAATCCCCATGCCCGGCGGGCGCATCGTCAAAAGCGCGGACCTGTTCGAGCGCGATCCGATGCCGCGCCCCTATGTGCTCAAGCCCGTCAACGAGGGCAGTTCGGTCGGGGTGGCCATCGTCACCGACGAAGGCAATTACGGCAATCCCATCGCGCGCGATGCCAAGGGTCCGTGGCAGGACTTCGCGGAATTGCTGGCCGAACCCTTCATCAAGGGCCGCGAAATGACCACCGCGGTGGTGGATTTCGAGGACGGTCCACGCGCGCTCGCGGTGACCGAATTGAAACCCAAAAGCGGTTTTTACGATTTCGACGCGAAATATACCGATGGCATGACCGATCATGTCTGCCCCGCCGAAATCCCCGCGAATATCGAGAAGCTGTGTCTGGACTACGCGCTCAAGGCCCATAGGCTGCTTGGGTGCCGTGGCACGAGCCGGACCGACTTTCGCTGGGACGAGGAACAGGGCGAAGAGGGCTTGTTTATCCTCGAGACCAACACGCAGCCGGGCATGACACCGCTCAGCCTGGTGCCGGAACAGGGCAGACATGCCGGCATCGAATATGGCGAGCTGTGCGAGCTGGTCGTGGCTGCGGCGCTGCGTCATCATGCTGCGAAATCCGGTGACGGCGATGGCTAGGGTCAAACGCAAGCCCGCCGGTGTGCGCCGCTCGGCCGCGGCGCGCAGCCGCAGCCAGAAGGCCCGCGCCGCGAAGCGCCACACCAGCGGTCTGCTCGATCGGATGATGGGGGCATTGCCCTTCACCGAAGAGCAGTGGCACAAGTTTTTCCTGTTCGCGATCGTCGCGACCGGCGTCGGTATTGCCTGGACCATTGCAAGCTATGCTGGCGTTCCGGATCTGGTCAGGGCGGAACTGGCCAAGTCGGCCTCGCGCTCCGGTTTCGAGGTCAGCCGGGTCAGCGTGTCCGGTGTGGAGCAGATGAACGAACGGCTGGTATATGAACGCGTATTGGCCGAACGGGATCGCCCGATGCCGCTCGTGGAGCTCGAAGAGGTCCGCGAACGCCTGCTGGAATTGCCATGGGTATCGGATGCACGCGTTTCGCGCCAGCTTCCCGATACGCTCAAGGTCGATATCGTCGAACGCGTTCCGCATGCGGTTCTCCGCAAGCCTGATCGCCTGGTTCTTATCGACCCGAAGGGTAACGAACTGGAGCCGATCAGTGCGAAGAATGCAGAGAACAAGCTCCTGATCGAAGGTCCGGGAGCAGCGCGTCAGGTCGAGGAACTGGGCAAGCTGCTCGATGCCGCGCCGGCGCTCAAGCCCCAGATCGCGTCGGCCGAATGGGTCGGCAACCGGCGTTGGAATCTGACCTTCAAGACCGGCCAACTGCTCGCACTTCCCGAAGGCGAGCTTGGCCCGCCCGCGCTGGTGAAATTCGCCCAGCTCGACGGCATGCACCGGCTGATCGGCGGCAAGCCTGTGGCGATCGATATGCGTGTTCCCGACCGTGCCTATCTGCGCTGCGAAGACGGACCCTGCCCGAAGCAGATGTCGCTCAACGGACGGGACCAGTAATGGCGACGGCGCAGCCCCGCATCACCCGCGTATTCGGTGCCGTGAACATCGGATCGTTCCGCGTGTCCGCCATGATTATGGGGGAAGCGGAAGGGGGGGAGATGATCGTGCTCGGTTCCAGCCACCGCGCCAGCGACGGTATCAAGCGCGGCTACGTCACCGATATGCGCGCCGCCAGCCATGCGATCCGCACCGCGGTCGAAAAAGCCGAAGGAAATGCCAACACGTCGATCCAGAGCGTATGGATAGGCTGCGCGGGCGCGGGCCTGTCGAGCAAGATTTCGAGCGTGGAGATAGCCATTGGCGGGCGCCGCATCGAAGAGGACGATATCGAACATCTCCTCTATGCCGCGCGCGACCACCTGCATCCCGACGGGCGCATGGTGTTGCACGCGCAGCCTGCGCATTACACGCTCGATGGTGCGCATGGCGTCGCCAACCCCAAAGGGCTTCATGCGGAAGCGCTGGGCGTCGATGTGCACGTGACACTGGCCGAAGGCGCGCCGGTACGGAACCTGATCGAGGCCGTCCAGACGGCGCATCTCGACGTGGAAGGTGTGGTCGCAAGCCCCCTGGCGGCGGCGCACGCCTGTCTTACCCGGGAGGAACGCGAACTGGGCGTCGCGCTGGTCGAAATCGGTGCCCAGGTGACCAATGTGTCGGTCCATGCCGCGGGTATGCTGCTGGGTCTGAAATCGATTCCGATCGGATCGAACGACATCACCGATGCGATTGCTTCGTCGCTGGGTATCCGGCGCAGCCAGGCTGAACGGCTCAAATGTGTAGCCGGGTCTGCGATCGCCACACCGACCGACCACCGCGAGATGATCCCGGTCAACGGGCCTGGCGAGGAAGCGGGCGGACCGCTCGCACGCGGCGCGGACGAACACAACCGCATAGCCCGGGCCGAACTCGTTTCAATTGTTACCGACAGGCTCGGCATCGCCACCGCCGAAATCGGCAAGGCGCTCAAAACGATGGGCTTTGCGGGCGCGCAGGGTGGCCAGGTCGTGCTCACCGGCGGCGGCGCCGAACTGCACGGCATCGCGGAGTTTATGCAGGGCGCGCTGGGACAGCCGGTGCGGATCGGCAAGCCCCCTTCGTTGCAAGGGTTGCCCGAAGCGCATGCGACACCCGGTTTCGCGACGCTGGCGGGCTTGTGCCTTTATGCGGCAGACGACCCTGTCGACATCCGATCGGTGGGGCCGCGGTTCCAGCCGACCAAGCGCTATCGGGGCATGGGTCTGGTCAACCGTGTCTTTCAAGCGGTGCGCGAGTATTTCTGAGGGTTGATACGCGGCGCAATCCCGCCTTTAGCCCTTGTGGATAAGGCACATAAGGCTGCGGCCTGCGATTCGCTTTGTGCCAGAGTTGTGACATAAAGTCGGCAACGCGACTTTTGAATACCCAGGGGACTCTCGATGAGTATCAATATCGGACCGGCATCTGACGACGATCTTCGTCCCAAGATCATGGTTGTTGGCGTCGGCGGTGCGGGCGGCAATGCCATCGCCAATATGATGCAGGCAGAAATCGAAGGCGTCGATTTCATCGTTGCCAATACCGATGCCCAGGCATTGAGCACCTCCGCATCCGAAAAGCGCATCCAGCTCGGGCCGGATATCACCGGTGGTCTCGGCGCGGGCGCTCGCCCGGAAGTGGGCAAGGCCGCCGCCGAGGAAACGGTCGATGAGATCGAAGATGCGCTCGACGGCGTGAACATGGTGTTCATCGCGGCCGGCATGGGCGGCGGCACCGGGACCGGCGCCGCGCCGGTCATTGCCGAGGCGGCGCGCAAGAAAGGCGTGCTGACCGTCGGCGTGGTGACCAAGCCGTTCCTGTTCGAAGGCACGCGCCGCATGCGCGCGGCGGAAGCCGGTATCGACGAGCTGCAAAAGCACGTCGATACGCTGATCGTCATTCCCAACCAGAACCTGTTTCTGGTGGCCAAGGCGGAAACGACCTTCAAGGAAGCCTTCATGCTCGCCGACGAGGTGTTGCAGCAGGGTGTTCGGTCGATCACCGACCTGATGGTCATGCCGGGCCTGATTAATCTCGATTTCGCCGACGTGCGCTCGGTGATGAGCGAAATGGGCAAGGCGATGATGGGGACGGGTGAGGGCGAGGGCGACAATCGTGCGCTCGAAGCTGCCGAACATGCGATTGCCAACCCTCTGCTCGACGGTGTGTCCATGGCCGGTGCCAAGGGCGTTATCATCTCAATCATCGGCGGCGAGGATATGAAGCTGCTCGAGGTCGACGAGGCGGCGAACCACATTCGCGAACTGGTCGACGAGGATGCCAACATCATCTGGGGCAGCGCTTTCAACCCCGACCTCGAGGGCAAGATTCGCGTCTCGGTCGTCGCCACGGGGATCGAACCGGACGGTTCGGTCGCGGCTGCGCCCTCGCGCGCCTTTTCCATGCGCGAAAGCAGGGCTCCCAAGCGCCCGGTGCTCGATGTGCCGAGCGACGATCTCGCCGAAGAAGAGCCGTTCGAGCTGAACGAGGGGCTTTCCGCCGATCCCGAATCGCAGCAGCCCGGCCATGCTGCTGAAGCCTCGTCCCAGCCCGAACAGGACTCGGCAGACGTGGATGCGCTCGATCTCACGCAGGAAGTGGATGCCGACGAAGGGACACGATCCTTCGGTCTAACCCCGGCGACCTCTGGATCCTCGGATGGCGAGAACGAAGAAGACTATGACGATGTAGACGAAATCGTCGATCCGCTCGCGGGCTTGCGCAACGAGCATACCGAACGTTTCGACGCCACCGGCGATGAGGGTGTTCCGGAACCTGCCGATGACAGAGAATTCGGTGGAGCCCCCACGACCGATGGCTGGAACGAGGATGGCCCGACGCCTAGCCAGTCGGACGGAAACCAATCCGGAAGCGACGGTCCGCAGGATGAATTCGAGCTTGGCGACGAGCACCTTGCTACGGAAAGCCCGCTTGCGACCAAACCGGGCCGCAAGCAGCCCGTGCTTCCGGGAGATGGTCCGACGGGTGACGGTTCGACCGGCGCCGGTGGTTCGCCGGCTGGTCAGAGCGGCGGAGCTAGCGGCGCGCTGCCGGGCAATACTCTGTTCGAGCGTATGGCCAATCTTTCTCGCGGAGTCGGCAATACCGATACCGAGGACGATGATGACGACGATGACAATGGCGGAAGCGGCGGCGGACTTAATATTCCGCGCTTTCTCGGGCGCCAGAACAACCAGTAACCGGGCCGTGTCGGTGCGGGTTTACGGCCGCCTTGCGAGAATGACACCATGATCACCGGGCGACGAATTGGGTCGGCGGTGGCGTTGCTCGCTCTCGTGGCTTTGCCTGGGCATGCTTCCGCTCAGCGCGAGATCGTCCAGCCGCTGCCTGCACCGGGCGAGCGGCAGTTAAGCGACGCGCTTTCGCGGCTCGCGCGCAATGCGACCGATGTCGGCGCTCTGCTCGATGCGGGCGAGGCGGCGCTCGAACTGAACGATATCGATGCGGCGATCGGCTTTTTCGGGCGCGCCAACGAGCTTTCTCCCGACAATTCGCGGACGAAAGTCGGTCTGGCCCGTGCCTACACGCGGTCCCGCAGGCCGGTGGAAGCCCTGCGGCTTTTCGCGGAAGCGGAAGCGGCTGGGGTCGCCGATGCGCGCATGGCGGAAGAACGCGGGCTAGCCTTCGATCTCGTGGGCGATACGGCGAGCGCGCAAACGCTGTACAGGCTGGCACTGGCCAATGGATCCGGCGACGAGGTGACGCGGCGGCTGGCGCTCAGCCAGGCGATCTCGGGTGATCGTGAGGGGTTCGAGGCGGCTCTGCTGCCTTTGCTCGAGCGCGGCGATGTCGCGGCATTCCGGACGCGAGCTTTCGGCCTGGCGATTCTTGGCGATGCGCGCGAGGCGAAGGATATCGCGAATACGATGCTGCCCACTGGGCTCGGCACGCGCATGGCTGCTTATTTGGACTACATGCCCCGGCTGACCAAGGCGCAGCAGGCCGCCGCAGGCAATCTGGGTGTCTTTCCGCGTATTGCCAGTATCGGCACCGACGATGCGGGTATCGCCGAATATTCCCCGTCGCCGCCGCGGATTGCCCGCGCGCCGGCCCCGGCGGCCGTTCCGAATCCCGCTCCGACGCAGACGATGTCCGGACCGGGCGACCGTGGGGACCGGCGGGTTTCGGACAATGCAGGCGGCCCGGCGGGTAAAGAGCGCTCGTCCTCGCCCGCAACGCCGTCGGAGCCGGTATCGCAACCGGTCTCTGCCGCTCCCACGCGAAATGCCGCGGCGCAGCCCGTTCCCGATCGGGAAACCCCGCCCGCTTCCGGCCTTCGCGAAGAACCGGTGGTCGTCGCGCAGGCCGGTCCGGCAGGTGCAACCCGGTCGGCGACTGAAGTGTCTTCGGCATCGATGCCCTTGCCCGGCCCACCGCAGCGGCCACAATCCGTGCCAGAGCCGACGCCAGAGCCCGAACCTGCTTTCGAACCCGGCCCTCGTTCTGTCGCCGATGCCTTCAGCGGGTTTACTCTCGAACCGGGCTCGACCGCGCCTGGGTCGAATGGTGCGGTGGACATCACGAGGATCGACATTCCGCGTGAGCGAGCTCGGCCGAAGCCCCGCCGCCTCCCGTCCATCCCTCGCGTCACTGGGTGCAGGTGGCGACCGGAAAGGACAGGAGTGCCCTGAAATTCGATTGGCGCCGGATTTCCCGGAAGGCAGCCGGCAAGCTGGACGACAAGGGCCGTTCGTGACCCCGTGGGGCGAGGCCAACCGGCTTCTGTCCGGACCTTATGACAGTGCCGAGAAGGCGCGTGAAATGGTCAATGAACTCAGGAAGTTGGATATCGATTCCTTCCCCTTCACCAGTGCCGAGGGCGAGGCGATCGACACGCTCTGACCGCCGCGAGGGTTAATGCGTGGCTCAGTTTTGTTCACAAGCTTTGCACAAGCCTTAGCGGTTCTCCCCAGCGCCGACCGCCTCGTCCATTGCCAAGCGACGGTGCGTTTCTGCATCCCGCACCATATGACGCGCAGGGGACAGCTTCGATGAGACCATCAGAAGACCGCTATGAAGTCGAGGAGGACGCAGCGCCGCTCGACATGCTGGTCGCATTGTTCGAAGCGCGCGGTTGGCCCTGCGATTCGACTGCGACCGAAATGAGCGGGGAGATCCAGGGGAGCTGGATCAAATACCAGGTGCGCGGCATCTGGCGTTCGGACGATATGGTGCTGCAGATCCTTTGTTTGCCCGACATCCGCATCTCGAAGGACAAGCTGGCGCCCGCGCATGAACTGGTCAGCCTGGTGAACGAGCAGATGTGGCTCGGCCACTTCGATATCTGGTCGAATGGCGGCGTGCTGCTTTACCGCAACGCCACCATGCTGGGCGACGATGGGTTGCTAAGCCTGGGCCAGGCGCAGGCGCTGGTGGAGATCGCCGTCGACGAATGCGACAGGTTCTATCCCGCGTTCCAGTTCGTTTTATGGGGAGGGCGCACGCCTGCCGAAGCGCTGGAAGCGGCTATGGTCGACGCCGCGGGCGAGGCCTGACCGACGTTTTGCAAGCGGTTGATTGCCATTGGGGTTAGCCGATCCGGTTTCTCTTGAAATCGGGGGGCAAAACACCGATATTCTCATTCAGGAGCAGAGCGTATTTCCGCGCTGCCAAGAGGAGTTGCATCAAGATGGCCAATTGGAACGACACCGACCAGAGGCAGGGCTTCGGCACCGTGCCGCGCGCTGGCGACGCCGTTGCCAGGCAAGAGACTTTCGACGCTGGGCTGCGCAAGCACATGCTGTCGATCTATAACTACATGACTTCCGGCGTATTGCTGACCGGCATCGTCGCTTTGCTGGCCGCGCAGAGCGGCCTCGCGCTTGCCTTCGCCAGCGGTCCGCTGATGTGGATTGTCGCCTTGGCTCCGCTCGGCTTCGTCATGGCGATGAGCTTCGGCCTCAACAAGATGAGCAGAGGCACCCTTCAGGTGCTTTTCTGGTCTTTCGCGATCGTGATGGGCCTGTCGATGTCGACGATCTTCCTGCGTTTCACCGGGGAATCGATTGCCGCCACCTTCTTCGCCACGGCGGGCGCTTTCGCCGGCCTCAGCCTGTTCGGCTACACAACCAAGAAAAATCTCCAGGGCTTCGGCACCTTCCTCGTGATGGGCGTCATCGGCCTTTTGATCGCCATGGTGATCAATATCTTCCTCCAGTCGAGCACGATGCAGTTGGCAATCAGCTTCATCGGGGTGCTGATCTTCGCGGGCCTCACCGCTTACGATACGCAGCGTCTGAAGCGCGAATATCAGTATCTGCGCGGCACCGAATTCGCCGGGAAGGCGATCATTATGGGCGCGTTGAGCCTGTATCTCGATTTCATCAACATGTTCATGTTCCTGCTGCAGTTCATGGGGAACCGCGAATAGGGCTAAACCACTCGTCGCAAACAGGAATCGTTTGACCGTGCCCGGGGCGCCACCAGCGTCCCGGGCATTTTCTTTGTGCGAAGGTCAGGCTAGACAGTCGGCTTCATCCCCCGTCAAGGGAGAACGGCGCAGGATGAACGCCAGCTTTATCGAGGAGGGTCAGCGGGCCATGAGCCGTGTTTCAAACCATACCATTCGCATAGCGGCCGTCGCCGCTGGTCTGGCCGCGCTTGGGGCGTGTGCCACGCCGCCGCCACCGCCGCCGCCACCGCCTCCTCCCCCGCCCGTGCAAGCCGTTCCGGTTCGTCCGTTGCCGCCGGGCCAGGCGTCCTACGCCATGGCCATTCCACGCGTGAATTCCATGGGGATGCGCGAAACCGTCAATCTCGGGATTTCCGACGACGAGAAGATCTGGCATTTTCGGTCCGCCTGGAATGTCGCGGCGCTCAACTGCCTCGACGCGCGGTATCAGCCGATCCTCGATGCCTATAGCAGCTACATCAAGGATTACGCGCGGCCGCTGAAGCGCGTCAACGATCGCATCGACGCCGACTATCGCCGTGAATATCGTGCCCGGCGGGCGGCCATTCAGGCGCGCGAAAGCCAGATGACGATGGTTTACAACTATTTCGCGCTGCCTCCGGCGCGATCCGATTTCTGCCGCACGGCCTTGGGTATTTCCCAGCAATATCTGGCTTCCGAACAGGTCGATCCGGAAGCTTTCGCGCTTGCCAATTTCACGGCTTTCGAAGGCCCGTTCGAACGGTTTTTCAAGGCATATGAGGAGTATGAGCGGGAATCCGCCGCCTGGGATGCCCGCTATGGCGAGCGTTACGGCGCTTCGCAGCCGGGTTATGTCGCCGTGCGCAACGCCCGCCGGGACCGGTTGCCGCAGCCCGGTCAGGATCCGACACTGCTGACCGCCCAGCCGTTGCAGGAAAGCACCGTCCGCGATCCCGAAAGCGGGGCGTCGATCCCGGTCGTTCCGGTCGACGAGACCCGTGCCTCGATCCCCGTCGTGCAACCGATCCCCAACGATGCGGGAGCCGACGATACACCGCAGGCGTAACCCGATTGAGGCTTTTCAGGCGCGCCGCCTTTCGCTAGACGGCGCGCCGCGCATTGCGGAGGCCTGCGATGCGGAAAACCTGGAACGGGGCCGTAGCTCAGTTGGGAGAGCGCGTCGTTCGCAATGACGAGGTCAGCGGTTCGATCCCGCTCGGCTCCACCAGGAAAAGTTCTTCTTCCCGTCATGCCTTTCGCGTCAGTCGCCCGGATTGGGCGGTTCCCGGCCTCGACCGCCGACATTTGAGGGTTGCCCGCTCGACCAGCGCTTCCGTGCTTAATGCGCCGCAGCGCATCCGCCGCCGGGCAGGTCGACGTCGGCGTCGCGATCGTCGCCCTCTAGAGGGCTCCGAAGGTCCAGCCTTCGGTGCGGGCAATAGCGGACGTCAGCCCAGCGGGCTGCCACCGGCGCGGATCGGGAGCAGTCTTGCGCAGCCAGGCGGCCGTCAGCAGGGCATCGGAAGAATGATCGTCGATCGGCCCGTTACCACGAACAGATGGGCAGCCGAGGGCGCTCAGCGCTCCGTTCAGCGCCTCATGCGTGCGCATCTTTGCCCTCGATGCGCTGCGCCCCGCTTCCAGTGCCGCGAGGCTGGTGTAGATTTCGACCACGGCAGAACCCTTTCCGGGCAATCGGTCGACCGGCCAGACGGGCAGACGGCTGCGTAGCCGATGAAGCATGCGCATGCCGGTGAGGCTGGATTTTCCGACCTGCGCCGCGCCGACGAGGTTGAAGTTGGAGTAGGGCTTGCAACCCATTGCCGCTTGCGCTGTCTCGGTCACGCGGAAGCGGCCGCGCCCATGGTCCGCACCGTCACAGCCGAAGTGGGACCCGGTGATGCCGCCATTGCGGAAGTACCGAGCAAATTCTGGGTGGTCGACGAACTCTTGCGCGCCCAGATTGGGATCGTTTGCGCAGATATCGTCGATCAGCGCCCACAGCGCGGGTGCATCGCGCAGAAGCCCGCCGCAGTGGGGAAAATAAGCGCCGCAATCTGCGAAGGGCAGCGCAATGCCGAGATCGAGCCCGACCAGCGTATCGTTGGGCAGGTCCTCGCGCAGCAGCGCCAGCACATCCTCGCGCGACCATCCGCGGCCCGGATCGACCAGCACCGGCGGCCCGCCACCGGCATCGGCCACCGCCAGGGCGATGCCCTTCTGCACCGGCCCCTTCGCGCCCGACCAGTCGATGGCGAGGAATTGGCTGAACCTCACTCGCGCTCGCGCCGCAGCTTGTCCCAATAGTCGAGCCGCTTTTTCACCTCGCGTTCGAACCCGCGTTCGACGGGTTCGTAATAGCGCTGTGGCTCCATCTCCTCGGGCCAGTAATCGTCGCCCGAAAAGCCGCCTTCGGCATCGTGGTCGTAGCTGTAGCCCGAACCGTATCCGATATCCTTCATCAGCTTGGTCGGCGCGTTGAGGATGTTCTGCGGCGGCATCAGGCTGCCGGTTTCGCGCGCGGATTTGAAAGAGGCCTTCTGCGCTTTGTAAACCGCATTCGATTTGGGTGCAGTGGCGAGATAGGTACAGGCCTGCACCAGCGCGAGTTCGCCTTCTGGGCTGCCGAGGAATTCGTAGGCGTCCTTGGCTGCCATGCATTGGACCAGCGCCTGTGGGTCGGCCATGCCGATATCTTCCACCGCCATGCGTACGAGGCGGCGGGCCAGGAAGCGTGGCTCCTCGCCGGCAGTGAGCATTCGGGCGAGGTAGTAGAGGCTGGCCTGAACGTCGCTGCCGCGCACCGCTTTGTGGAGCGCGGAGATGAGATTGTAATGGCCCTCACGGTCCTTGTCGTAAACCGCCACACGCCGTTGCAGGAATTTGCCCAGGCCCGCCGGGTCGAGCGGCTCCTCGATCTGTGCATTGTAGAGCGTTTCGGCCTGGTTGAGCAGGAAACGCCCATCGCCATCGGCACTCGCCACGAGTGCATCGCGCGCCTCCGGCGTAAGGGGCAGGGGGCCTTCGAGCTTCTCTGCCCGATCGAGTAGCTGGCCCAGCGCATCATGGTCGAGCCGCTGGAGGATCAGCACCTGCGCGCGGCTGAGCAGCGCGGCGTTCAATGCGAAGCTGGGGTTCTCCGTCGTCGCGCCGACCAGCGTCACCGTTCCACGCTCCACGAAAGGCAGGAAGCCGTCCTGCTGCGCGCGGTTGAAGCGGTGGATCTCGTCCACGAACAACAGCGTACGCTGGCCCGCCTCGGCAGCCTTGTCGGCGGCGGCGAAGGCCTTCTTGAGGTCGGCGACGCCGCTGAATACCGCGCTGACGCTTTCGAAGCGCATGCCCACGCTGTCGGCCAG
Organism: Erythrobacter aureus; assembly: GCF_003355455.1. Lineage (NCBI taxonomy): Bacteria > Pseudomonadati > Pseudomonadota > Alphaproteobacteria > Sphingomonadales > Erythrobacteraceae > Erythrobacter > Erythrobacter aureus. The sequence goes on from NZ_CP031357.1 coordinate 1,320,386, forward strand.
CAGGCGCGCGATTGTGGTCTTCCCGGTGCCCGGCGGCCCCCACAGGATCATGCTGGAGAGGCGGCCTGCCGCCACCATCCGCCCGATCGCGCCTTCCGGCCCGGTCAAATGGCCCTGCCCGATAACTTCACCGAGATTTGCGGGGCGCAGCCGGTCGGCCAGCGGGGCATCCTCGCGCGGGGCGTCACCGGTTGGCGTCTGGGGCAGGTCATCGGGAAACAGGTCGGCCATTGGTCGGCTCACATAGGGTCTTCGCAGAGGAATTGCAGCGGACTATTGCGTCTCGAGCAGTAAGATATATCTTAGAGCTATCTAAGATACTACAAGGACTCTTGACATGCACAAGGCACACAAGTGGCGCAAAATGCGCAGGATGGGTGGCTGGCCTTTTGTGGCAGCCATGATGGCGGAGGCGGAATGCAAGGAAGGTCTCGGCGCATCCGCGAGATTCGGCGGCCCCGGCTGGACCTTCGACTTCGGGCCGCGTGGCGGCGGACGCAGACGCCGCCGGATGTTCGGGTCGGGCGAATTGCGTTTGGTGCTGCTCAAGCTCGTCGCCGACGAGCCGCGTCATGGCTACGAACTTATCAAGGCGATCGAGGAGCTAACCGAAGGCGCCTATGCCCCCAGTCCGGGCACGATCTATCCCACGCTTTCGCTTCTGGAGGATGAGGGCGCGATCGCGCAGGCTGCGGGCGACGAAACGCGCAAGGCCTATGAAGCGACCGATGCGGGACGCACCGAACTCGAAGAACGCGCGGACGAGGTCGACGCGCTGTTCGAGCGGCTGTCGGGCCATGGCGAACATCGCCGCGCCTTTGCCACACCGGAGATGTTCCGCGCGCTCGGCAATCTTGCGGGCGTACTCAAGAACCGCGCGCGCTCGGGCAAACTCGACGAGCAGACGATGCGCGAAATCGTCGATCTGGTCGACGAACTGGCGAAGAAGATCGAGCGGCTCTGAGCGGGTCCTATTGGCCACCGGCGGGCAGAAGTGCTATTTCTACCCGCCGGTTGGCCGATGGGGAGGTATCCAACATGAATACTGTCGCAAAGACGCCGTGGCACTTATGGGCAGTAGGATTCGTCACGCTGCTGTGGAACGGGTTCGGCGCCTACGACTATCTGATGTCGAAGGCCGAGAACCGCGAATATCTCGAAGGCATGATGGAGCCGACGGGCGTGACGGTCGACGCCGCCATCGCCTATATGGACGCCATGCCCCTGTGGGCGAATATTGCCTGGGGCCTGGGCGTATGGGGTGCTGTCGCCGGTTCGCTTCTCCTGCTCCTACGTAGCCGCTTCGCCGTACATGCTTTCCTCTTGTCGCTGGTGGGGCTGGTGTTCGGCATGATCCATCAATGGACGAATCCGATGCCGGGGATGACCGACCCGACGACGCCGATCATCTTCACCTTCGTGATCTTCGCAATCACCATCTTTCTAGTGTGGTACGCGCGCAGGATGGCCGCAGCGGGCGTCTTGCGCTGATCGTTTATCCGGCGGCGGCGCGCTCTTCGTGCAGTCGCAGGTAGGTTTCGACCACCGCCTGGTTGATCGCATCCCACGAATAGGCGCGGGCGGCCTTCTCGCCATTCGCGCCGTGCTGCAGCCGCAACGCATCGTCGGTGCAATAGGGGGCAAGCGCCTCGGCGCAGGCGGGTGCGAAGACATCGGGCTTGCCCGGTGGAACCAGTCGCCCGGTTTCGCCATCGGCAACCAGGCTCGCCGCACCCGTCGCGCCCGCGGCCACTACGGGCAGTCCGCAGGCCATCGCCTCGAGCGTGACGTTGCCGAACGTTTCGGTGATCGACGGGTTGAAGAAGATGTCGCCGCTGGCGAGCGCCATGCCGAGATCCTTGCCGGTTTTGAACCCGGCGAAGATACCGCCGGGCAGTGCCTTTTCGAACCATCCGCGCGCCGGGCCGTCGCCGATCACCAGAACCTTGTGCGGCACCTGACGTTTGCGCAGTTGAACGATGGTCTCGGCAAAGACGTCGAGGCCCTTTTCCATGACCAGTCGCCCGAGAAAAACGATCGCGACATCGTCATCGGCCAGGCCCTGCGCGCGCCGCCATTCGAGATCGCGCTTCGACGGGTCGAACACGGTTCGATCGACGCCGCGCGACCAGATGCTGATATCGTCATGCATCCGCTGCGCCTTCAATTCGGCGATCTGGCTTTGCGACGGTGCGACCAGCGCATCGCAGCGGCCATAGAAACGACGCAGGATCGCCTCGACTGCGGGTTCGAGAAAACCGAGGCCGTAATAGCGCGGATAGGTCTCGAAGCGCGTATGAACAGAGGCGAGAACGGGAATATCGTGCTGGCGCGCCCATTTCAGCGCCCCGTGCGCCACCGGGTCCGGCGATGCGAGATGCAGCATGTTCGGCGCGTACTTCGCCAGATCGTCGCGTACCCGATCGTCGATCCACAGCGGCAGGCGATATTCGCCCCGTCCCTTGACCGGCATGCGGACGTTGGGAACATCGACGAGATCGCCGGTTGCGGGAAAATCGGGTTCGGCGACCACCGGCGAATACACGCGCAGCGCGGCACCCTGCCTGAGCAAATAGTCGGCCAGCCGGTTCAAAGCCTGATTCGCGCCGTCCCGTGTATAATTGTAGTTTCCGCTGAACAGCGCGATACGAAGGTCGGTAACGTTCATCGCGGCCCTTTACGGAACTGGCGGGCGTTTGGCGAGGGGGAGCCGGTCGCGTGCGTGCCGCGTTTCGTCGCTGCATGACTATTTCGCATTGACTTGTTGCGGCGCAACATTAGTGCGGTCGGCGGGCCACGCGGTCCCAACGCCGCGCGAGCTCTCTGTAAGGAGAGAATACATGACTGCCGAACCGACGCTCAAGCCTGAGCGCCCTTTCTTTTCGTCCGGACCGACCGCCAAGCACAAGGGCTGGTCCGCCACCAATCTCAAAACCGAATCGCTCGGACGCTCGCATCGTAGCGCCCTTGGCAAGTCGCGGCTGAAATATGCCATCGACCTGTCGAAGGAGATGCTCGGCGTTCCGCAAGATTACCTGGTCGGCATCATGCCGGCTTCGGATACGGGCGCGCTCGAATGCGCGATGTGGAACATGCTCGGCCCGGATCGCCCGGCGACGGTCGCCGCATGGGAAAGCTTCGGCAATGTGTGGATTCAGGATGCGGTAAAGCAGCTCAAGCTGCCCAAGCTCACCACGCTCGACGCTGAATATGGCGAGATCCCCGACCTGGCGAGTATCCCGCAGGACAACGATGTTGTCTTTACCTGGAACGGGACCACCTCGGGCGCGAAGATCCCGAATACGGACTGGCTCGCCCAGGGCCGCGAAGGCGTGACGATCAACGATGCCACCAGCGCGGTGTTCGCGATGGAGATGGACTGGGCCAAGCTCGATGCCACGACCTATAGCTGGCAAAAGGTGATGGGCAGCGAAGCCCAGCACGGCATGCTGATCCTCAGCCCCAAGGCAGTTGAACGGATCGAGGAATACGATCCCGAATGGCCGCTGCCAAAGCTCTTCCGCCTCAAGAAGGGCGGCAAGATCAATAGGGGCATCTTCGAAGGCGCGACGATCAACACGCCGTCCATGCTGGCGACCGAAGATTACATCGACGCGCTCGAATGGGCGCAGGCGATGGGTGGCCGCAAGGCGATGTTCGAACGCGCGGATGCCAATGCCAAGATCGTGCTCGACTGGATCGAGGCAACCCCGTGGTTGCGCAACATGGTTTCCGACCCGGCAAAGCGGACCAATACCGGCATCTGCATGGTCTTCCAGGGCGAGTGGTACGACAACCTTCCCGATGACGAGAAGGCTGCCGTGCCCAAGAAAATCGTCAAGCTGCTCGAAGATCGCGACGTCGGTTACGACTTCAACGGCTATCGCGACGCTCCGCCGTCCTTGCGCATCTGGTGCGGCGGCACGGTCGAGCAGGAGGATTTGAAGCGCCTCCTGCCCTGGATCGAATGGGCCTACGAGCAGGTCAAGGCTGGATAATTGGCGTCGTCCCGGCGAAAGCTGGGACCGCTATCCGCTTTTTCCCGACATTACTGATGGCGATCCCAGCTTTCGCTGGGATGACGAGAGAAAAATCATGACCAAACCCAAAGTCCTCATTTCGGACAAGATGGACCCGAACGCCGCGCGCATTTTCGAAGAGCGTGGCTGCGATGTAGATGTGAAGCCCGGCATGACGCCGGACGAACTCAAGGCGGTGATCGGCGAGTATGATGGCCTCGCCATTCGCAGCGCGACCAAGGTCACGCCCGAAATTCTCGATGCCGCCGAAAATCTCAAAGTGATCGGCCGTGCCGGCATCGGTGTCGACAATGTCGATATCCCCTATGCCAGCGGCAAGGGCGTGGTGGTAATGAACACGCCGTTCGGCAATTCGATTACCACCGCCGAACATGCGATCGCGCTCATCATGGCCGTGGCTCGCCAGATTCCGGCGGCCGATGCCCGCACGCAGAAGGGCGAATGGCCCAAAAGCGACTTCATGGGCGTCGAAGTCACCGGCAAGACGCTCGGCCTGATCGGTGCCGGCAATATCGGCAGCATCGTCGCCAGCCGCGCGCAGGGTCTCAGGATGAAGGTCATCGCGTACGATCCCTTCCTGACCGAAGATCGCGCGATCGAACTGGGCATAGAGAAAGTCGATCTCGATACGCTGCTTGCCCGCGCCGATTTCATCACGTTGCACACGCCGCTGACCGATGAGACGCGCAATATCCTCAGCCGCGAGAACCTCGCCAAGACGAAGCAGGGCGTGCGTATCGTCAATTGCGCGCGAGGCGGGTTGATCGACGAAGAGGCGCTCAAGGACATGCTCGAAAACGGCCACGTAGCCGGCGCCGCGCTCGACGTGTTCGCGAACGAACCGGCCAAGGAAAGCCCGCTATTCGGTACGCCCGGCTTCATCTCGACCCCGCATCTGGGTGCCAGCACCACCGAGGCGCAGGTCAACGTTGCCCTCCAGGTGGCCGAGCAGATGGCCGATTACCTGGTCAATGGCGGCGTAACCAATGCGCTCAACATGCCCAGCCTGAGCGCCGAGGAAGCGCCCAAGCTGCGGCCCTATATGAAACTGGCCGAGAACCTGGGCAGTCTCGTCGGGCAATTGGCGCATGGCAACCTCACGAAGATATCGATCGAACGCGAAGGAGCGGCAGCCGACCTGTCCGGAAAGCCGATCGAGGGCGCAGTGCTGGCAGGCCTGATGCGCCAGTATTCGGACACGGTGAACATGGTCAACGCGCCCTATCTTGCCAAGGAACGCGGCCTCGATATCCGTTCGGTCCGGCATGAGAAGGAAGGCGCCTACAACACGCTGATCCGTGTGACCGTGGGCACCGAGCAGGGCGACCGCTCGGTGGCCGGGACGCTGTTCGGCAGTGATGCGCCGCGCCTTGTGCAGATGTTCGGCGTCGGCATCGAGGCCGAGCTGTCGGGCAATATGCTCTATATCGTCAACGAGGACGCGCCGGGCTTCATCGGCCGCATCGGTACGTTGCTTGGCGAAAACGGCATCAACATCGGCACGTTCCACCTCGGGCGTCGCCAGGCGGGCGGAGAAGCGGTGCTGCTCTTGAGCGTCGACGCGCCGATCCCGCAGGAAGTTGTCAAGCAGGCCTGCGCGCTCGAAGGCGTGAAGGTCGTGATGCCTCTGGCATTCTGACGCCCCCAGATCGTCATCCCGGGCTTGACCCGGGATCGCTCTTGGCTAGGCGCATGGAGGAAAGCGATCCCGGCTCATGGGCCGGGATGACGAATGAGGAACAATGACCACACCTGACGACCTACTGCCCGTCGGCCTCGAAGACGCTCTTCCCGATCGTGCCCGCACCATCACCACGGCCATGCGTGCCGTGCTCGATGCAATGGACGGGCATGGTTACGATCGCGTGCGGCCGCCATTGGTGGAATTCGAACGCTCTCTGGCCGGGCGGATGGATGGTGTGGCGACGCGCCGGATGGTGCGCTTCACCGATCCCGACAGTCTGCGCACACTGGCCCTGCGCAGCGACATGACCGTGCAGGTCGGTCGCATCGCCGCGACCGGCATGGCCGCAGCCCCGCGCCCGCTGCGCCTGTGCTATGCCGGCGATGTCGCTTTCCTGAGCGCGGATCAGCTCGATCCGGCACGCCAGCGGCTGCAATTGGGGGCGGAGCTGATCGGCGCCGACAGTGTCGTGGCGGCAACCGAGATCGTTTCGGTCGCTATCGATGCACTCAAGGCGGCGGGCGTTGCCACTATCTCGGTCGATTTCACGCTACCCGATCTCGTCGACACGCTTGCGGAAGATGCGATGCCGCTCGATGCCGAGCAGCGCGAGGCGGTTCGGCGAGAGCTCGACACCAAGGATGCGGGCGGGCTGCGCGAAGCGGGAGGCGAGGCGTATCTGCCGCTGCTTTACGCGACCGGCGCGTTCGACGAAGCGATTGCCAAGCTCGCCGCGCTGGATGTCGGCGGGGTATTGGCCAGCCGCATCGAGGGGCTGCGCGCGGTAGCAGAGGCCATCGGCGCCCGCGCCCGCGTAACGCTCGACCCGACCGAGCGTCACGGCTTCGAATATCAGAGCTGGTTCGGTTTTACGCTCTATGGCGAAGGCGCGCGGGGCGCGCTGGGCCGGGGCGGGACCTATACGATCAAGGGCAGCGACGAGGCCGCGACCGGCTTCTCGCTCTATATGGACCCGTTGCTCGATGCGCTGGCGCCGATGAAGACGGAGGAAGCGCAAAAGCTCTTCCTGCCGCTGGGCCACGATCGCGATGCGGCGGCGCGGCTGCGGGCGATCGGCTGGCGCACGGTTGCCGCGGTGTCCAACGGCGACGATGCTGGCGCGCTCGGCTGTTCGCACGTGCTCGACGGCAAGGAGCCGAAGGCGCTCTAGGCGGCCTTCCACTGGGGATGCTTGTGCATCACCCCGGCAAACAGCTCCGAATCGACCAGCCTTGCCAGCCATGCTTGCAGCCGGGGCAAGTCCTGTGCGTCGAACCAGGCGCGGTCGGCATTCGCGAACTGGCGGATGAACGGGAAAATGGCGATATCCGCGAAACCGCGTTTTGCGCCGCGAAGATAAGCGCTTTCATCCAGCCGCCGGTCCAGCCGCGCAAGAATTTCCATTGCGACCGCGCGGTGCTCCTCCGGCTCCACATCCTCGTACCGCGTGGCATATTTGTAGCGGTCGAGATGGTGCTTGAAAGGCCCGTCATTGGTCTCGACCAGTGCGGGGTCGTCGCGGTCCAGCCAGCCTTCGGGATCGCCCTGGCCAAGCGCCCACCGCATGACGTCCAGGCTTTCCTCCAGCACCTCGCCCTCCGTCGTCACCAGCACCGGAACGGTGCCTTTGGGCGACACTTCGAGCATCTGTGGTGGCTTGTCGCGGAGCACCACCTCGCGGTGCTCATAGCGCGCGCCGCTCACGCTCAGCGCCATCCGGGCGCGCATGGCGTAAGGACAGCGGCGGAAGCTGTAGAGCACCGCGTCAGCCATCGGTGTCCGCTTCTTCGCGCCGCCCGACATGCTCCAGCCCGCGCGCCTCGGCGAGCATTTCCTGCCGCTGCCGTTCGGCATAGCGCGCGCGCTGTTCGTCCGTCCGCTCATCCCAGCAGCGATGGCAGCTTATGCCTTCCTCATAGTGTTCGTGCCCCATATCCTCTGCACTCAGCGGGCGACGGCAGGCGCGGCAGAGTGTATGGTCGCCGAGCCTGAGGCCGTGGCCCACGCTCACGCGCTCATCGAAGACGAAGCACTCGCCATGCCACAGGCTTTCGTCTTCGGGCACATGTTCGAGGTAATTCAGAATGCCGCCCTTGAGGTGGTACACCTCCTTCACACCCTCGGCGCGGGCGAAAGCGGTCGATTTCTCGCAGCGGATGCCGCCGGTGCAGAACATGGCGATCTTGGGCGCGCCACCCTGCGCCTCGATCTCGGCGCGCTTGGCTCGGAACCACTCGGGAAATTCGCGGAAGCTCTTGGTCTCGGGATCGATCGCACCTTTGAAAGTACCGATCTGCACTTCGTAATCGTTCCGCGTATCGATCAGTATCGTTTCGGGATTGGAAATCAGCGTGTTCCAATCGTCGGGCGCGACATAGGTGCCCACACCCGCCAGCGGATCGAGATCGGGCTGACCCATGGTCACGATCTCTTTTTTCAGCCGTACCTTGGTGCGGTGGAAGGGCATGGCCGCCGCGCGCGATTCCTTGACCTCGATTTCCGCGCAGCCGGGCAGGGTCCGCACATGGTCGAGGACCGCCTCGATCCCTTCGTCGCTCCCCGCCATGGTCCCGTTGATCCCCTCGCGTGCGAGCAACAGAGTGCCGCGCACCCCTGCTTTTTCCATCGCGCCAAGCAAGTCGGGCTTGATCGCGGCAGGATCGTCGAACCGCGCGAACTGGTAGAGCGCGGCAATGCGGATGGGGAGGTTGGTCTTGTCGTCGGTCACGCGGCGCCCCCTAGCACCGCCTTGCGCGCGCCGCATCCCCCTCGCTTCACCCCTCGAACGAGGCCGGATCCGGCCCGAGCCGCCCGTCTGCATCGTCGAGTGCGTCGATCCGCGCCATCTGATTGTCCGACAATGTGAACGACAGTGCGGCGAAGTTCTGCTCGATATGGTCGCGGCTGGTCGATTTGGGGATTGGGCAGAGGCCGTGCTGGACGTGCCAGCGCAGCACCACCGCGCTGGGTGGTTGGCCGGTCTCGCCCGCGATTTCCTGGATCGCGGCTGCGTCCATGCCGCCGCCCTGTCCGAGCGGCGACCAGCTTTGCGTGACGATGCCCATGTCATCGTGCACCTTGCGCAGCTCGCGCTGCTGGAAGCTCGGGTGCAGTTCGATCTGGTTGAGTGCGGGCGTGACGCCTGTTTCATCGACGATGCGTTTCAAATCCTCTTCGCGGAAGTTCGATACGCCGATCGATTTCGCCTTGCCCTGGTCGCGCAGTTCGATCAGCGCTTTCCATGTGTCCACGAACAGGTTCTTGTCCGGGCAGGGCCAGTGGATCAACAGCATGTCGACATGATCGCGGCCGAGCCTTTCGAGGCATTTGTCGGCCGCCTTCAGCGTCCGGTCGTAGCCCTGGCTCTCGTTCCAGATCTTGGTCTGGAGGAAGATATCGGACCAGTCGCCTATCCCGTCGCCCACGCCGCGTTCGTTCCGGTAGATGGCGGCCGTATCGACCAGCCAGTACCCAACGTCGAGCGCGGTTTCGACCGCTTGAGCGGCCTGGTCGTCCTCGATTTGCCAGGTGCCGAAGCCGAGTTGCGGAATCTGGCGGCCGTCGTTGAGAGCGAGTGTGGGATAATCGGTCATTGTGTCTCCTTTGCCTTATCAATCATGCAGCGGAGACTTGTTTCCGGCAGGTCAGCCGCGCGAGCGCAGATTGTCCGCGATCCAGCCGGCCGCCTGTTCGACCTTGGCAGGTCCCAATTGCGCCGCGACGCTGCGGTTCAGCGTGACGAGGTCGATCCGCGCGAGGCTTTCGCGATAGGCGACCTCCGCCTGCGCGAAACCGGCGGCGATGTTGCAGGGCAGCTTGCAGTCCTCCGGCTTGCTGGCGCAGGGGCCGTTCTGGCGGATTTCGGTGCAGCGGAACATCGGTTCGTCACCATCGACCGCCAGCAAAATATCGAGCAAAGAGATGTCTGCGGGCGGCTGGGCCAGGCTGTAGAAGCCGCTGCGACCGCGCCCACCATTGACTATCCCCGCGCGGGCGAGGGCCTGCATCTGTTTGGCCATATAGGGTTCCGGAACGCCGTGAAACTCGGCCAGCGCGGCCAGCGACAGGCCGCGATCTGGCCACAGGGGCGCCAGCAGCGCGCAGGCATGCGCAGCCCATTCGACACCCTTGTTGATCCGCATTTGTCCAATCCCTCTTGCGCGCCATCTTATAAATGGATATTCAATGTCCAAATATAAGGAGAAGTACGATGCTGGGCAAACCTGATGGCCTCGACCGGCTGATGCAAGCGGTGATCGCACTGGTCGCGCTTTTCGCGGTGGCCAATGGCGTCTTCATGCTGGCCGACCCGCTGGTCTGGTACGGCACGCTGGAGACCGTCCAGACAACCGGGCCGGCCAATCGCCACTTCATCGGCGATATCGGCCTTGCCTATATTGTTTCGGGCGCGGTGTTGCTGTTCGCGTCGGCCAATCTTGCGCTTCGTTGGGGAGCCGCCTTGATCGGCATGAGCTGGCTTGCCGCGCATGGGGCTTTCCATGTTTACGAAGTGACCACCGGCATTTGCGGCCCGGACGTCTTCTGGCAGGATGCCCCCGGCGTGCTCGGTCCCCCGCTGCTGGTCTTGCTCGCTGTGGGAGTGCAGGTGGCCCGGCAGCGGATCTCGCCTGTTCCCCTGCCCAAGCACCTGTTTCTCTCCATCATGCGCAAGGTCGCCGGAAAGGCCGAACCCTATCTGGACGATCTCGACCGGGCAGCGGGCTTCGCGACCGAGAAATTCCAGCACGCCATGCTGCTGTCCGGTCATCGCTATCACGCGCCTGCGCCGCTGCTGCACATGGCCCGGCTGGGCTCGACCCGCGTGGAGGATTGCGGCCCCTGTGTCGAGATCGTCCGTCAGTTCGCTCTGGCCGACGGTCTCGATCCCGATCGCATCCAGAACGCGCTGATGGGCAGGCCGGATTGCGACGAGGATGCGCTGGCCTATGATTTCGGCATGGCCGTATCCTCCGGCGATGTCGCCGCTGCGGCCGAGCTGGGGGACCGGATCGAGGCGCTTTACGGCCGTAAGGTTCGCACCGAGCTGGCGCTGGGTGCGGCCAGCGGGCGGCTGTTTCCCGCGATCAAGCGCGGGCTCGGCTTTGCCTCGGCCTGCACCATTCCCCGCGCGGGCTGATCCCCTGCTTTCCTGTATGGGTGTGCCTGTGCGAGCGGCTTGACGCGGCACCTTCAGCCCCCTAACCCGCGCACCGCATTTGAAGCGGCTATCCGCTTCTCCATTCCATCCCTTGGTCGAGTCCTGTCGAAGGACCTTGTGGATCCCCGGGCAGGGGAAAAGGCGTATTCATGGCAAATGTGACCGTAATCGGTGCCCAGTGGGGCGATGAGGGCAAGGGCAAGATCGTCGACTGGCTCGCTAGCCGGGCAGACGCGGTCGTGCGTTTCCAAGGTGGCCATAATGCGGGCCACACGCTTGTCGTCGGCGACAAGACCTACAAGCTGTCCCTGCTGCCCAGCGGTATCGTGACAGGTACGCTGAGCATCGTCGGCAATGGCGTGGTGCTCGATCCCTGGCATCTCAAGGCCGAGGTCGAGAAGCTCGAGGGCCAGGGCGTCGAGATCAATCCTGACAACTTCGCCATCGCCGACAATTGCCCGCTGATCCTGCCGATCCATCGCGACCTCGACGGTCTGCGCGAAACGGCAGCCGGAAGCGGCAAGATCGGCACCACGGGCCGCGGTATCGGGCCGGCTTACGAGGACAAGGTCGGCCGCCGCGCGATCCGCGTCTGCGACCTGGCGCATCTCGATCATCTCGAACCGCAGCTCGATCGCCTGTGCGCACATCACGACGCGCTGCGGGCAGGCTTCGATCAGCCGCCGATCGACCGCGAGGAACTGCTCGCCCAGCTACGCGAGATCGCGCCCTTCGTACTGCAATTCGCCCAGCCGGTGTGGAAACGCCTGAAAAAGGTCCGCAAGGCGGGCGCCAAGATCCTGTTCGAAGGCGCGCAGGGCGTGCTGCTCGATATCGACCACGGCACCTATCCCTTCGTCACCAGCTCGAACACGGTCAGCGGCACTGCTGCAGCCGGCAGCGGTCTTGGACCCAACTCCACCGGCTTCGTGCTCGGCATCGTCAAGGCCTACACCACACGGGTCGGCAGCGGGCCTTTCCCGACCGAGCTCGACGACGAGGTCGGCGAGGGCATTGGCGAGCGCGGCCACGAATTCGGCACCGTTACCGGACGCCAGCGCAGGGTGGGCTGGTTCGATGCCGTGCTGGTGCGCCAGACCTGCGCGATCAGCGGTGTAACCGGTATCGCGCTGACCAAGATCGACGTGCTTGACGGGATGGATGAGGTGAAGATCTGCACCGGCTATCGCCTGAACGGCAAGATCATGGACTATTTCCCTAGCCATGCCGCCGACCAAGCCGCAGTCGAACCGATCTACGAGACAATGCCGGGGTGGAGCGAAAGCACCGCCGGGGCGCGCAGTTTCGCCGATCTTCCGGCCAATGCGGTGAAGTATATCCAGCGCGTGCAGGAACTGATCGAAACGCCGGTGGCGCTGGTTTCCACCAGCCCCGAGCGCGACGACACGATCCTGATGCGCGATCCGTTCATGGATTGATGGGAATTGCGCGTTATGGTGGAACCATCATGCGCAGCCTCGCCCTCTCTTCAGCGATCGCAGTTGCCGCAGCAGCGTTGCCAGCATCGCAGGCCCATGCCCAGCAGGCGCGGGCGGGAGAGCGGGCGGATTTCGTTCTCGTCGACAAGTCGGACCGTAAATTGTGGGTGTATCAGGGCGGCCGGGTGATCCGAAGCTATTCTGGCCTGCAATATGGTGACCGGCCGATGGGCCACAAACGCTTTCAGGGGGACGAGCGTACCCCGGAAGGGCGGTATACGATCACCTATGGCAACGAGCAGTCGAGCTTCTATCTCAGCCTGCATATCGACTATCCCAACGCGCGGGACAGGGCCTATGCGCGTGCCCGGGGCCGCTCTCCCGGCGGGCTGATCTTCATCCACGGCCAGCCCAATGGCCTGCCCTTCGACGAGCGGGTGCCGGGCGACTGGACCGATGGCTGCATCGCGCTCTCGAATGCCGAGATCGCCGAGCTGTGGAGCCTGGTGCCCGACGGAACCCCGATAGAGATCAGGCCCTAACCGCGCCGATCCTCCAGCATCGCCAACTGCACCTGCAGCCGTTTCACTTCGCGCAGGACCGTGAGCATGTTCATGCGGTTGAAAAACCATTCCTTGAGGAAACCCTGCGCAATCAGCGCCGCGATCGTTGCGAGGCTCCACAGCACCGTCTCGCGCACGTCAGGTGCGACGAGCGCCTGATAGAGCGTGTAGATCATTGCCGCACCGAGGGCGAAGGATACCACCGCCATGAGCTTGGCCCAGCCGCCCAGCGCGCCGCCCATGGCATCGCCGATCTGTCGGAACATGCCGCGATCCTCCTCCAGCCGGTCGAGAAATGCTCTGTCGTCCGCGTCGAGCGCGGTGCGGATCTGGTCGTCGATATCGGTCATAGGTCTTCTCCTGGTTTGTCTTCGCTCAGGGCCACTTTCAGCTTGCGGCGAGCGTGGAAGAGGCGCGTCTTGGCGGTGCCCAGCGGCACTTGCTGCACCTCGGCGATCTCGGCGAGGGTGAGCCCTTCGACGAAGAACAGTTGCGCGGCGAATCGCTGATCGCGGGGTAGCGCAGCGAAGGCCTGACGGATGGCTAATGCATCGTCCGCCGTGGCGGGCAGATCGGGCTCTTCCCCGCTCTCGGCCCTGTGCAATCTGTTCGACTGCGCCCTCCGGATATGATCCGTGCATCGTCGGCGCAGGATGCCGAAGGCCCAGGGCGCAAAGCGGGTCGGATCGCGCAAGCCCTCGACCCCGCGCAGGATCGACAGCCAAGTCTCCTGAACCACTCCCAGCGCCGCTTCGTCATCGGCCAGAAGCCGACGGGCGGTGCGCGCCAATCGTGGCTGCCAGCGTATGGCCAGCCTCTCCCCGGCGCGCCGGTCGCCCGATTGCACCAGCGTGACGAGCAGTTCGTCGTAGAGCCGTTCCGCCGACGGCGCTTTGGCGTTCCGGCCCTTCATGATCCGATAGTCGCAGCAAGACGGCTAATGGTTCAATCGGGCGAGTGATTTTCGCCTCGCTTCTTGACGTGATCTGTATTTGTTCTCATTATGTTTCTCGTTCGAACAAGGAGTGCGACTCGATGCAGGCCAATTTCAGCTACGAACCGGTAAGCGATTCTTCCGGCAGTCGGCTTTCGGTGACCGTGCTGGCGGATCGCGATCATGTTCGCGCCGAAATGCGTGAAGATGCATTGGCGGCCGGATTCCGCCTCCTCGAATGTTGCAGTCTGGAGGAGTATGCACAGGGACCGCTCGCCGCGCTGGGCGATCTGGTGTTGATCGATTGTGGGCAGGCGAGTGCCGATGCGCTGGCGCTGTTTTCCCGGCTCGACATGCGCGGCGGCAAGGCGGGCGCACAGATGGTGGTTTCGACAACAATGGCCGCGCTCGACAGCGTGTTCGCTTGCTTTTCCATGTCGTCTCCGCAGATCCTCGTCGATCCCGGAAGGGCCGAACGGGTGATCGCCATCGGCCGGGTGCTGGCGCGCATTTCCAATCTGCGATTGCGCGAAATGGGCGAGGAGGACCGGATCATGCTTTTGCGCCTGACCGAGCAGGTCGGTCGGCTTGCGGAACGGCTCGAGATGCTCTCGCCCGGCCAGCGCGAAGGGGGCGGGGCGTTCCGCTTCGAAGCGCCGACCACGGCTTGGCAGGGCGAGGGGCACGAATATGAGCCGACCCGTAAGGACGATGACCGTCCCCGCCTTCCCGATGCTGCCGTCATCCGGCGGTTGATCAAGGCCCGCCAGTTGCGCGCGCGTTATTTCGATGCCGACCACTTCGCCGATCCCGCCTGGGACATATTGCTCGATCTGGCGGCTGCACGGGCTGAGCGGCAGCAGGTCAGCGTCACCTCGCTGTGTATTGCGGCCGGGGTCCCGGCGACGACTGCGCTGCGCTGGATCGGCCAGATGGTCGATGCCGATCTCCTGGTGCGGGTTTCCGACCCGCACGATCGCCGCCGAGCCTATATTGCGTTGGCCGACAACACTGCCGATGCAATGGCGCGCTATTTCGCCGAAGTGCGTGCCGGGGAACTGGCGGTTATCTGACCCAGTCTCAGGATGACGGTCAGCCCATCTTCCGGCGGCGTGGCGGGAAGCGCCGCGCGCACCGCGTCGGCGCGCGCCCGGACCAGCACTTCTTCGGACACCTGCGGATCGTGCAATACGGTATCGGCCATGCCCAACGCGCGTGCCTGCCGCAGTGTCAGTTCCTCGGGATCGCTGCTGGTCAGCGTGAAATCCAGCACTTCGCTCCGCTTGGTCGCGTTCCTCGCGGCCAGCCATTGCTGCACTGTCCCGGCCTCGAAGTTCGCGAATGGATCGAGCGCGCCCCCTTCCTGCAAAGCGGTGTCGATCGCCCGTCGCCGCGCATTGCCATCGGGGAAGCGGGCACGGATGGCATCGCGCGCAGCTGCCAGTGCCGTCGCCAGCGGTCCTAGCGATTGGGGCAGAATCGCCTCCAGCCGCAGCCGCAGGTGCTTGGCAAGCCCTGCCGAGGCACCGCCCGTGCTCACCGCCACCAGCACCGGATCGCGGTCGAGCACACTCGGCAGAGTGAAATCGCACAAATCGGGCCTGTCGGCGACGTTCACCAGCAGCCCCGCGCGCTTGAGCCGCAGAGCGGCCGCCTCTGCAGCGCGGCTGTCCTCGAGCGCGACGAAAGCGATCCTCGCGTGATGGGCTTCGGTTTCGGGGCAGGGCAGGCCCCCGGAACGCTCCACCAGCCGGGCTTTCGCCGCAGCCATGTCGCCCGTCCCCACGACCACCACCCGCTCTCCGCGGATGCGGTGGAAGAGAGGAAGGCTATGCATGGTACCGGCGCATCAGCCGAGCCATTCCGGAACGCGCTCCGCATCCATGATCGCACTGGCCGCGATCCGGTCGGCGACCACGGCGTAGCGGTCGCCGTCGACCAGCGTTTCGGCCACGAAGCCGCGCGAATTGTACGACGAGGCCATGGTCGCGCCATAGGCTCCGGCAGTACGAAAAACCGCCAGGTCTCCAGCTACCAGGGCATCGCATTCGCGGTCCATGGCAAAGGTATCGCCCGTTTCGCAGATCGGGCCGACGATATGCGCGGTCATTTTCTCGCCCGTGGGCTCCACTGCTTCGAAATCGTGCCAGGCGCCGTACATGGCAGGCCGCGCAAGGTCGTTCATCGCCGCATCGACGACGACGAAGGGAGGACCGTTTCCGCTGCGCTTCGAGCGGATCACGCGGGTCAGCAATACGCCTGCATTGCCGGCGATCACGCGGCCGGGTTCGAACATGAGACGGACATTCCAGCCCTTGGTGACGCGCGCCACCATCGCGCCATAATCGGCGGGGGCGGGCAATTGTTCGCCCGCCTTGTAAGGCACGCCGAGCCCGCCGCCGAGATCGGCGTGCGTCACCGCGCAACCCTTGTCGCGCAATTCGGCAATCAGTGTGCCGACCTTGACGAAAGCGGTTTCTAGCGGCTCCAGCGAGGAAAGCTGACTGCCGATATGAACCGCGATACCGCGCATATCGAGGCCATCTTCACGCGCCAGCCCCGCATAGATTTCCGCCGCGCGATCCAGCGGGACACCGAATTTGTTTTCGCGTTTGCCGGTCGAAATCTTTTCATGCGTGCGCGCATCGACATCGGGATTGACCCGCAGCGCACAGGCGGCGCGCTTGCCGTGACGCCGGGCGATGGCGGCCAGTTCGTAACCCTCTTCCTCGCTCTCGATGTTGAACTGGCCAATGCCTTCATCGAGACCCTGCAGCAATTCGGCATGGGTTTTGCCGACGCCCGAAAACACGATGTCTTCCGGCTTCATTCCGGCAGCCAGTGCGCGTGTCAGCTCCCCGCCCGAGACGACATCGGCGCCGTACCCCTCGTTCGCGAGGATCTTCAGCACGGCAAGATTGGGATTGGCCTTCACCGCAAAGGCGATGTGCGGATCGTCGAGGCCGGAAAGCGCCTCGCGGAATACGCGCGCGTGCCGTTCCAGCGTCGCGCGCGAATAGACATAGACAGGGGTCCCCACTTCCTCGGCAATGCGCGGCAGGGGAACGTCTTCGGCGTACAGCACGCCGTCTCGATGCTGGAAATGATCCATGCGCGCGCCTGTGCCGAAAGCCCGCGCCTATGTCGAGCAAGGCTTGCTTGTTATCTTGATATCACTCGGGCGGGAGGTCGAAGGGATCGTCTTCGCGTTCTTCCGACCGGGTGCGCAATTCGACATTGCGAGCCGGTGCCGCTTCGGGATCGAGCACGAGCAGCTCGTCGGCATCGGGCTGCACCGCCGCGCCATAGGGAGCCGGGGGCAGCGAGGCGCCTTCCACGGGTTCGAGCGGGGCTTTCTGCCCGCAGGCGCCCAGCATTAGTGCGGCGACAAGTGTGACCCGGTAACGCATCAATCCTCCATCCCGAGGCGCTGCTTCGCCGCGGCCACCTGCTCCCTTACGCGAACCGGCGCCGTGCCGCCATAGGAAGCGCGCGCCGCGACCGAGGCATCGACCGACAGTGCATCGAACACGCGCTCGTCGATGCGGGGGTCGATCGCCGTGAGATCGTCGATGGCCAGGCCGTCTAGCGCGACACCTTTCTCGTCCGCCAGCTTGACCGCCGCGCCGGTGATGTGATGCGCCTCGCGGAACGGGATGTCCGCTTGCCGCACCAGCCAGTCGGCAAGGTCCGTGGCGGTGGCGTGCCCCGCCTCGGCCGCCTTGCGCATGCGCGCGGTGTCGAACCCGCTATCGGCCACCATCCCCGCCATGGCGGCCAGGCTCAGGTCGATCAGGCCCGCCGCTTCGAAAACCGGCGGTTTGTCGTCCTGCATGTCCTTCGAATAGGCGAGGGGCAGGCCCTTCATCGTGACCATCAGGCTGGTAGCGCAGCCGATCACTCGGCCCGCATGGCCGCGCACCAGTTCGGCGGCGTCGGGATTGCGTTTTTGCGGCATGATCGAACTGCCGGTCGAGAGCGTATCAGGCAGCTTGACGAAGCCGAAGGGCTGGCTCGCCCAGATGATGAACTCTTCCGCCAGACGGCTGAGATGCAGCGAGCACTGGCTCGCCGCCATCAGGTAATCGAGCGCGAAATCGCGATCGGATACGGCATCGAGGCTGTTGCGCGTCGGCCTTGCAAAACCGAGCGCTGCGGCGGTCATGTCGCGATCGAGATCGAATCCGGTGCCCGCGAGCGCCGCCGAACCCAGCGGGCACTCGTCCAGCCGCGTCAGCGCATCGGCAAAGCGCGAACGGTCGCGCATCAGCATCTCGAAATAGGCCAGCAGGTGATGGCCGAGCGTCACCGGCTGCGCGGTCTGCAAATGCGTGAAGCCGGGCATGATACTGTCCGCATGCTCTTCCGCCCGGACTACCAGCGCGCCCAGCACGGCGTCGATCCCGGCGACGGCGCGTTGCATGGCGACGCGCACCCACATGCGGAAATCGGTCGCCACCTGATCGTTGCGACTGCGCGCGGTATGGAGGCGCCCGGCGGCGGGGCCGACGATTTCGGTCAGCCGCGCTTCCACGGTCATGTGGATGTCTTCGAGATCCCAGTCCTCGGGCACCCCATCGCGCTCGTATTCGCCCGCGATCTGTTGAAGACCCTCGTCGATGGCCTTGGCGTCGGCCTCGCTCACGATGCCCTGTTTGGCCAGCATGGCTACATGCGCGCGGCTGCCCGCTATATCCTCGCGCCAGAGAGCCTTGTCGAAGGGGATCGAGGCGTTGATTTCGCGCATGATCGCGCTAGGCCCCTCGGCGAACCTGCCGCCCCACATCGAATTGGAGCTTTCCTTGTCCCGCTTGTCGTTCACGCTTGCCATTACCCTCGGTCTTG
The DNA here is from genome assembly GCF_003355455.1 of Erythrobacter aureus. Lineage (NCBI taxonomy): Bacteria > Pseudomonadati > Pseudomonadota > Alphaproteobacteria > Sphingomonadales > Erythrobacteraceae > Erythrobacter > Erythrobacter aureus. Next base: position 1,339,049 of record NZ_CP031357.1, read on the forward strand.
CTGTCGCGGGCTGCGATAGGGGCGCGTCCGATGCGGCGCAAGAAAGCACCGCTTCACCCGCGCCAACCGGCCGGATCGACGACGGCGAGGCAGGGACGCTGATGCCGGCGGCCAATGTCACCGATCCCGATGGACGCGTGCTCAATCTCGGCGCGTTGCAGGGTATGCCCGTATTGGTGAATCTCTGGGCCACCTGGTGTGCGCCCTGCGTCAAGGAGATGCCGCTACTCGACGAACTGGCGAGCGAATACGAGGGGCGCCTGAGGGTCCTGACCGTCAGCCAGGACATGCAGGGGGCGGACAAGGTGGAGCCGTTCTTCGCGCAGGGCGATTTCGCCATGCTCGAACCGTGGATGGACCCGCAGAACGAACTCGGCTTTGCGATCGGCGGCGGAATGATGCCGACCACGGTGCTTTACGATTCGCTCGGCCGCGAAGTCTGGCGCGTGCAGGGCGATTACGACTGGTCGTCGGAAGAGGCCCGCGCCGCCATCGACGCGGCTATCGCGGAGTAGTGCTCGGCGTATCTGCGGGAAGTGGTGGGCGATGACAGGCTCGAACTGCCGACCCTCTCGGTGTAAACGAGATGCTCTACCAACTGAGCTAATCGCCCCAACCACGGGAACCGCCATGTCGGCGGTGTGCTGCACATAGCGCCCAAATCGTCAAAATCAATTGCCGAGTTTGCATCGGCGGCGCTAGGCGGTGCAGCCATGACGACAAAGCTCACGGTTCTCGCCACCGGCGGCACGATTGCCGGGATTGCCGGGTCTGCCATCGCGCATGATTATCGCGCGGGCGAGATCGGGATCGAGGACTATCTCGAACGCGTCGGCGGGCTTGGTCTCGAAGCCGAGCTGTCGGGCACGCAGATCGCAAATATCGATTCGGCGGATATTGGGCCGGATGCTTGGCACTCGCTGCATATCGCCGCGCTGGCCGCGCTGGCAGACGGGGATTGCCAGGGCATTATCGTCACCCATGGCACCGATACGCTGGAAGAAACCGCCTTCCTGCTCGACCTGACGCTGCCCGCGACCAAGCCGGTGGTGGTGGTCGGGGCGATGCGGCCCGCCGATGCGGTCGGTTATGACGGGCTCAGGAACTTCGCCAATGCCGTGCGCGTGGCGAGCGATGCGCAAGCCGCCGGGCGCGGGGTGCTGGTGGTGATGGGCGACCGCGTGTTCGCCGCGCGCGATGTGCGCAAGGTGCGCACCCGCGGGACCGAAGCGTTTCGCGGCTTCCCGCGCGAATCGGTCGGGCTGGTAACGCCCGCCTCGCTCGAATGGTTCGGTGCCCCTTGGCGCAGCGAAACGCAGACCGCCTTCGCCTGGCCCGAAACACTGCCCGAGGTGATTGTCGTCTTCGCTCATGCAGGGCTCGACGGGGCGGCCGTGAGGCGACAAATCGGCGAGAACACGCGCGGCGTGGTGGTTGCGGGCGTGGGCGAGGGCAACATGCCCGAGAGCGCGCGGACCGAGTTGGTCAAGTTCGCCCATCGCGGCATCCCCGTGGTTCGTGCAAGCCGCGCCGACGAGGGCCTTGTCGACCGCGAGCCAGAAGATAGCGAAAACCGCTTCGTCGCCGGGCGCGCGCTCAATCCGCAAAAGGCGCGCATTCTGCTGCAATTGCTGCTGGCGGGCGGCGAGAGCGACCCCGCCGCCATCCAGCGCGCTTTCGACGCCCGCTAGCGATCACGTCATTGCGAGCGGCGAAGCCGCGCGGCAATCCAGAGTGGTACCGACCGGCCCTGGATTGCTTCGCTTCGCTCGCAATGATTGCTCCGGAGGTTATCCGTTCGGCATGACGAGATATTTCTCGCCGGTCTTCATCTGGCGATAGTCGAGGATCGCGTCCTTGGTCAGCATGCCTTCGAGATCGACCTTGGTCTTGTAGTGGCTCGCGAAGGTGGTGGTGAGGTTGTCGAGCACGCGCTTGCGCATCCGCATCACGGTTTCCATGCCCGCATGCTGCAGAAACGGAGTCAGCAGCCAGCCCGACAGCGTCCAGCCGAAGCCGTAGGAGGGCGTCAGCGTGGTCGGCGAAAAGTCGAGGCGGCCATAGATGAACATGCGCTTCGCCTGGTTCGAACCGTAGCGCGAATACTCGGTCATCTTCGACACCGCGACCTGCTCCATCGCCTTGAAGCAGGTGTCGACCATTTGGCCGCCGCCGATCGGGTCGAAGCCGTAAAAGGCGTTGGTTTCGTCGATGGTCGCCTTGAGGTTGGCGAAGAAGTTCTCGTCCGAGGAGTTGACCACGTGCTTCGCGCCGAGCCCGGTGAGCAGGTCCGCATGCTCCTGCTTGCGCACGATGTTGACGAGATCGAGCCCGTCTTCCTGGCAGATCCTGACCAGCATCTGCCCCAGGTTCGAGGCGCCGACCGTGTGCAGGATCGCCTTCTGGCCGTCCATCTTGGCATTTTCGGCAAAGCCCAGAGCGGTCATCGGATTGACGAAGCTCGATGCACCGGCCTCGGCGCTGTGATCGCCCAGCGGCAGGCACATGGCGGCGTCGGCAATGGCGTATTCGGCATAGGCGCTGCCCGGTACGCAGGCGACGCGCTGGCCCATCAGCGCCTTGGCCATGTCGCTGTCACCCGTGGCGACGACGGTGCCGGCACCTTCATTGCCTGCCGGAAGACGTTGGCCGTGGCGCGCCTTCTGCCCCGAATTGAACGGTTCGGGCATCTTGGCGACGACCTTGCCGGGCGAGTATTCGGCATTCTCGAAATCGGCCGCGCCGGTCAGGATCGCGAGGTCCGAAGGGTTGATCGGCGCAGCTTCCATCTTGACCAGCACTTGATTGCCCGTGGGATCGCGAAACTCGCTGTTCGCGATTTCGACCGTAAGCGTACCGTCGCTTTCAAGAGTAGTGAAAAGCTGCTTTCCGGTGGTTGGCATGTCCATTCTCCATATTCGAATCCGGTTTATGGAGCATCGCTACCTCGCTGCCGCACGCTTGGCTAGGGCGACGTTGCGTCAAGCGTCTTCGGGATAGATCGCGCGGACGAAATAGAGCCCATGCGGCGGGGCGTTGAGCCCGAGCGCCTGCCGGTCGCGTGCCGCCAGCGCCTCGGCCACCTGTTCCTCGCGCCAGCGGCCCATGCCGACCAGCGCAAGGCAGCCGACCATGCTGCGGACCTGGTGATGCAGGAAGCTGCGCGCCTCGGCATGGATGCGCACCTCCTCGCCCCAAGGTGTTTTGGCGCGCTCGACATCGAGCCGGTCGAGCGTCTTGACCGGGCTGTCCGACTGGCAATGGACCGAGCGGAAGGTGGTGAAATCGTGCAAGCCGACAAGCGCCTGTGCCGCGCGGTGCATTGCTTCGTGGTCGAGCGGCGTGCCAATCTGCCAGGCGCGGTGGAGGTCGAGCGTCAGCGGCGCACGGCGGTTGACGATGCGATAAACATAGGACCGCCCCGTGCAGGAGAAACGCGCATGCCAGTCATCGGGCACCGTCTCGCAATGGGTGACGGCGATCGGATCGGGACGGAGATGCGCATTGAGCGCCTCCATCAGGCGGAACGGCTTGATGACCTTCTCGATGTCGATGTGGCTGCGCATGGCGAGTGCGTGGACGCCGGTGTCCGTCCGTCCCGCGCTGTGCAGCCGCACCTCCTCGCCGAGTATGCGGAAAGCGGCTTCCTCGACCGCCTGCTGCACGCTGGGGCCGTCCTTCTGGCGCTGGAGCCCGTAGAAGGGCGTACCGTCGAATTCGAGTGTGAGGGCGAAGCGGGTCATAAACGGGCAAGCCAAGCGAGAATGATGAGGGCGAGGACCTGCGGAAGCAGCAGAAGCATGCCTGCCCATTGCAGCGGCGCAATTTCCCAATACGCACCACTGCATTGCAGGAAAACACACCAGGCGTTCGGAAAGATCGTCACGATCGCGATTGGCGACGCCAGCACCAGCGCAGCCCATGATGTCCATTGCGCTGCTTTCCGAGAGAAGTAGGCCAATAGCGCCGATGTAACGCACGCTAATATGGCCGCCCGGCCGCTCCAAACGACCAGCTTCCCAAACCAGTACTGGTCTTCCCCTTGGTGAAGCAAAGAGAGAGCATTCCCGATCAGGAAGGCGCAAACGAAGAGGAGCAAAGCTATCGCCGACGGTAGAATGCGAGCGCCATTTGCCATCACTTGATGTTCGTTTCTTGCGTCACCGCATTGCCGCGCAGAAAGGTGTCGAGGTCCATTGCCGGCTTGCCCGCGCGCTGAAGCTTGACCGGGCGGATCGCGCCGGTGCCGCAGGCGATCATTAGGTGGTCATCGAGGATCGCGCCCGGCGTTCCCGAACCCTCGACCACCTCGGCGCGCAGCAGCTTGACGCGCGCGCCGCCCAGTTCGAACCACGCACCGGGGAAGGGGGACAGGCCGTGGACATGCCGAACCACCTCCTCGGCAGGGCGGTTCCAGTCGATCCGCGCCTCGGCCTTGTCGATCTTCGCGGCATAGGTCGCCTCCGCATCGTCCTGGGGAAGCGGGTGAAGGACGCCGAAATCGATCAGCGTGCCGACCATCAATTGCGCGCCGATTTCGGCCAGCTCCTCGGTCAGCTCGCCGGTGGTCTTGTCCTCGATCGGGGTGCGCGCGAAGGCGAGCATGGGGCCGGTGTCAAGACCTGCCTCCATCTGCATGATCGTCACACCGGTCACCGGGTCGCCCGCCATTACCGCGCGGTGGATCGGCGCCGCACCGCGCCAGTGCGGCAGGATCGAGGCGTGGACATTGAGGCAGCCGTGCTTCGGCGCGTCGAGGATCGCCTGCGGCAGGATCAGGCCATAAGCGGCAACCACCGCCACATCGGCATCGAGCGCGGCGAAGGCCTCCTGCTCCTCGGCGGGTTTGAGCGACTTGGGATAGCGCACCTCGATGCCCAGGTCGCTGGCGCGCTGGTGCACCGGCGTCTTCGTCAACTCCTTGCCGCGTCGCCCGCCGGGGCGCGGCGGCTGGGTGTAGACGCACAACACCTCATGCGCCGCATCGACCAGTGCCTGCAGCGTCGGCACCGCGAAATCGGGCGATCCCATGAAGATAATGCGCATGACGGCCTTTCTCTGTTTCGCTGCGGCCCCTATCTGTCGCCTCATGGCATCGCAAGAGATCGAAACCCTCGCAGCCGCGCTCGCTCGCCTGCCCGGCCTCGGCCCGCGTTCGGCGCGGCGTGCGGTGCTGTGGCTGGTCAAACGCCGCGAAAGCGCGCTGCCCGCGCTGCTCGAGGCGCTGGCGACGGTGGGCGAGGCGCTGATCGAATGCGACACCTGCGGCAATGTCGACACCGCCAATCCCTGCGCCATCTGCGCAGACCCGCGCCGCGACACGAAATCGCTCTGCGTGGTCGAGGACGTCGCCGATCTCTGGGCGCTCGACCGGGCGAAGCTGTTCACCGGCAAGTACCATGTGCTCGGCGGCAAGCTGTCCGCGCTCGACGGTGTGCGGCCGGAGGACCTCAACATCGCTTCGCTGCTGGCGCGTGTGGAGGAGGGTGGGATCGACGAGATCGTCCTCGCCATGAACGCCACGCTGGAGGGTCAGACCACCGCCCACTACCTCGCCGAACGGCTGGAGGAGCATCCGGTGCGGATCACGCAGCTCGCCCATGGCCTGCCTGTCGGCGGCGAGCTGGATTATCTCGACGAGGGCACGCTGGCGCAGGCGTTGAGAGCCAGAAGGCCGGTGGGGTAGGTTTTGTCGGGTGCGCCTTCGACCTCCGTCGAAGGCTTGCTGCACCGGCCCACTCCCCACCCGGCCGCCCACGGCACGGTATCTTATGGGTGGCCGGGTGGGGGAGTGGGCCGGTGCAGCCGCAAGGGAAGCGCGGAGGCGCTTCCCGCACGCAATGAACTCACGCAACGAACAATTGAAGAATCTCGCGCTCGCGCCTATCTGAGCCGCATATGGCTATCCGTGAAATCCTCGAAGTGCCGGACCCCCGGCTCAAGACCGTGTCTACGAAGGTCGAACCCGACGAATTCGGCGACGAATTGAACACCCTCGTCTCCGACATGTTCGAAACCATGTATGCCGCGCCCGGCATCGGTCTTGCCGCGATTCAGGTCGGCGTGCCCAAGCGCGTGCTGGTGATCGACCTCCAGCCCGAGGATACCGACGCCGAGCCCGAACCTTGCAGCCATGACGGTCACGAGCATGTGCACTATCCGGTGAAGAAGGAACCGCGCGTCTTCATCAACCCGGAAATCCTCGACCCGGCGGATGAACTGGCGACCTACCAGGAAGGCTGCCTCTCGGTCCCCGACATCTTCGCCGATGTCGATCGCCCGGCGACCTGCCGCGTGCGCTATCAGGACCTCGAGGGCGAGACCCATGAAGAAGACCTGGACGGGCTGATGGCCACCTGCCTCCAGCATGAGATGGACCATCTCGAAGGCATCCTCTTCATCGACCACCTCTCGCGCCTCAAGCGCAACATGGCGCTGAAGAAGCTCAAGAAGCTGCGCGAAGCGGCGTAAATCCGCCTCTCTCGCCGTACCCAATCATCGTCACCCCGGACTTGATCCGGGGTCCCGCTTGTCTTCGCGGTAGCTGAGTTGGCGCAAGCAAGCCTAGCCCCGGCTCGCAGGCCGGAGCGACGATTGTGGGTAGGGTGGTCGAGGGGCTGGCGTTCCCCCTCCGTTCCGCCTAATGTCACGCGATGGATCCCACGCTTTTCGCCATCATCGCGCTCGTTCTCGGCCTTGGGCTGGGGTATTTTCTCGGCCACCGCTTCGGCATGGCGCCGGTCAAGGACTGGCAGGCGCGCCATGGCGAGAGCGAGACGCGCGCCAAGGAGCTCGACGAGAAGTTCCGCAAGGCGATCGTCGATCTGGAAAACGCCAGCGTGCGCGCCGACCGCGCCGATGCGCTCGATGCGGAGCTGCGCGAGACGCGCAAGATCCATGAAGCGGCGCTGGATGAACTGCGTCGCAGCAATGGTGCGCTCACCGCAGAACTCGCCACGCTCAAGGAAAAGACCGCCAATTTCGACGAGCAAAAACGCCTGTTGATCGAAGCGCGCGAGGAGCTGCTCAAGGAATTCCAAAACACCGGTTCGGCGGTGCTGACCAAGGCGCAGGAGGCCTTTCTCGAACGCGCCAACGAACGACTCGGCCATTCGGAAAAGACCAGCGAGGAAAAATTGAAGGCCTTGCTCGATCCGGTGGGCAAGCGGCTGGAGGCTTACGAGAAACAGGTCGCCGCGCTGGAAGAAAAGCGCACCGACGCTTTCGGGCGATTGTACCAGCAGATCACCGAGATGCAGCGCGGACAGGAAGAGGTCCGGCGTGAGGCGCAGCGGCTGGGCAACAGCCTCACCAATGCGCCCAAGGCGCGCGGGCGCTGGGGCGAGCGGGCGCTGCAGAACGTGCTCGAGCAATGCGGCCTGTCCGAACACACCGATTTCAATCTCGAACACTCGATGGAAACGGACGAGGGGCGGCTGCGTCCCGATGCCATCGTTCATGTGCCGGGGCAGAAGAAGCTGGTGATCGATGCCAAGGTGTCGCTCAACGCCTACCAGGCGGCCTTCGAGGCGGATGACGAGGGCGAGCGCGTGCGCCATCTCGACCTGCACGCCAAGGCCATGCGCGGCCATGTCCAGACGCTCGGCACCAAGGGCTACCAGAGCCAGTTCGACGAGGCGCCCGACTATGTCGTGATGTTCGTGCCGGGCGAGCATTTCGTCGCCGCCGCGCTCGAGCATGATCCCGAACTGTGGGACTTCGCCTTCCGCAACAAGGTGCTGCTCGCGACGCCCACCAACCTCGTTGCGATTGCCCGCACCGTGGCGCAGGTCTGGCGGCAGGACACGATCGCGCGCGAGGCGGTGGAGATCGGAAAAGCCGGTGCCGAGCTCTACGATCGCCTGGCCGTCGCCGCCGAACACATGAAGCGTGTCGGCGGGGGGCTCGAAACCGCAGTCAACAATTACAACAAGTTCGTCGGCAGCTTCGAACGCAACGTGCTGTCCGCCGGGCGCCGACTGCACGAAAGGGGCATCGAAATCGGCAAGCGTGAGATCGAAGAAGTGCCCAAGGTGGAAGCGACCCCGCGCTACAATGCCGAGGACGCCGCGCAGATCGAGGACGGAACCGGTGAAGGGCGCGAGGCGGCCGAATAGCTAGCGGCGGTTGCGCTCTCTGAGGTCGGCAATCATGCCATCCAGTACGGCGCGGTCGATGTATCTCCCGTTCCGGATGACGGCCGCGATCTTGCGTGTGTTGCGGATGTCGCTGATCGGGTTGGCTTCCAGAAGCACGAGATCGGCTCTCATCCCGGCAGCTACCGTTCCTCTGTCGTCATCGACCCCGAGCCACTTGGCGGCAAGCCGGGTGGATCCTTCGAGGATGGTCCGGTTGTCAAGTCCGGCCTCTGCCAGCGCTTCGAATTCGTCGTGCAGGGAATATCCGGGCGCAATGCCGGGCACGCCGGCGTCCGATCCCGTCAGCACCGTGAGGCCGGCCTGTGAGAAGGCACGCACGAACGGGCCGTTGAAATCGACTATGCTGCCTGCATATCCGACGAAACCCTCGTTCGACTGCGCGGCATAGGGATTGTGGTCGACATTGAGACTGTAGAACTCCGGGGAGAGCGTGCGCAGGTCCTCGCGCGTGCCGAGCGATGCCGGATCGCTGGCGATTTCCAGAATGCGCTTGTTGGCGCTCAGGGTCGCAACCAGCGCCGTGCCGTTGCTGCGCGCCATTTGCACGTAGGCGGGAATGGCGGTCTTGTCCGGTATAGCGGTTTGCTGCGCGAATTCTTCCGCATGGACGACCAGATCGTAGCCGGGCTGGAAAAAGGATGCGGTCATCCCCTGACCGCGCTGGGGAATATGACCGACTACGCGGATACCGCGTGAACGGGCCTCTTCGAGGATAGCGGTGAAGGTCGGCAGATCCACGCGCCCGTAAATCTTCACGTAACGATGGCCATCGGCCTGCGCGTCTCTGACGGCCTGCCTGCCGTCTGCGGGCGTGGCGGCGGCCTTCGAAATCCCGAACGGGAGGATGGGCTCTTCGCCATCGATCATGGCGGCGGTGACGATGTGCGGGCCGAGAATGCGTCCGCTTTCGATCTCGATCCGCTGGCCGATCGTTTCGGGCATAGAAGCGAGATCGAAGACCTGCAGCACGCCGTTGGCGATATAGGGCGTGAAGAGGTCTTGGAGGACGGCGGTTCCGTCCTTGGGTGTCTCTTGCCCGGTCAGCAGCCGCAACATGCGATCGTTGCCGAGATGCACATGCATGTCGCTGAAACCGGGAAGGAGCCATTTTCCCGAACCGTCGATCCGCGTCGCGCCTGGGTAGTCCCGGCTCCTGTCGGCGGGCAGGATAGCGACGATGCGATCGTCTTCGATCACCACGGTTCGCTCGGTCAGCGTCGCGCCGCTTTCGGTCATGGGGATGACGCCGACATTGTCGATGACCAGAGTCGCTCGAACTCTTTCCGCTACCGAGGCAAATGCCTGAAACGGTGACGCCGCTGCGATGAGGATCGATACCAGGATTATGAAGTGAAAAGACATGGGTTGATCCACCAGCGCGGGAAATCTGCGAGTTGAAGGGTGTGTTGCTTGGGTATAACGGGTTTGGGTTCAAGGCAAGTTGGCGGCGAAGCTTCGCAGTTGCCATGTGTAGCGTCGCAGAACCCCACACGGCGCGCTCCGGTCAGCTATCCAGCTCTGCCAGCACCTCATACCCCAGAACCGCCGCCGCCACGGCCGCGTTGAGGCTGTCCGCGCGGCCTTTCATCGGCATGGTTACCCGCAGGTCGCAGGCCATCTCGTAGGCGTCGGGCAGGCCGCGGCTTTCATTGCCGACCAAGACGAAGCAGGGCGCGGCATAGGGTGCGCCGCGATAAGGCTGCGCATCGCGCAGGCTCGCGGCGACGAGCTGGCCGGGTCCGCCGCGCAACCATGGCTCGAATTCGTCCCACCGCGCCTGCGCTATTCTCTGCGTGAACACCGCGCCCATGCTGGCGCGCACCGCCTCCACGCTGAAGGGATCGGCGCAGTCGTCGATCAGGATCAGCCCGCCCGCGCCGATCGCGTCGCCGGTGCGCAGCATGGTGCCCAGATTGCCCGGATCGCGCAGCGCCTGCGCCACCAGCCAGATATCTGCGCCGCCACGGTCCAGCGCGGCAAGCGACGTGTCGAACTCGCCGAAGACCCCCGCGACCGCTTGCGGATTGTCCTTCCCCGTGATCTTGGAGAGGATGTCGGCGCTTGTCTCGATCACCTCGCCGCCGCTGGCCTTGACCGCTTCTTCGAGCGCGGACAGCAGCGGGTGCGGATCGCGTCGGTCGGCGAGCACGAGCGTTTCGGGCACATGGCCGCATTCGCGCGCATCCGTCAGCAGGCGCAGTCCTTCGGCGAGGAACTTGCCTGCGGCCTTGCGGTGCTTCTTCTCGCGCAGTGCGCGCAGCGCCTTGACGGTGGGATTGGAAAACCCGGTAATGACCCGGCGTTCGCGGGTCATTTCACGGCTCCCCGAAGCCGTCCTCGACCATGGCGGAGAGGTCGGCCATGACCGCATCGGCATTCTCGCCCGCGACGATGATCTCGATCGTATCGCCCTTGGCCGCACCCAGCATCATCAGTCCGAGGATGGAGCCGCCGGCGGCCTCGTTTTCACCCTTCGCCACGCGAACCGTGCAGCCATTGGGCAGTTCGGCGACCGCATTGACGAATTTGGCGCTGGCCCGCGCGTGCAGGCCGCGCTGGTTGACCACCTCGATGCGCTTGCGCAGCTCGCTCAAGAGGCTTTCCGCGCGCTGTCGAGATCCTGGCCGAGGAACTCGCTTGCGACCGTGATGTAATTGCGGCCGGCGGTCTGCGCGGCGTTGACCGCATCGACCACATTCATGCTCTTGCGCGCGCCAGCCAGGCGGATGAGCATCGGCAGGTTGATGCCTGCGATCACTTCGATGTGGCCGGTGTCGAGCAGCGAGATGGCGAGGTTGGAAGGCGTGCCGCCGAACAGATCGGTCAGGATGATGGCGCCCGCGCCGGTATCCACCTGCTTGATCGCATCGGCGATATCCGCGCGGCGTTTTTCCATATCGTCGTTGGGACCGATACAAATGGTGGCCACGTCCTCCTGTTTGCCGACCACATGTTCCATCGCATCGATGAAGTGTTCGGCCAGTCTGCCGTGGGTGACGAGGATCATGCCGATCATGCAGCTTCAGTTCCGTTTGCGATGCCGAAGGATATGCGTGTCTGGCGCTTAACCATTCCTTGCCCCGGGGTCTAGCGTCGCTCGAGCGGGTCGGCGGGACGCGAACCGAGATTTCGGTGGATGACCGTGGGCGAAAATCCCGCCTTGCGCAAGGCCTCGGCTGCACGCTCCGCGCTATAGACCGAGCGGTGCCGACCGCCGGTACAGCCGAAAGCGATGTTGAGATAGCTGCGTCCCTGCGCCGTATAGCGCGGCATGACTTCATGCAGCAGTTCGATAATCCTTTCGAAAGCCGGGGCGAAAGCGGGGTCTGCGGAAATGTGATCGCCCACGGCCCTGTCCAATCCGGTTTTCTCGCGCAGCCCTTCGACCCAGTGCGGATTGTCGAGAAACCGCATGTCGAACAGCAAATCGGCCAGCGGGGGCATGCCACGGGCGAAACCGAAGCTCGAAATGGTCACGGTCATATTGCCCTCGGCATGGGCCGCAAACCGTTCACGCACGAGCTGCTGCAAATGATTGGTCGCGTAATCGGTCGTGTCGATGACGATATCGGCCCAGCGGCGCAGCGGCTCCAGCAGTTCGCGCTCTGCCTTGATCCCGTCGAGCGCAGGCCGACCGCGCGCCATCGGGTGCGGGCGCCGGGTTTCGTTGTAGCGTCGCTGCAATTCGGCACTGGAGCAATCGATAAAGAGAGCGGTGATTTCGACATCCTCCCGCGCTTCGAATTGCTTGCACATTTCGATGATTTCGGCGGGGACGAAACCGCGCGTGCGCGAATCGAAGCCGATCGCCAAGGGCGTGTCGCTGACAGTGCCGCCCTCGCTCGCGAGGAGGCCGCCGAGCAGACGGATCGGAAAATTGTCGATTGTCTCCCAGCCCAGATCCTCGAGCACTTGCAATGCGGTGGTCTTGCCCGCGCCCGACAGACCGGTGACGAGCAGGATACGCTGGGGGGGAATCGATTCGTCGGCCATCAGCGGCGGTGCCTATGCGTTTTCGCGGCGTTTGGGGAGGGGCAGTCCATGCAGCGAGAGTGCATATTCCGCGCGCAATGCCTGTACCGCATCACCTGCCGCGAAGTTCAGGACGGGGACCTCCAGACCTTCTATCGAGCGCAGCGCGACGTCCAGCGGATAGCGCGGAGCTTCCGGATCGAGCTGGAGGATCAGCGCGACGGGACCGCTGGCCACGGGCAGTTCGACGATCCCGACATTGCGCACTTCGATCAATCCCCTGATATTGGGCGGGGGAGAGGCGGTGAGGAACCCGCCCTCGCGGGCGATGCTTACCGCGTCATCGCCCACCAACATCGCCCCACGGTCGATCAGTGCCAGCGCAAGCGCCGATTTCCCGGCGCCGGGAGGCCCCGCGATCAGCAGCGCCCTGCCGCCGACGATCACGCCGGTGACATTGGCAAGAACAGTGGCGCTCATCGTTTCTGAGCGGCCGGTAGGCCCAGCTTGAGACACGCGCCGGATTCGCCGTCCTCACGCGATGCGGCGATCAGCGTACCGTCATGCGCTTCGGCAATCGTGCGCGCGATGGCAAGGCCGAGACCCGAATGGTTTCCAAAATCCTCTTCCTCGGGCCGGTCGGAATGAAAGCGCTGGAAAACCTTTTCACGCTTTTCTTCCGGAATGCCCGGCCCTTCGTCGCAGATTGCCAGCGTCACCCAATCGTCGCGGCGCGAAATGTCGGCCCAGATACGACCATTCGGAGGGGAGAAGGATACCGCATTGTCGAGCAGGTTCTGGATCACGCGTTCGAGCCGCACGGGAACGCCCATGACCCATACCGGCCGCTCGGCCCCGGATATCTCCAGCCTGCGCCCTTCATTCTCGTCGCGCGCCTCGCGGCTTTCGAAGATCGTACAGAGCAGCCGGGCCAGATCGACCCGCTCGAACTCGGTGCGCGACATTTCGGCATCGATGCGGCTGGCATCGGAAATCTCGGTGACCAGCCGGTCGATCCGGCGCACGTCATGCGTCGCGATATCGAGCAACTGCGCGCGCAGGGCCGGGTCCTCGACCTTGCCCAGCGATTCGGTCGCGCTGCGCAAGGATGCGAGCGGGTTCTTGATTTCATGGGCCACGTCGGCGGCGAAATGTTCCACCGCATCGATCCGCTGGCGCAGCGCGGCGGTCATGTCGGATATCGAGCGGGCAAGCATGCCGATTTCGTCTCGGCGCTGCGGCAGACGCGGAACTTCCACCTGGCGGTCGCGCCCCTGGCGGACGCGGATCGCGGCCTGCACCAGCTCGCGCAGGGGTCGCACGATGGTTTGGGCCAGGAACAGCGATAGCAGGGTCGAGATCGCCAGCGCCAGCAGCACGATCAGCGCGACGGTTGACCGCGCCTCGCGCACGCTTTCGGTGATGTCGACCGGATTGCGCGTGAGCAGCAGCGTATCGCCGTCGAGCCCGACCGGGGCGGCGGCGTTGATGACATGGGTGCCGTCGGGTGCATCGCGCAGCACGATCTGCGTCAGGCTCTCCTCGCGCGCGCGGCTGAGTTCGGGCCAGTCCTCCGCATCGTCGCTTTCGGGTTCGAGATAATCGGGCAGGGCGGGCGCGCCGACTACCCGGTCGAACCAGCGGTCGAGCTGCAAGGCGAAGGCGCCCTGATCCACGTCCTCTGCGCGCGGCAGGGTGAAGCTGGGCGGGGCGAGCTGGAAGCTGTCGGCCTCGAGTTTGCCGTCCGGATCGTAGACGCGCAATCGCAGGCGCTGTTCCTTGCCGATCTGGATCAGCAAGGCTTCCTGGCGCTGGGGTGTCGCCCCGGCCAGCGCTTCGGCGGTGATCTGCGCTTCGACCAGTGCGAGCTTGAAGCGCTCGTCGAGCAATTGTTTGCGATAGGCATCGACATAGATCACCCCGCCGCCCAACAGGACCAGCGGTAGGACATTGACGAAGAGGATGCGGCTGGTGAGTGAAAGCCGCCGCGACCAGCGCAGCTTTTCGAGCCGCGGATCGCCTTTGAGCACGCTGCCGGTTTCGGACATGGTTTCCGCGCTCCGTCTCAGCCTTCGTTGAAGCTGTAGCCCGCGCCGTAGAGGGTCTCGATCGCGGAAAAGGTCGGGTCGATGCTGCGGAACTTACGGCGCATGCGTTTGATGTGGCTGTCGACGGTGCGGTCGTCGACGAAGACATCGTCGGGATAGGCCGCGTCCATCAACTGGTTGCGGCTCTTGATAACGCCCGGACGTGCGGCCAGCGCCTCGAGCAACAGGAATTCGGTTACCGTCAATGACACCGCCTGCCCGCCCCAGGTCACGTGGTGGCGCGCCGGATCCATGAACAGCCGCCCGCGCTCGAGCACTTCGCCCGGCTTGTCGTCGAACTGTTCGGACAGCAGCAGCGGATGATCGCCGCCGCTGCGGCGCAGGATCGCGCGGATGCGCGCCAGCAGCAGGCGCAGGCTAAAGGGCTTGGCGATATAATCGTCCGCGCCCATTTCGAATCCGGCCTCCTCGTCGGTTTCGTCATCCTTGCTGGTCAGGAAGATCACCGGCAGCGGGGACTGTTCGCGCAGGCGGCGAAGCAGTTCCATCCCGTCCATCTTGGGCATTTTGATATCGAAGATCGCCAGATCGGGCGGGTTCGACAACAAGGCGCCCAGCGCCGCTTCGCCATCCGAATAGACCCGCGTGTCGAAACCTTCGGCCTGCAGGGCGATCGAAACTGTAGTGAGAATGTTGCGATCATCGTCGACCAGCGCGATGACTGTCCGGTTTTCCTCGCCCGCAGGCATGGATTCTGGCCCTGTGCTTTCCATCGTTTGGTGACTAGCCCTATTGTCGTGGCAAAACAACGCGGCGCTGTTCCACAGCGGCACTCAATGCCGGGCCGCAATTTGACGCAACGGCGTGGGACGACTATTGGCCATCGGGAAGGCCGCGCATTCGTATGCGAAGGCGATTCCCGGACGAACCCGCATCATGCGCTGGAGGATTCAGTGACCTTTCCGCTTTCCCACTCGCTTGCCGCGCAGGGCATCGAGACCACTGCCACCATTCATCCCAATCTGACCTCGGAAGAGCTGACCGCCGCCGCTCTGGACAATGGCGAGGGTCGCCGCGCCAAAGACGGCCCGCTGGTCGTCGAAACCGGCAAGCACACCGGACGCAGCGCGAAGGACAAGTTCATCGTCCGCGATGCCGAAACCGAAGATACGGTGTGGTGGGACAACAATGCTTCCATGACGAGCGAGCATTTCGCCGCACTCAAGGAGGACTTCCTCGAGGCCGTTGCCGAGAAGTCGGACCTTTACGTCGCCGATCTGTTCGGTGGTTCGCAGCCCGAATATCGCGTCAATGTGCGCGTCATCAACGAGCTTGCCTGGCACAACCAGTTCATCCGCACGCTGCTGGTTCGCCCGACCGAGGCGGAACTCGACGGTTTCGTGCCTGAATACACGATCATCGATCTGCCGACCTTCCGCGCCGATCCGGAACGTCACGGCTGCCGCAGCGAAACCGTGATTGCGGTGAACCTGTCTGAAAAGCTGATCCTCATCGGCGGCACTAAATATGCCGGCGAAATGAAGAAAAGCGTCTTCGGCATCCTCAACTATCTTCTGCCGGCCAAGGGCGTCATGCCGATGCACTGTTCGGCCAATATCGGCCCCGACGGCAAGAGCGCGGTGTTCTTCGGCCTGTCGGGCACCGGCAAGACGACGCTTTCGGCCGATGCCAGCCGCACGCTGATCGGCGATGACGAACATGGCTGGTCGGACACGGCGGTCTTCAACTTCGAGGGCGGCTGCTATGCCAAGATGATTCGCCTCAACCCCGAGGCGGAGCCGGAAATCTACGCCACCACCAAGATGGAAGGCACCGTGCTCGAAAACGTGGTGATGAACGATGCGGGCGAGATCGATCTCGACGATAACAGCCTCGCCGAAAACACCCGCGGCGCCTATCCGCTGTCCTCGATTCCGAATACCTCGGAAGAGAATATGGGGCCGCCGCCGTCCAACGTCATCATGCTGACCGCCGATGCCTTCGGCGTGCTCCCCCCGATCGCGCGGCTGACGCCCGACCAGGCGATGTACCACTTCCTGTCGGGCTATACGGCGAAGGTGGCCGGCACAGAAATCGGCGTGACCGAACCCGAAGCGACCTTCAGCACCTGCTTCGGTGCCCCTTTCATGCCGCGTCACCCAAGCGTTTACGGCAATTTGCTGAAAGAACGTATCGCGAAGGGCGAGGTCGCCTGCTGGCTGGTCAATACCGGTTGGACCGGCGGCAAATACGGCACTGGCAATCGCATGCCGATCAAGGCCACCCGCGCGCTGCTTAACGCCGCGCTCGACGGCAGCCTGAACAATGCGGAATTCCGCAAGGATCCGAATTTCGGTTTCGACGTGCCGGTGAGTGTGGACGGTGTGGAGGATGCCATTCTCGACCCGCGTTCGACCTGGGCCGACAAGGACGAATACGACCGCACGGCGGCCAAGCTGGTCCAGCTCTTCGTTGACAATTTCGAGCCTTTCGCCGCGCATGTCGATCAGGGTGTGCGCGATGCGGCACCGACCACGGCAGTAGCTGCCTGACCAAATCGGCTCCGCCAGAGGAGCCCATGAGTTGGAGAGGAGACCCCCGGCCGCGAGCAATCGCGGACCGGGGGTTTTGCCGAATGGATGGCCTGCGCGAACGTGCGTTCACCGAATGCGGTTAGGTGCTTTCTTCTTCGCCGTCCTCGGCCTCTTCGGTGTTGTCGTCCGCGACCGCTTCGAGTGTGCCGGTCAGGTCGATCATCGGGCCGGGGTGCCATTCAGTTCCTTCCGCAACCTCGGCCAGTTCCTCCAGATAGCGCTGAGCTTCGCGCGCAAGCGGGCCGCCATGCGGATTGGCCGCCACCGGATCGAGGCTGCTGCGGGCGATGGCGATCTTGCCCTCGCTGGCCTGCATGAGCCCCTTGTTCATCGCGAGGCCCTGGTCGAACAGCGCAAGCTGCGACGCGCGCTCGAGCGCATGTCGCGCGGTTTCATTCGGTTCCACGCCGCGCTCGACGAAGCTGCGGTAGTAATAGATCAGCGGTATCGGATGATCCTGCTCGATCCTGTTGAGGGCGGAGAAGGGCTGCATTGCCACGCCGTAGGCAGCATCCGGGTCTTCGGTGTCCTCGGCCTTTCCGAAAAGCGCGTAGCCTTTCTGGATCAGCGCGTTCTTTACCGTTGGATCGATTGCCAGCGCGGCATCGGCTGCAGCAATGGCCTCATCGTAATTGCCGGCATCGAACTCGGCTTCCGCCAGCGTCGCGAGCACTGCGGGATCGTCCGGGAATTCGGCGGCGACCTCGCGCAGGTCGGGCAGTAGTTCGAGCGCGTCTTCGCGCGACACGCCGCGCTGCAAACGAATGCGGAACGGCATAACCTCCCCTTCGCCTTCCGACAGCTTACGCACCCGGACCGGAGCCGTCTGGAGCGCGTCGGCCCCGAGGTCCCATACCTTCATTCTGCGCTGACGGAGGTAACGGTCGAGGTCTTTCTGAAGTTCGTCGAAATCGCCGAAGGCCTGGTTGGCCGCCTCGACCTGGTCGGTGCCACGCGTGATCGCGACGAGGTACTGCCCGAGTTGCCCGCGACGATCTTCGGCGAAATAGAGGTAATGGTACAGCAGCCAGGCACGACCGTAAAAGGCGTCGTATCGCTTGCTGCGGTTCTTTCTGTAGAGTTCCGGATCGATCAGTTCGCGAACGCTGACATCCTTGGCGTGGAAGAGTTCGCCGGCCCGATGGCGAGCCGGGCCGCCGATCGAGATACCGCCATCCTTTTCGAACTTCGCCGATGCATAGAATTCCGCCGCACCTTCGTTGACCCAGCGCGGCAACGCATAGGGCGAATTCGACATAAGGTAATGGTGCGCATACTCATGCAGCAGGATAGTGACCGAAAAGTCCGTCCGCTGCTTGTACATACGGATATCGGGCACGAAAGCCCGCGAAGCCCCGGCACGCGAGAGATAGAAACCCGAGACATTGTTCGCGCCCTCGCCAAGGAGTTTGCGGACCTTGTTCTCGCTGCCGACCACGAAGATGGTCACGCGGTTCGACGGGCTGGGTTTTGTGTCTTCTCGTATGTTCAACACGTTCAAGGCTGCGTGATAGCGTTCCAGCGCTTCGCCGAATTCCTGCACGTCTTGCCAGCGATCGTCGGCATAGACGACGAAATGGTCCGATTCCGCCACATACCAATCGGCCTGCGCGGGAACCGCGAAGACCAAGCTTGCAAGGAGAAGTAGAACCCTTTTCATCAAATCGACCCCTAAAATCCAATCGGGCCGACCATTGCATGATGATTTCAGCGATTGAAGTCCTAATATGAAGTCTAGCTGCTATTTTTTGCAATATAGCGGCCTACATTCTTCTCCAGAACGTCCATCGGAACATTGCCGCCCAGCACAACGGCATCGTTGAATGCCTTGAAGTCGTATGCTGTGCCCAATTCTCGCTGCGCGCGAGCGCGTTGGTCGACGATACGGCTGTGGCCGAGCTTGTAGCCGGTCGCCTGGCCCGGCCAGCTGCAATAGCGGTCGACTTCGCTTTCGACCCCGGCAGGCTTGCTGCCATTGCGTGTGACGAAGAAATCGACCGCCTTGGCGCGGCTCCAGCCCTTGGCGTGGAGGCCAGTATCGACCACCATCCGGCAGGCGCGGAAGGCGAGGCTTTGCAGGTAACCCAGACGCCCGACGGTGAAATCGTCATAGGCGCCCAGTTCGTCGGCCATCTGTTCGCCGTAAAGCGCCCAGCCTTCACTGAAGGGATTGAAGGCGAGGATTGAGCGGATCAGCGGCAGGCGGTTCGAATATTCGCCCTCCCACACATGGCCCGGAATGGTCTCGTGATAGGTCAGATCGGCCAGGTCGTATTTGCGGTGCAGATCCGTGGTCCTGAGGTTGATCCAGAAACGTCCGGGGATCGTCCCGTCCTTGCTGCCCGCGCCGCCATAGGCGCCCGGCGCGCCGACTTCCTCTGCGGGCGGGATACGGCGCACCTCCATGTTCGGATCGACCAGCGTATTGAAGGCGCGCGGCATCTGCGCCTTGATCCATTCGACCCGTTCGGCGATGAAATCCATGATCTCCGCACGGCCCGGATCGCCCTCGGCGAACTGGTAGCGCGGGTCCTGCGACAGCGCTTGCATGCGTTCGCCCACCGTGCCGCTGGTATAGCCGATATCGCGCAGGATCGGGTCCATGCGCGCATGCAGCGCGTCGAGTTCCTCCAGACCCTGCCGATGCACTTCGTCGGGTGTCAGGCGTGTGGTTGTGCTCGACCGCAAGGCCCAGCCATAGAATGCGTCGCCATGGGGGCGCGCGGATATGCCGGGATCGTCCGTCGCCACGGCTCGCTCGGCGCGCAGTTCCTCGAGCTGGCGGGTCAGCGCTTCGGCGATCGGGCCAGCTTCGATGCTCTTCGCGCGGTTGGCGTGGCTTTCCGGCATGCCCTTGGCCGCCAGCTTCGCGCGCAGATCGTCGGCGAAAAGCTCGCCCTTTCCGGCGCTGGCGATGGTCTGTTCCATCTGGCGAAGCGCCTTGTCGAGCAGGAAGGAAGGCGGCACCACGCCCATGCCCCGGGCCGCGCGAATGCGTGCAAGTTCACCACCGAACACAGCGGGCATCTGTTCCATCCGCTCGATATAGGCATCGGCATCGTCGCCATTTTCGACCTTGTGGTTCGATTGCATGAACCGTGGCAGGGCGAGATATTCGCCGACATTCTGAATCACGACATAGGGTGCGGTGCGCCAGTTGCCGACGGGCGTATCGCCATAGGGCAGGGCAAAGCCGTCGAGAGCCAGATCGTAGGCGCTTTCGACCACGTCGAGGCTGGTCAGCGTGTCGCTGTCGAGCCCTTCACGCGGGAAAGCGCGGACGCGGGCGAGATCCTCGCGCAGGGTGGCGGCATAGGTTTGCTGACCCTCGGGCGACTGGTCCTCGAGCCTGCCGCGCAGGTAAGCATATCGCCCGGTGTCGACCCCCAGCGCCGTCGCGCGTTCGGGTTCGTGTTCGAGCAGGTTATACCCCACGACTTCGAGCAGACGCTGCGCCCCGATCGAGCGCGCCTGCGATATGGCCTCGGGCCGGGCCGTGGCGGCGCATCCGGAAAGTGCGAGGGCGGACGTCGCGCCGAGACCGGCAAGGGCTTGGCGACGGGTGATGGCTGTGCTGGCAATAGTCATGCGCGCGGGTGTGCTTCGCACGCGCGGGGCTGTCAAATACCGTGCAAGCTGCGTATGGCGACGCGCATGCTCGATGCCGTGCTCTCGATAACCGTTCTCGCCGCGATCCTGCTGATCATCGGCGCCTTTTTTCTGTGGCGCCGCACAGGCAATGTGAAGAATGCGCTGTTGATGGTGCTGCTGGCTGCCGTGGCGCTGATGAATGTCGCGATCTGGACGCTGCCCGATGCGGGCGGCGAGGCGCCGCTCGACAGGCTCGAGCAGGGCGCCCGCTAGCTGCGGTTTACTCGGGCAACTGCCAGAGCACCGATCCGGTGTAGCTGCCTGCCACCGCCTCGCCATTGCCGCCGCGCGCCGGTTCGAACCGGGCACGTTTGCTGACCAGACGGCAGGTGGCCGCGTCGAGTTCGCCATGGCCGGTCGAGCCGGTGACGGTGCATCCAGTGACACGTCCGTTGGCGGCGATTTCAAGTCGGAAGGTGGCCAGGCCGGTCAGTTCCTTCCTGATCCAGACCGGGCGATAGTCATTGTTCGACAGCCATGCGCCGGGATCGTTCTTCGGCCTCGCGCCGACCGGATCGAAGCTCGGCTTCGGCGTCGGCTTGGGAATCTCCACGCCGAGGCCGGGCGAAGGCTTGGGAAGCGGCGGGAAAATCAGCGGGGTCGAGGGAATCGTCGGTTCGACCGGCTTCAGGTTCAGCTTCTGCTGGGGAATGTGAACCAGTGGCTGGGTCGGCTCGGCCGGTTTCGCCTCGACCGGATCGGCTGGCTTGGGCGGCGGGGGCGGTTCGATGGGAATATTGGTCGCACCGATCTCGTTGATGATCGGCGGCAAGGTTCCGGTCACCGTAAGGCCGGTGACCAGCAAGGCGCCGACCGCAACGTGCACACCGATGACGGCGGCCATTCCGGCGGGCGAGGGCCTGCGTGTCTGATCCACGTAAGACATGGTTTCATCCTCCTCCAATGTGGGAGACGGCGACCCGACTCCTCATCTTAGGAATGTTACAACGTAACAATACCGAGGCAAGAGATTTCGCATTGCAGATCGCAACGCGTTTTCGCCGCGCCGGGCACAGCGCACCGCATATCCAGCGACGACGAACCCGTAGAGGCGGGGTCGAAAATTGGAATTAATAGGAGGCACCGCCCATCGGGCTGATGCGTCTAGGCCATCACGTGATCGGGCAACTCGGGTCGAGGCGGAAGTCGAGATAGTTGTCGACCGACTTCATCAGCTCTTCCTGCTCGTTTTCGAAGAAGTGGTTCGCACGCGGGATTTCTTCGTGATGCACGGTGATGTGCTTCTGCGTGCGCAGCTTTTCGACCAGCTTGGTCACCGCCTGCGGCTGGACCACCGTATCCTGCGCGCCGTGGATGAAGATGCCGCTGGCCGGGCAGGGGGCGAGGAAGGAGAAGTCATACATGCTCGCGGGTGCGCCGATGCTGATCCAGCCGCGGATCTCGGGGCGGCGCATCAGCAACTGCATGCCGATCAGCGCGCCGAAGCTGACGCCGGCGACCCAGGTCACCTGCGCTTCGGGGTGGACCTGCTGCACCCAGTCGAGCGCGCTGGCCGCATCGGAAAGTTCGCCGATACCGTTGTCGAAGCTGCCCTGGCTGCGACCGACGCCGCGGAAATTGAAGCGCAGCGTGGCAAACCCGCGATTGACGAAGGTCTTGTACAGCCGCTGGGTCATTTGCTCGTTCATCGTGCCGCCGCCCTGCGGATGCGGGTGGAGAATCATCGCCACGGGTGCGCGGGGGCGCGGAGCGGGGGAGAAACGGCCTTCGAGGCGGCCTTCGGGGCCGGGAAAGATCACGGTCGGCATGGGAGGTATACCCTGGTCGAAATTTTCATGGGCGCGGCGCCCGATCAGGACTTGCGCGAGGTTGCGCGCTATATAGGGTTTATTGCCCAAATCGCAATCATTTCGAGACCGTATCATCCCAGACCGTATCTATCTCGACCATGCCGCCACCATGCCGCTGCGCCCCGAAGCGCGCACAGCGATGGAGGAGGGGTTCGACCAGTGGGCGAATCCCAGCAGCCCGCACGCGCAGGGGCGCAAAGCGCGCAAGCTTCTGGAGGATGCGCGCGAACGGGTGAAGGCAGCTCTCGACTGGGAGGGGGAAGTGATCTTCACTTCGGGCGCGAGCGAGGCGGCAGCGCTGGCGCTGCGGCATGCCAAGGCCGGTGCCCGGCTGGTCTCCACCGTGGAGCACGATTGCATGTTGCAGGCTGCGCCTGATGCCGAGCGTTTGCCGGTACGCAGCGATGGCGCGCTCGACCTCGATATTCTGTGCGAAGCGGCGCAGCGCGAAACGCCGTTGGTCGCCGTCCAGCAGGTCAATTCGGAAACCGGCAGTCGGCAGGACCTGGCGGCCATTGCGGGCATCGTCCACCAGGCGGGCGGCCTGCTCCTCGTCGATTGTGCGCAAGGGGCGGGAAAGATGCCGCTGCCGCCGTGCGACATGGCGGTCCTCGCCGCACACAAGTTCGGCGGGCCGATCGGCGTGGGGGCGCTGCTGGTGCGGGATTACGCCATGCTGGCGCCATCGGGCGGGCAGGAGCGTGGTTACCGGCGCGGGACCGAGAACATGCCCGGCGTGCTGGCCATGGCGGCGGCGCTGGAGGCCTGCGACCAGCCTTTCCTCGATCCCCATATTCTCGCTCCGCTCAACGAGCTGTCGGCGATATGCCGCGACATCGGTGGCGCATGGCTTTCCGACTGCCTTGCCGATCCCACACCCTATATCCGCGCCGTCGCCATGCCCAATATGAGCGCCACGGCGCAGGTCATGCGCTTCGACATGGCGGGGATCGCCGTATCCCAGGGCAGCGCCTGTTCGAGCGGCACGATGAAGACCAGCCGCGTGCTCGACGCGATGCAGGTCGAGCCCGAAATCGCCGCCAACACGATCCGCGTCTCGGTAGGCTGGAACACGACCCGCGCCGATGTGGAACGCTTTTGCGAAGTGTGGCTTGAACTGGCGAAGAGCTGATTTGCTCACGCAAAGGCGCAAAGGCGCAAAGGCTCTGTCTGCGGCGTGCTATCACACGAAGACACGAAGGCACGAAGATGCTTCTCGTCCCCGACCCCTTCGTGTCTTCGTGTCTTCGTGTGAGCAAATTATGAATGCCTGCGGCGCTCACCCTTCGCGCCTTCGCGCCTTTGCGTGATAAAGTCCTTACGCGCCCGTGCCATGGACTAGAGAGAACGCGCAGATGATCCGTCTCGCCTGTCAGGCCGCCACTCCGCCTGTCCCGAGACGCGCGACGGCGATGAATATTCCGCTTCCCTACTCGACATTTGCACGGCAGGTTCTGCGCCATGTTCGAACTGACAGCCCCCCGGCCCACCCTGCAAGTGTCACTCACCAAGAGTTTCTGCAACGCACTGTAATTGAAGAAATTCTTTGCGGTTCTTCATGGATGACACGGTGTCACCTTCGTCACCCGGCTGTTCGTGTGCCGGGGCAGGGTTCATGATCTATCTCGACTACCAGGCCACCACTCCGCTCGCGCCCGAGGCGCGCGATGCGATGCTGCGCTGGCTCGATGGGCCGGGCGGCACCGGTTTCGGCAATCCGCATTCGGCGCATCGCATGGGAAGGCAGGCCCGGGCCGCCATCGAGCTGGCGCGCGACCAGGTCGCCGCGCTGTTTCCGCCCAATGGCCGCGTGATCTTCACCGGGGGCGCGACCGAGGCGCTCAATCTCGCCATTCGCGGCTCCGGACGGGGCGGCACGGTCTCCTATTCGGCGATCGAGCATTCGGCGGTCGGCGATACCGCGCAGGACGCGGGCAAGAGCCATGTGCTCAATGTCGCCAATCCCGGCCAGTGCAACACCAGGCAGGACCTGCCTGACGACACGCGGCTGGTCTGCGTCATGCAGGTCAATAACGAGATCGGCACCATCCAGCCGACCATCGAATGGCACCGCAAGGCCAAGGGAGCGGGCGCGCTGTTCCTGTGCGATGCGGTGCAGGCCTATGGCCGTATCGAGGTGACCGGCGCGGATATGATCGCGATATCGGCGCACAAGTTCCACGGCCCCAAGGGGATTGGCGCGCTGTGGGTGCGCGACGGGGTCGATCTGCACGAGGTGCAGACCGGCGGCGGGCAGGAATTCGGCCTGCGCTCGGGCACGCTCTCGCCTGCGCTCATCGCGGGCATGGGCGCGGCGGCGGCAGAGGCGAAGGAGCGGATGGAGCAGGATCGCGAGTATGTCGAAAACCTCTGGCGGCGCGCGCGCGAACTCTTCGGCAACTGGACACTGAACGGCAGCGAGGAGGCGCGCTGGCACGGCAATCTCAACATCCGCCGCGATGGCCTCGACGTCGCCCGGCTGATGAGCGATGTGCGCGACGTGATGTTTTCCGCCGGATCGGCCTGCGCCAGCGGTTCGGGCCGCCCGAGCCATGTGCTGAAGGCGATCGGTCTTTCGGACAGGCAGGCGAAAAGCTCGATCCGCCTGGGCTTCGGGCGTTATACCACGTTGGAAGAGATCGAGGCCGCTGCGGGCAGGATCAACGCGGCTGCGGAGGCGCAAGGGTTGTGAAAATCGAATTCGAAACCGCGCAGGGCGAAACCGTCTCTGCCGAAGCCGAACCGGGCGACAATCTGCTGCGTGTGGCGCAAGGGGCGGGCCTCCCGCTGGAGGGAACCTGTGAGGGCCAGATGGCCTGCTCCACCTGCCACGTCATTGTTGCACCCGACTGGTCCGACCGGCTCGAGGAAGCGAGCGAGGAGGAAGAGGACATGCTCGACCTAGCCGCCGGGGTCGCGCGCACCAGCCGCCTGTCCTGCCAGATCGAGCTAACGGCGGAAATGGACGGCCTAACCGTGCGCATCCCCGCGACAAGCCACGATATGCGGGGGTTTTAGGAGGTTTCGGTGTTCTCAGGCTTTGTCCAGCCGTCTCCAATTCCCGTTGACAGGCCGAAACGCCGCCAGACTTTGACGCCCAGCCACGCCAGCAGCCCAAGCGGGACAAGGACGGCGAGCAGAACGATCAGTATGCTGATCATCGTGCCGAAGATGCCGCCCAGCGAGTTCCACGCATTGCGGATCGGCTGGGCGAAGCCGCCAATAGCCGGTTTGCCGCTTTCATAGGTCACGGTCATGTTCGAATAGGCGACGCGTCCGCGCATTTCAGCCAACCAGCTTTGCGCCTGGTCGATCTCTTCATTGACCTGCGCCACGCCGCGCTCCGCCGCGACCAATTCAGAAACTGTGCCGCGGCGATTGCGCAGCACCTCCATCAGCCGGTCCCGCAGCACGCTACGTGCCCGCAACCGTGCTTCTGTATCGACGATGCGTTTGGACAGGTCCTCGCCCTCGATCGAGGAGGAAACAAGCTCGCCATCGACTTTGCCGCTCGCATTGGCGAGGTCCTTGCCGAAGCTGCGGGCATCGCGGGCGCGCACGGCCAGCGTCAGGCTGCCATAGGCGTAGTCGCCCTCGTTCTCCGCCTGGTCCATGGAGATGATGCGGCACACGTCCGGCCCCTTGGCCTCGCACATGTCGGCGTGACGTTCCTGCAGGGGGCGGATCGCGTTGGAAGGGAGGCGGAAGCCGTAGGCATAGCGATAGGCGACCTGCGGCCTGCCCACCGGGATCTCGCCGCCGCCGGAGATGGTATCACTGGCTTCGCCCTCGGAGGCCTGGGATGCCATCGCCGGCGGGGGAGGCGGTGCAGCCATTTCATAGCTGGCCGCATCCGCCGCCTCGATGTCCATCGTCGTCACGCGTTCGACGGTATCGCTTTCGGCGCCGCTGCACGCAGCCAGAACCAGCAATAATGCGGACCCAGCAAGCAAACGTTTCCTCATGATTCTCTCCTCTTCCTTTACCCATCCAGGTTGCGCCTTATTTTCGCCACAATATTAACACAATCAAAACACATTTCCCATCAATGTTACAACGTGACAAAAGCGGCCCAGGCAAGGGGTGGAGAAATCCGCGAGCGCGCTTCACGCAATAAGCCCCGCCGCATCGCTGCGACGGGGCTTCTCGCTGTGAAGAGTATTCGGTTGTTTAGGCGGTTTCGAGCTCGCGCTTGTCGACGCTCTCGCCCAGCATTTCGATCAACGCCTTGCTAAAGGCGGGAATATCGTCGGGATTGCGGCTGGTTATGAGGTTGCCGTCGACGGTGGCCTCTTCATCGACCACCTTCGCGCCCGCATTCTTGAGATCGGTGCGGATCGAGGGCCAGCCGGTCACGGTCTTGCCGTCGATCAGGCCCGCCTCGGCGAGCAGCCAGGGAGCGTGGCAGATCGCGGCGATCGGTTTGTTCGCCATGCCGAATTCGCGGACGATGGCGACGGCGCGCTCGTTCATGCGCAGGATATCGGGGTTCATCTGTCCGCCGGGGAGCAGCAATGCATCATAGCCTTCGCAGCTCGACACCTCGTCGACCGTCTTGTCGACCGCGACGCTTTCGCCCCAGTCCTTGTCCTGCCAGCCCTTGATCTCTCCGCTTTCGAGGCTGACCACTTCGGTTTCGATACCGGCGTTCTCGAGGTTGGCCTTGGGTTTCATCAGCTCCGATTGTTCGAAGCCATCGGTAGCGAGGATCATCACGCGCTTGGTCATAGTGTAACTCCTTGATTTCGTGTTGCCTGTCCAACGGTTGGCGCGCAGCGCACGTTCCGCCGTGACAGCCGAGGCGTGGCGGTGGTAGGGCGGGTCGAAGATGGCCGCGCGATCCGGCCTGTTTCCTATCTGGAGTGTAAGAAAATGAGCCTGCGCGATAAGGTGCGCCAGCTGGTCGAGACACGCGCGTTCGAGCGTTTCATCATCGCGGTTATCGTCATCAACGCGATCGGGCTCGGCCTGGAGACCTCGCCTGCGATTATGGCGCGGTTCGGATCCGTTCTCGTGGCGCTCGATGCGATCGCGCTCGGTATTTTCGTGGTCGAGCTGACACTCAAGCTCTTCGCCTATGGCTGGCGCTTCTTCCGCAATGGCTGGAACGTGTTCGACCTCGCCATCGTGACTGTCGCGCTCATGCCGGCAGCGGGCGCATTCTCGGTCCTGCGTGCGCTGCGTATCCTGCGTGCGCTGCGCCTGATTTCGGTGGTGCCGAGCATGCGCAAGGTTATCATCGGATTGTTCAGCGCCATTCCCAGCATCGGCACGGTCATCGTGATGCTGCTGCTCCTGTTCTACATCAGCGCGGTGATGGCGACGAAGCTGTTCGGCGGGGCATTCCCCGAATGGTTCGGCAATCTGGGAGCCTCGCTCTATTCGCTATTCCAGATCATGACGCTGGAAAGCTGGTCGATGGGCATCGTGCGGCCGGTGATGGAGGTTTTCCCCTACGCCTGGGCTTTTTTCGTGCCCTTTATCCTTCTGACCAGCTTCATCGTCCTCAACCTTTTCATCGGTGTGATCGTCAACGCGATGGCGGAGGCGACCGAAGACGAAGCGCATGACGAACGCGAGGAGATCCTGCGGGAGCTCAAGGGCCTGCGCGAAGACATAGCCGGTCTTAAAAGAGGTGAGGATTAAGCCCCGCTTTTTGCTCAGCGGCCTCCCGCAGGGCCGAGCGCCTTGCTAGGGAGGTCGAATGGCCGATGTGACCGATATTCCCGATTCCGATCCGTTCGACACGATTGTCGACGCGCCTTTCGACAGCGCGCTGTCCGAACGCTACCTCGTCTATGCGCTTTCGACGATTACCGCACGTTCGCTGCCCGATCTTCGCGACGGGTTGAAGCCGGTCCATCGCCGCCTTTTGTGGACGATGCGCCAGCTAAAGCTCGATCCCACGAGCGGCTTCAAGAAATCGGCGCGTGTGGTCGGGGAAGTCATCGGTAAGTATCATCCGCATGGCGATACGGCTGCCTATGATGCGATGGTCCGCCTCGCGCAGGATTTCGCGCTGCGCTATCCGCTGGTGGAAGGGCAGGGCAATTTCGGTAATATCGACGGCGATAACGCCGCTGCCTATCGCTATACCGAAGCGCGCCTGACCAAGACGGCGATGCGCCTGATGGAGGGCCTCGACGCCGGTACGGTCGACTTCATCCCGACCTACAATAACGAGGAAGAAGAGCCGGAGATCATGCCGGGCCTCTTCCCCAATCTGCTGGCCAATGGCGCGAGCGGGATTGCCGTGGGCATGGCGACCAACATCCCTTCGCACAATGTCGCCGAAATCGTCGATGCGACGCTGGAGGTGATCGACAATCCGCATGTCGAACACGCACGGCTGATGGAACTGTTCAAGGGGCCGGACTTTGCCACCGGCGGGATCGTGGCCGAAAGCGCCGAGACGGTCGCCGCGGCCTACGAGACCGGGCGCGGCAGCTTCCGCGTGCGGGGCCGGTTCCACGCCGCCGAAGCCGAAAAGGCCGAGGACCGCGAGGCAGGCATCGAGCGATTGGGCGGCGGGCAATGGCAGTTGGTGGTAAGCGAAATTCCCTACCAGGTTCCCAAGGGCAAGCTGATCGAACAGATCGCGCAGGCCATTGCCGACAAGAAGCTGCCGATCCTCGAGGACGTGCGCGACGAGAGCGACGAGCATATCCGCATCGTGCTCGTCCCGCGCAGCCGCAATGTCGATCCCGAACTGCTCAAGGAATCGCTCTACAAGCTGACCGATCTCGAAACGCGCTTCGGCCTCAATCTCAACGTGCTCGATGCCGGGCGCACGCCGATGGTGATGGGACTGAAGGAAGTCCTGACCCACTGGATCGCCAGCCAGATCGACATCCTTCAACGTCGCAGCCAACACCGGCTCGACCAGATCGCCCGCCGGCTGGAGCTGGTCGAAGGCTATATCATCGCCTTCCTCAATCTCGACCGCGTGATCGAAATCATCCGCACCGAGGACGAGCCCAAGCCGGTGATGATGGAGGAATTCAGCCTCACCGACCGGCAGGCCGAGGCGATCCTCAACATGCGGCTGCGCAGTTTGCGCAAGCTGGAAGAAATGCAGCTTCGCGGCGAGAAGGACGATCTGCTCAAGGAACAGGACGAGCTGGAAAAACTGCTCGGTTCGCCTGCCCGCCAGCGCACGCGATTGAAGCGAGACCTGAACGCCCTGCACAAGGAATATGGCAAGGATACCGATCTCGGCCGCCGACGCACGACGATCGATGAGGCCGCCCCCGCGGTCGAATTCAGCATGGATGCGATGATCGAAAAGGAACCGGTCACGGTGATCCTGTCGCAGAAGGGCTGGATCCGCGGGGCCAAGGGGCATCTGCCTCTGGACCAGGAGTTCAAATACAAGGAAGGCGACGGGCCTGCCTTCGTGTTTCACGCCCAGACCACGGACAAGTTGCTGCTGGCGACCGACAAGGGCCGGTTCTTCACTCTGGGCGCGGACAAACTGCCCGGTGCGCGCGGCTTCGGCGAGCCGGTGAGAAATACGCTCGATATCGAAGCGACCGCGCAGATCGTGGCGGTGGTGGTGCACGAAAAGGGCAAGCGGCTATTGCTCGCCGCGAGCACCGGCAAGGGTTTCGGAACCACGACCGACGAATTGCTGGCCGAAACCCGCAAGGGCAGACAGGTCGTCAATCTGAAGGGCGATGCGCGGCTCGCGGTGGTTCGGCCAATCGCGGCGGGCCACGATCATGTCGCGGTGGTGGGCGACAATCGCAAGCTGGTGGTTTTCAACCTCGAAGAACTGCCGACACTGTCGAAAGGGCAGGGGGTCAAGCTGCAGAACTATCGCGATGGGGGGCTGTCGGATGCGACCACGTTCACGCTCGCAGAGGGCCTGTCCTGGCAGATGGGCGGCAAGGGCGACCGCACGCGCACGGAAGGCGAAATGTGGCAATGGAAGGTTGCGCGCGGCGGCGCCGGACGCCTCCCGCCGCAGGGTTTCCCGCGCGACAACAAGTTCTGATGTCGTCCGTGTATGGGGAGCAGAGGTCCCGATCGCGCGCGCGAATTACATGTAACTAAAAAGCCGGAGGCGATTCCTCGCCCCCGGCCTTTGTAAACCCGTCCAAGGGTAGTGGGATTATTCCCCGGCGCTGTCGCCAGCGGGGGCAGCCTGCGCCATTGCAGCTTCGATCTGCGCATTGGTCAGCAGCGCCATCAGGCCATGCTCGCCGCCGCTGAAGTGTTCGCGCAGCAGCGTGACTTTATCGGTTTCGTCGCCGCCGCGAGCGATCACGACGTTGTCGCCATTGATTTCGAGCACGGTGCCGAGCGGTGCGTGTTCCGCGTCCATCGCCTGCGCACCCACGACCAGCGCGGCATCGCGCTTGGCAGCGGCTTCGGCGAGCTGCGCATCGATCATGCCGTCGATCTGCGCTTTGGTGACGGTAATGGTCGGGCCGGCTTCGCCCTCGCCATACATGTCGACCGCCAGCGGAACCTTATGCTTGCCGGTGTCGAGGACGGTCTGGCCGTTTTCGACCGAAACGATCGTGCCCACGGCATTGCCTTCGGGACCGGTCACGACTGCACCGGCAACGACCTGCTCGTTGGCCAGGGCGGGGGTGGCGGCGAGGGCGATGGCGGCAACGGCCAGCTTCGCGAATTTCATAATGCAACTCCAAGACTTGTTATTCTTACGACGCGGCTCCCCCACGCGCGAAACGCGCGATCGAGCCGATCAAACTGGAAAACGCGGGCGAGAGTGGATATTCTGCGCCACCCGCAAGTTCCCCAAAGGGAACCGGCGCTCTATTTCACGGATCGCATCTTTCTGCAACCGCGTGGCATTTATGCTACATTGCACCTTAAGCCAAGCTGAAGGATCGCAATTGCCCGTGGTCAGCGGGCAGCGAGTTCTTCGTCGAGGAGGGCCTCCACCCTTTCACGGGGCGGGAAATGCTCCTCGACCCATAATGTCTCGATCCGCTGGAGAATGCGCGCGACCTCCGGCCCCTTGCCCACACCGCGCGCGACGATCTCGCCCCCCTTCAAGGGAAAAACGGGCAGTTCCCATCCCATGATCGGCGCCGCATCCGCGCCACCGATCAACAGGCGATCGATCGCGCATTCCATGCCGACCATATAGGCGAGTCCGCGCGGGTGTTCGCCGTCACTTATCTCGCGGCGGGCGACACATACCAACCGGCTGCGCTGGCTGCGCGAAAGGCGCAGGCGGGCGGCCACCGTTTCGGCCACTGGCGGAATCGCGGGAAGCAGGGCTGCCAAGCGGCGCATGGGATCGGTTGCGATAGCGGCGTGTTTTTCGGCAGCGATCAGGCGTTCGAGCTGGTCGACCTCGCGTCTGCCGCTTTCCGGCAGCACATGATCGAGTACTCCCAACTCGCGCATTTTCGCGAGCGTCGCCGCTGGATCGGGCAGGGCCAGCAGGTTCAGCAATTCCTGACCGACCCGTTCTCGGCTCAGTCCCTTCAGGGTCGCGGCGAGTTCGCTGCAGGCACCGGTTGCCTCCGCATCCCAGGAATCGCCGAAGCGCGTGACGAAGCGGAAGTAGCGCAGGATGCGCAAATGATCTTCCCTGATCCGCGTCGCGGCATCGCCGATGAAGCGCACGTGCCGCGCGGCGAGATCGTCCAGCCCGCCGAAATAGTCGCTGATCTCCAGCGTTTCGGGATGCGCATAAAGCGCGTTGATGGTGAAATCGCGCCGCGCGGCGTCGTCCCGCCATTCCTCGCTGAAGGCAATCGTCGCGCGGCGCCCGTCGGTGGCGACATCGCGGCGCAGCGTCGTGATCTCGACACTGCCGTCGGAAAGGACCGCGGTGACCGTGCCGTGATCGATGCCGGTGGGGATGGTGCGGATGCCGGCAGCCTTGCAGCGATCGATCACGGTCGCGGGCAAGTGCCGCGTCGCCGCATCGATATCGTTCGCCTCGTGTCCCAACAGCGTATCGCGCACGCAGCCGCCGACCCAGCGGACATTCTGCGCCCCCAAGGCATCGACCAGCTTCGCAAGGCTCGCGCGCTGCGTCCACGCGGCCCGGGGAAGGCGCGCACTCGTGCTCATTCGCGGGCCTCCAGCCAGGCGACCCGCCGCGACAGGTTCCAGCAGATCGCCGCCGTCACGCCCCAGATCCTGTAGCCCTCGTGGTCCATTTCGAGATATTCGCGCATCGCGCCTTTCCAGAATACCGAATTGCGGCCCCATTGCGATGCATCCATCAGCTTGTCGAGCGGACATTCGAACCAGCTTTCGACTTCGCGCGGGTCGGGGCGAATGGGCAGATCGTGCGGTACCGTTGCCAGCACCGGGGTGATGTCGAACCCCGTGCCTGTCTGATAGCGATCGGTCGTGCCGATGACCCGGACCTGCTCTGGCTCGATATGCAATTCTTCCCATGCTTCGCGCAGCGCCGCCTCCACCGCATCTTCGCCATGGTCTAGCTTACCGCCGGGAAAGGCGACCTGGCCGGGATGATCGCGCATGGTGCGCGGGCGCTGGGTGAGCAGGACGGTGGGGTCGGGCTGTTCGGTCACGGCTATCAGCACGGCGGCGTCGGCCGTGCGTTCCGCATCGGCGAAGCGGCTGTCCGACATCAGATCGGTCATATCGCGGCTGTGGCCATGCTCGAACAAGCGGGTCAGGCGGTCGAAGATCGCACTCATGCGGGCAGCAGAGTGAAGCTCTGGCCACTGCTCGTCACGGACCAGTCGTCACCGCGTTCGAGCGCGATCCGGGCGAGCTGTTCATAGGTCGAGCGGTTGAGCCGCGCTTCGCATCCGCGCCTGACATGAACGTAGATGGCAGGACGATCGGCATTGCCCGCCGCCCGGATCGCATTGTCAGGCCCGGCCACCACCAATTCATCGGTGTTCAGCCGAAAGGCGAGATCGCCTTCGGTCTCGCTGACATCGGTGGCGATGAAACAGGCGTCTTCGACTTCGATCGACAGCTTCTGATAAGGCGTCACCAGCCAATAGCTGCCGTCTTCCTCGCGATTGATCAGCCCGGCAAAGGCGCGGACCATGGCCGTGCGCGCGATCGGCGAACCCTCGTGATACCAGGTCCCGTCGGCGGCAATGCGCATATGGCTCTCGCCGACATGTTCCGGTGACCACTCCTCCACCGGCGGCAGCCTGCGTTCGGCAACCGCTTCGGCGATCTGGGCGAGCGACAGTCCGGCGAGTTCGGGGGGCGGGGTGTAAGGCACGGCGCCAGCGATGGCAGAAGGTGGTGGGAGAGACAATCCGTGTCTTTCTTCGGGTGCGCCTTCGACATCCGTCGAAGGCTTGCGGCACCGGCCCACTCCCCCACCCGGCCACCCACGGCACGATACTGATTGGGTGGCCGGGTGGGGAGTGGGCCGGTGCCGCCGCAAGGGCAGGACGGATGTCCTGATCGCACGCACCAAAAAACTACCCTTCCCAAGGCCCAGCATTCCTTCGGCGGGCAGGATCGCCGGATTTCCGGTCCGCGCCAGCAGGCGGTGTTTCTCGAACGGGCCGGGCAGTGCCAGCCCCCGGTGTGCCTAGCAGTGAAGTCCCAGCGGTCGTAGTACTCCGGATCGCCGATCATGATCTGCGGCAGCGGTGCGGCGCCATCTTCGAACCCTGTATCGATCGCGCCCAGGCTGGCCGCCATCAGCGCCTTGCCGAACCCTTCGCCCTGCCGTCCGGGCATGACCGCGACAGGGCCGACCATGATCATCGGATGCGAGCGGCCCTGCGGGTCGGTCAGCGCCACGGGCCAGAGCTGGATCGTCCCGGCGAGATAATCCTCGTCGTCGAGCGCGGCGAAGCTAAGCCCCTCGAGCCAGTCCATGCCTTCGCGGATGCGATAGGCGGTGCGCGCATGACGCCCTTCGCCGAACGCGGCGTCGAGCAGATCTTCGACCAGCGCCGGATCGATCGCGGAAAGGGGGACGAGGCTCGCCATAGGGCGCGCCGCTTAGGGCCGCCCCCTGCCGCTGTCGATCAATTTCGGCTTAGCCCGGTGTTAGCTTGAGCAGCCGCCCGCCTTCGCCGTCCTCGATCACCCATAGCGCGCCATCCGGCTCCTGGGTCACGCCGCGAATGCGCTGTTCCATCGGATAGCGGGCCACTTCGCGCGCGTCCTCGCCATCGATCGCCACGCGGATGATGGCATTGGAAGACAGCCCCGCGATCAGCGCGTCGCCCTTCATGCCGGGGAACATGTCGCCGCGATAGAAGATCATCGATCCCGGCGCGATGACCGGGGTCCAGGTGATCGCGGGCAGGGCATAGGCATCGCTGGTGTCGTTGTCGGGGATCGGATCGCCATCGTAATGGATGCCGTCCGACACATTTGGCCAGCCGTAATTCGCGCCCTCGCGCACGAGGTTCAGCTCATCGCCGCCGCGCGGGCCGTGTTCCATGTCCCACAGCCGTCCCTGCGCATCGAAATCCATGCCGAGGATGTTGCGGTGGCCCCAGCTCCAGATGTCCGGCGATGCACCGCCCTGTCCGGCGAGCGGATTGCCTTGGGCGGGCGTGCCATCGAGATTGAGGCGGACGATACTGCCGAGATTGTTGGCGGTGTCCTGCGCCGGGTCGAGCTTCTGCCGGTCGCCGCTGGCAACGAACATGTATTGCTCGTCGGGGCTGAAGACGATGCGGTGCGAATAGTGGCCGCGCCCCGTGACCTTGTCCTGCCGCCAGATAACCGCGAGATCCTCGATCGCGCAGGTCTGGTGGTCTTCGCAGGACAATGTACCGCGCCCGACCACCGCGCCGCGCGTGTCGCCGCTCCCGGCCTCGGCCCAGCTCAGATAGATCGTGCGGCCAGACAGCGGGCTGCCAGCCTGCGACGGCAGGAAGGCGACATCGCCCATCCCGCCCTGGCCGCCATAGTCGACTTCCGGAACGCCGGTGAAGAACAGTGCCTTGCCCGCCTCGGTATCGTAGCCCTTCAGCCCGCCTGCCTTTTCGCTGACCACCACGATTTCGGTGCCCGGGATGAACGTCACCGCCCAGGGCTCGTCGTAAGTGCCCATTTCGGCGACGGCGAAATTACCATCGAATTCACCAGTATCGGCGACCGCCGCATTCGTCGCGCCGTCTGTATCCACATTGGCGGCATTGCTGCAGCTTGCGAGCCCGATGGCGAGGGGTAGGATGACGGCGAGTAATGGATAGTGGGCCATGTTGAGTGCAACTCCCGAAACAGGTTTGGGTGCCGCGCCGCTGATCGTCGGTGTGGACGAAGCCGGGCGCGGGCCGCTGGCAGGCCCCGTAGTCGCAGCCGCCGTGGTGCTGTGCAAGCCCTGCCCCGAAGGGTTGGACGATTCCAAACGTCTTTCGTCGAAAAAGCGCGGCCTGCTGGAACCGCGGATTCGCGAAAGCTGCGCCTGGGGGCTGGCCGTGGTCGAGCCCGAGGAGATCGACCGGATCAACATCTTTCAGGCGACCATGCTGGCGATGACGCTGGCCGTGACCCGGCTGGTCGATGCGCTGGAGCGCGACCCCGACCAGGTGCTGATCGACGGGAATATGAGCCCGCATGGCCGAAACCCCGGCTGGCGCTGGCCCGATGCCCGACCGATCGTCGGCGGCGATGGCAAGGAAAAGTGCATCGGTGCCGCCTCGATCCTCGCGAAGGAGCACCGTGACCGCTTGATGCGCGAAGCGGCCGATGCGCACCCCCATTACGGCTGGGAACGCAATGCGGGCTACGGCACGGCCGAGCATATGGAGGCGCTGCGCAGGCATGGGCCGACACCGCTCCACCGCCGCAGTTTCGCGCCCGTGGCCCAGCTTGCGCTGCTTTAGCGCTTGCGGCGGCGCTGCGGCAGGCTAGGAGCAGCGCATGGCATTGACGATAATGATGGTTCTCGGCGGGCTGGTCTTGCTGACGGTCGGCGGCGAACTGCTGGTGCGCGGTGCGGTTTCCATTTCCAGCCGCCTAGGCCTGCCCACGGTTGTGACCGGCGTGGTCATTGTCGGCGCGGCCACTTCCATGCCCGAACTGGTTACGAGCGTCGACGCCGCGCTGATGGGGTCGCCGGGTATCGCCTGGGGCAATATCGTCGGATCGAACATCGCCAACAGCCTGCTGATCCTGGGGGCGGTGGCCCTGCTGTTTCCGTTTCCGCTGACCGGCGCGGGCAAGCGTGACGCGGTGGTCGGCCTGATCGCGTCGGTCCTGCTGGCGGGCATCGCCTTCGCCGGTTTGCATTCGATCGGCATCGGCATTTTCCTGCTGGCCGCGCTTGCTACCTATGTCCTGTGGCGCGTGACCCATCCCCGCAAGACGGAGGCGGTCGAGGAAGACGGTCAGGACGGCCCGCAGATGGCTCTCATTCTCGCAATCGCGCTGTTTCTCGTTGGCGTCGGCGCGCTGGTTACGGGCGGGCACCTGCTGGTCGAAGGCGCGGTGGAGATCGCCCGTGTGGCCGGGGTCAGCGAAGTGGCCATCGGCGCCACGGTGGTCGCGGTGGGCACTTCGCTCCCCGAACTCGCCGCCTCGATCGCGGCCGCCTGGCGCGGTCAACCGGGGTTGGCGCTGGGCAATGTCGTCGGCTCGAACGCCTTCAATCTGCTGCTGATCGGCGGCGTGACCATGACCATCGCGCCGCTCGCGATCCCGGTCGAGCTGCTCGATATCGAATGGCCGCTGCTCGTTGCCAGTGCCGCGCTGCTGCTCGGCCTGTGCGCTTTCGCCAAACAGGCGGGGCGGGCTCTGGGTGCGCTTCTGCTGGCAGCCTTCGCGGCCAATTCGGTGCTGCTGTTCGCTTGACCGGTAGCATGAGTCCTCCGTGCCACACCGCACCATCTTGAGTCGACGGATTCCGTACGGACTCAATATCTTGTGCCGGGCACCTTCTGTTCTCTCTGAGCAATCGGGCGACAATCACGATGTGTCGGAATTTTCGTGCTTGACCGGGAATCCATTTGGACTCACCCTGTGGATAACTACGGATAGGGGTATGCATCATGGGGGTCATCACGACCACGAAAAGTCGCGCGAAAGCGACTGTAAAACAAACGGAAACGCCCAAGGAGCTGCTGCCGCTCGGGCAGATTATCCCGGGCGATTGCGTCGAAGCGATGCGTTCGATCCCCGATGCCAGCGTGGACCTCGTCTTTGCCGATCCGCCCTACAATCTCCAGCTCGGCGGCGATCTCAACCGGCCCGATGGCAGCCATGTCGATGCGGTGACCGACCACTGGGACCAGTTCGACAGCTTCGCGCTCTACGACACATTCACCCGCGATTGGCTGACCGAGGCCAAGCGTATTCTCAAGCCCGATGGCGGGCTGTGGGTCATCGGCAGCTATCACAACATCTACCGCGTCGGCGCGATTCTGCAGGATCTGGGCTTCTGGATTTTGAACGACATCGTCTGGCGCAAGTCGAACCCCATGCCCAATTTCCGCGGCACGCGCTTCACCAATGCGCATGAGACGCTGCTGTGGTGCAGCCAGGGCGAGAAGGCGAAATACCACTTCAACTACCGCGCGATGAAGACGCTCAACGACGAGCTCCAGATGCGCAGCGACTGGGTCCTGCCGATCTGCAACGGGGCGGAGCGGCTGAAGGAGGGCGGCCACAAGGTCCACCCGACGCAGAAGCCCGAAAGCCTGCTCTACCGCGTGCTGCTCTCCACCACCGAGCGCGGCGACGTGGTGCTCGACCCGTTTTTCGGCACCGGCACGACCGGCGCGGTGGCCAAGCGCCTGGGCCGCGAATGGATCGGCTGCGAGCGCGAAGGCAATTACCGCGAGGCCGCGCTGAAGCGGATCGAAAAGGAACTCCCCCTCGACCAAAGCGCGCTCACCACGATGCAGGCCGGCCGCAGCGCCCCCAAGGTGGCCTTCGGCGCGCTGGTCGAAAACGGCTATATCAAGCCGGGGACCGAGCTGTTCGACAAGAAACACCGCTGGGTCGCGACGGTGCGGGCCGATGGCTCGCTGGCCTGCGGCAAACAGACCGGCAGCATCCACGGCCTCGGCAAGGAGCTACAAGGCGCGCCGAGCTGCAACGGATGGACTTTCTGGCACTACGAAGTGGATGGAGACGTGAAGCCCATCGACGCCGCGCGGCAGCTCTATCTGCTGGCGGTGGAGGACTGAGGGGCTTTCCAGTCGAGCACCGGCCAAGGCAGGGCATACCATGATCAAGCCCGTCACCACTCTTCAGACGCCGCGTTTCACCATGCGCAAACTGCGGCGCCAAGATGCCGCGGCCCTGCTGCCGACGCTGGGGGACGAGGCGCAGTGCCGCTATCTCTCGCGGCCCGCCTTCTCGTCGGAAGAAGAGCTGTGGAACTGGCTCGCCGATCCGAGCTGGACCGGTCGTACCTGGATTGCCGAGGACGCCTGTGGGACGGTCGTGGGGCGTTTCGTTGCGGTGCCGGACGAGGAGGAGGAGGGGGTCGAAGAAATCGGCTACATCACCTGCGCCGAACGACAGGGTATGGGAATCGCGCGCGAATGCACTGCCGCACTGGTCGCGCATCTCTTCGACGGGGGCCATGTTCGCAGGCTGATTGCCGAGATCGATGCGGAAAATTCACCGTCGATACGTCTTATCGAACGGCTTGGATTCCGCCGCGATGCGCTACACATGGCGTATGAGGAAACCCACAAGGGGGTCTGCGATGTCGCTATTTACAGCCTTTCGCGGGAGGGGCAGGCCGCGTTGCGGGAAAGCGAGTAAACCATGACCGACCGCATCTATATCCGCCCCATCGCCCTCGTGCCCGGCCCGCAAACCGAGCATGGCAATGCCATCCGCCTCGCGGGCGGGATGGTCTATGCAAGCCGCTTTGCCGTGATTCTGCGGCGGGAAGGACAGATAGCCGAACGCTGGCTCGCCGCGCCCGATACGATGGCCGAGGTGCTGGGCCAGTTGCCCGATGCCGTGGGGGCGGAGGCCGAGGCGCAGTGGTCGAACCTGACGCTCGCGCATCCGCCGATCGAGCTGGGCGCGCGTACGGTGCGGCTCGATCAGCCGCAGGTGATGGGCATCCTCAACGTCACGCCCGACAGTTTCAGCGATGGCGGCGCGCATGACAGCCCCGATGCCGCGCGCGAACATGCGGCGGCGATGGTGGAGGCGGGGGCGAGTATCATCGATGTGGGCGGGGAAAGCACGCGGCCCGGCGCCAAACCGATGTGGGAAGGCGACGAGATCGCCCGCGTCGTGCCCGCCATCGAGGCTTGCGCGGGTATGGGCGCGGCGGTCAGTATCGATACGCGCAAGGCGGCGGTGATGGAAGCCGCGCTCGAAGCCGGGGCGCATCTGGTCAACGATGTGTCGGGCCTCACCCACGATCCGCGCAGCGCCGAAGTGGTCGCGCGCGCTGCTTGCCCGGTAGTGCTGATGCACGCGCCCGGCAGCGGCGAGGATCTGCATGAGGGCGGGGCCTACGACAATGTCGTGTTCAACGTGTTCGACGAACTGCGCGCCCGGCGCGATGCCGCTCTGGCGGCAGGGGTGGAGGCGCAGGGCATCCTGCTCGATCCCGGCATTGGTTTCGGCAAGTCGCTGGCCGACAATCTCGCGCTCATCAATGCGCTGCCGATGTTCCATGCGCTGGGCCACCCGCTGCTGCTGGGGGCGAGCCGCAAGCGGATGATCGGCGCTCTGTCGAACGAAGTCGCAGCGTCCGACCGCCTGGGCGGAAGCGTGGCGCTGGCGGTGAAGGGCATGGATGCGGGCGTCCAGCTCCACCGCGTCCACGACGTCCCCGAAACCCTCCAGGCGCGCAATGTCTGGCGGGGCCTTCGCGATGCGGCGCTTACCGACTTTAGCGATTTGCCGGACTAGCTCCCCGGCGAGGCCGCAGATCCCGCCAGCAACCCGCCATCGAGCGTAAGCTCGGAGCCGGTCATGTAGGCGCTGTCGGCGCTGGCGAGGAAGACGCACAGCGCGGCCACCTCCTCGACCGTGCCGAAGCGCTTGAGCGGCGTATCCGCGACCAGTGCGGCCATTCGCGCTTCACGATCCGGCCCGTCGCCCAGCATCGGCTCCCAGATCGGGGTGAGGATGGCGGCGGGGTGGATCGAGTTGCAGCGGATTTGCCAGCCTTGCTGCGCGGCATAGAGCGCAACCGATTTGGTGTGGTTGCGCATCGCCGCCTTGCTTGCCGCATAGGCCGCCGCGCCGGGAATGCCGACAAGGCCGGAGCGCGAGGACATGTTGATGATCGAGCCCGTGCCGCCCGAACTCGCCTGCGTCTTCATCGCGCGCAGGGCATAGCGACAACCAAGGAAGCAGCCGTCGGTATTGACCGCATGGACCTTGTGCCACTCGGCCAGGCTGGCGTGCTCGGGATCGTGCGCTACGGGGCTATCTTCGAAGCCGGTGATCCCGGCATTGTTGACCAGCACGTCGATCGCCGGGAAGGCCTCGGCCAGCGCCTCCCACTCCGCCTCGCTCGCCACGTCGAGCCGGTGCCATGTGCAGCCGAGTTCGGAAGCGGCTGTCCTGCCCGCCTCCTCGTCGATATCGGTGAGGACGACGCGCGCGCCTTCGGCCAGGAAAGCTTTGCACACGGCCTTGCCGATGCCGCGCGCACCGCCGGTTACCACGCAGAGCATGTCGTTCAGTTTTTGCATTGAGGGACCTCGGGAAATTCAGGTGAGAGTCCGGGCGTTGTCCGGCCCGATCGAGCATGTGTCCGACTTAGCGGTGGCTCTTGTTCACCTGAGGCGCTCCCTTTCGTGAGCCTTCTATATGGCCAACTCACGCCGCATTGTCGATGCCGAGTTCGCTGAGCTTGCGGTAGAGAGTCGAGCGCCCGATGCCGAGACGGCGGGCCACTTCGGTCATGCGCCCACGATAGTGTCCGATGGCCAGGCGGATGATGTCGGCCTCGATCTCTTCGAGCGGTCGGACATTGCCGTCGTCGGTATAGAGCAGCACGCCAAGCCCGCGCGCGCGGCTTTCGCCCCGGTCGGCCAGATCGCCGAGCATTTCGGCGAGCTGCGGAAAGCTGTGCGCGGTCAGTGCCTCGCGCTGTTCGAAAACACAGGCGCGGAACAGCACGGCTTGCAACTGGCGGACATTGCCGGGCCAGTCATAGGCTTCGAGAAGCGAGAGCGCGCTGTCGGCGATCGAATGATGCTTGAGTCCCGGCTGTTCCCCGATCTTGGCGAGGAAGTAGCGGGTGAGGGCGGGGATGTCGCCGAGCCGCTCGCGCAGGGCAGGAAGGCGGATACGGGTGGCGGCAAGCTGATCGTAAAGTTCCTGCGAGAACTCGCCGGCGGCGACCAGCTCGTCGAACGCGAAATCGCTGGTGGCGATCACGCGCAGGTCGATCTTGAAGCCGTGCGCCGCGCCGGTGGGGCGCACGATGCCGCTGGCAAGGGTTTCCGCAAGACGCGCCTGATGGGTGGTGGGCAGGCGGTCGATATCGTCGAGTATGAGAGTGCCGCCATCGCAATACTCGATCAGTCCGGTCTGGCGGTCGAAGGCTCCGGCAAAGGCGCCTTTCTCATGTCCGAACAACAGGGATTCGAGCGAGGCGGGCGGCATGCCGCCGCAATGCACCACCCGCATCGGCGCCTTGGCCCTGCTGCTGGCGGCATGCATGGCCCGGGTCAGCATATCCTTACCCGTGCCGCTTTCGCCCTCGACCAGGACGTGGGCGTGGCCGCGCGCTGCCGTGGCGGCCTTGGCCAGCGCGGTGCGGAAAGGGGCCGCCGTTCCGACCATGGCGTCGAAATCGAGTGGATGGGGCAGCTTTTCGGCCATTGGTTGAAGTTCGGCGCGAGGCCGTTCGGCGCGGGTCGCACTGGCGAGCGCCTGCAGCAATCGGTCCGACCCGACGGGCTTGATGAGGTAGTCGGTCGCGCCCGCGCGCATGGCCTCCACCGCCAGCAAGGGCGATGTGCTCGCCGTTAGCATAAGCAGCGGAAGATCGGGCCGGGCCTCACGCAATTCGCGGATCAGGTCGCAGGCCGCATCGCCCGGGACCCACTGGTCGAGCAGAATAGCCTGTACGTCGCTGCCCTCGGGAGAGGCGAGCGTTTCGAGTGCCGCTTCGCTGGTTTCCACGGTCAGGGTTCGCCAGCCTTCGCGCGCGGCCAGCGCCGACACCAGCCGACTTTGTGCCGGTTCGTCGTCGATCAGCATCAACAGGCGGTTTTCCTGGGTCGCCATGTGTTTTGCCGTGCTCCCTCGCAACGCTCGGATATCAGATCATGTTCTTGTCCCCACCCTCTATCCGAAACGGGTAAAGAGCCGATTAAGCCTGTTTCACGGGCACTGGCGCGACGGCGGGGCTTGAGCGCGGGGCACCTCCGCGATAGACCGACCGGGAAATCAATTCCAAACGGGGACATATCGTCATGGATTCCGCCAACGACCACAAGGCGCACAACAAAACCTACGAGTCTTTCATCGGCTTGCTGAAATGGTCGGTGCCGCTCGTTGCCATCCTTACCCTGCTCATCGTCATCCTGATTGCCGAATAAGCGCATGGCGCTACGTATCGCGGTGCTTAAAGAGCGCGCGCCGGGCGAGAGCCGGGTTGCGCTGACGCCCGAAACGGCGAAGAAATTCGCCGCGCTCGGGGCCATGGTCGTTGTTGAAGAGGGAGCGGGTCTGGGGGCGGCGATCACCGACGAAGCTTACGCGCAAGCCGGGGCGGAGGTCGTTCCCGGTCCGAAAGCGGTCGAGGGTGCGGATATCGTGCTCGGTGTGCAGGCGCCCGATGTCGCCGCGCTGGCGGGCGCGAAGCCCGGGCATGGGTCGCGGCGACCTTCGATCCGTTTCGCAATCGCGAACTGGTCGAGGCTTACGCGAAGGGCGGTTTCGAAGCGCTGTCGATGGAATTCATGCCGCGCATCACCCGCGCGCAGAGCATGGATGTGCTCTCCAGCCAGTCGAATCTGGCAGGGTACAAGGCGGTGTTGACCGCAGCCAACGAATACGGCCGCGCCTTCCCGATGATGATGACCGCCGCCGGCACGGTGCAGGCGGCCAAGGTCTTCGTGATGGGCGTGGGCGTGGCGGGCCTCCAGGCGATCGCCACGGCCAAGCGGCTGGGCGCGCAGGTCAGCGCGACCGATGTGCGCAGTGCCACCAAGGAACAGATCCAGTCATTGGGCGCCAAGCCGATCTTCGTCGAGAATGTCGCCGGGATCGAAGGCGAGGGTTCGGGTGGCTATGCCACCGAAATGAGCGAGGAATACCAGAAGGCGCAGGCCGAACTGGTGAGCTTGCACATCGCCAAGCAGGACATTGTCATCACCACTGCGCTGATTCCGGGGCGCGCTGCGCCGCGGCTTATCAGCGACGCGCAG
The DNA here is from genome assembly GCF_003355455.1 of Erythrobacter aureus. Lineage (NCBI taxonomy): Bacteria > Pseudomonadati > Pseudomonadota > Alphaproteobacteria > Sphingomonadales > Erythrobacteraceae > Erythrobacter > Erythrobacter aureus. The sequence continues at coordinate 1,382,550 of NZ_CP031357.1, forward strand.
ATCGCGACGATGAAGCCGGGCAGCGTGATCTTCGATCTCGCGGTTGCGCAAGGCGGCAATGTCGAAGGGTCCAAGCCTGACGAGGTAGTGGAAAGGCACGGCGTGAAAATCGTCGGCTACACCAACACCGCTGGCCATCTGGCCGCCGATGCATCGGCCCTGTTCGCGCGCAATCACTACAACTTCCTCTCCGCCTTCTGGGACAAGGAGGCGGGCAAGCCCGTCCTCGACGAGGAAATCGGCGACGCCGTGCGGCTGACGCAAGGCGGCAAGGTCGTGAACGAGAGGCTACTCGCTTGATCGCAAGCGCTTCCCAGCCTCCCCGGAACGGGGAGGGGGACCGCGCGAAGCGCGGTGGAGGAGATTCGAGGTTCGTTGCGAGACCGGAGGTGGTTCGCGCCCGCAAGCTGCGCAGGGATATGTCCAAGCCGGAGCGGATGCTTTGGCAACAACTCCGCCAGCGTCCGAGCGGATTCAAGTTCCGCAGGCAGCATCCGATCGGTCCCTATATCGCCGACTTCTGCTGCCTGTCCGAGCGTTTCGTCGTTGAGGTTGATGGCAGCGCTCACGAAAATTCCGACCGCGCCAAGTTCGACGAGCGACGCGCGCAATATTTGAGAGAAAACGGGTTCAGGGTCCTCAGGGTCAACGCCACCCGCGTCCTCGCCGATGCGGTCGATACCGCAGAAGCGATTGTCGCGTGGTTGGCGGATCCCTCCACCAGCCTCCGGCTGGTCCCCTCCCGTGCCGGGGAGGCTGGTTAGTGGATTTCATTTCGATCCTGTCGATCTTCGTGCTGGCGTGTTTCGTCGGCTATTACGTGGTCTGGTCGGTCACGCCCGCGCTGCACACGCCGCTGATGGCGGTGACCAATGCGATTTCCTCGGTGATTATCGTCGGCGCGCTGATCGCGGCGGCCGAAGCCGGTAGTCCGGCAGCCAAATGGCTGGGGCTGGCGGGCGTGGTGCTGGCGAGCGTGAACATCTTCGGCGGCTTTGCCGTTACCGAGCGCATGCTGGCGATGTACAAGAAGAAGGAGAAGAAGTGATGATGCGCTTCCTCTCCAACAGCCGTCACCCCGGCCCACGAGCCGGGGTCCCGCTTTATTTGCGGGTCGGGCCGAAGACAGCGGGACCCCGGAGCAAGTCCGGCGTGACGTTTGCCCTTCTGGCCGGTCTTTTTGCCACCCCCGCCCATGCCGCGACTGGCGAGGCGGTGAATCCGTGGGTTGCGCTGGCTTATCTGGTCTCGGGCGTGTTCTTCATCCTCGCACTGCGCGGGCTTTCGAGCCCTGCCAGTAGCCGCCGGGGCAATCGCTTCGGTATGGCCGGTATGCTGATTGCGGTGGTGACGACGCTGGTCACGCATGACGTCGCCAATATCGTCGAGATCGCAATCGCCATCGCTATCGGTGGCATGATCGGATTTCTCATCGCCCGCCGCATCGCCATGACCGCGATGCCGGAACTGGTCGCGGCGTTCCACTCGCTCGTCGGCCTGGCCGCGGTCCTGGTGGGCTGGGCGGCCTATCTCAATCCGGGCGCTTTCGGCCTGCTTGTCGGCGACAGCATCGGTGCAGTGAGCAAGGTCGAAATGGGTCTCGGCATCGCCATCGGGGCGATCACTTTCTCCGGCTCGGTCATTGCCTTTGCCAAGCTGTCGGGGCGGATGAGCGGTTCGCCGATCCTCTTGCCTGCACGGCATGTCATCAACCTCGGCACGCTGGCGGCGATCATCGTCTTGACCGCATTGTTCGCCATGGCCGGACCTTCCGAGACCATGCCGCTGATCATTGCGCTGACGGTGCTGGCCTTCCTCATCGGCTTCCTGCTGATCATCCCCATTGGCGGGGCGGACATGCCGGTCGTGGTTTCGATGTTGAACAGCTACTCAGGCTGGGCGGCAGCGGCGATGGGCTTCACGCTCGGCAATACGGCGATGATCATCACCGGCGCGCTGGTCGGCTCCTCGGGCGCGATCCTCAGCTACATCATGTGCCGCGCGATGAACCGCAGCTTCATCTCGGTGATCGCAGGCGGTTTCGGCGCCGATGCCAGCGCAGGCAGCGGCGAGGCGAAGGAGCAGCGCCCCTACAAGCAGGGCAGCGCGGCCGATGCGGCCTTCATGCTCGAACAGGCGGAAAAGGTCATCATCATCCCGGGCTACGGCATGGCGGTGGCGCAGGCGCAGCACGCCCTGCGCGAAATGGCCGACATGCTCGAGGAAAAAGGCGTCGAGGTGAAATACGCCATCCACCCCGTCGCCGGGCGCATGCCGGGGCACATGAACGTGCTGCTCGCCGAAGCGCAGGTGCCCTACGAGAACGTGTTCGAGCTGGAGGACATCAACAGCGAATTCGCGCAGGCCGACGTCGCCTTCATCATCGGCGCGAACGACGTGGTGAACCCGGCGGCCAAGACGGACAAATCCAGCCCCATCTACGGCATGCCCGTGTTCGACGTGGACAAGGCCAAGCAGGTCTTCTTCATCAAGCGCAGCATGGGCGGCGTGGGCTATGCGGGCGTCGACAACGATGTCTTCTACATGGACCAGACAATGATGCTGCTATCCGATGCGAAGAAGATGGTCGAGGAAATCGTCAAGGCGCTGGATTGACATGAAGCGCGTGCTGATCGCGCTTGCGCTGCTGGCCATTGTCGGCGTGATCGTATGGGCGACGATCGGCGGCGGGATGCGGGGCACGGTCGAAGACCGGCTCGAGGAACAGATGATCGCGCGCGGCCTGCCGCAGCCGATGGCCGAATGCATGGCCGGACGCATGGCGGAGCGGCTTTCGGTGGGGCAGCTTCGCAAGCTCGAAAATCTCCAGGCGGAGGCGGGCGAACCCGATATTCCGCTCACCATAGCCGAATTTCTGGAGCGGGTACGGCGCGTCGACGATCGCGAAGTCCTTGAAGTCGTGGCGAGTTCCGCCGCGATTTGCGCCTTCGCGAGTGGCTGAAACACTTGCAATCATTCGCTCTTGCGGCACAATAGGTTGCAAGGGAGAGACTCATGACCATCAGACTGTCGATTGCCGCCGCGCTTCTCGCATCCGCTGCCCCTGCCTTCGCCGCCACGCATGAGGTCGCGCCGGGCGAGAACGCGCAGCAGGAACTGCAGGAAGCCTTGATCCTGGCCGAGCCGGGCGACGAAATCGTACTGGCTGCGGGGCGTTATACGCTGACCGACGGGATCAGCCTCGATGTCGATGGCGTGACCGTGCGCGGGGCGGGCATGGACGGAACCGTGCTCGACTTCACCACGCAAGCGGATGCGGGCGAGGGCTTTCTGATCACCAGCGACAACGTGACCGTGCGCGATTTCGCGCTGGAAAACCCCAAGGGCGACGGGATCAAGTCCAAGGGCGCGGACAACATCGTCTATCACCGAATCCGCGTGACCTGGACGCGCGGGCCGCATCCCGAAAACGGCGCCTATGGCATCTATCCGGTGGAAAGCACCGGCGTGCTGGTCGACGGGGTGAAGGTCACCGGCGCGAGCGATGCGGGGATTTATGTCGGCCAGTCGAACGGGATTACCGTGCGCAATTCGATCGCCGAGGCCAACGTCGCCGGGATCGAGATCGAGAACAGCCGCAACGCGCTGGTCGAACACAATATCGCCACGCGCAATACGGGCGGCATTCTGGTCTTCGACCTGCCCGACCTGCCGGTGATGGGCGGGGGCAATGTGATCGTCGCCAACAACCTGGTGGTGGCCAACGACACGCCCAATTTCGCGCCCCCGGGCAATATCGTGGCGGGCGTTCGGCGCGGCACTGGCATCATGGTGATGGCCAATGACAAGGTGCTGATCGAGGACAACATCCTCTCGGGCAATCCGACCGCGCCGGTGATGGTTATCGCCTATACGCAGAGCTTCGAGGACGAGCGTTACAATCCGCTGCCACGCGAGGTCGTGGTGGGCGAGAATATCTATAATGGCGGCGGCTATGATCCGCAGCTCGAGGGCGCGGAGATGCTGCTCGAGGCCTTTGGCGGCGAACTGCCGCCGGTGCTGTGGGACGGGCTGGGTTCGCTCGCCGCGGTCGAGGGTACGGCAGGCTGGAGCCTCAATCTGGCAGAGGCGGGCGTCGGCCTCGACAGCGCGCAACCCGGCCCCCTGTCGGTTCCCGCGCCCAGCGGCGAGTTCGACCGCAGCGGTATCGGCGCGCCGGCAGAACTCGCGGCGCGGTTGGGGGGATGAAGTACGCAACCGCCTTGCTGGGTGCCGCAAGCCTTGCGCTTGCCGGGTCGTTCGTCGCGCGGGCGGAAGTGTTCTCGCAGCCCGCGATCGTCGAGCCGGTGAACGACGAGGCGATCGCGCAGGGCATGCCGCGCCTGTTGTCGCATTTCCGCTTTTTCCGCGATGCAAGCGCGCAAGTCCCGGTCGATCGTGTCACGCCCTACCGCCTGAACACGCCGCTCTTTTCGGACGGGGCGGAGAAACTGCGGTTCGTCTACCTGCCCGAAGGCACGGCAATGGCGGCGCAGGGCGAAGGACTGCCCGAATTCCCCGTCGGTACGGCGCTGATCAAGACCTTCGCCTTCGAACAGGATGGCCAGCGCCGCCTGATCGAAACCCGGGTTTTGCTCCACCGAGCCGATGGATGGCTGGCACTGCCCTATATGTGGAACGAGGAGCAGACCGATGCGCGGCTGGCGGTGGCAGGTGCGCGGCTCGATCTGACCACGCCGAAGGGCGAGGCGATCAGCTACCGCATACCCAATAAGAACCAGTGCAAGGAATGCCACGGCCTCGATGGCGAGGTCGTCCCGATTGGTCCCAAGGCGCGCAATCTCTCGCACGATTGGCTGAGCGAGATGGTATCGGCAGGGCATCTCGACACGCTACCGCAGGATGCGGATCAGTTCCCGGTTTGGGAGCAGCGCGAAAGCGCCAATCTTACTGCCGCTGCACGCGCCTATCTCGACGTCAATTGCGCGCATTGCCATCGGCCCGGCGCGACCGCCTCAAACAGCGGACTGGACCTGCGCTGGGAACAGCAGAACCCCGAGGCTATCGGCATCGGCAAGCGCCCGGTAGCCGCCGGACGTGGAGCAGGGGGGCACCTGTTCGACATCGTCCCCGGCTCGCCCGACAGCTCGATCCTGACCTATCGCATGGCCAGCCCGGAACCGGGCGTTGCCATGCCCGAACTCGGTAAATCCACCGTGGACGAGGAAGGGCTCGATATCGTGCGTCGCTGGATCGAGGAAATGGCGCCATGAAGTGGTTCTGGCGCATCCTTGGCGGGCTGGCGCTCGCGCTGGTGGTCGCCTTCTTTATCTTCCGCGTCCCCGATACCGATCCGGCGGAGATGCAGGCGAAATACGGAACGCCGCCCTCGCGCATGCTGGCCATCGACGGCGACAGGCGCGTGCATGTGCGCGACGAGGGGCCGCGCGATGCGCCGGTCATCATATTGTTGCACGGGTCGAATGCCGATTTGCACACCTGGCAGAAATGGGCCGATGCGCTGAAGGGCGATTATCGCGTGGTCCGCTTCGACCAGCGCGGACACGGGCTGACAGGGCCTGCCGCGGATGGCGAATACGCGCTCGGGTCCTTTGTCGAGGATATCGACGAAGTTGCCGACGCTCTCGATATCGACAGGTTCACTCTGGCGGGCAATTCGATGGGCGGGGCGATCGCCATGGGATACGCGATTGCCAAGCCCGAGCGCCTCGACGCGCTCGTGCTCGTCGATGCCGGCGGTGCCCCGATCGAAAGCGAAGGCAGCGGGAATCTGGCCTTTACGCTTGCCGGAATGCCGGTCGTTGGCGATGCGATGAGCCAGATGCTCCCGCGTTCGCTGGTCGCGCGCAGCCTGTCGCAAAGCGTCAGCAATCAGGATGTCGTGACGCCCGAGGCGGTCGATCGCTATTGGGAACTGGCCCGCTATCCAGGCAATCGCGCCGCGACGCGCAAGCGCTTTTCGGTCGGACGCAAGAATTTCGCTGTCGATGAGGTCGGCAAGGTCGCCGTCCCCACGCTGGTCATGTGGGGCGAGGAGGATGCGCTGATCCCCTATGAAGCGGCGGCCTGGTATATGGAGCATCTGCCCAATGCGACGCTGGCCAGCTATCCCGGAATCGGCCACATTCCGATGGAAGAGGCTGCCGAAGAGAGCGTTGCCGACCTGCAGGTATGGCTGGAGAAGGTGCTCGCGTCGACTAACGAGCAAAGCGGAGGAACCGCCTCGTAATCCGTCCGTTCTAAGCCCCGGATACGCGGAGAAACCGCGATCTGCGAACAACAGGGCGGATAAGAGGATCAACGCTTGCGAAAGCTCGGCATTATTGGGGGTATGAGCTGGATCTCGACCCGCGCCTATTACGAACGGATCAACAAATTCGTGCAGAAGCGCGCCGCCCCGATGGCGAGCCCTCCGCTACTGATCGAAAGCCTCGATTACAGCCCCATCGCGGCAGCCAAGAATGCCGACGACTGGGACCTGATCGCTTCCACGCTGATCGATTCCGCCCGGCGGCTCGAAAGTGCGGGCGCGGAAGGTCTCGTGGTCGCGGCCAACGCCATGCACAAGGTTTACGACCGACTGACCGAGGCGGTTTCGATCCCGGTGCTCCACATCGCCGACAGCGTGGGCAAGGCGATGAAGGAGGCCGAATGCGAAAGCGCGGCTCTGCTGGGCACCCGCTTCGTGATGACGGAGAGCTTCTATCGTCAGCGGCTGGTATCGCATGGCGTCAATCTGCTGCCGCCCGATCCGGGCGATGTCGAACTGGTCGATGGAATCATCTACAAGGAACTGATGCTGGGGCGCGTCACACGCGATGCCGAACGTGCCCTGAAGACGGTTATCACGATGAAGGAGAAGGAAGGGGCGCAGGCCATCGTGCTCGCCTGTACCGAGCTCGAACTGGTCGTCGATACCGATGCGAATGTCCTTCCCGTGTTTGATTCGACCGACATCCATTGCCGGGCGGCTGCAGACTGGATTCTCGGCTGAGATCGCCGGGCCGGACCTCGGCCGCAATCGGGCACAATCTGCCGAAAACCGCATGGGTTCGCATTTCGTTCACGTTGTCGCCCCGGGCAGGCTGACCTAAGCCTCGCCGCTGCATGCCCAGAGCCCCCTTCGCCTCCGATCCCGCCGCAAGTCGCGGCCGAGAATTCACCGAGGAACGCGAAGGCGCCCGCGGGCCGAGGAGCGAGTTCCAGCGCGACCGCGACCGGATCGTCCATTCGATTGCCTTTCGCCGATTGCGCTCCAAGACCCAGGTCTTCGTGGCACCCGATGGCGATCACTATCGCACCCGGCTGACCCACAGCCTCGAAGTGGCCCAGATCGGCCGCGTATTGGCGCGCGAGCTGGGCCTCGACGAGGATCTGACGGAGGCGCTGTGTCTTGGCCACGACATCGGCCATCCGCCCTTCGGCCATGCGGGCGAAGAGGCACTCGAACAGGCCATGGCCGATGCCGGCGGCTACGATCACAACGCGCATGGCCTGCGCACGCTGGCGCGGTTGGAAAGCCCCTATTGCGACCATGACGGGCTCAATCTTACCTGGGAAACGCTGGAGGGATTGGCCAAGCACAATGGTCCGGTGGTCGCACCCAACTGGGCGCTGACCGAGATCGACAGCGCTTTCCCGCTCGACCTGTCAAGCTGGCCTTCGCTCGAGGCACAGGTGGCCGCGATTTCCGACGATATCGCCTATGACAATCACGATATCGACGATGGCCTGCGCGCGGGCTTTCTCGATCTCGACGACCTGCTCGCGCTCGACTGGCTCGCCGACCAATGGCGCTCGGTCGAAAGGCGCTTCCCCCATGCCCCGCGTGATCGCCAATTGCGTGAGCTGGTCCGTTCGCAGATCGGCCTGATGGTCAACGATGTGCTGACCCATACGCGCGAACAGGTGAAAGACATCGCCAGCGTGGCGGAAGTGCGCGGCGCGGATCGGCAACTGGCCGGCTTCTCGCCGACGATGAAGGCGCAGGAGCGCGAACTGAAACGCTTCATGTATGACCGGCTCTATTACCATGACGAGCAGATTGCCACGGCCGAACGTGCGCGCGATGTCATAGCCCGGCTGTTCGTGGCCTATCGCCAGGATCCGACAAAACTGCCCGATGAATGGCTGTCGACGCAGCCCGAAGACGAGCCCCGGCGCAGCCGTCACATCGCCGATTTCATCGCCGGCATGACCGATCGCTATGCCATCGACCAGTGCCGAAGGATCTACGGACGCGCGCCCGAGGGATTGAGCAATGTCTGATGCAATCCGCATCGGCCTGATCGGCGCGACGGGGCTGATCGGTTCCACCGTGATCGAACAGTGCATCGGGCGCGAGGACGTGCGGCTGACGGGCATCGCCCGGCGTGAAGCCAGGCTGCCGCGCGGTATCCGCATGGAGATGTTCGTGGCCGAACCCGCCAAATGGGGTGAAGTGATCGAGGCCGTGCGTCCACGGGCGATCATCTGCGCATTGGGCACGACCTGGAAGAAGGCGGGCGAGGACGAAACCGCGTTTCGGGCTGTCGATCAGGATCTGGTGCTCGATACGGCGCGCGCCGCGAAACACTTCGGCGTCGAGCGTTTCGTCCATGTCAGCTCGGTCGGCGCGGACGCGCTTTCGAAAAACTTCTACCTGCGGGTGAAGGGCGAGGTGGAGCGCGAGCTGACGAAGCTCCGCTTCGACCGGCTCGATATTCTGCGCCCCGGCCTGCTGCGCGGCCAGCGGGAGAACGATCGCCGTTTGGCGGAGCGGTTGGGTATCGCGGCGGCGCCGATCGTCAACCTGCTGCTTCATGGCAAATATCGGCAATATCGGGCGATCAGGGCGGAGATCGTTGCGCAGGCCGCACTGGCCCTGGCCAAGCGGGCAGCGCGCGGACGTTTCGTGCATGACAATGACGCCATTCTGCGGGCGGCGAAATCGCTGCCGCGGATCGAGCACGGAGAGGCCTGATGTGGGACACCGCTTTCGGAATGGCGAATCTGCTGGCGCTGATCATGTGGTCGGCGCTGATCCTGCTACCGCGCTGGCCTGCCTTGCTGGCGGCGGTGCTGTATGCGGGTATCGGCCTGCTGTGTCTGGCCTATTCGGTCGGAGTTATCGGGCTGCTGTCGGGCGCTTTCGACGCGGCAGGCCCGGCCGGCTCGGCCGATTTTACCACGATCGAGGGGGTTCGCGCGATTTTCGCCAGCGATGGCGGGGTGACGATTGGCTGGATTCACTATCTCGCATTCGATCTGTTCGTCGGTCTGTGGATCGCGCGCGATGCCGATGCGAAGGGGTTTTCGCGGCTGATCCAGGCACCGATCCTGCTCGCGACCTTCCTCGCCGGACCGCTGGGGCTGTTGCTCTGGCTCGCCATTCGCGAAAAGCGCGCGCGCGAGCAGGGGCGCTGGCGATAATCCTCTTCCGAAACCGGGTTGTGCATAGCAACCGGCCTGCCATGATGCCTCGAATAGCTGAATACAGCGGAGAGGTTGAATGGCAGATGGCGAGATGCTCACTTTCGATGGGCTGATCCGGCACTGGACGCGCGAAAAGCCGGGGCAGGTGGCGCTCGAACAGGATGGTAAGGCACTGACTTTCGCGGCGCTTGACGAACGCTCGCGCCGGATCGTGGCCATACTGAAGGCGCAGGGGCTCGCGAAGGGCGACCGGGTGGCCTGGCTCGGCAAGAATGCGCGGCTCTATTTCGAATTGTTCTATTCCGCCGCGCGGATGGGCGTGGTCATGGTGCCCATTGGCTGGCGGCTGGCCGCGCCGGAAATCGCCTATATTCTCGGCGATACCGGGGCGAAGCTGCTCTTTATCGATGAAGGATTCGCCGGGCTTGCGGCAGGGGCCTGCGGCGACATGGAAAACCCGCCGAAAGTAATCGACACGCCAACCGCGAAATCGGACATTGCCGCGGCCCCGGCGGACGATTTCGAGGGGGCGGGGCCGGATGACGCCGTGCTCCAGCTTTACACTTCGGGCACGACTGGAAATCCGAAGGGCGCGGTGCTGACCAATGCCAATCTGTTTGCCTTGCGCCAGCCTGCCGAAGAAGCCGCACAGCCATGGTCGAGCTGGGACGAGGACGAGGCGATTCTGGTCTGCATGCCTTGCGCGCATATCGGTGGGACCGGCCTTGGCATCATGGCCATGGCGGCAGGTGTCCGCGCGATCGTGCAGGCCGAATTCACGCCGGATGGCGTGCTCGACGGTTTCGAACAGGGGATCACGCGCCTTTTCATCGTACCCGCCGCATTGCAGATGGTGGTTCAGCATCCGCGCGCGAAGGATACCGACATGTCGGCGGTCAAATACGTGATGTATGGCGCTGCGCCTATCCCGCTCGATTTGCTGCGCGAGGCGGTTCAGACGATTCCCGAAGCCGGTTTCCTGCAATGCTACGGCATGACCGAAACCACCGGCACCATCGCCATGCTGCCGCCCGAAGATCACACGCTCGAAGGCAATCAGCGAATGAAATCGGCGGGCAAGGCGGTGCCGGGCGCGGAGCTCAGGGTGGTGGACGAAGATGGCGAGGAACTGCCGCGCGGCGAGGTCGGCGAGCTGATCTGCAGGAGCCCATCCAACATGCAGGGATACTGGAACCTGCCCGACGCGACGCGGGGGGCGCTCAAGGACGGCTGGATGCACACCGGCGATGCCGCCTATATGGACGACGATGGCTACGTTTATATTCAGGACCGGATCAAGGACATGATCATATCCGGCGGCGAAAACGTCTATCCCGCCCAGGTCGAAAGCGCGATTTACGGCCATCCCGCGGTCGGCGAAGTGGCGGTGATCGGCGTACCAGACGACATCTGGGGCGAGGCGGTAAAAGCCTGCGTGGTGCCCAGGCCGGGCAGCGAGGTCGACCCGGACGATATCATCGCCTTTACGCGCGAGCGCCTGGCCGGGTTCAAGGTGCCCAAGACGGTCGACGTGATCGAGGCGATGCCGCGCAATGCCAGCGGGAAGATCCTGCGCCGCGAATTGCGCGCGCCCTATTGGAAAGACCATGACAGGCAGGTCAATTGAAACGCCATGCCCCGGCCACCGCGCGCAATTCGGAACCCCTGGCCGAAGTTTTGGCCGGGGAGTTGCCCAATGAGGGCCTGGTTCTGGAAATCGCCAGCGGGACCGGCGAACATGCCGTATTCATGGCGCGGCGCTTTCCCGCGCTCGATTGGCAACCCAGCGATTGCGCAACCGACGCGCTGCACTCCGTCGATGCCTGGGCGCAGGAGGCCGGGCTGGCCAATTTGCGCCCCGCGATCGCGCTCGATGCGGCAGCGGGCGACTGGCTGGTCGAGAGCGCAGACGCGGTCCTGTGCGTCAATATGGTCCATATCAGCCCGTGGCAGGCGACCGTGGGCTTGTTCGAAGGCGCGGGCAGGGTGCTGGCCTCCGGCGCACCGCTGATCCTCTACGGACCTTTTCTCGAAGCCGATGTCGACCCGGCGCTGTCGAATCTGGCGTTCGATGAAAGTCTGAAGGCGCGCGATCGGGCATGGGGGCTGCGCAATGTAGCGGACCTCGACGCGCTTGCGGAGGCCCGAAACCTTAACCGCACCGCCCACCACGAAATGCCGGCAAACAATCTCGTACTTGTGTATCGCAAGGATTGAGAAGGAAGACTACTTGCCACCCGATTGCGGACAGTTGCAGGTTGCGGCTTTTTCAGCGATATTGGCGACGTTTATGGGGAACTTGGTCAGTGCACGGATCTGAAATCACAAGTTTCATTGTTCAGGCCGTTGCGGTGATTGTCGTAATCAGTCTTCTTGCGCTGCCCTATCTTGCGTTTCGGCGTGCAAAGTCGAGTTTCGTCTTTTGCATCAAACTCGCATGTGCCGAAGCTGTTCTTCTGGCAGCGTGGTTGGTGTTTGCGACTGCAATTGTAGCGCCAGTTTCGATCAGCATCGCGATGCAAGCTCTAGCATTCGGTGTGATCGCCGCTGCGCTGGTATTGGCGCTGTGGTGGCTGTTCTGTCGACGAATGCGATCAAAGCAAAGCGGCGAGTAGTTACCACTCAAAACAAGCCATACCGTCCGCGATTGCCGCGCAATCTCGAATACCGCAAAAGAAAACGCCCGCCGGGCGAGGGCGGGCGTCTTGTTGTTGAATTTGCGGTCGGTTCAGGTTTCTTCGTCGACGGCGTTGGCGGCCGATTGCAAATCTTCGCCGGCGCCGCGGACGGTGTTGCAGGCTGCTGCGGTGAGGGTCATCGACGTGATGCCGAAAGCGAGCAGGATTTTCTTGACCATAACATCTTCCTTCCCAAAGGGCCCGTGACCGGGGTTCCGGAAAATGTAACGTAAGGCGTGACAAGTGGTTCCCCGGCCGGTTGCGGCGGTTCGGCGATATACCCATATGCCCGGACTGTGCCCGAACCCGACTTTCTTCTTTTCGCAAGCGATGCGGAACTGGCCGCCTATTGGGGCGGGATCTGTTTGGCGGTCGCGTTGCTTTGCATGCTGATGGAACGGCGCCGGATGAAGCGGAGCGAAATCAACCGGGTCGGCTGGATGCCGTGGACCGGCCTGTTCCTGACCTTTGCCGTGATCGGTGGCGGATTGCTGGCGGCCGCGATCCCCGCGCTCCTCACATCGTAGGTCCGGCCGTGAGGCGCGGCCCGCCTTGCGGCGAAGCGCCGGATTTGGAGCGCGCCCTAGAGGCAGGCCTCGAGATACGCCTGGTCGAAGCCGAACTGGCGCGCCTTTTCGAGCGTATACGGGCGCAGGCCCGACGAGCGGAATTCGCCCAAGATCTTGCCGTCCTCGCTTTCCTCCAGATATTCGAACTTGAACAGTTCCTGCGTCACGATCACGTCGCCTTCCATCCCGATCACCTCGGTGATGTTGGTGGTGCGGCGAGACCCGTCGCGCAGGCGCTTCACCTGCACGATCAGGTCGACGCTTTCCGCGATCTGGCGCGAAATCGCTTCCTTCGGAATCTTGATGTCGCCCATCAGAATCATGTTTTCCATACGGCCGAGGCACTCGCGCGGGCTGTTCGCGTGCAGCGTGCACATCGACCCGTCGTGGCCCGTGTTCATCGCGGCGAGTAGGTCGAAACATTCCGCGCCGCGAATCTCGCCCAGGATGATGCGGTCTGGGCGCATACGAAGGGCGTTCTTCACGAGGTCGCCAATGGTGATCGCGCCCTGACCTTCGAGGTTCGGCGGACGCGTTTCGAGTGGCAGCCAGTGCGGCTGCTGCAGGCGAAGTTCGGCGGCGTCTTCGATGGTCAGCACGCGCTCGCCCGGGTCGATCATCTTCGACAGGGCGTTGAGCATGGTCGTCTTACCCGAGCCCGTACCGCCCGAGATGACGATGTTCATCCGGCATGCGCCCGCGATTTTCAGCGCGGTACACATCTTGTCGCTCATCGAACCGAAATCCTTGAGCATGTCGAGCGTGATCGGCTTTTCGGAGAACTTACGAATCGAGATCGCGGTGCCGCGCAAGGACAGCGGAGGCACGATGACGTTCACACGGCTGCCGTCCTTGAGGCGGGCGTCGGCGAGCGGGGTGGTCTGGTCGACCCGGCGACCGACCTGATTCACGATGCGCTGCGCGATCTGGAACAAATGGCTTTCGTCCCGGAACTTGATCGGCGCGATGACCAGCTTGCCCTTTTTTTCGATGTAGGTCTGGTCGGGGCCGTTCACCATGATGTCCGAAACATCGGGATCGTTGAGCAGTTCTTCGAGCGGTCCGAAGCCGAGCAGTTCGTCGACCAGCACCTTCTCAAGCGCGAACTGTTCGCGGCGGTTCAGCGTCACCTTCAGCTCGGCCAGCACTTCCATGATGATGGGGCGGAATTCTTCCGACAGCTCATCCTTGGTCAGCGTGGCGGCCGCTTCCGGGTCGACGCGTTCGAGCAGGCGTGGGAGAACCTGTTCCTTGATCTTGTGGACGCTGGCTTCGAAGCCGCCAACCTCGCTCTGGCCCGAATGGGTCGAGTTCATGCGCTCTTCGAGGCGGGACATCGCGTCGCCGCCCGGGCCGCCACCGGCGCCGGGAGGCGGGGTATCGGTTTCGGGCAGCGGCGGGAACTGTTCGCCGCCATGCTTGCGGTCCGTCTTGGTCTGCGCAGGGGTCGGCTTGTCGCCACGCATGGGCTTGGCCAAACCGAATTGCGGACGGGCACCGGCCCCCATTCCTGCCGGTCCGTTCTTCCGTCCGAATGCGCTCATTCCGGTTACCCCCGAAGATACTCTTGTTCTGTCGAGCCGAACCCTGTGCCAATACGGCAAACCCGATCTCTCGAAATGTGGTGAATAAGAAAGAAACCTTGATTTTTCCCTAATGGGCCGGGGTTTGGGCAGGGCTGCTCAGGCCCGCCGTTGCGGGGATGCGTGGCACTCCGGCCCCGGCTTTACGGCAGCACGATTGATTGCTGGTCAGGAACCGCTAAGTCTCCGCCTCTGATATCTGTTGGAGATTGCGGTTCATGTGTGGAATTATCGGTATCGTGGGCGGTCAGCCGGTTGCGGATCGTCTCGTCGATGGCCTGCGCCGGATGGAATACCGGGGTTATGACAGTTCCGGAATCTGCACCTTGCACGATGGTCGGCTCGTTCGCCGCCGTGCCGAAGGCAAGCTCAACAATCTGGTCGCCAATCTTTCCAAAGACCCCGCACCCGGCGATATCGGGATCGCGCACACGCGCTGGGCCACGCATGGCGCGCCGACCGCGACGAATGCGCATCCGCATGCGACCGACCGGGTGGCACTGGTGCACAATGGCATTATCGAGAATTACAAGGAACTGCGCGCCGAACTGACGCAAGCCGGGCGCAATCTCGAAAGCGACACCGATACCGAAGTAGTGCTGCAGCATATCTCCTGGCTGGTCGAACAGGGGCAGTCGCCGCAGGAAGCCGTCGCCAATGTCTTGCCGCGCCTGCGCGGGGCCTTTTCGCTGGCCATCGCTTTCCGCGATCATCCCGACATGCTGATCGGCGCGCGGCTCGGATCGCCGCTGGTAGTCGGCTATGGCGAGGGCGAAACCTATATCGGCTCCGACGCGCTGGCACTGGCACCGCTGACCCAGCAGATCAGTTATCTCGAGGAAGGCGACTGGGTCGTCATTACCCGCGAGGGAGCGACGATCCACGATTCGGAGAACAACGAGGTCGAACGCGAAATCCGCTTTTCGGGCGCCTCCGCTACGGCCGTCGAAAAGGGCAACTACCGCCACTTCATGCAGAAGGAGATCTTCGAGCAGCCGACCGTGGTCGCGCAGACGCTGGGTTCCTATCTGCGCCGCTCGGACAATTCTGTCGCGTTGCCGCAGTTCGATTTCGACCTGTCGAGCGTGAAGCGCATTACGATCGTCGCCTGCGGCACCTCGTTCTATGCAGGGATGGTGGCGAAATACTGGTTCGAACAGTTCGCCCGTGTGCCGGTCGACATCGATGTCGCGTCCGAATTCCGCTATCGCGAGCCGGTTCTGGAGAAGGGCGGGCTGGCCCTGTTCATCTCGCAGAGCGGCGAGACCGCCGACACGCTGGCGGCGCTGCGGCATTGCAAGGAAAATGGCCAGACCATCGGCGTGATCGTCAACGTGCCGACGAGTTCGATGGCGCGCGAAGCGGACCTGCTGCTTCCCACCCATGCCGGACCCGAGATCGGCGTCGCGTCGACCAAGGCGTTCACCTGTCAGCTCGCGGTCATGGCCGCTCTGGCCGCGCATATGGCGGTGAAGAAAGGCCTGATGAGCCGGGCCGAGGAACAGGAAGTCGTCACCCATCTGCTAGAAGCACCGGCATGCCTCAATGCAGCGCTCGATCATGACGAAGATATCGCCAGCATGGCCCATCTCATCGCCCCGGCACGCGACGTTCTCTATCTCGGCCGGGGTCCCGATTTCCCGTTGGCTCTGGAAGGGGCGTTAAAGCTGAAGGAAATCAGCTATATCCACGCCGAAGGCTATGCCAGCGGAGAGATGAAGCACGGCCCCATCGCGCTGATCGACGACGAGGTTCCCGTGATCGTACTGGCGCCTTCTGGCCCGCTGTTCGAGAAGACCGTATCGAATATGGAGGAAGTACGGGCGCGTGGCGGGCAGATCGTCCTGATATCCGACGCGGAGGGGCTGGAGCATGCCGGCGAAGGGTGCCTCGCAACCATCGAGATGCCGCGCGTGCACCCGCTGATCGCGCCACTGGTCTATGCGATCCCGGTCCAGTTGCTTGCCTACCACGTAGCCTGCGTCAAAGGCACCGATGTCGATCAGCCGAGAAACCTTGCGAAATCGGTGACAGTGGAGTGATCCCGGCACTGCGAGCCCTGCACTCCGTAGGCGGCAGCGTCGCGAATGGTGTGTATTTCCTTTACCCGGAAATAACTCTTTCCGGTTAACCGTGAGTATGTGAGCGAGCAGACTTCCTCTCCAGACAAGCGAAATAGCGCGCTGTCCATCCGGCAGGTCATCGGGCTCGATGCGCCTGCCGGCACCGATTGGAAGCTCGTGCATGGACAGCAATATGCTCTGTTGAAAGAGCGTGTGGTTGCCCGGGCCGTGCTCCATCTGGTCGGCTTTCTGATGGTCGCGGCGACGCTTTACGGGGCGATACCAGTCGCGCTTCTGGCCGCATGGGGGATCGGTCTGCTGGTGGCCGTGGGATATTCGGCACGCGCGGACATC
Source organism: Erythrobacter aureus (assembly GCF_003355455.1). Taxonomy (NCBI): domain Bacteria; kingdom Pseudomonadati; phylum Pseudomonadota; class Alphaproteobacteria; order Sphingomonadales; family Erythrobacteraceae; genus Erythrobacter; species Erythrobacter aureus. The sequence goes on from NZ_CP031357.1 coordinate 1,399,193, forward strand.
AGGCTCGCGGATGCCGGAAACCGCAAGATAATCTATTCGGAAATGAAATCGCACGCCCTGATGACGGCGGGCAAGGGCGCGCTGTGGTCGGTCGGCATGATCCTTGCCGCGCTCTTCGCCGATATAGGGGCGATGGGTATCGTCTGGGCAGCGGCGGCTATGCTCGTGGTCGGGAGCTGTGCGAGCCGGTTCAGTGCTCCGCTAAGTTCGATGGCCTTCGCCGGCGCGGTCGGCATTGGCGGCCTTGTCGCGAGCCTGATGGCAATGCAGTGGACCCTCGCGGCGGTTGTGGTCGGCACGACCTTGCTCGCGACGTTTGGCGTAGTCGAAAGCGCGCGTGTCGCGGTCGCGGCGCGCCTTTCCGATTATGCCATGCAGGAAAAAAGCGAAGTGGTGTCCATGCTGCTGCGCGAATTCGAGGAAGGCCAGGCCGATTGGCTGTGGCAGATCGATACTCAGCGCCGACTGAAGGCGATATCGCCCCGCTTCGCATATGCGCTGGGCAAGGAACCGAAAGAGATCGAAGGCAAATCCTTTCTCCAGATGATTTCCGGCGATGGCTGGGAGACGGGTCAGTTCCCGCCGAGCCTCCACGATCTCACGGACAAGCTGACCCGCAGGGAGAATTTCTCCAATCTCGGCGTGAGGGTTTCCATCGGCGGCGAAGATCGATGGTGGGAGCTTTCGGGCACGCCGATCATCGACGAGTTGGGCAATTATCAGGGCTTTCGCGGCGTGGGGTCCGATGTGACCGAACAGCGCGAATCGTCCGAGAAGATCGAATTTCTGGCGCGCTACGACACGCTGACCCAACTGCCCAACCGGCGGATGCTGAACGAGGCGCTTGGCGAAGCGCTGGCCCATGCCGATCGATGGCGGTCGCGCTGCGCTTTTCTGATGATCGATCTCGACCGCTTCAAGGCGATCAATGATTCGCTGGGTCATCTGGTCGGCGACCGGATGCTTGGCGAAGTTGCCGCGCGGCTGGAGAGCCTTGTGGGAGATCAGGAGATTTGCGGGCGTCTGGGCGGAGACGAATTCGCGGTGGTCATCCCCGACGCGTCGGACAATGGACGCGTGGAATTTCTGGCGCGGGCCATTATCGAGCGTCTGTCCGAACCCTATGAGATCGAAAACCACGTTCTCTATGTCGGCGCCAGCGTCGGCTCAGCCATCGGCCCCCGCGATGGTAAGTCGGTGGAGGAAATGCTGCGCAATGCCGACCTGGCGCTCTATCGTGCCAAGGATCGGGGCGGCGGCATGCACCGGGAATATGAGCCCGCCCTGCATGCCAATGCGGAAGAAAGGCGCCAGCTCGAGCATGCGCTACGGCATGCGCTCGAGAATGACGAGTTCACGCTGCACTACCAGCCCGTGGTCGATACCCGGTCGGAAGATGTGGTCAGCTTCGAAGCGCTGCTCCGCTGGAATAGCGCCCAACACGGCTTCGTCAGCCCCGGCAAGTTCATCCCGCTGGCGGAGGATACGCGCCTGATCGTGCCGATCGGCACTTGGGTCATGCAGGAGGCGTGCCGGGAGGCAGCCCAGAGCTGGCCCGAGCATGTGAAGGTGAACGTCAATGTCTCACCCGAACAATTGCTCGAGCCCGATTTCGCCGCCACCGTCGTCCGCGCGCTATCCCATAGCGCCCTCGATCCGAAGAGGCTCGAGATCGAAGTGACCGAAAGCATTTTCATGCGCGACGCAAGTATCGCCCGGCAGGCGCTGGAACAGTGCATGGCGCTGGGCTGTTCGATCGCGCTCGACGATTTCGGCACGGGCTATTCCTCGCTCGGCTATCTGCGCAAGCTCAAATTCTCGACGATCAAGGTCGATCGAACCTTCGTGCAGGGCGCCGCGCAACACAGCCCCGAATCGATCGCCATCATCCGGGCGGTCGTCGCCATGGCCGAGAGCCTGGACATGACCACAACCGCCGAAGGGGTCGAAAACGAGGAAGAGGCAGCCATGATCCGCGGGATGGGATGCACCAAGATCCAGGGCTTCCACTTCGGACGCCCGATGCCTGCAGAGGATGCCAGCGCCCTGTTTTCGCGGCGGTTGGAGAACCAGCGGCGCGAACGCGCCTGATCAGGCCTCGACCAGCGATTTCACCGCGTTTTCGAACAGGGCAAGGCCGTCGGTCCCGCCATGCGCCGGATCGACCGCGCGTTCCGGATGCGGCATCATGCCCAGCACATTGCCAGCACTATTGAGAACCCCGGCAATGCCGCGCCGCGAGCCGTTGCAGTTCTCGACATAGCGGAACGCCACGCGGCCGTCGCCTTCGATACGGTCGAGCGTGTCGTCGTCGGCGAAGTAATTGCCGTCGTGATGCGCCACGGGAATGCGGATCGTCTGCCCGCTGTCATAGCCACCGGTGAACAGCGACTGGCTGTTCTCCACCGTCAGATCGACCGTGCGGCAGATGAAGTTCTGGCTGGCATTGCGCATCAGTGCGCCAGGCAGCAGGCCGGCTTCGGTCAGCACCTGGAAGCCGTTGCACACGCCCAGAACGGGCACGCCGCGTTCGGCCCGGCGCGCGACGCTGCGCATGATCGGGCTGTTGGCCGCCATCGCGCCCGAGCGCAGATAGTCGCCATAAGAAAAACCGCCGGGCAGGGCGATGAAGTCGAGATATTCGGGCAAGTGGGCATCGCCATGCCACACCCGCATCGGCGCGGTGCCCGAAACGCGTTCGATCGCAACCGCCATATCGCGGTCGCAGTTCGAACCGGGGAAGGTGATGACGGCGGCGCGGAAAGCCATCAGCCGACCTTCTCGATGCGGTAGTTTTCGATCACCGTATTGGCGAGCAGCTTCTCGCACATCTCGGTCAGCGCATCGTCGCCGGTGCCGTCCGCGACATCCAGCTCGATCAGGCGACCGACACGGACATCGTCGACGCCTGCGAAGCCGAGCCCCTCCAGCGCATGATGGACGGCGCGGCCCTGTGGATCGAGAACGCCGGGCTTGAGCGAAACATGGACGCGGATCTTCATGCGATGAGGCCTTTCGTGTTGGCGCGCCTATGGCGCAGCGTCCCCGCGCATTCAAGCTCCTCGCGCAGTTGCGCAGGAGATCGCCAGACAAGTGGCGTGCGGGCCACGCGCTGTCGCATGATTGCAACAAACGCAATGATTCTGTCGTACACCGCGCGCCGAAGCGCCTTTTCTGCGATCAATCTGCTATCGGACCGCACGGCACAGACAGCCATACCCCTCCAAATGCCCGCCAGACCAATGCGTGCTCAAGCAGGAATCCTCCTTTTCATGACCATTCGCTCTACCGCTACCCGCTTTCTCGGACCAGCACTCTCGCCTTTGCAACCTTGGCGGCGCAACCGGCCCTGGCGCAGGATGCAGACGTAACCGGTGCCCAAGAAACCGCCGCCGGCCAGCTCAACACCATCATCGTGACCGCGAACCGGCGCGAGGAAAACCTCCAGGACGTCGCCGTCTCGGCTGCGACCCTCGATGCCGACACTGTGAAGACGATCTTCGATGCCGGTGCCGAAGTGACTGCGCTCGCCGCGCGCGTGCCCGGCCTGTTCGTCGAAAGCTCCAACGGACGCGCCGCACCGCGTTTCTATATTCGCGGTCTCGGCAATACCGATTTCGATCTTGCAGCTTCGCAGCCGGTTTCTGTGGTGATGGACGAAATCGTCCTCGAAAACGTGACGCTCAAGGCCTTCCCGATCTTCGATGTCGAGCGCATCGAGGTGCTGCGCGGCCCGCAGGGCACGCTGTTCGGCCGCAACACGCCCGCCGGGATCGTCAAGATCGACACCGCCCGTCCGGGCGATGAATTCGCCGCCCGGTTCTCGGCCAGCTACGGCAGCTTCAATTCGCTCTCGCTCGACGGCGGCGTTACCGTGCCGATCGCTCCCGGGGTCGCTTCGCTGCGCGTCTCGGGTCTTTACCAGCATCGCGACGACTGGATCGATAACGGCTTCACCGGTCAGGACGATGTGCTTGGCGGTTATGACGAACTGGCCGGACGCGCGCAGTTGCTGATCACGCCCGACAGCCGCCTGTCGATGCTCGGCACCGTGGCGTTCCGCGATCTCGACGGCACCTCGACGCCGTTTCGCGCCAATATCCTTGGCCCGGGCGATAACGACCTCAACGACAATTACGACCGCGACACGGTGTTCTACGACGCCGGCGGCGGCAATGTGGCCGAATATAACGCGCTGATCGCCAGCTTCCGCCTCGATTACGAAGCCGATTTCGCCACGCTGACCAGCATCACGGCCTATGCCGAAAGCGACGGTTCGAGCCGCGGCGACATCGATGGCGGCTGGATCCGGCGTGATGCCAATGGCGATGTGATAGAGACCGGCCCGGGCTTCATCCCGTTCGAATCGGACACGCAGGATTCGATCGATCTCGACCAGTTCACTCATGAAGTGCGGCTGGCGTCGAATCCCGGCGGCATGATCGACTGGCAGGTCGGCATGTTCGTGTTCCAGAGCGATTTCGATGTCACCACCGTCGGCTTCGGTTTTCCGCCATCGGTCACCGTGCGCCACACCAACGATGCCTGGGCGACCTTCGGCCAGCTTTCGGTGCAGGCGAGCAACGCAGTCAAGCTCACCGGCGGCGTGCGCTGGACCGACGACAAGAAGCAGTTCCGGGTCGTCTCGCCTTCGTTCATCTCGGGGCCGGGCGCTCAGTACCGCATCGTCGAGGACGATCGCCTGAGCTGGGATCTTTCGGCTTTCGTCGACGTCGGCGATGATGCCAGCGTCTATGCGCGTATCGCCAACGGCTTCCGTGCGCCGACGATCCAGGGCCGCGACGTGGCTTTCGGTTCGCCGCCCTCGGTGGCAACTTCGGAAAAGATCATGAGCTACGAAGCCGGCTTCAAGTCGGAATTCGCCGGCCGGACGATCCGCCTTAACGGCGCGGTGTATTACTACACGATCGAAGACCCGCAGTTCTCCGCCGTCGGCGGGGCGGGCAATCTGGTGCAGTTGGTCAATGCCGAAAAGGGTCGCGGTCTCGGTTTCGAACTCGACAGCGCTTTCCAGATCACGCCGGACTTTTTGATCACCGCCGGTCTGAGCTGGAACGACACCAAGATCCAGGACGATGCGCTGGCGGTGGGCATCTGTGCGCAGTGCACCGTCACCGACCCGACCGTCGTGCTGTCGGGCAATACCCGCGCGCTGGTGGACGGCAATCCGTTCCCCAACGCGCCGGAATGGATCGCCGACGTGACTGCGCGCTATGCCTTCCCGGTGGGCGATACGGGCGAAGTCTTTTTCTTCACCGACTGGGCCTATCAGGGGAAGACCAACTTCTTCCTTTATGAAAGCGAAGAGTTCAACGCGAACAACCAGATCGAGGGCGGCCTGCGAATCGGCTACGCACGGACCGACGGTCTGTTCGAAGTGGCGGCCTTCGTGCGCAACATCACCGATGCCGACAATGTGAAGGGCGGCATCGACTTCAACAACAACACCGCCTTCGTCAACGATCCGCGGGTGTTCGGCATCTCGGCACGCGTCAACTACTGAGCGCGAACCATGGCGTGAGACAGCGGGCCGGAAGGAGCGATCCTTCCGGCCCTTTGCCTATGGCTTCGGTACGAGGCTTTCGTGCAGGATGCGGATCCGCAGAGCCGCGTCCGGGTCGAGATAACGCCGAGCCGCGTCCCGCAGCATGGCGGGCGTCACCGCGCGGATGCGATCCTCGTAGCTGCGCACACGGTCGAGGCGCCCGGCGCGCAATTGCGCCTCGTCGATCGCCCGCAGCCACCAGCCGTTCTCGCGGCGGCTGAGCGCGATCTTCTCGAGCAGGGGCGCGCGGGCGCGCTCGATCAGGTCGCCCGATATCGGTCCCTCGCGGAATTCGCTGGCGATCGCATCTACCACGGCAAAGACTTCGTCAGCCTGTTCCGGCGCGACCACGACCGATGTCGAGAAGGTCCCGAAATCGCGATAGATATGCGACATGTTCGAACTGGCGCCGGGCGAATAGGAGGCGCCCAGCTCCTCGCGGATACGCTCGAGCATTTCGAGCCGCATCACGCCGGCGAGCAGTTGCATCGTCGCCTCTTCCTGCGCGTCGTCGTCATCGGTGGTCGGCCAGATGGTCATCGCCAGCGCCTGATCGGGCGCACCCGCATGCGTCAGCACGTGCTCGCTGCGGTCGGCGGTGAATCGGGCAAGTCGTTCGCTTTCCCATTCATCGAGTGTCGCCGCGCGTGGCGGCAGCGCGCCGAAGGTCTCGGCAACTGCGGCAATGACGGCGTTGCCGTCGAAGTCGCCGACGACGGAGATCTCGATCGGGGCGGCGGCGAACTGTTCGGCGGTCAATCGGCGCGCCTCTTCCAGCGTTACGCCAGCCAGTTCCGCCTCGGACGGGATGCCGAAACGCGGATTGCCATCGGCTACCAACCGCGCCACCTGCGCGCGCGCGACCGCTTGCGGCGTCGCGTCGAGCTGGGCGAGGTAGGGCGGCAGGATCGCCTGCCAGCGCGTCAGCATCTCCGATCGCAGACCGGGATCGCTGAAATAGGCAGCGCTGAGACGCATCTGCAGCGGCAGGTCGTCCATGGTCCCGCTCCCACGCACGGTGAACTTGTCCTCGTCGGCATCGAAACCGTAGGCCAGTCGGCGCCCGGCGAGGATCTGGCGCAGCTCGTCATAGCTATGCTCGCCTAGCCCGCCGAGCGCACTGACCGAAGACAGGAAGCTCGCCTGCCCCATTTTAGTAGACGGCAGAGCCAGTTGTCCCGATCCGATCCGGATCGCATAGCGCAGACGCCCCTTCTCGAAGTCGGTAAACTTCAAGTTCAATCGAACATTGTTTTCGAGGCGGATGGTCCTGACACCGAGATCCTCGAGCGTCACATCCTCCGCAATAGCCGATGGTTCGCCGAAATCGTCATAGGCAAAGGCCAGCCCACCATGGTCTTCCGCTGCGGCGACAGCTTGCGCTGCTGAGGTTCGCCAGGCCTCGACGATGGCCCGCTCGGCATCGGGAATGGCCTGCTTGGTCGACACATGGATCAGCGGGTCGGACAGCGCGAAATGCTCCGCGAAAGCTTGCGAAACGGCTTCTGCGGTGATGTCCGGCTTGTGCGCCAGAAACAGATCGTAACTCGTTTGCGGAGTCACGAAGATGCGCTCGCGCCGGGCGGTCGACAAAATGCCCTCGGCCAGCCCGCGGTTACGCCGTGTTTCCTGCTGGCTGGCCGCATCGCGGTAGCGCTGTTCGAAATTGGCGAGCTGTTCGGCCAGTTCCGCTTCGGTAAAGCCATGTTGCACAGCGCGGCGCCATTCCTGCTCGCCCACTTCGAGCGCGCGTTGCCATTCGCCCTCGCGCGCCTGCACCCGCACCTGCGCCTGCCGCTGAATATCGAAGAAGTCGGAGGCCGAGGCCCGCCCGCCGATGATCGGTGCATCGGCTGCATTGGCGATACGCTGCAACCGGCGATTGACGATCGCCGTGCCGAGGGCGACAAGCCGTGAGCGATCTGTTTCGGCGATGATCGGCCGGTGTTCGACATAGGGTGCGAACCGATCGATCACGACCACATGCGGGACGTCGGGGTCGACGAAATTGGCAGCCGCGGGGCCGCGCGCCAGATCGACCTTGCCTTTCTCGACGTGGACGCGCGGCGTGGGCGGGGCCGCCCAGTCGTCGAAGCGCTCACGAATCCTCGCCTCGATCATGTCGGGATCGACATCCCCGACCACCACCAGCGCGGCATTGTCCGGCCGGTAATAGCGGCGATAGAGATCGCGCAGCACCCGGCCCGGTGCGCTGTCGATGATTGCCCCGGTCCCCTCGGCCCGAAAACGCTTTGCATACCGCGTGTCGGGAGCGACGAAACCGAGATAGTGCTTGAGGCGGCGGATCGCGAAAGTGTTGCGCGTGCGCGTTTCCGACTGGATGATCCCGCGCTCGCGGTCGACCGCATCGTCGGCGATGGTCAGTTCGCTGGCGGTTTCGCGCATCAGCATCAGCGCCGTGTCGACCAGTTCGGGATCGGTGCGCGGCAGGTCGAGCTTGTAGATCGTGTCCTCGAACCCGGTCGAGGCGTTCGTATCCGCCCCGAATGCAAGCCCCAGCCGTTCGAGCAGCTTGGTCATCTCGCCTTCGGGCACATTGCGCGATCCGTTGAAGGCCATGTGCTCTATCATATGGGCGAGGCCGAGTTCGTGTTCGTCCTCGTCGATCCAGCCGATATCGAAGCCCAGGCGTACCACCGCCGTATCCTTCGGCGTGCCGTTTTTCAGGATCGCATAGCGCATTCCGTTTTCGAGCAGGCCGAAGCGCACAGCCGGGTCGGGCGCGATATCATAGATTGGGTGGCCCCAGCCGGTGCTTGCCCGCGCCGTTTCGCCAGCTGCGGGCGCAGGCTTTTCCTGAGCGGCGAGAGCAGGGGGCAGCGCAAGCACGAGGAGCGGAAGTGCCGCGAGCACCGGGCGAAGCGGGGATACAGTCATGATACGGCACGCTATGGCCCGCAGGCTCCGAATCCAAGCCTGACATGCGGGCAAATCCGCCGAAGTCATGGCGACATCGGCCAACTGCATGGTTGCACCTGCCCGGCACCGCGATAGGACTGGCGCATGCCGGTTCTCGACCTCGTCTATAATTCCTTTTCGGGCAGTTTTCGCCAGCAACGGCTGACCGCGCTCGTCGCCGCGCTGGAGCGCGAGGGTTTCGCCGTGAACCCGCTCCCGTCGCGCATCGACGGGATCGATCTGAGCGGGAAGGCCGAGCTTGTCTGTGTCCATGGCGGCGACGGGACGTTGCGCGATACGGTGCAAGCCCTCGGGGACAGGGCGGGGCAGGTCCCGCTTTGCATCGCCCCATCTGGCACTATCAACCTCGTGGCGCGCGAATTGGGCTATGCCAAGCAGCCTGCAGCCTTCGCGCGGCAATTGCACGCGGCATGGGAGCGTGGCCCCGGTAGCTGGGTGAAATCCCCGCTTTATCGCCTGGGGGACATGCCGATCGTCGCCTGTCTCAGCATCGGGCCGGACAGCCAGGCGGTGGCGCGCGTGTCCTCCTCGCTCAAAAAGCGGATCGGGCGCTATGCCTATGTGGTGGCGATGATGCGGCAGATACGCGCCTGGCCGCGCGACCCCATGACCATCCGCGGCGAGCTGGCCGATGGCAGGCCCTTCGAATGCGAGGCCGAGGCCGCCATCGTCAGCCACGGCGCGCTTTATGGCGGGCCTTTCCGGCTTAGCCATCACGCCGCGCTCGAAGCGGATTCGGTGGAACTCATCACGCTCGGGCGCTCGACCCGGCTCGACACACTGCGCCTGGTCACCGCCGCGCTGCTGCGCCAGTCGCTCGCCGAACGCGGCATCGCCGATATCCGCACCTGCCGCCGGATCGCCTTCGACCGCTGTGTCACGCCGGTCCAGGTCGATGGCGACCACATGCCCGACTGCGCCTATGCCATCGCGCCGGGCGGGCTGGCGCTCACCTATGTCGTGTGACTATTTCTTCGGCTTGGACGGGGTCCTGAGCCGCCCGCGATGGGCGTTCATGTCGAGCACTTCGCCCGGACCGCTATCGTCGTTCTGAAGCAGGCCGAGCCGCCGCGCGACTTCCTGATAGGCTTCGCTTTCGCCGCCCATGTCGCGGCGGAAACGGTCCTTGTCGAGCTTTTCGCCGGTGTTGATGTCCCACAGGCGGCAGCCATCGGGGCTAATCTCGTCGGCCAGGATCGTGCGGCTGTAATCGCCATCCCAGATGCGGCCGAATTCCAGCTTGAAATCGATCAGCCGGATATCGATCGCGCTGAACAGCCCGCACAGGAAATCGTTTATGCGGATCGCCATGGACGACATATCCTGCATCTCTTCATGGCTGCACCAATTGAAGCAGGCAATTTCCTCTTCCGACACCTTGGGATCGCCCAGTGCATCGTCCTTGAGGCAATATTCGATCAGCGTGTGCGGCAGCAGTTCGCCTTCCTCGATACCCAGGCGCTTGCTGAGCGAACCGGCGGCGACATTGCGCACGACGACTTCCAGCGGAATGATTTCGACCTGGCGGACAAGCTGTTCGCGCATGTTCAGGCGGCGAATGAAATGGGTCGGGATGCCGATATGCGACAGGCGCGTGAAGATATATTCGCTGATGCGATTGTTGATCACACCCTTGCCGTTGATCGTGCCCTTTTTCTCGGCGTTGAAGGCGGTCGCGTCATCCTTGAAATACTGGATGATCGTGCCCGGTTCGGGGCCTTCGTAGAGGATCTTGGCCTTGCCTTCGTAGATCTGGCGGCGACGTGCCATGGGCGTGCATTCCTTAGCGCTTCAAAGACTTGCGCCCCGGCGACGGAATCGACTGGCGATTGCGGCTGCCGGGGCGAATGGTTCTGCGCATACAGAAGCGGCGGGACGAAAGCAATTGCAGCCGCGCGGCGCGATGGTTAGCGCATCCGCGATGCCGTTTTCCCCCAGCACGTTTCGCCCGTTCGCCGCGCAGCAGGAAGATCTCGCCGAACTCGCGCGCAAGGACCGCCGGAGAGTCCTCACCCTGCCGCGAGGCGCGGACTTTTCTTCGAACGATTATCTCGCGCTGGCGGGCGATGAGCAGCTCAAACGGGCCGTCCGGGCGGCAATGGATCGCGGCGTTCCGCTGGGGGCGGGCGGATCGCGCCTGCTGCGCGGCAATCACGCAGAGCACGAGCTGCTCGAAGAAGAGGCGGCGCGGTTCTTCGGCAGCGAAAGCACGATCTTTTTTGCCAATGGCTACACGGCCAACAGCGCTTTGCTGGCAACCCTGCCGCAGCGCGGCGATGCGATCTTTCACGACGAGCTGGTCCATGCCAGTGCGCATGAAGGCATGCGGCTGTCGCGGGCGGTGCGGTTCGGCGTGACGCATAACGATGCCGATGCCTTCGCCGATGCGCTGGCCCGCTGGCGGCAGAGCAATTCGACGGGCACTGCCTGGATCGCGGTGGAAACGCTTTACAGCATGGATGGCGACCGTGCGCCGCTGGGCGCGCTGGCCGAACTGGCGGACCGTCATGGCGCGATCCTGCTTGCCGACGATGCCCATGCCACCGGCGTGTTCGGCGAAGGCGGCAGGGGGCTGGCGGACAGCCTCGCCGGGCGGGACAATGCCATCGTATTGCGCACTTGCGGCAAGGCGCTGGGCAGCGAGGGCGCGCTGCTTTGCGGGCCGCGCGTCATGCGCGACCATCTCGTCAATCGTGCTCGCGCCTTCATCTTCTCGACCGCGCCATCGCCGCTGATCGCGTCCTGCGTGCGCGAAGCGCTGAGGATCGTCGAGGACGAACCCGAACGCCGTAGCGCGCTCGCCGAACTGATGTCCTATGGTGCCGACCGGCTGGCACCCTTCGGCGTTTCGGCCAGCGGATCGCAGATCATGCCGCTGGTGCTGGGCGATGATGCGCGGACTATGCAGCTTGCGCAAAACCTGCGCGAGGCTGGCTTCGACATTCGTGGCATCCGCCCGCCGACCGTGCCTGTGGGCACCAGCCGCCTGCGCATCTCGCTCACCCTCAATATCGGCAAGCCGCAGATCGATGCGCTGGCCGATACGCTTTCGGAGATTCTTTGATGAGCGCATTCGTCGTAACCGGCACCGACACCGATGTCGGCAAAACCGTCTTCGCCGCGGCGCTGACGGGCGCGCTGGACGCGCACTATTGGAAGCCGGTCCAGGCCGGACTCGAGGAGGGCGGCGATCGGGTGCAGGTCGCGCGGCTGACGGGATTGGCCGAAGACCGGGTGCTGCCCGAAGCCTATCGGCTGGCCACGCCGTGCTCGCCCCACCGCGCGGCGGAGATCGATGGTGTCATCATCGATCCCGACGGGCTGGCGCTCCCGCCCCAGCGGCCACTGGTGGTGGAAGGGGCGGGCGGCGCGCTCGTTCCGCTGGGGGGCGATTTGCTCTATGCCGACCTTTTCGCGCATTGGGGTCTGCCCACGATCGTGGTTGCGCGCACGGCGCTCGGCACGATCAACCATTCGCTGCTGACGATCGAGGCGCTGCGCGCGCGCGGCGTGGCCGTGCATGGGATCGCCTTCGTCGGCGAAGCGATCGAGGATAGCGAAGCGACCATCTGCCGGATGGGCGCGGTCGAACGGCTCGGTCGCTTGCCCATGCTCGATTCGCTTGAGCCCGACACGCTGGCCGATGCCTTTGCGCGCAATTTCGATCTGGCGGATTTCCAATGACCCAGTCCCCCGTCTGGCACCCCTTCACGCAGCACGGGCTGGGCGATCCTGTCACGCTGGTCACCCATTCACAGGGCGCGGCGCTTTATACCGCCGATGGTCGCCGCGTGATCGATGCGATTTCGAGCTGGTGGGTTACCACCCATGGCCACTGCAATCCGCGCATCATGGCGGCGATCGCCGCGCAGGTGCAGCAGCTCGACCAGATGATCTTCGCCGGCTGGACGCACCAGCCCGCCGAAGACCTGGCGCGCGAATTGTGCCGGATCCTGCCCGATGCCCTTACCCGCGTGTTCTTTTCCGACAGCGGTTCGACTGCGGTGGAGGTCGCGCTCAAGATGGCGCTGGGTTACTGGACCCATCGTGGGGAGAAACGCGACCGCATCGTGGTGATGGACCATTCCTATCATGGCGACACGATCGGCGCGATGTCGGTCGGCGCGCGTGGTGTATTCAACGCCGCTTATGCGCCGATGCTGTTCGACGTGGGGCGCGTGCCCTTTCCCGGCACCGATCCGCAGGCGACCCTCGATGTGCTGGAGGCGGAATGCGCGGCCGGAGCCGCAGCGTTCATCGTCGAACCGCTGGTGCTGGGCGCGGGCGGCATGCTGATGTATTCGCCCGATATATTGGCTGAGATGCGCAGTGTCTGCGCCCGCCACGGCACGCTGTTCATTGCCGACGAGGTGATGACCGGCTGGGGGCGTACCGGCACGCTGACCGCCTGCGAACAGGCTGGGGTGGTGCCCGACATCATGTGCCTGTCGAAAGGGCTGACCGGCGGCGCCGTACCCCTGGCGGTGACCATGGCGAGCGAACCGATCTGGGAGGCGCATTATTCGACCGATCGGACGCGGACCTTCTACCATTCGTCGAGCTACACCGCGAACCCGTTGGCCTGCGCGGCGGCGAATGCGAATCTCGCCATCTGGCGCGAGGAACCGGTGCTGGAAAGGGTGGCTGCACTGGGCGCACGGCAGCAAGTGCATCTCGATGGACTTTCCGGTCATGCGATGGTGCGCAATGCGCGGCGCTGCGGAACGATCGCCGCGCTGGAACTGGGCGATCCCGACGGTAGCTACCTGTCCGATCTGGGGCCGCGCCTGCTGCGCCGTTTCCGCGAGGCCGATCTGCTGCTGCGCCCGCTCGGCAACACGGTCTATGTCATGCCGCCCTATTGTATCGATGAACCCGATCTCGCGCGGATATGGGCCGAGATCGCTTCGGCGGCCGAGGATCTCGCGGCGCAATAGCGTGGCGGCGGCGCGCCGAACTGGCGGGGCTGGTATTCGAAAGGCCAGGGTAGCGAAGTGGTGCCCAGGGGCGGAGTCGAACCACCGACACGACGATTTTCAGTCGTCTGCTCTACCACTGAGCTACCCGGGCACACTGCTTCGGCGAAGGGGCTTGAACAGCCCCGCGAGCAATGAGAGCGCGCCTATGGCGAAGCTGGCGCGCCTTGGCAAGGGGCAAATTCAGTCTTCCTTGCCGCCGGTGACCTCGGCCGCGATTTCCTCGGGCAGGGCGGGGCGCCCGGGTACGGCGTAGCCATCGCCGAACCATCGGGAAAGGTCGTGATCGCGGCAGCGGGTCGAACAGAAAGGCGTGTGCTCTTCGCTGCGCGGTTTCTTGCAGATCGGGCAGGGCTTAGTCGTCATGACCCACGATCTGGGCGGTGGCTGCCTCTATCGCAAGGCCCGGATCGGCCTCTATCCGTACCGGCCGCGCGGTGCGGCGTTCAAGCTCGGTGAGCCATTCTGTTTTGAGCTTGGCCTTCAACGCAGGGTGCAGGGTGAGCAATGTCACGCCCGGCCCCTCGACCATTTCCGCGCGGCGCAGCGCCATACGGGCGGCCATCCCTACGCGCGAGGTGGCAAATCGATGCAGCAGCGAAGGCCCTTCGAGCCGTGCGACGATCTGGACGAAGCCGAAACCGTTCATGGCGGTGCGCTCGTGCGGAAAGTCGGAGAGCGCCTCTTCCAGCGCCTCGTCCACCGCTTTGCGATCCGCCTTGGTTTGAAGAGTGGGAAAATCTATCCCGATCATACCGCCGAGATCGAACAGCGGGAGCCAGTGCGCGATGGCAGGCACTGCGGCCAGCGCCAGTTCGCGCGGCGAAAGGTCGCCGTCGATATCGATCAGCGTCATCGCGGGGGTAACGGCGAACAGCAGCGAGCCTCCGGGGAATTCGACTTCGCCGGAGGATGCGGCATGCCACACATCTTCCCACGCGCCTTCCGGAAATGCGCGGACGGGGGTGCCCTCTTCGAAGCGGTCGGGGACGGGAGAGCCCGCATTGGCCACCGGCCGGGCGGCGGCAAGCTTGAAGCGCCCGCGTTCGGTCATGGCAGCGCGGGTGATAGCGAAGCGGTAGCTTGCGCCCTCGCTTGCATCGCGCGGCAATTTGTCCACCGAGACCTCGCGACCCGACGGGTGCTGTACCATGCCGCGCGCGCCGGATTTGCGAACCAGCTTGCCGTCGAACCCCGCGCCTGCATGAAGCTCGCCCGGCCAGCGCACTTTCGCGGCGATCGGTGTGTCGCCGCTCATCAGCAGGGCACGGCGCTCGCCGATGCCCTCCTCGACCAGCCACTCAGGCAAGTGCGAATCCGGCTGCCTTGAGCAGCGCGCGCGTTTCGTAGAGCGGCAGACCGACGACGCCCGAATGACTGCCCTGGATGCGGCTGATGAGCCCTTCGGCAATGCCCTGGATGGCATAGCCGCCCGCCTTGCCTTCCCATTCGCCACTGGCGAGATAGGCGTCGATCTCTTGCGCCGAGAGCCGCTTGAACATCACCACCGTCTCGCTCAGCCGCTCGCGGATCGTGCCGTCGGGCGCGCGTAGGGCAATCGCGGAGAGCACGCGGTGGCGGCGGCCCGAGAGAAGTTCGAGGCACTTGCGCGCCGTCGCCTCGTCCTCGGCCTTGGGCAGGATGCGGCGTCCGGCGGCGACCACCGTATCACCCGCGAGGACATGGCCGTCGTTCGAGGCAGCGGCTTCGGCTTTTTCGCGCGCCATGCGCTTTGCATAATCGCGGGGCAGTTCGCCCTTGCGCGGAGTCTCGTCGATATCGGCAGGATTGACGGCGGCAGGCGTCACACCGAGGCGCGCGATAAGCTCACGCCTGCGGGGACTTGCCGATGCCAGGATAAGTGTGGGCTGGCCCACGGTGGCTTATTGCGGGCCGGGGCCCTGACCGGGGCCGCCGCGACCGGGCATGAAGCGGTAGGTGATGCGCGCCTTGGTCAGATCGTACGGCGTCAGCTCGCACAGGACTTCGTCCCCCACCAGCACACGAATACGGTTCTTGCGCATCTTGCCCGCGGTGTGGCCGAGCACTTCATGGCCATTCTCGAGCTCGACGCGGAACATCGCATTGGGCAGCAGTTCCACCACCTTGCCGCGCATTTCGAGAAGTTCTTCTTTCGCCATGTAGTCTGTCGTATCCGTTCGCTTGTGCAGTCAGAGCGGCGGCCTTTAGCGATGAAGGGCGGAAAAGGGAAGCCTTCGCGCGTTTTACCTCATTTCGACGAGCTACCGTCCCGGCTCGACCTGCGACAAAGCGATACCGAAATTGGCCTTGCGTGTAGGCCCGACGACCTGCATCGACCGTATTGGAAGGGGGTGGACGATTTTGCTGTAGGGAAGGCTTGTTTCTTGAAATTGCTTTCACTTTTCGCATCGTCCCTTCTTGCTATTGGTTGGGCGAATGCGCTCCATGCGCAGGACACTGCCCAGGCAGCCGAGGCCGGGTCGGAAGAGGATGAGAGCATTCCCTTGCCCCCCGGCACCATCGTGGTCACCGGAGAACGCATTCGCGGTCAGCTTATTGTCGATCAGCCGCCGATCGCCGAATATGACAGCGAGGATATTGCGGCATTCGGCGCGAGCTCCATCGCCGACATCATTGCCGCCATCGAGCCGGCGACGGGTGGTGCGCGCGGTGGCCGCGGGGGCGGACGGCCAATTTTCCTCATCAACGGCATGCGCGTGTCGAGCTGGCGCGAGTTCCATTCCTATCCACCCGAAAGCGTCGCCAAGGTCGAGGTGTTTTCGGAAGAGGTCGCCCAGCGGTTCGGTTACGATCCCGACCAGCGCGTGGTGAACATCGTCCTCAAGAACGACTATGCGGCGCTGACGGTGGAGGGCGAGTTGGAGGCGCCTGCGCGTGGCGGTTACTGGCGCAACGAGGAGGAGGTAACCTACCTCAAGATTGCCGACGGGGCGCGGCTCAACTTCAATCTCGATGTCGAGGATTCCAGCCTGCTGACAGAAGCGGAGCGCGGGTTCACGGTCCCTTCCGCGATTCCCGGCGTCGTCGATGAAGCACCGTTCCGCAGCCTCCTTGCCGACACGTGGCAGGTGGAAGGAACGGCGAATTATGCCAAAGCCTTCCTCGACAGCGGATCCTCGATCAGCCTGAACGCAACACTGTCGCGCGAGGAGAGCATGAGCCTGTCGGGCCTGCGCGATACGGGCACGGGCGCGGACCCTATCGAGCGGCGCACCCGGACCGATGCGCTCTCGCTGGGCGGGGCCTACAATCGCAATATCGGATCATGGAAGGCGACCTTCACGTCGGATGCGGTACTGTCCAACAGTGATACCGAAATCGACCGGCGGACGGGCAGCGGCTTCGATACGGCGGAGACGCGGCTCCGCACGGTGGTCAACAAGGCGACTTTCACGGGCTATCCGGTCGAACTGCCTGCCGGTGAGATATCGACCACCATCGATCTGGGCCTGGACTGGAAGCGGCTGGAAAGCGCGGATACGCGGTCGGCCGTCGACGCATCGATCACCCGGCGCAGGCTCGATGGCGGAGTGAACGTCAACATACCCATCGCCCGGCGGGGCGGGGCCTGGGGCGCCATTGGCACGGCCAGCATCAATCTGGCAGGCGGCGCGGAGGATCTTTCCGATTTCGACCGGCTGGCCAACTGGACGGCGGGGCTCAACTGGTCGCCCTTCGACAAGCTGAACCTCCAGCTTACCCGCATCTGGCGCGAGGTGGCGCCCGACATATCCGCGCTCGGCAATCCGCGGATCGACGAATTCAACGTGCCGGTGTTCGATTTCGCCACCGGACAGGATGTGCTCGCCACGGTCATCACCGGCGGCAATCCGAACCTTGCGCAGGAAACCCAGTCGGACTGGAAATTCGGCGCCAACTGGCAACTGCCATTTTGGGACAACACCCGGCTCCAGGCCGATTACGGCATCAACCGCTCGCGCGATGTCACCTTGTCCTCTCCGGCCTATACCGCAGCCTTCGAACAGGCTTTTCCCGACCGGATCGAACGAGACCCGGCGGGCGAGCTTCTCGCCATCGACCGGAGGCCGGTGACATTGTTCGAAACCCGGAGCCGGACATTGAGCTTCGGCCTGTCGACGCGCGGGCGTATCGGCGGGTCGCAGGGCGAAGGGCATGGCCGCGGCGCGCGGGCGTCGGGCGGGCGCGGCCATGGCGGACCCGCGACCGGCGGAGGGGCACGGGTCGACGCCGAGCGTTCGGCCCGGATGCGCGAGGCGCTATGTGCCGAACCGCCTCGGCTCGACCGATTGCCGCCGCC
This sequence comes from Erythrobacter aureus, assembly GCF_003355455.1. Taxonomy (NCBI): domain Bacteria; kingdom Pseudomonadati; phylum Pseudomonadota; class Alphaproteobacteria; order Sphingomonadales; family Erythrobacteraceae; genus Erythrobacter; species Erythrobacter aureus. The sequence goes on from NZ_CP031357.1 coordinate 1,416,957, forward strand.
CATGCTCGAACGGCTGCGCGGCGAAGATGGCGAGATCGACCAGAAAAGGCTGAAACAGCTCCGCGAGCGGATGTGCGCGGCCCGGTCGAATGCGCCCGATGGCGAAAACGCGGAGCAGCACGGCGGTGGCCGCGCTCCGGCTGCAAACCCCTTCGCCCGCCGCAGCGGCGGTGGAGGGCGCTATTTCGCCAGTTTCAACCACACGATCACGCTCGAAAACGAAGTCACGCTCGCGCGGGGCGGCCCGGTGTTCGACCAGCTCGACGGGTTCGTGCTCGGCAGTGGGGCGATCCCGAAACACAGCTCGCGGCTGGAAACGGGCCTGTTTCTGGATGGTTACGGCATGCGCCTGTCGGGCCGCTATCTCGGCGAAGCGGTGCTGCGCGGCAGCGGGGTGCCAGGGGCTAGCGATCTCTTCTTCGGAGACCTCCTGACCTTCGACATCCGCCTGTTCGCGAATCTCGGGCAGATTTTCGAACGCGAAGACGGCGTCCTCAAGAACTTGCGTATTGCCTTCAGGATCGACAATGTATTCGATGGCCAGCGCCGCGTGGTCGATGCCAGCGGCACGGTGCCCGATGCCTACGACCCGCGCCGGATCGATCCGGTGGGCCGCTATCTCGGCATCGACGTGAGGAAGGTATTCTGACCCGTCAGTGCAGCGCGCGGCGCGGGAAGAACAGGCTGGCAAGGCCCGATGCGCGGAACGGTTTCCACGCGCCTTCGGCCTGTGCAAGCCGGTCGGCGATGGCATAGACCGCCGCCGGGTTCACGCCGAGGCCGCAATGGCTGGCGAGCACCTCGATGTTCTCGCAATCCTCCCGGTCGCCGCATTGCACCGATCCGCGCCAGTGAACCACGCCGTCGGTCCGGGTGAGGATCGAGGTGGTGGGCACCGGGGGCGCTTCGGCCAGCTTGCGGAAATTGCCGCCGCGCATCGGCTCGGGTTCCTTGCCGTTGAGATATTCGAACAGACGCGCGGCATTGGTATGGCCGCGATCGTCGCTGATCGGCGAACCCAGGCTGATCACCCCGCGCACTTTTTCGGGAGCCATCTTGGCGAGTTCGCGCGCGAACACGCCGCCCAGGCTCCAGCCGACGATCGACACCTTGCCAGCCGTGCGCTCGTGCAACTCCTCGACACAGCCCATCATTGCCTCGATGCGGGCATTGTCGATGCGCACATTGCGACCCAAATTCCAGCCCGCCGCATCGTAGCCGAGGTCCGACAGCAGCGAACGCAGCGGCGCGGTCGAATAATCCGACGCCATGAAGCCCGGCAGCACCAGCACGCCATGCCCGTCGCCGCGCGGCAGGGTGGAGAGCAGCGGGCGCAGGGCATAGAAGCTGGCAAGCTCGCCAAAGGCCCGTCCCGGTTCGGCCAGCGTCAGCAGGCGGCTGGGCGGGCGGGCTTCGATAGCTGTTGTCGTCATTCCTTGGTCGGACCTTTCAGGGGATGGGCAGCCTTGGGTTTCGAACGCGCACGGGAGGCATGAGTGCCGCCCTTGGCGGGTTCGGACGGCTTCTTCTTGGGCGCGGCCCGCTTCTTGGTGGCGGGCTTTGCGGCGTGTTTCTTGGCGGTTTTCTTAGGCTTGGCGGGTTTGGCGTCATCGCTCGCCGCATCGCGCAATTCCTCGAAACTTTCGCGAATGCAGTCTGCGTAGAATTCGGGATCGTCCATCATCTCGCGGTCGGCGGTGAAGGCGATGGTCGCTTCCTCGGTATAGCTTTGCACAACATGCGCGAGGCCCATGCCGTCGGTCAGGCAGATCAGACCCATCATGCTTTCCAGCCGCGCGCCGGCCGAATAAATCGGCACGGGCGGGCCGGGCACATTCGTCACGACGGTGGTGAAGATAGGGCCGACCCCGCGATTGGCGAGGCTGAGGCGGGTATAGAGCTGCGCGCCAAGGCTCATCCACAGCGCGGGGCTGACCTTGCTCATCTCGGTCATATTGCGCGCGCCCATGGCGTCGGCCATCGCCTTGGAATTGGTCGTGCGGTTATGAACCCAGGCCAGCCGTTCGAGCGGATCGGCGATATGCGTGCCGAGCGGCGCGATCATCGCGGCCACCTGATTGCCCATCGCATTCTTCTCGCCATTCGAGCGGACCGAGATCGGCGCCATGGCGGTGAGCGACTTCTTCGGCAATTCGCCGTGATGGTCGAGATAGCGCCGCAGCGCCCCGCCGATAATGGTCAGGAAGACGTCGTTGACCTTGGCGCCGTCCACGGCCGTGCGGATCGCCTTGATGTCCGCCAGCGGCACGCCGACCCCCTCGACCACGCGGTGGGGGCCGATCTTTCTGTTGAACCGCGCCTTGGGCGCGATCATCTCGGTCGAGACGTCGAATTCCTTGGCCGCCAGTCCTTTCAGCGCCTTGGCGAGGCCCGGGGCGGCCTTGGCGGCCACTTCAAGCTGCTTGAGCGGATTGGCGATCGCGTTGAAATAGCTCTTGCCCAGCAGTTCGACCGGGTTGGGCACCTTTTCGGGCTTCCAGTCGTCGGGGCCGGGCGGGGGCGGTTCGTCGGGTGTGAGCGTGTGCGTCGCTTCCATCAGGTCGATCCCGCTCATCCCGTCGATCGCGGCGTGATGGACCTTGGTGATATAGGCATAGCAGCCCTTGGGCAGGCCTTCGACATTGTCGAGCCCCTCGACCACGGTGAATTCCCACGGCGGGCGTTCGAGATCCAGCGGGCGGGCGAAGATACGCGCGGCCTGGATGCACAATTGCCGCCAGTCTCCCGGCGCGGGCAGCGCAACATGGCGGACATGGTATTCGAGGTCGAAATCGGGGTCCTCGATCCAATAGGGATAGTCGAGGTCGAAGGGCACGCGCACCATGCGCTGGCGCATGGTCTTGGAGAGTTGCAAACGGCTTTCGAAAAAGGCGAGGATATCCTTGAAGCGGACGAAACCTCCGGGTGCAGTCGAGGGGTTGTAGATCAGGATCGATCCGATGTGCATCGGCGAGTTACGCGTTTCCAGCGCGACGAAGCTCGCATCCATGCCCTGGAGCTGCTGCATAGGGTCCTTTCGCGCTGTCGCCGTGCTGCGTGAAGGCAGAGCGGCATCCTCCTGTTTCGGCCTGCCTGTTTCCGCAGGTCCGAATGGGCGAAGGCTAGCACGTGACGGTTCCGCGTCAACTTGCCGCCCCGGTAAAGACCTGCCGTAGCGGGATCAGGGGCTTAGAGCGCGTCGCCCGCAGCCACGCCGCTGGCCCAGGCCCATTGGAAGTTGTAGCCGCCCAGCCAGCCGGTCACGTCGACCGCCTCGCCGATGGCATAGAGCCCGGGAAAGCGCTTTGCTTGCATGGTCTTGGAGGAGAGTTCGGCGGTCGAGATTCCACCCACAGTCACCTCGGCCTTGGCGAAGCCTTCGGTGCCGTTGGGGTGGAAGGTCCACCGCTTGAGGCGCTCTCCCGCGCTGCGCAGCGCCTTGTCGGGTAGATTGCCGAGATCGCCGTCGAGACCGAGCTTGTCCGCGAGAATGTCTGCCAGACGTGCCGGGAGCGCCTCGCGAAGCTGCGTGCGCACGCCCGATCGGGGGTTTCCGCGTTTGGCATCCATCAGCCATTCGGCGGTTCGCTCGGGAATGAAGTCGACGAACAGCGGCTCTCCCGGGCGCCAATAGGAACTTGCCTGCAGGATCGCGGGGCCGGACAGCCCGCGATGGGTGAACAGCGCGGCCTCGGCAAACCCGGTCTTGTTCGCCGTGGCGACGACCGGGGCCGAGACGCCCGAAATGTCGCGGAACAGCACTTCCTCGCCGCCCAGCGTCAGCGGGACCAGGGCGGGGCGCGGCTCGACCACCTTGAGGCCGAATTGGCGGGCGAGGTCGTAGGCGAAGCCGGTCGCCCCCATCTTGGGAATCGAGGGGCCGCCGGTGGCGATGACCAGCGCGGGTGCGGTGTAGGTGCCGGTCTGCGTGGTCACGGCGAAGCCATCGCCATGCGCGACCGAGGTCACTTCCTCGCTGCAGCGCACGGTCACATCGCCTTTCGCGCATTCCTCCAGCAGCATCTCGACGATCTGTTTGGCCGAGCTATCGCAGAAGAGCTGACCCAGCGTCTTCTCGTGCCAGGCAATGCCGTAGCTTTCGACCAGATCGAGAAAGTCGCGCGCGGTATAGCGCGCCAGCGCCGATTTGGCGAAATGCGGATTGGCGCTGAGATAGTTTGTCGGACCTGCGCCGATATTGGTGAAATTGCACCGTCCGCCGCCCGAAATCAGGATCTTCTTGCCCGGTTTCTCGGCGCGTTCGAGTACCAGCACGCGTTTGCCCCGCTGTCCGGCACGCGCGGCGCACATCAGCCCGGCGGCACCCGCACCCAGGATTATCGCATCGTAGCTGGTGGGCACTTATGCCTCGTCGATCGGATATTCGGGCTGTTGCCGTGCGGCGATGAAGTAGAGCAGCGTGCCCGCAGCAATGAAGCCGCCGAGCACCAGCCATGCCTGCGCTTGCGCCTGTACGGAGATGAACAGCGAACTGCCCACCGCGAAGATCACGCAGAACAGGTGGAAGGGCACGATCCGCCCCTCGCGATGCTCGAGCACGGGCAGCGCGAGGCTGGTCACGATATAGGTCACCAGCCGCACCAGCGTCCCCGCCACGGCCAGCACCTCGAAACCTTCCCACAGGCCGAACAGCACCGCCACAACGCCGTAGAACAGGATCGCGTTGAAGGGCGTCAGGAAGCGCGGATGGACATATTCGAACCAGCGCGGGAGCATGCCGCGTTCGGCCATGCCGTACATCAGCCGCGGCTGCGCGACGCCGCTGGCGAAATTGTTGGCACCGATGCTGAAACTCGCCGCGATGACGATGGCGAGCGAGCCGATTTGGCCCATCGATGCGCCCGCAACCCCGGCGAGTGCGTTGTTCTCGCCTGCGAACTCAGGCCCGATGGCGATGAAGGCCCAGATTATCGCCATGTAGAGCAGCGTCACCCCGCTCACCATGGTGACGATGGAAAGCGGCACGTCGCGCTTGGGGTTCTTGAACTCGCCTGCAGCCTCGACCACGCCTTCGAAGCCGATGAAGGCGTAGAAGGTGAGCAGGATGACGGTTTCGACCTCGCTGAATTGCGGCAGGGCCACGTCGCCCATCCCGCTGCCCGCAAACAGGGCGGAAACGACCAGCAGGCCCAGCGGCACTAGCTTGATCGCGGTCATCACGCCCAGCGTGCCGACCGAGGCGCGCATGCCGTAGAGATTGACGATGGTGATCAGCGCGAGGCCGATGCCCGCCGCGATCGGGGTGACGCCCGGCTCGCCCAGCCACGGGAAGACCGCCGCGAGATAGGCGATCATCACATGCATATTGGCCGCCGCGGTCACGATGGCGCTGGCATAGCGCGCCCAGCCCGCCTGGAAGCCGACGAAGCGCCCGAAGGCCGCCTCGCCATACAGAACCGAGCCGCCGCTATGTTCGAAGCGGCTGGCCATCCAGGCATAGCACAGCGCCAGCGGCAGGAAGAGGATCCCGCCCACCAGCATCATCCACGGCGCGAAATTGCCGACCGCTGCGACGAGCACTGCGGGCAGGGCGAATATGCCCGCCCCGATCATCCCGTTCAGCGGAAACAGCGATGTCCCCCAGAAGCCGACTGTGCGCGGCGGTGCGAGTTTGGTCCCGTCCATCGGGCGGGGGATGGCCGCAAACGCCGCTTTGCACAAGCGGCCTTTGCCTAAGCGGTTCGGGCGCACTATCTCCACCCCCATGTCGCGCAGCAAGGCAGGTTCACCCCACGATCCGAGAGGCAAGGAGCGGTTCAACGAGGACCGCGCGCGCCAGACCGTGGCCGGCGCGCAGCCCGATCTGGAAGCCGGAATCGCCGCGATCCGCGAGACGGTGAAGACCCTGAAACCGCGCCCCGGCGTCTATCGCATGCTCGATGCGCGCGGCGATGTGCTCTATGTCGGCAAGGCCCGCAGCCTCAAGGCGCGGGTGGCCAATTACACGCAGGTAAAGGGGCTGACCAACCGCCTCCAGCGCATGGTCAGCCAGTGCCGCGCGATGGAAATCGTCACCACCAATTCGGAAGCCGAGGCGCTGCTGCTCGAAGCGCAGCTCATCAAGCGCTACCGCCCGCCATTCAACGTGCTGCTGCGCGACGACAAGAGCTTCCCCTTCATCCTTCTGCGCTCCGATCACGCCTTCCCGCGCATCCAGAAGCATCGCGGTGCGCGCAAGGCCAAGGGCAATTATTACGGCCCCTTCGCCAGCGCCGGATCGGTCAACAAGACGCTCAACGCGCTGCAGAAACTGTTCCTGCTGAGGTCCTGCACCGACAGCTTTTTCAACAATCGCGACCGACCCTGCCTGCTCTACCAGATCAAGCGCTGCAGCGCCCCTTGCGTCGGGCGGATCGACGAAGGGGGCTATGAAAGCCTGGTGCGCGAGGCGAAGGACTTCCTCGGCGGCAAATCGTCGGCGGTGCAGCAGGACCTTGAGCGGCAGATGGCCAAGGCGGCAGAAGACCTCGATTTCGAGACCGCCGCCATCCTGCGCGACCGGCTGCGCGCGGCAACCTTCATCCAGGGCAGCCAGGCGATCAACGCGGCCGGGGTGGGCGATGCCGATGTCTTCGCGCTCGCGGCCAAGGGCGGGCAGGTGGGGGTGCAGGCCTTCTTCATCCGCGGCGGGCAGAACTGGGGCCACCGCACCTTCTATCCGCGCAACACCGGGGACCTCGAAAAGGAAGAGGTGCTGTCCGACGTGTTGCTGCAATTCTACGAGGAAGTCCCGCCGCCGCGCACCATCCTCGTCGATCGCGTCCTGCCCGAACAGGACCTCGTTTCCGAGGCGCTGTGCGAGAAGGCGGGGCATGGCGTGGCGATCTCGATCCCGCAGCGCGGCACGCGGCGCAAGCTGATGGAACAGGCGAGCCGCAATGCGGTGGAGGCGCTCGAGAGGCGGCTGGCCGAAAGTGGCACCAAGGCGAAGATCCACCGCGAGCTGGCGGAATTCCTCGAGCTGGAGGACGTGCCGCAGCGCATCGAGGTCTATGACAACAGCCATATCCAGGGCGACAAGGCGCTGGGCGCGATGGTCGTCGCCAGCCCGAAGGCTTCGAGAAGGGCCAGTATCGCAAGTTCAATATCAAAAGCGCCCAGACCAATGACGATTTCGGCATGATGCGCGAGGTGATGAGCCGCCGCTTCCGCAATCTGGCGGAGTTAGGCCCTCCCCTGAAGGGGAGGGGTTGGGGAGGGGTGTGCCCTCGTCGGCAGATGATGGACCCCCAACCTCTAGCCCCTCCCCTGCGGGGACGAAGAACAGCCACGAAACCGTCTGGCCCGACCTCGTCCTGATCGACGGCGGCAAGGGGCAGATGTCATCGGTGCGCGACACGCTGGCGGAGATGGGGATCGAGCACGTCCCCCTGATCGCCATCGCCAAGGGCCCGCACCACGGCCGCGAGGGGCGCGAGGTGTTCCATTTTCCCGACGGGCGCGAGAAGACGCTGCCGGTCAATTCGCCGCTGCTGTTCTATCTCCAGACCCTGCGCGACGAGGTCCACCGCTACGCCATCGGCGCCCACCGCGCCAAACGCAGCCGCGCCATCACCGCCTCACCGCTCGACGAAATCCCCGGCATCGGCCCCGCGCGCAAACGCGCGCTGCTGCTGCATTTCGGCACGGCGGGCAAGGTCCGTGCGGCCGCGCTGGACGATTTGAAGCGCGCCCCCGGCATCAGCGCAGGCGTGGCGCAGCAGATCTACGATTTCTACCACGCGGGTGGGTGAGAGGTGGAGCGTTAGCTCACGGCCCTCTTGCGGACCTGGGGCCTGTCCCCCCGGTGATTGGTGGACTGCCTTGTCGGTGCCAAACAAGATCATCACAGTTTTGCGATCGACCACCAAGTTACTGCCGCCAGAAAGAGGATCAGAATTGTGCGCTGGACAACGATCGGCAGTCTTGACCACTGTGCAAGGATTGCCTCGCCGAAAAGGTGGATCAAGAGGCCGAGTAGGGCAAAGCGAATGAAACGGCTGGAAGAAAACAACGCCAGGAAGGTCGCGAATGGATAGCCTGTCGCTCCCGCTACCAAATTCACGAAATACGACGGGACAGGCGTAAGACCTCCGAGAAAAATGAGAGCGCCGCCCCGTTCGCTGAACGTCGACTTATAGGCTTCGACTGCTTCTTGGACGTTGAGGTAACGAGCCAGGGGTTCGGCAAAACCGGCTCCCAGCGAATACAGGATCGATCCTGCGATCGCGCTCCCCGCCACGGTCACCGCGACGAAGAGCCAGGTTCTTTGCGGAGCGGCAAGACAAAGGGCGACAAAGATCGCTTCATAGGGAAACGGGACTATGGTCGTCTCGAGTATCTCAAGAACCAGTAGAATTGGCAGCACGGCGTTGGAATGAGCGGCCAAGGCAAATCGTTCGGCGAGGTTGGGGCGGCGGTCATCCATTGAACGTCTCTATCAAAGACCATACGGTCGTCACGCCAAATGCGTGTCCTTGGCGAGTTTGAGGATGGGTTGCGCTTAGGTGATTTGGTTCGCAAGCAGGCACTCCTTCTCCCACCCCCTATGACGCCATCCGAAGGTCATGGTTTGGCCGAGCGCCGTTCGCGGTCCACCGCGTCTTCCCAGCCGCCCTTGTAAATTGATGTAGGTCAATGAGCGGGCGCGTTTGTGCTGTATGGTATAATCACAAGCCGGGACGTGGCCCGTCGGCCCTCCCGCCAGTGGGAGACCGAGCCATGAAGACCATCCTGTTCAACGCCACCGGGGACGCGAGCTTTTCCGGGCGGCTCGATGCCGTGCTCGATCTGGCGCGTGCATTCGATGCGCATGTCACGCTGCTGCACGCCATCCCCTACGAGGCCGCCGGGGCGATCGATTTCCACGGCGCGGCCTTCGCCGCCATGGTGCCCTATTGGCGCGAGGAGGCGGCGAAGCTGCGCGACAAGACGCTCGACGATCTGTCGAACGAGGGCGTGTCGTGGAACTGGGTCGAGGCGGCGGGGCCGGTGGCGCTGGCGATGCTGCGCGAATCCTCGCTCAACGACCTCGCCGTGGTGAGCGCGCGCGATCCCAATACGGTCGATGGCACACCGTCCTTCACCGCGGGCGAGCTGGCGGTGACCGCCGATTGCCCCGTGCTCGTCCTGCCCGATAGCTGCAAGCGGTTCGACCCGAACGCGGCGGCGCTGGTCGCCTGGGACGGATCGGCCGAGGCATCGCATGCGCTCAAGGCGGCGGTGCCGCTGCTGCACAAGGCGCAGGCGGTCTATCTCGCCACGGTCAAGGAGCCGGGCAAGGGCACGAAAGAGCCCGATCTGCCTCCGGTCAACGGGGCGGATTATCTCTCGCGCCACGGCATCTCCTGCGAGATGATCGAGGTCGAAGCGGGCGACAAGGGCGTGAGCGAGGCGCTGGTCGCCCATGCCGAACACCGCAAGGCCGGGCTGATCGTGATGGGCGCCTATGGCCGCACACGCCTGACCGAGCGGATTTTCGGCGGCGTGACGCGCAAGATGCTGTCGGATGTGCGCATCCCGCTGCTGATGACCAACTGAGCGGAATGGGGGCGGTCCCGGTCAGCCCTTGCGCGGGCCGCCGGGTTTGCCCGTGTCTTTCCGCTTGCCGCCGTCCTTGCGCTTGCCGTCGAACTTGGGCTTTCCGGCGAAGGGTTTGCCCCCGCCGGGCTTGTCCTTCTTGAAGGGCGGCCTGCCCCCAGAGGGCTTCCCCCCAGGCGGCTTGCCATGCGGACGGGCATGGACCTTGCCGCCGCCGCCATGCTTGCGGTTCGCCCGGGCTTCCACACGCGGGCCGTCGGGTGCCTCGACAATGGCGATTGCATCCTGCTCGTCATCTGGCGAGGCGGTGCGGCCAATGGCATCGGCGACCTTGGCGGCCACGGCGCGCGGCACCTGGAACCAGCTCTCGTGCTGGCCGATGCGGATCGCGCCGATCTCGTTGCGGGTGATGTGGCCACGGCGGCAGATCAGCGGCAGCAGCCAGCGCGGTTCGGCATTGTGGCGGCGGCCGATGTCCATCTTGAACCACACCGTGTCCTCGAAACCGGGGCGGTGGCGTTCGGCCTTGGCCTTCTCGCGCGCTTCGGGCGTGTTGGCCAGCAGCTCCTCGGGCTGCGGCAGCTCGGACCGGTGGGCGTGGACCAGCGCGGCAGCGATGTCCTCGGGCGCCATGCGCGCCATGATGTCGGCGGCGAGCTTGCGGTCGCCATCCTCGTATTCGCGCTCTGCGGTGATCGTCTCGAGCAGCCGCGCCCGGTCGCGCTTGGCGATCGCCTGGGGGGTGGGCGCATCGAGCCACTCGGCCTCGATCCGCGCGCCGCGCAGCATGCCTTCGACCCGGCGACGGCGGTTATAGGGTACGACGATGGCCGCCGTGCCCTTTTTGCCCGCGCGGCCCGTGCGGCCCGAACGGTGCTGGAGCGTTTCCGCATCGCGCGGAATTTCGACATGGATCACCAGGCTCAGCGTCGGCAGGTCGATCCCGCGCGCGGCCACATCGGTGGCCACGCACACCCGCGCCCGCCGATCGCGCAGCGCCTGCAATGCCTGGTTGCGCTCGCTCTGCGAATGCTCGCCCGACAGCGCCACCACGCCGAAACCGCGATTCTGCAGCGTGGAGTGGAGACGCCGCACGCTCTCGCGCGTGGCGCAGAAGCAGATCGCCGTCTCCGCCTCGTGGAAGCGCAGCAGGTTGACCACCGCGTTCTCGATTTCGGACGGGCCGACGGCGATGCCCTGGTATTCGATATCGCCGTGCCCGCGCGTCTCGCCCACCAGGCTGAGGCGCAGGGCATCGTTCTGGTAGCGTTCGGCCAGCCGTTCGATCGGGCGCGGCATGGTGGCGGAGAACAGCAGCGTGCGGCGCCCCTCGGGCGTTGCATCGAGGATTTCTTCCAGGTCCTCGCGAAAGCCCATGTCGAGCATCTCGTCCGCCTCGTCGAGCACCACGCCGATCAGGCCCGACAGGTCCAGCGCCCCGCGTTCGAGATGGTCGCGCAGCCGCCCGGGCGTGCCGACGACGATCGCGGGGCCGCCGCGCAGATTGCGCCGTTCCTTGCTCGCATCCATCCCGCCGACGCAGGTGGCGATGCGAACGCCCGCCCCGGCATAGAGCCAGGCAAGCTCGCGGCTGACCTGCAGCGCCAGTTCGCGCGTGGGGGCGATGACCAGCGCGAGCGGTTTCTCGCTCAGCGGCGAGCCGCCCAGTTCGCCGAGCAGTTGATCGGCCAGCGCGATGCCGAAAGCGACGGTCTTGCCGCTGCCGGTTTGCGCCGAAACGATCAGGTCGCGGCCTTGCGCTTCGGGATCGATGACGGCGGCCTGGACGGGGGTGGGTGCGTCATAGCCGCGTGCGGCCAGTGCATCGCCGATCACCGGCGGAAGAGTTTCGAAAGCCATGGAATCTCGTGTCTTGTCCGGCGCGGCGGTGCAGGGGGCACGGCTCGGGCGCACGGGGGTGCGGGGCCTTTAGCGTAAAAGACGCCGTTTGGCTTGCTGTTTTTTGTGCAAGTGCGAAACCCGATTCTCGAGCGTTCCATATGACGGTTCGGTTTCCGAATTCGCGCTTCCGTCGCAAAACCGCCGCCCAGCAGAAATCATCCGGTCAAACTGCCACCCTAGTGGCCCCTCAACGATTTCGGAGGGCAATAATGAAATTCAGGAAATCACTGTTCGCTGGTGCCGCCCTCGCGGCACTGTCGTTTCCCGCCATCGCGCAGGCGGGTGAAGTTGTCGGCACCGTGTCCGATGCGAGCGAAACGATCGCGCTGCGCAGCGCGCAGGTCCGCATCGTGGAACTGGACCGTGTGGCGACCACCGAGCGGGATGGCTCGTTCCTGTTTTCCGACGTTCCGGCGGGGAGCTACACGCTGGAAATAAGCTATGTCGGCGCTCGCACGGTAACGCGGTCGATCGACGTACCCGCCACCGGTATTGCCCGCGCGGATATCGCCTTGGCGGGCTTTGGCGACAATGAAATCCTGGTCATCGGTCAGGCCGCCAACCTGTCCAGCGCGCTTTCCCGCAAGAAAGAAGCGGACGGTGTTTCCGATGTGCTGACGCGTGACGCGATCGGCCAGTTTCCCGATCAGAATGTGGCCGAAAGCCTGCGCCGCCTGCCCGGCATCAACGTGCTGAACGATCAGGGCGAGGGGCGCTTCGTTTCGGTTCGCGGCCTGTCGCCCGATCTTGTCTCGTCGTCGCTCAACGGGGTACGGCTTCCAGCGCCCGAAAGCGATATTCGCGCCGTCGCTCTCGACGTGGTCTCTTCCGACATTATCGAATCGATCGAGGTGAAGAAGTCGCTCACGCCCGACATGGACGCCGATACAATCGGCGCCTCGATCGAGATCGAGACGACCAGTGCCTTCGACCGCAAGAAACGCCTTCTCTCGGCCAAAATCGAAGGCAGCTATAACCGCTACGCCGACGAGATCAGCCCCAAGGCCAGCCTCGACTTCGCCACACGGTTGGGCGCGAATGCCGGTGTGTCGGGCGGCGTCAGCTATTACCGGCGGGCTTTCGAAACCGACAATGTCGAAGCCGACGATTGGGCCGAGGCCGGCGGCACGATTTTTCCGCTGGAAGTCCAGTATCGCGATTACGATGTCGAACGCGAACGTTTCAGCGCGACGCTGGGCTTCGATCTGCGCGCCGGGGACAGTACCGAATTGTATGTTCGCGGCGTCTACAGCCAGTTCGACGATCACGAATTTCGCCGCCGCCTGACCTTCGATCTCGGCGATTTCGAGGATAACGGCCCCAGCAGCGTAAACGGCAACCAGGCTATTTTCGACGACGCGGATGAGGAGTTCACTGTCGAACGCGACGTCAAGGATCGCTTCGAAAGCCAGAAGATCCGCTCGATCGTCGCGGGCGGCGAGAGCGACTGGGGCACTTGGTTCGCCAATTACTCGCTGAGCTGGGCTAAATCGAGCGAGCTGGAGAACGGCAGCGTCGACCCGACCCAGTTCGAGCGCGACTTCGGACCCGAGGAAGCCGAAGACGCCCTCGGGAATGAAATTCCAAGCGGTCTCGCCCTCGGTTTCGACTACTCCGATCCACGCGTTCCGCTCTATTCGGTGGTTTCCGACGCGATCAACGGATCGTTCTTCGCCCCCGGCTCCTATGCGCTCAAGGACGTCGAATACGTCACGCTGTCGGATGCGCAGGACGAGGAATGGGCCGCCAAATTCGACATTGGCCGCCGTTTTGCCGCCGACAATGGCGAGTTTACGGCCCAGATCGGTTTCAAGGGGCGTTGGCGTGACAAGCGCTTCGATGGGAATGTCGAGTTCTACGAGAACGATAATTATACTCTCTCCGATGCGCTCGGCATCGGGCAGACCTATCGGCTGACCGACATCTCGCCGCTTCCCGGCTACACCGAAGCGACACGCTTCTTCTTCGACAATTTTTCGGATTTCGAACTGCAGGAGACCGACAGCGCCTATGACAGCGCGGTGGAGGATTTCGCCGTCGATGAGGACATCATGGCCGGCTATTTCCTCGGTCGCTGGGAAAGCGCGGACCTGCGGCTCGTCTACGGCCTGCGCTACGAGCATACCGACAACACCCTTGCCGGCAACAATGTGCTGCTGGTCGAGGAAGATGGCACCTTGCCCGATGGCAGCACCGCAACCGACGACACCGTGCTCGTCTCCCCGGTCAGTATCGACAAGAGCTACGATCACTGGCTGCCGAGCGTAAACCTTCGCTACGAGGCCCAAAACGATCTGGTCCTGCGTGCGGGGATGTATCGTTCGATCGTCCGCCCGACACCGTTCCAGCAGGCGCCGCATTTCGCCGTCGAGGAATCGGATGACGGCGAGCGGGAAGGCGAGTTCGGAAATCCCGATCTGCTGCCGACCGAAGCGTGGAACTTCGACGCGGCGATCGAATATTATATGAGCTCGAACGGCGCGATCCATGCTTCGGCCTTCTACAAAAGCCTGGATAACTTCATCGTCGAAGTGAATTCCGATGTCGCCGGTGTGTTCCGTGGCATCCCCTTCGACGAGGCGACCATCGCCCGCAATGGCGACGGGGCCGACATCTTCGGTATCGAACTGGGCTTTGCCCAGGCTTTCACCGGCGCACTCGACGGGTTCGTGCTGCAAGCCAATTACACCTTCACCGATGCAGAGGGGACAGTGACGACATTGGCCAGCGACGGTCCGCGCGACATTTCGCTGCCCGCCACGGCCAGGCATACGGCCAATGTCTCGATCGGTTACGACAAGGGACCGATCGATATCCGCCTGTCCGGCACCTATCGCGATAAATATCTCGACGAGCTGGCGGATACGCCCGAACTCGATCGCTATGTCGACGATCATTTCCAACTGGATCTGTCGGCCAAGTATCGCGTCAACGACAGGTTCCAATTGTTCTACGAGTGGGTGAACATCAACAACGCGAAGTACTTCGCTTATAACCGTTTGGGAAGTCGGCGTAATCTCTATCAATACGAAGAATATAGCTGGACCATGAAGGGCGGCGTGAGGGTGACATTCTGATGCGCAACGAACTCAAGATTTTCGCGCTCGCCAGCCTTGGGGTCGCGGCCGCCTGTGCGACGGTTCCAAAATCCGGCGATCCCACGGTGCCGGTCTTCGCGGTGGCGGAGACCGTGCCGGTGATGACCGAAAACGAGGATGCCGCCGACGATCCGGCGATCTGGCGCAACGCGGCTTCGCCTGCCGACAGCCTGATCGTCGCGACCGACAAGAAGGCCGGGCTGTATGTCTATGGGCTGGATGGCCAGGAGAAGAGCTTCAGCCCGCATCCCGCGCTGAACAATGTCGACCTGGTCGATATGGGGGACGCGGGCGTGATCGCCTTTGCCAGCGATCGCAGCGATCGGGCCAATGCCAAAATCGTTCTCTACCGGATCGACATCTCGACCGGCGGTCTGACCGAGCTTGGCCGCGTGGCCTCCGGTCCGGGCGAGGGTTATGGCATTTGCGGCACCCGCCGCGGGGATACGCTGGTGATCTACACCGCGCCCAAGAACGGCCGTATCGGCGAATGGGAAATTGCCCTGGGCGATACCCCCACGGCCAGGGAAGTCCGCACCATGCAGGTGCCTTCGCAGCCAGAAGGCTGTGTGGTCGATCACCGGAACGGCACGCTCTACATCGGCGAGGAACTGGGCGGCATCTGGCGCTTCGTACCCGGCTCGACCGAGGGCGATCTTGTGGCTCCGGTCGATGGGCGCAAGCTGGTTGCCGATCTCGAAGGGCTCGCCCTGGTGCCCGAGGGCGCCGATGGCGGCTGGCTTTATGCGTCGAGCCAGGGGGACAACACCTTCATGCGCTATGCCTTGCCCGGCGTAACACCCGCAGGCCGGTTCCGAATTGCCCAGGGGCGGTACGGCAGCGTGGAGGAAACCGATGGCATCGAGGCCATGCGGGGCGATTTCGGCCCGGCATTTCCGGGCGGGCTATTCGTCGCGCAGGACGGGATCAATGGCGGCACGGCGCAGAACTTCAAGCTGGTCCCGCTGGGCGATATCGAGCGGGCGCTGGAGGGACAGGGCGAGCGGTGACTTTCCTACATCCCCGCTCGGCGCTAGCCTTGCGCCGGGTTGGCGATGTGCGGGCTATCGCCCGGATGCCGGTGCCGGGATAGCGCGGTGAGCCGCGGGGGATTTTTCGGCGAATGTGTCACCCTGGCATGGGGTTTTCGGCCTAAATCTTTGTAAACACAGCAGAATACCCTGTTGGATTTGCCGGACACCGCTGTCACCTTGTGTCACCTACAAGCAGGCGGTGGGCCGTCCGGCGACGGCGCTATTTGGCGATGCGTTTGCGCATCATGCCTTCCTGCGCCACGCTGGCTACCAGTTCGCCATTGCGGTTGAAGATGCGGCCACGGTTGAAGCCGCGCCCGCCGCCGCTCCACGGGGCGTCGGTGGCGTAGAGCAGCCATTCGTCGGCGCGGGCCGGGCGGTGGAACCAGATGGCATGGTCGAGGCTGGCACCGACCAGCTCGCCGCGCATCCAGCTCAGGCCATGCGGCAGCGCGCTTGTGCCGAGCAGCGTATAGTCGCTGGCATAGGCAATCACCGCGCGGTGCAGCGCCGGGTCGTCCTCGATCGCGGGCAGCGGCGCGGCGGTGCGGAACCAGCTATGCGCCTTGGGTTCGCGCGGCTCGCTGTTCATCCAATGCAGCCTGTCGACCGTGCGCATCTCGATCGGGCGCGGGCGCAGCACGAGGGCGCGCTGCTGCTCGGTCATCCGGTCGCCGGCGCGCTCGACCATGGCGCGGCGCATTTCCATGTCGCTCGCCAGCTCTTCTGGCGGGGCGACGTCGGGCATGGTCACATCGTCGTGGCTCAGCCCTTCCTCGGGGCGCTGGAAGCTGGCGGTGAGGTTGAGGATCGGGCGCTGCGTGCCGTCCTCTTCCGGCTGGCTCGCCACCACCCGCCGGTTGGCGAAGCTGCGCCCGTCGAAATCGCGCGCAGTGGTGTAGTCGATGTCGACGCCCTCCTTGCCGCCGCGCAGGAAATAGGCGTGGAGCGAATGCGCCTCGAGACCCTCGGGCGCGGTGGCCTGCGCGGCCTGCAGCGCCTGCGCGATGACCTGGCCGCCAAATACGCGGCCCACGCCGCCGGGCTGCTGCGGGGCGGTGAAGGCGTCCTCGCCGGTTCGGGTCACGGTCAGCAGGCGGATAAGGCCGGCGACAAGCTCTTCAGGTTTCTTTTTCGTACTCACCTGGCGAGCTTTGCGGGCGCTTTACGTTTGCGTCAAGCGTCCACCGCTCTGCCATTGCCGGAAGGCGTAGGCGGCAAGGCCGAGCGACAGGAACAGCTCGCGATATTCAGAGCTGTCGAACATCATCAGCATCGTGGGGCCGAGGAGCAGGTGGATAAGCTGGCCGATCGCGATCCAGACGGCGAGACCGATCCACAGCGCCCGCTCGCGCGTGGCCACGGCGCTACCGGCGAAAGCAATGCAGGCGAACAGGCCGATCCAGAAGGCCGCCTGGACGGGAAGCAGGGTCCAGTGGCTGTAGGTGAACACCAGCATCGGCGCCGAGATTGCCGCCACCGTGCGGTCGGGGAGGAGGGCGGCAAAAGGTTGGACGAATGGCCATCGCGCGGCGTCGCTTTCGCGGATAAGCGGAAGGAGCATGAGGAACAGCCCGGTACCGGAGTAAAGGACCAGCTCCGTGAGATCGGTCTGGAAATTGTGCAGGTTGAACTCGCCCTGCCAGTTGCGCGCCGCGACGCTTTCCGGCGTGTCGAAGCCGATCTGGCGCTGGAACCAGCTCACTTCCTCGCCGCCCATGAGCAGAAACAGAAGCGCGAAACCGGCCGCGCCGAGCAGGTGAAGGCGTCGGTATGGCAGGGCGCGATCGGCGCGCCAGAGGTCGAGGAAGCGCGCGACCATGAAGCCGGAAGCGCCGAAAAGCAACAACGCGCTGAACCATTCGATCGCCCCGTCTTCCGCGCCTACAAGGGCATAGATGCGCGGGCTGGCGGCAAGCAGAATCGTGGCGGCAACCGTCAAAGCGACGACCAGGCGGGTGAGCCTGCGCGCACCGTGGGAAAGCGGTTCGGCGCGCAAGCCGGGACGGGCGAGGGCGAGCACCAGCGCGGCACACAGCGCAGCGGATATGCTGCGCCGCATCCAATGCCAGCCGCTGTGCAGCGGAGCTTCCTCGCGCGCGAAAGGCCAGCCGAAAGCAAGCTGCTCATACGCCATCATGCCGATTTGGAAACCGATCAGCAGACCGGCGGCGAGGAGAATGGAACGGGTCGAACGTGTCACACAGGACGCTCCCACCACGGACGCAGGGCTGCGGCGAGAAGCGCCCCGCGTACGAACAGGAGATCGACCATATCGGGACCCGCCTTGGCGCCCATTTCGCTTTTATACCCGGCATCGCCGAGGCCCCAGCTTATCCGCTCAGTCCCGTGCGCGGCGGCGCGAGCGAAGTCCTCGTAAAGCAGGACCCTGCCGGGGCCGAATTGGGTAAAGCGTTCGTCGTAATTGTTGGCGATATAATAGCGCACGCCGCCGGCCTGAATTCCGAAGGTGAAGGCTGCCGGAACATCTCCGATCCACATCACGCTGCCAAAGAGCATTTCGGCAAGCACGCGATCGTTGCACAGGTCTTCCCAATACCGGCGCATCGCCGGATCGCGGAACTTGGTATCGCCGCCATCGCCGAGCTTGCCCAGCCAACTCGCCGCCTCGATCCTCGCCATCGCGTCGCGGTGGTCGGCGGTCCAGTCCGCACCGCTAAAAAACACCGTCCGCAGGGGGCCTCCGTCTTCCTTCAGCCGCCGCTTGCGCCAACGGTTCTTGCGCCGTGTCTTGGTCGAGGGCCAGCCATCGTCGGCGGCGAGCGCCGCGAGATCGAGTTCGAAGACTTTTCCGAGTGGACGGGAAAGAACCTGCCAGCCGGCCATCCGCGAGGCCCGTATCAGGTTTTCCAGCGACGCATCGCCTGTCTCGACGGGACCCAGGCGCCAGACACGGCCCAGATCGTTCTTGTGCCGGGCCAGGGCGCGGGACAGGTCCGACGCGGCTATGCGGGGGGCGACGGGGACTCCGCGAAACGGCCAGTAACAGCCGCCTACTTCGCAAAGCACGAACGGCCCCTTGCGGCGTTCCACAAGGGCGAAGGCGGCACAGGGCGCGCCGGCGTCATCGGTCGCGACGAAGCTGGTTGCCGGCGCAGGGTTGCCCACCGCGAACCACCGATGGCGCAGAAAAGCGCGATCGGCCGGACCCGATTTCGCGAGGGCATCGAAGATCGCCGCTTCGCCAACACGCTGCTCGTTATGCGTCACGGACCTCTTCCGGCATAGGACTCCTACCTTCCGAATGCCCTGCGCCAGACCCGAAACGCCAGCGATTTAGTTTGGTTGCTCGTCGGCCAACGCCCCGGCGCCTTGGGTTCGATGCCCAGTTTGCGCACGAGCCCATTGAAGCACCGTGCCCCTGCTTCGGCATAGCTCCATTCGCTGCGCCAGGTGATCGACAGCGAGATTGAGCTTTCCGGCCCGTTGCGCACGAAATGCGGCGCCATCACCGGCACGAACACCGCTTCGCCGGGGCCAATCGAATAGGGAGTGCCCGCAGCCATCATATCCTCGGTCCAGGGCAATTCGCGTGGCCCACCGAGATGATAGCTCTCATGAACCTCGTCGGGGGCGTAGCGTGTATCGCCCGCCGGAAACTGCGTCATCACCTTGCTGCCCCTGAGCTGGAGCAGGATGTTGTGTTCGGGATCGAAATGATAGGGAGTGACGGCATGCGGGCTCGAGATGAAGATGAAGCCCTGCGGTGTTAGCATCTCGCCGGTCTTGGTCTCGATCGCGGGACGCAGCTCTTCGAGCAGATCCATCAAAAGCGCCCTGTATGCGGGGGCCTGTTCGATATTCTTCAGCACCGCCCAGCTTTCGCTGGTGGCGATGTGGCGGATCGTATCGCCGATCGTCATGCCGTTTCCACCGGGCTTGCCATCGATACCGATCGGCAGGTCGCCGCGATTGTATTCGATCGAGCTCTGCGGCAGTGCGGCGCCGAGTTCGGCCAGGGCGTCGAGGGTTAACCGCTCATCGTCTTGCAAATTGTGGTGCAGGACATGGGGGGTTTCGGGATAGGCGCGGCTGAAGGCCTCGCGCGATTCTTCCGGAAAAGCCGCACTTGCCTTGCGTGAGAGCACCGGGTCGTGCGCAGTCATTGTCGTTTCTCCTCTCGGCGCAGTTCGATGGCCGACAAGACGGCTCCGATCGAACGACGCAGTTTTCCCCCAATTCCCACGGTCACCATCGCGATTTCGCGACGGTCGGACCAGATTTGTTCGATCATGGGATGACCGGGCGCGGCGCAGCTATCCGAAACGTCGATATCGCCGCGTTCGAGCATAGCGAGATTTTCGACCTGCAGGAGCAGGCCGGGAGACAGTTTCGCATGATTTTCGTCGAAGGCCGTCTTGAAACCGAAACTGATCGGCGGCGTCACGAAGGTACACAGCATGGCTATGGGCTTGCCATCGAGATGAAACGCCAATCGTTCCAGGCGGCCGTAACGGGCCGCTCCGTCCAGACCCTCGCGAAACAGGGCTGCGGTTTCGGGCGCGCTCGAAAGCGATGATCCCCGCGCGCCCTTCCAGCCGGCGCGTTCGAGCGCGAGGAACGATTCGATCCAGTCCTCGAGCGCATCGGTGTCCGTTTGTCGGGAAAAGACGAGCTCGCCCGCTTCCTCCAGCCGCCGACGCTTACGGCTCAGTTCCTTGCGCCGCTTCTTTTCCATGGCAGCATTCATATGCTCTTGCGGCGACAACCCCTTGCACAGTGCAGCGCGGTGGACTGTCTTCACCGGTCTGAAGCAACGACCCGAACGGGCGGCCAGTTCACGAAGCGTTCTAAAAGCGGTGCCATCGGTCGGCAGATTGGCAAGATGAAGGAACAGGCTCGCGCGATGGTTCCGGTCGCACCAGTCGAGCAAATACTCCCAGAAAACGTGCGAATACCCTTCGGCCACCAGTGGTTCGCCGCAAAAACTGTTGGCGTGCAGCCAATTGGCAAGATGGGGGACGAACCGGCCGTGATAGTTGGTGCCGTACCGGATTGGCATGATACCGGCCAGCTTGCCACCGACGGCCAGAGTGGCCAGGCATACGGGCCCCTGCGGATCGAACTGTTCGAGCGATGGTTTCAAAAACCAGCGCTCGCAGAAAGGGTTGGGGGTCGGCGCTGTGCACGCCAGTTCGTGCCATGCAGCCTCGGGTATCGTGTCGATGACCTCCCGCCAAGGCCGCACGGAAAATCCATCCGGCAAAGCCGGACAGGCCCTGCGGTCCACGGACAAGCCATGCCATCGGGCGTCGATGAGGTCTGCGATGCGCGTCACAAGGTCCCTTCCGTCACCCGGGCCGTATAGGGGTAAGGGGCTTAGACTCGGTTAACGCGGCAAAAACGAAAGGGCGGAGGTACCCGTCGGTCCCTCCGCCCCGTTTCGATAAGGAAGATCGGACAGATCAGCCCGCCGCAAGCGCTGCCAGAAGCAGCAGCGCAACGATGTTGGTGATCTTGATCATCGGGTTCACGGCCGGACCCGCAGTGTCCTTATAGGGATCGCCGACGGTGTCGCCGGTCACGGCAGCCTTGTGGGCTTCACTGCCCTTGCCGCCGTGATTGCCGTCTTCGATGTACTTCTTCGCATTGTCCCATGCGCCGCCCCCGGCGGTCATGGACAGGGCGACGAAGATACCGCCGATGATCACGCCCAGCAGCAATGCGCCGACCGCCGCGAAGGCCTGTTCCTGACCGGCCAGCAGGTCGATCGCGAAGTAAACCACGATCGGTGCCAGCAGCGGCAGCATCGAGGGGATGATCATCTCCTTGATGGCAGCCTTGGTCACGAGGTCGACGGTCTTTGCGTAGTTCGGCTTGCTGGTTCCGGCCATGATGCCCGGATCGGCAGCGAACTGCTCGCGCACATCGACCACGACGTCACCGGCAGCGCGGCCCACGGCGGTCATGCCCATCGCACCGAACAGATACGGGAGCAGCGCGCCGAGGAGCAGGCCAACGATCACATAGGGGTTCTCGAGGCTGAAATTGACGTTCGCATCCGGAAACAGCTTTGCCAGATCGGTCGTGTAGGCAGCGAAGAGTACCAGCGCGCCGAGCCCTGCCGAACCGATGGCATAGCCCTTTGTCACGGCCTTGGTGGTGTTGCCCACGGCGTCGAGCATGTCGGTCTTTTCACGAACACTGTCGTCGAGACCGGCCATTTCGGCGATACCGCCGGCATTGTCAGTTACCGGGCCATAAGCGTCGAGTGCCACGACCATGCCGGCAAGGGCCAGC
The DNA here is from genome assembly GCF_003355455.1 of Erythrobacter aureus. NCBI lineage: Bacteria > Pseudomonadati > Pseudomonadota > Alphaproteobacteria > Sphingomonadales > Erythrobacteraceae > Erythrobacter > Erythrobacter aureus. Next base: position 1,438,792 of record NZ_CP031357.1, read on the forward strand.
ATGGCAGTGGCCGCATAGGCGATGCCCATCAGGCCTGCGAGCTGGAAGGTGCCTATGATGCCCGCCACGATCACGAGAGTGGGCAGCGCGGTCGATTCAAGGCTGATGGCAAGGCCCTGGATCACATTGGTGCCGTGGCCCGTTTCCGAAGCCTTGGCGATCGAGCGCACCGGACGATAGTTCGTGCCGGTGTAATACTCGGTGATCCAGATGATCAGGCCGGTAATCGCAAGACCGATCAGCGAGCAGTAGAACAGCATGCGTCCGCTGAACTCGGTGCCCTGGATCTGCGTGGTCATGCTGCCGAGCGCATAGTCCATAACCAACCAGATTAACGGCACGGCCAGCACGGCGGTGACGATGAAGCCCTTGTACATCGCGCCCATCACATTGGTGCTGCCCTTGCCGAGCTTCACGAAATAGGTCCCGATGATACTGGTGACGATGCATGCACCGCCGATCAGAAGCGGCAGCGCCATCATCGGCATCAGAAGTTCGCCCAGCGCATCGCCGAAGAGCAGCGCGGTCAGCACCATGGTTGCACCGACAGTCACGACATAGGTTTCGAACAGGTCGGCGGCCATGCCGGCACAGTCGCCGACATTGTCGCCGACATTGTCGGCAATCACGGCCGGGTTACGCGGATCGTCTTCGGGAATGCCCGCTTCCACCTTGCCGACGAGATCGGCGCCGACGTCGGCAGCCTTGGTGAAGATACCGCCGCCCAAGCGCGCGAAGATCGAAATCAGCGAAGCGCCGAAGGCAAGACCGACGAGGCCGTAGACTACTTCGTCGCTGTCAGCGGCAAATCCTGCCGGACCCGATAGGTACCAGAAGAACACGGCCATCGAGAGCAGGGCGAGGCCCGCCACGAGCATGCCGGTGATGGCGCCGGCACGGAAAGCCAGGGTCAGGCCCTGCTGCAGCCCGCTCTGTGCGGCAGCCGCGGTACGCACATTCGAGCGCACCGAAATGTTCATCCCGATAAAGCCCGCGACGCCCGACAGGACAGCGCCGATGACGAAGCCGATTGCCGGAAAAGTGCCGAGAAACACGTAGACCAGGACTGCGACGACGACGCCGACGAAACCGATGGTGGTGTACTGGCGTTTCAGATAGGCCTGCGCGCCTTCCTGGATGGCGCCTGCGATTTCCTGCATTTTTTCATTGCCGGCGCCTGCATTGAGCACCTGGCGGCTGGTGACGAAGCCGTACACGACGGCCAGCAGTCCCAGCACGATGGCTATGAGAACTAAGTCCACGAAAAATCCCCTCCCGTTTGGTTTTTTGATTATGCGACCCGGCGCGGGAAACGCCGGAACATATCGGAAGGGGTATAAGCGGCATCTGTTACGTGACAAGGCCGAACTGCGCAGCGATCCGCGTGTGTCGATCGCCCGCCGCGCAAGCAATCAATGCCGGTAGCCGAGGCCGTCTTTGGGATCGAGAATGCGACCATCGAGCGAAAGGAACGGCTGTGCCCCTTCCACCATCCCGATCCGCGCGGCGGGCACGGGCAATTCGGCCGAGACCGGAGCCGTAAACAGGAGCTGATAATCGTCGCCCCAGCGGATGCATTCGTCGAAGCGGTCGCGGTCGGCCACGGGGATCGCCTCGCTCTCGAGTGCGAAGCCGAGCCCGCTTGCGCGCGCCATGCGCCAGCAGTCGAGCAGCAGCCCGTCCGAGACATCCATCATCGCGCCGACATGCGGTACCAGCTTGTGCCCCACGGTCAGGAGCGGGCGAGGGCGCCGATAAGCGAGGTCGTTGACGCTGCCCGAGTCGCGATCGGATATTCCGAGCATTGCCCGACCCAGCGCGCCCGTGACATAGATCGCCTCACCGCTGCGGGCGCCGCGCCTGTCGGGTACGGGGGTATGTGTGGCCCTGCCGATTGCCGTGCAGCCCCATACTCGCCGCCCGTCGGCCCGCACCGTGTCCCCGCCGAGGAGAGGGGTGCTGTACTCGTCCAGAACCTCGCGAAGGCCGGCGACGAACCGGTCGTCCCCGGTGCCGAGCATGTGCGAGACAAGCACGCCGACCGGCTCCGCACCTTTCGCCGCGAGGTCCGACAAATTCACCGCGACCAGTTTCCAGGCGATATCTGCGGGGTCTTCGTCCTCGCGAACGTGGACGCCCTGAACCAGCGTGTCATGAGTGAGAACGAGCGTTTCGCCGCCAATCTCGACCACTGCGGCATCGTCTTCGAGCCCGCGCGCGGCGGGGTTGTTCGCTATCGCCTTCAACGCATCGACGAAATCCAGTTCCGCCATCACGCTATCCCGTCGCCCCGACCTCCGAGCCGGGGTCCAGCTTCCTTTGCCGATTGGCGGTTGGAAGCAAAGCAGCTTGACCCCGGATCAAGTCCGGGGTGACGGTGGTGAAGGGAGGCGAGCGCCCTCAGCGTCCGGCCTCTCTGGCCACTGCGTCGAGGATGCCGTTGACGAATTTCGCCTCGCGATCGTCGAAAAACGCCTTCGCGACATCGACATATTCGCTGATCGCGCTGGCCTTGGGGACATCGGGGCGGGCAAGCAGTTCATAGGCGCCCGCGCGCAGGATTTGCAGCATGGTTTTGTCGAGCCGCGCCAGCGTCCACCCATCGGCGAGGCGCGCGGTCAGTCTCTCGTCGATCTCCTCGCGCCGCGCATCCACACCGCTCACCAGATCGTCGAAGAAATCGACGTCGGCATCGGCATATTCCTCGTCCTCGATCACGCGACCGAGGCGGTGCTGGTGGAACTCGTCGAGCAGCTTGGCGAGCTTGGTGCCCTCCATCTGCTGCTGATAGAGCGCCTGGACGGCACCGAGGCGGGCGGCGCTGCGCGCCTGGGACTTGGAGTTCTGGTTCATTTCAGTCTCGTCGAAATCGATAGGGCGTGCGCAGGGAGGCCTTCCGCTTCCGCCAGCCTGACCGCCGCCGGACCGATCGCCGCGAGCGCCGCTTCGGAGGCATCGATAAAGCTGGTGCGCTTCATGAAGTCGAGCACCGACAACCCGCTGGCGAAGCGGGCGCGGCGGCCGGTGGGAAGGACGTGATTAGGCCCGGCGATATAATCGCCCACGGCTTCGGGCGTGTGCCGACCGAGGAAGACGCTGCCGGCATGGCGCAGACGATCGAACAGCACTTGCGGTTCGTCCACCATCAGTTCGACATGCTCGGCGGCCAGACGGTCCGACAGGGTCGGGGCCTGATCGAGGGTGTCGACGATCACGATCAGCCCGTGCGCGTCCCAGCTCGCCTTGGCGGTCTTTGCGGTCGGCAGTTTCATCAGCGCCAGGTCGATTGCATCCTCGACCTGCCGGGCGAGACTCTCGCTGTCGGTGATCAGGATCGACTGGCTGGTGGGATCGTGCTCGGCCTGGCTGAGCAGGTCGGCGGCGATCCATTCGGGATCGTTGTTTGCGTCCGCGATGACGAGAATTTCGCTCGGCCCGGCCACCATGTCGATGCCGACCACGCCGTAGAGCTGTCGCTTGGCCTCGGCGACCCAGGCATTGCCCGGACCCGCAATCACATCGACCTTGCCGATCCGGTGCGTGCCATAGGCGAGCGCGGCCACGGCCTGTGCGCCGCCGACGCGCCAGATTTCGTCCACGCCCGCGATATGCGCCGCGGCGAGCACCAGCGGATTGACTTCGCCCTTCGGTGTCGGCGTTGTGACGACGAGACGCCCGACGCCCGCCACCTTGGCGGGAATCGCGTTCATCAGCAGCGACGAAGGATAGGCCGCGCGTCCGCCGGGCACATAAAGTCCCGCCGCATCGACCGCATTCCACCGCGCGCCAAGCCGCATGCCGATATCATCGGTATAGTCGCGATCGTCGGGGAGCTGGCCCTCGTGATAGGCGCGGATGCGGCTCGCCGCCATCTCCAGCGAATCGCGCAGATCGGCATCGAGCGCGCTATAGGCGGCGCGGCATTCTTCCGCCGAAATCTGCCAGTTGCCATCGTCACCAAGCCCATGATTGTCGAAGCGCGCGGTATAGTCGACCAAGGCGTCGTCGCCGCGCTCGCGTACTTCGTTGATAATCGCGGCCACGTCGCGCCCGACCTGCCGGTCGCTCTCGCGGCGGTTGCGCACCATGCGGGCAAAAGCCTTCTCGAAGCCATCGTCCGAAATCCGCAGCAATTGCATCAGGCGGCCTCGCGCCGGGCCGCGTCTGCGCGGAATGCCTCGACCAGCGCAGCGACGCGGGGATCGGTCTTGAGTGCAGCGCGGTTGACGATCAGCCGCGCCGAAATGTCGAGGATACGGCTCGTCTCGACCAGTCCGTTTTCGCGCAGCGTCGTCCCCGTGGAAACGAGATCGACGATCCGTCCGGCCAGGCCCAGTTCGGGCGCAATTTCCATCGCGCCGTTCAGTTTCACGCACTCGGCCTGGATTCCCTGCCGCTCGAAATGGCGACGGGTAAGGTTGGGATATTTGGTCGCGACGCGCAGATGGCTGGCCCCGTCGATACTCGCCCCGCCTTCCTTCGGCTCCGCCACGGCCAGGTGGCAATGCCCGATATCGAGATCGACCGGCGCATAGAGATCGGCATAATCGAATTCCTCGATCACGTCCGATCCGACGATACCCATCTGCGCCGCGCCGTGGGCGACGAATGTCGCCACGTCGAAGGCGCGGACCCGGATCAGGCGCATATCCTCGCGCGTGGTGGCGAAGGTCAGCGATCGGTTGGCCTTGTCGTGAAAACCTTCTTCGGGCACGACGCCGGCACGGGCCATCACGGGCAGCGCCTCGTCGAGAATGCGGCCTTTGGGAACGGCGAAGGTCAGGCTGTCGTTCATGGCATGGGCAGATAGGCAGCAGCGGGACAAAGGGCAATGGCGATCGACAAGGCGAGATACGTGGCGATCGATCCGGATGCGACCGGACCGGAAGCGGTTGCCAGAGCCTTCGAGAACCAGGTTGCCTATTGCCGCGACAATGGTGCGCCGATCACCGCCCAAATCTGCCAATCCTTGCGAGAATTGCTCGACACCGACCGGGGAGGGGCGGTCATGCGCCGCGTAAGGCGCTGGGCAGGGCCAGCCCTTTCCGATGCATTGCCTCTGCGCGTGGCGGGTGGTCTGCACGCGCTCCATCTTGGCGGCGAGGAACCTGCCTTGTCCGCGATTTACGAAGGACTTGGGCCGACCGACGCGACCGAGCTAATCGCTTACGCGATCGAGCGGCACGAAGCCTTTCTGATGCCGTGGCTCGACGGTCCACCCCAAACCAACGAGGCGGGGCGCTCGGCAAGCTTCGCAGCCGCTTTCCTTTGGCTCGTCGACCAGGGCTTGCCGGGCAATTTCGATCTGCTCGAAATCGGCTCCAGCGCGGGCATCAATCTGATGATGCGGCGCTATCGCTACGATTTGGGCGGCGTGAAGGTTGGACCCAAGACTTCGCGCATGCAGATTACGCCCGAATGGCGCGGCAGTCCGCCGCCCGAGGGCAATTTCGATATCGTCGGGGCGGCGGGCTGCGATGTCGCGCCGGTCGATCTGACCGACGAGGCGCAGGCGCTGCGGCTCAAGGCCTATATCTGGCCCGAATTCACCGCCAGGTTTGCCCGCATGGATGCGGCGATCGAAGCCGCGAAGACGTTTCCGCCCGAGATCGTGCGCAGGCGGGCAGCCGATTTTCTCGCCGAGCGTTTGGAACGACCGCAGGAAGAAGGCACAACGCGTGTGCTGATGCATTCGGTGGTCTGGCAATATATCCCGCAGCCCGAGCGCGACCGGATCGTCGAGCTGATGGAGGCAGCGGGCGACCGCGCACGCGAGGATACGCCGCTGGCCTGGGTCAGCCTTGAGGCCAATCGCGATACGCATCGGCACGAACTGACGGTCAGCTACTGGCCGGATGGCGACATGCGCCGAAGGCTGGCAACGGCGCATCCCCACGGCAAGTGGATCGAATGGCGCGGTTGATCAGCCGGTTTTCGAGAGGAAAGCGTCGGCGGCAGCGTTGAAGGCTTCGGGCTTCTCCCACTGCACGAAATGGCCGCATCCAGGCACCTGCACCAGCTCGGGATTCTCGATCACCTCGTCAAGGCCGTCGAGGTTGCCAGGCGGCAGTGCCTGATCCTCCATCGCCCAGATCACCAGCGTGGGAATGGTCAGCTTGGGTAGCGGGACCGCTTGGTACCCTTCGGGCAGCTCGAATGGGGCATCCATCGGCAGCACCTCCATCGGGCTGGCGCGATAGTAATTGAGCATGCCGATTGCCGCATCGGGATCGGACCAGTCCTTGAGCAGGGCGGCCTGTTCCTCGGGTTCCATGGTGGCCATCACCTGGCCCTCGAAGACTTTCATGAGGAGGGCGGCCAAGCCATGTTCGCGCACCAGCGCATCATTGCCGGTGTCTCGGAAATCGCGAAAGTACTGGCTCGCCTCGCGCTGCTCGCGGTTTGTGTAGAGCAGTTTGGGAAACAGCACCGGGTGCGGCGCGTTGGCAATAATCGCGTGCGTCACGCGCCCGTTCATCATCCCACCGTAGGCGACACCCCACGCGATCGCGCCGCCCCAGTCGTGGCCGACGATGGTGAATGTATCGACGTCCAGCGCATCGGCCAGAAGGAACACGTCGCCCACCAGCTTGTCGGGCGTATAGGCCTCGACCTCTTGTGGCTTGGACGATCCGCGATAGCCGCGCTGGTCGGGCGCTATGCAACGGAACCTGTCCGAGAAATGTGCGATCTGGTTGCGCCAGGTGCGGTGGCTTTCGGGAAAGCCGTGAAGGAAAATCAAAACCGGCGCATCGCGCGGCCCTTCGTCGACCACGTCGAGTTCGATCCCGTTGGCGAGCACGACCCGCTTCTGTTCGAGTGTCATGCTCAGCCTTCCGCCTTCATCTTTTCCATATAGCCCGCCGCGACCATGCCCGCGACCTGGTCGAGCAATTGATCGGGCGTGCGGCGCATTTCGCCCATCGCCTCTTCCATGCCTTCGGCCACGATAATTTCGCGCTGGTTGGCCGCGACCGCATCGACAATCCGCCTGGCGGCCTCGGCAGGGGCTATGCCGTTGTCGATCACCTGGTCGCTGCGTCCGCGCCTGCTGCCGTCGGCGGTCAGCGCGTTGCGGCTGACATCGGTCGCGACCGAACCGGGACACACGACATGGACCAAAACCCCTTCCTGCGAAAGCTCGGCCCTCAACGCGTCGGCATAGCCGATCAGCCCGAACTTCGCCGCGCAATAGGCGGTTCGCATCGGCACGCCGACCTTGCCGGCAATCGAGCTGATGAACAGCAGCGTACCGCTCTGCCGTTCGACCAGATGCGGCAGCAACGCCTGCGTCGCGGCGATCTGTGCGGTGAGGTCGATATCGATAATTTCGCGATAGACGGAAATGTCGGTGTCGATCGCCGCGCTGCGCTGCGATACACCTGCATTGGCGACGAAGATATCGACACCGCCCTGCCAGGCGATGGCCTTGCTCGTCGCTGCCCGCATGGCCTCGTCGTCGCGCACGTCGAAGGGCAGGATCAGCGTCTCCGTTTCGATGCCTTCCGCCACGCTGGCGAGCCTCGCTTGGTCGCGGCCCGACAGGATGATGCGCGCACCGCGGCTTGCCCATTCGCGCGCCAGAGCCGCGCCGATGCCGCTGCTCGCGCCCGTGATCCAGGCGGTCTTGCCTTCGAAACTCATGAATTCCCCTTTACGGATAGGTAACGGTCTTGGGCGCCCCTTCGGGCAGGGGGATGAATTCCTCCTCGTCGCCCGGAACTTTGGGAAAGCGGCCCTCGCGCCAATCGTCCTTGGCCTGGTTGATTCTCTCGCGGCTGGAGCTGACGAAATTCCACCAGGCATGGCGCTTCGTCTCGAACGCTTCGCCGCCGAGCAGCATGACCCGCGCCCCGCTCCTGCTTTCCAGCGTCATGTCGCGCCCGGGCTGCAGGACGGCGAGCTCGAATTCCTTGAGCGCATGGCCGTCCACGCTTGCCTCGCCTCCCACCAGCATGACCGCCCTTTCGTCGGCGTCTTCCTCCAGCGGGATCGCCCCGCCTGCACCGAGGACGATTTCGGCATAGATGGTGTCGGCATAGGTCGTGGTCGGCGCGCGTTCGCCCCATAGTTCGCCCATGATGACCGTGGCCGTGGCGCGGCCATCCTCAATCACGGGCAGAGCGGTGATCGCTTCGAAGGCCGGATCGATCTCCTCGCGTCCGTCGGGCAGGGCGAGCCAGGTTTGCATGCCGTAGAGCTTCGGTCCTGCCTGGCGTTCTGCCTGCGGCGAGCGTTCCGAATGAACGATGCCCCTGCCGGCGGTCATCAGATTGACTTGGCCGGGCCGGATGGTCGAGAAACTGCCCAGGCTGTCGCGATGGTCGATCGCTCCCTCGAACAGCCAAGTGACCGTGGCGAGATTGATATGCGGATGGGGGCGGACATCCATGCCGCTGCCGAGGTCGAGCTGCGCGGGGCCGAACTGGTCGACAAAGATGAACGGGCCGACCATGCTGCGTGCCTTGGACGGCAGCACCCGTCGCACTTGGAACTGTCCGAGATCGTGAGTGACCGGGGTCAGCGTCTGCTCGAACAGTGCCATGCGTTTACTCTCCTAACTGGTGGGTGCCGAGGCCTGAATGGCGAGTGCGTGAACCCGCTCGCCGGGAATGTCGCCCAGCGCCTTGTTGACCATTCGCTGGCGCTCGAGACGCGACTTCTCGGCAAAGGCGGCGGCCTCGATCACCACGGTGAAATGCGATTCTCCGCTGCCGTCGTCGCCCGCGTGACCGGAGTGCTTGGCGCTGTCGTTGATTACCTCGAGCCGGGTGGGCTCGAACGCATCGATCAAACGGCGTTCCATTTCCTGTTGGACGGTTCCTGCCACGGGTTCGAATCTCCTTCTCGGGGTTTGCATAGCGCGTTTCGCTCCCCATTCTAGAACGAATGCGCCGGACAAGGTTTCACGGAAGGTACGAAGAAAGCGGCAAAGTGTGCGCGCACCCTACCTGCGAGGAGGCTGGCGAGTTCCGCGCGCCGGGCGGGCGCGGGCATGGATTCGACGGTCCGGGGGAATGGCGCTGGCTGTGTCTCGACCATGTACGCGAATTCAACGCGGGCTATGATTGGTTCGAGGGAATGAGCGCCGAGGAAGTCTTTGCCGCACAATCCCCCGGCGCGGGCTGGCGCACCGAAAGCCCCAGCTTCCGCCCCAACGCAGGTGTCGATGGTATGCCCCGCTGGGCCGATTTCGACGATCCGCTCGATGCGATTTCGGCGCGGGCGGCCGGGATCAAGAGCCGTGCAAAACGCGAAGCGGAAATGGCGATGGATGGCCGCTTCAGCCGCGAAGAGGCCGAGGCGCTGGAGGCGATGGGGCTGGGGCTCGACACCGATCGCCGCCGCCTGCGCCGTCGCTATTCGGAACTCGTGCGCCGCTATCACCCCGACCGAAACGGTGGCGATCGGCAATATGAGGCGCGGCTCAACCGGGTGGTGGAAGCCTATCAAATGCTGCGGAAATCGCGCGCGATCGCCTAGCCCCCGAGCATGTCGATCGCGGCTGCCAGCTTGTTCCGGATTTCGCGGGCCGCCCGGTCGAGATCGGGATTGTCGATTGCCTGCATCGAAGCGACCGGATCGATGGCGGCGACTTCGACCAGGCCCTTGTGAACCTGTTGCACGATAACATTGCAGGGCAGCATGGTACCCACCTTGTCTTCGAGCTGCAGAGCGGCATGCGCTGCCTCCGGATTGCATGCACCGAGGATGGTATAGGGCTTGAAATCCTTGCCCAGCTTGTCCTTGAATGTCGCGCTCATGTCGATCCGGGTGACGATGCCGAAGCCCTGATCCGCCAAGGCACGTTCGACTTGCGGCATCGCATCTTCGAAGGTTTCATGCATGTGGGTGGACAGATAATACGACATGGGGGCCTCCTTTTTTCTACAACAAACGAGTTATGCGCTTCGGGTTTCACGGAGCCGGGACGGTATCACGCTCTTCGCGCCGCGCGGATGATGGAACCCGGCACGCAACTGCTTTGGCTAGCCCTGTCGGAAGGCCCAGCGCAGCGTTTTGCCCATGCCCCACGTCGCCGCGCGTGCCGGTATCGCCGCGAGGCCCGGTCGTTCCAGGCCGAGCATCGAGCGGGCGAATGGCGGGAGCAGGGCAACCGCTTCCGCGCCAAGCAGGGCCTGGACGGCCGGGGGCGAGCCTTCGGGGCGCTGGGTAAGCACGAGTTGGGCAATCTCCCGCGCAGCCGGTGAACTGGTCAGGCCGGCGCGAAGGTCGCGAAATATCGTTTCGGCCTCGCGGCGGTTTTCCGGCACCGGATCGGCCCCCAATGCCCGGGCGACAAGAGCGAATTGGCGATAGTATTCGTCCTGCTCAGCGCCGTGCATGTCCGGCTTAACGTGGCGGATGTAGGCGGCGAGAAAGCTGGTCGCCTCGGCCACATGGACCCAGGCGAGGGTGCGTGGGTCGGTAGCCGAATAGGGGGAACCGTCGGGCAATGTACCGGAAACGCGCGCGTGTATCCGGTTTACCCGCTCGATTGCCTCCATGGCGTCATCGCGATGGCCGAAGGAGGTAACGGCGATAAATCGCGCCGTTCGTCGCAGCCGCCCATGCATGTCGCTGCGAAAATTGGAATGGTCGAGCACGCCCTGGAGCGCGTGCGGATGGAGCATCTGCAGCAGCAGGCCTCTGATTCCGCCGACCATCATCGCCACGATATCGGCGTGGACCATGCGGATCGGACTGTCGCGCTCGAACAGCGCCTCGTCGGACGGCGGCACCGGTTTCTGCCCCCCTTCCACATCGTTGAACACACCGCGCACTCGCTCGACGAGCTTTAGGCGGAGGCGTTCGGAAAGCGGTGTCGGCGGCATCGGGGGCGACTATGCGGCGGCCCGGGGGGAGAGTCGAGTGCCGCTTGGGCCGTACCGCGATTTCGTTGCTTGCAGCCACCTACCCATCCGTCTAACCCGCCTTTCGCGATGAACGATATGACCGACAAGACCTTCGACGCTTCCGCCAAAACCGTGCTCGCCGCGCCCGACATCACCGTCGACGTGCGCGAGACCTTCGGGATCGATATCGACTGGCAGGTACCCGCTTTCTCCAAGCCGGACGAACGCACGCCCGATCTCGACGAAGCCTATGTTTTCGATCCGGACACGACGCTCGCGATCCTTGCCGGCTTCGCGCACGACCGGCGCGTGATGGTGCAGGGCTATCACGGCACCGGCAAGTCGACCCATATCGAACAGGTCGCCGCGCGCCTCAACTGGCCGTGCATCCGCATTAACCTCGATGCGCATATCAGCCGTATCGATCTGGTGGGGCGCGATGCCATCGTGCTGCGCGACGGGTTGCAGGTCACCGAGTTCCGCGAAGGTCTGCTGCCATGGGCGCTGCAGCATCCGGTCGCGCTGGTGTTCGACGAATATGACGCGGGCCGTCCCGACGTGATGTTCGTGATCCAGCGCGTGCTCGAACAGCAGGGCAAGCTGACCCTGCTCGACCAGAACCGCGTGATCCGGCCCGACCCGCATTTCCGCCTCTTCGCCACCGCCAACACGGTGGGACTGGGCGACACGAGCGGCCTCTATCACGGCACGCAGCAGATCAACCAGGGCCAGATGGACCGCTGGAACATCGTCGTCGGCCTCAACTACCTTCCGGCCGAGACCGAACAGAAGATCGTCGAGGCGAAGAATCCGGAGATCGATCCCAAGATTCTCGCCGACATGATCAAGGTCGCAGATTTGTCGCGCCAGGGCTTCATCAACGGCGACATCAGCACCGTGATGAGCCCGCGTACGGTCATCACCTGGGCGCAGAACTACGCCATCTTCAAGGACGTCGGCTTCTCCTTCCGCCTCAGCTTCCTCAACAAATGCGACGAGGAAGAACGCATGCTGGTGGCCGAATACTACCAGCGGGTGTTCGGCGAGGACCTGCCCGAAAGCGTGGTCGGGAAGAGTTAAGGATAGACCCCCTATGAATTACTGTGTTGTTAGATTAACACAGTAGGCGATGGGCGTTTTCGATTCCTTCCGGCGCAAGCCCGAACCGCAGGCGGAGTTCTCTCCGCATCGCGGCTATTACGCCACGCATGACGGGCTCGATTACGAGGATTGGGACAATCGGCTGGACCGTCTCGACGATGCGCTGGCAGCCGAAGAGAAGAAGCGCCTGCGCTTCTGGCAGCGCGACTACTGGCGAGGCCGCCGCAAGCGCTGGTGGGCGGGGCGCATTCTTGCCGGGCTGATCGGCCTGTTCATTGCGCTGGTGGCGTGGCTGGCGATCACCGCGCCGCTGTCCAAGTCGCTCGAACCGATCGCAGCGCCGCAGATCACGCTTCTGGCGGCCGATGGCACGCCGATCGCGCGCAATGGCGCGATTACCGACGAGCCGGTCGAGGTGGCGAAGCTGCCGCCGCATGTCGTCGAGGCATTTCTCGCGACCGAGGACCGCCGCTTCTATTCGCATTGGGGCGTCGACCCGCGC